>JAGVWE010000007.1 GCA_018304425.1 Candidatus Iainarchaeum sp. | reverse complement strand
GGCTACGTAAAATTGCGCGCCGTGGATTTCTTCGTCCTGGACGAGGCCGACCGCATGCTGGACATGGGCTTCATCCACGACGTCCGCAAAATCGTGGCCACGCTGCCACACAAGCGCCAATCCCTTTTCTTCTCCGCCACCATGCCACCTGCGGTCAGCGAACTGGCCGAACGGCTGCTCACGAACCCGGTGCAGGTGGAAGCGGCGCCCCAGGCAACCACCGTTGAACTCGTTGAACAGCGCGTGTTCTTCGTGGAACAACGGAACAAGGACGCGCTGCTCGTCGACCTGCTGAAACAGCAGCACCTGACGTGTGTGCTGGTGTTCGTCAAGATGAAGCACCGCGCCAACAAGGTCGCGGACTGGCTTGAAAAAAACGGAATCCACGCGGAAGCCATCCATGGCAACAAGTCCCAAACCCAGCGCACCCGGGCCCTGCAGAATTTCAAGTCAGGCCGCTCCAAGGTTCTGGTGGCAACCGACATCGCCGCGCGCGGCATCGACGTCGAAGGCATCTCCCACGTCATAAACTATGACCTGCCCAACGAACCGGAAAGCTACGTGCACCGCATCGGCCGCACGGCCCGAGCGGGAGCGGAGGGAACCGCCTATTCCTTTTGCGCGGGGGACGAACGCGACTTCCTCCGCGACATCGAGCGCCTCACGCGCACCAAAATACAGGTGCTGGAACACAAATACCATTCGGACCAGGCGGCGAACGCCACGGGCGCGGCGGCAAGACCACCCCCAAAGACCTGGGGCGGACGCCAACAGCACCATAGGCCCCACCAGGGCGGGCAACCGCACCATAGGCAGCACTCCGGCCCATCGCATGGGCCTCACCCAGGGCACCAAGGCCACCAAACCCATCAGGGCCAAATCGGCCACCAAGGGGGGCGGCGGCCCCATAGGCCCTGGAGATCAGGCGGGCGGAACCCGCACGGAAGAAGGCATTATTAAGCCTGGCTGCCATCTAACCCAAGGGATTGCATATGGCCCTGTCCATCAAGCACCTCACCATCTCCATCGGCAAACACGAGCTCTTGCTGGACGAGAGCGTGGGCATCGTGGACGGTTCCAAGGTGGGGCTGATTGGGCGGAACGGGGTGGGGAAGACCACGTTCCTCCAGGCGATTTTGGGCCAAGTGGATTACCTGGGCTCCATTGAGTTCAACGGCAAAGCCGCTTACTTTTCCCAGCACATCGACCTCGACCCGGACAAGACGGTGCAGCAGACCCTTGGGGAGAGCGCCCCCATCCACCACCAGGGGGATTTCGAGGAGGAGCTGAAGGCCATCGAGCTGCAATTGGCCGACCCGGCCAACCACCAGCCGGGCAACGCCGCCCGATTGAGCAAGCTCACCGACCGGTACGTGGAACTGCAGGCCAAGCTGGGCGAACCGGAAAAACCGCGCTCCACCAGCAAAATCAAGTCGGTGCTGCGCACGCTGGAAGTGCAGGAATCGTGGCTCGAGAAGTCCATTGGCTCGCTTTCCACCGGCCAGCGCGCCATCATCGCCCTCGCGCAAATCCTTTCCTCGGGCGCAGATTTCCTGTTGTTGGACGAACCCACCAACCACTTGGACTTCAAGCGCCTCGAAATCCTGGAAAACTATTTGCGCGCCTTCAAGGGCACGGTGCTCATGGTCACGCATGACCGGTATTTCCTGGACCGCGTGTGCGACACGATTTTGAAGATAGAGAAAGGAAAGTGGACCAAGTACCGGGGCAATTACTCGGACTACGTGAAGACCCGGGAAGCCGCCTTCGAAGCCCAGAAGACGGCTTACCGCCTTGAGAACAAGTACCTCGCCATGCAAAGGGACAAGATTGCGCGCATCGGCAAGAGCCCCGCCAAGGTCAAGCAAGGCCAGTACCGGGAAAGGCTGCTGGAAAAGCGCGAAGTCGTCGAAAAACCCGACCTGGACCAGTCACAGTTCAAGACCCGCTTCGAGGCTTCGCCCATCCACGGCCCCGTGGTCCTGGAATTGAAGGACTTGACGGTGGGTTATGACAAGCCGTTGATTTCCCACATCAACCTCAACGTGGGAGCAGACCAACGCATTATTTTAATCGGGGAGAACGGAATGGGCAAGTCCACCCTGTTCAAGACCATCGAAGGACGGGTTCCGGCGCTCTCCGGAGAAGTCATCCTAGACCAGGAGGGAAAGCTCGGCTACGCCGACCAGGAACTCAAGGACCTGAGCACCCACGCCACCCTCTACGACGAGATATACGCCTTGCTCAAGGACTTGGGCAAGACAAGGCAAAACCTGTCCATGATGGGGTTCGTCGAAGACGCGGAAGTGTTCAAGCCGATTTCCCAGCTGTCCATGGGGGAGAAGTCGCGGCTGAACCTGTTGAAAGTCCTCATCGAGAAACCGAATCTGCTGCTGCTCGACGAGCCAACAAATCATTTGGACATCGACGCCCGCGAAATCATCGAAAACGCGTTCCTCAACTACGACGGCGCCATCTTCGCGGTTTCCCACGACCGCTACTTCATCCACAAAATCGCCCAACGCGTGCTCGTGGTGCGCGACGGGACAATCAATGAATTGGAGATGAAGAAACCTGGCTAAGGTTGGCATTGCAATCCCGTTACCTATAATAAGAAGTTCAAGCCTTAACTGCGTGGCGATGAAGCCCGCCAGGCGAGTTGCCAAACCGCCGCAAGGCTGACAGCTTCTACTTGGATGGGATGGCGAAAAACCATTCCGTGAAGGAGATGAAAACATGACTATTTCTGCCCCAAGTGCTATTCGGAGAGCATGATTACCGTGAAGCTCGCCCCGTCCGGGCAAGACCAGGCGCGCACGCAGAATCCCAAGCACGTCTTCTACGTCGACGAAAACGGCTTTCCCCGAACCAAAAAGGCGTGAGCCGAAAGCGCGGCAGCCACACCAAAAAGCAGGCACATGAACCCCCTAGCTTCGCCCAGCGCACACTCCATCGTGGAGTTCTCTACTCCACAGGTACCGCACTTGGTCACGTACACGCTGGCCCCGCTCACGGTCACGAGCTGCAAGGCCTTGACAAGGCACCGAAGCCAGTGCCCGTGAAAAAGGCGAAGAGAAGCGATTTACTGGCGAAAGATGTCGCTGCCTTGGTGTGCCCTTACAATGCCTTGGGAGGAATTCCCATGCTGGCCTGCGAAAAGCTGGGCATCCCCGTCCTTGCCGTGAAAGAAAACAGCACCATCCTCCGCGTGACGAAAGAACGGCTGGGGCTAAAGAATATTGTCAAGGTGAAAACCTATGACGACGCGGTCAAGCTGCTGAAGAAGATGGGAAGGCGCTAAAGCCTTTGAAAAAGCAAAAAAGCTTTCACCATTTCGCGCAGCAGGTGTCGCCGCCGCCCCCGCCGATGGGCTTGTAGCCAAGCTTCGCGCACGGCCAGTCGGGGTTAGAAACATAGGGGTTCGGGCTTTCCTTGCACGTGTAGTTGCAACCCCAGCTGCTGCCTCCGCCGCCCCAGGTCAGGTTGCTACCCGCAGCGTCAAACACGAAGCCGGGCGCGCAGGTGGTGTTGGCTTGGCTGATGGGGCAGCCGGCCGGGGCCGCACTGGCACCGATTTGCTGGGAAACATAGCAACGATAACTCGGCGTGCTGCCATCCACGTACGGGTAGAGGTTGTTCATGGTGGTTCCCGGCGCGCAGCCGCTGGCGGGCGGGTAACCCGCGTCGCCGCGGCAACCGTAGGCGTCCGTGATGGGGTCGCTGCCCATGGAGCCGCCGCCGCACAGGGCCATCGCATTGGCGGCTATTTTGGTGAAGTGTTCCACACAGAACTGCACGACTGGCTCCGGTTCGGGCGTGGGTTCTGGTTCGGGTGCAGGCTCGGCGACAGGAGGGGGAGAAGCGCCTTCGTCCACGTCGCAAATCTTGTTAGCGTTCTTGTCCAGGCAGCAGCTGGCGCCGAACTTTATGTAGGGCGCGTCGCAGGTGATGACGGCGCTCGAAATCCGCTTGACGTCCGTGTCGCTCACGCCGCTGATGATCTTAAGGGCTTTGTCCACATCCAAGCAACCGGAAAAGACCACAACCAGCACCAATAGCCCGACTGCCACCCACTGCTTCATGAAATCACGTTAGGATATTTCTCATATCTAGGCACTTTCTCCAATATAAAGGTTTCTATGCACACATCAGACGGCGATGATGACGTCGTTGCGGAAAGGCCGTTCTCCCATAGTTTGGATTTTACAAGTTGTCACTACATTGATTTCAAACTTGCAGCGATAAAAGTTATAACTACATTTATAATCCTATTGTAGGTATAACTTTCTATGGCTGGGCTGATAAAAAGAACGGTTAAAGGCAAGGAGTATTATTATTTGGAAAAGCCCGTCAGGTTTGGCAGGAAAGTAATAAAACTGTCTTTATATTTGGGCAAAGAAAAGCCTTCAAAAAAAGGGTTGAAAATCAAGGAAAAAGAGCTTGAGGAAAAAGCCCTTGAAAGGTTTTATAAAAAAAGGCTTGACAAATACAAATCTTCTATCTTGACCGGAAAAGAGCTCGCAGAAGTTGAACGCATTAAAGACAACTTTTTTGAAAGATTTAACAAATTAAGCAAAAACAGGAAAGAATCGTTTTACAAAAAGCAGGCAATTGATTTTGTTTACACAACGCTCCGGACCGAAGGGGTTGACGTTGGATTTTCTGATGTTGAAACCGCTTTTCAAATCATAAGAGACAAAAGAGCTGAACCGATTCTAAATAGCAAGGTGATAATTTCAAGTTCCATGATTACCGGCTTCAATTTTTTGCCAAAAATAAAGTTCGGTGAAAGAGATGCCTTGAGGCTGCATGGCATAGTGATGTCTTATTTTGAGGACAAAACGCCGGGGCAGTTGAGGGACGACCAAAGAATCATTGCAAAGTATAATCCTTTGACCCTCAAAAGCGAAGAAATAAATTACCGGCCTCCGCCACCTGAAAAAGTCAAGGAATTATTTAAAGGTTTTTTTGAATGGCTTGAACAAAACCAAAACATTCACCCCCTGGAGCTTGCTGCATTGGTTCACTTGAAGATTTACCTGATTCACCCTTTTAAGGACGGGAACAAGCGCATGTGCAGGCTATTATTCAATAAAGTGTTGCAAGACAATGATTATCCATTGCTCAATATTTCAAAGGAAACCTCAAAATATTTTGAAGCACTGATAAAATCGGTTGAAACAGGGCGGGAAAAGTTTTTTGTAAAATTCTGCCACAAAACTTTCATTGAGCAAGTCAAAAACAGGCGGCTGATGTAAGGCGAAACCTACGAGGACGTCATCCTCCGCCTTATCCAGGGCCAGAAAGGCCGTTAATCGAGGGCCATCCAATAAAATAGTATCGCCGTAAGTAATAGAAGGCGATGATGATGTTAACACCTAACGGCGTCATCCCTTGTATTACTCATTTCTATGTATTACTCACCCATTTTTAAACATTTGTGAGTAATACCATGATATGGCCTATCTGACGAAACTGCGGAAAGGCGGCAAGGTATACTACTACCTGGCGGAAAACATCCGGTTAGCCGCCGGACGGAGGAAACAGGTCAGGAAATACGTGGGCACGGAAAAGCCATCCGAAACCCGACTCCAGACACTCATGGCCCAATTCGAGGAAGAAGTCGAAACAGAACAAACAAAATCCCAAGGCCGGCACTACCTGACGCCGGATGAAATCACGGAAGCCGACCGGATAAACAAGGAATTCTGGGGCCGATACCATAAGCAAACCCCCTCGGTGCGAGAACAGTTCGACCAGAACTTCGTGATGGCCTTCGTTTACAACACCAACTCCATCGAAGGCTCGACCTTGAGCCCCAAAGAAGTCGAACTGCTCCTGAGCGAGAACATCTCCCCGAACAAGCCTCTGGACGACGTGCTGGAAGCGAAGGCCGCGCAAAGAACGCTTCAATTCGTGAAGGAACATCCAGGTGACCTGGACGAGGACCTCGCGCTGAAAATCCACAAAATGTACTTCAAGGACACCAAGCCGAAAATCGCCGGCCAATACAAGACGCACCAAAACAGGGTGAGCGGTTCCCGGTTCGAGCTCACGCCACCGCAATACGTCCTTCCCGACATGAAGAACTATTTTCAAGAGTACCAGAAGCTGAAAAAAGAGTTGTGCCCGCTGGAATTGGCGGCCTGGGCTCATTGGAAACTCGTGCGCATCCACCCGTTTCAGGACGGCAACGGCCGGACCGCCCGCATCGTCATGAACTTCGTCCTCAATAAGCACGGCTACGCCATGATAGACATCAAAACCAAGGAAAAACAGCAATACTTCAACGCCCTAGAGAAATGCCATTACAACAATAATGCACGGGCATTGGCCGTCCGCCTCGTGAGGCGGTTCAAGAAACAATACCTGCATGCGTTGGAAAACGAGTAACGGAGCGTGGCAACATGAACCCCAAAAAGACGAAACTCAAGTGCACGCACTGCAAGCAGGTCATCGAAGGGGATTTGCGCGGCACCTTCAGCCCCTGCAAATGCGGCAAAATCGCGGTCGACCAGACCGAACACTACACGCGGATTATCGGGAACGACGGGGACTACAAGATACTGAAATGAAGCGATAAGTCTCACCCCACCCAAACGAACTTAAACGGTAATACCGCTAGTCTATATGGCGATGCTGGCGTGACAATGAAGGGAATCCGGCTTGTTTGCATCGAATGCGGGAAGTCCCATGCAAGCACGAGAACCCGATGGGTGTGCGATTGTGGGGGCTTATTGGAGGTTTCGTTGAGCCCGCAAAAGAACCGGCAGCGCTTGTCCAGGCAATTATTTGACGAGCGCCTTGCCGAAGCACAAGGCCGCTCAAGCGGGGTTTGGCGGTTTAAGGAACTCTTACCGCCCCTGCCAACTGAATGCGTTGTTAGCCGAGCAGAGGGAAACACGCGCCAGTACCGCCACAGAAGATTATCACACTACTGTGGAATCGAAAAAGTGTGGGCCAAGCACGAGGGCGAAAACCCGACCGGTTCCTTCAAGGACCGGGGCATGACGGTTGGAACGAGCATGGCAATATTCTTCAACGCGAAAACGGTGGTCTGCGCTTCGACGGGAAACACGGCGGCATCGATGGCGGCTTACGCCGCCCTAGGCGGCCTCAAAGCGGTCGTATTCATTCCAAAGGGCGAAATCGCTTTGGGGAAACTGAGTCAGTCGCTTGCCTATGGCGCAAAAACCATTCAAATCAATGGAAATTTTGACGATGCCATGCGCATCGTGAAGGAGCTGGCACCAAAACTGGGTTTCTATCCATTAAACTCATTGAACCCGTTCCGCTTGGAGGGACAAAAAACCATCGTGTTCGAGTTGTTGCAGCAACGGGGCTGGCAGGCACCCGACTGGATTGTGGTGCCCGGCGGAAACCTTGGGAATACGGCGGCCTTCGGCAAAGCCTTGGCGGAATTAAAGGAATCCAAACTCATCCACCGGGTTCCCCGGGTGGCGGTCATTCAGGCGGCGGGCAGCAACCCCTTTTATCAAAGCTATTTGACGGATTTCAAGGAAAAAATAACGGTGCTTGCGCCGGAAACCCTTGCAACCGCCATCCGGATTGGAAGCCCCATCAATTACGCCAAGGCCGTGAAAACCATTCAGTTCACGAAAGGCGTGGTTGAACAGGTCGGGGAAACGGAAATCATGGACGCCAAAGCAGTCGTGGACGGTTGCGGCATCGGATGCGAGCCCGCTTCCGCGTGCACCGTTGCCGGCATCCGGAAATTGGTCAAAAAGGGCGTAATCAAAAAAGACGAAAGCGTGGTGGGCATTCTCACGGGAAACCTCTTGAAAGACCCGCAAGCCACGCTGGATTATCACTCAAAGGGAATACCCGCGCCAAGCAAGTACGCGAATAAACCATTGATCATTGCGCCCACAATCAGCAAAATCAGGCAGGCATTGAAATGAACAAAGTAACTTGTTTCGGGCCGGCAACCGTGGCCAACGTCGGCCCCGGGTTCGACTGCCTTGGATTTGCGTTGGAAGAACTGGGCGACAGGGTCACCGCCAAAAAGTCAAGCGAACCCGGAATCAGAATCACCAAAATCAGGGGCGACGGCGGAAAGCTTCCCTACGACGTTGACAAAAACTGTGCAGGCATTGCGGCAAAGGAGACCCTGCGATTGCTGAGGCAAGCAAAGGACTGGGGGGCAGAATTGACGCTGGAAAAGGGGCTGCCGATTGGCTCGGGGCTCGGCAGCAGCGCAGCCAGCGCCGTGGCGGCGGCGTATGCCATAAACCGGTTGGCGGAAAAAAGGCTGGATAAAAGAGCCTTGTTGCCGGCTTGCCTGAAATCCGAGGCCACCGTAAGCGGTTTCCACGCAGACAACGTTGCGCCCAGCATGCTGGGCGGTTTCGTGCTCATAAAGAACATGAAGCCCTTGCAGGTCATCCCGCTGGGTTCACTGCATGCTTACGCGGTTGTCACCCATCCCGACCTAAGCATTTCGACCAAGACGGCAAGGGCCATCCTGCCCAGGCAAGTGGCACTCGAAAAAATGGTCTGGAACACCGCCCATCTCGCAGGCATTGTGACCGGGGTTTGCACGAAGAACATTCGATTGGTCGGGGAATCCATTTGCGACGCGGTCATCGAACCAGCCAGAAAACACCTGATTCCGGGATTCGACCAGGTAAAAAACGCGGCCCTGGAAGCGGGTGCCCTTGGATGCTCCATCAGCGGTTCAGGCCCCACCGTCTTCGCGCTCACGGAAGCCAAGCAAAAGGGCCGACAAATCGGAAAAGCCATGGTTGAAGCCTTCGCCAAAAAGAAGGTGCGAGCCGAATTCAAAGTGGTCGGCATCTCCTCCAAAGGAGCCACAACCGCTAAAGACCGGCCATAACCATACAAACTTAAACGGTACCACCTACCACATCAGACGGCGATGATGACGTTAACACCTTCTGACCCGCGTGGGGACGATGAGTTAACCCAACCCTGAGCCACTTTTCATTCGATTTACGGAGGCCTCAATGCTCGACAAAGAAGAAGTGCGGCGGGTAAGCAAAGGCATTGAAATGGAAATGCGAGAAATCCACACAGGCAAGACAAAAACCCTGACTCTGGCCAAGTTAAAGAAAAGGTACATGAAGTGAGCGTGAAAGCATGGATACCGAAACCAGGCGGGCCCTCGACGGAATCAAGGAGCGCAACCGGCGCGTGGAAGGAGACAAGGCCTGGGAGACCAGCAAGACCCGGCTCCTGGTGCTTTCCACGGCCACGTTCCTCGTCGTCCTCTACTTCCTCCTCCTCACCAAGGCACCCGACCCCTACCTGAACGCCCTCCTCTCCGCCGGCGCGTTCCCCCTCCAGCAGGCGACCATGCCCTGGCTCAAGCAGGAGTGGCTGAAGCGGTTCCACAAAAAGTAGGCCTACCACCGCGTGGGCGCTCAGGGCCCATGCATCCGGAACAGGTCCCAGAAGTCGTAGAGGACGCTGGCCACGTACAGCAGGGCAAGCGCCAGGTCCACGACGAAGAAGGGGCCCATCAGGAAGGCCAGCAGGAAATGCGTGAAAATCAGGGAAACGCCAATGACGTACATCAGGATTCCCGACAACAAGTGGGCAATCAAGCGGTGCCGGACCGAGGCGCCGACCTTCTCGTACGTGAACGCGAAGTTTCCAAAGCAGGCGATGACGGCAATGATGGAAACGGCGACCAGCACGTCCCCGGCCAGCGGCAAGTCGGTGGCCAACCGGGTGCGCCCCAGAAATTCCGCGACCGGGAATAGGAGGCGGCCAACAAGACCAGGAGTAAGACGTTTTTCAAGAGATTTTCCTTGACGATGCAACGCATGCGATTAATGGCGTTCAACCTGTATAAATACGTTCCGGCCTCCGCTTGCGCCCCGGCCTTCATCGCTCGAGCGCTTTGAACAAGTCGTCCACGGGCAGCAGGTCGAGGCGCTTGTTTGCCTTGCGCGCGGCCTCATATTGTGTGCCGACCTCTGCGAGGGCCTTCATCAGGTCGAGCACGTCCTGGCCCGCCGCATCCGCCTCTTCATCGGATAGTGTGCCGGCGGCAATCGATTCCTCAAGCGCCCGTTTCTCCTTGTCCAAGGCCCGCAGGCACAAAATCAGGGAATTGGTTGACAGTTCCATCTCCACGCCTCCCGGTTCATTTCTTCCGCTCGTAGCTGGCCACGACTTCCGCGACCGCCAGCGACTGGGCCTTCGCGCGCTCGTGGAAGTCATCCAAGTCCACGCCGCCGAGCTTCTCGACCTTCAACGCGTAGACGCGGAAGTAATAGTTGTGCCTTCGGTCGGGCGGGCAGGGGCCGCCCCACGCGCCGCGCCCGAAGTCGTTCGCGACTTCCACCGCGCCGACGGGCAGTTTTTCCCTTCCCTTGACTTGCGTGACGCGCGCCGGAAGGTCCTTGACCAGCCAGTGCGCCCAAATTCCGTCGGCGCGCGCCTGCTTGGGGACGTCGTAGTCGATGACGGACAAGGCAAATGACTTCGTGCCTTCCGGGGCCTCCGACCACGAAAAGTCGGGGCGCTCGTCGGCTCCATCGCAGGTGAACCGCGCGGGAATTTCTTCGCCGACCCCAAAGCCATCCACTTTCAGCTTCAATGCATTCCCTTCATTCCCTGGCGGCTGGCCTGCTCCCGCCTGGGAACATCCGGCCAAGGCCAGCAAGGCAAGCAAGGCCCAGCCCAGCCAACACATGCCTAAAACAGGCCACAAAAGGCTTTTAAGCAGGTTTATTAACCTCCTTGCACTTGTCATCTGGCATGGCCTCCCGCATCCTGGGCTACAACGAGGAAGAAGTCATCGAGTTGAGCCTCCACCAGTTCTTGAACGAACGGCCACGGGGCTACAACTACTGGCTTGACTTGTGGGATGGGGCCGGCGACGAACTCGAGGCCCTGGACAAGGCCCTGCACCTCCACCACCTCGCCATAGAGGACGCGACGCACGGCGGGCACCGGCCAAAAGTCGAAGACTATGGCAGCCACTTGTTCATCATCGTGAACGCCCTCGTCATCGAAAGCGAGAAAGTCAAGAAAAGCCAGGCCAGCTTTTTCCTCGGCAAAGACTACGTCATCAGCGTCCACAAAGCCGAAGTCAACCTCGAACCGGTCGCCGAACGCATCCGCCAAAAAAAGCCGAAAATCCTGCACTCGGACGCCTCGTTCCTGTTTTACTCGCTGCTTGACCAGGTAGTGGACGACTATGTGCCCGCGCTGGAAAAGCTCAACGAGCGCGTGGTGGAACTGGAAGAGCTGGCGGTCAACGATTACTCGAAGGAAACGCTGAAAAAGCTGTTCAAGTTCAAGCGCGAACTCTATGAACTGGAGCGAGGCATGTGGCCCATGGAGGAAACCCTGGTCAACGTCGTCAAGGCCGAGTACGACGAAATAAGCTCCAAGACCCTGCCCTATTTCCGGGACGTGCAGGACCACGTCATCCGCGACCTTGAACTCATCGAGATGTACCGGGAAGTCAACAACCGGGCCATGGAAGGCTACCTGCTGGCGAACGCGAACGCAACGAATGACGTCATGAAGGTCTTGACCGTAGCGGTCAGCATCACCATGGTGCCCAACCTCCTGGCCAGCATAGGGGGCATGAACTTCCCGGGCCTACCGGAAATCAACTTCTGGTACATCATGGTGACCATGGCCCTGCTCACGACCCTCACCTATTACTGGTTCAAAAGAGTGGGCTGGATATAGGCCTTGGTTCGGTTTTTTGGCGGACAAAGCTTATTAATCGGAAAGGCATCAAGGTATTGGCGCGACCATGATTGACAACCCCCTGGCCTTGAAGCCCTTCAAGGGCTTGACCGACTATTTCGCGTTCTTCGTCGGCCGCGGCTCTTACTGGCATAGGGAGCGGAAAATCCTGGAAGCCAAGCAGGCCATGGCCCAGCACACGGAATTCATGGACTCGTTCCCCGAAGAACAACGCCGGAAGCTCCTGGAAAGGTACACGCAGTTGAAGGGCATGAACGCGAAAACCCAGTTCATCGCCAGACTCGAAGGCCATGTGGCCGCGTTGAAGGCGGAAAAGGCGCGCAGCATGGTGGGCAAGCTGCCCCAGGACGCCTTGAAGCGCATCGAGCGCATGCCCGCGGTCCAGCAGGAAGTCATGAAAGAATACTACTTGAAGAAGGTGTACGGCAAGGACTTCGAGAAGCGCCTGGAAGAGGATTCCGCGGACGACCTGACGGATGCCCTGCTCGACGGTTGATGGCATGCAGGCGGTCCTGAACTTCGGCAAACACGAAAAGGAACCAATCAAGAAGTTCCTCTCGCTCTTCCCCTCCCTGGAAACCAAGAACGAGTTCGAGGAACTCCGCTGCCGGATGGGCGCGAGCACCCTCACGCTTTACCACACCGGCAAGCTCACCATCCAGGGCAGGGACCACGCCGAAGTCAAGAAGGTGCTGTTGGAAGGCCTGGGCCTGGCGGACTCCATGGTCATCGGGGTGGACGAGACCGGCAGGGGCGAGGACTCCGGGCCCTTCGTCATCGCGTCCGTGCTCGGCCCAACCAACCGGTTGCGCGAGCTGCGGGACAGCAAGAAGACCTCCGATGTCGCGGCCAAATACGATTTGGTCACGGAGCACTCGCTGGCCAACCTTGTTTTCTCCTTGAACTCCGAGTACGTGGACCGCCTCCGGCGCAAGGGGCACACGCTCAACGACATCGAGGCAAAGGCCGTGGACGCCATGCTGGGCTTCTTCGAGGCCCTCGACGAAAAACACCGGATAGTCGTTGACGGCAGCCCCCTGAAAGTGAAAAGCAAGGGCGTGGAATTCATGGTCAAGGGAGATGACCTGGAGCCGGTAGTCGGGGCGGCCTCCATCGCGGCCAAGCACGTGCGAAACCTTTCCGCGGACAAGAAAAAGCGCGAGACCTGGCAGAAGAAGGAAAAGGACTAGTTCGCTTCCGGGCGCGGCCGCAGTTCGAGCACCGAGAGGCCGGTCTGGAGTTTCTTGACTTCGCTGGCCGACAGTTTCCGCTGCTTGACGTGGAAACCGACCATGCCCGAATTGCCGAAGGGATCTGACAGGGTAACCGTGAAGGCGAGCTTGCCCTGCCTGGCGCGCTGGATTTGCTTGAGCTTCTTTTCCGCCGCCTTCCTGGCCGGGCTGCCGGCATCGAAGGCAATGGCCTTCAAGGCGGCTTCCACGCGGTCCAACAGGCCCTCGACGTTGGAGATGAAGCCCTCGGCCGCGTTGCCGGGCTCGACGGACACGCCGAGCTTCGAGATTTTCAGGATGCCGGAACTGCTTCGAATGATTTTCGTTTCCAGGTCCCTGGGCTTCTTCACTTCGGCCGTGAAACAGGTCGGGTCGTGGAATTCCGCGGGAAGCACGTCCGACAACCTGAAGCCGCAGTGCGGGCAGTCCACGGTCGTGAAGAGGGTTCGGCCGAAGTGGGGCACGTCATGCGAGACTTCAACGAACCAGGCTTTCTTGGAACAGTTCGGGCAGGGTATCTCCGTGCTTCTTGGGCGGCCAGGCATTCAGGAGCTCTCCGGCTTGGAGCGGTTGTAAATGATTTTGTGGAGGTCCTTTTCCAGGTCCTTGAGGTTCTTGTCCACTGCCTCGATTTTCTTCCGGTACTTGCCGGTGTCGGATGCCGCGGCCGACTTGCTCATCTCGTCCAGGATTTCCTTCAACGCGAGCAGTTCGACTTCCGTGTTGGCGCGGAAGTTCTCGAGCTTGGTGAGTTTCCGGTTGACCGCGTCCTCGGCGCGGGCCTCGCGCAGGACCAGGCCGCGCTCGACGTCCGACAACCGCTGATGGGCCATGGAGACCTTTTCCGCCAACGCGCGCTGCAGGGAAGCCATGTCCCGCAGCTTTTCCTCGAGCTTGTGGCCGTTGGTGCCAATCGTCTTGTAATGCGGTTGAATCACGGGGGGATCAACTGCCAGTGGGTCGGCGGCGAGCCCACGGGAAACACGGCTGGCCCCGGCTAGGCCGGCAAACGCCTTTCCCCGGCCGCCGGCCGGCTTGTACACGGCCAATGCGGCGTGCCCCAGCAACAGGGCTCCCACGAGTTCCAACAGGAACAAGGTAACGAATTCCACTAACTCACCCTCAAGCCCACCCGTCTACCCCAAAAAAGCAAAAGAATTGGTGTAAGTAAATCCATTAACGCGGTTCAGGTTTAAAAGCCTACCGCCCGCTGGCAGGGTCAGCGGAACCCCCACAGGCTTTTCGCATTCTTCCAAGTCTGCCGCTCGACTTCCTTGAGGGAGAGGCCATGGAGTTCGGCCACTTTCGCGGCCACCCTGGGAATCCAAGCGGGCTCCGAGGCCTCGGGGGCCGCGGCGTCGGGCAGGGAGTAGGGCACCGGGGCATCGGTTTCGAGGAGGAGGTTCTCTAGCGGGATGCCCTTCACAACCCCTTGCGTGAGCTCGTTGGTGAGCAGGGTGGGCCCACAGGAGACGAAGTAGCCCTGCTGCGCGGCCGCGAGCTTGCAGAGCTTGCTGGAGCCCGTGAACCAGTGTAGGAGCACGCGTTGCGCGCCCTCGGCGATGAGCTGTTCCAGCACCGGCCGCTCGGCGCGCCGCGAGTGCACGTTCAAGGGCTTGTCGTGCTTTTTGGCGAGCGCGAGGAACCGGGAAAAAAACGCGTTTTGCCGGGCGCGTTGCGCGGTTGAAACCGCGTACTTGTAGTCCAAGCCGACTTCGCCGACGGCAACGGCTTCCGGGAGGTGGGCTTCCAGGAAGGCCAGGCTCCGACCGGCTTCTCCATCGTCCAAGGCCACGAGGTCCGCGGGATGCAAGCCCAGGGCAGGGAGAACCGGTCCAGGGGCCTTGAACCGCGCCAGGTGGGCTTCCATGGAGGCCAGGGAAGTCGCGCAGGACACCATCCGGGCCACGCCGGCCTCCTGGGCCCGCAAAGCCAGGGCTTCAAGGCCTTGCACCTGGTCCAAGTGGCAGTGGGAGTCCACGAACATGGTTTTGCCTTCGGAAAACTGAATGTTATTAAAGGTTTCAGTTGATTTAATGAGTATATTGTTTGATTCGACACGAATGGATGGAATGGTTTTTGGATGGCAGCGAAGAAGAAACCCGTGAAAGCCCAGGCAGGCGCCAAGGCGGAGGCGAAGAGCCCGGGGACCGGCAAGGGAAAGACCGAAAATGGGCTGCCCTTGCACCTGGTCGCGCTCCTGATTGTGGGTGCGCTGGCCTTCGGTTACATGGTGCGGCTGGTCACCCAGCCCCAGCAAGGCCTCGAAGTCGTGCCCGGCTTTGGCTCGACGCAGCCCAAGCCCAGCGAGTCCCAGGGCCCCATCCGGTCAGTGGACGTCATCCTGCTTTATTCCAGCAAGTGCGCCATCTGCTCGGACTCGCACACCATGCTGGAGTTCCTGGACGAGAAAGGCATCAAGTATGACCTGGAAAAAGTGGACGCGGAAAGCGAGCGCGGCAAGCAAGTGACAGCGGAGTACAACGTCAAAGAAGTGCCCATCATCCTCGTCAAGTCGGAGGACATCCGGCAGCACAAGGAAGTCAGGGACAACTTCGAGCGGTTCTTCGACCAGAAGGGGGACCGCTACCTCGTCGTTGAACCAGACCTGGACAAGGCCACGCACCCCAAGTACTTCCTCCAGCCCAACGACGAGAGCTGCCTTGTCGAGCAAAAGCCGCGCGTCTTCGTCTTCGACGACCCCTACTGCCCCACCTGCGTCATGAACCGCATCAACCTCAACGAAGCGAGGAAGAAATTCGGCGACCAGGTTGAATTCATTTACTCGTACATCCCCACGGACTCCCGGAAACTGGTTGACCAGTACGGGGCGGAGGAAGCCGAGCGCGCCGCGCGTTACCTGGCCTGCTCGCAGTTGCAGGGCAAAATCAACGAACTGGACCAGCAGCTCGTCAACAAATTGTGCGACATCACGAATGACGGGGTTGCAACGGTTCCCGAAATGTATGCCTGCCAGTCCTCGTCCAAGCTGGGGCAGCCGCTTTCAAAGGAAGAACTCGACAAGCTGGCCCAAAAAGCCGGCCTGGACATGAACCTCTTGGAGGAATGCGCGCCGACCGCGAAAAGCGAGTTCGACAAGTCGTTCAGCCGGAGCCTGGCCTACAACGTCCGGTCCACGCCGTTGGCGGTCGTGGACTGCAAGTACGTGGTGCACGTGGCCGACCTCGAGCAAGGCGTGTGCGAGGTCCTGCCCGACCACCCGGCCTGCAAGGACCTCCGGCAAGGCGAGGGATGAGGGAAAATGGCGTTAGAGGCCTGGTCCAAGGCAATCGTTTTTTTTCCACTGGCCTTGCTTGCCTTCTACTACGCGGTCTCCAACAACGCCGTGCAGCAAATGGGCTTGCAGGTGCTGGCTCCCGTGCTGGGCATCCTGTTCCTGGCCCTGGCCTTTGACCTCTTCACCGCATCCTGGCAGGAGAAGACCGCGAATGCCCCGGCCGCGCCCCGGGAAGCGGCCCATAGGGGGGCCGGTCATGGCGGAGGCCATGGAGCCCCGGCAGCCGGTCATGACACCCACGGCTCCCATGGAGCCGGCCATGACGGCGGCGGGCACGGAGGACACTGATGCGCAAGGCCTTCTTCAAGGACGTGGAGCTTGCGGTGTTAGAAGGCGTGTATGAGCCGCGTGAGGACTCCTATTTGCTGGCGGAAGCCGTGGACGTGAAGCCCGGCAACAGGGTGCTGGACATGGGCACCGGTTCCGGGATACAAGCCGTGAACGCCGCGTTGGCGGGGGCGCGCGAGGTCTGGGCCGTGGACGTGAACCCGAAGGCGTTGGAGAACGCGCGGCTGAACTTCGAGCGCTTGAAGCTCAAGGCCAAGCTGGTGGTGCGGGAATCCGAGTTGTTCGAGGAAATCCCGGAAGGGGAGCGGTTCGACGTCATCGTCTTCAACCCGCCCTACCTCCCCAGCGAGGGCATCGAGGACCTGGCCGTGGACGGCGGGGTTGAGGGCAGGCAGTTCCTTGACGAGTTCCTGGAACAGTTCAAGTTTTTTCTGGCGCCTGGCGGCAGTGCGTACTTCCTGCAAAACGATTTGAATGGCGCCGAAAAAACCGGGGAAATGCTGGGACGGCTCGGCATCCGGCATGAAATGGCCGCACACAAGAAGGTCTCGTTCGAGGAATTGTTCGTGTTCAGGTGCTGGGCGTGAGCAATCAGAAGTTTTTGGCGATTTTTTCGACGAGGGCTTTCAGGAAGGCGGGCTCGACGAACCCTATTTCCTTCAAGCACAATTCTTTCTCGACGGCGGCCATGCTGTCCGTGCGCACGAAACTCCTTGTTTCCAGTTTCCCATGGAAGTTTTCCGGCGTCAACTCAAGGCAATACTCGGGAAGCGTCGGCTTCGAGGTAATGGGGCAGGCGAGAAAGGAGGAGTGCGCTTTGTTGAACGTTTCGTTGGAAACGATGACGGCGGGCCGAATCTTGTAATCAACGAGGTTCGTGTAGGGGTAACGGACCAAAACAACGTCGCCTTGCTTCACGCCATCACTTCAAGTATTTTTCCCACAGGCCTTCGGGCTCGTCTTCCCAAACTTTGTTGAGGGTCGGAATGGAAACCTTCCACCAATCCTTCAAGTCGTCTTCAAGCGCTTCAAGCACGGCATCCTGCTTTCTGAGGACCAGTTTATTCGCTACCTCGAACAGCACCAGGGTCTCGCCCTCCCTAAGGTCCAAGTCCTTGCGGAACTCCTGGGGGATGACGAGTTGGCCCCGGGCACCCAATTGCACGGTTTTCATCTTATTCATACTAATCAGATTATGCAGACTTCTATAAAAACCTATGGTTTTGCCTTTGCCGGGGGTTTACGTGCTGGGCGTGACGTGGCCGGCCAGCCCAAAGAAGTAGGTGGCGACGCCGGCGAAGAAACCGGTGACCAGCCACACGACGAGGGCCTGTTCGACCTTGATTTGGTAGACGTAGGCGATGGCGAACAGGGAGGCAAGCAGGGAGGCCGCGAAGGACAGCCAGCCGTACGCGATTTTCTCGAAGAACAGGAAGTCCACGACGGCCAGGGAGAGCGTGGAAAGGGCCGCCACGGTCAGGGCCTTGGCATACGAGTTGCCCCGGATTCCGGTCCATTGGGCCGCGTAATAGACGAAAAACGCGTTCACCAGGAAGTTGACGGCCAACAAGGCGAGGTAGTCGTTGAGCCTGAGCGCCAACAGCATACCCTTGTTGGAGGCGAAGGGCTTTAGTTTATATCCCTTTTTTCTCCCAATCCTGCCTATGCCGGTCAATGCAGGCCCCGAGTACTTCAAAGCCCAGCAGAAGTACGACGAAGCCACCACCCTGATGGACAAGCTCGTGGCCCTCCAGGAGATGAAGACCGCTGCCCCCAAGCACAAGGGCACGGAGAACCTCCTCCGGGAACTCACGCGGAAAATCGCGCAAGTCAAGGCGCAGATAGAACAGCAGAAGGAGCAGGCCAAGAAGACCTCGGGAAAGGCCAGCATCAACGTCAAGAAGGAGGGCCTGGCCCAGGTCTGTCTCGTCGGAACTCCCAACACCGGGAAGAGCACGCTGCTCAAGAACCTGACCAAGGCGGAAGTCGAAGTGGCCCCTTATCCGTTCACCACGAAGGAACCGACCGTGGGCATGATGCCCTACAAGGGTTCCTGGGTGCAGCTGGTGGAAATTCCCGCACTCGTCGAAGGCTCGGCGGAGGGGAAGGCGAACGGCATCCAGCTGCTGTCCATTGTCCGGAACGCGGACGCCGTCATCATCTGCGCTACCGTCCCGGAAGAGGAGGCCCTCGTGCGGCGGGAACTGGAAAAGGCCCACATCCTCCTCAACGAGTCCAAGCCCGACGTCGAAGTCAAGCACTCCCAGTTCGCGGGAATCACCATCGCAGGCAAGCAGTTCCTGAAAATCCCTTTCGAACAGGTCCAGGGCTTCCTGCGGTCGGCCGGCTACGCCAACTCCGAGGTCATCCTCAACGAGCCCCTGACGAGCCTTGCACAGCTTGCAAAGGCCATCGACGACCGGCTGATGTACAAGAAGGCCTTCGTGTTCAACACCTACCAGGACACGGACTACGAAAAGCTGCGGGAAAAGGTCTTCGAAGCCATCGACATGATCCTCATCTACACCAAGAAGCCGGGCGCGGAGGCCGACCTTAGCACGCCCATGGGCATGAAGCATGGCAGCACGGTGCAGGATGTCGCGAACCAGCTGCACAAGGAACTCGCGCAAAACCTCCGCTTCGTGCGGGTGTGGGGCTCCGCGAAGTTCCCCGGCATGCGGGTGGCGAATGACTACGAGCTGCAAAACGGTGACATCCTTGAAATCCACGCCTAGACAGTGGCAGCAGGAGTACGCCCGCAAGGGCATCCCCTCCTCATACAAGACGCGGCCCAGCTCCCTCGTGCCCCTGGGCTTGAAAGCCCTTAAAACCAGGGATTACAGGGGTTTGCGGTCCCTCGACCTGGGCTGTGGGCGCGGCCGCAACTCCTTTTACCTGGCCTCCAAGGGGTTTGAAGCCCACGCAGTGGACTTCGTACCCGAACTTATCCAAGAAATCAAGGCCCACGCCAAAAAACGAAAGCGCAAGGGCAAAATCGTTGCCCGCGTGGGAGATGTGACCCGAAAGTGGCCCTACCCCGACGGGTTTTTCGACTACGCCGTGGACATCTACTGTTACAAGCACCAGGCCAAGGCCAGCGCACGCCGGAAATACCGCACCGAGCTCTGCCGCGTCCTCAAGCCCGGAGCCGTGTACGCGCTCTCACTGGCCTCGAAAGAGGATGGTTTTTATGGAAGGCTCCCGCGAAAGCACGGCAACCAAGTCATGGACCCGTTCACGGGCGTGGGCTCCGCGCTGTTCTCGCGCGCCGACGTCCTCAGGGAATTCGACAAGACGTTCAAGCTCGAGAAATTCGCGAAGCGCCGAAAGAGGGGGCGCATGCACGGAAAAACGTACGCGCGCGAGACCCTGGTTTTCGTCTTCCGGAAAAAATAGGCTTACCTTTTCCGCTTTTCCTGGAACGGTTTCTGGTGGGGCAGGATTTTCTTCCGCTTGATTGGGGCGTGGCTCGCGTGCTCGCCTGCCCCTGCATGGGCGTCGTGGGCTTCCGCGTGGACGCCGTGCCCGGCGGGGTGCGCGCCCGGAGCCTGTCCGCCATGTGCTACGATTTTGTGCCGTTTTTCCCTGCCCTGGAAGATGAGGCTGAGGACGGCGAAGACGAAGAGGACGGCGAGGAACATCAAGAGGTATTTGTCGCGTTGCTCGACCACGATTTCAAAGGATTTTTCGAGGGAATGCATGCCCCGTTCATCCGCGTAGTCGACGCGCACGACCAGGGTCTTCACGCCCAAGGCATCCTCCCCGGCCCTGACCTTGAACTCCCGGTTAAGCACGGATTGGGCTGGGTTCAGGTCCTGCAAGGCATACGAGCGGTTGGACGCGGAAAACCCTTCCGGCAGGCCGAGTTCGGCTTGCACGCCGGACAGCACCTGCTTCCCGTTGTTGACCAGGTCCAGGAAGACGCTGGTCTCCTCGCCCGGGCCCACCACGGACTTGCCCAGCCGCGCGTTCACCATCAATGGGTTGGGCTGCACTTCCACGAAAGTGGAAACCGAGTGCGTGTACCTTTCCACGCCGTAATTCACGCGCAACAAGGCCTTGTCGGCGGGGGAAACGGCTTTCACCCGGACTTCAAAGGACTTCCGTTCACCGGATTCAAGTCGGGGCACGAAAAAGTTTTTGTCCCGCAACTCCTTGCCGTCCAAGGTCAACACGAGTTCGGGGCCGGTTGACACCATGAACGAGAGGCCTTCCACGGGCCGCTGCTCGTTGTTTTCGACGTTGACCACGAAGTCACTGACTTCCAAGGGATAGAGGGTCACGAAATCCGCGCCGGACTTTGGTTCGATGACCACGGCCGGCACCGCGGCAACGGCTGGGCCTACGGCAGCGACCAGCAAGGCCAACAAGGCCAGCAGGCCCAGGGCCTTATTCATTCTTCCACCCCAGTTCAAGCCTTTCCCCGGACTGGTTTTGCTCGGGCCTGAAAAAGCCCCCGATCTTTTCACGGTTTTTCAACAGGAAGACGAGGACCAGCAGGCCAGCCAAGGCCATGATGGCTTGCTGCAGCAACTGGTCGCTGAGCAGGGGCGGCTGCTGGACCACGAGCACGCCCTTCTTCTGGATGCCCTTGATGAGCTTGACTGCCTCCCCGGCATAGATTTGGGCCTTCACGTAGTCGCCTTTCTTGTACGCGTTTTCGGCGTTCCGCCAGTTTTCCTCGAGTTTGAGGACCCCGGCCTGGTCCGCCCAAACCGCCTTGTTCTCGGGCGTTAACACGTAGTTTACCGCCGAACGCAGGTCCTTGTAGTTGCCGAGCTTGGCCGCCTCGGGGCTCGCACCGTACAGCAGGAGATAGGCCTTGCTCATCTCCTGGCGCACCCCGAACTCGTTGAGAAAGTTGTCCAGCCGCGAGTTCACGCGCACGAAGATTTTGTCCACGACGTCCTTCAACCCCGTGCCCGCAATCGCCATGTTGCCTATCTCGTTGAAGTTCTGGGGGGGCTCGGCGAGCTTGATCATGTAGGACTTCGCGTCGGCCTCCGCATCGGAAACCGAAATTTGCCGCTTCAACTCGCTGACGCGGGAACGGTATTCCAGGGCCTTGTCCTCAAGCTGGAACAGGTAGCCGAACACGGCGTCAAACTTTTTCTTGAACTCATCGGTTTTCGCGGTGTCCGGCTGGGTGGTGAAATCCGATTCAAAGGAAGCAGCCTCGTCGATTTGCGCGGACACGTTTTCCGCCAGGTCGCTCATCACGGCCAGCGAGGCCTTGAGCGAGGAAATCTCGTCCGAGACCTTGGGGTCATTGGCGGTCGAGGCAATGGTGTTCAACTCGAAGGCCTCATCGGACAGCATCCGCGCCAGGCTCTCGAAGATGCGGGCATAGCTGCCCGTGACAATCCATTTCACTTGCGGGTTCTTGGAGGCGCGCTCCTTTTCGAGGAGGAACTCCCGCAGCACGTCCGCGGTCTTGAAGAGCTGACGGTTCACGAACTTGTCCGCGACCAGCTTTTTTTCGACGGTGCCGACCGCGAAATAGGTGGTGGGCTCCTCGTCCACGACCACGGGGATGACCCAGTAGTGTTCCTTGGCGTGGAGAATCCGGTAATTGGGTTGCTTGGCTTCCTCGTTGTCGTGCAGGAACCGGTTTTCCTCGGTGACGAACTTGACGGCTTCCCCCGAGGAAACAACCCCATAAACCAGCGAGAAAAGGCTTATAGCGGCCAATAAAAGCAATAAATTCTTTTGCATCCATTAGAATAATGATTACCCGAATATATAGTTAACGCCTATTTAAGGGAAGGGAAACGCCTTGAAAGGGGGAACGCCTTGAAAGCCAGAGTCATCCTCGTGGAGCCCGAGAACGCGGGCAACCTCGGCGCCGTGGCACGGGCCATGAAGAACTTCCGCTGCAAGGACTTGACGCTCGTCAACCCCAAAGCGGACGCGCTCGGCGACGAAGCCAAGGCGCGGGCCATGCACGGTTTTCCCGTCCTCCAAAAAGCGAGGGTCGTGGACTCCCTGCAGGAAGCCCTCCGAGGAGTCGACGTCGCGGTTGCAACGAGCGCGAAGACCCAGGACCGCATGCAGATTTTGCGCAGCCCGTTGCCCGTGCGCGCGTTCATGGCCAGGCACAGGACAACCGACAGCGTGTACGGCTTCGTGTTCGGGTGCGAGCGCATCGGCTTGACCAACGAGCAACTCAAGCAATGCGATTTGACCCTGACCATTCCCGCTGACCGCGCCTATCCCACGCTCAACCTCTCCCACGCCGTGGCCATCGTCTTGTACGAGGCCGCGCTGGCGCGCGGCACCCGGGTGCACAAGGGTTTCCTGCGCAAGCGCGTCAAGGAAGAACTCATCCAAAAGTGGCTGGACCTCATTCATTGCGGGGAAAAAATCCGGAACAAGGACTACGCTTTGGCCGTGTTCAAGGCCCTGCTCGCCAGAACCCCCCTGGAACGCAAGGAAGCCCGGCTCCTCCTCGGCGTCTTCGACTCGGTGCTCAAGCGCGTGGGCCAGTTTCCAGGGCCGAAGGCCGCGCTATCGGAACGCCCCGGCAAGCCTCCCTGAGCGCAAACCTAATAAAGTCCGCCAGCGTGTATTGTTTCATGGCGTGGCTCAAGCGCAAGGCCAGGGAACCGGTTGAACAGAACCCTGACCGCCTCCTGCACCAGAAAGAAGTGGTCGTGCCCTTCCAGCACCTGAGCCCGGCCCTCAGGGAATTCATCACGGACATTCCGGCACAACGACGCGTGCGTGGAATCGCCGAACTGGGGGCCACGAGCATCATTGGGGTAACCGGTGGCCTGGTTGGAGGGGGCGTACCACCAGAGGCTGGGTTCCCTCTTCTCTTCATGGCCAGTACAGCCGGAATGTTTGCAGCCAACACCCGCACGAAGGTAGCGGAAGCAATCCAGGAAGCGTATGCGCACGCCAGCCACATCATGGGCCATGCCGGCATCCTGGACACGAAGTTCGAGGGCCACTATCCAAGGGACTGGATGCATCCAGGCGTCGTGGCAAACTATCACCCCATTTTCTTCGTGGACGGAAAAGGCAACCTCCATTTCCTGCGCCAGAACAAGCGCGGCGAAGCCTTCCGCCATCGCTGGCAGCAGACGAAACCCGGCAAGCTTGGGTTCACGGCCTGGCGCTGGCGGGGCTACCTTCGCCCGCCCAAGTTTCCCGCCAAGGAGGTCTCGCTGGCGCGGCGCCTTGCGCAAAGCCTGCAACGGCAATTCCTGCGGTCCCAGCTTGCGCCCGCGCCCACGCAACTGGGTAGAAGGCGCCCAACCAACATGCGTTTCCGGCGCGCCCGGGCGCCTTGACCCTTGACGGCTGATCCGTTAAACCGTTGGGCCGCAACCCTTAAATTCTTGGACTGCGTTAGTGGTGGGGGAAGGACATGGCATTGCGGGACCTTGAACAGAAAGTCAAGCACTTGCGGACGGCGTTCCAGATAGAGGACACGATTGCATTGAAGGAGAGCAGCGAGGCCTGCCTCCAGCGCGCGGCCATGGTGAACGACCGGGGCTACGCCAACCTGGCCCTCATCGGCTATTCCTTGAACAAGCTGGTCTCCAAGCGGCACATCGTCATCGACCACCAGTGGACGGCCATCAAGGCCAAAATCCTGCGCGAACTGGATTTGGCGGCCTACAGCCTGGCGCGCGGCAAGCCCAAGGAGTTCGGCAAGAGCCTGGACACCATCATCGAAGTGGTCTCGGAAGTCGACCACGAGTTCGGGCGGTACGCCATCAGCATGGAGGAAAAGGCGCGCCTCAAGATGGCTTCCGCCGCCTATGGCCTGGGCTTGAGCCTCAGCCAGGCCGTGGACCTGACGGGGGCGGAAAAAGAGGACGTGCAGAACTACATTGGCTGGACGCGCATGCACGACGAGGAAGGCATCACCTTCGGCATCGCGGCGAGGCTGAAACCGTTGCGGGAAATGTTCGAGTGAGAGCATGGCGCAGAAACTGGTCTTCGATTCCTCGACGATTATCTCGATTTCCGAGAAGTGCCTGACCCGCCTGCTGAAGGGGCTCGGCCAGGAGGGAGCGGTTTCCTTCGTCATCCCCCAGTCGGTGTACGCGGAAACCGTGGAACGGCCGCTGCACATCAAGCGGTTCGAGTTGGGCGCGCTGCGCATCCAGCAGGCCGTCGACGAGGGCTGGATTGAAATCATTCCAGGCAACGCGGCCGTCAAGCAGTTGACCGGGAAAATCCTGGACAGCGCGAACACCCTGTTCTTCGCGAAGGGAAAGCCTTTGACCATCATCCAGAAAGGCGAGGCCGAGACCCTGGCCCTGTGCAAGAACCTCCGCGCCCACATGGTCGCCATCGACGAGCGAACCACCCGCATGCTCATCGAGGACCCCTGGAGGCTGCAGAACTACGTGGCCTACAAGCACCAGCAGGACATCAAGCTCAACGAGGGGAGGCTCAAGGAATTCATTAAATTGCTTTCGGACATCAGAGTGGTAAGGTCCGTGGAACTCATCGCGCTGGCCTACGAGCGCGGCTACTTCGAGGAGGTGCTGCCGCGCAACCGCCAGGCCCTGGAAGCCGCCTTGTTCGCCCTCAAGTTCGGGGGCTGCGCGGTCTCCAGCCAGGAAATCGAGGAGTTCCTGCGGGCCAAGCGGTAAGGGGGAAGCCTATGACGATTCAACCGGCAGCGGACACGGACCTGGAACTCATCAGCAGCCTCATCCGCAAGGAGTTTCCCTACACCGAAGCCACCCTGGACAAGCTCCGGCAGCGGCTGGCCGGAAAAAAACTGTTCCTGTTCAAGCAGGTCGAGGGCGGGCAACTCATCGGCTTCATCGAAGTCGAAGCCCTGAACATGGCCCGCGCGCGCATCAACGGCTTGGTGGTCCGCGAGGGATTCCGTGGCAAGGGAAACGCGCATGCACTCCTCCAGTTTGCCATGGACTTCATCAAGCAGCAGGGGTTCAAGGAAATAACGCTGCTGGTCCGGCAAAGCAACGAAGCCGCCAAGAAATTGTATGGGGAACACGGGTTCGCGTTCCTGCGGCCGCATGCCGTCAAGCTCGTGGACGAGCCGGTCGAGGAATGGTATCTGAGCCTGTTCACGGAACCGCCGTGCGGGGTGTGCTGACAGCGGGAAGTCAAGGCAAGCCCATGGCCTTCCGCGACCGCGTATTTTTATCGTAGCATTCGGTCAGCTTTTTCTGGTAAAATCTGTCGTCCACATAGCGGTCGTCCTCCGACCACGACGTCAGGTAGGTTTTGCCGGGTTTGAACTGTGCCCGCTTGGCTAATGCCTTGTCACGTTTCTCACCGACTTCTTTCAGGCAAGCATTCAATGCCTCATTTTCTCTTTTCAGCGGCTCCATGAAGAAATCGATTATCTTTTTAACCGTGCCAAGTTGCAACAAGCCTTTCACTTTTTTGGCATCCATATTTATTCTGTTTGCGGCAACAAGTCAATATGAAATTCCATGAAAAGGTTCTGGCAGCCCTGTTTGGCCTGGAATTCATGGTTTACCACGCAATTGCACTATCTGCCCTCTTCACTGGCTCAACGGGTAGCGAACGGTTCCTCCGCCTGTTACCCCAGCTAGCCGTCTTCTGGCTGGTGCTGGTTTGGGCGCTCTTTGCCAGGCCAACTGGCACCCCACAAACAACGCCTCGCGCACCCATGCGTTGCGAAGGAATGTCAATCAACCGCTCACCCTATCCGTGAACCGCTTGCCCTAAGACAGTAGGTACCGATTTGACGCAAAAACAGAACCTATTTAAAGCGTAAGGGAGGCATATAGGTTATACTGGTTTTCGCCATGAACGTAGCTTTACGAGGTAAGACCAAGCAAATCCTGGAAACCATGGTCCAGGACGGGTATGCCAACACGCAATCCGAGGCCATCCGGCTGGCCATCGTCCACTTTGGAAACGAGTACCTGGACGAGGAAACCCTCGTGAACCGGAAACTGGATGCCATTGACAAGGAAATAAGCGAAGGGAAAAGAAGGCTGCTCACTCCCGAACAGGCACTCGGCGCTCATGCCAAACACCTGAAGGGATAACGCGCATGTATGCGGCAGCATTCGACGAAAATTGGCCCGTCCATTTCAACCGGCTTGACAACGAGTTGAAGGAAAGAGTGGCCAAGAAGATTGCGAAAATCCTGGAACAACCGTTCAAGCGGCACCTGAAGCGAGGGGCCAACTATTTCGTCGACGAAGTCGGACAGCATCGCATCGCGTACCGCGTGTTTGAAACGCCGAAACAAGCCAGGTTCTACTTTGTCGGCACGCACAAGGAATACGAGCGATGGTACCGGCAGTTCTTTTGAACCCGCTAGGGCAGGCCCATGGCCCGACGCAACTTCCGGTTCACATCATAGCATTCAAGGAGCTTTTTCTGGTAAAATCTGTCGTCCGCATAGCGGTCGTCCTCCGACCACGACGTGAGAATGGTGCGGTGTTTGCTGACGAGTTCGGCGTTTTTCCATTCTCTCTCAAGCGCTTTCTTCCGCTTGTCGCCGACTTCCTCGAGGCAGCGAGTGAGTTCACCCGGTTCCTCCAAGTAGTCCCCAACCAGAGACAGGGCGTCCAAGAAGTCGTATCCATTCTTAAAAGCCCCCTTCAATCGGTTTGAGGCCATGCCTATAATTATAAGCGAATCCGCTTAACAACGTATCATGGGAATGGCAAAAAAAATCACGGGCCTCTTGCTCGGATTGAATGGCTTGGTGCTGGCGACAGCTGGCATCGCCGCCCTTGCAACCGGGACATTCACCGGCCCCCAAGGAGAATTTATTTATCGGGAATGGCTTATCTATTCGGCGGGCCTGGGGCTTCTCCTATTTGTTGTCTTCGTCTCCAAAATCCACATAAAGAAAAAAGTGCCGGCCACGAAGCACGAGGGCCTGATTGCCAACCGCTCACCGTATCCGTGAACGCGTGCCGAACCGCAGCGGTAAATCAGTAGTTCTTCGCGAAGTACGCCCACCGCTTGGCCGGGCTGCCGCATTTGACGCATTTTCCGCCGGCACCCGATTGGTTGAAGGGAATGCAGCGGCTGGTCGCGGTCGTCTCTTCCTTGATTTTCTTCTCGCAGGCTTCCTGCTCGCAGAAAAAGGCCTTCACCAGCTTGCGCGCCTCGATGGCCTTCTGGAAGTCCGCGTACGACTTGGCTTCCACGGTGTTCTCGTCGCGGAACTTCTTCGCGCGCGCCAAGAGGCCTGCCTGGACGGCGTCCAAGAGCCGCCCCGCTTCCTGCACCAGATCGGTTTCCTTGACGAACGCCTTTTCCCCGGTGTCACGGCGCACCAGGACGCACTGCTTTTTTTCGACGTCCTTCGGGCCCACCTCGACGCGAAGGGGAACCCCTTTCAGTTCCCATTCGTTGAACTTCCAGCCCGCGGAGTACTCGTCGCGGTCATCCAAGTGGCAGGCTATGCCGGCTTTGCTGAGCGCCTGTGCCAGCTCCCTGGCCTTCGCCAGCACGGCCTCGCGGCCCTTGTCAAAGACGATGGGCACGACCACGGCCTTCACCGAGGCGATGCGGGGCGGCAGGATTAAGCCCTTGTCGTCCCCGTGCACCATCACCAGGGCCCCAATCAGGCGCGTGGAAAAACCCCAGGAAGACTGCCAGGGCACGTGCTTTTCCTCGTCGCGGCCCAGGAACTCGATGCCGAACGCTTTCGCGAAGCCCTGGCCCAGGTTGTGGGAGGTGCCCAACTGCAGGGCCTTCCCGTCCGGCATCAGCGCCTCCAAGGTCGTGGTGTAAAGCGCGCCGGCGAAGGTCTCGGCCTTCGACTTGTAACCGGTCAGCACCGGGATGGCCAGCACGTCCTCGCATAGTTTCCGATATTCCTCCAGCATCAGCTGGACTTCCCGGTCGCAGTCCTCTTTCGACTCGTACACGCAGTGGCCTTCCTGCCAGAGGAACTCCCGCGTCCGCAAGAAAATCTTGGTCTGGCTGACTTCCCAGCGGAGCACGTTGCACCACTGGTTGATACGCAGGGGCAGGTCGCGGTAGGACCTGATCCACTTCGCGTAGGAATCATACATGATGGTCTCGCTCGTGGGGCGGATGGCCACGCGTTCCTCGCCCTCCTTTTTCTCGATCCAGGCGAGCTCGGGGGCGAAGCCCTGCGCGTGCTCGGCCTCGCGCCTGAAGAAGCTCTCCGGAATCAGCAACGGGAAGTACGCATTTTGCACGCCCAAGGCCTTGATGCACTGGTTGAAGTGGGCCTGGATGTTTTCCCACACCGCGTAGCCCCGCGGCCGGATGACCATGAAGCCCTTGACGGGAGCGTAGTCGGCGAGCTCGGCCTTGAGCACGACCTGGGAATACCATTCCACGAAGTCCTGGGCTTTCTTAACGCCAATGCCCAGCAAAGCATCCCTTTCGGCAGGCTTTTTTTCGGCCATGAACGCACCATATATGGGAAGCCAGTTATTTAAACCTTGGGAACCCTGCTGCCCGGGACCCCCCAGACCCCCAAAAAGCCATTTATTACGACAATCAACGAAATAGTTAAATTAATTCCGTTGCCTACTTTACCCGCATGCAGCCGAAAGCCTTAACTAAACCCTATGCACCCCATGTGTACACCGAATACACAGGAGGTGCATGCATGGTGGACGCCAGGGTCTCGCTGAACGAGTACACGAACCGGGTGCTGATGGTCGTCAAGGCCAAGTACGGGCTCAAGGACAAGAGCGAGGCGATTAACAAGTTCGCGGAAATGTACGGCGAAGACGAGGTTGAACGCAAGGTGAAGCCGAGCTATTTGAAGAAGCTGGACCGAATCCAGCGCGAGTACTACAAGCAAGCCAGGAAACCTGGCTACCGGCCCACGAGCATCGAAGAGCTGCGCAAGGAAATCGAAGGTAAGTAAATGCCGCTAGCCCACGACTTTTCCCCTGAACTGAAATCCATCCTTGACAGGCTTTTCAGGCGCGACCGCCACAGGTACGAAATCGTGATGAAGAAAATCCAGGAAATCGTCAACTCGGACGAATCCGCCATCGAACGCTACAAGCACCTGCGGCACGGGCGCAAGGGAGAACAACGCGTGCACATCGACAAGCACTTTGTGCTGACGTTCAAATATGACAAGGCGATCAAATTCGTTCTCTTCGTAGACTTCGACCACCACAACCATGCCTACCAGTAGCCGACACAGGGCCTAGTGCAGCCGCGAGCCCAAAAACACGTCCCAATCGGGCTTGATGAGCACGCACTTCCCCTCGGCGTCGTCCACGCCCAAGGTGAGCACTTCTGAGAGGTGCTTGCCCATCTGCCGCGGCGGGAAATTCACTACCGCGAGCACGAGCTGGTTGAGCAAGGCCTCCTTTTTGTAGTTGGGCGGAACCCCTGCCAGGGAACGCTTCACGCCGATTTCCGCGCCGAAGTCGATCGTCAGCTTGTAGACCGGCTTCCGGAGGTCCGGGGCCTCCTCCACCTGGATGACCTTTCCGACACGGATGTCGAGTTTCAGGAAGTCGTCAATCATTGCCACGGTTTTCTCCCCCGCCCAGCATTCCCGGCTTAGGCATAAAAAGCGTGCCATGGGCGCGGCCCGCGAAGACCTTGTCCAGCGCGTCCTTCTCCTTCTTGACGAGCGCCACCGGGATGCCTTGCTCGGTGAGCCGCCGGGTGGCCGCCAGCTTGGAGGCAAGGCCGCCCTTGCCATTGGCCCCCACGACGCGGCCGGAAAAGTCGAGCACGGACACGTCCCCCACTTCCCTGACCAGCACCCCAAAGCCGTTTCCACCCGCTCCCCGCTCGTAGAGGCCGCCGACATCCGAGATGAAGACGACGCCATCGAAACCCAGGTGCAGGGCCACCAAGGCCGTGAGGCCATCGTTGTCCGAGAACAGCTTGCCACTATCGAGTTCGGCGACCGAGACCGCGTCGTTCTCGTTGAAGACCGGAATGGTGTTGAGGCCAAACAAGGCTTCCACCGTGGCGCGCAGGTTGGCCAGGGCCTGCGGGGAACGGAAATTCTCGCCCGAAACCAGCACCTGGGCCATGCGCTGGTTGAAGGCCTGGAAGGCGCGCGCGTACTCGGCCATCAACTCCACCTGGCCGACGGCGGCACAGGCCTGCTGGAGCGCCAGGCTAAGCGTGCTGCGGGTGAGGTAGAGCCGCTCACAGCCGAAGCCGATGGCTCCACTGGACACCAGGGCGCACTGGATGCCGCGCCTCCGCAGCGCGGAAAGCGCGCGCGCCAAGTCCTTCATGGCCCTCCGGTCCGGGGCATTGTCCTTCAGCAAGGCATTGGTGCCAATCTTCACCAGCAGCCGCTTCGTGCCCGCGAACAGGTTTTCAGTCATGTCCTCACCTGGCCCTTGCCTTCCACCACGTACTTGTAGGACGTCAACTCCCGCTCGGCCATGGGGCCACGGGCGTGCAGCTTCTGCGTGCTGATGCCGATTTCCCCGCCGAAGCCGAAACAACCCCCATCCGAAAACCGCGTGCTGGCATTGGCGTAAACCGCGGCCGAATCCACGCCAGCGAGGAACCGGCGGAGTGCCTTCCGGTCCTTCGCGCAGATGGCCTCCGAGTGGTGCGTGGAATAACGGTTGATGTGCGCAATGGCTTCGTCGACCGAGTCAACCACCTTGACCGCGATTTCCAGGCCAAGATATTCCTTGAACCAGTCGGCCTCGGTGGCACGCAAAAGCCCCTTCACGAGTTTGCGGGAGCGCTCACAGCCATGCACGCGCACGCCGCGCTCGCGCAACGCGGCCACGGCCACCGGCAGGAACTTTCTGGCAATGGCTTTGTGCACGAGCAGTTTCTCGGCCGCGTTGCACACCGAGGGACGCGAGGTTTTCGCGTTCACGAGGATGGCAAGCGCCTGCCGGAGATTTGCGGATGCGTCTGCGGACGCGTCGACGTAGACGTGGCAGTTGCCCGCACCGGTCTCGATGACCGGGATTTTCGCGTGCGAGCGCACCCAGTCGATGAACGAAGCCCCGCCGCGGGGGATGACGACGTCGATGAGGCCATGCAAGGCAAGCAGCTCGTGCAGCCTCCGCTTGCCGCCGACGGGAGGCACGAGGGCCACGCAGTCGGCGGACAGGCCGGCATGCTTCAGCGCGGAACGAACGCAGGCAATGAGTTCGCGGCAGGAATTCTCCGCGTCGCGGGAGGGGCGGAGCAGGAGGGCGTTGCCTGCCTTCAACGCGAGCATGGCGGCTTCCAGGCACACGAGGGGCCGGGCTTCGAACACCAACAGCACCACGCCGAGGGGCACGCGCACTTTGCGGATGCGGAGGCCGGCGGAAGTCGTCCATGCCTCGATGGTTTCACCGAGCAAATCCTCGCGACGACTAAACTCTTCGACCGCCTGAACGGCCTCTTCCAGCCGCCGGTCGCTAAGCCGTAATCGGTCAAGGAACGCCTCGGAAACGCCTTTTACGCGGGCACGGGCCAGGTCCTTGCGGTTGGCGGCCAGGACCCGGTTCCCGGATTTCCGCACGGCCTTGGCCATCCAGCGCAGGGCTTTCGCGCGTTGCGTGGAAGTGGACGCGGCCAGTTCGGACTGCGCGGTGCGCGCCCCAGCGGCCAACGATTTCATGGAGGTCATCGGCCCACCTTTTCGTACGCGCGCCGAATTCCTTTGGCGACGCGTTGCTGGTCCAGGGCTTGCAGCAACCGCTCGGTGTAGCCGCGCTTAGTCTTCACCATTCCGATTATCTCCTCGAACGACCAGGTGTCCGCAAGCGAGGCCGTGCCGCGGAGCAGCGCGCGCGTGACGCGCAGCGAAAGTTTTTCCGATAGACCCAAATCGTTGAACGAAAGGAAGAGCGCCTGCACGAGATAGGAGACGATAGCAATGCCGCAAGCGTCGGCGTACATGAAAGCCATGAAGTCACGCTCAGAAAGCGAGAGGGTCTCGCCGAGCAGGCCGAATATTTCCTGCACCCTGCGCTTGTCCTGGCGCGTGCACGCGCGGCTGAAGCACAGCGCAGTAAGCGAACAATTTTCGCGCGCGGCCACGTTCGGCATGGCGTACGCGACTCGCTTCAAGCCGAAAAAAGACTGCAGGTTTTTCAGGGAAACCCCGGTGACCACGGAAACCAGCAGCGTGTCGCGGGCGAAGTGCGGCCGGGCCTGCGTGAGCGCGGCTTCGGCGTCCTTCGGCTTGACCGCGAGGATGACGACGCGCGCGTTCCGGAGCGTGGACGCCCAATCACGGGTGCAACGCACACCGGCAATGGTCCGAGCGTTGCGCCGCGTGCACGCGGAAATCAGGCGCGCAGGCCAGCCGGCAGAGAGGAGCCCGGCAGCCAGCGCGGAGGCAAGGCGGCCGAAGCCGATGAAACCGATGCAGAAAAATTTGGGGCGATGGCTAGTGAAATCAGTGGAACCGGCCTGGAATACATCGCCTTCTTTGCAGGTTCATCATACTACTTATATCCACAGGAGTATTTAAAGGTTTGCTGCAACTTGGGGCCTGCCCAAAGGCAGGCCTCTTCCCGTGACGCGAAGCGGCACGGGAAAGTCCACAGACGTTGACCGGCTGTGGCGGTCAGTGGGGAGGCCGAGATTTGAACTCGGGTCGCCAGCACCCCAAGCTGGTATCCTGCCAGACTAGACTACCTCCCCTGGCCCCACGATTTTAGCCAGGGAAAACTTTATAACCCCGCTTTATTTATTCTGTTCGGGGCACAGGCATGGTTATGGCTGCAGCCAATGCCTTTGAATGGCGTGCGCGGGACGTGCGCGAACTCCAAGCCAATTACGTGGACGAGGTGTCCAGCCAGTGGCTGTACGAGGCCCTGGCCGCCATGGACAAGGACGCGGCGCGGGCCGCGCTGCTGCGTTCCCTGGCGTCTTTCGAGGAAAAGCATGCCGGCCACTGGCGAGAGCTCTTGGACGAACTAAGGCAGGCCGTGCCCGCGCGCCAGCGGATGGTTGAGCACCAGGTCCTCGCCCTGCTTGCGCGCCTGGCTGGTGTACGCGCGGTGCTGCCCTTGCTGCACAAGGCGGAAGTGGATGGCATCGCCAGGTACAAGGACCAGGCCAGCCGGTGGAAGGACGAGCGCGCGCAGGCCCTCTTCAAGCAGTTGCTGCCCGAGGAAGTCAGCCACGAAGTCGAGTTGTTCGACCAGTTGCAGGAAACCGGGCGTTCGGCAGGCGTCTTGCGGAGCATGATTCTCGGCGCGAACGACGGCCTGGGAAGCACGCTGGCCCTGGTGGCCGGCGTTGCAGGCGCCAGCCAGGCAACCGCGCCGGTCCTCATCGCGGGAACCGCGGGACTGATTGCCGGCGCGGTCTCGATGGCCGCGTCCAACTACATTTCGGTGAAAGCCGAGCAGGAAGTGTTTGAGTCCCGCGCGGGCCTCCAACGCGAGGCCATTGCCTTTGCCTTGGAGGACAAGAAAGAACAGTTGCGGCGCGCGTACCTGGCCAAGGGCTTCACGGAGGCAGAGGCGCGCACCGTCACCGAGCGGTTGGCGCGTTCCCCCGCGGAGTTCGTGAAGGCCCTGCTGACCGAACAACAAGGCATTGGCGAAGCCAGTTTCGATTCTCCCAGGCGCCTTGCCGCCTACACGGGTTTCGCGTTCGCCGTGGCCGGAATGGTCCCGGTCCTGCCCTTCGCGTTGCTGCCCCTGCCCTCGGCCTTGCCGGCCTCGATTGCTTTCACGTGCCTGGCCCTGTTCCTGGCGGGCGCGTTGCGCACCCTGGTGACGCTTCGCTCGTTTTTCCGCAGCGGCCTCGAAATGACGCTGGTTGGCCTGGGCGCGGCCACCGTAACCTATTTGGTTGGCTTGTGGCTGGGCGTGGTCATCGGCTAAGAGGGAAAATAGAAGGCGAATGGGCGTGCCCGGATTTGAACCGAGGTCGCCAGCTCCCAAAGTGGGGCAGCCTGCCGGGCCAGACTAATGGCCGCAGGCAAAAGCATTCTTTTAAGAGAACAATTTTGCCATAATTCTTTCTTTTAAAAGAAAGATTTAAATAGCTGTTGGGGGGCTAGTATAGTATGCTGGATGTCGAGATAAAGAAAGCCGTCAAGGAAGCCATTGCGGGTTTTCATTCAAGGGGGCTGCCGAAGGCATTCGAGAGAGACGTCGAAGTGCCTGAATTCAAGGAGGTCAACAAGGTTTTCGTAATCCTTGGTCCCAGGAGGGCCGGCAAAACCTACATGCTTTACCAGATCATGCAGGAACACCTGAAAAAGGGTTTGGATTTGGTTGATTTTCTCTACCTTAATTTCGAGGACGAACGGATTTCGGAAATGAAAGCCAGCCAGCTGGGGCTGGCACTGGAAGCTTATGGCGAGCTTTACCCGGACAAAAGACCCCTGCTTTTTTTTGACGAAATCCAGAATGTGGCGGGCTGGGAAAAATTCGTCAGGCGCGTGAACGACGAAGCTTATCGGGTTTATGTCACCGGCTCCAATTCGAGGCTTTTAAGCAAGGAAATCGCCACTGCCGTGAGGGGACGGGACTATCCCATTCAAGTGATGCCCTTGTCATTCAAGGAATTCCTTGGAATACGGGGCATCCGCCCGGGCAGGAATTGGGAGTTCAATGGAACCAAAGCAGCCGTAAAAAAAGCGTTTGACGAGTTCATGCACCTGAGTGGGTTCCCGGAAATAGTGCTGGAAAAGAAGCTGGAGTTCATCGACCAATACTTCAAAACCACGCTATTCCAGGACATCGTCGAGCGGTTCAAGGTAGAGAACATCGAACTGATGCGGTTGCTCATGAAGAACCTCACGAGGCAATATGCTTCCGAGTACTCAATGAACAAATTCAACAACTTTGCGAAAAGCAGTGGCTACAAATCCAGCACCTCCGTTATACAGAAATACTCGAAATGCCTTGAAGACGCATACTTTTGCTTCTTTGTCAATGCAAAACAAAAATCCTTCAAAAAGGAATCGGCCTACCTGAAAAAGGCCTATGTCTGCGACCATGGCTTCATCAACTACTACAACACCGAAAAAGACCCCGGCAGAATACTGGAAAACATTGTGTTCACGGAATTGTTCCGCCGTGGCAACACTGAAATAAACTATTACAAGAACGGATTTGAATGCGACTTCCTAACCAAGGATGCCTGCATACAGGTGTGCCACACGCTCACCGAAGAAAACAAGAAACGCGAAACCAGGGGCCTAGAGGAAGCCATCCAACGATTTGGCGGCAGGAAAGGCATCATCATAACGTATGACCAAGAAACCCGAATCGGCAAGACAAGGGTGACGCCTGCCTGGAAATGGCTCCTTGAAAGGTAAGCTACCCACAAGGACAAGCTGATTGGAACTATACTATGATGGGCGTGCCCGGATTTGAACCGAGGTCGCCAGCACGCTGGAAGCCCTTTTCCCAAGGGTTTTTTGCGCAAGCAAAAAAGGCTTTCCCAAAGCTGGTATCCTACCAGACTAGACTACACGCCCAAGGCCTTTTTACAAAAGGCCTGCGAAAAGGTTCCATGCACGGCATGGAACTGGCTCGGCTTCGCCTCGCACGCCTTTTTACAAAAGGCCTGCGACCTTGTCTCCCTGTTGGGAGACGAGGCCCCGAAGACAAAGTCTTCGGGGAAACGGCCTATGCGTTGCATAGGCCTGGCCCGGCTTACATCCTGTTTGGGGGTTTAAACCCGCCAACAGCGTTTTTTGAGCCTTTATATAGGGTTACGTTGTAACGTAACCCTTTATATATTCGTTTGCGCACCGGTTTTTCATGCTTTCAAGGGAATTAGGCGAGCTTCTGGAAAAATGGGCCGTCAAAGAGACTACCTTCAAAAGAGACGTTGAAGATGACATACTGCCCTTCGTGGGCAGTCGCAACGTCGTTTTCTTGTATGGCCCCAGGCGTTCAGGGAAATCCGTTGTCGCCCGAAGGCTTCTGAAAAAAATGCCGGAGAACACGTTGACACGGTACGTCAACCTGGAAGACCCGAAGCTTGTGGGCTCGTTGAACACCGATTTACTGGACGCTTTTGCAGACGGCTTGAAGGCGAAAGACACCCTTGTCTTCGATGAAGTGCAATTAGTCGAGGGATGGGAGAAATGGGTCCGAAGGGCCGTCGACACACGGCAGTGCCAGGTAATAGTCACGGGTTCTTCCGCAAAGCTCTTGAGCAGCGAGTTTGCGACTTCTTTGGGTGGAAGGGGGATTGGTTTTCAAGTACTGCCTTTTTCTTTCAGCGAGTTTCAGCGCGTAACCAAGAAAGGCCTTAACGCCTACCTCAAGATTGGGGGCTACCCTGAAGTCGCCTTGCACCCCGAAAAAAAAGAAAAATTGTTGGAGTCCTATTTCGAACTCGCCTTGATTAAAGACATAATTACGCGGCATGACGTGAGAGACCCTGCGGCTTTACGAAACCTTGCGTTTTACCTGTTGACGAACTCCGGAAAACAAGTAAGCCTGAAAAAAATGCGGGTCGCCCTTGGCTTGTCGTACGACACGATAAGACAGTTCCTGGGTTACCTGGAAGCCTCCTTCCTGGTTTTCCAGGTCCCGTTCTTTTCGTTCTCCCTAAAGGAATCCCTTTCAAAGCCCAGAAAGGTCTTTGCCTTTGACTTGGGAATGCAGCAATACGCTTCAAAGTCATTCACCGAAGACAGGGGCAGGCTTGCCGAGGCAGCAGTTGCAATCGAACTCAAGCACCGGGGATTCGAGGCCTATTACTGGAAAAACGCCGGGGAAGTCGATTTCGTCGCAAAGAAAAAAACGAGCCTGTTGCCGATAAACGTTTGTTACTCCGAAAACCTGCCAAAAAGGGAAAAGGAAGGCCTGATGGAATTCTGCAAAAAAAACAAGGCCCTGAAAGCAACCATCCTCTACCCCGGAAAGACAAGCAAAAGCACCGAAGAAAACATCGAAATAGAAAACAAGAACCTCCAAGAATGGCTCACGGAAAAAGAACCCGCCATCCGGTTTTAACACCAGGCATAATAATCTTCGTGCAGGCCCTGCCCTGATAGACAAAGCAGGCTTGGCACTAGAAGCGGCTCCCCCAGCCCAGCCAAGAAAAAAAGCGGCTTTAAAAGGATGGGCGTGCCCGGATTTGAACCGAGGTCGCCAGCTCCCAAAGCTGGTATCCTACCAGACTAGACTACACGCCCCCTGAAACCATTGGGTGCCGGAAATGCTTTTAAAGGCAAACAATTTAATCCTATCCGTATTATATTAGACAAACACTATTAGTATAGGGGTTGAATTGAGGGGAATGGATGGGTAAACAGATCCGATGGCCGACCGGATGGACGCTGGTGGCGCTCGCCCTGGCCCTATCCGCCATCCTCACCGGACACGCCATGGAATTGACTTGGGGCGGCCCGAACTCGGGAGGCGCCGGAACCCCGTGTGCGACGACGGCGGGAGGAGTTGACTCCTGCACTCCCATCGACGCCTATGCCCCCGGCCTAGACCAAGGCCTTGGACCCTTAACCCAACGCGCGGCCGGGGCCTTCGAACTCGAAATGACCGAAGCCCTGGGGCTTGATCCCAGCTACGACGAGAACATCAGCATCGAAACATGTCCCAGCTTCAACGCAATCTGGAGTTGTGGAAACGGCCCCAGCAAGACCTTGGCCTATGAAGTCGGCTGGCAATGCATCAACGACGAGAACAAGTCCGGAGTCGGGCCCCGATGGGCGGTCAACACGACGGCTAACCTCGGAGGCGGCGCCTGCATCGGCGGCGCCAAGACCGCGTTCGGTGCCTGCGTTCCCCCCGGACAAGGATGCGGTTGCACCTCCACGACCCCCACCACCAGCTACCTCGCCGAACGACTGATTTGCCCCAACCCGAATACTTGCACAGCCTGTGGCACCCCGCCCCCGATGTGCCCCGGGGGAATCATCGGATGCGCGGGGAAATGGACTACCGCCATTCCATGCCGGTTCGTGAACCACCCCCAGCGCCTGGACGTGCGTTTTTACGACCAGAGCAACCTCGGCAACTGCGGTGCCCAACCCTACACCCTGGACTTCATCGATGACTGGAACGTGAACGCCATCTACCATGGACTCGAATTGACCGGCAACAACATCAACTGCGTCAAAGTCGAGAACGGCACCCGCTCCCTCGTCAGCCACACCAGCATGGGAGGCATGGTGTACGCCGGAAACGCCAATAACGGCGAAATCGACACCAACGGGGAACTCCCCTACTGCACGCCCGACACGGCCTTCATCCTGGACACCAATTACGTCATCGACTACAACATCATGAGCAACATCCACCGCAGCATCGACAACAACTTTGGCTTGCGCTATTCGGCGGGCGCCGTCGGAAAATGGGATTCGCCGTACGGCGACCACAACGTGGACGCAGGCGTAAGACAAGGCAAACCCATTAGCTACGTACCAAACAATTCCACCGCCTTCGCGGGCAACAAATGCTTCTCAGACCCCATACTCGGGGGGGCACTGTGGGAGCCCATCGACCTCAACCTTCCCCGCTGGGAAATCGTTGACTTCATTGACAGCCCCCTCAGCCCCAACGGCTGGTTTGGAACCACGGGCAACACGGCCGGCCTCCGCAACCCCCACTGGACGCTCACCGACACCAATTACGTTGGAGACGACGGCAACGCCACTACTACTTTGGCCGGCGGCACCCCGTACGCTGGAAGAATCACCGTCAAACCCTGCCGCTGGGCAAACCATCCCAGAACAACCGACATCCAGGCCGAAGACCTCAACCTTTCAGCCGACGGCGGGACCTCGGGAGGCGCGTGGCGCATGTACCCCATGGACTGGATTGATGACTGGAACGCGGCCGTCCTCTACGCGAGCATTGACCTCAACGGCGCCAACGCGCCCGCCACCTGCCCCAGCGACCTCGTGGGCCGCGCCGGAGACGGCAACAACATGGCCTGCAGTCCCGACTCCAACTTCACCTTCAACCTGACAACCACGGACACCAACACCCACCAATACCTCGTGAGACTCAAAGTCATGCCCAATGTCAGCGGCAACCTAGGCTTCAAAATCGAGCCCCACTATGCGACATCGCTCCTCACCCCCATACGCGGCAACCATGCCACGCCCCTCGTACCGGCGCCCCAACAAGTCGGTTACACCTGCAACGACCCCCTAATTGACTCCCCCGACATCCCCTACAAAACGTTTGCCCTCGTCAGCGCGCCCCTGCTACCCACCGGCTGTTCACGCACCTATTCGAGCGCCCCCGACAACACCGCGAACATCACCTGTGCCGGCAGCTACACGGGCGGCACCGAGTACGACTTCAACCTCCTGTTCGCGCCCTGCAATATCAGTACCGGCACATTAGGCGTAGCCACCTACTATGCTGACATCGACTTCAACATTGCGGCCACCACCGCCAACATCACGTCCGCCTGGCCCACGGACTTCATCAACCAATGGGGCTGCAACCCGGCCTGCACTGCTTCCGGGCAATGCTCGGGCGGCAACACCTGTTTCATCCACCAAGAAAGCGGCTACATAAACCGCTGCAACAACTACTGTGGCACGCATACCACGAACGGACCGGACGCCAACCTGCTTTGGCCGGAAGGCGGCTCGCACTACCAGAAAACGGACGGCAACATCCTCGTCAAGTTCACGGTGAGAGACACTTCCTACGCTCCCCTCCCAGCTAGTGGCAACTTCCGCGAAGAAGACGAACTCTATGCAAGCCTCTACGCGAGCCTCTACGCGGCCGACTTCAACACGTCAGGCAAATTCGCTGCCGACGTCAACCTCGCCCAACTCGCCCGCAACCCCACCAACGACGCCAACTGCAGTGCGCCCGGCGGAACCAGTTACGCCAGCGAACCCCGTTACTTCTTCGACCAGAACGTGCTATGCTTCTACGACTGGAACCCCGCTGGCCTCGCAGACCAAAACTACTTCATCGACGTCAACGTCTACGACAAAGCCAAGAACATTGGACAAGACAGCACGCCCAAACAACTAATGGGCACGGAAAGCGGGCTGGTCAGCGCGTGGAACTTCAACAAAGACGACAGCAACGCCATCCGGGCCTGGGATGCAACGTCTGGCAACAAGCATGGGGAACTGCTTTCCGGCCCGAGATGGGACACGAACACCCCTATGACACCGGCTGAATACACTGACTTGAAATTTGATGGGGTAGATGACAAAGTCGAGATTGCAGATTTGACTTCTAGTCTTAGCACGGCATTTACTGTAGCATATTGGGTAAGAGCACAATCTGCAGTATATAATCCCATGGTCGAAAAAAATGGATCAACGAATAATAACTTTCCTGCACCTTTCGATTTTAGAACCGCTGCTGATGCTTTCCCTCAGGATATTGTTTTAGTATATGGTGCGTCGGGCACCGCTAACTTGTTGACTGCAGTAGATACACTCCCTCAAAATACCTGGATACATGTCGCAGGGACGGCGAATACTACTGTTGGCGGAAGATTGTATGTTAATGGCGTTCTTAGGGCCAGTTCGGGTAATACCACGATGAGTGATGAAGACCAAAAAATCATATTTGGGCAAAGATTAGATAATCTTGGTTTTGCACATATAGACTTAGACTCAGTCTTCATCTGGAACAGTGTCCTCAACAAGAAGCAAATCAAGCAGCAGTCCGGCAGCGTCCTCATCAGCGCCAACGATGCGCCGGCCGTGAGCAGCGTGGCGCCCACGGGCAGCGGGCAGAGCTGCACCGTTCCAACCCCCTACGACATTACATGGACAGCCGACGATGCCGACCTCGACGACGTCAACTTCAGCATTTATTACGGCACGGACGCCAGCACCTGCGCCAACAACACCAACCTCATCATCGGCAACATCAGCCAGACCACGGCGGCCTGCAACCCGGATGACACCAGCTGCCTCTATTCCTGGACCTGCGACGTAACGATAGGCAACTACTACCTCCGCGTCGAAGCCGACGACGGGTTCACCAAAACCAACGCCTGCAGCCCCAACACCCTCAACGTCATCCCCGAGTACGACGAAATCACGATGGCGCTCGCGGCCCTGATCGCGGCAGGCATCTTCCTGCGCGTGCGACGGGCGGCCAAACCATAGGTTTAAATAGTATTCTCATAAGTAGTATACTTTAGAGTTTACTATGTTTTACAACCGGGTGAAGGAACTACAGTTGCTTGAAACGCTTTGGTCGGCAAAAAAGCCAGTGCTAGCCGTAGTATACGGCAGACGTAGAATCGGCAAAACCGAGTTACTAAGGGAATTCACAAAAAATCATCCCGCTGTTTACCTGCTGGGCCGGCAGGAATCCGAACACAAGCAATTGGAGCATATCAGCAGGGCCTGCGCCGAGTTTTTCAACGATGAACAACTGAATTCAAGGCCCTTTGGCAACTTCGACTCCGTTTTCTCCTACTTCGCCGAAAAACTGAAGCAAAAACCGTTCGCCGTATTCCTGGACGAGTTCCCTTACTTCGTACAAGCTAACCCCTCGCTGCCCTCCATTCTGCAAGACCACTGGGATAAGGCACTCCAACACATGCCCTGCCTCTTCGTCTTATGCGGCTCCAGCGTCTCCATGATGGAAAAACTCCTCGGCTATAAGAGTCCCCTCTACGGGAGGCGAACACATCAAATGAAGCTTGACCCCCTTGATTTCAGCGAAGCCCGCCATTTCTTCCCGAAAACGATGGACATCAAAAAACAAATCAGTTACTACGCGGTGCTCGGTGGCACCCCTGCCTACCTGCTTGAATTTGATTACACGAAAACGCTGGTTTCCAATATCGGGGAAAAAATCCTGGAAAAGCAGTCCTTCCTGTTCCGGGACCCGATGTTCGTGCTGCGGGAGGAACTGGACGAGCCGAGAAACTATTTTTCCATCGTGGCCGCCATCGCAAAGGGCAACACCGGCATCGGGCGCATCGTCAACGACACGGGCCTGGAAAAAGGCACCGTAAACAAATACCTTGGCGTATTGATTGACCTTGACCTCGTCGAGCGTGCCGTGCCCATTACTGAGCGAAAGGAAAAATCGAGGAAAGGCATCTACAAACTGAAAGACCCTTTCTTCCGCTTCTGGTTCCGCTTCGTGTTTGAAAACATGGATTACGTAGAACAACGCAAGCAGAAAAACCTCTTAAACGAGAAAATAGAGCCCGAACTGAACGCCTTCATCGGCAAAGGGTTCGAAGAGGTGTGCCGAGACCGGCTGTCCAAAAATGCCGCCTTCAAGGACTACCTCATCGGCAGCTGGTGGGATAAAGGCGAAGAAATAGACATCGTGGGCCTTAGCAAGGCAAAAAAAAGCGCACTCTTCTGCGAATGCAAGTGGAAAGAAAAAGTCGATGCCGAGAGCCTGCTGCGAAAACTCAAACAAAAAGCGGAAAAAGTAAGCTGGTTCAAAGAGCACAGAACGGAACGGTATTGCCTATTCGCGAAATCATTCAAGGAAAAAAAGATCGACGAAAAAAACGCCGACCTCTATGACTTGAAGGATCTTGAAGAAACATTCGGCTGATGGTCTCCACCCGTCTGCGACCTCAAGACATCAACTGCGTGTACGCCTGGAACTGCGACATCACCAGCGGCGACTATTACATCCGCGTGGTGGCCGACGACCTCTACACCACGACGAGCGCCTGCAGCCCCAACACCCTCAACGTCATCCCCGAGTACGATGACCTAACCCTGCTGCTAGCCGTGGCCCTGGTGGCGATGGCGTTCGCGCACATCCGGCGCAGGGAACGCGGGAAAGACCGGTGAGGCCTGGGCAAACCGGGCAGACTGGGCAGAGAAGGCGGTTTCAACCAAATCCTTAAATACACGTATGTGTATGTATGTGTAGGTGATAGCTTTGGCGACGAAAACCATTTCGATTACGGTGGACGCCTACAAGCGCCTGGCTTCTAGTAAAATGGAACGGGAAAGCTTCAGCCAAGTCATTTGCAGGCTCACCAACAAAACGGATTTGACGAAATTCGCGGGCATCTTGTCCAAGAAAACCGCGGCCACCATGGAAAAGGCCGTGCAAGCGTCAAGGGCTGCCGGCCTGGCACGCAGTCGCGCCCTAATGGAAGGCCTCCAACAATGATTCTTGACACCACCTATGTCATTGACCTGATTCGGGGGGAAAAGGGTGCGGTCACCAAAGCCGAGGAATTGAAGAAGAAAGGCGAACCGTTGCTGACGACGGCCGTCACGGTGTTCGAAGTAGTTCAAAGCCTGCACCGTGCCCGAAAAGAAGAAAAACAACGCGTCCAAGAACTTTTTTCCTCGCTGCCCGCCCTGCCATTGGATGCCCAAGCCGCGAATGAGGCAGGCGAAATCCAGCAAGGGCTCTGGCAAAGCGGCCAACCCATCGAACCACAAGACTGCATGATTGCGGCCATTGCCCTTCAAGCCCGTGAAATCCTGTTGACCAGGAACGCCAAGAGAATATTCGACTGTCATATTTCACCGCCAAATGTTTTACTGACGATATGGGAAACGAGCGGTTTTCCCGTCCAACCACGACCAGCGCCTTCGGCAGCCACAACACGCTCAACGTCATCCCCGAATACGACGAACTCACGATGGCGCTGGCCGTTATCCTGGCGGCCATGGCGTTTGCAGGGATTAGGCGGCAACACCAGCGAAAAGCCTTATAAATTGTTGGGCGGCTAATCATATCAGTTTTGATAAGGTTGGTGGAATGATAAAAAAGAAGGAGCTGGAGGCATTAAAGCCGTACCCGGTTTTTACGGCCAGGGACCTCGCCGACACGCTCCATAAAGGCATTGATTACGCGTACCTCGTCGCACACCGGCTGAAAAAGGCGGGCGTCCTCCACGAAATCGAGAAGGGCAAGTACACGCTGGAAACGGATTCATTCCTCGTGGCGTCATGGATCGTCTGGCCAAGTTATATCTCGTGCTGGGCGGCGTTAAACTACCATAAATTGACGGAGCAACTGCCGTTCACCATCCATGTAATCACGACCCGGAAGAGGAAGAAAAAAATCGTTTCCTATGGGAACGCCCGGATTGAATTCATCAAAATCAAGGAAACCGCCTTCACCGGCTTCCAGCGGACGACCTACCAGGGCCGGGAAATCTTCTTGGCCGAGAAAGAAAAAGCAATCGTGGACGCCTTGGCGACCAGGAAAATGTCTTTGGCCGAGGCCGTGGACATCATAAAAAACAACAAGCGGAAAATCAACAGGGACAGGCTTTTGCTTCACGCGAAAAAGGCGAGGGGCTGGGCCAAAAAATTGCGGGAGGCGCTGCATGCTCAAGCGTGAAGAACTGCAGGCCGTCGCAAAATTCAAGGGCCTCAGCCTCCGGCTCACGGAATTGGATTACCTGCAGGACCTGGCCTTGATAAACATTTACCGGGAGTTCGGGAGCAAGCTCGTCTTTAAAGGCGGAACCTGCCTATACAAGGCGTACAAGTTGGACCGTTTCAGCGAAGACCTCGACTTCACGGCTGGAAAAGGCTTCAAGCCAAAAAATTTCTTTACGCGGTTACCCGGCCTTTTCAGCTTGCTGGACGTAAAGGCGAAGGCAACCGTGGAAGCGTTTGAAAGGAGCACAAACGTTTACGTGCAGGCAAGGGGGCCGCTTTACGACGGCAGCAAGGAAAGCCTAACCTCCCTTGCCGTCAACATCAGCTTGAGGGAACGCGTGCTGCTGCCCGTTCAAACGTTTCCGTATGCCCCGATTTATCGGGAGATCCGGCCATTCAATCTGTTTGCCATGGACGAAAAAGAAATCCTTGCCGAAAAAATCAGGGCAATCCATGAAAGAAACAAGGCCAGGGACGTCTACGACCTCTGGCACCTGCTGAAACGAAGAGGCGTGCCCGCCGAACCGGGGCTCATAAGCAGGAAAATGGCGCATGCCGGGCTCCGGTTCACGCCAGACGGTTTCTGGGCCAAAGTGGACGAAAAAAAAGGCAGTTGGGAACGGGACTTGGGTGGGCTGGTTGGCGGCCCGCTGCCTTCCTTTCCCCAAGTGAAAAAAGAAATTGAAGAACGGATTCAAAAAAATGGGCTGAAAAAGCATTAACCGAGGTGAACCCAGAATACGAGGACTACACGCTGGCCTTGACCGTACTACTGGCCGCGCTCGCCTTCGGATGGATTAGGCGCATGGAACGCGGGAAAACCGTTTAATGGCATAAACGAGGGCGACCACTTTTCCAGCCAAAGCCTTAAATACACGTATGTGTATGTATGTGTAGGTGGGAGATTGGCAACGAAAACGATTTCGATTACGGTGGACGCCTATAAGCGCCTGGCCTCCAGCAAAAAAGCGCGGGAGAGCTTCAGCCAAGTGATTTGCAGGCTCACCAACAAAACGGATTTGACGAAATTCGCGGGCATACTGTCCAAGAAGACCACGGCAACGGTGGAGGAAGCCGTGCAAGCGTCGAGAGCCACCGGCCTGGCGCGGAGTCGCGCCCTCATGGAAGGCTTCCGTCCATGATTCTTGACACCAGCTACGTCATTGACCTTATCAGGGGAGAAAAGGGTGCGGCCGCCAAGGCGGAGGAGTTGAAGCGAAAAGGCGAACCGTTGCTGACGACGGCTATCACCGTGTTTGAAGTCATTCAAAGCCTCCACCGCGCCGGAAAAGAAGAAAGGCAACGCGTCCGCGAACTCTTTTCCTCCCTGCCTGCCCTGCCATTGGATGCCCAAGCCGCAAACGAGGCAGGCGAAATCCAGCAAGGACTCTGGCAAACCGGCCAACCCATCGAACCACAGGACTGCATGATTGCGGCCATTGCCCTCCAAGCCCGGGAAACCCTGTTGACCGGGAACGCCAGGCATTTCAAGCGCGTACCAGGGCTCAACAGAATATTCGACTGTCATATTTCACCGCCAAATGTTTTACTGACGATATGGGAAACGAGCGGTTTTCCCGTCCAACCACGACCAGCGCCTTCGGCAGCCGCAACACCCTCAACGTCATCCCCGAGTACGACGAACTCACGATGGCGCTCGCGGCCCTGATTGCGGCGGGCATCTTCCTTCGGGTCAGACGACAGGAAACGGAAGCCGAGTGAAACAGCGGTTCTCGTCAAAGGATTTGACTTGGCTCCAGGCGCTTCAAGGGGGTCTTGTCGAAGTCCCGGTCAAAGGAGACGATGGCTTCCACGCTCAAGCGCTTGGCAACCGTAAACTGCAGGCCGTCGTCAAAGTCAAGGCCAAATTTCTCCGCGCTGGCGAAGGCTTCGGCATCCTCCTCAAGGGAGGTCCCATGGATTTGCAGGGTTGGAAGGGAATCCAGATAGGCCAGGAAATCCCGGGCCAGATCGGGTTGTTTTTTCCTGAAAAGAATCAGGCAAATCGAATAAACCGCGAACTTCGAAACAACCGCAGACAGCCGTTCGCCCTGCAAAAGGGAGAGCAGGCGCAGGCATTCGGTGGCGCGTGCGCCATCGAGGAGGATTTCCAAAAAAATGTTGGTGTCCAGCAAATACATGGCACAGCCTACCAATAGTCACGAGCCTTGTGCTGGAGTTCCACGGAGGACTCCTTTACGCCACTCAGCCGCCCTAACAAGTCCTTGGCCGTGATAGGCGGTTTGGCTGGTTTCGCCTTCCCCAACCATTCATCCAAGGCCACATTGAGCGCCTTGCTGATGGCCCCTTTCGAATAACCGAAGCGTTTCATGGCTTGCTCCCGCACCTTTCTGGCTTTTTCCTCCGGCAGTTGCACCCGCAACGTAGTTGTAGCCATATAGCTATATTGCTTTATGGCTATATTAATCTACTCTCCGAACACACCAATATTACGACAATTGCCTTAAAAATAGTTTGTTGCTTAAAAGGATGGAAGCAAGGATTAAATATATGTTTAACCTTAAACATAGCATGGTCTTCAAAACCCTTACCATCAAGGGCAAGGTCTATGAGAAGCTCATCAGGGCCAAGCACGAAGGCGAGAGCTTCAGCGACCTGCTCGAGCGGCTGGCGGAAAAGGAACAACCCGACCTCATGAAGTATTTCGGCAGCATCCCGATGACCGATGAGGAAGCCGAAAAGCGGCTGGCCTTGTACAGGCGACTGAGGAAAGACTCGACGGCATCATTCTGGAAACGACAGGCGAGAATGCATGATAATCCTTGACTCCGATTGCATCATCGCCTATCTTCGCGGAAAAGAGGCTGCGACCGCAAAATTACGGCAACTACCGGAGCAGGACAAGGAAATCGCCACTACCTGCATCAACATATACGAAGTGCTGGTTGGAGAGCGGCTGTATGGCACGCCTGCCAGCCTCGACCTTGCGAGGAAATTCCTGGCCTCGCTACAACCGCTTCCCTTCGAAGTTGATGCCGCCGAACAGGTCGCCCTACTCGACGCAGAATTCATCCGCAAGGGGAACCGCCTCGAAGTACTGGACCTCATGATTGCGGCCATCGCAGTATGCCATGAGGCCATCTTGGTCACCAACAACCGCAAACATTTCGACCGCGTGAAAAACCTCAAAACAGACGGCTGGTGAAAGCCCCTAGACCCGCAGGACCTTGTCGCACAACTGTGCGATTTCGGCGCGGACTTCCCGGTCCGCCTGCGTTTCAATGAACAACAGCAGGCCGCTGATGGAGTTCAGCCGGATTTTCACGAGCACGCTGTGGATGAACCGCGCGAAGACGTCCGGCCGGTTGTAAATCAGCATCGTGGACAGCGAGTCCACGAAAATGAATTTCCGGGTCTTCGCCTTGTCGTCCAGGTTGTAGGCGATCGCGGTCACGGAATCGATGCAGAGGCGTTTGGCGTTGGTTTCCTTGACCTGCCGTTCCACGGTGTCCAGGATGCGCTGGGCGTCGAAGCCTTGCTCGGCGTAGAGGTCGCGGATGTCCAGGATCTTGATGGTCTCGTCTTCGATGAGCTTGCGGTCGTAGAAGTCCATGACTTCCAGGTTTTTCACGGACTTGAACAGGGGCTCGGTGAAGGTGACGTAGACGCCGTTCTCGCCCTTGCGGGCGCCGTCGAACAGCCAGTTGAACGAGAAAATGGTCTTGCCGCTGCCCGAGGAACCGGCCACGAGGACCACGGCTCCCTTGGGGAAACCGCCCCCCAGAAAGGTGCCAATTCTTGGATGCCCGTGGAAGTGCTGCCGCCCCCGTCTTCGGCCGATGCACCTGGTTTCGCCATGCAAGTCCCTGGAACGGCAGAATATAGGGAGTTCGGCCATTTAAATATTTCCCTGTTGGGGGCCTGGAAAGGCTGGGAACAAGGGTTTTAAGGCCATTGACTCCCTATGATGGCATGGAATTCGGGAAATTGGCCGGTTACTGGGAGCGAATCGAGGCCGCTGCCTCGCGCCTGGAGATGACTTCCCTGCTGGGGGGGCTCCTGCGGGAGCGGGAGACCGATGCCGCCGTTGTCTCCAAGGTCATTTACCTGTGCCAGGGCCAGATTGCCCCGGGCTTCAAGGGCTATGACATCGGCTTGGGGGAGAAGCTCGTGGAAGAGGCCCTGGCCATGACTTCTGGGTACGCGCGGGAGGAAGTCGGGAAGCGGTTCCAGAAACTCGGCGACCTCGGCCTGGTGGCCCAGGAAATCGCGGAAAAAAAGCGGCAGCAAAGTCTCTTCCGCGAAAAACTGTCCGTCGAAAAGGTGTACGACAACTTTTTGCGCATCGCGAAGGCCTCGGGCCACGGTAGCCAGGAGCAGAAGCTCAAGCTGCTGGCCGAGCTCCTGAACAGCGCCTCTCCCTTGGAAGCCAAATTCGTCACAAGGATTCCGTTGGGGGCCATGCGGCTGGGCATCGGCGACCCCACCTTGATGGACGCCTTGGCCGTCGTTTACTCGAAAGAATTTTTGGCAAAGGAGAAGCGGGCCGCCGAAAAAATCGAGGCCGAGCTCAAGGAAAAAAAAGAGGAAAAGCGGGGAGAGGAGTTCGAGCGGCGCGTGCGGCAGCTGCTGCGGGAACGCATCGAGGAAAAGTACAACATTCACTCGGATTTGGGGGACATCGCGCGGTTGCTCAAGGAAAAGGGCCTCAAGGGACTGGATGCCGTGGAGCTGACGCCTGGCGTGCCCATCCGGCCCACCCTGGCCGAGCGGCTGCCTTCAGCGGGAGAAATCGTGGAAAAGCTCGGGGAATGCATGGTGGAGGGAAAGTTCGACGGTTTCCGGCTGCAGGTGCACAAGAGGGAAGACGAGGTAAGCATCTTCAGCCGCCGCAGCGAGAATGTAACACCCATGTTCCCCGAAGTCATTGAAGGCGTCAAAACCCACTTGAAGGCCCGGACTGCCATCATCGAGGGGGAGGCCCTGGCGGTGAACGAGGAAACCGGGGAGTTCTTCCCCTTCCAGGTGACCATCCAGCGGAAGCGCAAGCACGGCATCGAAAGGGCTTCCGAGGAGCTGCCGCTGAAGTTGTTCGCCTTTGACGTCATGATGGTGGACGGAAAAAACCTCATGCCCTTGCCGTTCCGGGAGCGCAGGAAAACCCTGGAGCGAATCGTGGAAAGGGGCGGGGTGCTGGACGTGACGCCGATGATAGTGACGAAGGAGCCGGAAGCCGTGGACGCTTTCTTCACGCGGTGCATCGAGCAGGGCCTGGAAGGCATCGTCGCAAAGGACCTGGACGCGAAGTACATCGCGGGTGCGAGGAAGTTCGCGTGGATAAAACTGAAGCGCAGTTACAAGGGCGAGTTGCAGGACTCCGTGGATTTGGCGGTCATCGGTTACTTCAAGGGGAAGGGCATCCGCACCCGGTTCGGGTTGGGGGCCTTGCTGGCCGCCGCCTACAATGGGGAAAGGGATTGCTTTGAAAGCATCGCCAAGATTGGCACGGGCTTGAGCGAGGCCCAGCTCGCGGAATGGGAGGAGCGCTTGAAGAAAATCAAGGCCAACCGGAAGCCCGCGCGCGTGGAGTCCGGCCTTGAACCCGACGTGTGGACCGAGCCCGTGCACGTCATCGAGGTGCGCGCCGACGAAATCACGCGCAGCCCGGTGCATGCCTGCGGCCGGGAAGCCGGCAAGCCGGGATACGCGTTGCGATTCCCGCGCCTGGTTTCCTTCCGCACGGACAAGAAGGCCGAGGAAGCCACTTCCACCAAGGAAATCCGGGACATGTTTGCCCGGCAGAAGGCGCAGAAAACCCAGGAAAGTGGGAAAGGCGATGACAGCGCCTGAAACGTTTATTAAGCCGTCAAACCATAGTTTAAGGGGTCTTTGACGTGCGGCGGCTGCTGGCTTGGCTGGATTTGGCGGAAAAGCTGTTGCTGGTGTTGCTGGCCCTGGGCGTTGTGGTCTGGTTCCTGTTCCGGCTCGAGGTGTGGGCGGATTACTTCCGGCGCTATTTTTTGCTGACGGGAGACGTAACGTCCTTGCTTTACCTGTTCGTGGGGTTGCTGGTGCTGAAAAAAATCTTCGAGTGGCTGCTGAAATGGCACGTGCGGGCCACGTTCGCGAGGTGAGGCCATGGCCGAATCCCCCTTCAAGCTTTTGACGGTCGCGGTTGCGGCCCTGGCCCTGCTGTGGATTTTCTTTGCCTATATTTTGCCGGGCTTCGCGCCCAGGGCCCCGCTCCAGCACGCGCTGCTGGAATCGCTGGACGCCGCCGAGGGCCTCAATGGAAAGGTTTTTTCAAAGAACGTGGAGTTCCGGCAAGGCGAAATGGTTTTGGCCGATGCCCTGGATTCCATGACCCGGTCCGTGAACTTCCGCTGCATGGATGTCCTGCGGTGTTGCCCGCGGCAGAACATCGGCCCGGGCTGCCTCGTGGCCGCGGACGAGCGGAGGCTGCAGGTGGAACGCGATGCCTTGCTGGAAGTGGGCTTCCGCTGCGTCGAAGAACAGGGCCTCAACCTCTGCACTGCTTACCTTGGAAGGAAACCCGCGCAACTCGAGCTGGCCGGCGTGCGCGCGCCGCGCGAAATGGAGTTGGGCGTCGATTCGCCGCTGGTCTCTTTCAAGGTGAAGAATGCCGGGCAGGCAAAGGCTTCTGACGTCATCGTTTCGGCCAGGGTTTACCGGCTTTCAGTCCTTGACGGGAAACCGGTCGAAGCCCTCCACTCGGGGCCCGTCAACCGGGAAGTGGGGGAAATAGCGCCGGCCGGGGAGACCGGCTTGTCGCTGCCCCTCGAGATACGGGAGGCCGGCAACTACCGGGTTCGGCTGGAAGCCCGGGGCGGGGACGCGGGAAAGGCCGTCGAAGAATTCCTGGTGAAGGCTTCTGGCCAGCCGGGGGAGGGGCGGTGCAAGGCCACGGTCCAGGGCCGGGACCGGCTGGAAGCGGAAACGTGCCTCCAGGAATTCCTCTGCGAGGGCTGCGAGTTCGACTACGAATGCAAGCTGGCCTGGGAGCCAAGGCTCGGCGAGGAAACGATTAGGGACTGGAGCCGTGCCAGCGTGTGGGCCGAGGAACCTCTCGAGCAATGCCTTTGACTCCATGCATTTGATTATTTTGGGGCGAGCCTGGTTTCCTTGATGGCGAGTTCGCCACGGCAGCCGTCCCACTTTTTTTCCGCGGAAACGACTTCGATTTTTTTCCGGAAGAGCGGGCAGTCAACCACGAGGGACTCGAATTCGCCGCCCTCCCCCACCAGGCTCACCTGGTATTTTTCGTGCAGGGCTTTGAGGTCGGAAACCGCTTTTTCGTCGATGAGCCGGCCCAGCCATTTCTCGTCCAGGCCCTGCGCGGCCACGGCGACGAGCATGAACTTGAAGCCTGCGGCCAGCATGTCGTTCAAGAGGTCTTCGCCGTCGCGGCCCCAGAGGGGCGCCAGGCTTTCAAGGCCGAGCTTTTCGCATATCCGGTCCACGCGTTCCTTCTGGTAGCGGGAGGCAAAGGCCCCGGAGACCACGGCCTCGATGCCCTGGCTTTCCTTGAGGTCGGCCAGGGAGTCCTCCAGGACCTGGAGCTCGGCTTCCTTGCCGGCGCTGGTTTCCGCGACCACGAGGGGAAAGCCCATGGCCTCGGCCGCGACCTCCGTCAGGTGGATGTTGGGCAAATGATACATGTAGGACTCGGCATAGGAAGAACGGATGGTGAGGAGGCTGGCCAGCTGGTGGCCTTCCCGCAATGCCCAGTAGAGCGCATAGGTCGAGTCCTTGCCGCCGGAAAACAGGGAAACAAATCGCATCGTCAAAAATTCGGCTGGGAATGGCTTAAAAACCGTTCAGCTGTAATTAACGCTATGAAAGCCGATTACCGGGAATTGCTCCGGAAATCCGGGGTCCAGGAAGGCGACTTCGTCGAGTTGGCGAAGAACGGGCAGTCGTTCCGGGGCCACGTCCTTCCATCGGCCGACCCTGAAACGCTTTCCCTCAAGCTCCACACCGGCTACAACATGGGCGTGCGCGTGGAAGCCGGCATGGAGTTGAAGAAGACCGGGGAACCCTCCGCGAAGGCGGGCGTGAAAAGCCAGGCCCTGAAAATGGATGTTTCCCTCCCGAAAATCGTGGTCCTGCACACGGGGGGAACCATTGCCAGCCGCGTCAACTATTCCACGGGCGGGGTGTATGCCTCGTTTTCGACCGAGGACCTGATTGCCATGTTCCCGGAACTCACGCGGGTCGCGAACTTCGAGCCCAGGCACGTGGCCAACCTGATGTCGGAGGACATGCGGTTCTCGCACTACAAACTCATGGTCCAAGCCATCCAGGCCGCCATCCGGGACGGCGCCAAGGGAATCATCCTGGGCCATGGCACGGATACCCTAACCTATACCTCGGCCGCGCTGTCGTTTGCCCTCGAAAACCCGCCGGTGCCCGTGCTCCTAGTGGGCAGCCAGCGGAGCTCGGACCGGGGTTCGAGTGATGCCGCCATCAACCTCCTGTGCGCGGCCGAATTCATCAAGCAAACGGATTTCGCGGGAGTGGCCATTTGCATGCATGAGACCTCGGATGACCAGGCCTGCGTGGTTCTGCCGGGAACGAAGGCGCGGAAGATGCATACCTCCCGACGGGATGCCTTCAAGGCGGTCAACGACCAGCCGATTGCCCGCGTGCACTTCAACGAGCGAAGGGTCGAGTACCTGAAAAAGGACTATCCCAGGGTGGACAAGAAAAAGCCGTTCACGGTGAAGGACGGGTTCGAGGAAAAGGTCGGGCTGCTCAAGTCGCACCCCAACATGCACCCCGAGGAAATCCTGTTCTACTTGGAGCACGGGTTCAAAGGCCTCGTTGTAGAGGGAACTGGGATGGGACACATGCCCACCAACACCCCGGAAAACCTGCCCAATTACGAGGCGCTCAAGAAACTGATTGCATCCGGCTGCGTGGTGGTGATGACCGCCCAATGCCTGTATGGCCGCGTGCACCCGTACGTCTACACGAACCTGCGGCGGCTCTCCGAGATTGGCGTCGTTTTCGCGGAAGACCTGCTGCCCGAAACCGCTTTCGTGAAGCTGGCGTGGTTGCTGGGCAACTTCAAGCGCGAGGAAGCCGTGAAAAAAGTGCCTGAGAACCTGCGCGGCGAAATCACGGCCTCGAGCCGCATCGACTGCTTTGAGCCGGAGTAAGGGAACCGGGAGCGTTTTCAACCGTCAGCAGTCTTCGCGGATGGTGTAGAAAACGGAGTAGGTCAGCGTCCTGGCAATGCCCGTAATGTCCCGCATCCTTCCCACTACTAGGTCACCGATGGATTCCAAGGACCTGCCACGCACCTTGACGAGCATGTCCCATTCTCCGGCAATTATTTGCACTTCATAGACTCCGGGGAGTTTCGCGATTTCCTTGGCCACGGACTTCTGGGATACGCCGGCCGAACCGTTGTGGGCGACCATGGTGAAGGCCGTGGTGGGAAAGCCGATTTTCTCGTAATCGGGTTTCACGGAATAGCCTTTGATGACCTGGTTGTGCTCCATGCGCTTGATGCGCTCGAAAACCGTGGTGCGGGGAATGCCGGTTTCGCGGCCGATTTCCTTGACGGTTTTGCGGCTGTTCTGGCGCAGGCTGTCCAGGATAATTGCATCCTTTTTGTCCAGCATACCGAATAAATGACTACAATTATGTTATAAATACATCACTTAAGCGTGAAAATGACGTAAAATTTGTCGAAGTGATTAAATAAAAGGTCGAAGTAAGGTATAATGCCATGATAACCGGCTCAAAGCCAGATAGTCCAATGGAAGGATGCCTGACTGTTACTCAGGTGATGCCGGTTCGAATCCGACTCTGGCAGCTCCCACGGGCGAGGCAAGGAAAAGCATGGATCTCGTGACTCAATACCAGCCGGTGAGCCTGGGAACGGCTGTTCCAACGGTTCAACCCAAGTCCACGCGCGACGCCATCGTGTCCGTGCTCTCCCTGGACTGGCCGCTGACGCTCACGCAGGTGTACTCCAAGCTGAAGTCCCGGCACGGCGTCGAGGTAAGCTACCAGGCCATCCACAAATCGTTGCGGCAAATGGCGGCCGAGGGCATCCTCTCCTGCACCGACCGCAAGTATGCCTTGAGCCCCCGGTGGCTGAAGAACCTCCGGAACCTGGTTTCCAGCCTCGAAAAATCGTTGAATGAAAACCCTTTCCAGGAGAACGCTGAAATGCCGCGGCAAGACTACGCCAAGTACGGCTTCGAAACCATCCTCGACTTTTACCGGTTCCTCTTGTTCAACTACTTCGAATACCCCAACGAAGCCGGCAAGCCCTCTGTCTTCCACTGGAAGCACGTCTACTCGCTCATCGGCCTGTCCCGGGAGGAACTCCACCGCCTGGCGCGGCTGGTTTCGCGCACCGAATGCTACATCCTCGTCAACTCCGGCGGCATGATGGACCAATGCCATGGGAACGCGCTCGCGAAAATGGCGGAACACCTTGGGGCTTCCGTGAAACTCCGGTACAACGCCTTGGTCGCGCTGGACTCCGACGTCCTAGTGGTCGGGGACTACGTGGCCAGGGCCTATTTCCCGACCCAGGCCCGGGAGGAAATGCTCTACAAACTCAATTCGGCCAGCAACCTGAAGGAATTCGACCTGGGCTGGCTGCTGGAATTCCTGCACGAAAAACCGGTTTCAATCAAAGTGCAGGTCGTGCGGGACGCGGAACTCGCCGACCAGATACGCGAGGAAACCATGGCCTACTTCGAGTGAAGGGCCCGAGCAAGGGCAGGGGCCCGCCGGAAGGGAAATTCGCTTTCATAAGCCGCAACCAGTGCGCGCGCCTGAAGCCCGGCAAAAGGCGTTGAAAGACATTATAAACCTTTTCGCGGAAGTGAATTAGTGATTGCATGCCGGACCTCGATTACCTGGCCTTGGGCCTCAAATGCGGCCTCGAATGCCACCAGCAGCTCAACACGCGGAAACTGTTCTGCAACTGTCCCAGCGTCATGCGTGAGGACGCGCCCGACATCCTCGTGAAACGAAGGATTCGGCCGGTCATGTCCGAGCTGGGTGAATACGACCCCGCGGCACTCGAAGCCTACCAGAAGGGGCAGACCTTTGCCTACCAGGCCTATTCCGACACCACGTGCCTCGTGGAAACCGACGAGGAACCGGTGCGGCCCTTCAACGCGGAGGCCTTTGACACCGTCCTGGAAGTGGCGCTGCTCCTGAAAGCCCACCTCGTGGACAACATCTACGTCATGCGGAAGATGGTGGTGGATGGTTCAACTACCAGTTCCTTCCAGCGGACGGCCCTCATCGCCACCAACGGCTGCCTGGACTTCAACGGGAAATGCCTCGGCATCGACACCATTGTCCTCGAAGAGGACGCGGCAAGGCCCGTGGTGCGCGGCGACAAGGAAGTCGTCTACCGGCTGGACCGGCAGGGCATTCCCCTCATCGAGATTGCGACGCTGCCTGACATCCATTCCCCGGAGGACGCCAAGAAAGTGGCCCTAAAAATCGGGGAACTCCTGCGGCTCACGGGCAAGGCGCGGCGCGGCCTCGGCACCATCCGGCAGGACGTCAACGTGAGCATCCGGGGGGGGACGCGCGTGGAATTGAAGGGCGTGCAGGAACTCGACTTGCTGGACGAGTTCGTGCGAAGGGAAGCGCAGCGGCAGGCGGCCTTGCTGGAAATCCGGGGCGAACTCCTGAAGCGGGTGAAGGAAGCCGATTTGGTGCCCAATGCCTTGGACGTGAGTGCGTTGGCCGAAGGTTCGGCGTGCAAGTTCTTCGCGGACGGCGTGCGGCAGGGAAAAAAAGTGCTGGGCCTCCGGCTCAAGGGCTTCAAGGGAATCCTGGGCCGGGAAGTCCAGCCCGGCCGGCGCTTCGGAAAGGAACTGGCCGGCTACCTGAAGGCTAGGCTCGGCATAGCGGGCTTGCTGCACTCGGATGAACTGCCCAACTATGGCTTGACCGAGGCCGACGTGAAAGGCCTTTCCCGGCAACTGGGCCTGCGCGAGGATGCCTTGGATGCCTTTGTGCTGGTCTGCGAGGAACCCGGCAAGGCCGAAGAAGCCATGAAAATCCTGGTCGAGCGCTGCAGGCAGGCGCTGAAAGGCGTTCCCCCAGAGACGAGGGGGCCGCTGCCCGACGGCAACAACGAGTACCTGCGGCCCCTGCCGGGTGCGGCGCGGATGTACCCTGAAACCGATTTGCCGACCGTGAAAACGGATGCCGCGCGCGTGGAAGGGCTGCGGAAGAACCTGCCACAGAGCGCCGAGGAACGGCTTCGGTTTTACTCCAAGGAATTGAAGCTCGGCGAGAAGCTGGCCAACGAGATGAAGCTCAGCAACGAGGCCCGGTTTTTCGCGGACCTCGTGAAGCGGGGCTTCGAGCCCACTTCGACGGCCGTGCTGTTGTTGGAGGGGCTGACCAAGCTCAAGCGCGAGGGCGTGGACGTGGACAACGTTTCCCGGGAAATGGTGGAACGCGTGCTGTCAGCGCAAAAAGAGGGCGTGCTGGTGAAGGAAGCCGTGCTGGGCGTGCTGGGGGCGTGGGCGAAAAAGCCGGCGGCTCCGTTCGAGGAAATCATGGCGGAGGCCGGTGCCTCCCGGGCCAGCGACGTGGAAGCCCTGGCCATTGTGCAGAAAATCGTGGCCCGCAACGAAGGAATTATTAAGGAGAAAGGCATGCAATCATTCCAGGCCGTGATGGGGGAAGTCATGCGGGAAGCGCGGGGGAAAATCCCGGGAAGCATGGTTTCGGGCCTGCTGAAAAAGGAGATCGAGGCCAGGACGGGAAGGAAATGACGAAGCCCGGTTCGCAGATGGTGTGGTTGTGCAGTCCGGCGGACGTGGTTCGGTGCGCCCGGAAGAGACGCCCCGACTCCCACAAGGGGGAGAACGGCGTGGCCCTGGTGGTGGGCGGCTGCAATGAACTGGTGGGCGCACCCGCATTGGGAGCGCAGGCGGCCCTGGCTTCGCTGCGGACCGGCATCGACTTGGTCAGGGTCATGGCGCCTGAGAAAGTGGCCTGGGTCATCAACTCGTTTTCTCCGGACCTCATCACCTTGAAGTTGCGCGGCAGCCACCTTGGTGAAAGGCATGTCCGGGAAGTGCTGGCCGAGGCGGCCAAGGCGGACGCCGTCTTAATCGGGCCTGGCATGGGCCTCGACCCGGAAACCAGGTCCTTCGTGCGCAGGGTGCTCCCCAAAATCAGGAAACCGCTTATCGTGGACGCGGATGCCTTGAAGGCCGCCAAGGGCTTGAAGTTCAAGGGCCCTGCCCTGATTACCCCGCACGCGAAGGAATTCGAGGCATTCACGGGCAAGAAGCTGCCCAAGGAGCTCTCCAAGCAAATCAAGGCCGTGGAGGCTGCCGCGAAAAAGCACCGGTGCGTGGTGCTGTTGAAGGGAAGGTTTGACGTCGTGTCCGACGGCAAGACCACGAAAGTCAACAAGACCGGGAACGCGGGCATGACCGTGGGCGGAACCGGGGATGTCCTGGCTGGAATCTGCCTGGGCCTCGCGGCAAGCAAGAACGGCCTCCTCGACGTTGCCTGCGCAGCCGCTTACCTCAATGGGAGGGCCGGAGACATCTTGCACGCCGTCAAGGGCTATACGTTCATTGCCTCGGACTTCCTCATCGTCATTCCCAGGCTGCTCAAAAAATGGGGATTCAAGTGATGAAAGGCAAGCCACGCGTCAAAACCGTTCAACGGCCTTGGGGGAAATTCGAGCTCCTGGCCTTGAACGTGGAGTGCACGGTCAAAATCATTTCCGTGAAGCCCGGGCAAGCGCTTTCCCTGCAATCGCATCGCAGGCGCGACGAGTACTGGGTGGTCTTGGACGGGCAGGGCACCATCCAGGTGAATGGCAGGAAAATGCGGGCCGCCAGGGGAAAGCAGGTGTTCATCCGGCGCGGCCAAAGGCACCGGTTGAGTGCCGGCAAAAACCCCGTACGCGTGTTGGAGGTTTCCTTTGGGAAGTTCCTGGAACACGATGAAAAACGGTTTTCCGACCGCTATGGGCGAAAATGAATGCCGCTGATTGAAAACGCCGCCGGACTGGTCAAGGGCGAGAGTTCCGAGGCAAGGCTGCGCGGCCAGTGCCTGGAACTCCTGGAAGCCGTGTTCGAGGAAATCGACGTGAAACGGGCCCTGCACCGGGAACTGAAGCTCAGCGGCTCGCGGTTGCGCGTCCGCAACAAGTCCTTCGACCTCAAGGCCTTCGAACACGTGTACGTCATCGGCTTCGGCAAGGCCTCGGGCTTGATGGCCCTGGTAGTCGAGGAAGTCCTGGGGGACTGGATTTCCGGCGGCGTCGTGAACACGGTGGAAGCCGTGCCCACCAAAAAAATCGAGGTCAACGTGGCCGCGCACCCGCTTCCGGACCAGCGAGGGGTCGAGGGCGCGAAAAAAATCTTCGACCTCGCCAAAAGCGCGGGCGAAAAGGACCTCATCCTCTGCCTGGTCTCGGGGGGAGGCAGCGCCCTGCTCCCGTTGCCGGCGGAAGGCGTGTCCCTGAAAGACGAACAGGAACTCACCTCCCGGCTGCTGAAAGCGGGGGCGAACATCCGGGAACTCAATTGCGTGCGCAAGCACCTTTCCAGGGTGAAGGGCGGCCAATTGGCGAAGGCCGCGGCCCCGGCCACCCTGCTGTGCCTCCTCGTCTCCGACGTCATCGGGGACGCGTTGGACGTCATCGCTTCCGGCCCCACGGCCCCCGATGAATGCACGTTTGCCTCGGCTGTCCTGGTCCTCAAAAACCATGGCTTGTGGGACAACTGTCCGGCCACGGCCAAGCGGCACCTGGTGGAGGGCATCCGGAAAAAAACCGGGGACACGCCCAAGAAAAAGGACAAGTGCTTCCGGAGCGTGCACAACCTGGTCATCCTGAACAACGCCGTGGCCTTGAATGCCTTGAAGAAACGGGCTTCCGAGCTCGGCATCCACTGCCTGGTCTTCAGCGACAAACTGGCCGGCGAAGCGCGGAACGCGGGCTGGAAGCTGGCCAGCGGGTTGAAGCTGGCCGCCCGGCAGCACAAGTTCCGGCCGCTGGCCTTGTTGGCGGCCGGCGAGACCACGGTGAAGGTGAAGGGAAAGGGCAGGGGTGGGCGGAACCTGGAACTCGTGTTGGGCGGCTGCGAGGAATTGAGTGAACTCGAAAACGCCTTGCTGTGCTCGATTGGAACCGACGGCATCGACGGAACCAGCGACGCGGCCGGAGCGATTGCCACGACTTCCACGCTGGCCCGCGCCCATGCGCTGGGCCTGGACTGGAAAAAGTTCCTGGACGACAACGACTCGCACGCCTTCTTCGCGAAACTCGGGGACCTCGTGATGACGGGCTACACGAAGACCAATGTCATGGACGTGCAGATTGCGTTGTTGGGCTGAGGAAAGCCCGGAGAAATCAGGCGTGCGCGCGGAACATGCGCGGCTGACTGGGGCCGCGGCTTTCCCGTTGCTTCGCGGCTCTTTCAGCGGCCCGCTGCCGGAGCAACCCAAGCCCGCGTTCCATGCTCGCTACATCCGTGTAATCGGCCACAAGGAGGGCCTTTGCTTCGTCCAGCGAAACCCTTTCCCTATGCGCTTCAATGACTGTTACGAGGGAAGAAATGCTACCGGGGGAGGCCGCCGCGAACCGGATGAAGTCCGGGAACGCCTGGCCGTTGAGGAGACGACGAATAGCCAGCAAGCCGGTCAGGTTGCCTTCCACGAGCTCATGCCGGCCGCCCATCCGCCGCAAGGCATCCCAGGGCGCGGCTTGCACGGCGGCCCGAATCTGGGCTTCGCTCATTCCATGGGTTTGAAGCACTCGTTCCAGGGTGGGCAGCGCGTGACGAAACACGTTGGTGGAAACCGTCACGGGAAGCGTGCGGAGCTCCGATAACTGGACTGGGCTCAAAAGCTTCTGCAACTTTATCCGGTGCTCTAATTCGTGTGGCGTGAAAACCGGCAACGGCAAGCGCTTGGTCTTGTTGCTTAGAACGAACGCGGCACGCCTCGGCGTCTTCGGTTTCCGGGTCACAAAAGAATTAGCCTTTCCCACTATTTAAATCATTCCCTTGCCGGCTCGGTTCAGTCACCCTATTGACGCCCTCCATCCGGTTTCATCCCTTTTTCCTGAACACGCTCCAAAGGAAAATCTGGCCGGCCCCCCAGGGGGTTACATGCTCCTCTTCAAAGCTTTTTATGCGCTCAAAATCGTTGAACAACTTTTCCATGGAGGCCTCGGAGTATTGCCGTGTGTCCAGCCCACTGCACCTCGTTGGCCCCCTCCATGAGAAGGCCGAGACAATCAAGTAACCCCCTGGTTTCAAGACCCGTCTCACGACTTCCACATAGCGATTAATGTCTTCTTCGTTGGTCAAGAAATGGAGAACTGCTCTATCATGCCAAAGGTCGTAGCTATCGCCTGTTTCAAATTCCCTCAAATCAGAGGCCACCCATTTAACGCTGACCGCCCTGCTTCCTAGCCTTTTCTTCGCCCGCTCCAATGCAGTTGGGGAAACATCCAAGACGGTTATGTTCTTAAAACCGAGGTCAAGAAGATTGTCCACCAGCTTTGAGTCTCCTGCCCCCACGTCGATTATGCCGGCATCCCTTCCCAACCCGGTTTCAACAATCAACTTAAGCGATGTTTCGGGTTTCTCCTGATGCCAACTCAATTCATCGGATTTTTTCGCTTGATAAATACTCTCCCAGTGCTTTCTTGCATCGTGCGTCATTTTTTGCCCATCTTGTTTTTCATTCGCAACGCTGCGCTATATCATTCCTTTCCCGGCTTTCTTCATCTTGCGGAAGCATTTCTTGTGGAAGAACTGGGCCATCCACTTCTTGTCGGTGGGGGCTTTCCCACAGAGCGTGCAGGCCTCGGCGTACTTGCCTTCGGCGAGGCCTTCTCCGCCGGCTGGTTGCCCGCCCTTTTTTTTCAGGAAATCCAGGAAACCCATTGTTGCACCACGAGACTATTTATGGCCCATCGCAGATGGGCCGACGTATGCGCGCCCATCCGCCGCGTGAGCGGATAGCCCCAAGGAGATTCGAACTCCTGTCCCAGGGTATCTTCCCCACATTGAAGGCACACCAAAAGAGCCGTTTCTTTCTTTTGGGCACCCTGCACTTTTCTTTCTTTCAAAGAAAGAAAAGGGCGGGTTCAAAGCCCTGTATCCTTGGCCACTAGACGATGGGGCTAAAGCCTACAGTAAGGGCGCTGAAAAGGCATATAAAGGTTTTCCTACCGAATTAGGTGGAATCCGGCTTGTCAGCCCCTTGGGCGGGTAGCTTAGTCTGGTTGGAGCACTCCGCTGATAACGGAGAGGTCGGCGGTTCAAATCCGCCCCTGCCCACTCCCCATAAAGCTTTTATTCTTCCATGGCGCCCATATCTAGGGTAGCTATGCGCCGCTTAATGGAAACACTGCAAAGGGCCGCACAGGGAACCCGAACCCGGCTGAAGACCCTTGGAATCAAAATACGCGGAAGGCTCAGCGGCCGGACGTCAGAAGCCCGGATGTTCCAGCGGGCGCGCAGGCAGGACCTGGTCGGCATACGTGGGAGACGAAATCTAGCCTATTACACGCACAGCGGCCGGCGGAAATTCGTGGAAGTCTTCAGAACCGACCTTGGAACCGAAGTCGGGAAAAAGCAGACCGAAATCCCTGAAACAGAGCAGGTGCGGGTGCTCGAGCTCAGCGCCGGAAACGCAATTCTCGCCCGCGGCATCAAGACCTTGTTCAAAGACACCGTGGAGGTCACCGCAACGGGCCTGCGCAGGCCGCCGCTTCCACGTGAAAGAGTGGCCCGCCCGACTCCCAAGGCCCCAAAGCAGGCCATATATCCATTCAAGGAACTTGACGATTATCGCGTGGGACGCATTGAGCGGCTCATCTCTAGATTTGTGAAACAAGGCAAAACATTCCACTTCGTCGTCTGCCATGCCGGCGAAACGCAGACCCTGCACCCCAAGTACCTGGCCGGTTTACTGAACCAGATACTGACACCTGACGGACGCGCCTACATCGAAGTCATTCGCCCCGAACTCATGAGCGACAGCAACATTAGGCAGGCGTTCGCCTCGCAGGGCCTCCACGCCGAACTCCGCAATGAATGGCAGGAGCAGCCCAGTAGCCACCTGTACGTGCAATCCCTGTGCGTGACCCGGCTGCCCGCCACGCACCCGGTAACCGGTTCACGGCCGCAAGAGGCCGGGCATCCAACAAGGAGCCCATCCGCTTAAACAAATCTGCCTAAACCAGGTGAAACGGCCTGCAGCAGGCCGGCGAGTTCCCTGGACGGCGTGCACGCCTTCACGTCCACCAACGCCAGCAACCCCGGCTGTTGGACGTTCACGCCGCGGCAGGACCGAATAAGTTCCATGCATTCCCTAGTCGCGAGCCACGCGTGGTTGCCGCGCGCGAAAAACACTTTTCCCTCGAAGAACCCGCGCATGCCTTCGCCGAATTGTTGGGCCAAGGCATTCACCAGCCGACGGGCTTCGGCGTCCGACACGGGTTCAAAGGTCATGCTTTTCCCTTCCCGAGGCGCGCCACGAAAAAGGCTTCCGAGTCGTTGTCCTGGGGCAAGACGCGCGCGCACGCCTCCAGGCCCTCCAAGAGGCCGGGACGAAACCGGAACCCGGGAAGCCTCACCGACAACAACCCGGCCGCGGGCCGCTCGGCGAGTAGGAACTGCACCACTTCCTCGTTTTCCTCTGGGGAAAGCGTGCACGTCGAGTAAACCAGTTGCCCGCCCTCCTTTAACGCGTCAAAGGCTTTCAGGATGAGCTTTTTTTGGAGCCTGGCCTTGTATTCCACGAGGCGGGGGCTCCAGCCCTTTAAGGCATCCAGGCGCTTGCGGACCAGGCCCTCGGACGAGCACGGGGCATCCAGTAAAACCCGGTCAAACAAGGCGGGAAACGCGGTTTTAGTGGCATCGTTCAAGGCAACCACGGTATTCGCCACGCCCAGCCGGCCCAGGGTGAACTTCAAGGACTTCACGCGTTCCCGGTTGACGTCCAAGGCCAGGATGCCGCCCTGGTTCTCCATGAGCGCCGCCATTTGCGAGGTCTTGCTGCCCGGCGCGGCACAGGCGTCCAGCACGAGTTGGCCGGGCTGCGGGGCCAGGACGAGCGCTGGAACCATGGAACTCGCTTCCTGCACGGCAATCGAGCCCAGGGCATACTCCGGAGTCTTGCCAAGCTCAATGTTTTCCCCCGGCACCCGGAACGCTTCCGGGGAAAAGGAGAGCGGCTCGAGCCCGAAGCCCTGTCGTTCCAGCGAGGCTTGCACGGCAGGCATGACTGCCTTCAAGGGGTTCACGCGGAAACTCTTGCCCAGCTTTCGCCGGGAGTACGCGAAGAATTCTTCGGCTTCGCTGCCCAGCAAGCGCGTGAACTTTTCCACGAAGGCTTCCGGCAGAAAAGGGGCTGGCATTCCTTTCCCCCTAAATCTGTTGCCATACTTCGGCGAAGTTGTCCACGAGTTCGTCCAAGAAGGACTTCCGGTGCTGGACGAGGAGCTGGGCCACCTGCACGGGGTTGGCAAGCGAGAAAAAGGCTTCCCTGCCCCTTTGCTCTTTGAGGGCCAGGTTGGCTTCCAGCATTTTCTGGAGGTGCCAGGAGACCGTGGAAGGGCTCAACCCGATGCCCCGGCTGATCTCGAGGTTATTGGCTTGCCGGGGCCTCGGGTGCAGGAGGAACAACACGATGCGGCGGATGCTGTCCTGCCTGATGAGGGACATGACGCGCTGCCCTTCCCCCAACTGTTCGCCGCGCACCGAGTAATAGCGGGTGAACTTGCCTTCCCTTACTTTCCGCACCAGGTGCACGCGTTCCAGGAAGTCCAGGTGGTATTGGAGGCTGCCGACCGCGATGCCGGTTCGCCTCTGGAGTTCCCGGAAGTGCAGGCCCGGGCTCTCGTTGACGGCGTCGTATAAGCGGTTCCGGACGTTCAACTCCAGGGCTTGCTCGGCGTCATCCATTCAGGCACCCACGCACCAACGCATCATTCTTTCCGGAAGAGCGCCGTGAAAAGCGAGCCCAGAATCAACAACTCGAACACGTTTTCGCTGGCGTCATTGAAAAAGTTGCCCGGGCTCACGAAGAGGTCCAGCACCTTCAACCCCCACTTGACCGCGAACAAGGCGAAGGCAAGCGTGACGAACTTGAGGCGCTCGGACTTGTTCTTCTGATAGGCTTTGACCGCGATGAACAGGATGGCGGCCGAGAGCAGCAACACCAGGAAGCGCGTGAAAGCGTCGTTTTGGGCCGCGACGTCACTGACTTCCCGCAGGGCATCCCATGGATGAACGATTGATTCAGGCAAATTCTTACCTCCATTCAATGCAGAGCGAAGAAAAATAGAAAAAGGGATTGAATGCCCTTCAGGGCCCCACCTCAATCCCTTTTCGACGACTTAATGCGAGGGGTTTGAACGGTTGGTGAATCTTGCCGTTCAATACCCTATGCTGCCGGCCCCTTATAAATCAATTTTGGTACAATGCCCGCAGTTTAGTACGGTTATAGAACGATTTGCGGCATTTTACGGTGTTTCCGGGGGTAAGGGTTAAAAAGGGTAGAGCGCTAATGGTATACGATTTCCATGGATGAAGTCGAATTCCTTTACCCACGCAGCCGCAAGCTCCTGATTTACGTGGCACTCATCATCGTCTTCCTCATCCGGTGGAGCGACAACGTCAACACCCTCGAATACCAGTGCGTGACCAGCGAGTCAGGCGCCGAAACCAACTGCAGGTATACCGGCGAACTCCGGCGGCATGTGGGCTTCCCCCTGGAAACCTACAAAATTTTGGTCCGCGGCGAAACCCGCTACAATTACTTCTACGACTTCAACTTCGCGGCCAACCTCGGATTGTGGTACCTGGTCGCCTGCATCCTCGACCACGTGTTTTCCCTCGCGACCGCCAAAAAAGCCAAGAAGACCAGGGCCCACAAGTTCCCGCACCGCGAGGAATAGGGCATGGGCCTGCTCTCCGCCGTCCGGGATGTTGTTGCCATCCTCCGCGACCTGCTGCTGATTGCCTTCTTCGCCGCCGCCCTCTTCGGCGTGATAACGATTTCGAGCGCGGCCAGCAAACTCGGCGAAGCCGGCCTGCCCGGCTTGATTGGCTCGGGCCAGCTCGAGAAAAGCATGGGCGCCCCACCGGCAGGCGAACAAAACCCGTTGACCAGCTTCGGGGAACCCTCCACCGATTTTGACGGCGAAAAAATAACGGACCCCGGGCTCGTCCAATCCTACCGCGAGGCCAAGGCCGAACTCGAAGCCGGGAACACCGAGCAGGGCTTACAGCAAGCCCTTGCACGGCTCGAAGAAGGCTTCAGTGCCAAGGGCATGGGCAGCGAAGTGAACACCGTGCGGAACCTCCGCAAGGCCATCGCCGAACAGGACACCCAGAACATCCGCCGCCATGGCTCCCTCTTGGAAGCCATGTTCGGAGGCTAAAACCATGTCCGAGGAAATCGTGGTCAACCCCGGCATACGGCACTACCTCTTCCTCGAACTCGGGACCCTCTACTGGGAACTCCGCAAAGCCGTTGAAGGACACGTGAAAGGCCGGAATCTGCTCGTGCTCGACATTGGCTGTGGCTGGAAAAAGTACCAGCCCTTCTTCGAAGGCAAGGCAAGGAAAGTCATCGGCTTGGAGCCAGGCGAGAACGGTTTGCCGGACGTCCGCGGACGCGGGGAAAGCCTGCCCTTCAAACCGGCCTCCTTTGACGTTGTCCTGTGCACGCAGGTCCTCCAATACTTTGACGACCCGTTCCACGCGGCCCGGGAAATGCACCGCGTCCTCAAAAAAAACGGGGTCGCCTTCGTTTCCGCGCCCGGCACCTACCCCTTGTTCGACCCGCCCAACCCCAAGTGGCGGTTCATGCCCCACGGCTTTCAACGGCTGTTCGCGGGCTTTTCAAGCGTGGAAGTCCGGCCGCTGGGGGGCTTCATCCAATGCTACTTCCAGATCCTGGCCCTCCTGGCAAAGCACGCCGTATTCGGCCGCAGGCCCTGGGAAAACTGGTTCACGAAACGCGTGATGTGGTTCCTCGCATTCCCGTTCCTGAACGTCCTCGGCAAGACCCTGGACGCCTGGTTCTACAACGACAAGGCCTCCATTGGTTACCTGGCCATCGCTAAAAAGGGATGACGGAAAAGTCGCGGGCCACCCTTATTTTTCCCTTAAACCGTTTTCCCGCCAGCCCCTTCACGTTTGCCTTCACGCTCGCCGGATAAAGATGCGACAACACCAGGTGCTTCACGCCGCACGCCGAGGCAAGGGCCCCGCAATCGAGGGCCGTTAGGTGCCCCGAAAACGGCTTGCGCGGGCTCGAGCACTCGAGCATGGCCAGGTCGGCTTTCCAGCACAGCTTGCGCAGGGCCAGGCAGTCCTCCGAGTCCCCGGAAAAAACGAACGACTTCTTCCCGGCCTCCACGCGGTACGCCAACGCGCCCACGGTGTGCTGGACGATTGCGGACCGCACCTTGACGCCGCCCAACCTCAGGCTCGTGTCCGCCAATTCCCTGAACCGCGTCTTCACCGGCAACCGTTTCATGAACGGATACAAGTCGAGGCATTTTGCAAAAAACCGTTTGATGCCCTTCGGACCGAACACCGTGAACCGCTTGGCCTTGTTCGCCTTGTCCAGGCCAGCCGCCACGAAAAACATGGGCAACTCGTGGACGTGGTCGGGGTGCAGGTGCGAGAAAAAAAACGCGTCGATTTTCCGGTAGTCGAGGCCCGCACGCACCAGCTGCTGCAAGCTCCCCGAACCCGCGTCAAACAACAAGCGCTTGCCGCCCGCCTCCAGGAAGTAACAGGACGGCGCGTGCCCTGCCTGGGGGACGAGGACCCCAGAGCCCAGCACGGTCAGCTTCACTTCCTTCCCCCCAATGCCTTCAACAACGGCAGGTGAATGGCCTTGTTCGAAGCCACCACGCAGTCCGCGAACGCGTCCACGGGCCGCCCCCTGAAGTCGGTTGCCTTTCCCCCTGCCTCCCGCAAGACCAGCTGGCCTGCGGCCAAATCCCAGGGGGAAAGCCGGTGCTCCCAGAAAGCGTCCAGGCGACCACACGCCACAAAGCAGAGGTCCAGGGCTGCCGCACCCGCCCGGCGGATGCCCTCGACTTTTTTCCACAACCGGCCGATGTCGTGAACGGTTTGCCTGGCGACTCCGGGGTCCTTGTAGGGGAAACCGGTGGCGACCAGGGCCCGTTCCAGGCGCTTCACGCGCGAAACATGAATCCGTTCGCCGTTCAAGTAGGCTCCCCTGCCTTTCACGGCCACGAACCATTCCTTGGCGGGCACGTGGTAGACCACGCCCACCAACGGCTCTTTTCCCCGGGCCAAGCCGATGGACACGGCGTACATGGGAAAACCGTGCGCGAAATTGGTCGTTCCATCCAGGGGATCCACCAGCCAAGTGTACTCGGAGCCCTGTCGAAGATCCAGGTTCTCCTCCATCAACAAATTGTGGTCGGGAAAGGCCTTGGACAGCACGCGTTGGACGGCGGCCTGCGATGCCAGGTCGGCTTCCGTCAAGAGGTTCCGCGCCGCCTTGTAACGCACGCGGAAACCATTTGCCTGCACGCGCTGAATGGCCTTGGCGCCGGCCAGCGCGGCCTTTTTGGCGACGTGCAGGAAGTCCGCGTTCATGCCACCACCCAGCGGCAACCAATTTTTAACCCGCTCTGGCTCCCGGCCTCACGGATAGAACCGGTTCATGGTCCGTGGGAACCCGATGACTTCCCGGATGTGGGGGAGCTTGCAGAGCCAGGTCGTCAGCCTTTCAAGGCCCAGGCCGAACCCCGAGTGCGGCACGGCCCCATACCTTCGGAGGTCCAAGTACCACTCGTAGGCCTTTGGGTCGAGCTTTTCCGCCTTCATGCGGCCCACGACCTCGTCCAGCGTCCAACACCTTTCCCCTCCGCCAATGATTTCCCCATAGCCTTCGGGGGCCAGGAAGTCACAGCACAACACGGTCTCCTCGTCCGCCGGGTTGGGGCGGTGATAGAAGGGCTTGAGGCTGGCCGGGTAATGCGTCACCACAATCGGCTTCGTGAAGTCCTTGGTTATCTCGCGTTCCTCGGCCTCGCCCAGGTCCGAGCCGAACCGCAAGTCCGGGAACTTCTCTTTCGCTGCTTCCAAGATTTTCCGGTAAGTAAAGCGCTCAAAGGGCTTGTCGACTCTCTTCAAGTCATTGGGGTCGCGGCCCAACAGCTTCAACTCGTTGGGAAACTTTTCCCGGGCATCCTGCGCGATGGAAACAACCATTTCCTGGCAGAAGTCGATGAGTTCCGGCAACTGCATCCAGGCCGCCTCCATTTCCGCGTGCCAGAACTCGGTCAAGTGCCGCCGCGTCCTCGACTTCTCGGCGCGGAAGCTGGGCGCGATGCCCCAAATCCGTTCCAAACCGAAGACGTAGGCCTCGTTGTAGAACTGGCCTGATTGAGTCAAGAAGACTTTTTTGCCGAAGTAGGGTACCTCGAACAAGGTCGAGCCGCCCTCCACCGCGCCCGAGACAAAGGAGGGGTTGTGGATTTCCCGGTAGCCCTTCGCGGCCATGAAGTCCCGGAAGGCCTGGTGCACGCCGGCCCGCACCCTCAACGCGGCGCCCATTCGGCCGCTCCGCAGCCACAGGTGCCTGACGTCCAAGAGGAAGTCCTCGCTCAAGTCCTTCTGGATGGGAAACTCCTTGCCCACCCAGACCGGCGTAACGCTTGAAACGTGCAATTCGGCTCCGCCCGGCGCGCGCTCATCGGCCCTGGCCTCGCCTTCGAAGAAGACGCTGGACTCCATCTGGAGCTTGCCCGCCAAGCCATAGTCTTCCTTGGACACCCTGGCCTCGTCGACCACGACCTGCATCTCCCCGGAGGCGTCGCGGAACACGAAGAAGATTTTCCCCTTCTGGTCGCGCTTGCGCTTGATCCAGCCCCTGACCTTGAACCGGCCCTTCCCGGCTGCCAGCACGCGGGCCACGGGCGTAAAAGACGGGTCATCCAGGCGCGTGGAAAGGTTTTCTGGCTTGATTTGTGGCATGGTTTTCCTCGTTCAGGGCGTGAGCCGGATCGGGTCACGCGGCAACAGGATTCCCTCCCGGATGTTGTCCAGTTCCAGGAGGCATTCCACGAACCGGTCCAGGCCCAGGCCCGCTCCCCCGTGGGGGGGCGCCCCGTACTTGAACAGGTTAGCATAGTCCTTCATGGCGTCCAGGTCCAGGCCCTTCTCCTTGGCCTGCGCCTTCAAGACCTCATAGCGGTGTTCGCGCTGCGCGCCCGTGCTTACCTCGATGCCGTTCCAGACGAGGTCAAAGGACAGCGTGACCTTCGGGTCATCCACGGGCCGCATGTGGTAGAACGGCCGCTTGCCCCACGGGTAATGGGTGAGGAAAACGAATTCCTCGCCAAACTTTTCCTTGACGATTTTCGCGATGAGGCGCTCGCCTTCCGGGTCGAGGTCCTCGCCGTCCGGAATCTTCTTCCCCTGCGCGGCCAGCAGCTTCTTTGCCTCGTCCAACGACAGCCGCGGGATTTTCTTCGGCACAACCGGCTTGCGGTTGAACAAGGCAAGCTCCTTTGCGCAATTCTTGTTCAACTCCGCTATCACGTGCCTGAACATGCCTTCGATGACGTCCATGGGGTCGTGGAACGAGTCAATGAATCCCATCTCGAAGTCGATGCCCGTGAATTCCGTGAGGTGCCGGGTCGTCTGCGACTTTTCCGCGCGGTAGACCGCGCCGATTTCGTAGACTTTCTCGAAGCCCGCGCACACCATCATCTGCTTGTAGATTTGCGGCGACTGCGCGAGGCAGGCTTTCCGGCCGAAGTAGTTGACTTCGAACAATTCCGCGCCCGACTCCACGCCGGCCGAGGTCAGCTTCGGGGTGTTGATGCCGATGAACCCCTGTTGTTCGAAGTAGTCGATGACGTACTTCAGCATCTTCGCGCGCAACTTGAACAAGGCAATGCTCTTGTGGTTGCGCAGGTCGAGGAAACGGTAGTCCAGGCGCGCGTCCAAGCCGGACTCTATCTTGCCCGAGGTATCGAGGGGCGTGGGAGCTCCGGCCAGGGAAACCACTTCCAGGCGCGCGGGAATGATTTCATAGCCGCCGGCCGCCTGGACCGCGGCCTTGACTTCTCCTTCCACCCGCACAACCGACTCCTTCGTCAGCTTGTCGGGAACCGCGAAGATTTCGGCGGAAACCGCTTTCTTGGGCAACGTAATCTGGAAGAAGCCCTCCCGGTCCTTGACGACCAGGAACTTGAGGCCCCCCATCAAGCGGATGTCCTGCACCCAGCCGGCGGCAACCGCTGTTTTGCCAATAAACTGCTTTAATTGCGTGCTATGAACCCTTTCCTTCATAACCCCACTCGTATTAGCTAACCCCCTAACTCCATTTTAAACCTATACCCCTATTTTACGGCATTCTTTCGCCAAACAACACTCGCCACACCAGGGCGCTGCCTTCAAACAAACCCGCTTCGCGTGCTCGACGAACAAGGCGTGGAATTCGTTGAACCGGCGTTCGTCGACGGGAAGCCTTGACTCGAAGAATTGCTTAAGGCCAGCGTAGCTTTCCTCTTCCGACAACCCCAAACGGTGCACGATGCGCTGGGTGTAGGCGTCGATGACGAAAGAAGGCTTGCCCGCCGCATAGAGCAGAATCGAGTCAGCGGTTTCCGGCCCAATGCCTTTGACGGCCAGGAGCTCGCGGCGCAGGACGGGAAGCGGGGGGCGGAAGAAGGCCGCGAGCGTGCCGTGCTCTCCGACGACGTGCCGGCAGAAGTTCTTCAGGTAACCGGCTTTCTGGTTGAAGTAACCGGCCGGCTGGATGCAGCGCGCGAGTTCCCGTTTGTCGGCGGCCGCCAGGGCCTTGAGCGTCAACAGCTTCTCGCGGCGTAGGTTTGCGATGGCCTTCTCGACGTTCGACCACGCCGTGTTCTGCGTCAAAATCGCGCCCACGCAGACCTCGAACCTGGTTTTGGCCGGCCACCAGTGCTGGGGGCCATAGGCGGCGAAGAGGCGGTCGAAGAGGTCGCGGGGATGCATGGGTTTCACTTGGGCTTTGGTGAATGCCGGTTGGGTCTGCGCTTCCATGACTCAAATTTTTCACGCAAACGGGCCCGCGTGGCGGCGAGTTGCCGGGCGGTCAACCCCTGAGCGCGCAATCGGCGGAGGATTTCATGGGGGCGCAGGCGACGGTAGCTTACGTTGATCGCGCCGTCTGCTTCCCCTTTATCCAGTTTGCGGGAGAAATGCAGGAAAGCCTCGAAGTCCGCCCCCTGGGCGTTCCCGGAATGGAATTCGCAAAACCTCAACTGCATACCGATTACTTGGAGGGCGGCAAATAAATGGGTTCCTCAACGAGAGGGAAATATAAGAATTTCGTCAATCAACGTATTAATGGATGCAATCGCCAGGCAAACTAAACGCAATCCAATACATTTAAATGTTAGTTTATCTAAATGTATTGGCATGGGCACCATCACGCTCAACCTCCCGAAGGAGACGGAAGAAAAGTTCCGGAAGGCCGTCGCGCTGAAGTTCGGCCGTGGCAAGGGCAGCCTGGGCAAGGCTGCGACTGAAGCGTTGGAGACCTGGAGCGAACAGGAAGGCAATAGTGATGTGGCCAAAATGCTGGAATTGATGGAGCGGGGATTCTATCTTGGCAAGCGCCTATATAAAACGCGAGCTGAACTCCATGAACGGTGAGTTCTTCGTCGACACCAATGTCCTCGCCTACGTCTTTGACACGACTGACCCCCAAAAAAACGAGGTCTCCAAAAAGATCGTCGGAGAAGTAATGTCGGGCCTCGCACACGGGGTCGTTTCCAACCAAGTGCTGGCAGAACTCTTTTCAATCCTCAGCTCCAAATCACAATTCAAAATGAACAAAGAGGAGGCACGCGCCACTGTCAATGGCTTTATCGTCGCCAAGAACTGGCGAAAAATCAATTACACGGCTTCCACGGTCTCCAAGGCCATGAGGCGGTCCGCCGAACACGGCACTCCCTTGTGGGATGCGCTCATCGTGGAAACCATGGTGGAAAACGGCGTCTACACCCTGCTCACGGAAGACGCGAATGGCTTCAAGGATTGCCCGGTCAAGGTCGTGAACCCGTTCAAAGCCGGCGCTCAAACGCCTGCCAGCCCCGCATAAATCTTTTCCCATTGGCCTAACACGTTTTGAAAGTCGTGTTGTTGGACGAAGTCCCTTGCATTGGACACCAGCTTCTTCCGGAGTTCCGGCGAGTCCAGCACCCACTGCATTTTTTCGGTTGCATCCCTCACGTTGAAAGGCTTGAACAGCAGGCCATTGTAGTCGTGCTTGACGGCTTCCGGCAGCGCCAAATAGTCTGCGGCAAGCACCGGCAACCCCACGGCCATGGCTTCGAGGACCGTGAGGCCCTGGGTTTCAATCGTGGACGCCGTGACAAAGGCATCGCATGCCGACAAGACGTTCAACAGGGCCTGGTCCTTCAACAGGCCCGTGAACAAGACCCTTTCCCCGACGCCTTGCCTGCCTGCCAACGCCTTCAAACCGGCTTCGGCCGGGCCGCTGCCCACGACGACAAACTGCAATTCCCTGCCCGGGTTGGCCTTGACGAGGCGCGCGAAAGCCTTCAACAAGACGTCAATGCTTTTCTCGTAGCTCACGCGGCCAAAGTAAACGAACTTGAAGGCCCTGGCCTGGACAGGGAACAAACTCATGGGCTTTTCCACGCGCCTGAACCGGCCCAAATCGATGCCGTTGGAGACCACTTTCAAGGCGGCTGCCTTCAACCCGTTTCTCTCGAGCTCCCGCTTCATGGCCTCGGACGGCGTCGAAACCAGGTCGCATTGGCCGTAAAACCAGTTGGTGTACGCCCACGCAAGCCTGCGCACGAAGCCGAGCTTCCACAGCCAGGGAACCGGCGAGTACATGCGGAATTCTGGTATCAGGGTGTGATAGGTTCCCACCAGGGGCTTGCCCAAAACCTGTGCGGCCTTGGCCCCGATGAGTCCCACGCTGAACGGCGTGTGCACGTGGACGAGGTCGGGCTTGAATTCCCGCAACAAGGGCAGCACCCTGAATTGCACGGGGAACACCATGCGGTACTCGGGGTAGGGCGGGAACCGCAGGGAGTCCAGCCACTCGACTTTCACGTGCTCATCCAAGTCCAGGGGCTTGCCGTGCCCGGGCCAGGGAGCGAAAACCAGGCACTCGTGGCCTTGGCCGGCCAGGCCCCTCGCGAGGTTGGACAGCGACACTACAACGCCGTTCGTCTGCGGCTGGAAGGTGTCGGAAAAAAACGCGATGCGCATGCTATCTCACGACCTCGTAGTCGGCGTGGGCGTGGCCCAGCAAGCGGTACCGGAAGGCGTTGGAAACGTGGTAGGACAAGAACTTCCCATAACCCCAGGCCCGCAGCCGCCGGTTGGACACGCGGACCACGGCCTCGGGCGCGTACACCACGCGGCCAATGGCTTGCACGCGCTTAGCCAAATCAATGTCTTCGCTGGTCACGAGCCTCGTGTCAAAGCCGCCCACGCGGTTGAAGGCCTCCCTGGAAACGGCCATGTTCGAGCCGATGGGCATGGGCATGCCCAGCAGGGAACTCGCCCCCAAATACGAGGACACCAGCACGCGCACGAACGCTTTTTCGGCCTGCGAGCCCTCGGAGAGGAACACGTTGCCATAGGTTGCCGCGACCCCTTTCCCGGAAAAGGGCTTGCACAGGTTTTCCAGCCAGTCACGGGGGCAAACCGCGTCCGCGTCCGTGAACGCCAAGACCTTTCCCCGCGCAGCAAGCGCCCCCTTTTGCCGTTCGAAGGCCGCGCTCCGCCGCGCCTCGGTCACGACGCGGTCGGCCAGCCCGACGGCAATCTCGGCGGTGTGGTCCCCGCTCTTGCCGTCCGCCACGACGACCTCGAAGTCGCCGCCGAACTTCTGGGCGCGGAGGCTCTCGAGGCAGGCGCGAATCCTTTTCTCCTCGTTGAGGGCTGGAACGATGACGGAAACCTCGGGCATGCGGACCGCTAATTAGTTGCCTGAAAGGGGTTAAAAAGCGGTGTTCAGCCCGCGTACTCGCCCATTGTCTTCTGCCCTTTCGCGTCGAGTTCGCGGGCGGGGATGCCGAGTTTCCTCCGCACCTGGAAGGCGAACTCGCGGGGGAACCCGTACTGGGTGAGCACCTGCCTGGGCTCGGATTGCCGGACGTATTCCAGGAGCTGGTTGAAGTCCGCGTGGTCGGACAAGGGAAAGGTCTTGGAGAAACCGCGGTTGCCGGGCCAGCCCGTGGCCATCGCGGACAAGGCTTTTTTGCCGGTGAAGTGCTCGATGACCTGGAACAAGTGGGGGTCGGCGAGGCTGGGCGGCACGATCAAGACGTTCGCGTCCTTCAGGTTGTGGTCGAGTTTCAGGTAACCACCGAGCTTCAAGCCATGCTTTTCGCAGGCCTGGTTTTGCTCGAAGACCCTTTCGTGCACGATGGGAGTTTCGCCCAGGAACTCGTTGCAGAACTTGGTGAGTTCCTGGGCCTTGCCCGTGGCGTAGCCGCTCAAGACGATGAAGTGCTTGCGCTGGATGTTGCGCGCGGCCCACAGCATGAGGTCCTCGTAGACTTTCTCGCGGGGCGGGAACGCGTACTCGGGTTTGCCGAACGTGCTCTCGATGACCAGCACATCCGATTTCAGGATTTCCGCGGGCTCGTTGATCAGGCTCTTCTGCAGCTTCATGTCCGCCGTGACGACGGTTGTAAGTCCGTTGGCGATTTTCACTTGCGCGCTGCCGAAGATGTGGCCGGCCTCGTGGAGGGAAACGCCGAAGCCGTTGACTTCCGCGGTCCGGCCGAGGGGCAAAACCTGCAACTGGTCGGGGCGGAGCCGGCCCCGCACCATTTCCGCGGTTGCGGGCGTCATCAGGTAGCGGTTGGTCTGGCTGATTCTAGCATGGTCCGAGTGCGCGTGGCTGATGACAATCGTCTCGTTGCGTTTCTTGCACGCGTCCACGAACAACCGGTTCGAATCCGCGTGCACGCACACCCCGTTCTGGCCGAAGACATCCATCGCAGTAATAAGGCGTTCGAGGTATTTAAACCAACCGCCGGGCAATGATGGCATTTAAGCCAGCCATACCGCCAATAAAAAGGTATAAATATCCATTTAAGCAAGATAATAGTGGGGTCGGATTGGGACACACGCTTGATGCAGAGTTTAGCTACTTTTTATCCACTGATTTATCCGAGTATAAGGATGGCGAATGGATCGCCATATACAACAAGAAAATTATTTCGCACGGCGAAAAGTTGAAGAAAGTTGTGGAAGCGACAAAGAAGAGCGGCGTTCCTCTCACAAAAGTGTTGCTGTCAAAAGTTAAGAAAACGGCCAGCTATTTGTGAGAATATGACGCTCACTTATCGATGCACGCACACCGAGTTCTTTAAGGGCATCGTCGTCAAACGCCCGCCCATGCCCGTCACGCTCATAGGGAAAAGCGAAAAAATGAATTTTACCTCGGTGCTGGACAGTGGCTCGGATTTTATCCTGTTGCCCCGGGAAGTCGCTGACATGCTTGGACTCGAATATGACGAAAGTGAAAGGGAAGAAGGCAATACCTACACGGGCAGCCGCATCGTAACGACCCGGTCGGCTGTGCGCGTGCTTATACAAAAAGGCCGCGAAAAATACTCGTGGAATGCCATTGTGCCATCAACCTAGGCAGAGAATCCAAAGACGAAGAAATAATCTTTGGTTCCAGCTTTTTTGAAAAAGTAAAGATAACCTTTGACTATCCTCGGAATAAATTTGAACTAAAGCGGGGGACGACCACGTTAGACCGGGAAATGGGGCGTTGAAGATAGGAATAAATAGGCGAATACCCTACTAGTTTGGAGTATGGCGGAAACCCTGTTCTTGGCTGACCCGCTCTTGGAGCGGTTGGAGACCGTGCGCGAGCAGGTCCAGCGGAGGCCCTGGCGGGAGTTGTCCCGGGAGGCCTTCGTCTACCACTTGCGGCAAGGCGTCGAGGGTTTGGAGGGAATCGCCGCGCAACTGGAGGCCCTGCGGGCCGCGTTCCAGGAAAAGCCGTTGCCCCACCAGCCGGACCTCGCCGAACACCTGCGGGAACTGAATGCCACGCTCGTGGTGTTCAAGCGCAACCTCAAACTCGAGGAAGCCAAGCCATTGAACGTTTCCGGGCATTCCAGGCTGTCCGAGTCCCGGGAGCAGCCCGAACTCTATGCCTCGCTGGAGGACAAGCTCGCGGCCCTGCTCACGAAGACCGTGTTCCTCTGCGAGCGCATCAACCTGCACGGCCGGAGGCAAGCCGATTTTTCGCCCGCGTTGAAGGGCGCGCCGAAGGGCATGCTGGTCTTGCTCGAGCAGAAGGAGGCCGAGTTGGAGGAGACCCGTAAGAAGTTCTTGGACTTGCGGGGGAAAAGCTTTTTCGGCGCCGGGGAGACCGCGGCCGGCCTCGAACGCGAGTTGATGGAGTTGAACGCGCGCCTGCAAACCGAGCGCGCCCTCCTGCAAAAGGACTTGGAGTCTTCCAACCGCGAAATCAATTCGCTGCTGGACCGGCAGCTCGAATTCGACCGGAAACTGCAGTCCCTCAACGACGTTTACGCGGAGCACGCCGCGAAGTCCTTGGAGCTCACCGCCCTCCTCAAGCAGGAGAGCGGGTATGCCCGGAGGGCCTTGCTGGACGCCGAACAGGACCTGGCACGCCAGCGTTCCACTTATTCCAGGGGACTCCTGGGAGTCGAGGAAGCCAAGCTCGCGGCCCGGAAGGAGGGACGGGCTGAGAACGCCCAGGAACTCGAGCGCCTGCGCCTGGAAGTCAGGGACAAGAACCAGTTGTTGAAGGACTTCCGTGAGATGGTGGACGAACGGGAAAGCGAGCTGGCAAAGCTCAAGGAAAAGCGCGTTAAATGAATTTGAAGCCCTGACCGGCTTCCTCTTCTTCTTCGTCTTCTTCGCCGGCTTCCCCTGCCACGGGCTCGGCTTCGCCGGGAAACAACTGGCGCAGGATTTTCTTGACCCACTTTTGGGCGAGCTCGTCTCTATCCCATTCGTCGTCGAGCTTGGAGACCGCTTTCAGGATGCGCGCCTTCCCATCCATTTCCAGGGAGACGAGTTTTTCGAGCAAAACCTTGTGTTCAACGCGTGGACGGCGGTAGACGACGAAGACGAAGTAGAGGTCGTAGCCCGGGTTTTCCCCCACCCACACCGGGATGTCAAGGACCTGGGGCAGCTTTTGCTCGACGACCTCGACGTTGATGATTTCCTTTTCCAGGGCCGCGCGGACCTCTTTATGGATGTCCAACGCGGAGTCCTCGCTTGAAACCAGGGCCAACCGCATTGCCTAGCCCCCGATGGACTGCTTTTCCCCGACCCAGTACCACAAGGTGTAGGGCGCTGGCTTGCCGTCCCTTGAAACCGAGACCAAGAGCTTGGTGGGCTCCTGCAGGGGCGCGGCCAGGGGCCGGTCCACCTTGACCACCTTTATTCCCTGGTCTTCGACCAAGGCCTTGCCGGAATCCAACCGCTCACCGCCGAGGAACACTTCAAACGCGTATTCCACGGCCTTGCCCTCGTGGTTGGCGACGACGAAGGAAAACGAGAGGCTGCCCGCCTTTACTTCGGGGTCCTGCTTGAAGTAGACTTCGGTGAAGCCCTCGGACGTGCGGGGGTTGGCCAACGAGTAAAAGAACAAGCCCACGATGACGGCCAGGGCCGCCAGCAACGAGTAGAAGACCATGCGGTCATCCAGGTGAGGCATACGCCTAAATTGCTGCAAAAGTATTTAATATACGTTTTCCCTACATATGGGTGGTTTTATGCCCTTGGACGACCCCCAACCCTATGGCCCGCAAGCCTATGGCTATGCCCAGCAACCCGAGGCCGGCGGCGGGGCCGCGGACCAGGCCAAGAAACTCGTGCCCCTGCTCGTCGTGCTCCTCCTGGTGGCAGGCGGGGGGTATTTCGCCTACGACTACTTCGTGGGCAGCATCCAAAAGGTCTCGTTTTCCGTGAAAAACAGCGAGAACGAGGCCATCAACAACGCGACCCTCCGCGTCTACGCGAACGGCCAAGCCAATCCCCTGGCGACCTTCACGGGCGCGAAAACCCTGGAATTGAAGCGCGGCGATTACGCGTACGAGGTGGCTGCCTCTGGTTACAAGCCCATGAAAGGCGTGCCCTTCGCGGTGACGCCGGGGGAGAACAACGTTTTCGTCGAGCTGTCGAAGAACATCGACGTGGACCTCGACCTCGAACTGCCCGCCACCCTGGTCGTGGGGCAGACCCTGCAAGGCAAAATCAAGTTGAAGAACAAGAAGCCCGCCCCCGAAACCATTGACTTCGTGTTCGAGGGCGTGCTTGCGCCGGACACGCTCACCATCTTGTTCGACCCCATCACCTTGGGCGGCAACTCCTCGGACGAAATCCCGTTGACCATCAGCGTCAAGGAAGGCGCGGACAAGAAGAAGCTCGGCAAGGACAAGAAGGGCAGCGTCCGGGTGAAGTACACGCGGGAGAAAAAGGACGTCGTGTTGAGCCTCATCGAATTCGACCCCTCCAAGGTCACGGTCAACGTCTCGCGCCTCGACTACGGGAAGGTGAACGCCGGCGACGTCAAGGAAAAAGAGGTCAAGGTAAGCAACAACAACAAGGACTTCGACTTGAAGGACGTCAGGGTTTCCCTGGAGGACATCCGCACCCAGAACAACCCCGCGGAGGTTGTCAGGCAATGGTTCACGTTCTTTCCCGAGACCGTGGACTCCATCGGCTATGGCTCGAAGTCCGCGGAAACCATTAACCTGCGCATTGAAGTCCCAAGCAATGCCGCAAACGACAAAATCAATGCCCGCATGCAGTTGAAGACCGATTACTGGGAGAAGTCCTTGAACGTGGAACTGGATGTCGAAGGCAAGGCCGTGGCCTTGGTCTTGGAGGGGGTCGCGGACAAGTTCGTGTTGTCCAAGGACCCGACCACGGGCAAGTACGAGACCGAGACCGACACCATTGAACTGGCGAACAAGGGGGACGTGGACGTGCAAAGCGTGAGCGTCGCCTTGGACTCCGTGAAATGCGACAGTTCCTGGGCCTCCATCGAGGGCTTGAAGAGCTTTGACTCCATCGCGCCCGGCCGAAAAGAGAAGGACACGCGCCTCCTGGTCACGGCCCCCAAGCAGACGCCCAAGGACTTCATCCAGACCTGTTTGCTGCTCATCCGTTACTCGGATGCCTTCAACCCCTTGGAGCGGAAGACCATCCAGAAGACCTTCGACATCCGCACCGAGTGAGGTTCCGGGCCCGCGTCGGGCCTGGCTTATTTTGCCCACGCGCACTGCTGGGCCACGCACCGGATGGTGGGGGCTTCCGCGCGTTCAAGGGGGCAGTACACGACGCGCTCCCCGCAACCGCCGGCGAAAAAGCCGTTCACTTTTCCTTCCAGGGCCTCGGCCTCGTCGATGTTCACGAGTTCGTCGAAAACGGTTTGGCAACCGGTTACCGGGTCGAGTTGGGCCACCGTGACCGGGAAGCAGTCATCCGAGGACCGGCAGGAACGGTGTTGCGCGGCGAACTCCTGGGCCGCTGAGAGCCTGGCGGAACAGGCCGTGGCGTCCACGGCCGGTGGAGGTTGCGCCACGGGGGCTTGCCCTTGGGGGGCCCACACGAACCAGTAGTAAGCCAGGGCCATCACCAGCAACGCCAACCAGAGCTTGCCCTGCATGGCGAGAATAAGCGGTTAACTCCTTAAATTCGTTTGGGTGGCGGCTTCGTCGACGTAGGAGGTCGTCTTACCCTGCCGGTATTCGGTCCAGGTCTTTTCCCGGCATTCCTGGTACAAGCCCTCTTCTTCCTTGGCGACCTCGCGTATTTTTTCGCACAAGGCGATGTCACCCGTGTCGTGGGCCACGTTGTAATAGCAGACTATGGAAGCAAGGGGCAGGTAGTACTTGCACTGGCTTGGGTCCTTGCGTTGCATGGCAACTTTCCACAGGCAGATGTCCGTGTCCTCCTCCGCATAATGGCAGAGGTCGGCCGGCAGGTTCTTGGCCAGGATCCATTCCACGATGCAGCGGTGGGTGTCGCAGGTCTCGCGCATCTCGTTGTAGAGTTCCTGGGGGAGCGTGAAAAAGTTCACGATGCCTTGCCCACGGGCCGCTTCTTTCACGCGTTGCTCGCAGTCGTAGACGATTGCGCGCGTGAGGGCGGTTTCCTCCGACGCATACACGTACTCAAGCCTTCCCGAGAGAATCATGGGCGCGAAGTCCGCGCACAACTCGGTGTATCTCCCGTTGTTGCCGCCTTCCTGCATGGGCTTCACGCCCACGCCGGCAAGGCAGTTCATTTGCGTCTTGGGCGACGACCAGTTGTTGCGGAGGCAGTCCACGGCCAAGGCGTCGTATTGGTCTTTGACGATGACGCCGCCAAACCCCCCAATCACGCAGCCACTCAAGGCCAGCAAAGCAAGCACGGCCAGACAAGCAAGCAAAATCCCGCGCATAACGCCACCGGTGGGCTCCAAAACTAGGGTTCCGATTCCGCGAACCGGTAAAAGTTTCTCTAACCACCTTAAGGGTTGTTCTGGTTAATAACGGTTTCTGTGTTTCTGTAAAGCAGATCACCAAACAAGGATATATCACTGGATAGTGATAGGGGCCAGATGGTTTGATTCAGCAATTATATAAGTTGCAAATAAAGCTCCAGAATTAGTTAGAGACCTCAGAGGGAGCAATTAACCTATAATAGCCACTATTCGTTATATTTATATATTATCTGTTTAACAGATAATAGTATGGAGTTGACAGATAAGCGGCTAGTTTCCCTGCTCTGGATGCTAAAGAACAAGGACAAGACCTGGAGCATTCTGGCGCTCCGCAAGGGCGCGGTCGCCTTGCTGAACAAGAAGGACGACGAGGTTAAATACAAGCAGAAGACGCCCTTCCCGATCATTGACGGGAGATCCCTCACGTACGGCCCCACGTACACCTTTGTAACCAAAGAACTGGAGAAAAACGGCTATGTGGTCAAGGATTCCAAGACCTCCGAGTACCGCGTGGCCAAAGCAAGCGACCTCGTCAAGCTTATTTCGCTGGCCCGGCCGTTCAGCGGGCTAGATACCATCGACTATTATAGCCCCCTCGGCTTCACGGCAACCCTGAAGCTCCTCCAGGAAGCCAAACTACCCTATGCCCTCACTGCCTTCGCTGGCGGCGAGCTCTACCACCCCTACGTGAAAACCGACCAAGTTCACGCCTACATCCGGGAAGCCGACGCCGGCCAGTGGGAGAATTACCTGCGCGCCAAGAACTGCCTGCGCGCGACCTCCAAGAGCCAAGCCAATCTCTTCCTCGTGCCCACCCGCATAGAATCCCTCCTCGGGCAGGGCCAAAAGGTCAAGGGATTCCAAGTCGCGCCCGCCCCCATCCTGCTAAGCGACCTCCTGAGCATGGGAGGCCTCGCCGAGGAACAGGGCAGGCTGCTCTTGGAAGAATGGCTGGACAACCGGATGTGAGGCCATGGAAAAACTCATGGTTGAAAAGTCCGACGAACTCCTCTACGAGTTCTTTAAAAACCTCAGTAACAGGGACCAAGCCCGCATCGGCCTCATGGGCGGCTGGGCCGTCCACTACCTCCTCAAAGGCCTGGACGTGGTCCACCTCGGCTCCAGGGACATCGACATCTTCTTCGACCCCAAAAAAGTCAAGCCCGGAACCATTGACGCCAAGCTGGAAAAAATGGGGTTCCACCGCCACTCGACCTTCCGCTGGGTGAAAATCTTCCACAGCGAAACCGAACAAGAACTCCACCCAGAAGAAAGCAAGAAACACCCCATCCACAACCTCTCCTACATCTACTTCGACCTCGCCACCCCCACGCCCTGCCCGCACGCCATGCCCGAACCCCTCCTCAAAAAGGTCTACCAAGGCGAAAAAACGCGCATAAAAGTCAAAGGTGTCCCCATCCTGGTGCCCGCCGCCAAAGTCCTCATCGAAATGAAACTCAAAGCGGCCCCCGAACGCACGGACGCCTTCAAACGCACGAAAGACGTCGCCGACCTCTACGCCCTCCTAAACAGCCACCCAGAGCTCTGGGTGGTCAAGCAAGGCCAGCGCGCCCGCACCAAAGGCCTCGACCCCAAACTCGTCCGCACCTTCAAGCAAAAACTAGATCGATTCAAAACAGACGGCACCCTCGCTGATGCCGCAGGAATGCTCAGGATAGACCAAAATAGGCTGACTGAACTGCTGGAAAGAATCTGACGCAAGCTAGAAGCTAGAAACAACAAAAATCGCTATTACGCTGCTTATCTAATGAATGACCCCGCGCCAAGAGCACGGGGTATTCACGATAAAATAAAATTAGTCAAAGCACTTTAAGGCAAAAGACTCTGTCATAATAGGCTTGCTGCGCTACCGGCATACATACCTTCCTCCCGAGAAACTATATATACCGAATTAGCGGAACCGAAACCCTCGGTTCAAAGCCACCGGTGGGCACTAGCCCCCTAGTTCAAAGCAAGTTCCTTTGGCCATGTACATGTGTCCCAAGGGGTATATAAAAGTTGCCCTCAAAAGATAACCAAGGCTCAAAAAATTGGCTGGGCATGCCCTTCACTTAACCTAGCAGGGCATTATTGAGCTCCTTGACCTTATTAGGCAATGCCAAGAAATGCAGGAAGAAAAGCCTACTTCCAAGAGAGGAGAATTATTTTTGGGGGGTTGATTTATTTAGGTTTTGTAACTGATTTTACTTATGCGTTTGCACCTTCTTTTGCCTCTTGCCTTGCTTTTAGTTCCACTTGCATTTGCCAAAGAACAAGTCTGCGGGGTCACAAACTACCAGCTCTTGGTTTCAATAGGATACGACTTAAGCCGCATGCCAGATTACACCAAAGCTTTGAATCTTTCCACTGCTTCTCCAACCCCACCGTTTCCAGTTGGCCACGACACAAACCTCTGCTTACAATGGAAAACACGCCTCGAAGCCCAAGGCCTCTCAACAATGGACTTAAACTGCAGTTTTCCTTTTTGGGATAAAAGTCCGACAGAACGCTACGCTGCCGACGCTTTTTGCGTGGTGAAGGAAACACAGTCAGAAAAAGAGTGCATAACCTCTTCCGAATCGCCTTGGTTTGCGAATGAGAATGACAAATACTTGGGTGTTGCCGAAACCGTTTTTGGGGTGTCTGCATCCACAGGAGGCAGTTCCTACGGTTCTGGGGCCATCGTGGTCATAGGGACGACGCAAAACGATTACTTCGGGCGTTTGACTGTGCCTTCCCCAAACAAGTGGTATGAAGTTCCGCTCGACAAATCCAAGAAGTTTTCACAACAATTGATAAATATTGGCGGGCTGTTCTCGTCACCCCGATTTTTCGTAAAGGAATATGGAGGCAACCAAGTTATTTTTGCCTTTGACGAAACCAGCAGCGAAAGGACTGATCGACTTGTGCTCTATACAAATTTGCCAAGCCCACCATTTAGCCGACCCCTTAACTCTTGCGATGGAGGAAACAACGATGTTCTCAACGCTATAAGGTTAGCGCAATGGCAGGGATTTTTGCAATACTACTCGGATTATTTTTTGCAAAAAAGATACCAATGCTTAGCAGGAGCCGTTCCGGGGCTAGATATAAAAGCCTCCACAGCAGGAGACTGCAATGCCTATTGGCCTGAAGCACTAGCGGCTAAAGAACAAGACGGCAATTTCACGATGAATTCTATCGACGTGGAACTTAAAGCCTTCCACCGGCAAAGGAACCTCTTGGAAGATTTTCGAGATGGTGAATTAACTCAATTTGCACGTTTCATCGCCCACGTAAAAACACGCATTGAGGCCAGCGATTTACCCGAAGAATACAAGAATTACCTCGCCAACACGTTTATGGGAAACGAATTCAAGCACGCAACAGACCTCTTTTTAGATTACGGCGAAAAAGTTAGAAATAAGTTAAGCAAAATACGGGAAAGAATCGACGAGCTAGAACTCGAAAAAGGCCGGTTGCTCGAAGAAAAACACCAAAAAGAAGACCAAAATTTCCAAGAAGCACAGAATCAGAAAGTTGTGTGGGCCACCGCATATTTTAGTGTGCTGACTATTGTAATTAGTCTAGTGGTGGGCGCATTACAAACAATTCATACAGTGAGTTGGCAAGATGCTCAGCGCAATGTATTCTCTTGGAATAGCGTGAGAACATTCAGGCCACGATTGGCCAAATGGCGTAAAAAAATCAAGGAATGGTTTAATCGCAATGCTGCAAAGGTGTAGAGGTGATAAACTTCACAATCGTCAGATACGATGCCGAATCAATCATTGATTCGAGGCTCTTTTTGGAAAGAGCTGAGGAAATACACAAACTTCCCAACTATACGAACCGAGAATTTGATGAAAGAGCCTTCCTGCGAGCCGCCCTCGTTTTTGCATGGATTGGTTTTGATGCCATGGTTCGAAGGCAGACGAACCAAACAAACAGCAGGAAATTTTCCATCACTCGATGGCTGCAAACTTTTGACACTGGCGTCCCGCACATCTATAAACCGGCGGCAACAGCCCCCCTACTGAAACAACTCACGACGGGGGCGGCATTTAGTGCCTTCAACGATGTTGAAAAACTTTCCATTTCAAGGGAAATGAGAAATGCCCTAGAACATCCGGAAGAACTCGATACTGTAAAAACGCAACTGTTATATGCTAAGCTAGAACCAGAGATAATCAAAGAAACTCTGAGAATTATGGAATCAATTGGTATCAAGTCTGCGACCATTTACAAATGTGGTTGGCAGCCAGACTTCTTCTCAAAACCAACGCCCTGGAAACACTAAAACGTAGTGTTAGCTAGTAAACTTTAGTTAGGCATTCCAGACTTAGGATAGACTTCAGGAAAACCGCGACCGAAACAGTGTCCAGATTTATTTATTTAAAAAAATTTTCTACATCATCGAAGCTTAAATTTTCGCAATATTGGACTTTACCATTAGCAACCCTTCTATCTAAGTACTGCATGCCTGTGCCATTTATCGCGCATATTCTTTCATAATTAGATTTCTCCAAATTTACCACATACGCAATTATTCTTTCGTTATTATGTGAGCCAGCGACAATTATGCCATCTCCTTTTGGATTAGCAAGCCCTTCCCAATCAAACACCCCCACTTCGTTTACGTTGAGCCAACCTTTAATCTCGCTTATTGCGGCACTTATTTCTTTTTCTGCCCGTCCTTTATCGGCCTCTTCATCAGCGTATGTTTTATCCTTCGTTTCAGATGGGAATAGAAATCCCAGTAGAGCCAGAATAATTAATGCGGCCAAAATATATCGTTTCTTCATTGCTGACCTTAACTTACAGTAATGGAAGTTTTTATAAAATCCTACGCTCTTTCTAACGCTCTCTTAAAACCCCTAAAAATGCCCCTATTAGCATGTGGAAGGTCGTTTCTTTCGTTAGAAGGGGTAAATTAAGAACAAAGATCTTGGAAGCTCTGTCAATCCCTAACAATCCCACCGATTTGGCCAAAAAGCTTAACTCACATAGGCCTACAGTTAGTCAGGCAATAGGGGAATTAGGAAAATATGGCCTTGTCAAGCGTTTGAATCCAAGTGAGAGAAACATCAGTATCTATGGCCTAACCCAGGAAGGTAAGGCTGCATTGAAAAAAATAAAGGAAATGAAGGGCTAATTTTTTTCGGTGCTATTTTCCTCTTTCCCTAGTTCAATAAATAGGGAGGCTCTCCCACCAATATGAATAGTTGGTTTCTCAAGTTTAAACTCCAAATGAGACCGCCAAAATTTGTTTGGCTGTTCAAGTAACACACCAACAACAGCATTTAAAGTGGTCCATGCAGTTATACTGTCTTTTTTGTATTCTTCCAACCCATTTCCTTGAATGATTAGGTTACCTTTGTAGGTGACCTCACCCATATCAAGATTATGGGATACGGCATTGCGAGTGCTATTTATAGGCAAGAAAATTCCTTTGGCAAGGTCTGTATCAATAATCCCAACAGCCTGCAGTAGATTCACTTTTTTAAAGAAACCCAAAAATATAAGAATTTCACTAAATTTTCCTCTTCGACCATTAGAATACTCCTTCAAGCTAGACGGACAGAAATATTCCATCAAAATTTCATCCATTATAAACTCTAAGTACAGGTGGCAAGTTAGAATGATATCTCTTTCTGGCAAGGGGTTTTCCAGATCTTTTAGTAAGTCATAAATCACGGTTTTTGAGGATGCGTCTTTCTTAATCGTTGGCATATCTCCACCCTGTAATAACGTGTGTTAAGTCATTCATTTAAGTCTACCTACCCTTGCTGCGCCCAAAGGCTTCCCCCACCTTAAGTCCGCACTCTACCCCTAAAATAGTTATTTAGAGGAATCGACGTATGCACTGTTCATTGTCACGCTGCAAGCCCAGAATACACACACATTTAAATGCAAGTGGTGACCTATTATACTAGGAGGGATTTCGAATGGAGCCCCATAAAATTACCTGCCTTGACTGTGGCAAAGCCATGCTCGTGCAAAAAAATGGGCAAACCGTAGAAGATACGGTCTGCCTAACACATGGAATCAAATCAATCCAAAGAAATCATTGCCGAACGTGTTGCCCAAACTAAGGCAGAGCACATAAAGTAAATCTGTTGTGTTTAAGATCCCCTAAAAGTGGTTTTAAACACAACCCCACTCCGTTCCTATAACCCATTGCTGCTAATTGAAGAATAATTGACAACTAACCCAACGGCAACCCGCATTCGCCCCGGAAATGCTCCTTACTCCCACATTGCAAGCAAAACCCTGCCTTCGTGGGTTCCCCAGAACCCTTCACGCGCATAAGTTCCCTGGCCTTCTTCTCATCAGCCGCGCGCTTCAAGTAGTCCACAAAACTCAAGTTTTCTGGTGTTCCCTTCACTGCCTCATTGATAAACCCTAATTTGTATAGCAATTCAGTGTGAGCAATCCATTGTGAGCTGATTTGCTTAAGCGCCCCTAATTTGATGTTTGGGTGTGAAGTTGAATCCGCAAGTTTCCACAGCTCACGGAGAATAACCTCATGGTTGATGATGATGCCGGCAAGAAAGTCACTAGGCCGGCTGTTTGAAGTCTCATCCCGAATTCTTGCCTTAATAGCTTCTACATCCCTTTGAATGGTAGAGCGACTAACATCTAATTTTGTAGCTATGGCCGATTGAGAAAATTGTCGGGGAATCAATTGTTTAACTAGCTCCCGGCGGAGCTCTACCTTAAGTTGATCCCCCTTCGCTGGTGCATTTTGACTCATTGGTTTACCCTTGCACGGTTACAATAAAAGCTGGTGCGGATCTTCCAAGTATTTTGGAATTACCGCATAATTCACACGATACGCCATTGTATTCTCTTTCAGCAAGAACCCTATTTTCTTTAAGTGATCCTCAGCAAATTTCAACTTTGTCCGATCCGAACCAACATATTCAGCGAGTTGGTGCCGAAGATCTTGGACAAGAATCTGCTCTACTTCCTTATCTTTGCATGCCTTCATATATGCGATTAGGTCGTTTCGAAATCTGTTGTGAAACATTGAATTCCTCCTTGGGTTAAACATCACGCTTCTAGGTCTCTCCACACAGAACGCCGGCCATTCTTTGGCGGAATCTTTAATCGTCTACCAGAAGAAAGTTTTTCCAGAAGAGCCTGACAAAACACGCAATGCTTTTGACAAGGCGAGTGTACAATTAATTCCTCTAGATGGGATCGCTCTCTCAGGCTTAGGTAATGGGCTTTACCTAGCTCACTCCCGGAAACCTTCATCATGGGCTTCCCCCCGCTAATTCCTCACCTTCACCCGCTGGTGGAGTGGTAGTTTCCAGGCGCTTCTTCTCATAGGTTTCAATAAACTGCTTAAGCTCTGGATTTAGCCGTAAGAGCTTCTCCAGCTGTTGGAGGCTATAAACAGCCCAATTCATTTTACGGCCTCCAGCATGCTCGCCCTATGAGTTAGCGCATATCTGCCCGCTTCATCCCTTTCAAGTAGCTTCCGCTCAATGAGAGCTTTAACAGAACGGCAAACAGACGCACGCACACACGCATACATCTTTAACTGTTCTGCAGAAATAGAACGCATTCTTATGCATCTGCGCTTGTTTGCACTTCTTTCCGGGAAGAAGCATCCGTCAAGCTTATCCTTGAGAATACGTTCAACCAAGTCAGTCTGACGTATAGTAGATGGGCTAGACGCCTTCAAAAAGCCAATAATTTTTCTTTGCTGCCACGATAATTTCGATACACAATACACGGGGATAATCCTCCATGCGTGCAATGCCCCCTGCCTTCAGGTGGCTGCTTACGATAGAGAATGCTCCCCGTTCTCACGATGCCACACCCACTTGGGCTTAAAGACATCGTCAAAAACAGAGAATCTAGGCAATGGCGCTTGCCACATTCTATGCCTAGACCTTTTGTTCTATGGCACTCTGCCCTACATAATTCCGAAAAGCTCGGAATCGCTCTAATTGTTATTAACATATTCTTTAAAGTTATTTATAATGATTTTGTAAGTGTGTTAACAGTTACCCTTTCATTACCTCCCGAACTTTCATTTTTTCTTCGACCGCTTGTTCTACGAGTTTTGATAAAAGGCCTGCAAGCTTGGCAATTGCCTTTTCCATCATTTCCTGGTCATCCACCAGCGCAGCTGGATTTAGGCTTATGCCACAAGACTCGCAGGATACATTCGTGGGCTTATTCTTGGCCTGGCAGCGGAGGCAGACCTTGCTTTCAACCAATCCTTTTGGTTGTACCTGTTCTACTGCCTTCCCGGTCATCGCATCGTATTTGGCGTCGACTTCTTGGTCGGATAGATTAGTGTAAATCCGGCCCATTTGGGACTTGCCTACAATGTGGCCATGGCGAGCTTGCGTAGCGCTTTCCCCCATGGAAAGGACGCAACGGGTATAGCTCCTATGGCGGAAGGTATGAAAACTCACTCGCTTTTTGATTCCTGCCTCTTCCAGGCAAAGCCTCAGCATCTTGCGGGTAGCGGCATAGTTAAGGTGCCTTCCTGTCCGATTGACATCCTCCCCACCCTAAAGGGTGGGGATTCCCTTTGTGTGGGAGAAGTCGGCGAGTGTGCGTTGGAACGCATCGCCTTGGTTGCGGACGTAGGCG
>JAGVWE010000006.1 GCA_018304425.1 Candidatus Iainarchaeum sp. | reverse complement strand
CCGCGTTGGCGGCTGGGCCGGCGTTGGGGGGGAAGCTCAAAGGATAGTCCTTGTAGACGAACAAGACCTTGCCCGTGTCCACGTAGTCCCGCTTCAACTGGGCTTTCGAATCCGAATACCATCGCCCGCAGAACGGGCACTGGAAGTCCGAGTACTCGACGAAAAGAACAGGGGCATCGTCTCTGCCCATCTTTCCGGCCGCGTCCTTCAACAAGTCCTTCATTTCCGGGCCGGTGGGGGCAGCCGCTGGCGGCGCCGCTTCGGGCTGGTTGCCGCTTGGCTCCGGCGCCTGCGGCGGCAGGATGGCCAGGCCCGTCGATGGAGCCGCGACCTGCAGCCTGTCCGCGCCCGCCACAAGGTTGTTGGACGCCCAAATCATGGAACCGCCCACGATGAGGGCCGCGATGATGAGTGAAAGCGCCAAATAATTCTGGTCGTTGTTTGACATCGTTTTTGCCTCCCCAACTTTGGACGAACCCCTAAACATGCTTGCCACCGCACAAGTTTAAATAACTAACGATATGCGCAGCCGGACGAGAGCGCCGGCTGCGCGCTATACGTCGTCCCGCCTACGGCGGGACATAAATATTTTTTCCCCTGGTTCACCAGGTCAACTCGTCCCCCAGCCGAATCCCCTGTCCGAGACCGGCCGGCAACTCGATGAAGTACCTGGCGGGCTTTTTCGGCGTGTAATTGAGGCTGAAGGGCTTGAAGTTTTCCTTTTTGTCCACCACGCGCTTGGCCTTGTCCAAAAAAACAAGGTCCAGGGAAAAGAACACGAACAACATGTGCACGCTGGCCCCCACCCTGGACTCGAAGGGCAACGGGAACACCAGCGCGTAATCGAACCGGCTGGGACGCTCGAACATGAGGCCCTGGAACTGCGCCCACAAACCCTTTGCCACGCGCACGCGGTCAACGAGTTTTTCTCCCGTGGACCGGTTGAACAAGGGCATGGAGTTCACTTGGCCGCGGCCCTGGCCTTCCCCTGGTACGCGGCCCTGGCCTCCCGCTCGGTTTCCCGGAGGGCTTCGAGGCTGGGAACCTTTATTTCCTCCAGCATAGCGCGGCTTTTTTCCGCCGAAAAGGGAGACCTTTGGAAGCGGTTTAACCGTTCCTTTAGCTCCTCTATTTCCTGTATTTTTTGCCTTAATTCGGCCACGATTTTTTGGACCTCTGCTTGCCTGTTCGGCGTCACGATTTAAAGCCTCTCATAGGGGATACGTTTGTGACATGCCCGCTTGCGCGTGCTTCCCAGTCAAGCCCTTGCTTGCAGGGTTAAGGCGCTGTCACGTGCGCCCAATGCACCGGACCTATAGCCTGGTGCAAAGTTCTTATATGCCTTGGCAATGTTGATGGCTGCATTCAAGTCGGCGTTTAATTCATATCCGCAGTCTCCACACTTAAAGCTTCTCCCCAGCCTATTGGCTTTTGACGTGAAACCGCATTTATTGCATTGCTGGGAGGTGTATTTTGGGTTTATATACATCACCGGGATGCCGGCCCAGGCAGCTTTATAGGCTATGAATTCCTGTAATTGAGCGAAAGCCCAACTATGCAGCATTGCGTTCAATTTTTTTCCCCTGTGGATTCTTTCACGGATGTAGGTAAGCCGCTCCATCACGATTATCGGCTTTTCTGTTTGGTTTGCCTGTGCAAGGATGGACTTGCTTATTTTGTGGTTGATGTCGCGCATGCATCGCCGTTCCTTTCCCGTTGTTTCCCTGATACGTCGGAATTTCCCGGCTCTTGACAGGGACGCGCGGAAAGTTGCGAACCGCTTGCGCATTTCCAGGGCGTTGCCACCACGTTGAAAGAGTATGTTGCATGGCCGCCCCCCTTTCAAAATCACGGAAGTTGAAAGGTTGATTAGGCCAAGGTCAACGCCTACAGGCGTATAACTGTAATCCGGGTCAATGTCCGGGGTTTCTTTTTTTATCGCGAGATGAAAATAGAAATCCTTGCCTCTTTTCACTAGCTCCACCGAACCAAGTTTTAATTCCCCTGCGACTATTTTTCTCAGTTGCCTGTATTGATAACGCTGTCCAAGCAAGGGAACATGCACGCGCCCGCCCTTTACGCTCATTGCGGCAACATAAGTCAACTTGTTCTTTGTTTCAATGATGTTGAAGCATCTTCTGTCTAGGCGGACGGGAGTCGTCATACGGAAACACGGTAGCTTGCAATCAGGCCCATCCTTTTTCATGGCAAGGTGGGAGCGATAAATTTGCACTGCCTTGTCTCTTGCGGTTTGAACAACCGCTGCTGGCAACTTGAGTGCCTGGGTTAATCTTTCATAGCTCAGCAAGTGCAGGTGCTGCTTGGAAGTCGTTTGATGGGCCTGCATCAGCGAGAGGTATTCGTTCATTAGTCTACTGTTTTCAAGCAACAACGCCATGAACTGTTTTTTGACCCTGGTCGGCTCAAAGGCTTTGACTCGGACTGTTTTGACGAGCCACATGAAGCAATTGCTTCATTCAGGGGTTTAAACGTTTCGGAACAGTAGATTTCCGGTGCCAGCGCCATGGAACTACGGTAGGGGGTGCTTTTCACAATTTTGCTTTAATCCGGCTTATAAGGGCTATAAAGCCGGTTTGGCCAGCATACGTTTATAAATATAAATTGTTATCTAATAATAGTCAATTTCCTTGCATGACGGGAGTAATCGGGTGGCCTTGTGACTGAACTGACTTCTATTGCCTTCATTCCCGACGGCAACCGGCGGTACGCCAAGAAAATGGGGCTCAACCTCTTCGACGGCTACTTCCGGGGCGCGCAAAAAGCCTGGGACGTCCTCCAGTGGACCCTGAACTACCCGCACATCAAGACGGGAACGTTTTGGGCGCTGGCCCTCGACAACTTCCGGAACCGCAGCCAACTCGAACTCCAGGTGCTGTTCAAAATCTTCGAACACGAACTCGACAAGGTGAAAGAGGGAAGCCTCTTCGACGCCAACCAAATCCGCTTGAAGTTCATCGGCCGCACGAGCCTCTTCCCCCAGAACCTGCAGCAAAAGATGGCGCGCGCCGAGGAATTCACGGAAAATTTCAAGAACAAGACCATGAACGTCGCCCTATGCTATTCCGGGCAAGCCGAGGTCGTGGACGCGGCCAAGCACCTCGCCCGGGACATCGGCTCCAAGAAAGTGAGCGCCGAATCCATCGACGAGCGCGCGTTCAAGCAATACCTCTACGCGGACTACCCGGACCCCGACCTCATCATCCGCACCGGCGGCCAAAGGAGGTTGTCCGGCTTCCTCAGCTACCAGTCCGCTTACTCCGAGTTGTACTTCATGGACAAGTACTGGCCCGAACTCACGCAACAAGACCTCGCCGAAGCCATTGACTTCTACGAGTCCACGCAACGCAATTTCGGGAAATGATTACGCTTAGCTTTTAACGGCTAAAGGGGGAGCAAGCATGACTGCATTCATTCAGGCAATCGAGGAAATACTCGTGGAACGGTCCCTGACCCGGCATCCATTCTACCAGGTGTGGAGCCAGGGCGGGCTTTCAAGGGAGAGCCTCCGCGAGTACGCACGCCAATACTATCACCTGGAACGCGCGTTCCCCGCTTACCTCCAAAACCTGTTGGCCCTCGCGCCCTCGGAAGAGGCACGGCAAGCCATCCGGGAAAACCTCCGCGACGAGTTGGGCCAAAACCCGGCCAACCCCAAGCCGCACACCCGGTTGTGGCTGGACTTCGCGGAAGGCCTGGGCTTGAACGAGGCACAGGCAACCACGGCCGTTCCCATCCGGGAAACCGCCGCCGAAGTCAACGCGTTCACGCGGTTGACGAAAGGCTCTTACCTGGAGGGCTTGGCTGCCCTGCTGGCCTATGAGGCCATGCTGCCCGCGGTGTCCGAGTCCAAGATGGACGGCCTCCGCAAGTTCTACGGCTTGTCCGACGCGAAGAGCCTGGGCTTTTTCTCCACCCACGCCATTGCGGACGTCCAGCACTCGAACGCCTGGCGCCACCTGCTGGCGGAAGCCGTGCAATCCAAGGAAGACGAAGCAAAGGCCATCCAAGCCGTCAACCAAGCCGTTGACGCCATGTGGGGCTTCCTCGACGGGGTCATGCAGCAATTCGTCCCGGCGGAAGCCAAGGCAATGTGCTGAGCTTTGCCCCCCAATAAGCCTTAAAAGCATTCGCCAGCCAGACTAGGTGTCAGACCCGTTTTTTTGTCGCTTCATTTAGCCCCATCGTCTAGTGGCCAAGGATGGCAGGCTCTGACCCTGCAGACAGGAGTTCGAATCTCCTTGGGGCTATCCGCCAGCCTTTTTGCCTTCGGCAAAAAGCCTGGGGAAAAACCGTGCCATGCGTTGCATGGCACGACATGCGCCGGATGCGCGCGGGCGTGCCCTGTTTCGCCCCTGTGGGGGGCTCAACGGGGCATAAATGGTTCGCGTGCCGGCAAGGGCAGCGGATGGTTTTCATGCTGGCGTTCTTCAGCCGCTTCGTCAAAGGCATCCAGTCCGGTTACTCGGACCGGGCGCGGACCGAGCGGTTTGCCTTGTTTTCCCGTGAACTCCAGCCGACCCCCGGCAAGCGCGTGCTGGACGTGGGCGCGGGCCAGGACTTCTTTGAATGGTTTCCCTTCAAGGACCGCCTCCTGGTCTTGAACCTCTTGGAGTGGCAGGGCCGCAGGACCTGGAACGGGAGGGAAGTGCCGCACGTCATCGTGGGAAACGGTTGCAGGCTGCCCTTCAAGGACCAGGCCCTCGACATCGTGTACTCGAATGCCACGCTGGAACACGTGGGCAAAGAAAACTGGCAGGCCTTCGCCGACGAAGTCCGAAGGGTCGGGAAAAGCTACTGGGTGTCGACCCCCAACAAGTGGTTTCCCCTGGACGTGCACTACCATTTGCCGTTCTTTCACTTCCTCCCCAAGGGCATGCAACGCTGGTGCGCGAAAGCCTTTGGCTTGGACGCGCATCGAAGCGAAGTGTTCCTCGACACCGACCTGCTGACGGCCGAAGACCTGCGGCGGTTGTTCCCGGACGCCAAACTCGTGGCCCAGGGCGCAGTCATTCCCTTCAACTGGTCGGCTTACAAAAAGCCCTGATTCAGCAATCCGCACCGGAAATCAGGTCTCCTTTTGTTTTTAAACGCTTCAATGGTTAGTCTATCGGCTGGCTTTGGATTAAAATCAATCCCGTCTTGATGGAGGCGGGAAAAGAACGGCTGCCTGATAGGCAGCTAAGGGCTAGTCCGTCCGTCCCGGGTTCGCCCGTCCTGGCCGGGCCAGGGAATCCCGGCCCCACCGCATAGCCCGCTTGCTGTTACCCCTGCGCTTCTTTCGCTTCCCACTTGCGGATGATTTCCTCGGCGTTGGAGCGCGCGAAGTTGCTGGGGATGGCGAAGCCCAGGCTCTCCTGGTCCTTGACTTTCAGGGTGTTGATGCCGATGAGCTCCCCTGCCTTGTTCACGAGGGGCCCGCCCGAGTTCCCGGGGTTGATGGGCACGTCCGTTTGGATGAACTCCCCGGGCAGCCCTGAAATCTTGCGGTTCTTGGCCGAGACGATGCCCTGCGTGACCGTGAAGTCCAGGCCCAAGGGGTTTCCAAGCGCCAGCACTTTCTCGCCGACCTTGACGTTGTCGCTGTTCCCGAACTCGAAGAACCGCAGGCCCGTGCGCTCCACTTTCAGCACGGCCAAGTCGTTGTCCTGGTTGAAGCCGATGATTTCCGCCTTGTACTGTTTCTTGTTTGAAAGCGTTATGCTGATGTCGGTCTTGCCCTCGATGACGTGGTAGTTCGTGACGATGAAGCCGTCCTGCCGGAAAATCGCGCCGCTGGCCAGGCTGCCCTGGCTCTTGATGCTCACGACCTTCGGAATCAGCTCGTCCACGATGCCCGAAAAGTCCCCCGCCTCGAGGCTCAAACCGGACACCTGGTCCTTGAGCGCGGTCAACTCGCTGCTCCGCTTGGCTTCCAATGCCTCCATCGTGCTGGCCACGGATTCAAAGGTCTGGTTGGTCTGCTGCGTGGTCAACTCGAGTTGGGCGGCCAACGCGGTGTCCGCTGCCTCCAGTTCCTCGGCCTTGGCTTCCACGCCTTGCCGCAGCGTGGCCAGCTCGCCTTTCTGGGCTTTCTCGAGCGCGGCCAGCGCTTCAGCGTTTTTCCCGGCCTCCGTGCGGAGGTCCTGGCGGAGCCCCTCCAGCCGGTCACTGAGGACAAAAAAGGCTATCGCCACCAGTACCAGGGCGATGGCCAGGGGAATCCCGATTTTTTCCAGCCACTTGCGTTGTTCCGCGTCCACCTGCATCCCACCCTTCAACCCCGCAAGAACTTAATCATCTCCGGCAGCATCGCCCACCAACTGCCCAGCCAGTTGACATCTGTGGACTGGTCCCATTTCGCCCCAAAGAGGCTCAATGGGACGAGGCCTGCCACTTCGAATGTGCCTTGGTTGTGCATATGCATTATCCTCTGAGGAACTTAATCATCTCCGGCAGCATCATCCACATCTTGGGGCTGCCCGCGACTTTCTTCAAGAAACTGCTGGGCTTGTCCATGTCCGCGTTGTCCGACAAAAACTTTTCCATGCCCGCGGCCTTCATGCGCTGGAAGAGCTTGTTCAGGTCCTCGTCGTTCAACTGGTTCAGGTACCTGCGCACGCGCCAATGGATTTCCAGCTCCCGCGTCACGGGTTCCACGTGCTTCTGGTAGGAGGTCAGGGGCGTCTTGTACTTGAAGTGGTCCACGATGGCTTTGGCGGCGTGGTTGCTGGCCTCGATGCCCAGCATGATTCCCCCGCCCGTCGTGGCCTTGGCCTGGAACGCCGCGTCCCCGGCCAGCAAGACGTTGTCCTTCACCAGATTGGTTACCGGCGGCCCGGCCGGGATGACACCGGCCTGGAAGTCCAGCTTCTGCGCCTTGATGCCGCGGTCGTCCATGAACTGCTCGAGGCAGGTGCGCGCGTTCTTCCCGGTGACGCCCAAGCCAATCCGGGCCGTGGTCTTGCTTTCCGGGATGACCCAGGCGAAGAACTTGTCGGCCCAGGGCCCGAAGTGCACTTCCACGAAGTCGGGGTCGAACTTTCCGCGGCCGGTAATCTGGTAGCCGGGCACGTACCACTCCTTTTGGGCTTCGATGCCCATGGACTTCCGCACCGTTGAAACGATTCCGTCCGCGCCCACCACGGCCTTGGCCTTCACCATCTCGCCTTTGCCGGCCTTGTTCTTGTAGAAAACCGTTCCGTCCTTCACGTCCACGACGCTGGAGTTCAGCCAGATGTCGACCCCCAGTTCCTTGGCGTCCCGGGCGAAGACCTTGTCGAGCTTCGGCCGGTCGATGACGTAGGCAACCGTGTCAAACCGTTCGACCTTGAACTCGGTGCGGTCGGGGGCGAAAATCCTGGCGCCCCGCACGCGGTTGACGATGGTCTTGTCGTACTTCAGGCCCAGGCCCTCGTAGCCGCTCCGCGAAATCAGGCCCGAGCACTGGCAGGGCAGGCCGATTTCCTCGGAGTCCTCCAAGACCACGACGTCGAAGCCGTTCTTCTGCACCTGGATGGCGGCATTCAAGCCCACGGGACCCGCTCCGACCACGGCAGCCGCGTATTCCTCGGTCATTAAAGCCAATTGAGCCATAACCATTTTAAATATAAATCAGGTATATGTTAGTGGTTTGGCATGCTGAAGTTGTTGGGCGGCGCATTGGTTTTTGGCTTCCTGTTGGTGGTTCCGGGGTACTTCCTGGTGCTGGGGTTTTTTCCCCGGCGCGGCGAGATTTCGAGGCTCGAGCGGTGGGTGTTCTCGGTGGTGTTCAGCCTTACCTTCCTGCCCCTGGCGTTGCTGTTGGGCAACCAGTTGCTGCGCATGCCCGTGAACGCGGAGACCGTGCTGGGCTTGTCCTTGTTCCTGGTGTTGCTGGGCATCCTGACCTTCCTCGTCCGCATTGGAAAGGTAAGCGTGCCGAAGGCGTTGAACCGGTTTTTTCCCATGGTGAAGGCAGGGGACGCGGTTTCCCCGCTTCCCTGGAAGTGAATTGGTTTCCATGAGAGTTGAACCCCCATGAAAAAAGCAATCCATTTCGGCTTTCTTGCAGTCCTGGCCTTGTCCTCGTTTGCGGCGTTCGCGTCCGCCCAGGAAACCTTTTGCGAGGGCCCCGTGGCCGGCGAGTACTGCATGGTCTACGAGGTCAAGGAAAACAAGTGCGAGAAAGTCGTTGTTCCCAACTGCTGCCGCAACGACTTGTGCGAGGTCAGCGAGGGCTATGCGGAGAGCTATGGCACCTGCCCGGCCGACTGTCCTCCGACGACCCTCGAGTTCGAGGTCTTGAACCCCGCCGAAGGCGAAACCTATTACCTGGGGGAAAAGGGGCTGCTGAAGATAACCGTGAGCTCCAGCGGCTTTCCCGTGGTCGGCGCGGAGTTGGAGGTTACCGGCTTGCCGGGGCCGCAGTTCTACTTGTACAATGACGGAGCCCACGAGGACGGCTCGAATTTCGACAACGTGTACGCCAACCGGTTCCCGGTCGAGGCCTCCATGCCGCCCGGCAAGTACCCGGCCCAGTTCGTGGCCCGCTTCCGGAAACTCGAGATAACCCGGGACTTCGAGTTCGTGGTCGAGCCCAAGATTTCCGCGGACGTGAAGGTCAAGGACCGTTACCAGCTGGGTGACACCATTGACTTGAGTGGCCTGGCCTTGAAGAAGTCCGAGCCCGCGCCCATCCAGGTCGAGGCCAAGGTCTTCTATGGCAGCGAAACCAAGTACAGTGAAACCGTTTCCGCGGACTCCAGCGGCGCGTTCAGCGCTTCCTACCATCTTTCCACCATTGACCCCGTGGGCAAGTGGAGGGTGCAGTTGCAGGGAAAGGACTCCGCTGGCAACGAACTGAGTTACTCCAAGGACGTGCTCGTGGAGGCGCCGCGCACCAAGACCGAGTTGAAGCTTTCCCCCTCCATTCCCAACAACACGGTGCTCAAGCGCGGGGAAAAGAAGCCGGTCAGCGTGACGGTGGTGGACGAGGAAGGCAACAAGGTTTCGGGCGCGAGCGTCAAGGTCAAGGTGCCCGACGGAAGGGTCCTTGACTTGGAGGACCAAGGCAGCGGGGTGTACGCGGTTGACCTGGAGATAGGTTATGAGTTCCCGGCGGGCAGCCAGCAACTCGAGTTCTCGGCTGCGGGGGCCCTGGAGGGGCTGCCGGCCGAGGGCATGACCCGGTTGCTGGTGGTCATCGAATCGGGTAAGATAGTCGTGGAAGTCCTGGAACCCGTGAACGTGCATTTCCGCATCGGGGATGCCCTGGTGGCCAAGCTCCGGTTGACCTACCCGGATGGCTCCAAGGTCGAGGAAGCCGAGGTCAAGCTCGTGGTCAGCGGCGCGGAGGCCCCGCTCACGGCGTTGGAGACCGGGATTTTTGGCGGCACGTATTACTTGCAGGAAAAGGACCAGGGCAACCGGCCGGTCAAGTTCGTGGTCAGGGACCAGCATGGCAATGCCGTGGAAAAGGAGGTAAGCATCGAGGTCACCGGGGAATCGCTTGCCTTCGTCTTGCAGAAGAACTGGTTGATGGTGTTGGTGGTGTTGGTCTTGGTGGTCGGGGGAGGAGGCTATGGCTTCTTCCAGTTTTCTTCCAAGAAGTCAAAGGAAAAGATGGGGATGCGCAGGCAGCAGCTCAAGGCCATGATCGAGGAGATAAACAACAAGTACTATGACGAGGGCACGCTGCCCAAGTCCGAGTTCACGCGGCTCACGGAAAAGTATGGCGAGGAATTGGACAAGCTGGAACAGCAACTGGAGGCAGCCAAATGAATTCCGGGCGGGCCCTGTTTTTGCTGGTTTTTTGCCTGGCCTTCGTGGGGGTCCAGGCGTTGACCGTGGAATTGGACAAGCAGACCTATTTCAAGGGCCAGGAAATGGCGGTTTCCGGCCAGTGCACGGCCAATGAAACCGTTGAAGTTTCGGCGTGGACGGAAAAGGGCAAGGCCAAGCCGTTTGCGCAGGCGGTGCCGTGCAACGCGGAAGGCAAGTACTCCTTGTTCCAAGGCATTTCTTTCCTGGTGCCCTCCGGTCAGTGGACGGTGAAGGCCGTGGAGGGCCAGGCCTCGGCTGAAGCCGAAACCGAGGTCAAGCCCACGGCGGACAGCGATTATTACCTGGTTACCTTCGTGAGCCCGGCACCGGTCAAGCACTATAAGACCGAGTCGTTGTCGATTAGCGTGAAGCTCTCCGAGTCAGGGGAACCCGTCAGCGGCGCCAACGTGGTGTTCTTCGACGTGTCCGGCGAGCCCCGCCCCCTGGAGGAAACCGGTTTGGGCGTGTATTCCGCTGACTATCTGGTGCCCTTTGATGCCCAGGGCGGGAACTGGTTCCTGCACGTGCTGGCCGAAAAAACCGGGGAAAAGTCTTTGGGGGGCGCCAACACCTTGGTGGTGGGCATTGACCGTGCCGACCTCAAGCTGGAAGTCCTGGAGCCCAGCATCTCCAACTTTGACTTGGAGACCGAGATCCCCTTCAAAGTGAAGGCCTCGTACCCCAGCGGCAAGCCCTTGACGGGGGGGAAGGCGTGGCTTGAATTCAATGGCTCCAAGCTGGAGTTGCAGCCCGTGTCCGGCGTGGAAAGCACTTTTGCCGGCAAATTCGAGGCCGAGGAAAAACACATCGGTTCCCTGTCCTTTGCCTTGACGGTCGCGGACTCCGCCGGAAACGAGGGGAAAAAGGTGATTGACCTCGTGATTACCGTGGACCGAACGGCCTTGTTCCTCAAAAACAATGGCTTGATCATCGTCTTCGCGTTGGTCCTCCTGGGGGCCGCGGCTTACACGGGTTATTCCAAGGTGCGTGGCCAGCTTGACCGCAAGTCCTTGTTGGCCGAGCGCGGGCGGTTGCGGGAAGGCATCCGCAAGATCCAGGCGGACTACTTTGACCGCATGGTCATCGACAAGAACACCTTCAAGAAGCGCTTGGGCGAAGCCGAGGCCCGCCTCATCGAAATCGACAAGATCTTGAAGAGCCAGGGAGGCGAAGAAGGAGCCCTATAAGGCCGTTGGAAGCCGTTTGGGCCAGGCAGGGGCTTTCCATACGGCAAGGCTTTTATTTATATAGCAAGGGAATGGAGTACGGGTGAGGCACTGGAATGGACGAAGAGAGCAAACTCGAGGAAAAGCTCAGCAAGTGGCGCAAGAGCCGCGTGATTTCCTTCGGGGATGACGAGGAAGCCCCGGGAGAAGCGGCCGAGGAAGACATCCTCCGCCTGAAACCCAAGGAAGTCAGCAGGGCACCCATTGAAACCCTGCCCACCCGCGTCAGCAGCTTCGACAAGCTCATCAAGGACGGCGGCCTCGAACGCGGTTCCACGACCCTGGTTACGGGCGGCTGCGGCACGGGAAAGACCACTTTTTGCCTGCAATCCATTTACCACGGCGCCCTCGCTGGGGAGAAAGGGATTTTCATTTCCTTTGAGGAAGAGCCCCACAAAGTCAAGAAGCACATGGTCAAGAACTATGGCTGGGACTTTGACGCCCTCGAGCGGCAGGGCATGGTGGCCATCGTGAAATTCGACCCCACCAAGATTGCGCGCAGCGTGGAGGGAAGGCTCGCCGAAAAAACGGGTTCGCTGCGCATCAAGTTCCGGAAGATGGAGCTGCCCTTCGTGCCCGACCGCATCGCCATCGACTCGCTTTCCGCTTTGTCCATCGGCTTCGAGGCCGAGGAAAACTACCGGAAGTACCTCCGCGAACTCTTCGAAACGCTTGAATACAATAACTCGGTGAACCTCGTCATCGGCGAAACCGAGCAGGACCCCCAACTCTATTCCCGCACGGGCGTGGAAGAGTTCCTCGCCGACGGCGTCGTGGTCTTGTACAACATGAAGACCGACAAGCGCCGCGAAAACGCCTTGGAACTCCTCAAACTCCGGAGCTGCGCCCACGAAAAACGCATGGTCGCCTATCGGTTGGGCAACAAGGGCTTCGACATCAGCTACACGGGCGGAAACTACTAGCCTTTGCCCTGTTCCATAAGCGCCCTATGAAAATAAAGCAAGGTGAGTTGGTATCGTTCCATCAGCTGCCTAATCCTGCGCTCCACCTGGTCGTAGGGCTGGCCCCTTTTCAACGCGATCAGGGTCACGGAAGGGAGTGCGGCCACGTCCCGCAGGAGCGCCGCGTCAGCCAGGCTTAGCCTGTGTTCCCTGTCAAAGCCGCTTGCAGTCCAGTGTTCCCTGGCGGCGTTCACGGCTCGTTGCTGGGCGGGCGACAGTTCTCCCATGGCCAGCATCACGTTTGCGGCGATTCTCGTCCGGCGCCGCAAATTCCGGCGCTGTTCCCGGCTCGCGTCCCAGGGCGCCACCAAATAATCGGCGTGGGCTGCACTCAGCACGCGGTGGAGCCTGTTCAAGTAGGGGCTTTTCAATCCCATACTAACCTACCCGCTCGCCGGAATAAAAGCCTTTCTCCGGGTTTCACTCGCTGCCGTATCCCCACTTGCTGCCGGCCTTCTTGCGGGGCACGGGCTTTTCCTCGGCTTCTTCTGTGGGCTTGGGCTCGAATCGCTTCTTCAATCCCTCGAAGAAGTCCTTCGGGGGCTCGCTTCGCTCCCTGCGCTCGCTTCGCTCGCGCACCGGCAGGGGTTCCCTGAACACGTGCTTGGGGGGAGCCGGCCGCGGGTGCTCTTCGATGAGCCGCTCCAGGGGATGCAGTTTTCTCTCCGGTTTCTTGGCCGCCGAGTCCTCGTCACCGCCCAAGAACAAGGGCTCATAGCGTTTGCCGCCAAAGCCCCGGGCTTCCCGGGCCTTCTTGAAGCTGATGACTCCTTCGCCCTCGCCTTCGTCGAGGAAGTCCACGCGCTTGCCTGACGGCCGTGAAAGGCCTTCGGCTTTCTTCTTGCCTGGCATGGCTCCCTTCAACCCGGCCTGAACCTGTTCCAACAAGCCGGCCATCATTGCGCCCACCCCGCCCAGGCCTTCGCCCCCGAACTTCTTCCAGGAAAAGAAGGCAAGCCCTGCCACCACCAACACGGCGAGGAAGGCGAGGACCGGCGTCAAGTCAATCCTTGCCTTGGGCTTGACTTCGCCGACTGCCTGGCTAGCCTCCAAGACCAGGGGCGGCGCGGGGAACGCCTTCAAGGGCTCCGCGTCCAGGAACACGCGGGCCTCTTCCTTGGACAACGCCTTGCTCAGCGAGTACACGAACTCCTGGGAAGCGCCTTTCCCGAGTTCGGCCCTGAACTCGATGGACGGGTCGGCGTTCAACACCTTGAAATCAGCTTGGCTGCGCAAGTCACTGGCCTTGGCCGCGAACTCCTTGGGAATCACTTCAATGACTTTGAGCGAAACCGCTTCCGTGCCCGGGTTCGACACCGACACGACGACGTTCACCTGGAAAGTCGAATCGCTTCCCTCCTTGATTTCCAGCACTTCCAGCGAGCGATGGGCTTTCGACTTCTTGATTAAGTCAACCGCCTTGGGCACCAGTTTCTCGTCCAAACCGGCTTCCTTGACGCCCTTCTCCAACGCATTCGCGTCGAGGACGTAATCGACTTTCCGGGCCTCCCGTACCTCAATGAGGTTTGGCAATCCCGTGACAATCGCCAGGGCCTCCGCGACCCGCTTCTGGGCCTCGGCATAGTTCTTGGCCGCTTGCAGGCTCTTGGCTTCCGCAATCTTCGCCGTGAAGGAATCCCGGGCATTGGTCAGCTTCGAGGACACCACGTTCTTCTGCTTGAGCCGGTCCGCGAACTTGTCGATGTCGGCTTGCCGGGCCTCGGCCTCGACAACCTTGGCTTCCGTGACTTCCTTGTCCGGGTTCTTGGCCCCCGAAAGGTTGACTTCCTTGAGCGACTCGGTCACGGAATTGCCGGCCTTGTCGTACACGGTCACGGAAACCGAGTAGGCCCCGTTATAGTAGCCGTCAAACTTCCATTCCTGGGAGTAAAACCCGTTGTCGTCCCTGGTAACCGTTCCCAGCTCCCCTGCCTTTCCCGTCCTGGCCTCCTTGTACGAGAACACGGCCTTCTCGAGGCCCGAGCCCTTGTCGTTGGCCTTGACCTTCAACAAGACCTTGCCGGCAAACGAGGCCTTCTCCTTTTCCGGGTTAATCCAGTCCGCCACCGGTTCATCGGTGTCGACGTCGAACTCAATGGCCCGGGACAACAGCTTGTCGGTATCCGGGTCCTTGGCCTTGAATAGTATCTGGCCCTTGCCGCTCTTCGCCTCCGAGGCATCCACTTCCTTTGAAAACCCGTCCAGGTTATCGGATTCCGCGGGCTTGGAGGCGTCAATCAATTCCAGGGTCTTCCCGCCCGGCAGTTTAAACAGCAAATTCACGTTGATGAGCTTCTTGCCGAACGAGCCCTTGAGCGTCACCTTTTCCTTGCGCACGGACAGGGTTTCCTTGCCGTCGGCCCGCACCAGGACAATCTTGAGGTCTCCCTCGGAAATGGCTTTGCCGCCGTCCCCGGGCTTCTCCGTGTCCCCGGTGATGATGACCTTGGCCACGATTTGCTTGGCGTCGCTGGGCTCCGACTCGTTGCCCGCGCTGTCCACGGCCGTGGCCCGGTAATAATAAGTGGTGCCGTCCTTCAACCCCTTCTTGTCAAAGAACTGGTTGGCCGCCAGCCCCGTGGACACGAGTTCCTTGCCCACGAAGTTCAAGTCCATGGACCGGTACACGTTGTACCGGGGCTTGCTGCCCGAGCTGTCCGAACTCTCGTCCCACTTCACGTTGACCGCATTATCGGTGTCGCGGATGGCCACGGAGAGGTTCCCGGGCTTCGAGGGCTTCGAAACATCGTAGAAAGTGGAAGCCGTGTTGGCGTCACTCCAGTTGCTGGCGGCGAACGCGTACTGCACCCAGATGGCATGCAGGCCCTCACTGGCCGAGCAACCCACGTTCTGGTCCAAGATGTTGAAGTCGCTGTAGCTCGTCGCATACGAGTGGTTGGCGTCCCATGGACCAGTCTGCGAGCAGCTGAACCGCATCTTGGCCGGGCTGCCGTCCGCCTTCAACTGGAGCTTGGGCTTCACGGTCCGCGTGAACGGCGGCACGCTGATGCGGGGGTTGGTGGGGGCGTTGGAAGCCGTGGTCGCGGAAACCGTGAAGTTCACGGTCCCGGTCTCAACGTATTGGGCCGGTGAATCCGCGCTGGTGGCCCCGATTTTGAGGGTGTGCGTGGCGTCGGACAAGGCGCTTGAAACGCTGAACGAAATGCGGTTGGTGTCCGTATCCACCGGCTGCACGGTTATTCCCGTATCCCCTTTGCCCTTCACCTTGGTTCCGTCAATGGACACGTTATAGTCCGTTACCCCTGCCCCGTTCTCGCTGACCTCGAACTGGATGGTGGGCTGGTTGCTGGTGACGGTCGTGCTTCCATCGGGGGAGAGGCCGGAAATCGTGGGCGCCGCGGCCCAGGCCCCGGCCACCAACAGGGCCAGCCAGGCAACGACCAACGCAGTGCGGGTAGCCCGTTTCATCGCTTATAATTGATTACTACAACTATTTATTCTTAATGCAGTTCACTCTCCTGCATGCTCGTTAAACTCGCCTTAATCGCCTTTATCTCCATGCTCCCCGTGTTCGAGTTACGCGCAGCCATTCCCCTGGGCATCATGTCCCGGGACGTGGGCCTCGGCTATGGCTGGGTCCTGCCAGGTTATGGCCTGCCCTGGCAACTCGTCTTCGTGGTCGCCGTGGCCGCCAATTTCGCGGTCGGCATCCTCGTCTATGAAGCCCTGCACCTCTTCCTGGGCCGCTTCCTGTGCTTCAAACCCCTGGCCTTCCTCTACGCCGAGGCCGCCGCCCGCGCCGAACGCAAGAGCCATGCTTTCATCGAAAAATTCGGGTGGCTGGGCCTCGCCTTGTTCATCGCCGTGCCCTTTCCCGGCACCGGAGTCTGGACCGGGGCCCTGGCCGCCTACCTCGTCAACCTGAGCTGGCAACGCTTTGCCCTCGCCAGCGCCCTCGGCGTCCTCCTAGCCGGCGTCCTCGTCACCCTGGCCAGCCTCGGATTGTTCGCAGGCGGGTTGGGGTAGTGGGGGGGTAATTCAAACTCTCCATGCCTGGCGTAGCCTGTGCAGGGCACCCGGGGAAAGCGTAGTAACGCGTTCCAGGAATTCAAGCATGGCCGCGTGACCCGCCGGGGAAAGCGTTTGCATTTCCGGTGCCATGGTAAAACGGGCTACTAGGGCATCTTCCTGCGGCCTCGTCAGTAGTAGTCCCTCCTCGTTTGGCCTGAGCAACCGGAACCCCATGTTGCGGACGTGTTGCTGTAGCCCGTTGGCCGGCACCTCCTTTTCCACCGGGATGCCATGGGCCGCTGCATCCGCCTCGATTTTCCGGGCCAGGAAGGGGGCCAGCTTGGGATCGCGTTCCCGCATGACGTGCCAGAGTTTCTGCGCCCGCCGGATTCGGGCTTCCGGGCTTTGGGCGTTCACGGGCAACACCCAGTTTTTTCGATTAATGAACGTCGGGTACCATTTCATTTCACCCATTCTCTCGGCGACTTGAGCGTCCGTCAATCCCGGATTTTCGGCCCTGAACGCTTGGACGCGTGCCCACCGTAACAGCGATTGGTAGGAGTATTCTTCCGTCGGCGTCAGTCCATGGTTTTTTTCCCCCAGCAATTTGCGTCGCAACCGGGGAACGATGCGCTTCCGGCCCGCTTGTTCTTCGAGGAGCTCCTTGCCAAGCTCGGTTATCGTCAGCGCGAGCGTTCCGCTGCGGCCACGGGAGGCCGTGGCAAGCCCCCTGGAGATGGCCGTGTTCAAAGCCTCCTGGGTACCGCTGTTGCTGCGCAAATCCAATGCTTCCTGCAATTGTTCCCCCGTGTGGGGTCCCTTGGCCAGTGCCTGCATGAGCTGGTATTGGGTGTTTTCCTCGGGTGAGGACCGTACGCGGTGCCTATACCAGGCGTTCACGACGCGGAACGATTTCCCTTTCGCTGACAGGGGTTGTTTTTGTGCCAGTTTCATGGTGGAGAGGACATTCACCGCCGTTGCCACCGCATCCCGGTTGATTTTCGTGGATGCAATCCCAGCCTTTTCCGCGATTTCCGCGGGATTCATGATTTTGGGGGCGCGCCTCAGCACGACGTCGACCTTGTGCAGGATGTCCGCGTTCACGAGTTCCCGTATCTTGATGGTCGAACCGTAGAACAGTTTTTTCCGCAACCGCTGGAGTCGCACCAGGCTATTCGCATATTCTTGTAGCCGCCCTTTTTCGAGGCCTTTGGCGAAGGCCAGGCCGGCCAGCACTTCATTGGCGTGCGGTTTTTCCGGCAAGGCCGCCAAATATTCGAGCACCTCGGCCATGCGCCGCGCGCTGTCCACAATGCGGGAACGCGGGTGTCCCGCAAAACGGTCCACTTCCTTGGCGTATTCTTGCGCCAGCTCGGCTACGTCTTTCTTATACTGGGCATTGGCTTCGGGTTCATTCTCCTTTTTGCCTGCATAGGCCGTGCTTTCCTGTCGCATCCAGGGCCTGAGCGCGGGCTTCACGATTTCCCTGGGGCCTGCCCGCGTCTGGATGGTCACCCGCTTGACGAGGGGCACTTTGCCGATGAACTTCCGCAAGGTAGCCATGTATTATCCTTCCATTTCGGCCTATTTAACGGTTTCGGACGATTCACTGCCAGGCCGAAGGTCGACTACTCCCGGCGGCTGCCCTTCGGTTGCCTTCGTTCTCGTTGAAGGGCCGTCTAATTGGTTGGGGCAAGCCGGTTATGCCGAGCCACAGGTGCCAATCGGTTCCCTTCGGTGCCACGACGACCAGTACGTTTTCCAGCCTCCTGGGGTCGCCCGCACCAGTCAACCGGCAGAGTTCGGCGTCCACGGCCTGCACCGTTCTTCGGAGGTGCCTGCCGGAAGGCGATTTTCTCGGCACGCTTTTCGCCACTTCTTCCAGTTCCTGCCGCGCGTTCCACAGTTCGCCGATGCGTTTGCGGGACGCCCTGATTTCTTCCACGGCCATATCCTTCCACTCGAGGCGTGGGCGCGCTTTCAAATCGAGGCCAAAGCGCTTGGCTATCCTGTTCCCGAATTCTTTCGCTGCCTGCCGGGCGTGGTCGAACGCCTCCATTTTCGTCAGCACGCCTTCGATGGTCTGGCATTTCTCGGCCATGCCCGGCACTTCCCGGCTTAACTCCGCGATAAACGCGCGGGCGCGCGGCATGCGGTCGGCACCGACCAAGGGAAACCGGTTCTCATAAATGACTAAATTCACGTATTTTTGTGATATTCCCAGCGTTTGTGCAATCACGCGCGGAAGCGGGGTTTCCGGGCCAAGCCTTGCCGCCCACACCTCCACCCACTTTCGGAGGGCTTCCTTGTCCCGCGCCCGTTTGTGGATGCCTGGGCTCCGCTTGTCTTCGAGCAACCGCCGGAAGGCCGGCGAAATCGTCCCGCTTTTTCGGTTCACTTGGCCAAAATGGGCTTCGTGGCCGACTGCTGTCACTTCGAGCGAAAACTTCCGGGCCCTCCCTTTCCTGACCGCGATAAAGCCGTGGTCTTCCAGCCGCTTGAGGGGTCCCTTGGGGTATTTGATTCCCTGGGCCTTTATTTCGGCCGTGGTCGTCGCTCCCTTCACGAGCGCATCGAGCACCTTGAACACGGACCGGTCAAAGGGGGCGGACCGCACCTTGAAGCGGTGCCTGGACGCCACCACCTGCATGCGGCCCTTGTTTTCCCCCTGCCACCGTTGCACGAATTTCATGGCATCCAGGATGGCGACGGCCGTGTTGATGATTTGAATGTTCGTCTTGGTTGGCTTGATTGACAAGGCGTCCGCGATTTTTCCGGAGTCGAACAATTCAGGCCGCCGGTCCAGCAGCTCATCGACTCTAGCCAGGGTGCCCGTGTTCACGGCCACTGCCGTCCACTGCGGGTAACCCGATACCACGCCCGGATTTTTTTGATGGAACCACCGCAGCATGGTGGCCCAAGGGCCCAAGGCTTTCTTGGTCAGGCCCTTCTTGAAGGCCAGGTTGGCCATGACTTCGACGGCGCTGGGCTGGGGGGGGAACTTTTTCAGGAACTGTAGCAATTGCGTGGCGCGTCGGTGCGTGTCCGCCGGCATGCCCCCAGGGCCGTGCACGCCCCGCTTTGCCCGATAATATTTTGTCAAGTCCCTGTGGGATGCTTTGAACGCCGCGCTTGCATTCTCTTTCCCGCCTTCCTGCTTCCACGCACTCGGTTCTGGCACCTGAATCCAGCGCCTCGGTGCCTGCTTCATGGGCACGGTGCCAGCAAACTCGACCCAGTGCATCCGGTGCGTCCGCGGATTGCGCATCCGAATGCCCCGCGTGCTGAAAGCCATGTAATAGTCAAGGCTTCCAGCCTATTTAACGGTTTCGGGTCGCTGCCTGCCTGATGCCTAGGCCTGCAAACGTTAATTAAGTCCCTGTAGCGTAATTGTTTCCATGACGCGCCGAGGCAGCATGGGCCAATCCAGGAAACACCGCTACAATCGGGGTTTGTTCAAGGGACGGTCGTGTTGTCTTCCCTCGATGCCGTGCCAGCCGTGAAGTGGGACAAAGGCCTTCCGCGCAGCAAGCGCGTGAATATCATCAGTACGCAACCCGAGCCGTTTCGCCAATTGTTTGTCGCCCGCGATGCCGCCAGGCGGCTCGTTATCTGGCTTGGCCAGCATACGGGAGAAAGGGACACGGTATTGACCAAGGCAGCCATGCGCCTCTACGGGGATGTGGAGCGTCGTCTCAAAAACCTCTGTGGGGAGGGGTATGCATCCATGTTGGAGGATGCCTTCGGCGAACGCTGGTACAGGGTACTGGACGTGCAAGGCTAGTGGTTTGCATGCCGGGGAAAAGACTGGAATTCAGGTTGGGGGCCAAGGAATGGAAGTGAACGGCAAGGAAGGCGGAACCCGAAACCGTTAAATAGTTCGACGGCTTCTCTTATAGTGGATTAAATGCCGCGAAAGCCCAGACCGCCGAACCCCATGGACTATCATCCAAGGCCCGTGAAGGCCCCGAAGAACTATGTGATTTTTGCCAAGAAAATAAAGAAATCGAACCCGGTGGCGGTTGCCCGGTTACGGGCCGCGCGGGCTGCGCGCCTGCAACAGGCCCGGGAAGCGGTTCGCAGAATGGAAGTCGCGCTTGGCGTGCGATTGAACCGGGTGCCGCGTTATCGCTTTGTTGCACGCGAGCTGCCGGAACTCAAGGAAGCGATGCCACCGATTGTGGAACTCATGCGCGTCCGTGATGCATTGGGCCAGTGGCTTGACGTTCGTGAACTTCCTATTCCTATGAAAAAATCCCTTCGCACCGCCGCACGTGCCGTGGAAGCAAGGCTTATGAATGTCCTTGGCATCGAGGACCGAGACGTCATTGATGCGGTAGTCCAGCAATTGGAGCCCAAGGGCTGGTGGCCTGGGGCAACGGGCAGACCCGACCCCACCGGCGCAGCAGAGCGAAGCGGCAAGCGCCGGTACCGGGTTGGCCACCCCATGTGATTCCATGCGAGTCAAAAACAAACCCTACCGCGCGGTCTGGCTTGAAGACCGCACCGTCAAGGCCATCGACCAGCGCCTGCTGCCCCACCGGTTCAAGGTGGCCAGCCTCCGCACCCACCGCGACACCGCCATTGCCATCCGCGAGATGCTCGTGCGCGGCGCTGGCACGATTGGCGCGACCGCAGCCTATGGGTTGGCGCAGGCCTGCCTCGAGGCCCCGGCCCAGGGCTACGCCGATTACGTTTATCGCGCCTACGAAGCCCTGCTGGCCACAAGACCTACCGCCATCGACTTGAAGCACGCGCTGGACCGCGTCATCGAAGCCGTCAAGGACGCGGACACGCTGGGCCAAGTCCGGCGCAAGGCCGCGGGGGAGGCGAACGCCATAGCAGCCGATTATGTAGTAGCCTGCCAGGCGATTGCGCGCCACGGCCTGCCACTCGTGAAAAAAAACGCGCGCGTGCTCACCCACTGCAATGCCGGTTGGCTCGCGATTGTTGACTGGGGCTCGGCGACCGCGCCCATTTACCTCGCCCAGCACAGGGGGCGAAAGCCTTTCGTGTACGTGGACGAGACCCGGCCCCGCCTCCAGGGCGCGCAACTCACGGCCTGGGAGTTGGGCAACGAAAAAGTGCGGCATGCGGTCATCGTGGACAACGCCGCAGGCCATTTCATGCAAAGGGGCTTGGTCGATTTGGTGGTCGTGGGCGCGGACCGCATCGCGGCCAACGGCGACGTGGCCAACAAGATTGGCACCTACGAGAAGGCCGTGCTCGCGCGCGAGAACGGCGTGCCGTTTTACGTGGCGGCTCCCACTTCAACCATTTCCTTGGAGACCGCAACCGGCAAGGACATTCCCATCGAAGAGCGGAGCCTCGACGAAGTCCTGTGCTTGGGCGGGAAACGGTTGGCTCCAGTGGGCAGCCAGGCCTTGAACCCGGCCTTTGACGTCACGCCCGCCCGCTTCGTTTCGGGCATCGTCACGGAGAAGGGAATCGTGAAGGCGAAGGCAAGTGCTTTAAAGAAGTTGCTGGGTTGAATTGGTTGACATGCCTGAATCCTATCGTGGAACCAAGTTCGAGACCGTGTTCATGAACCGGGCTTCCTTCAAGGTCGACAAGGCCAAGGACCTGGTCAAGTGGGCGCATGAGCTGGCTGCGAAGGGGTTTTGTCCCCCTCAGGGAGAAGGCGCCGGCACCTCCGGCAACCTGTCGGCGCGCTACAAGAACGGCTGCCTCATCACTCGCACCGGCGCCGACCTCGGGAAAATCGTGGAAGACGAGTTCGTCAACGTCGAGGACGTGAACATGGTGGATGTCCGGGTCGCGGTCACCGGCAAGTACGAGCCGAGCTCCGAGTCCATGGTGCACATGGCGATTTACCGGTCGAGGCGGGACGCGAACGCGGTGTTCCACGGTCATTCCCCGGACATCCTGGCCCATGCAAGGGCGTTGGGGGTTCCGGAAACCAAGTCCGAGGTCGAGTACGGCACGCGCAAGGAAGTCGAGGAAGTCCTGTCCGCGCTCAAGCAAACCCATTTCGTGGTCGTCAAGGGCCACGGCTTTTACTGCTTGGGGAAGACCCTGGATGAATGCGGCAAGCGCGCCGTCGAGATGCTGGAAAAGGCGCGCGCCCTGAAGTAATCGGCAATCGTCGAAAAGCCTAAAAACTGGTTGGCGTGTGGCTATTATGGCTGGCACCGCACCCGTTGCCGAAACCCTTCGGAGGGTCGTGCATGTCGCCAGCCCCTAAACAGCGTGTCTACCTGGATGCCAACATTTTCATCGCCTTCGTTAAGGCCGACATGGGCAAGCCATTCAAGTTGATGTACCAAGACGTCGAGGATTTCTTTGACGCGTGCCCGGAACGGTTTACCGTAGTGTTGTCTGATTACGTGTTTCGGGAAATCAAGCGGATTGCATACCACTCCGCACAAGAAGTGCTCGATTTCTTCCGAGAGCGAGAAATATCTGTCGAAGTTACCGAGTCTACTGGGCGGTGCACTTCTTTGGCCGAGGAATTTCGCGGAAAAGGCGTTCCTTCCATGGATGCCCTCCATGCAGCGATTGCCATCGAAGCCCATTGCGATGCCTTGATGACTTTCAACAAAAAAGATTTTGTGCTTGCTGCGGGTTTGATTCGCGTCGTAGCACCCAGGGACTTAATCGAGTGAAAGACCTTTTTCTTTCAGAAATTCTTGCAGGATTTTTTCGCGTTCCGCTTTGGTTGGCATCTCTCCATTCCAACCCCGCTTCAATGCAGTTTCTCTGATTTTTCTCAGCGCTTCCCGGAGTTTCATGGCCCGTGGTTCTTTCACCTTGCTTCGGATGGCGTCCCGGATGAACTCGTTGCGGGAACTGTAATGCTGTTTCTTCTTGACGATTTTGTCGACTTCCTTGATGAGGGCTGGCTCCACATTCGTGACGTACTGCTTCATTGTTTTCCACCCACGCGGGCGTTAATATTAGAGTTACTATTAACGTTTATTTAAACCTTTGGCTATGGGAGCCGACCATGGGCCTAGATGAGTGCGCCCTTCAACGCGTTCCCGCACCCGCACTTCTCCCGCTCGGCGGGGATTTTCGTGATGGCGTCGAGCAGGAGTTTCTTGACCTTTTCCACATTGGCCTTCATCGTGGAAAGGATTTCCTCGGTGGTCACGGGTTGTTCCTTGAAGGTGTCGTAATCCGTTATCATGGCGATGGGGGCATAGCATAGCTCGGCTTCCCGGGCCAGCACGGCTTCGGGGCAGAGCGTCATGCCGATGAGGTGGGCGCCCCAGCCCCGGTAAAGCCTTGACTCGGCTTTGGTGGAAAACCTTGGCCCCTCGATGCAGACATACGTGCCGTCGCGGCGGTAGGGGATGTCCTGTTGGATGGCTGACTTGACGAGGCGCTCGCGGAGTTCGCCGCAAAAGGGTTCCGCCACCGAAATGTGGCAGACCCGTTTTTTGTCGTAGAACGTGGTTTCGCGCTTGTAGGTGCGGTCAATGAACTGGTCGGGGAACACCAGGGTCCCGGGTTCCACGTCTTCCTGGAGCGAGCCCACTGCGCAGGGCGCGAGGATTCGGCGGCAGCCGAGTTTCTTCAGGGCCCAGATGTTGGCCCGGTAAGGGATGTTGCTGGGGTTCAGGGTGTGCTTCGCGCCGTGGCGGGGCAGGAACGCGACCTTCACGCCTTGGATGGTGCCAGTAGTTATCTTGTCCGAGGGTTTGCCGTACGGCGTTTTCGCGTTCACGGTCTTCTTGTTTTCCAATAGTTCCGGGTCGTACAAGCCGCTGCCGCCGATGATGCCAATCAAGGTCATTCCTCTTTCACGTAGTTGACGAGCGAGAACACGTCGTATCCCTTGAGTTTTTCGCGGCCCCGCAGGAAGCCGAGTTCGACGACGAAGGCCAGGCCGATGACTTTGCCGCCGCATTTTTCCACCAAGTCGATGGCGGCCTTGGCCGTTCCCCCCGTTGCGAGCAGGTCGTCCACGATGAGCACGCGCTCGCCTTGGACGATGGCGTCTTCGTGCATGCAAATCGAGTCCTTCCCGTATTCGAGGGCGTAACTGGTGGACAGGGTTTTGGCCGGCAGCTTGCCGGGTTTCCGCACGGGGACGAAGCCGGCGTGCAGTTTGTAGGCGAGGGCCGCGCCGAAAATGAAGCCCCTGCTTTCCACGGCCACGATTTTGGCGGGGGCCGCTTCTTTCTTGATGTAGTGCTCGTAGACCTGGTCGATGACGTGCTTCAACGCGGCCTGGTCCTTTAACAGGGTCGTGATGTCGTAGAAGAGGATGCCTTTCTTGGGGAAGTCCGGGATCTTCCGGATGCAGGCTTTCAAGTCCATGGAAATCCCTTGATTTGAGCCGCGAATGGAATAAAACCCTATGGCTTGAATTCGGCCACCAGGAACTGGATGACCCCCAGGCCCCGCAGGAAGGGCACCCGCGCGAAGTGCTTGTTCGCGTAATCCGAGAGGAAGGGCACGTGCTTGGGTATGAGCAGCCGATAGCCCGTGCTCCTGGCTTGGAAGCCCTGGCGTTCCAGCAATTGCCGCAGCCTTTCCTGGCCCGGCCAGTCATGCGGCCCTTCCGGCATTTTCAGGCCAAGCCTTTCGGCGAGGTCCAGGATGGGTTCCCAGACCGGGTTGATGGAAGTGATGATCAGCACCGAGCCCTTCCGGCAGCAGCCAGCGGTCTTGGCCAGGGCCTGCTCGAGGTTGGACAGGTGTTCGACGACGTCGGCCATCACCAGGTAATCGAATTTCTCTTTTCCCTGCAGTTCTTCGGCGGGGATTTGCCGGAACTCGAGTTCGGGGAACCGTTTCCGTGCAATCTCCAGCATGGCCCGGCTGGAATCGATGCCCAATCCCCTCTTCGGCCGGACGTGGTGGAGGAGGGCGCCCGTGCCGCAGCCGATTTCGAGGACGCTCGAACCCGGGGGAATGAGCCCGGCAAAGAATTCCTTGAGGTTCTGGTAATAGTACCAGTTCTTTTTCTTGTAATAATCGTAGTCTTTCGCGATGCCGTCGAAGTGCGCCTGCACTTCCTTGACCGAACTCATTCGAACACCGCTTTCAAGAGCATCAAGAGCATGGCGAAGCCGTGGCGGAAGCTCTTCATCTTGGAGGCCCCTTTCCTCCGCGCCATGTAATGGGTGGGCACCTCCACTACGCGCATGCCGTTCCTTCCCGCCTGGATGAGCATTTCGAAGTCCGGCCAGCCGTCTTCCTGCAGGTGCTCGAATAGCATGCTTTTCCGGAAGGCCTTGAACCCGCACAGGCTGTCCGTCAGCCGCGCTCCCACCAGCAAGCCGACCAGGAAGGCGAACAAGTGGTTCACGGGCACGTGAAACCATTTCATGGCCCCCGCTTCCATGGAGTAGACCAGGCGCGAGGCGTTCACGAAGTCGGCCCTGCCTTCCATGATGGGCTTGACCACGTCCGGGATTTCCTCGGGCATGGTGGCCATGTCCGCGTCCACGATGACGACCACGTCATGACTTGCCTTGGCGATGCCCATGCGGACCGCGTAGCCCTTGCCCTTGTTGGGCTTGTAGCTGATGACTTTGAGGCCGGGCTTCTTCAGTTTGCGCGCGGTTTCCGAGGTGTCGTCGATGCTGCCGTCATCCACCACAATGACCTCGGTCTTCCACGGCATGGCCGGCACGCGGTTCACGCATTCCGCGACGTTTTCTTCCTCGTTGAAGCAGGGGATGATGACGCTGAGTCCCTTCTCTGGTGGCATGGTTTCACTTACCGGAACGCGGCAAACAAGGCAATTTCAACCACGGCACTAATAAAAAGCAATCCCATCCAGGCCTGCAGCAGCCGGGGCTTGGGCTTGTCCTGCCGAAGGCCTTGCACGACGACGAGGGCGAGCACGGGGTAGAGGGGGATGAGGTAACGGGAGTGCGTGCACCACTCGCTGCCCGAGGCGAACAAGGCGTTGAAGGCGTACAAGCCCAGGGAGGTCAGGGCCACGCAGGCCGGGAAGCCCCTTTGCTGGTTCTTCGACAGGAAGAACCGGAGGAAGGCCAGTCCCAGGACCAGCAGCAGGAGGCCTTTGACGGCCAGTAGGGGGAGATGCGTTTCCGTGGCCGGCAGCCCGCCCCAGAACGAGGTCAGAGTTTCCCGGAGGCAGGCCGGGTAATTCGCCAGTGGCCGCAGGGTGTAGGGCATCGCGAACGGGATGAGCCTCCCGAAGTGGTAGAGGTTGTTGGCGAAGAACCAGGCGATTACCACCAGCATGCCGGCAAGGAAGGGCTTGACTCGGGCAGGTAGTTTTTTGTCTTTCCAGTAACGCCAGCCCAAATAAAGCAGGGCTGCGGCAGGCAAGGCCAGGCCATTCAATTTCACGAGCAAGGGCAGGCCGGTCGCGAGGCCGTTCAGTCCCGCGTTGCCTTTGCCGTCCAGGAACCGCAGGAAGAAAGCCGTGGAGAGGGCGGAGGCCAGCAGCAGCACGGCTTCGGGGCCCACCGCCTGCGCGTAGAAAACCGTGTGGGGGAGGAAGGCCAGCAAGGGCAGGGCCAGCCACAGCCACTTGTTTTTTTTGCAGCGGCTTTTGAGCACGAAACGCCAGAACACCAGCAGGGCCAGCGCAGTCCACGCGAGGTTCATGAACCGGACTCCGGTCGAGCCTGCCAGCGCCCAGGCCGGGTAGTTCAGCAGGTAGGAGAGGATGGGCACCTGGAATAGTTCGCGGTCCGCCATGCCCTTGAAGTCCGCCGTGACCGGGTGCCGCTTTTCCTGGGCGAGGAACTCGTAGTAGCGGAGGTGCGCGTCCCCGTCCGTGCCCACGTAACCGGTCGGGCCCAGGAACAAGGCCAGGAGCTGCAAGCCCAGGAAAGCGCCTAGGACGCCTGCCACGCGTTTGTCCACGTTTTCACCTTTGCCTCTTCCTTACACCGGTGGCTTCCAGGCCTTTTTCGCGGCCTCCCATTTCGGGGGGTCGTCGGTGGGAAACCATTGTCCAACATGGGAAAACGCGTAGAGCCGGCCTTTCTTGGCGAGCGCGGGAAAAGCGGTTTTTTCAATCAGGGAAAAGCCGTCGGGGATGAAGTCCAGGGCTTTGGGTTCCAGGACATAGCAGCCGGCATTGATGCGCTTGCTGGGCTCCAGGCCAGGCGCGGGTTTTTCCACGAACTCTGTTATTTTTTCTCCCTGGAGCCGGGCCACGCCGTAACCGGTCACGTCCTTGACTTCCACCAGGGCAATCGTGGCCAGCGCCTTGTTTTTTTCGTGGACTGCCGCCATTTTCCGGTAATCGACGTCCATCAGGTTGTCGCCGTTCAGCATGATGAATGGCTCTTTGCCCAGCATTTCCTGGGCGGCCTTGACCGCGCCCCCGGTGCCCAGGGGTTTTCCTTCCACGCTGTAGGTTATCCTCGCGCCCGACGGCCGGCCGTTGCCAAAGTAGTGCATGATTTTTTCGTGCTGGTAGCCCACGCCTAACACGATTTCCTGCACGCCATGGTATTCCAGCCAGTCGATGGCATGCTGGAGGATGGGCTTGCCGGAGACCTCCAGCATGGGCTTGGGCGTTTCATCCGTCAGGGGCCTCAACCGTTCCCCCTTGCCGCCGGCGAGGATGAATGCCTTGTGAATCATGCTTTCCCCATGTCTTCTGCGAAGTCTTTGACCGAATAAGGCACCTGAGCCTGTTTGCGCTGGCATTCGTCCATCATCTCCCACAAGGACAGGCCGGCCTTTTTTGCGGCTCGCCAGAGCGTAAGCTGGCCGTTTTCGTACGCTTTCAGCGCATCTGCAAGGAACGATTTCTCCACGGATTTCATCATCTGTCGCCTCCAGAAGTTTATGGCCAGTAACCTATTAAAATTGCCTCTTAAGGCAATTGGACGGATTTAGGCTGCGTGTTTAATTATTTTAATGCCTTATAATGTGTTTATTAGCTATTTCTTTAATGTTAGTGGAAGCCAGATAAAAATGAATAGTCATTTTGCGCGGTAGGCGGGGTTCCATTCAATCGGTTACTGCAACGCCTTTTCGAGGTTTTTGCGGCTTTGTCGAAAGTCTTCGGCGGTGAGGGGGTTGGGCACGCCTTTTTCCTTGAGGCAGTCCATCATTTCCCATACTGTGAGACCGGCTTCTTCGGCGGCCTTGCCGAGGCTGGTCTTTCCCCGCCCGTATCTTTCGACGGCTCTTGCGAGTTGGTATTGCTTGATGCCAAGAGCCAGCATCTGCTTCAAAGCCGTGGTTTTAGCCATTTTTTCTTCCTTGGTCTTTTGTTCGATTATCTTGAGGTCCTCTTCAGGGAGCCTTACCGAAACCAGTTGGGTCTTCATTTTTTCGCCTCCTTCAATGCTTCGATTTTTTTGAATGCGTCGAGGATGAAATCCAGCTTATATCTTCCTTCTTCCTGGAGGACGCGGAGGGCATCCAATGCCTTCTCTGGCGCCAGCCTGTTTTTTTCGGCGAGGCCCACGATCAAGCCCGGCAACGTCGACCAATTTATTTCCAGCAGTTTCGCCGCGTTGATAGCTTGGCGGTCATCGACCAGAAAGAGATTGGCTTTCACTTGCAGGCAGAGCTTGAGGGCCTGTTCTTCACCTTCACCCAGGCAGAGTTCTTTCAGCCATTTTTCGATTTTTTTGTCCTTTAGCGCCGCAACTTTTGCGACCTTTATTCTTCCGGTTTCGACGGCTTCTTCGATCCTTAACGCATCCGCTTTTCCAGCGCGCTTGCCCGCTTCCACGGTTTCCTCGAATACGGCTTCAGGGATTTGGACTGCGAAGCACATGCACAGCGTTTGCAGGACCGCGGCCTTCGTGGCAAGGATCAGCGAACTGCTGTCCGATACCACCAGCCTATTTGTCATACAATATATTATAGTGTATACGAACTATAAATACTTTCCTTCCTCCCTTGGTGCTTGGCTATTTCACAGCAGCATTTCCGCCCGTTCCAGCTCGGCCGGGGTGTTCACGTTCAGGTACTTGCCCTGGAAGGGATACCCGTATAACAGCCCCTTTTGCGCCAGCAAGGGGAACAACTCGTTCTCCAGGCTGGTCATCTTCGGGGTGAGGTAGTCGAAAATCTGCGGCTCGAAGAGGAAGTAGCCGGCGTTGATGAGGTAGCTCTTGGCTTCCTGTTCCGGTTTCTGGATGAACTCGCTGACCTTCCCGCCCTGCAGCATCACGACCCCATAGTCCTTCGGGTTGCTCACGGTTGTCAGGGCGATGGTCGCGAGCGCCTTGTTCTGTTTGTGGAGTGCCAGCATGTCGTGGAGGTTCAGCGAGCAGATGGTATCCCCATAGGACACCAGGAAGGTTTCCTTCAATTGGGGCCTGGCCTTGAGCAGTGGGGCGATGGTCCCCTTCGATTCCCCTTCGGTCAGGAAGTCCACGTGATAGGGCAGCCGGCGCGCGCCCAGCACGTCGATGGCCTTGCGGTTGAACCCGTCGACATACACCAGGAAATTGCTGATGTGAAAGCTGTTGATGGCGTTCATGACCTGCTCGATGAGGGGCTTGCCCTGTAGCTCCATCAGGAACCGCGATTCCTCGGGTGCGAAGTGCTTGCTCTTCCCGCCCGCGAGGATGAGCGCCCGCCCTATCCGGAATTCGGAAAGCAGCTTGCTCAGCAGGGACTCGATGGCCTGGCTCCGGCTCCGGATGGTCGACCCATCCACTAGCCGGTCCACCTGGGTCAGGAGGTCCTTGCGGATGGTAATCGTAACCCGTTCCCTGCTCATACTAGCTCATACACTATATGCATCCATCACATATTTAAAGGTATTTTGCCTCAAAATGGCTATACCTTTGCTAATTGGGTGTCATTTCATGCGGATTGCGGTCATGGGTTGCGGCTATGTCGGCCTGGTCCTGGGCACGTGCCTCAGCGAGTTGGGCCACGAAGTCGTTTGCGTGGACGCGGTCAAGGAAAAAATCGAATCCCTTCGCCGGGGAGTTATTCCCATCTACGAGCCCGGCCTCCAGGAACTGGTGGAAAAAAACGCGAAGGCCGGGAGGCTTTCCTTCAGCTTGGACCTCGGAGGGGCCGTGGAAAAGTCGGACGTCGTTTTCATCGCCGTTGGAACGCCGGAGTCCGTGGACGGCGACGCCGACCTCCGGTTCGTCATCCAGGTCGCCGAAGAAATCGGGAAAAACATGAACGGCTACAAGGTCATCGTGAACAAGAGCACGGTCCCGGTTGGAACCGGCAGCCTCGTCAGGGACACCGTGACAAAGTTTTACGCGGGCGAGTTCGACGTCGTGTCCAACCCGGAGTTCCTCCGCGAGGGCTCGGCCATCAACGACTTCATGAAGCCGGACCGGGTCGTCATCGGCAACGGTTCAGTGGCGGCCGAGAAGCGCATGCGCGAAATCTACGCGCCCCTCGGCGCAAAAATGATTTTCACCGACGTCAAGTCCGCCGAGCTCATCAAGTACGCCAGCAACGCTTTCCTCGCGACGAAGATTTCCTTCATCAACGAGATTGCCAACGTCTGTGACCTGGTCGGGGCGGACGTGAAAAAAGTCGCGGAAGGCATGGGCCTGGACGCGAGAATCGGGCCCGCTTTTTTGAACGCGGGGGTTGGCTATGGGGGCAGTTGTTTTCCCAAGGACGTGAAGGCCCTGGCCAAGACCGCGGAAAAGGCCGGCTATGACTTCCGGATTTTGAAGGGGGTTGAGGAAGTCAACCGCCTGCAGAAAACCTTGGCCGTCCGGAAACTAGAGAAGGCCCTGGGAAGCCTTAAAGGGAGGCGGATAGGGGTTTTGGGCCTGGCGTTCAAGCCCAACACCGATGACCTGCGGGAGGCCCCTTCCTTGGAAGTCATCCGGGCCCTGAAGGCAAAGGGCGCCCTGGTTTCGGCCATGGACCCCGTGGCCGAGGAGGCCGCGAAGAAGGTGTTGACTGGCATCACGTACTGCGAGTCCGTGTACGACTGCGCGCAGGGGGCGGACGCCCTGTTGGTGTTGACCGAGTGGAACGAGTTCAAGGAAATCGATTTTCGGAAGGTAAAAGCCCTGATGAATGGCCGGGTAATCGTTGACGGCCGCAACCTTTACTCGCGCAAGCAAGTCGAGGCCGCGGGCTTCGAGTATTACGGCGTCGGCCAGTGAAGGCGGGAAAGCAATGGAGTTGTCCGAGCACCTGAAGAAGCAGAACGTCCCCGCGAAGCTCGCGCGCCTCATCCAGTTGTTCGCGCGCGAGGGGCTGGCCGTGCGCCAGGCGTTCCTCCAGGTAGAGGGCCTGTCCGACACCCGCAACGTGTACGGTGAGCAGCAAATGGAGCTTGACAAGTGGGCCGATGCCCACTTCATCGCGGCCCTGAAGGAAAGCCGGTTGACCCGGGAAATCGCTTCCGAGGAACAAGCCGAGGTCGTGGAAGGCGGGGGAGGGCCGTTCGCGGTCTGCATGGACCCCCTGGACGGCAGCAGCTGCATTGAAACCAACCTCGCGGTGGGCACCATTTTCGGCGTCCACAAGGACTCGGTTCGGAAGCCCGGAAGAGACCTGCTCGCCGCGGGCTATATCCTCTACGGTCCCCTCACTACCTTCGTGTACTGCGTGGCGGGCGCCGGCGGCGTGCACGAGTTCGTGGCCGACCCCAAAGGCAAGTTCCGCTTGCGCGAGGAGAACCTGCGCCTGGGTTCCAAGAAGATTTTCGGGCCGGGGGGGGCGAAATCCGAGTACCTGCCGGCGCATGCGCGGTTCATCGAGGGCCTGGAAGCCCAGGGCTATAAGATACGGTTTTCGGGCAGCTTTGTCGCGGACTTCAACCAAATCCTGCACTACGGCGGCCTCTTTACCTATCCTGCCACCCGGGAGGCCCCGCAGGGCAAGCTGCGCCTCCTCTTCGAGTGCGCGCCCCTCGCCTTCCTTTGCCTGGCCGCTGGCGGGGATGCCAGCACCGGCATGCAAAAGGTTTTAGAGGTTTTGCCCACCCAATTGTCGCAGAGAGTGCCGCTCTACGTGGGCGGCAAAAAGGAAATCGCCTTAGTTGAGCGCTGCTTTAAAGAGTAATTTAGGGAGTAATGGAGCGTCATCATGCATGGCAGACCTATTCCGGGGAACTACCTTTTCGAGGCCGTGAAAGACCTTGAAGCCATTGTCATGGCGGCCAATGCCCGCATCGCCCTGGTCATTCCCGGCATCCTCCGGGCGGCCAGGGACCTGGATTCGGCGGTCATCCTGGAGCTGGCCAAGTCCGAGTGCGACCTGGACGGCGGCTACACCGGCCTCACGCCTGAAACGTTCGCGGCCGAATGCAAGAAGGCCGCCAAGCAAGTGGGCTGGGATATATGGGCGCTGCACGCCGACCACCTGCCGGTCAAGAAGGGCTCGCAGGAGGAAATGGACAAGCTCAAGGCCTTGATTGACGCGCAAATCAAGGCCGGTTACACCAGCTTTGCGGTTGACGCCAGCTTCCTGTTCGACTTGCAGGGGAAAACCGTTGCCGACCAGCTCAAGAAAAACATCGAGTGCACGACCCACATGGTCAAATGGCTGCAGCAGCGCATGGGCAAGACCCCGTTTGGCCTCGAAGTCGAAGTCGGCGAAGTCGGCTGGAAGGACCAGCACGGCATGATCATCACGAAGCCCGAGGAAGCCACCACTTTCGTCAAGGCCTTGAACGCCAACGGCGTTTTCCCCCACGTGCTGGCCACTTCCAATGGCAGCACGCACGGCAACCTCTACGATGACCGGGGAATGCCCATCGAGCAGTTGTCGATTGACTTGCCGCGTACCCTTGAAATCGCGCAGGCCCTGGAGCGGCTGGGACAAAAGGTGCGCATCGCCCAGCACGGGGTAACGGGAACCCCGAGGCACCTGATTGCGACGCAGTTCCCCAAGAAATACATCAGCAAAGCCAACGTGGGCACCTTCTGGATGAACCTCGTCTACGACGTCTTCAAGGTATGCGAGCCCGGCCTCTACCAGGACATCTGGGACTGGACGCTCAAGGCCTATGGCGGGGAAGCCCGGAAGAAGGGCATGAAGTCCGACGTCGAGGTCTTCGGCAAATACGGCAAATTCGCCATCAAGGAGTTCTTTACGCGTATTTACAGCGTGCGGCAGTCCACGAAGGACACGATTGAAGCCGTTGCCTACAGCGAGGCCAGGATTTTCATGACCGCCTTCAACTCCCAGGGCAGCGCGGCCGCGGTCCGCAAGCTGATGACCAAGTAGTTTACAGGTTATTCCAATGAAAGCCATCATTCCGGCGGCAGGCTATGCTACCAGGTTGTATCCGTTGACCAGGGACACGCCGAAGGCCCTGCTTGAAGTCAAGGGCAAGCCCATCCTCGAGCACATCCTCTCCAAGATACGGGAAGTCAAGGCCATTGATGAAGTCCTCATCGTCACGAACGCCCGGTTCTACGAGAACTTCGACTACTGGCTGGAAGAGTTCCAGGAAAAGCACCGCGACTTCGGCGTGAAGATAAAGATAATCAACGACCACACCCAGTCCAACGAGGACCGGCTGGGCACCATGGGAGACCTCAAGTACGTCTTCGACGAGGAAAAGCTGGACGAGGACTTCATGGTCGTCAACGGGGACAACCTGTTCAACTTCTCGTTGAACGTCCCCTATGAGTTGTTTGAGTCGCAGCGAAAAGCCTCGCAAGGCAAGGTCTGCGCTGGAAAGCCCCTCGTGGGCCTGTATGGCGGGCTCTCCAAGGCAGAGGTGGCCGGCAAGTTCGGGGTGGTGGAACTCAACGGCAGCAACCTCGTCAAGGGGTTTGAGGAAAAGCCCCTCGAACCCAAGTCCAACCTGATTTCCACCGGCATCTACTTCTTCCCAAAGGCCGCCATTGGCCTCATAGGCCAGTTCCTGGCGGAAGGCGGGAAGGCGGACGCGCCCGGCTATTTCCTGGAATGGCTGCACACCCGCGAGCAAGTCATGGGCTTCGTCTTCAAGGACAAGTGGTTTGACATCGGTTCCTTCGAGCAGCTTGGCAAGGCCCGCGAGGAATTCAACGGGGGATGAAATGGCTGAAAGGGTTCTGGTTACGGGGGGAGCCGGCTTCATCGGCTCGCACCTGGTGGAGGGCCTGCTCGAAAAGGGCTTTGAAGTCCGCGTGCTCGACAACCTTTCCACGGGCAGCCGCCAGAACCTCGCGGCCGTGATGAAGCAAATCAATTTCCAGTCAGGCGACATCCTCAATGAGGACACGCTGGGACGGGCCATGAAGGGCTGCGCCTTTGTCTTCCACGAAGCCGCGCTGCGCTCGGTTCCTGAGTCCTTCAAGCGGCCCCTCGAATACAACCGCGTCAACGTGGATGGCACCTACACGGTGCTGAAAGTGGCGAAGGAAAACAATGTCCAGCGCGTGGTCTACGCGGCCTCTTCCTCCGCGTACGGCAACGCCGAAAAGATGCCGCTGGGCGAATCGCTTCTCCCCGGCCCGCTCTCCCCCTACGCGGTCTCGAAACTGGGAGGCGAACTCTATTGCCGCATGTTTTACGAGTGCCTCGGCCTTGAAACCGTGTGCCTGCGTTACTTCAACGTCTTCGGCGAACGCCAGGACCCCAGCTCGCAGTATTCCTCGGTCATCCCGCGCTTCATCTCGTCCGTGCTCGAAGGCCGCTCGCCCGTCATCTACGGCGACGGCATGCAGTCCCGCGATTTCACCTATGTAAAGAACGTCGTGGATGCCAATCTAACGGCTTTAAGGGCCGGGGAACGGGCTTGTGGCGAGGTCTTCAACGTGGGCCAGGGCAACTCCATCAAGGTCCGCGAACTACTGGACAAAGTAAATGCCTTGCTGGGCCGTTCGGTGAAGCCGGAATACCAGCCGCTCCGCCCGGGAGACGTGCTGCACACCCAGGCCGACATGGCCAAGACCAAGCGGCTGCTGGGGTTCACGCCCCGGCATTCCTTTGACGTGGGCTTGAAGCAAACCGTGGAATGGTTTGCCCGGGAGCCGCACCGGGGGGCGCGTTGACATGGCGGTTGGCAAGGCGAAGTGGATATTGGTTTCGGGGGGCGCGGGTTTCATCGGCTCCCACTTATGCGATTACCTGGTTGCGAGAGGCGAACGCGTGCTATGCGTGGACAACACTGTTACCGGCAACAAGCGGAACATCGCGCACCTCCTGGGCCATCCCCGGTTCAGGTTCAGGAAGCAGGACATCACCCGGCCCTTCAAGCCCGGCGTGAAACTAAGGCAAGTCTACAACCTGGCCTCGCCGGCTTCGCCGGTGGGGTATTACAAGAAGCCCCTGGAAACCATTCTGGTCGGTTCGTACGGCGTCAAGAACATGCTGGACCTTGCCCTCAGGAACCGTGCGCGCTTCCTGCAGGCTTCGACTTCGGAAGTCTACGGCGACCCAAAAGTGCATCCCCAGCGCGAGGACTACTGGGGCAACGTCAACCCCATCGGCTTGCGTTCCTGCTATGACGAGAGCAAGCGGTACGCGGAAGCCCTGGTCATGGTGTACCGGAGGCGCTTCAAGGTGGAGACCCGGATTGCGCGCATCTTCAACACCTATGGGCCGCGCATGGACCTAAAAGACGGGAGAGTCGTGCCGAACCTGGTCAAGCAAGCCGTTTTAGGCCAGCCCCTGACGGTTTACGGGGATGGCCGCCAGACCCGCTCCTTCTGCTTTGTCTCGGACCTCGTGAAAGGCCTCCACTCCTTGATGAACTCCCGGTTTCCCGGGCCCACCAACCTCGGCAACCCCGCCGAGTTCACGGTGCTCGCCTTCGCGAAAAAAATAAGGAAACTATCCGGCTCGAAGAGCCGAATCGTTTTCAAGCCGCTGCCCGAAGACGACCCGACCCGGAGGAAGCCGGACATCTCCAAGGCCCGGCGCGAACTCCGGTGGAGGCCAAGGGTTTCCCTGGACGAGGGGTTAGGGCTCACGATTGATTACTTCCGGCAGCAACTGGTGTGAGGTGTGAGGGCATTCCCATGGCGCTATCCGTCATCATCCCGGCCTACAACGAGGAAACCCGGATCCAGCCCTTTCTCTCCGAGCTTGTGGCCTTCAAGCGGCGCGCGGCCTACCCCGTCGAGCTCATCGTCGTCGACGACGGCAGCAAGGATAAGACGGTTGACGTCGTCAAAAAACTCGGCAAGGACGTCGTGCTGCTGCGCCACGAAAAAAACAGGGGCAAGGGCGCGGCCATCCGCACGGGCTACGCGGCCGCCAAAAACGCGGGTGTGGTCTTCATGGACGCGGACGGCTCCACTCCCGCCAGGGAACTCGACAAGATGGAGGCCGCGCTCCAGGCGAACCCGGTGGTCGTGGCTTCCCGCAAGGAGCCGGGGACGCGCATCGTGGTCTCCCAGCCCCTGCGCCGCATCCTGCTCGGGAAGGCCTTCAACTTCCTCGTGAACCTCTTGTTTCCCATCGGCTTTTACGACGCGTTATGCGGGTTTAAGGGCCTTTCCAGGCCCCTGGCCCGGGAACTGGCCAATGAGTTGGTCTCGGATGGCTGGATTTTCGACGTCGAATGGCTGTACCGCCTCAAGCGCAAGGGCTACCAGCTCAAAACCATTCCCATTGAGTGGGGCCACGTTGAGGGCTCTAAGATGCGGCTCGGCCTCAACAACCTCCGCATGCTCTCCGACCTGGTCGAGTTGCGGTTGAAAATCTGAACGTCTACCAAACATTACCTACGTGGCCGACTTTTCTTTTTTCGAAGCGACCCGAAACGCCTTCGTTCGCTGGCGGCTTCAACCCGCCTCAATTCGTCCTTGAACTCTTGAGTAGTCATTTTTGGGTCTTTTATAGTCCCAAATAATTCCATTATCGAGCGCGCTTTGACCACTTGCACCACCAACTACTTTAGGCACGAAGTCGCATTAAAGCCTACAGTCACCGCAGCATCCGCTTCTTGAACCGCTTGGCTATCCCTTCCGTTGGTACACGTACGCGTACCGGTAGTAGTCGTTGTAGCGCGACTCGAACTCGAAGGTCTTGACTTTATCGTACTCGTCGAGCACCCATTGCTCGGCTTCCGCGTTCCGCGCGGGGTTCAAGGGCTCACCGGTGCCGGAGAAGTCCACCACAAACCAGGGTTTGAACGCCTGGAGGTCCGCCTTGATTTCGGCCTGCATCCCCTGGAATCCCTGCGGTGAAAGGAAGGGATAGTAGATGTATTTCGTGGCCGGCAGCCGTTGGGCGAGGAAGTAGACTTCGGGGTCATCGTGCACCACGAAAATCCGGTCCCGCTGCGTGGAATTCGCCTGGAGGAAGGCCGCGACTTCTTTCACGCCCTTGAACTCGTCCTTGCCCACCAAGCGGAGGGCGACGAAGGCGTTCAAGGCCAGGACCAGCAACAACGCGAGGAAGGCCACTTTTTTCAGCCGCGGATAATGGTTGCCCATGATTTTCATGACCACGCCCGCGGAAATGATGGCCGCCGGCGGAGACAAGGGCAGGAGATGGTGGCAGCAGCCCACGAACGGAAAGAGGTTGGGCAGGGTGGAAAGCAGCCAGGCAAACAGGATGACGCGTTCCCAGAATGCCGAGTCGAAGGGGTTCAAGCCCTTCCTTGCCGCCCAGTAAAAGCCCAGTGGCGTGAAAAAGAACAACAGCAGGGGCACCGCCAGGTACTCGGCTTTGAGGCCTGGGTTCGACAACAGCCCCGCGTTTTCCACGGCATAGGAAAGGGTCTGTTGCATGAGGGCCGGCAAGGCATTGGACAAGGCATAGGGCAACAACACCAGCAGGAGCGGCGTCGCCAAGCCGGCCACGGCTGCCAGGGTCTTGAGGGAAACCAGGTGCCGGGTCTGCCGGTAGGCGATGAGGTAGGCCGCGGCAACCAAGACCATGGCGGCCACGAAGACCAGGAGCGTCTGCTTGAACACCAGGGTGAAGCCCAGGGCGAGGCCCAACCAGAGCAGGTCCAGGGGCTCGCGTCGTTTTTCGGCCACCACCCGGTGCAGGGCCAGCACGGACAGCGCCGAGAAGAAGGCCGTGAACGGCTCAATCACCGCCCAGAAACCGTAGAAGACCGGCAGCCAGACCGCGTGCAGGACCACGGCCAGGGCTCCCGTCCAGGCGTCGAATATTTTGCGGGCCAGGAAATAGATGGCTAGGAGGGTGGCCGCGTTCACGAGCACGGCCAGCAAGCGGCCTGCCAAGAGGAAGTCCATGCCCGCCAGGTCGAGGCCCAGGCCGGAGCCAAGCAGCCGGTAAAAGCTTCCCAGCACGAAGAAAATGCCGGGGCTGTGGATGTCGAAGAAGTCCCGGTACGGCAGCAGGCCCTGGCTGGCCAGCCAGCCGCCGGTCACGAAGATGCCTTCGTCGGGGAACGGCCGGGCCTGCAGGAACCCCAGCGAAAGCAACACGGTTGCCGCGGCGGCAATCAAGGGAACGAGTCCAGGGTGCAAGCGGGGCAGGGGCATGGTTTCACGATTGTCCGGTTTACGCCTTTAAAAATATATGCAATGATTATTTAGCTTATTCTGCTGTTATTTGGGGGTTAACGGGATTTTATGCCGAAAACCGTGGCTGTCATGGGGCTGGGGTATGTGGGGCTGCCGGTGGCCTGCCTGGTAGCCAAAAAGGGCTTCAAAACCCATGGCCTTGAACTCAATCCCAGGGTGGTAGACCAGGTCAATCAAGGCAAGAGCCACATCCGGGACCCCGCTTTAATCAAGGCAGTCAAGGCCGTGAAAGGGAAACTGCTTGCCACCGGTGACGCGGGGCTCGCGCTTTCAGGGGCGGACATCGTCCTGGTCTGCGTCCCAACCCCCGTCACGCAAGACAAGCACCCCGACCTGGGCTTCGTGGAATCGGCTTGCCGGACCCTTGCCCGGCATCTCCGGAAAGGCATGCTGGTCGTCATCGAGTCCACGGTGTATCCCGGGGTCACGGATGAAATCGTGAAACCCCTGCTCGAGCAAAGCGGCCTCAGGGCCGGAAAGGATTTCGGGCTCGTGCACTGCCCGGAACGCATCGACCCCGGCAACCAGGAGTTCGCACTTGAAAACATCCCACGGGTCGTCGGCGGCGTCGACGAACACTCGACGACCGAGGCCGTGAAATTCTACCGGAAAATCCTGGCGGCCAGCGTAACCCCCTTGAACTCCATCAAGGCCGCGGAAGCCGTGAAAATCATGGAGAACACCTTTCGGGACGTGAACATCGCGTTCATCAACGAGATTGCGATGTCCTTTGACAAGCTCGGCATCGACGTCTTGGAGGTCATCAAGGGTTGTTCCACGAAACCATTCGGCTTCATGCCCTTTTATCCCGGGCCGGGAGTCGGGGGAACGTGCATCCCCAAGGACCCGTATTACCTCATCGAGCGCGCACGGGAAAAGGGTTTCGAGCACCGGTTTGTCTCGCTGGCGCGCTCCCTGAACAACGCCATGCCCGTCTACGCGGTTTCCCTCGTCGAGCAACTGCTGGCCAGCCTCGGCAAACCCGTTGAAACCGCCCACCTGGCCCTTTTAGGCCTTTCCTATAAGGCGGACGTGGATGACGTGCGGGAGAGCCCGGCCCTGGAAATCCTGCGCTTGTTGTCCGCCAAGAACAAGTCCCTCAAGGCCTTCGACCCGTTCGTCCCCGGCAAAAGCAATGTCCGTTCCCTCGAAGAAGCCGTGCAGGGAGCCGACTGCGTCCTCCTCGCCACCAACCACCGTTCCTTCGTCAAAAGCCTTTCCCCCCGGCAACTGAAAGCCTGGAACGTGAAAGCGGTCTTCGATGCCCGCAATGCCCTGGACAAGGAAGGCATCCTTGCCGCCGGCATCCGGTACAAGGGCATCGGGAGGTGAGACTAGACATGGACGGCGAGTTCGACGATTTGTACCAGCGCACGGCGAAAGGCGCCTTGTTCAATTACGTGGCGGCCAACGCCGGCATCCTCCTGCAGTTCCTCGTGACCCTGGTCCTCATCAAGTTCCTGCCCGTGGACGAGTTCGGGATTTACTCGTTGTTCTTCAGCACGGTCACCTTCCTCGGACTGGTTTCGGGAGCGGTCCTCTACGCGCTGGCCCGGTTCATCCCGGATTACATGGCGAAAAAAAACTACCGCTCCGCCAAGGACCTCTTCGGCTTTTCAGTCAAGCTCACCCTTGCCAACGGGTTGCTGGTGCTGGTGCTGCTGGGCCTGTTCCCAGGCGTCTTCAACGCGGTGTTCAAGAGCACGGGCTTCCACCCCCTCTACGTGTGGCTCTTCGCCTTCATCAACTTCGTCCAACTCCTCACCGGGGTATTCGACTGGACGCTCAACGCGCTGCTCCGGCAAAAGCCCCGCGCCGTCATGCGCGTGTTTTACACCGGGTTCGTCCTCGTGTTCGCGTTCCTGGCCCTCTCCCAAGGCCTCTCCGTGACCGGGCTGGCCGGGTTGACGGGGTCGACTGGGCTCACCGGGCCGGTTGGGCCCCTGGGCACCGTACTGGCCGTCATCCTCGCCTCCAGCCTCCTGACGGCCTCGATAGGCTTCCTCTCCCTGAAATCCGCGCTCCTCGACCTCCCCGACCTGGGCGCGAAGTTCTCGGACTTCAAGCGCGTGCTACGGTACGGGGCCTTCAGCCAGCTCAGCTACCTCGGCGAACTCGTCACCAACCTCACCATCGACAACCTCCTCATCGGCTACTTCGCCGGCACAACCGCCATCGCCTGGTACTCCTTCGGCGTGAAAATGCCCCAGGTGCTCATGGCCTATTCCCCTGCCGTGGTCTCGGCCCTGGTCGTGTTCCCCTCGGTCGTCAAACGCTTCACCCAGTCCAAGAACCTCGGCGAACTCGAATACTTCTTCCAAGCCTATTCGCGGTTCACGGCCTTCTTCGTCTTCCCCACCCTGCTGGGCCTCGTCCTGCTCGCGCCCCAAACCATTCAATTCGTGTTCGACCCCAAATACCTGGTGGCCGTCAACGTCTTCATCGTGGCAGCCGTCTCCCACGGCCTGCTTTCCTTCCGGCACTCCATCGTCAACATCTACAACACGATTGAACGCCCGGAAATCGGGCTCTACGCGAAAACGGTTTTCCTCGTCACCACCGCGGCCAACGTCCTCCTCCTCCAGTCCGGGCAAGGCATCCTCACGGTTGCCTTGGTGAACGCGGCCGGTTTCCTGGTCATGATGCTCCTCGAGTTCTTCCTCACCCGGCGAAAAGTCCGGCTCCGCATCCCCTTCCGCGATTTGAGTGCGACCCTCGCGGCCACCCTGGGCATGGGCTTGTTTGTTTACCTGTTCAGGGACCAGGTCCATTCCCTGTCCAGCCTCCTGTTCCTCGTCCTGGTGGCTGCCGGCGTTTACGCCGCGGTTTCCCTCTACCTGAAGCCCTTTCCCCGGCAGGACGGGCAGTTGTTCGCCCGCATCGGCCGCGTCGGCCGGTTCCTGCAGGCCTTCGCCCGGCCGGAGGCAAAGCCATGAAAGCCGTCATCCTCGCGGGAGGAAAGGGGGAACGGTTGAGGCCCCTGACCCAGGACACGCCCAAAGTCATGCTGCCCGTGGCCGGCAAGCCCCTGCTTGAGTGGCTCGTGGAAGGACTGGTCCGGCACGGCATCCAAGACCTCCTCTTATGCGTTTCCCACCAGCGCGAAAAAATCTCCGACTACTTCGGCTACGGGGAACGGTTCAAGGCCCACATCACGTACTCGGTGGACCCGGAATTCCTCGGCACCGCGGGCAGCGTCCGGCAACTCGAATCCCAGCCAGGGGAAACCTTCCTTGTCGTCTACGGCGACGTCGCCAGCCGACTCGATTACTCCAAGCTCATCGCCTTCCACCAGGAACACGGGGGCCTGGCCTCGCTCGTCCTCCACCCCTCCGACCACCCGGCAGACAGCGACCTCGCCGAACTCGACTCCCAAAACCGCATCACGTTCTTCGGCCGCAAGGCAGCTGCCGTGCTCGGGGGTCTCACCAATGCGGGCTGCTACGTCCTGGAACCCGCCATCTTCAAGGGCATTCCCCATGCCACTCCCCTGGACTTCGGCCGCGACGTCTTCCCCGCCCTCGTGAAGGCAGCCGCAAAGGGGGCCAGTAAACCATTATATGGCTTTGTTTCAACAGACTATATGCGGGACATCGGCACCCTCGAACGGTATAAGCAGGTAAAGGAGGAATTCGGCCTTGATCGCCAGTAGGACGCCCTTGAGGATAAGCTTTTGCGGTGGCGGCACCGACTTCAAAGACTATTACGCGAGGCACGGCGGCGCGGTCCTGAGCACGGCCATCGACCAATACGTTTACCTCATCGCCAACAAGCGCTTCGAGAAAGGCATCCGCCTCGGGTACTCGCAGACCGAAATCATCGACCGGCGCCAGCAGGTCAGGCACCCGTTGTTCAACGCCTGCATGAAGGCCGCGGGCATCGACTCCGGCATCGAACTGCTTTCCCTGGCCGACATCCCCAGCAAGGGCTCGGGCCTGGGCAGCAGCAGCTCCTTCGCCGTGGGCCTCCTCAACGTCCTGCACGCCTACCAGGGGAAAAAAAAGCCAGCGCGGTCCCTCGCCGAACAGGCATGCCACGTCGAAATCGGCCTGCTCCGCGAACCCATCGGCAAGCAGGACCAGTACGCCGCGGCCTTCGGCGGCCTCAACCTCTTCGAATTCAACCCCGATGAAACGGTTTCCGTGCATCCCGTGCGCTGCTCGAAGAACTCCCTGCGCGAACTCGACGCGAACCTCCTGCTCTTCTTCACCGGCCTCACCCGCGACTCCAAGAGCGTGCTCGCCAAACAGAAAAAGAACACGAAGAAAAACCTCGTGTTCCTGCACCTCCTGAAGGCGCTGGCCTACGACGCCTATGATGCATTGCACGCCGATGACCTCACGCGGTTCGGGAACCTCTTGCACAAGAACTGGCTGCTCAAGAAGCGGCTGGCCGCCAACGTCTCCAACCCCTTGATTGACCAATACTATGCCCGGGCCCTCAAGGCCGGCGCGGTGGGCGGCAAAATCTGTGGCTCGGGCAACGGGGGCTTCCTGGCCTTCTACTGTGAGAAACGCCGGCAAAACGCCTTGCGGCAGGCGTTAAGGCCGTTGAAGGAAACGCCGTTCTCCCTGGAAGAAGGGGGGAGCCGCATCGTCTACGAGGAGGACTGAACATGGTTTCAACCCAAGCCTATTTAGAGAACCTGAAAAAGGTCATCGACGGCCTGCCCTGCAAGGACATCGATGCCTGCATCCAGGCCCTGCTGCAGGCCTGCCAGGCAGGCCACCAGGTCTTCGTCTTCGGCAACGGAGGCAGCGCGGCCACCGCCTCCCACGTCGCCAACGACTTGAACAAGGGCTGCCTCCTCCCCGGCAAGCCGCGCTTCAAGGCCATCTGCCTGAACGACAACGTTCCCCTGATGACCGCGTGGGGCAACGATTCAAGCTATGAAGACATTTTCGTCGAGCCCTTGAAGAATTTCCTGCAAAAAGGGGACGTGGTCCTCGCGATTTCGGCGTCCGGCAACAGCCCCAACGTCTTGAAAGCCGTGGAGTACGCCAAGGAACGGGGCGCGAAGACCGTCGCCTGGACCGGTTTCGGCGGCGGCAAGTTGAAGCCGTTGGCCGACCTGAGCATCGTCGTGCCCAGCCACGAGTACGGCCCCTGCGAGGACCTGCACCTGGTGCTGGACCACCTGATGATGCAACGCATCAGGGAATTGATGTAGATGAACCGCGCCGTCTTGAATCGCGCTGTTTTCCTGGACCGCGATGGCACCATCAACGAGGAAGTCCACCTCCTCCACGAGCCGGCCGCGCTCCGGCTGCTGCCCGGCGCAGGCAAAGCCATTGCCGTCCTCAATAAGTCCGGTTTCAAGGTGCTGGTCGTCTCGAATCAGCCCGTGGTGGCGCGCGGCCTGTGCACGGAAAAAGAGGTAAGGGCCATCAACGACCGCCTCCGGAAGCTGGTGGCAGGGGAGGGCGGGAAAATCGATGGCTTCTACTACTGCCCGCACTCCACCCTGGCCGAAGTCGAAGCATACCGGTTGGACTGCGATTGCCGCAAACCCAAGCCAGGCATGCTAAAACAGGCAGCCAAGGCGCATGACCTCGATTTACGGGCTTCCTATCTGGTGGGGGACATGGCCCGCGACATCCTGGCCGGAAAAGAGGCGACCGGGCACGCTGGCCTGGATTGTCAGGCCGAAGCCAGGGCCGACTTCGAGTGCGCGGATTTGCCGGCCGCCGTTGCCTGGATCGTGGGACGTGAAGGAAAATGAGCGTCAGCTTCCTTATTCCCGCGCACAACGAGGAAAAAATAATCGCCCACGCCCTGCGCCGCCTCGCGCAGCTGCGGGAAAGCGTTCCCTCCCTCCAGGTCCTGGTGGGCCTGGACGGCTGCACGGATGGCACCGAAGAAATCGTGCGCGGCTTTTCCTTCGCTGACACGGTGGTTTTCCGCGAGCGGCAAGGCAAGCACCAGGTCATGGAGAAACTGGTGTCCCTGGCCCGGCACGAAATCGTTTGCGTGCACGACGCCGACTGGGTGTTCGACTGCTCGGCGGAGGAGTTCCGGAAACTGGTAACGCTTTTCGCCGACCCAAAATGTGGGGGCCTCGGCGACTGGTATTCCACGACCTACACCCCGCAACGCATGCGGGAGAACAAGGACCTTCTTTTTTTGGGGGATGCCTGGAACACCCTGTTCCTCGCCGAGTTCCGCTACCGGCGTTTCGTCGAAAAGCGCGCGGGCAAGGACGTGGTCAGCCCCAACCCGGCCTATCCGTTCTTCGTGAACTTTTTCCGCAAGAGCGCCATCGGCGCGCAGCAAACCCTGGCCGATGACGCGGAGCGCTTGTACCAGCTCCAGGCCAACGGCTTCGACGTCCTCACCTTCGAGCCCGAAAGCCGGCCCTACTTCAAGGTCTGCTGGGAACGCATTGGGTGGATGGATTACTTCCGACAACGCAAGCGCGGCTTCCTCGCCAAACGCCAAGTGAACCAGTTATACGGCCAGTATAAGGCGAGCCTGGCCGGTTTCTATGGGCCGTTGTTCGGGTATGGCTTGAGCCAGTTGCCCCGCGTCCATCGGTTCAAAGCAATTCTCGGCTTTTTCTGGTGGTGGGTGCTGGCAGGCCTGGCCATGGCGGCCGCGGCCTTCAGCCAGGCCGACACCAAGACAGGATGGAAGCTGCGCTACCGCCGCTAGCCGGCGGGATGCGTTTCACAACCGGTAATAGGCCTTGTACCAGTCAATGGTTTCCCGCAGCCCCTGGTCAAGGGAGTAACGGGGTTTCCAGCCCAGCACTTTCTTTGCCTTCCGGTTGGAGAGCCACTGCGCGGGGATTTCGTTTCTCGCCTCGTTGAGGATGTGGGGTTTGACTTTCTTGCCGCACAAGCGGATGATGCGCGTGAACAACTCCAGCACGCTCACTGGCTTTCCCGAGCCGAAGTTGAAAGCGTTCCCCCGGACTTCCCGGCGGTGCAGGTTTTCTCCCAGGAGCAGGTACGCGTTCGCGATGTCCTTGACGTACACGTAGTCGCGCTTTGGTTTGCCATCGCTGCGGATGACTGGAACCTCGTTGTGCAGCACCCACTTGATTACGCCGGGCACGATGCGGCTCAGGTTCAGGTCGGCGCCCCCAAAGGTGTTGGCGTTCCGCGTGATCGAGACCGGCAAGCCATAGCTGGTGGCATAGCCTTGCGCGAGTACGTCCGCGCAGGCCTTGGAGGCGTCATAGGGGAACCTTCCCAGGAGGGGACTGTCCTCGGTGTAGGGCAGCTTTTTCTGCACGCCATAGGCCTTGTCCGAGGAGGCCACGATGACCCGTTCCACGCCGGCTCCCTTCCTTGCCGCTTCGAGGATGTTCCACGTGCCCTTGATGTTGGACTCGAAGGTCGGCAGGGGGTTCCTGTTGGCTTGCTCGACGAAGGCCTGGGCCGCCAGGTGAAAACAGCTGTCAACCCCGTTAAAAGCCGTTTCCACGGCCTTGTAGTCGGTGATGTCGCCGGGTTTCACGTCCAGCTTTTCCCGGATGCCCAGGGCATCCATGGAGCAGGCAAGCCCGGGCTGCCGCACGATGGTTCGCACCTGGGCGCCTTGTTCGAGGAGGCCCTTGGCCACCCAACTGCCGATGAAGCCGTCCGCTCCCGTGACCAGCACCTGTCGTCCTTGCCAGAAGTTTTTCCCGGCCATCTACGGCCACACCTTCCACTTGGCTTTCCCGGTTTCCCACAAGCTGTTCAGCTTCATGTAGTCCTTGAAGGTGTCCATGCACTCCCAGAATCCCTTGTGCTTGAACGCCATCATCTCCTTCTTCTGGGTCAGCCGCTCAAAGGGCTGCCGCTCCAGCACCTCGTTGTCCTGGATGTACTTGAAGACCTTTTTGCCGAAGACGAAGAAGCCGCCGTTGATCCAGTGGTCGAGCACCGGCTTTTCCACGAACTCGGTAACGTGGTTTCGGCCGTTGATTTCCAGCAAGCCGAACTGGCTGGCCGGCCGCACGGCGGTCACGGTCGCGGTTCTTCCATGCCGCAAGTGGAAGGCCAGCAGTTTTCCGGGGTCCACGTCGGACAAGCCGTCCCCATACGTGCAGAAAAAATTTTCGCCCTCGATGTAGGGCCTGGCCCGTTTCACCCTGCCGCCTGTGTTCGTTTCCAGGCCCGTGTCCACGAATTCGATGTTCCACTGCCGTTCATGCCTGAAATACCTGCGGATGGCCTCTCCCCTATACCCCAGGCAGAGCACGAAGTCCTTGAAGCCGTGGTGGGCATAGGATTTCATGAGGTGCCAGAGCACGGGCTTGCCGCCGACTTCCAGCATGTGCTTGGGCGAGCCATTCGAGGGGCCCATGCGGGTGCCCTTCCCCCCGCAGAGAATCAGGGTTTGCAGGTCCATGGATAGGCCCATGGATAATAGGCTGTCTCTTACTGTTTTTAAAGGTTTTCAAGCCCATTAGCGTAATGCCCGTCCATGCACCCGGCATCAGCCTTATACTGGTTTCCCGGAACGAGGAACGGCATGCCCCTGCCTTCTTCAAGGCCTTGCAGCGGCAGACCCGTAAACCCGAGGAAGTCATCCTCGTGGACGCCTTCACGGACCGCATGCCGGAAATCGCGGAGCCGTTCGTCGACCAAATCGTGAAAGCCCTTCCTCCCCCGGGGCGGGACAACGCGGGCTTCAAGCGCAACATCGGAGTCCAGCACAGTTCCAGGGAAATCGTGGCGTTCACGGACTTCGATGCCGAGCCCAGACCGGACTGGATTGAGGCCATCCACCGCTTTTTTGCCTCGCACCCGGAAGCCAAGGTCATGCAGGGCCAGGTCCTGATTCACTCCCAGGACGGCAGTGAGCGCGGCATCTTCGCCTCGGGCCTCGCCGAACGAGGCGAGTTCATCAACTGTTGTAATGCGGCCTTCCACCGTGAGGTCCTGGAAAAGAACCCGTTCGTGGAAGACATTTACTGGGATGACGTCGAGCTGGGCTACCGCTTGCGCGGCAAGTACCCGGTCTTTGGCTGCAGAGACGCGAAAGTCTGGCACTTTGGTCCCCTGGAAAAGTCGGGGGCCAACCAGAGCCTCTGGAAGCAGTGCCTGCGGGGAAGCCGGGGATACGTGCAGCTCATCCGGAAATACCATAACCTGCACTGGATTGCGAGGGCGGCCTACAACATCTTTTACCCGCTTTCCTGGCTGCAGTTCAAGAAATTCGCGTTCCTCTTCACGGCCTTCTGGTTCGCGTGGTACGAGGAACTGTTCGGGGCGAACCGCGGGGATTAGGGTCGGGAGGAGGTCAACGGCTTCAACCGGCATGGTAGCCGAATTTCCGGTCATGGGCTTTGTGGTCGAGGACTTCGATCAACAGGGACATCACGTCTTCCTTGGTTCCCCGCATGGTGTAAACCAGCCGCCAGTTGGAGTCGAGGTTGAGTTTCCACAGGTTGTTGACCTGGTATTTGTCGAAGTATTCGCGTGGAATCCGGTTTCGCGGGATGTGGTCGCCGTACTTGAAGTCGAATCTCAGTTTCGCGATGCCGTTGCCGATTATCTTGACTAAATACTTTTCTTCACCGTTCCCGTCCATAGCTTGCCTGTCGAGTTCCTCGCAGTAACGGTCGAATTCCGGGATGCCCTTGGTGCGATACAATCAGTATTCCTTCCCCTTGTCGACGAGTGCGTCGAGTGTGGGGTTCGTAGCAATCCACATGACCTTGTTGTCTTTGGTGAAAACGATTTTATGGGATTTTTCCAGGTATTCCAGGATCAGTTTGAAGGTCTGGTACTGGACCTGCTTGGGAAGGCTCTTCCACAGCTTCATGCGGCTGGGATAGTCTTCCGCGTCCTGGATGGCCTGCTCCACCATGAGCACGGTGTCCAACCGCGGAAAATGCAGGGTTGTTTCCAAGGAGTTCACGCCTTCACCACTTGTATATACTTATACAATTCACCTATTTATTGGTTTGGATTGCTCGCCGAAAACAAGTCGCTACTCGTCCTTTCATGCTCCCAGCTTGGCCCTGAAATGCCCTAGGAACAGCAGGGCGCCCAAAAAGCCGAGGAGGCCGTGCACCAGCAGGGCTTGTTTCTTGCGTCCTTCCAGCCTTGGCAACGGGTAGACGTAGGGCAGGAAGGGCAGGAGATACCGGGCCTCGATGACCAGGCTTGAGGCGAACATGTACGCCGAGAACCCGGCCAGGACGGCGAAGCCAGCCAGGTTCGTGCGCGTGCGCCGCGCCAGCAGGGCAGGCAGCAGGAAGTACGCCGACAAGGGCAGCGTGATGGAGAGGTTTCTCCACGAGGGCTGGAGCAAGTTCCCGGTCACGAGCGTGGCAAGGTAGAGGAAGCCGCCGAGGAAGGCCAGGCCCAGTGCGGCCAGCACCAGCCGGTTTTTTTTCTCGAGCAACCCGGAGCGGGCCGCGCACCAGAGCAGGTACGGCGCAGTGGCCGCGGCGGCGTTGACCTTCGTGAAGGCCGCGGCCAGCGCCGGCACCACCGCCCACCGCTTTCCGGCATTGACGAGAGAACCGGCCAACAGCACGAAGGCGGCAGCCAACAAATCAGGGTAAAAGCTCACGCCATAAATCAGGGAAACCGGGTTCAAGGCAATCAAGGAGAAGCCCAGCCACCGGTTGGGCAGCGTCCCGGCAAACCGGTACGCTGCGAAAACATAGAACAGGTTGATCAGCAGCAGGTATAAGCGCTCCTGCCCGAAGAAAACCAGCGCGCCCAGCACGTGGAACAACGGAGTAGGCATGTAGCCGTACACGTTCACGCCGGCATGGATGTCTTGCACCACCTGCAAGTGGAACTGGTAGTCGGTCAAGGCGTTCTCCGGGAACAAGGCAAGGTAAGCCGCCCGCACCAGGACCACCATAGCCCCCAAGACCAATGCTTTTTGGGTTTCACCCAGTGCTCTCCACGTAGCCATCATGCAGCGGCCTCCGGCAACGTTTTTTCGTCCAGGTAATGGTATTTTTCCTGGGGCCTGGAGCCATACCCATAGTGTCGCATGGCCCGGATATGGCTTAAATTGGCTAAAATGCTTCTATAGAAGGCGTGTTCCCCGCTGGCCGGCACCTTGCGCGTGGCCATGCACCAGGGCAGGCCGGCCAAGGCCTCGGCCAGGCCGCACAGCCAAATCCAGGGGCTTTTCACGTAAAACAGGAAGTAAACCAAGAAGGGCAGGGTGAACGCCAGGATGTTCCGCTTGGAGTAAAACCGCCACAGGCTCCAGAGGTTGTTCCGGAACTGGTTCTTGAACACCCACTCGCTGGGTGCGCGTGCCGCGTCGTTTCGAACGTTGTGATAGGTTGCCGCAGCCAGGTTCCGCTTGATCCAGTAACCCTGGTTGAAGACCCGCGCGCTCAAGTCAAACTCCTGGGCGTACATCTCGTACGGCTCCGAGTACAGTTTCTCCTTCTTTCCCTCAAACACCTTTTTGTGGATGGCGAAGATGCCATTCGTGTGGGAAATCGAGCCGTTTTCCTTGGGAGGAATCTCCACGTCCACGCAGCCTGATGGCAGCCGCTGAATGTACTTTGGGCACACGATGCCCACGCGTTCATGGCCCCTGGCTTCGAAGTCTCTCACGACTTCTTCCACCCAGTTCCCCGACAAAACCGTGTCGCTTTCCACGATGCCCACGAGGTCGGTGTGCAAGGCCTCGAAGGCCACGTTCGCCCCCCCGCACAAGCCCAGGTTCTTTTCCAGCCGCAGGAGCCTTGCCTGGGGGAACTCTTTTTCCACCATCGCTGGCGCACCATCGACCGAAGCATTGTCCACCACCAGCACTTCGTCGGGCTTCCGCGACTGCGCGAACACGGACTTCAACGCCTTGCGGAGGTCGTCCTTCCGGTTATAGCTGATGACACTCAACCCAATCGAAGTCATGCCGGCTCATCCCCCGCCCAGTCAGTACATTATTTCCCCTGCAGGCTTTAAAATGGATTTGGTACAGGATTCGCGTTCCTGCCCGGTTAAAGCGGGCATGCTGCGGCATGCAACCATTTTAAGGCTTTCCCGTGATAACGTTTCTATCCATGAAACTCAACATAGGCTCCTACAAAGACTACCGCGAGGGCTGGGTGAACCTCGACCTCTACGCGGATGCGGACGTGAAAGCGGACTGCTTCCAGGTCCTGCCCTTCCGCAACAACTCCTTCGACGCCCTCCGGCTCTCCCACGTCTTCGAGCACACCGACCAGCCGATTGAATTCCTCCGCGAACTCTGGCGCGTGTCAAGGCCCGGGGCCTTGATTGAAATCATCGTGCCCCACTTCAACGCCAGCTGCGCCTTCGTCGAACACCCCCGCCTCTACGGCTGCCGCGCGTTCCAAGACGAGTTCCTGAACGCGGGCTGCGACTGGGGCGGCCGCAAAAAGAATTTCACGCTGGTGAAACTCGTGTGGGAACTCGGCACCCTCCAAGGCCCGCTTGGGAAAATAATCCGCGGCATCCTGTCCTGGCAGCCCTACTTGATTGAAATGTTTTTCACCTTTCCCGGCCAAATCCGCGCCACGCTGAAGGTCCTCAAATGAGCCTGGACCGGATGAAAATCCTGATGGTGTCCTACTCCGACTGCGCGAGCGGCAACGCTTCCCGCCTCCTGGGCCTGGCCTCGCAGCTGGCCCGCCGCCACGAAGTGGCTATTCTCTTCGACGGCGGCAACCCCCGCACAGGGGGCAACGCGCTTCCCCTTTCCGGCAAGCACTCGAGGCTGAACCCCCGCTTCACGCCCTGGCTGGGCAGCCTCTACCCCACGCTCCTCCTCGGCATCCCCCTCAAACTGCTTTACGGCTTCCGCCGGTATGACCTCGTGCACTGCTTCAAGCCCCTGCCTTCCTCGTTCATCCCGGCCTGGCTCCTGGCCCGCCTCTTCGGGGCCAGGCTGTTACTGGATTGGGATGACTGGGAGGGCCGAGGCGGCTTCGCCGACCAGGACCCCTGGCCGTTGCGCGGCTTCCTGGACTGGTTCCAGGGCTTCGCGCTCCGCCACTGCGATGGCATCGTCGCGGTAACCCCTTTCCTCGAAAAAGAGGCCAAAAAGTTTTCGCCCCACGTCTTCCTGATCGCCAACGGCGCCGACCTCGAGGCCTTCCAGCCAAGCCCCCACCTGCCCGGAACCTCTTTCAAGTTGTTGTTCCTTGGCCACCTGTTCAAGTCCTGTGACCTGGACCTGGTCTTGCATGGCTTGAAGCACTCCATTGCCTTGGGTGTCGAACTCCTCGTCGTGGGAGACGGCCCGCGCCGCGCCGAGTTCGAGGAACTCGCCCGGCAACTGCGGGTTACGGGGAAAGTGCGGTTCCTCGGCTTCGTGCCCCGCCAGCAAATCCCCGGGCTGCTCGCCGAAGCCGATGCCGTCGCCTTGCCCTTGAAGGACAACCTCGCCAACAAGTCCAGGTTTCCCGTCAAGCTCGGCGAATACCTGGCCGCGGGAAAGGTCATCATCGCCAACCCGGTGGGAGTGGTCAACGACTTCCTTGAAGACCGGCGCAACGGCTTCCTCGTCCATGACGCCGCGGAATTCGGCCAGGTCTTGGACGAAATCGTGCGGAGGCCTGCCTTCAACCAGGTCGTTGCCGTCCACGCGCGCGACACCGCTGAGAGCCGCCTGAACTGGGTGGACCTCGCCAACCAACTGGAAAAGGTGTACCGGTTGTTCAAGCAAGCCGAACTCAAATGAGGGAGAAAGGAGGAGGAACTGACGTGAACCTGAAATTCCTGGCCCCGACGTATCATGCCCGCGTGAAAGCCGTTCTGGGCCTTGTCCGGGGCGGCGAGCGGTTGGCGGACATTGGCTGCAGCGCCGGCGAAATCGGGGGCCTGCTCGCGCCCCGCTTCAAGGCCGTGGTGGGTGTTGACTTGTGCAAGCCCGACATCGCCTGCGGCCAGCGGCTGAAGGCCGGCAACCAGTGCCTGCTGGTGGGGGACGTCACGCGGCTGCCCTTGCAGCCCCGGTCCTTTGACGTGGCCCTCTGCTTGGAGACCCTAGAACACGTTCCCGGCGACGAAAGCGTGCTCGCCGAAATCTATGGCTTGCTTCGCCCGGGCGGCCAGTTGATTGTTTCAGTGCCCCATCAGCGGTTTCCCTTCACCTATGACCCCGTCAACGCCTTGCTCGGCGTCTTCGGCTTGCATCTCCCCATCGGCATGTGGGGCTTCGGCCACTTGCGCCTCTACTCGGAGGAAGAGCTGTGGAACAAACTGGCCGTGGCCGGCTTCGTCGTCGAGAAGAGGAAGCGGCTCACCCGTTTCCTGGCCGGGCTCTGCGAGAACTATCTCTCCAGCCTCTTCCAGTTCCTCGTCAAACCCGATGCCTCCAACCAGGGAAGAGGGGGAGGAACGGCTTTCATCCGGCCCAAGGCCATTCCCGACAACTTCCTGGTGCGGTGGGTCGGCAGGCTCGTGGCCTTGGACGAAGCCCTGTTCCGGAACTCGAAAACCAGCGTGGGCCTCCTCGTGGAAGCCAGGAAACCCTAGTTAGTTGCCCTGTTTGGTGCTAGCCATTACGGCTTTTTTTCTTCTTTAACTATGTGGGCGTTCATTGCAATGGTTTTGCTTCTTGTTTGGATGATGCCGAGTTCTTTTAGGGCGTCGTCGAAGACTGTTCTGAAGCCCAATTTGTCGACTATTTCGTACGTTTTTCCGAAGTTTGCCCCGGAGTCGATGAGGTTTTTGATGTCTTTCTTGTCTTTGGCTATCTTGTTTTCCAGGTAGCTCTTTTCACCGTTGGGGAACCGTATATGGCCTACCCTGGCCATGTCTTCTCGGCTTCGGTAGGCGGTGACTTTTTGGATGAGGAGGAGTTCTTTTGTGGGGACGCGCATTTTTTGGCCTTGGAAGACGACTTCGGCCGAGTGCTGGTCGAGGAGGTTCCAGGGTATCTGGATGCCGCGGGCTTGGCATTCGCTGTCATAGGGGATCAAGTCGAAGCGCAGGGTTATTTTGCCGATTTCCTGGAGGTAGACAGTTGGTTCGTCTTCCTTGGGCTTGTAACCGTTTTCTTCCAGGAAGCCCCTTGTTGGTGCTTCGTCCTGCTTTGTCAGGACGACGTCGATGTCGATGGAGCCGATTTGGGGGACGTAAGCGTAGACTGCCCAGCCGCCGACCACGGGAATGAGTTTGCCGGGCCGGGCCTTGCACCAGGCCAAGAACTTCTTGAGCTCAGCCAACGACAGGTCGGTCAGTTCTTTGGCGTAGAGTTCTTCAATGTTTGGCAATGTCTTGCCCCCAGAGTTTTTTGAACAGGGGTTCGGCGGCGTTGATCTGCGAGGGTGGTGTCGCCGGGGCTGAAGGCGAACCGGATTTGCAGGCCCTCCAAGTTGATGGGGTCTATGTAGGCGCAGACGCGGTTCGAACGCCACCAGTTCGTGTAATTGGCTAGCGCCGTGTCCAGGCAGAAAACGGTGTCAGGCGAAAACAGTTTCATGGCTTCCTCTTTTTCCAGCGAGGCGCCTACTTCGAGCAGTTGAATGTCCTGCATGTTCCGGAACAACGAGATAGAAGTGATGAGGCCGGCGGCGTCCCGCAAGGCGTATTGGCGCTCGCTTTTTTGCCGGGTGATGAGGTTCCGGGCAAGCAGGTAACGCGTGACCTGATTGACCAAGGCCATGGACAGCCCCAACTCCTTCTTGGCCCGGTACTGGGTAAAGGTCTTCTGTTCGAGGATGAACTCGATGAATTCCAGGGTTTTGGGCGCGGCCAGATTCACCATGCTACCACCTATCTACAACCATAGATATATCTATGTCCATAGATATATTTAAATCTATCTCCTTGTTGGCAATACGAGCCCTTGTAGCATGCTGTGGGGTCATGGCGTAGAATCGGCGCACGCGCTACGGCGTGGTTTTCCCCGCATACAGGGAATCTCCACCCTAATGGGTGAGACGAATGTCAACCGTCTCCGCACTATTTTTTCAGCAGGAAAACTATTTGCAGGGTGACGATGATGGCCCCGATGATTACGAGGACAATGACCAGGGGCAACGCAAAGAGGTCCTGGACCGGAGCGGGGGCCTCGGCGCCAACCACTTTGAGGCATATTCCTCCTTGGCAGCTGGCATCGTTTGCACACGTCGTTCCGTCAATGGCTGCTGCGTACGCGCAAGCGTTGTCTTTGCATAAGTCGATGGTGCAGGGGTTGTTGTCGTTGCAGGAGAGGCCGCCGCAGGGTTCTTGTGTGGGTTCGAGTTGCTTGGTGGGTTCAGGGGTTTCCATTGCTTGTTCGGCTGGCTGAGTTTCTTCTGTCGTGGTTTTTGCTTCTTCTTTTGGGGGTTGCTGGGGTTGGGCCGTACAGGTACCTTCCTTGCATATGCCCGTGCTGCAGGCAATCCCGTTTGGGAGCGGCCCGGTCACGCATTGGCCTTCGAAGCAGCCGTCGGCCGTGCACTCGTTGCCGTCGTCGCAGGCCATGTTTGCACAGGAAGGCGTTGCACCAGAGTCATCCAACAAAGCATAGGGCGTCTCGGCCGTGTTGACCGTGAACGTCACTGAATTCGTGATGTGGTTCAAAACAAATCCCGGTAGCTCCTGCCAGGAACCGTCCTTGAATTTGAAGGGCTTGATAGTTTTTTCGTTGACTTTGACCTGGGCTTCGTCATAACTGATGGTAATAGTGGGTTGTACTTCTCCCTCGATTTGAATCTCGTATCCGGTCAAAAAGTGTAATTCGGGGGGCACGGCATCCATTCCGGTGGAGGCTGTATTCAGTTTTTCTGCTTGGAGGACCCTGGCAGTCGTATTCGTTTGGCTGGTTAATGCTATTTGGAGGCCGGCGTCCACTGACAGTATTTGGGGTTTGTTGGGGTTGACTGGGATCTCGGTGGCGCCGGCTTCAAAGGCTTGTTGAGCGGAAATTTCGGCGGGAACACTCAAGTACTTGAGGGAATCTGAATAGTGGCAACATAGTCTGTGGTAACATTGCCGCTCAACGCGGTTGTACTCAAGTCAATCGTTTGATAGTGAGAAAAAACCGCGGCAACATTGGGTAAATTGTTAAAAAGGAAGAAAGAAAATGAAAGCAGCACAACCCAAGTTTTCAAATTATTCGAGTGCATTGGATTCCCAATGCCAAGTATATCATGCAAAACTAATATAAACTGTTGGTAAGAGATTTTTGGCATCTCCCTTGCTTTAAGGCTGGAATTTTACCTCAGCACTAAAGTACTGGGTCTTCTCGCACACACACAACAAGAAATATTTTCAAGTTTTGAACACGGGGCATGCCAACATGGTTGAAAAATCAGAGTATTTTGTGAGGGCGCCAACATTTGAGAGGGATTTTTTTCTGCCTTTCAAAGGAAAAAAGAATTTGGAACTGGGATGCGGCAACGGTATATTCCAGCGGCTGCTGGGGCTTGATTCGTTCGGCCTAGACATCGACCTTGGTTATTTGAGAGCAAATCCATGCAGGCACCTTGTGTGCGCTTCCATAGATGACACTCCACTCAAGGAAGAAAGCTTTGACAGCGTTTTTGTAATTGGCGCGCTGGAATATGCAAACTACCCCAAGGGATTCGGAGAAGTACTTCGCGTCACAAAAAAAGGCGGCTTCCTATGCTTTACCTTGCCAAACCTTTTGTCGATTGCAAGCCTCCACCGGTTTATCCTGATTGCGTTAAATCATTACAGTTTCAAGGGCGAGCCCTTGCCAAGGCAGAAAACCTATGCAAACCCGTTCACGAGTTTTGCCATGCTGTTTGACAACCGCTTCAAAGTTGTGAAGATGAGCGGCGCAGAAGTGTTTTTCACGGTTATCCCAATCAAGGGAAAGTGCGTTATTCCGGCCTTGGAAGCCCTTTTGCCGAATTTTGTTAAAATATTGTTTGGCCGGGAAACCTATTATATTCTGCAGAAAAAGAGGCAGTGAATCGCCCCCGGGGTTACTGTGCCCCCTGTTTGAGTTTGTGGAGCGCGCGGTTGACCTTGAGTTTCGCTATCTTGGCCGCGACCTTGGGCAGGTTCAAGGGGTTCATGAGCATGTTCGTGTAATAGAAGCACTCGTGGGTGCAGAAGCACTTCGTGTCCTTGATGAAGTCCCGGGTCTTCCGCGCGCGCTCGGTTTCCCATAGCTTCCGGAAGTCGAAGCCAAAATCCCGTATGTTGCCGATTTTCCGGTCCAGGAGCTCGCAGGGGAAAACATCTCCATTTGAGTAAAGCACGCCGCTGAGGGTGCCGGCCAGGCAGGGCATCAGTTCCCGGTTTTCCCGCACGGTGCGCGCCACATGCTCGCGGATGAGGATGTTGGTCACGCGGCTCACGTCCGCCAACGGGAAGTTGTTGAAGCCCTCCAGCTTGCCGGTGAGCAAATCCTCCTCGATTTCCCGGCTGACGCCCTCGAAGTTTTCGACGTTCACGTTCTTGGTGTCCGGGTTCTTCGGCTTGCCGCGCACGAAGTTCATGGTTATGGAGTCCGGCTGCATGTTATCGCGGATGAACTCGTAGACTTCCTTGATGTTGTGCTGGTTGAAGGCCGTGTACGTGATGATGGTGCCCACATTCAGGTTGGGGTGCGTTTTCTTGAGTTCTTTCAATGCCTTGAGGGTGTCCCAGGCCTTGTCGAAGCAGGGCACGCCCCGGTTGTAGTCGTGCTGCTCGCGCAGTCCGTCGAAGGAGATGTTGACCACGAGGTGCGCGTTCGGGCAATACCCGGACATTTTCTTTACTGCTTCCAGGGTCTGGTTTTTGAGGATGCCATTGCTGGGGATGACGATGTTCCGGACCCCGCAGTTGTCGTAAAAGGCCTTCGCGAGTTCGGCGATGTCCTTGCGCATGAAGGGTTCTCCTCCCGTCATGATGAGGAAGGACAGGGAGTCCAGGGTCTTCGTGATTTGCCGGATTTCATCGAGCGTGAGCTCGTTCATCGGCACGTTCAGCTCGTCCCAGAAAAAGCAGTGGTGGCACTTCGCGTTGCAGCGGTTGGTGACGTAGTAAATGAGCTGGGTGGGCAGCGCGCCTTTGTTGAAGAAAATCTTTTTCACGTCGCTGGCGTAGTCCAGCACGCTCGCAGCCATCAGAAGCTCCCCTTATGGGTTGGATGCAAAAACCCTTTAATAAAGCCTATGCCGAACGCGTAATGCGTCAAAACCCCGCCCAGGAACAGATGCGCCGAGTTTACGGGGCTCTTGGCCAGGGCCCAGGCCGCGAGGGCCGCCAGGTAGAGGCCGAGCGGCCAAAGGACCGGGTGCGGCCCCCAAAAGAACGCCGCGGGCACGCTGGCCAGCGAGAAAACCACCAGGGCTGCGGGCGCGAAACTGACCAGGGAATAGCCGCCCGAGTTGCCGGTGCGGATGAGTATGCCCCTATCCCGGCCATAATTCATCATCTGCTTCAGGTGGGGCGCGAAGAGTTTGCGCCGGTGGTGGAACACGATGACGTCCGGGGCGTACAGCACTTTCCTTCCAAGGCCGCGGATGAGGTGACAGGCCTTCGCGTCCTCACCGGTCAGCATGGTTTCGTCAAACCCCCCGATTTTTTCCAGCAACTCCCTTCGCAGGACCAGGTTGCAGGACGGCATGTCCACGCATTCATGCATTTTTTCCACCCGGTACTTGACCGCATGCGGTCCGGCGACGAGCGGTGAAGCCAGGAGCAGGCCGCCCATTTTCTGCTCGAACGAATCGCCTGGAGGGGTCAGGTTGGGGCCGCCGACCGCGCCCACTCTCGGGTCATCAAAGTATTTCAACGCGTTCGCGAGCCAGTCCTTCCTGGGAAAGGCGTCCGAGTCAATCAAGGCAATGAACTTTCCCTTCGCGGCCTTGAACCCCTGGTTTCTTTTCGCCGAGGGCCGGACCCTGCCCGTGACCATCGTCTTCACGCCGGCCACGAACGCGATTTCCGCGTCCGGCAACAAAATGATTTCATGGCCCCTGCCAGGCAACGCCTTGCATCCTTCCACGGACTCCTGAACCAGGTCATTCATTTCCTGGAAGGGGATGAGGATGCTGGTCCCGATTTTTTCCGCCATAAACGCCCGCTTGCCGGCTTCTACTCCGGCTTTTACTAAAACAGGGCCCTGCCTTGTTTTTTAAATGTTTGAGGCCTTTTAACCCTTATGGCCTCCAAAGCCGGTGCCCAACCCTTCCTCTCCATCGTCGTGCCCATGTACAACGAGGCCAGCCGCATCCAGGCCTGCCTTGAAAAAATCACCGCTTACTGTGGCCGGAAGGGCTTCGACTACGAGCTCCTCCTCGTGGACGATGGTTCCACGGATGACAGCCCGCGCCGGGTCAACGAATTCGCGCGGCGGCATCCAGGCACCCGGCTGCTCTCCAACGGCTCCAACCAGGGCAAGGGCTATTCGGTGCGGCACGGCATGCGCGAAGCGAGGGGAAGCCTGGTCTTGTTCTCGGACGTTGACTTGTCCGCGCCCATCGAGGGCCTGGACGAGTTCCTGCCGCTCGCCAAGGACTTCGACGTCCTCATCGGCTCCCGGGACATCGGGGGCGCGCGGATTCTCGCCCGGCAGCCGTTCCTGCGCCGCGTGCTCCGTCAACTCTTCCGCTTCCTCTGCGGCCTCCTGTTGTTCAACGACGTCCAGGTCCAGGACACGCAGTGCGGCTTCAAGTTGTTCACGGCTTCGGCCGCCAAAAAAATATTTTCAAGGCAGACCGTGCATGGCTTCTGCTTTGACGCCGAAATCGTTTTCATCGCCAAGCGGCTCGGCCTGAAAACCCGCGAGCTCCCCGTGCAGTGGAGCAACGTCGGCGATAGCAAGGTCAACCTCTGGCGGGTGCCGCCCCAGATGCTCGTGGACCTGCTTCGGATAAAACTCAACGACCTGCGCGGGCTCTACCATTAGGGCCGTTTCATCAACAGAACCCGGCCGTTCGCGTAAACCGTCTCCAAACCCTCTTTCTCGGCCAATTCCTTGACTAGGGTTTCCTGTTCTTCAAGGCTTGCGCCCACGCCCATTCGTCCCAAGTCCACCAGCACGTACTCCGCACCCTCCACCTGCAGGAAGGGCTTGACGTAGAACCGGTCGTTGAGGGGCGCGATGAGTTGCGGCGAGTTCACGGTCACGGCGGCTCCTTCCGGAATCATGGTTTCAATCACGCGATGCAGCTCCCAATCGGTTTCCGTTGGCGTGTAACGCTCGAAGCTAAAGCCTCCTTGGGTGGGCAGGGGGTCCAGCAGGGTGAGCGGCGAAGGCGAGAAGAACACGTTGGACAGCACGGCCGCGCTTACCAGGAACGCGGTGAGGGCCTGCACTTTTCTCGGGTCACCCAGCCAAGCCGAGACCCGCTTGAACCCGTACACCGCGGCCACGAACGCGAAGGGAATGACCAGGTCATTGTACTGGAAGTAAATCGTGCTCGTCGCATAATACCTGGCCAGCAGGTTCTGCAAAAACGCGGGCGACGCAATCAGGAGGGCTTCGATGCCGGCCAGGGGAAGGAAGGCCAGGGGCAACAAGAGCAGGGCCAGCCAGCCCAGGTTCTTCGCGTTCACCATGTAGGAAACCGTGTGCAGCGGGTCGGAAATTATCTTGACCACGATTTCGGAGGGCGTGCCCCCGAAGTCCGGGTAAAAGTTTTCCGGGCCCCCCAGGTAGGCGTAGGGCGTGCCCCGGAAGTAGGGGATGATGACCAGGATGGCCAGCACGAACCAGGCCGCGGAAATCCCCGCAACCAGCGCCCCCAGCCTCGGCCGCCTCAATATAATCATGGCATAGAGCCCCAGGAAGCCATAGGTAAGGGCCACGGTTTCCTTGGAAATCAAGCCCAGCAGGAAAAACAGCCAGAACCGCTTCATGCGCCGGCTGACCAGGTAATAGAAGGCGAACAGCGAGGCCGGAACCGCCAGGGCCACGGGGTGGAATTCGTGGGTGGAAAAGAACTGGGTAGCCGGGTACAACAAGTAGGCGAGGCCCAGCAGGGCCGCGGTTTTCCGGTTGCCAACGATTTTTTTCGCCAAGAGGTAAACGGCGAGGGCACCCGAGGCCAGGAAAAGGTTTTGGAAGGCGAGCAGCGTCAACGAGTTTCGGTAGACCGCGTAAAACGGCAGCAACAACAAGAGGTTGAAGGAGGTGTGGTTGCCCAGGAAGTTGAAGGCGCTCGGGCTGCTCTCCAAGAACCTCCCGTGCAGCGTGGTCCAAAGGCTTTGCTCGTAGTAAGTAAGGTCAGGGTAGGGGATGCGGAACGAATAGTATTCCAGCACGGACAACCCGAAGAAGACCAGGAAATAAGCGAGTGCCCCGCCCACCACGAGTTTCCGGGGGTTGAACCTCAGCCCCACCTTTCCCGGGAAGTCGTGCACCTTGACAACGGCCATGGCTGAAAGCGCGAACGCCAGTAGGAGTTTGAGGAAGAGTTTGGAAGCCATGCCGGCTGCATCCACCCCATTGATGGCCTGCACGTCCTTGAACGCGTCCATGAAATGCGACAACCCCAGCACTAGCAGGGGCGCGAAAGACCGCGCATCCAAGGCCAAGGCCTTTCCCCAACTCAAGCCAAAGCAGGCCCTTAAATGCCAGGAATAAGCCAGCCAAAGCCCGCCTACCGCGGCAACGGAGAATAGCAGGGCCTGCGCGCCCTCCAGCAACTCCGCGTTGCCAAGAAAAGACTGGAGCGCGTAAACCGCAAGCCCGACAAAGGCAAGCGACTCTCCACTTAAGCGGGGTGGACTGGCACTGGCGAGGGTGTTCATTGGTTTTTCCCCTGGTTAGGTCTCGCCTTTAAGGGTCTTGACGGCCTGGTCAACCGCTTCCTGCAGTTTCTTCTTGGATGCCGTGCCAACCTTGTAGACGATTAATGCCTTGTCAGCCGTGAACAGTTTGTTTGGCCGAATAAAACTGGCGGTCGCGAGCCCCCCGCGTTGGAAATCGCTGGCAAGCAGCGGAACCGCGTACTGGTCGTATTTGGCGTTGCTTGTGATTTGGCAGAGGATGAGGTCGTCGCCACTCAGTACGGCCAATACCAGGGCTGGGCGCCGCTTGGCCTGGGCGAGGTTGGAGAAAGGAAACGGTACGACGGCCACGTCGCCTTTTACAAGTCCTTCCATGCGTCGTCTTCCTCTTTAGACAGCCAATCCTTGGCAAGGGATTTCTCGCTCAACAAGTAGGAACTCATCTTGTCTGCCAGCAGTTCTTTTTCTGTCTTGGACACCACGCGGATGAGCCGGTTGACCACCTCGTCGAAAGTCTCGCGCTTGGAGGCCTTAAAGCGCTCCAATTTCTTCTTGGTGGCCTGCTCTAATTGGATGGTGGTAATGGAAGTCATAACTATAGAACACTATAGCAAACCATATTAATAAGCTTGCGCTGTTGGGCCCTTACACCAGCCCTTTTTCCTTCAATTCCTTGGCGGCCTTCTCGAAGCGGTCCACTGCCTTGACGCCTTGGCTCCATTCCATGATTTCCCACATGCCTTCCTCGAAGTTCACTCTCGGCCGCCAGTCCAGCTTGTCCTGGATTTTCGAGATGTCGGCAAAGCAATGCCGTACGTCTCCCTTGCGGAACCTGCGGGTCACTTCCGGCTTGAGCCTGGCGCCCTGCAAGTCGATGATTTTTTCCGCGACCTGCAGGATCGTCAAGGGGTTGTTTCCCCCCACGTTGAACGCTTCGTAGTCCGCGTTGCCGGACTTCATGGCCGCGAGGTTCGCGGACACGATGTCGTGCACGGAAACGAAGTCCCGCGTCTGCAGGCCGTCCTCGTACACCACGGGGGCATGGTTGTTCTTCACGCGGCTCATGAAGATGGCGGCCACCCCCGTGTACGGATTCGAGAGCGATTGCCTGGGCCCGAACACGTTGAAGTAACGGAGGGCCACTGACTTCAAGCCATACGTCTTGCCAATCATCAGCACCATGCGTTCCTGGTCTTCCTTGGACAACGCGTAAATGCTGTTCGAGGCCTGGTGCTTGGATTCCGGAGTAGGCAAGGGCGTAAGCTCTTTGCCGCAGGCCGGGCACAGCACTGCCCAAACGCCTTTCTTCAGCTGTTCCTCGCCCCTTAACGGGGGTTCCACCAGGCCGCAGCCGCCCGGGCACTCATACAAGCCCTCGCCATAGGAGCTCATGGAGGCCGCGACCATCAACTTCTTCACGTCGTGTTCGCCGTTCACCAGCCCATCCAGCAGCCTGGCCGTGCCCAGGGTGTTCACGTCCATGTAATGCCTTATTTGGTACATGGACTGCCCCACCCCCACTGCCGCGGCTTCGTGGAACACGACTTCCGCGTCCCTCAAGACCTTTTTCAGCGTCTTCTCCTCTCGCACGTCTCCTTTGACGAACTCCGCCTGCTTGTTCAAGTACGCCGGCTTCTTCCCGCCCTCGTGCACCTGCGGGTCCAGGCAATCCAGAATCGTTACCTCGTGCCCCTCCCTCACCAGCGCGTCCACCAGGTGCGAGCCGATGAAGCCGGCTCCCCCCGTGACCAAGACTTTTTTCGTCGCCATTCAGACCACGACCTGAAGGCCGGGGATTTTTTCGAATGCTTTGTCGGTTGAAGCAATCCGCCCGTCATTTAGGAGTGCCACCGCGGCGTGCACAGCATCAAATATTCCAAGGCCATATTTTTGCCTTAGCTCAAGGCTTTTCCTAAATGCCCGTTCATCGAGCGGTTTTATCTTCACTTTTGGGAAGCGGGCTTTGAAAGCGCTTAGCAAGGTCTTACTCATTTCATCACTCAACTCACGTTTTACCACGATTTCCAGTTCCAGAAGGCAAATGACCGAAGTGTACTGCTGTTCCTTGCTGGCCAACACAGTCTGTGCAAGTTCAGCGTGCCGGTCACCGGCCCTTAATAGTGCATAAAATAGGTCTGCGTCGACGTACATCATGTTCCCTTTATTTCAGCATAGGCATAGGCTTCCGCTTTAGCATGCAGCCGCCGCGTAATGAGTCCGTATTCCTCGCCCAAGTGGAGTAATGCGAATCGTACCGCTTCGGCCTTTGTTTTTGCGAAACCCTTTTTGACCAGGGCTTTAAGCACTTCATCGGGCGCGCCCTTGAATTGGATGGTTATGGCAGACAAATGCATCACCACATAATCATAGTGTTTCACTATTAAAATACTTTTTGGTTGTTTTGCCTTAAAACCCCTTGAACAAGTGCCTGTTTTCCTTCACCCACTCGATGAGGCGCGCGACCCCGTTTTCCACGGAAATCCTCGGCTCCCAGCCGAGTTCCTTTCCGGCCTTGCGGATGTCGGAAACGTACACCGGCTGGTCGCCCGGCCTCCAGTCGCTGTGCGCGTAATTGATTCTCCGGTCCAGGTGCTTTTCCAGGAAGTCAATGAGTTCCAGCAGGGACATCGTGTTCTCGGGGCCGCCGCCGATGTTGTAGATTTTGCCCTTGGCCGCGTTGATTTTCTGTGTCGCAACCCTGAAGGCGCGCACCAGGTCATCGATGTAGAGCACGTCCCGCACCTGCATGCCATCCCCGTAAATGGTTATCTTCTTGCCGAGCACCGCGGCAATCGCGAACCACGCCACCCACCCCTGGTCCTCGACGCCGAACTGGCGGGGGCCGTACTGACAACTTTGCCTGAACACCACGTTCTTCATCCCGTAAATGCGTGCGTAGTCGCGGACGTACTGGTCGCCGCAGCCCTTGGAGCAGCCGTAGGGGCTGTGGAAGTCCAGCAACCGGTTTTCGGGGATGCCCTGGGGGAAGTCCTTGTACGCGTACTTGCGGCCCTTCTTCACTATCTTCACGTCCTCCATGCCGCCGTAGACCTTGTTGGTCGAGGCATAAATCAGGGAGGGGTTTCCGCCGCAGTTCCGCGCGGCCTCGAGCACGTTGAAGGTGCCGAGCGCGTTGATTTCGAAGTCCTCGCGGGGCTTGGCCACGGAAGTGGTTACCGCCACCTGCGCGGCGAGATGGTAAACCGTATCGGCGTCGGAGAATGCTTGCTCCATTTTCGCGTGGTCCAGGCGGATGTCTCCTTTCACGAATTCGAGGCCTTTGTGCCTGGACCGGAGCCACGCCAGGTTCTCGGCGCTGCCCCGTCGCGAGAGGTTGTCGAACACCGTTACCTGGTTGCCTTCTCCCATCAGGGAGTCCGCCAGGTTGCAGCCGATGAATCCCGCGCCCCCCACCACGACCGCTTTCACTTCTTCGCCTCCCTCAACGCTACCGCTTCGACGATTTTCTCGATTTTTTTCTGCAGCAACCGCATGCGTTCAAAGACGTAGAACATCAAGGCGAACAAGGCCATGACGGCCAGGATGGTCACGAAGTCCAGGAACCGGATGACGCCAAACAGGTGGCTCAGCTGCTGGATGCCCTGATAGGTCAGGAGCAGCACGCCGAAGCCCACCCAGATAAGCGCCCAAAAAGCGAAATCCCTGCGGCTGAACTGGCCCCGGCGGTAATACAAGTGCGTGAAGTACAGCATGACCGCCGAAAAAACCAGGCCCACCAGGATGATACTCATAGGTCTCTCCCGCTTTCCCTTCACCCTTTAACCCTCATCCGAACAGCTTCCACCACACCAAATTCAAGCCAATCCGCAAGCCATCGGCTACGTTCGTTCCCTTGTACTTGTCCCTGTAAAGGGTTTTAATAGGATATTCTTTGCACTTTAAGCCATTCCGGGCCATCCGGCAAAGCATCTCGGACTCGACCTCGTAGCCGTTGGCCTCCCATTTGAGGGAAGGAAAACGGCTGGCCTTGAACACCCGGAACCCGGACTGGGTGTCCCTCACCCTGATGCCGTACAAGGCCAGGGTCAGCCAGTAGATGCCGAGGTTGCCCAGCCGCATGATGGGAGGCATGGCCTCGTCCAAGGGCCGGCTTCCCACCACCAGGTCCAGCTTTTCGTTTTCCAGCATCTTCACCATGCCCGGGATGTCCACCGGGTTGTGCTGGCCGTCGGCGTCCAGGCAGGCCACGATTTCCGCGCCGGCTTGCACGGCTTGTTCCACGCCCAACCGCAAGGCAAACCCCTTTCCCATGTTCACCAGGCTCCGGTAGACGCGCGCCCCGGCCCGCTCGGCTTCGGCCTTCGTCGCGTCCGTGGAGCCATCGTCCACCACCAGGACCAGGTCCACGAACTTCTGGGCCGCTTTCACCACCCCGGCAATGGTTTGCGCCTCGTTGTGCGCGGGAATGACTGCCACCAGCTTCATTTCTTCCAACCCTGTGCCGTTGCGCTAGTCAAGTCATCACCCTTATGGCGTACCCGTTTGTAGGCCTGCATTGATTTTTCTCAGTTTTTTCTTTGCTTTTTCGGCTTCGAGGAGCCGGTCGAGTTCGATTTTTTGGGTGCGCTTTTGTTGTTCAACCCTGGTTTGATTCACCCTGCTTGCCCGGTCATTGGTTTCTTTAATGAGTTTTTTGAGGTGATCGATGTGGGGCGCTATTTCGTTTTCATCTCCGAACACCATCATTATTTTGTTGCCCTGGACGGCGATTCGGCGCCTCAACAAATAAATCCAGTTGTCGTGTAAGTTCTTAAGTATTGCTGTCCACTCCGGGTGTGGTTCGCCCGTGAGCGTCACGTAGAACGCTTGCGCGGAGGCAAAGTCGTTGACTTTCTCAACGTGCCCTGCGTCGATTTCCTTTATTTCGATTGGGGCTATCATGTCAAACCACCTGTTTTTAGTGAATACCTGGATTGTTTCACGCACCACCTCCGAGTATTCCGGTGTTTTCGGGAGAAGCCGTTCAAGGTCGGTTTTCCAGTTTGCGCGGGTTTCCTGGATTACCTGGTTTATTTGTTGGGCGTCGAGTTTTCGCCCATAATACGATAGCTTTTGTTCTACTATCGTTGCATCGATGGAGACGTGCCTTTTTGCGAGGAACCAGACGTCGTATAAGTCTCTTGGCAGCTTTCGGGTGAGGAGGGCACGTATTTTTTCGGCCATGATTTCAGTTAAATCCATTGGCAGAATTTTTGAGGCGGGTTGGTCGTATTCTTCGAGTAACTCGGTCGTCTGAGAGGGTAAAAGAACTTGTTCTCTGAGGCTTAAGTCGAATTTAATGCTGGTCTGGTGGCCCGAGGTTTCCGAGTAGGCCAACCGTATTTTCGCGCTTTTCGTGGTTTCCTCGTTTTCTTTTATTTCGCCGAATTTGATGCATTCGATTTGTTTGCCTGTTATTTCTTTTTCCAGCCATTGGAGGAGTTTTTTGGGTGCCTCCGTGGACTGGCAGGTAAAGTCAAGGTCTTCCGAGAACCTTGTGTCGTGGAAGTAGATTTTCTTGATTGCCGTGCCTCCCTTGAAGAAGAGGTCCCTTGCAAAGCCTTGTTGGCCGAGCCGAGAGAGGATTATGGTCAGTGCATAGTCTTTTTCGATTGTTCCAAACGGAATGCCCTCTTTTCCGGCGAGGCGTTTTAATTGGTCTGCGTTCATTCAGGTTTCCATCCAGTGGGTTAATGCTTGTTTGTCGACGTTTACTTTTAGGCCCCATTTCTTGTCATAGGCTAAAACCTTTTTTTGCCTGGAGGGGTCGGCCCACGCGAAACCCTTGAGGGGTTCCTGCAGGCGCCGTTGGACGTCTTCCTGCAGGTTTAGTTGTTCTAGTAGGAAGCCCAGCCTTCGCCTGGGTGTGCCAACGCCTATTTTTTCAATGAGGCCTAGCAGGAGATTCCAGTTTAATTCTTTTCTTGCGTTCCACAGGGCTTTAGCTGCTTCCGTTAGGCCGCCGCAGTATTGGGGGAACAGGAGGCAGTCGATGATGGTTTTCTCTTTGCTTGAAATGTTGAACTCGCCCCACTTTGTTTGCTGTGAAATAAGACCAGTGAACCTGTTTTTTGCCAGCGTAATGAACTTTATTTTTTGGCTGCCAAATTCAAAGTCTCTCGCCCTCGAAGTGATGGCCACGAAAACGGTATTGGGGATTTGTTCGGTCATGCCCCAATAGTTTAAGGCCGTCCAAAAGCCAACATAGTAGTCAGGTTTCATTATTTTTGAGAGCACGAGGTAAACGTCTTCAGTCCATTGGCCTTCGATTCCGGCTCGTGCGGGGACGAACAAGTATTTTCCTTTGAGTATTTCCTGGATTCGTTTCTTTCTTTTGAGCCGGTACAGCACGTTTTTGGTGGCATCGTTGGATGCCCGCAGTAGCCGCATGGCATCTCGGAAGGAGAATACACTTAGGCCCTGTTCTTCTAGGGCAAACAAGAGCCTCGACTCCAAAGGACCAAAAAATATCTTCTGTGCACACATGGTAATTCAACAGATTACTATCGTTACACAAAAGGTATTTAAGTATATGGGCACGGCATACTGCCTGGAGGGCCCTTGCGCGGGAATGACTGCCACCAGCCTCATCAGCGCTTCACCTTCCACCAGATTTAATGGTCTTGCATGAGTCAAGTCCGGTCCTCCAAATAGCTTTTTGGTTAGTCTTTGAGTGGGTTCCTGCCGCGTGATTTATTTTCAATTATTAAGCTAATCATTAACTATTTTTAAGTATCTTTAAGGTTGTTGGTTGAGGATGTAGTAAGCGCCCCTGGTTTTTCCTATTCTCTTGATTACACCCAGGTGTACGAGCTTGTTTAAGTCGGCTATGGCCACGGGAGGCGAAGGAATATTGGCTATTTTGGCGTATTTTTTGGAGGTTATGGCGGGGTTCTTTTCGAGGTAGGCCAGCGCTCTTTTTTGCCGTTCATTCAGGTCCCGGGTTTCGGCTTCTTTTCGGTTGTACAGGGTTACCCTGAAGAATAACAGGGCCTTCACGATTTTATTCATTTCCGCGCGCAGGCCCTCGACCTCGCAGGCGAACTCCGGCAGGCTGTTGGGCACGGCATTGCATCGCTTGAGCGTGAACCGGCCCGAGTTTTCGTCGTTCAGACCGTCAACCGCCAGGAAAGCCGCCTGGAAGCCCGCGTCCCCCAGCATTCCAACAATGGCCGGGCTCCAAGAACGCTCCCAGCCAAAGGGATAGGCCAGCACCCCACACTTCTTTCCCAGCCGCCGTTCAATGGCGGCCTTGGATTCCCTGATTTCGGTTCGCGCCTCTTCGGCGGGCACGCGGCTGAGCAAGGCATGCGAGGCGGAGTGGGGCTCCACATCCAAGCCGCTCTTATGTAGCACGGAGAGCTCGTTCCAGTCCATGAAATGCTTGCCACACAAGCCTCCCGGCAGCTTTAAGCCGTGCTCGCGGCAAAGGCCGGCCAGGATTTCCTGCCGCCGCGCCTTTCCCAGGGACAGGAACTCGAGCCTGGCCTCAAACATTTCCCTGTGTTCTTTGCCCAGGGCCTGGTTCAAGGCCGCCAACATTTTTTCCGCCCCCAGCCGGTCGAACACGAAATAATACGTGTAGTAGTCCGGCAGTTCCCCGCCCGCGGCATTCGTGACCACAAAGAAGGTGGCCGGCAACCCCCTTTCCTTCAGCGCGGGAAACGCGTTCCGGTAATTGTCTTTCGTGCCATCGTCCAGGGTGAGCACCACGGCGTTTTCCGGCCACGCGGCCTTCCCCTCCAGGGCCGCCACGAACCGCGCCATCGGAATCACGTCATAGCGTTTCCTCAAATAATCCAGTTGCCGTTCGAACAAGGGCCTTGGCACCGCGATGTTCAAGATGTTTCTTGCCACGAAGTCCGCGTCCACTTCGTCGATGCGGTGATAGGTCAGCACGCGCACCTTCCTCCGGTTCAACGCCTTGAACACCGAAAGCAACCCGCTGTAATAAATTATGGAACACAGTCTCCGGTAAACCATGAGCTTCAACGACATTTTTTCCCGCTCCCCTGCCTGGCAACGGCTTTCAGCATCTTCTCGTACCGCCCGGCCACCTTGTCCGCGGAAAAGTTTTCCACCGCGTATTCCCGCGCGTTCCTGCCCAGCCGGTTCCGCAGCCCCTCGTCTTCCACCAATCGCTTGATTTGCTCGGCGTACGCCTCCACCGAGCGCTCGCGCGCCACCAACGCGGTTCGCTCGTGCTCCATGTAATCGCCGCCTCCCCGGTCGGGAAAGGCAATGACCGGGGTCCCGCACATCATGGGCTCGGAGAACGCGCGGGCATAGCCCTCGAACCAGACGCTTGAGAAAAGGGCGCCATACGCCGAGTAAAAATACTTGCCGATTTCCCGGTTGTCGATGTTGCCCGGGAACGTGACGCGATTACCCAGCACCTTCTTCGCCCACTGCACCCTTTCCGGCACCTGGTGGCCCAACACGGCGAGCCGGGCTTTTGGCACCCGTTCAACGGCCCACACACTGGCCTCGAAGCCCTTGATCCACTGCGTGCCCCCCGAAAACACGAAGGTCTTTTCCGCGAACACCCGTTCCCCGGAATCCCGCAAGAAGTCCTCGCTGACCGGCTGCGGGCAGACCTCAATCCTTTCCGCCGGCACTCCTGCCTCGACGAGCGTCGAGCGCAGGATTTGGTCGATGGGGATTACCTGGCCGGCTTTCGCCAACGCCTGCATCCGCGCGCGCAGCAACTGGTACCTTGGCAGGGCCGTCAACAACAGGGCCGCGCGGTTGTTTTCATCCGCCCTGAACCAGCTGTAACCCATGTCCTTGTCCGTGGCAAAGCAGTGCAGGAGGCCGGGCAACGAGCACTTCCGGCATTCGTAGCCGAAGTAGTCCCGGCTTTTCACGTGCGTGGCCTTGGGGCAGGAAATCATGCCGTTCACGGTCACGGCGAAGGGCAGGCCCAGCTCCTCGGCCTTCCGCTGGGTCTCCGGCAACAGCTTGGTGTTCTGGTGCAGGACCACGTCAAATCCTTTCCCGATTTCGTCGGGGTGCCCGGCAATCAGGACTTCGTGGCCCAGTCCTTCGAGGGCCAAGGCCAGGGTGTGCGTGGAAATGCCGCCGCCGCCCACGTACTTGTAGTTGCTGACGGGTGTCAGGCGGTCAACTTTCGAGGTCTTGGAGACAATGCAGACTCGCATCTTTGGCCCCTACCTTTTCTCCAGTAAATAGAATACTTCCCGGCCGAACAATACTTTAAGGAAGCAGGGCAGCCGGGCCTCCAGCCAAGGCCAGTGTCCCTTTCCCCAGGGATAGAACGCCACTTCCGAGCCGCTGGCCTTCACGGCTTTCACCCGGGCATCGCCGAGGACCCGGGCGGTCAGCCACGGCGTTGCCTCCATTTTCGGCCTTGGCAGTGGTTTGCCTTGGAAGCGGTAGTGGTTCAGCAGCAGGAGGAGGGCGCGGTGCAGGCCGGCCAGCGAGAAGGCGTTGGGCAGCGTGAAGCCGATGCGGCCCCCCTTTCGGGTCACGCGCAGGAGTTCCGCGAAGGCCTTCCCGAAGTCCGTGTACTGCAGGGAGGTGATGGCGTACGCGTGGTCGAAGCAGGCGTCCTTGAATGGCATGCGCTCCATGTACGCGCACACCAGGTGCCTGCAGGGGTTTGCCTGGAGGTAGCCCAGGTCCAAGTCAAGGCCATAGGAGTCCAGGCCCAGCCGCTGCTGGAAGACCCCGTTGCCGCAGCCGGCTTCCAGGCTTTTCCCGGCCGGGCCGGGGTGGAAGAATTTTTCTTCGAAGGACAGTTCCCGCTGAAAGTACTCGGCTTTTCCGGCAGCAGCCATGGGGGTTCCTTTTCCGTTCAAAACCTGAAGGCGTTGATTTTCTCGACGACGAAGCCCTGTTCTTCTTCGGTCAGCGAGGGGTACATGGGGATGGACAGGATTTCGTCCGCGTATTTTTCGACGTTGGGCACGCGTTGTCCTTGGCAGTCCATGGACGGCTGCTTGTGCACGGGTATGGGGTAGTGGATGCCGGTGGCAACGCCTTCTTTCTTGAGCCAGGCCATCAACTCGTCCCTCTTCCTGGTGCGGAGGACGTACAAGTGGTAGGCGTGGGAGCGGTTCGGCAGCACCACGGGCTTCACCACGTCGTTCCTCAGCTCCTTGTCATAGCGTCTGGCAATCCGTTGCCGGGCCTTCACGAATTCAGGCAGCAGCTTGAGTTGCTCGTTGCCGATGGCGGCCAGCACTTCGGACAAGCGGTAGTTGAGGGACAGCAGGGGGTGCACGTTGGCCCCATTGGGCGCGTGGAAGTCCCTTCCGTGGTCGCGCAGCATTTCCACGGTCTTCGCCAGCCCTTCGTCGCTGCTCAGCACCATGCCGCCGTCGCCTGCCACCGTCATGTTCTTGGAGGGGAAAAACGAGAAGCAAGCCATTTCCCCGAACGAGCCCACGCGTCGCCCGCCGTATTCCGCGCCATGGGCTTGCGCGCAGTCCTCCAGCACCCAGCAGCCGTGGCGTTTCTTGAAGTCGCTCACTTCCTTCATGTCGCAGGGCTGCCCGTACAAGTGCACGGGGATGAGGCCCTTCGTCTTTTTCGTCACCTTTTTCTCGGCGTCCTTCAAGTCAATCAGGTAGGCCTCGTTGCAGTCCACGAAGACGGGTTTGGCGCCCAACAGCTTGATGGGCTCGGCCGTGGCAATGAAGGTGTTGGCTGGCACCAGCACTTCGTCGCCTTTTTTCACGTCCAGGGCCTGGAGGGCCAGGTAAAGGGCTATCGTGCCGTTGCTGACGGAGATTCCCCGGCTGGCCCCGCAGTAGGCGGCAAAGCCTTGCTCGAATTCCTCGTTCTTGGGGCCCTTGACGTAACGGCCGCTCTTCAGGACCTGCACCGCGGCCTCAATCATTTCAGGCGTCATGGCGGGTCTACCGGATGGCACTTGCATGGCATTACACCTCGTTGGCACTTATTTTAAGTCTACCGGCTTCCCGGTTTCCGCGGCCCTGTGGCAGGCAAGGCATACCTCGAGGGCGTCCAGGCCGGCCTGCGCGTCGTTGAGCGGCCGCTTTCCGGTCTCGATGCAGTCCAGGAAGTGGATTAACTCTGCTTCCAGGGGCTCCGTTTTTTGCACGCGGGCCTCGGTTTTCGCGCCCACCTGGTTGCCTTCATAGCCCACCATTATCGGCGTTACCTCAACCCGTTGTTCCAGCAGGTCCGCGTGCACCTTGTTTTTCTCCGCAATCAGCCAGACATCCCGTCGCTTGAGGGGATGCAGCCAGCCCAGTTCCACGGAGGCGAAGAACTTGCCGTAGTCGAGGAGGCACACGGCCGCGTCCTCGCGTTCCCGGGACAGGAAGTGGTGCTTCAACGCGAAAACCTTTTTGGGCTTCGCGTCCAGCAAATAGTTGAGCCAGTCAAAGGCGTGCGTGCCAAAATTGTCTATCGCGCCGCTGTCCGTGCGCGGGGGGTTGCTGGAGTGGATGAACCGCGCCGTGAGGTAGTGAGGCCGGCCGGCTTCCTTCAGCTGCCGCTTCAATTCGGCGAGCGCGGGGTTGAAGCGGAATAATTGGCCTACCGCCAGCACCCGTTTTTTCTTCGCGGCCAGGGCCTGCAGTTTCTTTCCCTCCACAACCGTTTCCGCGATGGGTTTTTCGACGAGCACGTGCTTGCCTGCCTGCAAACAGTCCAAGGCAATCCGGTAGTGGAGGTTGGTGGGCGCGGCGATGACCACGGCTTCCACGGTTGGCAGCATTTTCCGGTAGTCGGAGAAGTGTTCAACGTTCAGCGACGCTGCCTTGGCTTGGGCGTGGGGCGCGGGGTCTGCGATGGCGGCTGGTTTGTGGCCCAGGTTTGCCAGGGTGTTCACGTGGTTGTACCCCCATTTGCCCATTCCGATTACGCCGATGGAAACCATGTCAATCCCATCCTTTTAGTGTGTGGGCCCCATTAAACCTTTTGGTGCAATCCTGGTTTTAACGGCGTCTTTTTTGCGGTTTTGAGCCGTTTTTGAGGGCGTCGAAGACCATGACGGCGCCGCCAAACGCGTACACCGTCAAACACGTTTCCAGGACCCGGGCGATTTCCTCGACGATTTCCCGGAGTTGTTCTGCCGTGAAGTTTTGGAACACGGTTTCACTTTCCTGCCCGAGGCAGTTTCACGTCATTGGTTTCAGCCATGTTGGTCAAGTCCTGCAGTCTTGGCCAGTCTTCGACTTCCTTGCCTGCCAGCCCGCCCTCGATTTCCCGGTTTTTCGGGAGCCCGACCCGGTTTTTCGCCAAACAGTTTTTGAGGGCCAGCGCGTGGGGGGTGCCGGCCCATGCCTGGTTGTCTTTGAGGAATCCCTGCTTTTTAAGCCCTTTCAGGGCCTGGGAAACCGTGCCCTGGGTCAGCCCCAATTCCCTGGCTACCCGTTTCTCCGTTGTTCGGTCGCCTGCCAACAACCGCTGTAACAGCCCGGCCTGGGTCACACTAACCATAAAAGTATAATAAAATCAATAATCTATTTAAACCTATTAATTGAGTTATACTTTTTGCTTTGGAATCCGCAATTAATTATCGTAAACGAAAATAGGGCTATGGGGGGATTTTCAAAAACGATAATTAATTGTTGTTTGGCTTTTGGTGAACCCCGTAGACGTCCATGCCTTCGCCCTGGAATTGGGCGTCCAGTCCTGGCACGAGGCCGAGGAGGGACAGGAAGAGCATCAACCGGACGAGGGTCATTCGCAAGAGCTTCCAGGCCAGGGATTTCCGGGTTTCTTCTCGGAAGCGGAAGTTGTAGTAGGTGAGGCCGAGCCAGGCGATGAGGCCCTTTCCGCTGTACCCGCTTTGCCGGGTTTGGAAGCCGGCTTGGGTGAGCAACCGGTTCAGGGTCTCGGGGGTATAGCCTTCGCGGACGTGCGAGCCGCCGTGGGGGATGGAGGGGATGTAGTAGTAGGCGTCGGCTTTGGGGCCCCATTTTTTTCGGGCCGCTCCGTTGGGTACGAGGGTGAAGAGTTTGGCACCGGGTTTGAGGACGCGGTGGATTTCTTTGGCCGCGTCGAGGTCCCGGTCGATGTGTTCGAGGACTTCTGCCGCGACGCAGCCGTCGAAGGCCTGGTCTTTGAAGGGGAGCCTGCGGCCGTCGGCGAGGAGCGCGTTGGCGTTCCGCTTCCGCGCCCTGGCCACCTCTCTTTCTTCGAAGTCGAAGGCGATGAATGTAATGTCCGGGTTGTCGATGAAGGTCTCGACCTTGCAGTCCGCCGAACCAAAGTCGAGGAACAGGCCCCGCTCGCCGCGCAGGAAGTCGTTGAGTTTCCGGGCCCGCGCCAGCGAGTGCGGCAAAAAGGTCCGGCCGAAAACGGCTTGGTTGATGGTTTGCAGGAAATCCATGTCGTTCGCCTCTTAAGTTTTTTCACGGGGGCAGCAGCCAATAGTATACCTCGTATTGCCTGCCTGCCGCAGCAGTCGTTATCGTGACTTTCGCCGGCTTCGAATAGCCTGCCTGGGGGATTGGAAGCTCCACGCGTTCTTCGACTTTTCCTTCCTTGGCTGCCCTCACTTTCCGGGTTTCGACGACTCTTCCGTCCACGCCCAGGGCCACGGCATACTCTTGGTCTCCGGCTTCATGGTTTTCAATCGCGTAGGTGAAGCCAGTCAAGCCGTTGGCGGCCGTGTTTTCATAGCTGCCGGGCACCAGGTAAAGCGCCGAGTAATAGTCTGGCGTGGTCTTGGGCTTGGCCGTGGCCACCAACCCCACGATGGCAAGCAAAGCGAGGGCAATGACCAGGTTGGCCACGAATTGCTCGAATTCTTTTTCCTCCATCACTCCATTCCCTTGCCTAAAAAGCCTTTTAAAGGGTTTTCCATGGAATTATGCCATGAAGGCACTGGTAACCGGGGGCGCGGGGTTCATCGGTTCGCACCTCGTCGCCGCGTTGCTGCAGCAAGGCCACGAAGTCACCTGCTTTGACAACTTTAGTACGGGCCGAAAGGCCTATCTCAAGCCCTTCGAGAAAAACAAGTCCTTTAAGCTCGTGAAAGCCGACCTACTCAATTTGGCGGCCGTAAAAAAGGCCGTCAAGGGTCAGGACCTGGTGTGGCACCTCGCGGCCAATGCGGATGTGCGGGGTGGTTTCACGCGTACCCACGTTGACCTTGAGCAGAACGTCTTGGCCACTTGGAACGTCTTGGAGGCCATGCGCTTGGCGGGTGTGAAGAAGCTGGCCTTTGCTTCGACTTCCGCGGTCTATGGCGAGGCCCGGCAGCTGCCGATTCCGGAGAGCTATGCGCCGGTCTTTCCTTGGTCGGTGTATGGCGCCAGCAAGGTGGGGGCCGAGGCCTTTGTTTCCGCGTACGCGAACCTGTTCGGCTTGCAGGCCTGGTTGTTCCGCTTTGCCAACATCGTGGGAAAGAACTCCACGCATGGCGTCATCCCGGACTTCCTGGCCAAGCTCCACAAGAACCCGCGCGAACTCGAAATCCTGGGCGATGGCCACCAGTCCAAGCCCTTCCTGCATGTCTCGGACTGCGTGAACGCCATGCTTTACATTGCCCGGCACGAAAAAGCCCCTATCTCGGTTTACAACCTTGGCTCCATGGACTGGCTGGTCATCAAGAAACTCGCGGAAATCGTTTGCGAGGAAATGAAGCTCGAAAACGTCAAGCTCCGCTACACCGGCGGCAGAAGCGGCTGGCCAGGAGACGTGCCAAAATACATGTTAGACATTTCGGCTCTCCGCAAACTCGGCTTCACGCCCAAATACAACAGCGAGCAGGCTGTGAGGCTGGCTGTAAAGGAGAACTTGAGCGGATGACGGTTATGCCAAAGGTTTCACTCATCCTGCCCTGCCTGAACGAGGCCCTCACCATTGGTGATTGTATTCAGAGGGCGAAAGAAGCGTTCCAGGCAAACAAAATCGAGGGCGAAATCATTGTGGTGGATGGTTGCTCAACCGATGGTTCTGACAAAATCGCGGAAAAACTGGGCGCCCGCGTGATACGGGACAAGCATCGTGGCTATGGCTTGGCCCACAAAATCGGAGTCGAAGCCGCGAAAGGCCAGTGGATTGTCAAGGCAGACAGCGATGGCACCTATGACTTGGCTGACCTCCCAAAATTTGTGGAGGCGTTGGCAAGCGGCTATGAATATGTAGTCGGCAACCGGTTCAAGGGAGGCATTGCACTGGGAGCCATGCCGTTCCTGCACCAGTTCATTGGGAATCCTTTGCTGACCTTTATGCAAAACACGATGTTCAAGACATCCTTGGGGGACGCGCACTGCGGTTTTCGTGCTTTTACAAGGAAAGCATTCAACCGCATGAACTTGAAGGCAAGGGGATGGGAATTCGCAACCGAAATGGGGATAAAAGCAGCCAAGCTAGGTCTCAAGACCTGTGAGATTCCCGTTCATTATTTGCCGAGGAAAGTGCCCTCGAAACTCAGCACGTTTGGCGCCGGTTGGAGGAACATCCGCTTCCTGTTATTGTTTAGCCCTGATTATTTGTTTGTGTTGCCCGGCACCTTGTTAGCGGTTGCCGGGTTGGTGTTTGTGGCGTTTGGAGTTAACTCGCTTGGACTATCCGTTTTTTGGTCTGCGGACCCCCTCTTTCAAGTGTTGCAGTTGATGTTTGGTGGCTTCTTGTTTCTCCTTGGTTTTCAAATAATTTCCTTTGGCATCTCGGCCAAGTCCTATGCCGTGGTGGAAGGTTATGAGCAAAAGGATGCCCTTTATGCCTTTGTCAACAAGTTTTTTAACCTCGAAAAAACGGCTTTCCTGGGCTTCTTACTCTTATTGGTATCCCTTTCCTTTGGCTTTTGGAAGCTCGTGGACTGGCTGCAATATGGCATCATTTCAGTCAACGAACTCAAGAGCGCTGTGGTGCTTTCCATTGCGGCCATACTGGGCGTTCAAGTCGTTTTCAATGCTTTTTTCCTGAGCATCGTCGGAATCAAGAAGTAGATTGGCATGAACATACTCATCGTCACGCATTCGTTTCCGCCCCATCCCGGTGGCATTGAACGAGTGGCCTATGAGCAAGCCAAGGGCCTTGCTGGGCAAGGCCACGGGGTGTGCGTGGTAACTTCCAACCGCGACAATGTCCTTCCTGAGGAAGGAATGGAGAGCTTTCACGTTACGCGCGTGCCCTGCTTCAATCCATTGTGGGGTTTTGGACCGGCCTACATTTTCTTCCATCCCCGCCTCCCATACATTCTCGCCGAGAAAACCCGGTGGGCCGACGTGGTCTTGGCGCATGGACACCCCTATCTTTCCTCCTTTCTTGCCGCCCGTGCCGCAAGAAAAGCCGGAAAGCCTTTCTTCCTCGTGCAGCACAACACCTTCATTGAGTATCCTTTTCCACTCAACTGGCTGGAACGCCTGAACGACTGGCTGGTTGGCCGTTACAGCCTTTCGGCCGCCAAGAAAGTGGTGTGTGTGAGCAAGGCAACCGAGACCTATGTGAAAACCGTGTGTCCGGCGGCGCGTACAGTCGTTCTTTACAATGGCGTGGACCTGCAGAAATTCGCTCCCGCCAAAGACAAGGCGACAGTGCGGAAAACCCTGGGCATTCCATTGGACAAGTTCGTTGTTTTCACCGTGCGCACGCTTTCCTTCAAGAACGGAATTGACTTTCTTTTGGGGGCCGCCAGGCAACTGAAAGACAGGGAGGACTTGCTTTTCTTGGTGGCGGGAAACGGCCCCGACAAAGCCAAAATCCTTGCAGCCGCCAGTGGTTTGCCGAACTTTCGTGTGCTGGGGTTTGTTTCCGACGAGCAATTGCCAGCCCATTATCAGGCAGCGGACTTGTTTGTCTTGCCTTCGCGGAGCGGGGAAGGGTTTCCCTTGGCGGTTCTTGAGGCCTTGTCAAGCGGGTTGCCAGTCATTGCCACGGATGCCGGTGGCCAAAGAGAAATAATTCAGAATGAAGTGAACGGTTTCCTCGTTAAACCAGATGTTCAAGCTATTGTTGAAAAAGCGCGGTTGCTGCAGGCCGACAGGCCTCTGCTATCGCGGCTTTCCTTGAATGCAAGAAAATGTATCGAAGGAAAATTGGATTGGTTACACCACATTCAGCAGATGATTGAAATGGTGAATGGCTAATTCGCCTTTGCCACTCACCATGTAATGGATACTGGATTCTGACACCCCATCTTTTAAGGTTTAGTCATCCAAATACAGGTATGCCCACGCCTACGGTCTCCCTAATCCTTCCCTGCCTCAATGAGGCGGCAACGATTGGTAAATGTATTGAGACTGCTTGGAAGGTATTTCGGAGCCACCATCTTAAAGGCGAGGTTGTTGTGGGTGACTGCGGCTCGACCGATGGTTCCCCAGAAATTGCCGGGAAGCTTGGGGCAAGGGTTGTTGGGGTTGACGGTCTCGGCTATGGCAATGCCTACCTTTCAGCCATACAGGCCTCCTCTGGCAGATTCATTGTCATGGTTGACAGTGATGGAACCTATGAGGTAAACGATTTGCCGAAGTTTGTGAGAGCCCTTGAGAGCGGCTATGACTATGTAGTCGGTAATCGTTTCAAGGGGGGCATTAAGCCGAACGCAATGCCCTTCCTCCACCAGGCCATCGGAAACCCCTTGCTGTCCCTGATGGTAAAGTTGATGTCCGGTTCAAAGGCAAACGATAGTTACTGTGGTTTAAGGGCTTTTACAAGGGATGCCTTTGAGAGGATGAATCCAAGGGCCAAAGGTATGGAGTTTGCCTTGGAACTTTGCATTCGGGCTGCAAGGCTCGGCCTAAAAGAGACAGAGATTCCAACCCCTTATTATCCACGCCGAGCTCCTTCCAAGCTGCGAACCATCAGGGATGGTTGGAGAAGTTTACGATTTGTACTGTTGTTCGGTCGTTGAAGGAGCTATGCTGATTTCCAGTATTCCCAATTCAATTAAATGTTTGGCAAGCCCGTCTGCCATAACTTCATGGCCTCTGACGTTTGCATGTGGATCATTCTCCCACGTAAGAGGCTCGCGTTCCTCCTTAAACCTTGGAAGCAGATTGATACAATTCACCTCCAATCGGGTGCACATAGCTAATGCCTCTTCAACCGATTTATTCAAATCAACATCCGCATCGCGGAGGTTGGCCACCGCCTTCATCTGCTCCCACTTTCTTCGATCGTATTGTATATCGTCCGGGATAATCAGCATCATGAATTCAGCGCCATGGGCCTTGGCTGTGGAAGCCATTTCACCGACCAACGCAGCAGTGAGCTTCCACCCCTCCAAGATTCGAGGTGGGGTGTCCTTTAGCAGCAGTTCGTATCTGAATATGCTCTCGTCCAGCCGCACCGGAACATGCAGGTTAATCCACTCGTTAATGACTCGGATTAGGAAATACAGCCTATCAGAGAGCCATGCGTACGAATAGAAGGTTTTCTTCAGTTGATAGCTCGCCCTTCTCAATTCGATTTTGTTGTCAAGGTATTCAGTGTTTTTGATGAGTCTGCCCCCCTCCACGCGGAACCGCTGCCCGGCAAGATTGTCGGATATATCATTAGCCACGTAAAATCCAAGCACAATCAAATCGGGCTGTATTCTGTCAATGTGGTATTTTAGGTAGATAAGTTCCCTGTCCGTGCCGTAGGCAGGTATGCCAAAATTCAACACCTCGATGTTTTTCGTCGGAAGGGCCGCCTTGAGTTTCCTTTCCAACACCCTTGGATAGGTTTCATCCAACGCTATTCCAAGCCCAAACGTTATACTATCCCCCACCACCAGGATTCTATACTGCCCAAGCTGTTTGGGCATGATTTCCTTGTCCCGCATGCCAAATGAATTCGTGGTAACTCTTGTTTCTCCATAGGGAGCTTTAATCGTTGTTGTAAAATTGGGGGCATGCACGATCCATAATTCCTGGTCTGGTTGCCATAACATTTCCGGGTTATCCGGATAAACGATTCGGAGAACGATTTCCAATGCCAAGAAGAAAAGCAAGATTGTTGCAATGGAAATCATGAGGCCTATTTTCAGTTCTCGGTTCATTAGCATACTACTCCGCAGCCACCATTTTAAATTTTTATAGGGGGTTATAAAGCTATAAACTGACTTACGGATAGCATTTTAAGCGTTCAGCCCGCAATACTATAATGGGGCTTGGTGAGGGGGGTCAGCACAGGCTATTCTACTTGATTATTCTGGGTCTGCTCGTGCTGGGGCGTATTTGGCTTGACAGGCCTATAATGTTGGATGATTCCTTTCGTTATAGATCGGCCGCGGTTGGTTTTTTGCAGGGTGAATATGCACCTGTTCAAAGAGGGCTTGCGTACCAATGGGATTCACCCCTCTACCCCATTCTCATTGCCATGTCAACAGTCTTTTTTGGCGATACCATTCTTTCCCTGCATGTGCCTATTATTTTCTCAGCTATCCTGTTATTTTTTGCCTTTTTCGCGCTTGCCTTGCGCTTCTTAAAAGATGATTTGTTTGCCTTTTTTTCAGTGGTCGTCCTTTTGTTGCTCGTTCCTCCCTGGCTCAATGCACCGCTGTCCTTGGCAGTGAATTTAAGCCTTTTTGTTGCCGTTCTGTTGTTTCATCAAAAGGTTCTTGAGAGCCCCCGCCAATTCCCCATTTTTGCCGTATTGGTCGGCGCTTTCATGTTCACCCGTCCAGAGAACCTCCTAATTGGAGGCATTCTGCTTCTCTACTCCGTAATTGAACTGCGCAAAAGGAACAGCGGATTTCCCTTTAGCATACATGCCCTCCTTGGTTACCTTGTTATTTTCGTGCTCATCGCTGTGTTTATCCATTTTTATTGGAGCCAATTCATCGTGCCGAACCGTTCAGACGTTTACCTGACGGATGCACACCCCATCTACACCCACCGTGATATTTTTTACAACGCTTTTGCATTTGTCGGGTTTCTGGCCGTTTTTTTGTTCAATTCCTCTTTCCTGTTTTTGCTCGCGCTCTTGGGGTGGGGGCAATCAAGAAAGTCTCCTATGTTTTCATTGTCAATCGTGCTGGTCACCCTGTATTGGGTTATTGTTTCTAAATTTTCGATAGACCATTTCGACTTAGTTCGCTATATTACCCCTACTATCCCATTATTTGTTTTAATGCTTGGCAGCGGCGTTAACACCTTCTATAACCTGGCAAACAATAGCCGCCATAAATGGCTGTTTTTATTGCTGTTTGCAGTGCTTCTTGATTTTGCTCTCTACCAGCTTTTTCCGAAATATTTATTGTTTAACTCTTTGCTCCTCTTGCTGTACGTTGCCTTTGCCTTAGTTGTAAAGGCTCCGTCTTTTATTTCAGGGCCAGCCATTTCCCTTTCCTTATTCCTCCTTGTCGGTTGGTTTGCCCTAGTGGGAGCCTTTCATGCGGACAAGATGCTTTATGCCTACACCCAATCAGCAAACCTAGATGCCTTCCTTTCGCATGATACCCGCGTTTCGCAATTTTCCCAATTCGAGGCAAACAACGCGGCGACAACCGAGGAAATAGCGAAACGAGTGGAAGTTTCCCCTGTCCATGCTCCCAATCAAATCATTTATAACTATCTTGGGCTCGCCGGGTTTGTTGCTGGTTTCTTCTTGTCTACGAGTCTCAAGAAAAATAAGCGGGTGGCTCATTGACGCCCTATGCCCCGGCTTAGAGACCTATTCGACTTTACCCCCCTTACATTCTGGCCATGATGGGGCGGCAAACACGCAGAGGGGTTACATAAGTGTATGCATTAGCGGCTTTTGTGTTTGAGTATAAAGTTACGTGTCCCAAAAACCGGAGCCATACCGTCATTATAGCCGATTCCTAGGCTGTTCAGCCATACCTCGAATTCGAGCCACTTTTCCATGAAAGCGGGTTGTTTGGAAGCCGGAATGATTTTATAGACCTCCTTCAACCGCGTGTTAAAGGATTTTGCTTCCATCACTTCAAACCCTGCTTTTTTGACTAGTGCAAGGAACTCCTCCTCCCTGATGAAGGCTTGGAAATAACGTTCGATGCCAAGGTTAGCAAGCAGAGGGCCCACCATGTTTTTGAGCCATTCCTTGCCTTGCAGGAAATGACCTGCATCATAGTTTATCAGGAAATAGCCATCTTCCTTTAGGCAGTGTTTGGCGGCTTCAAGGTAACTGAGGCGTCGATACACGTGTTCAAAGGTGCTGAAAGACACCACCAAATCAAATTTTTCCTTCAGTTGTTCATAAGCAGTATACGCGTTTGCGTGGATTATGGTTGTAGGGAGGCCTTGCAGGTTGTGTCGTGCTTTGCGGCACGACTCTTCTGATGGTTCAATTCCAACGTACCTAATCCGAGGACAGGTGCTCAACAACCGGGCAAAGTTGAGGGCTTCCCCACAGCCTAAGTCTAGAATCGTTGCTTTTCCCCCGTTTTTGCGGATGTATTGTTCCATCCAATTTAAGCAATACAATTTTGCCAAGTTTCCAGTGGTTAATGGCTCAACAGAATTTGCCTTTCTTTCCCCCAATCCCTCACCTCGAGTAGTTCTGCTTCAATTTTTTTGCAGATCTCTTCTTGCGCGAATTCTTTGGCTTTCTGCAGCCCTTCTCTTGCCAACCTTTCTGAAACGGTTGTATTACCAACAACTTGCTGGATTGCGTTTGCAATGCTTTCCGGCTCAAACGCGCATTTCTCGTACACCGCAAACTCCGCTATCCCACCGACTCCAGTTGAAATGATGGGAATCCCAGCCGCCATTGCCTCCAAATAAGCAATCCCGAATCCTTCGTCCCTAGACACTCTAATAAAGGCATGGGCTTTATGTAGATACTCATTTAGCCGGTCATGCGGGACATAGCCAAGAAACCGTACTCGCTCAGCGACTCCCAGTTTTTTTGCCAAGCCTTCAAGTGCTCCTCTTTGATCTCCTTCGCCCACCACCCAAAAATCGATGTCCCTAACAAGGGGCAATGCCTGGATGACCAAGTCCAAGCCATTTTTGGGGGTGAGCCTCGAGACACTCAAAAGCACCCGTGGCTTGCCGTCCTTCTGCTTGGTTGGCGTGAATTTGTGTAGATCCACGCCGTTTGGCACAATGACGCAAGCCCTTGGCCGGAAAATCGAAACCCTTTTTGCCACATAATTGCTTACGCAAACTGCCTTCCTTGCGGAACGCACAATGAACCCCATCAAAATATCGCTGAACGGAATGGCGTGCTCGGTATAATCTCCCATGTCGCCACCTTGGAAAAAAATAATGAGTGGCTGGCCACTCACTCGTGAGTAAACGGACCCCGCCAAGTTGGCGCTGAATCCCTGGCTCAGTATCATTGCATCTTTTCCCAATTTAAACAATTTCAGCCAAGCACTTGGAAAAAACAACGCAGCATAAAATCGGTGGTTGATTGTTTGGAAACCGATGCAGGGAAACACGCGATGGATTTTCACGCCATTCATTTCGGCTTCCGCAGGCGTTCCATCGAATTGCCGCGTAATGACGTGAACCTCGTGTTTTTTTGCCAAATACTCGCAGGTTTCTTGCAGTGCCTTTTCTGCCCCGAATACGGCAGGAAAATAATTTGGAATTACGAGCACGAACTTCATGCTATCATTGAATGACTTGGGCGTTAGCCTTTTTAATGCCCTTGAGCAACAAAGTTTAAAATCGCACGGCTTCCCGTCGAAAAGCAATTAATAAATTCACTGCATTCTAATTGATTGAAGGGGTTAAATTGCTTAAAAGGTCTTTTCTCGCCATGGTCTTGCTGGCCTTAGTTATAGGTGCCTTTGTTTATAGGGCGGCACCAACGCCCTTGCAGGAATACGCCCTTAACGACGTAGCGTATTATGTTTACCAATTGCGCGCTCAGCCAAATTCTTCGCTGCAAATGGGCTTTAATGCGTTCACAAATTTTTTACAGAAAATCACTGGACTTGATTCATTAAACACTATACGAGCAAGCAAGCTGGTCTTTATTTTTGGATTGGTTGTATTCTTTTTCCTTGCAAGGTTTCTAACAAAGAGCGTGGCTTTATCGGTTCTCGCCAGTTTCGTATTCGTTTTCAATGCATACCAATTCAATCTCATAACCGTGGCACTAAGGCAAATGTTTGCAGGTATTTTCATGGCAGGATTTACTTTTGCGTGCACAAAATTTCTTGGCGCGTTGGACACGTCTGATATTAGAAAGCTTAAGCCTAAATTCAAGTATTTGCTTTTTGCTTCGTTCTTGTTTGGCCTAATTGCGTTTTCACACGAAATAACTTTCCTTGTTGCAACTGTTGCGCTGTTCATTTTTCTGTTAGTTGTGTTTGCAGCTCATCATGCGGTTGAAAGGCGACCACTCACTTTTTTGGCGGCCATGCTAGGGCTTGCCTTCGTTGGAATTAATGCTTTTCGCACCCTGATGGATTTGGTTTTACCCGCTTATTTTAATTATTCGACTACCATTTACGGCCTCTACAATCTTTCGCTGACCATGTATCCATCAAAACTCGGTTTAATTGTTTTTGTTTCGAGCATAATACTGACTTACGCCATTTACGCTTATTTGCATAGTGGGAGGACAAGTTCTTTTCAGCAAAAACTCGTTTTTTGGCTGGGCTGTATCTCTCTACTGCTGCTTGTTTTCCCCGTTAGCTGGACCTTCCCCGGAATCGTTTATTTAATCGGGTTTTATTTTGTTTTTTACTATTTCCATGGATTATTGTCAAGGAAGCCATCCAGCGCAGAGCTCTTTGTCATCGCCTTGTTTGTCTCGGCTTCATTTCTTTCAAGGAACGCCGTTCTGGGCCTGGATTTTTTCATGTATCGCTTTGAAAGCGAATTGATTTTGCCCCTCGTCATTCTGGCTATCTTTGGCTTTAAAGAATTTTCAGGGGATTACAGGCTAGGAAGGCTTTCGTTGCCGATTGTTGAATGGTTTAAAGGCATTAATTTTTCGCTCGGTTTAAAATTAATCGTGTCAGTCTTCCTTTTAACAGTCTTTGCCTCAAACCTTTACATAATTGGTTTTAAAGTCTCGGATTCAAGTGATTTAGCGAAAATGACCGAGTACAAAACCATTTTGGAAAGTGACTCCTCTGGCTATTTAAAGGATTTCAATGCCGTCGCAACCGATGAAATAACCTCCCTGTATCCGCCCCACGGCGAGAATTTTAGGAGACTTACCGGCGTGTGGAAGGGCAACATCAAGGAAGCGATATCGTACCTCAAGTCATTTGACATACGGCATGTTATTGTTGCAGGCGAAGAGAATGCAAATATTATAAACTTTGGGCAAACGACTGACTGGATTAAACGAAAATACTCACATCTGCGCAACCCCAACTTTGACAAAGTATTTGACGCGGGACCGGTAACCGTTTATAAACTGGATTTTGATGGCAAAAATTATTACGCTGACGACAACACCCTTCAACCATTTGTGGAAATCGTGATTCAATGAAGGCATGCATTCTTTCAGGTATATTCCCGCCCCAGATTGGCGGTCCTGCAACGTATTGCAAGCAATTTTCTCAACGGCTTAAAGCCAAAGGCCATTCAGTGGAGGTAATTACTTATGGTGAACCGAGTTCATCAAGGGAAAGCATTTTCTGGGTTAATGGAACCCTTCATCCATTGGTTAAAATCCCTTTAGCGACCTGGAAAGCGTTAATTCATGCCAGAAAATGTGACGTAATCCTTGCCACTGATCCTGTCATTGCAGGAGTTCCTGCCTTAATCGCCGCCAAACTTATGAACAAGCCGTTTATTCTTCGGCTTGTAGGCAATTTTGCATGGGAGCATGCTGTCCGCGTAGGATGGCTTGGTAGCGCAGTGGATATTGAGGAATTCCAGCAAAAACGCTTCGGCTTGCGAGTTGAATTGCTTCGTTTCATTCAGGAATTTGTTGCCCATAGAGCTGACTTTGTCATTGTCCCGAGCAATTACAATAAACGGTTGTGGGCTGGGTGGGGCATTCCGGAAAACAAGTTTCGCCTGGTCTCAAACGCGGTGGAGCCTCCAACCACGGAACTAACAAGAGACTCGCTGGGTTTGCCGTCCAACCAAACAATCGTGTTAACGATTGGCCGCCTCTATCCCTTCAAGCGCGTGGACAAAATCATTGAATGCATGGCTGCCCACAAAATCAATGCCCTGCTGGTTGTGATTGGGGAAGGGGACCAGGAGCGGAACCTCAAGGAACTGGCGCAGCGACTGAAGGTGGATGCCTTGTTTTTGGGGCGGCAACCCCACGAAAAAGTCCTCCAGTTCCTTTCCGTTTGCGATGCCTTTGTCTTGTACAGCTCATACGAAGGCCAAAGCCACTTGCTCTTGGAAGCCATGGCTGCTGGTGCACCCGTTCTTGCCTCTGACCTTGAACCTAACCGGGAACTCATTGAAGACGGCGTGAACGGCTTGCTCGTTGATTCCCATGACTTAAACCAACTGGCAGACAGGCTCAAGCAAGTGCTCTCCAACCAGGCTTTTGCGCGGGAACTCGTCAAAAACGCGAAGCAAAAGGTTAAAGGTTATTCCTGGGGAAAGCTTGCCGACGCCACGCTGGCCGTGTTCGAGGAAGCACAGGGGATGAAGCAATGAACGTGTTGTTTATCGGCCGAACAATTTATGTTCAGTCGAACAAATGCACTGAAAAGAGGGTTAAATGGAGCGCCAACGTGGTTCCATTTGATAATAGCATTCGGGCAAAGTGGTTGAATCTTTCTCAGGGACACCAGTTAACGGTGATTGCGCGGACAAACCAGCCAAGATTTTTGAAATTCCGTTGTGGAGCAGATTTTCACTTAGTGCCCGTGCTTCCAATAGCATTTTTGGATATCCTATGGTACACTCTGGTAACCGGCTTTCTTGGATTATGGCTGGCCTTACGAAGAAATGTCCGCATCATAGATGCTGAGGATCCAGTGGTGTCAGGATTTGTCTCTTCAGGGCTTACTTCACTCCTAAGGCTTCTTGGGAGAGAGGTAAAATTGCTTGTTCACTGTCACGGGGAGTGGGAGGAAACATATTTGCATGAGATGAGCGGGCCCTTTCAGTGGCTGGCTAAAGGCGCCTTGCATTATGTAGTGAAAAATTCTTTTTCGCATGCAGACTGGATTAGGGCCGTAACCGCCTACATGAAGCAAAAAATCGAGCAGTTGGTGCCAGGAAAGCCCATTATCATTTTTCCGGGATACATGGATTTGAAGCCTTTTTTAGCCCAACAAAACAAAAACAAGGAAAAAATTGCTTTATTTGTTGGAACGCTTGGAAAGAGAAAAGCCCCCGAAGATACTATCTTGGCAATGGCGGAAGTTGTTAAATGCCATCCAGCTGCTAGGCTAGTGATTAGGGGTGGAGGACCAAGGAAGAAAGAGTTGGAGGAACTTGTAGGCAAGCTGGGATTAACACAGAATGTCGCATTTCAAGGCTTTCTGTCCTTGGCGGAGTTAGCAAAAGAGTATGCTGCTTCCACTCTTTTGGTTTTTCCCACCCTCTCCGAGGGTTTTGGTAGGGTTATCGTTGAAGCAAATGCCTGTGGCAAACCCGTAATAACCACTGCCATTGGGCCCATACCTGAGTTGGTAACCGATGGGGTCAACGGCTTCCTCGTAAAGCCAAGGAACCCCAAAGCACTTGCCGAGAAAATGATTTACTTATTTGACCACCCCGACAAGGCAGCCTCAATAGGCTTAAAAGGCAGGGAACTGGTGCGCCGACGGTATTCGGAGCAATCCTTTTATGACCATTACCATTCACTCTTGGCAACGGTGGGGCAGGGAAACTATGAATTCTATTGAAAGGGTACGAGCCTATTTTGGCGCCATTGCCAGCAACCATGGCATTGTACATAAGGCGGAGACTGCTCTTATAGGCTATCTTTTTGCTTACTCTGTGTTCACTTTCTTACTTGCATCCAATCTTTCTTTGACGTGGGATGAAGGTAGCCACACCATTGCGGGCATATTCGTGTATGACCTTGCAAAAGATTTCTTGAATTCTCTGCCAACAAGCCTTTCAGGCACTTGGCTGTATACATATGTTTACGGTTATATTTCCAATTACTTTGCAATCTTTTCCTCTGGCTTCAATTATCCGCCAGCGTATGCACTTGTTATGGCTGCTTCGTTTGCTGCGTTTGGGGTTAATGACTTTGCTGCAAGAATCGTTTCAACGGTTTTTTCGTTTTTGGCCTTGGTTTTTGTTTACAAGCTTGGCAGACAAGTATTTGGCAGGGCGGCCGCCATTGCTTCGACCGTGGCTTTTTCTCTGAGCTTTATTTTCCTGCAGCATTCTGTTTTAATTATGCGGGATGTCCCTTCGACTTTTGCAGTTCTCGCAACACTTTATTATTTCCTGAAAAGCGAGCAATCAGGTTTGAACAGGCCCGCTTTTCTTGCAGCGGCCTCTGCCTTTCTTGGTTCAATGATCAAGTTTCCGGCTGCCCTGGTTTTCCCAATAATATTCTTCTACTTATTACTCAAGCACCGGTCGTTTGTGTTTTTGAGGCAGAAGAATGTTAGAATTCTTGGCTGCGCCTTTCTCGGTTTTTTGCTTTACTTGGCACTTGTTCTCGTGTTTGCAGGCTTTTTTCCCGAGGACTCAACCGAGAGGGGAACATTGATTGGAAATACTCTTGGCTGGCTTTTGCCAGGCAGCGAAAAACTTTCCGCTTCATCCGCTATCTCTTCGATGGGTGCAAGGGTTATCGCTTTTTACCTCGTTGCTCTGCTTGAAGTGGCAAACTGGCCTCTTTTCTTGATTGGCTTGGTTGGTTTGTATGGGGCTTTTAGAAACAAAAATCCGGCTGCCCGGGTTTTGCTTGTACTAACCGCCGTTTACTTCGTTGTTTTTACGCTTATTCCGAACAAGGAGCCAAGGTTTGTCTTTCCGATGATTGCCGCTTTTTTCTTGGTTGCCTTCAATGAAGCGAATTCGCTGGCGAAAACGTTTTTCGTTGGCCATGAACGGAAGATTCTGTTTCTGTTAATTCTTTCAGTGGCCTTGCCCTCTTTTGTGCTGGTCGGGAACAAGCAGGAGACAATCTTCACGTATGCTAACAGCTACTCAACGATAGATCTGGACAATATAGCAAAATACGTTGTTGACAGTTTTCCGGACAATTCAGCGGTGATTCTTGCCTCGCATGACATTCGGGTGAACTGGGTTAATTTCTCTTTTTACACGCTTAAGTATGACAGGCGACATTCACGAAAGGTAACGGAATTCCCAGTTAACGAATTCGACCGCAGAGTACAGGGATTAAAAGGAAAAGGGTTGCCGGTATACATTGTTTTATACGATGGAAATCAAGGGCATTTATGGCAAAAGGTTAAGGGAAGCCAAGGTTTTGAATTAGTTAAGGCGTTTAGTCAAAGAAACGGTGAAACAATAGAGCTGTATGGGGTCAAGTGATTTTCGTGTGCGGCATTTGTGGCGTGTATGGATTCAATGACAAGCAATTGATTAAGTCCATGACTCGAATCATGGAACACCGCGGCCCCGACGACGAAGGCTATTACTCTGACAAAAACCTCGAATTGGGATTCCGTCGCTTAAGCATTATTGACCTCGCAGGCGGGCACCAGCCGATGTCCAACGAGGACGGCAGCGTGTGGATTGTTTTCAATGGTGAAATCTGGAACTACAGGGAATTACGGCAGGAACTAGAGGCAAAAGGCCACAGATTCGCCACGAATGCCGATACGGAATCCGTCATCCATGCCTACGAGGAATACGGTTTTGATTGCCTTCAACGCTTGAACGGCATGTTTGCCTTCGCGATCTGGGATGCAAACAAAAAACAATTGTTTTTGGCACGCGATCGAACAGGTAAGAAACCCCTTTACTATTGGCAGAATGAAGGGGTATTCCTTTTTGCTTCGGAAATAAAGGCCCTGCTTGCATTCCCTGCAGTGGAACCGGAAGTGAACTTCCAAGCATTGGACGGCTATCTCACCTTCAGATTCGTGCCCACCCCCGAAACCATGTTCAAAGGCGTCTTTAGCCTGCCTGCCGCCCATGCCATGACGGTGGATGCTGCTGGCATCCGTTGCTGGCGCTATTGGCAACTGAAAGAAAACATTTCTACCGGCACTGAGGCTTATTTCATTGCCCGCACGCGCGAAGTAATCCGACAAGCCGTGCAGGAACGCCTAATAAGCGACGTGCCCATCGGGATTTATCTGTCTGGCGGCATCGATTCCAGCGCCGTGCTCGGCTTTTTGCGCGAGTCAAGCGAGGTGCCCCTTGCCAGTTTCACCATAGGGTTTGAGAGTGAAGGTTGCTACAACGAGCTGCCGTACGCCGCTGAAATAGCACGTCTCTATGACACCGACCACCATGAGTTCATCGTCAAACCGCGTGTCCTCCGCGATTTATCAAAAATCCTGTGGCACCTCGAGCAGCCGACGGCCCCAGAACACTATATCGCAGAATATTACCTGGCGGAATTGGCGAGAAAGCACGTGAAAGTTGTTCTCACAGGTAGCGGAGGCGACGAAGCTTTTGCCACCTATGAAAAGTATCTCCTCGCCAAAACACAAAGGGCTTTCGAATGCCTGCCATCCCCTGTCCGGCGCCTCCTAGCCTCCATGGCGGGTCGACACGCTCCCTTCGAATTTGCGCCCTCGCTTCAAAGCCCCCTCCGCTTCGCTGAGAAGACCCTCGAAGAGAACTATTTGGCCGTCAATGCCGTGATGGATGAGGACGAGAAGCGGCTGGTGGTCTCGGAGGAAGTCAAAAGTCAAGTGCTGGCAGATACGCCGAAAAGGCTTGCAGCCCAATATTTTTCGGCGGCCCGGAAATTCGATTACCTCAATCAACTGCGCTACGCAGATTATGCGAACTGGTTCCAGTACTACGTTCTGCAAAATTTCGACAAAATAACGATGGCGCATTCATTGGAGGGAAGGGTTCCCCTGGCCAGCCACAAACTGGTCGAGTTTTCATTTACCCTCCCGCTCAACCTATTGGTGAAAGGGTTTGGAAAAGGGGGATTGCGCTACCTTTATTTGAAGAGCGTCAAAGACAAGCTGCCACCGCCTATTTTGGCGCGTGCCAAGCAGGGCTTCCAGCTGCCGTTGAAACTTTGGTTTGACGCGGAACTGCGGGAATACGCCGAACAACGGTTTGGAGAATTAAAGGCTCATTGCAACCTTTTCGACGACCGCGCCGTGCATGCCCTCGTCGAGCGGATCGCGGCACAGAAGAAATGGCGTAGCCGTCAGATATCCAAGCTTATGACGCTCTTGGCCTTCTCCGAATGGCACCGGTTGTTCATTCTGGGGGGCAGCCACAGGGGAAAACCATGAACGTCCTGATGTTCACCCCCAAAGTGGATCCATCCGACCCCTTCCTGGGTTTTGCCTGTGGCTGGATTAGGGCACTGGCAACCCAAGTGGATTCACTTGTGGTGTTGACTTTGGATGCCTGCGAAACAAACCTGCCGCCGAACATCACCATCTATTCACTAAACAAATCGCGCGTGCCTCACCCCCTGTTTTTGTTGCCCCGCTTCCTGAAAACCGTTTCCATGATTTTTTCCCGGCACCGGGTGGACGTCATCTTCTGCCACATGTTTCCTGAATTCACGCTCTTGATGGCCCCATTTGCTGCGCTGTATGGGAAACCAATTGTGATGTGGTACGCCCATAAAAACGTTAGCCTGCTGCTTCGGGTAGCAGAGGCGTTTGCCACGAAAATTGTAACCTCCTCTGCGGAAGGCTTTCGCCTTCCCAGCCCAAAGAAAGTCGTGGTAGGCCAGGGCATTGACACCGATTTTTTTAAGCCCTTGCCTGGATTTATTCCAGACGCAAGAAAATTTGTCTCGGTGGGCAGAATAAGCCCTATCAAAGACTATGAAACCCTGGTTGCGGCGATGTCCCGGCTTAGAACTCGGGGATTCCAAGACCTCATGCTTGACGTCATCGGTGAACCCCTAATGCCTCAAGGTATTGCTTATCTTGCTTCGCTCAAGCAAAAAGTCTTGGCATGCTGGTTGGAAAAAACCGTGTGCTTTTTGGGCGGCGTGGCTTTCTCTGCGTTGCCCACCCGCTTGCGTGGCTATGGGGTGTTTCTTCACGCAAGCAGAACGGGAAGCATTGACAAGGCAGCACTTGAAGCGATGTCAACCGGGCTCCTTCTGTTGACTTCGAATATAGCCCTGAAAAAACTGTTGGGTGCGTTTGGTGAACCTCTTTTCTTTGCTGAGGGTGACTCAACAAGCCTTGCCAAGAAAATAGAGTTTGTTTTAAGCCTTGACCAAAAACAGCGGGCCCGCCTTTCCAAAGGGCTTCGAAGGAGGGTAGTGGAAAAGCACTCTATAAAAAACCTGGCCAATAACCTGGTTAACGTGTTTAGGGGTTGCCTTGCATGAAGTTGGTTTACCTGTCGCTTGCCCGAATTCCCTCGGAAAAGGCCCAAAGCAATCAGATTATGAAGTTCTGCAGCGCCCTTGTCTCCAAAGGGCTTGAAGTCACCTTGATTGTTCCAAAACGATGGCACCAGTCAAAGGAAATGAGGGCCCAACACAGCCCAAATATTTTTTCTTATTATGGCGTAAACCCATTTAACTTCAGGCAACTGCCCTGCATTGACCTGCTTGAGGTTACCCCCTACATCGTGCAACGGTTGCTGGCGTTTCCACTATATTGTGCGAGTTTTCTCTTCGCCTTGTTTTTTTTCCTTCTCTTGCGTGACACAGCCGACATTTATTATGTAAGGGATTACCCTACCGCGAGCCTTCTCAGGTTAATCGCCTTGTTCAAGAAAATAAGGGTGGTTTTTGAACTTCACTCCCTGCATCCCCACTCCATTTTCTTTTTGCTGGCGCTCTCCAAGCGCTTTTCCTACGTTGTTCTGACCCATGCAACCAGGGAGAGGCTTTCAAAGCTTGCCGGCATACGACCTGAAAGGATCCTTGTGGCCCATGACGCTGTTGACGAACGCGTGCTTTCGTTTTCTGAGCCTTCGGTAACCACAAAGGAACGGCTTGGCTTGCCGGACAAAAAAATAATCGGCTACATTGGCCGGTTCCACACGCTTGGCATGGAAAAAGGGCTCGAGACGCTGATTCAAGCCATGCAGATTGTTTTGCGGAAATTTCCTGAAACAATGCTGTGCCTGGTCGGAGGGCCCAAGGAGATGATTCCAGGGTATACGACTTTGGCGGCCAAGCTTGGCATGAACGAAAAACTGTTGGTATTCGACTATGTTGTGCCGGCTGAAGTCAAGCAATTCATTAATTCCTTTGACGTCTGTGTCATCCCCTTCCCATGGACCGAGCATTTCGCGTATTACGCATCCCCTCTAAAATTATTCGAGTACATGGCCGCCGGAAAACCCATTGTGGCCACTGGTCTTCCATCGATACGGGAAATACTGCAGGATGGGACAAGCGCCGTTCTTGTCAGGCCATCTGACTCGGAATCCCTTGCCAACGGTATTTTACGGGTTCTGACTGATGAGGCGCTTGCGAAAAAAATCGGCGAAAACGCGAAAAAAGAAGTAATGCAAAAATATACCTGGGAAAAGAGGGCAAGGGCAGTCCTTGGCTTCATCGAGGGAGATGCTTAATGGACAAGACAAAGGAGGGCTATTTCGCTCACGCGGACGCGATTTGGGCCAAGCGCTTCGAGTCTCCTAACCCCCTCCGCCGGTATGCCCACCGCCAGCAGTATGCCTCCATTGTCGAGCATGTTCCACCTCATGCTTTCGTCTTGGACACCGGCTGCGGGGAAGGCGTATTGGCCTTCCTTCTCGCGCACAACTGCCGCGCCCTCGTAGCGGTTGACCTCTCCTGTCCCAACATTCAGACCGCACGACGCATCCTTTCAGAGAAAGACGTGCAAAACGTTTACTTTGTCGTGGCAGACGCTGAAAACCTACCCTTCAAGGATAATGGCTTTGACTGCGTCGTCTCGTCCCATGTATTGGAGCACTTGCCTGACTTTGACAAGGGCCTAAGAGAGATATGGCGGGTAACCAACTCCCGAGCGGTCATTGCAGTGCCAACCTGTTTAAACCTTTGCAGCATGACAATGATTGGGGGCGGAAGGTTCTGGGAGCTCACATTAAATGCGCCTGTTGCGCTGCTCAAAGGGGTTTTTCTGGTGCTCGTTAACTTGCTTGGTCAGGGAGTCTATGAAAAATATGCCTGCAAGGAAGAGTTCCCCCACTTATGGCAATACCCCTGGGTTTTCTTGCACCGGCTGAGGCAAGCCAAGTTCCAGGTTCGAGCCTTAGAGGCCTCCACCCTTTGTATTCCATATCTTTGCGCTTACCTGCCTTTTACCCTCCCATTCCAGCGTTTGATTGACAAACTAAGAAAGACCTTTCCCCTCAATTATTTTGGGTATGGCACAACGGCCGTGGCGCTGAAGTAAGGGATGCTATGCGTATTGCTATCGTGTTTGGAACCAGGCCCGAAATAATAAAGCTTTCCCCCATCGTGAAGTCACTCAAGAAACGTTATCGGAAAAATTTGTTGCTTGTTCACACAGGGCAGCATTACAGCCCTTCCCTAAGCTCGGTTTTTTTGAATGAGTTGGCCCTCCCCTCTCCGGATCTCAATCTGGGCGTTGTAGAGGAAAGCAATGGAAGGCAAGTCGACAAAATGGTTTCGGCATTGGCGCGGGCGTTCAAGGGCAAGGAACCCGCTCTGGTGGTGGCCGAAGGAGACACAAACTCCGTTCTTGCCGCAGCCCTTGTTTCAGCTAAGATGGGCGTTCCGTTCGCGCACGTGGAAGCCGGTTTGCGGAGCTTTGACCTGAACATGCCCGAAGAGGTAAACCGCATCATGGCCGACCATCTGGCTTTGCTGAACTTTGCGCCGACCAAGACTGCCGTGGGGAACCTGCAGGCAGAGGGCGTGGATAGGAAGACTATTTTCCTCACCGGCAACCCCATTGTGGAAGCCACCACCAAAAACCTGCACAAGGCCAAAAAATCACGGATTCTAGAGCGTCTTTCACTGGAGGAAGGCGCTTATGTGGTGCTCACGGCCCACCGCCAGGAAACCGTGGATGTCAAGCCGAGACTGAAAGCCGTGCTTTCAGCCGTGGCAAAATTCAAGGAGCCCGTAATCTATCCGGTTCATCCCCGCTCCCTCAAAATGCTCAAGCGATTTGGGTTGTTCAATAAATTCAAGAACCACTCCAACCTCTCCTTCATTGAACCGCTTGGATACCTCGATTTCCTGAACTTATGCAGCCACAGCAAGTTAATGGTAACTGACTCCGGCGGCATTCAAGAAGAGGCCACCATTTACAAAAAGCCGGTTATCATTGTGCGGAACAACACCGAGCGCCCCGAAGTGCTGGGCCGTCACGGGGTATTGGCAGGTTATTCAGTCAAAAAAATACTTGAAGCGTATAAGCAGTTCAACCGTTCTGGTGGCGGGAAGCCTTTTGCGGGTTCCAGCCCGTTCGGGGACGGGAAAGCGGGTCATAGAATAGTGGAGAGAATTAACTGTTTTGTGGATTCGGTTAGGCAGGATTGAGGGGATGGTTTTGGATTTTAGTGACGCGGAAATAAAGGTGATTAACGAGGTGTTTCACGACATCGAAGCAGATGCGTATGATTGCAGCCATGACGAGATTTTTGTCGGGGAAAAGAAAACCGCACAAGACATTTTTTCGAGGTTCTTTGCCGGCGCCGCCAAGCAGGTTATACTCGACATTGGCAGTGGCACTGGTTTTGTGCCAAGCACCCTCAACGCCTGCCGCCCGACGGGGTCTGCCTTAATCTGCGGGGATATTTCCCTGCAAATGCTGAAAAAAAGCAGGGAAAAACAGGTCAAAGGTTTTTCCACAGGTATTTCGTTCGTAAAACTGGACGCGGATTATTTGCCTTTTGCCTCCCGGTCTTTTGATGCCATCATTTTATTTTCGGTGTTGCATCATTTGCCTGACTATGGGCGGTCTCTGCAAGAAGCCAGCCGGGTCTTAAAAGAGGGAGGCAGACTGTTTATCCTACATGAGCCCAACAAGCGCTTTTCCCAAAATGGGTTGCTGGTGGCCTTTTCAAGGCTTGTAGGCTATGCCCGGGGGCTGGCAGCCGAGGTTAGGCCCAGGCAGGGGAAAAAGGGTCGCAGCATTTACGATAGGTTTCGTGCCGCGATTCAAACCAGGCTTTCCCTGCCAAAAACGCTTACCGATGCCGAAATTCAAGCATTGGTGGATATTCATTCCCCCACAGCCGCTGGAAAGCTGGACAAGGGCAGAGGATTCTTGGTCGAAAACCTTGTGTCTGGCTTGAATAATGAATGCATTGTGGAGTATCAGTTGACCAAGAATTTTTTTTGCAAGGCGGACGACAGCCAGGGCCTGCTTAGGCTTTTTGCTTCCCTATTTTCCTTGTTGTTTCCAGCTGACGGGTATATCATGCACCTCGTCCTGAAAAAACAGAATCGCGTGGCAGGAGTGGGAAAATGAAGGTTTCCATGCTGGCGGAAAGCTATTTGCCCCTCATTGGCGGAGCAGAGCTGCACATTTACTATCTCACCCGCGAGTTATTGAAGCTCAACCATGACATTCGACTTTTCACCAACACCATCGAAGACTGTCCCTCCGATTTTCCGGTTACTCGAGTGCCGTGGAAGCCAAGCCTACAGGGCCTGCTCAACCACCACCAAAAACTCACAGGTTTCTGCTCGGAAGCCAACCTCGTCCACTCCCATTACTCGCATCGGCTCAGCGCAATGGCCGTGCCCGTGTGCAAAAAACTTCGCCTGCCCCTGGTCCTGACGCTTCATGGCTTGGGAACCCTTGACCGTGAGTATTATCCATTCTTCAATCGCCTGACGTACAAATTTTTCCGGCGTTATTCATTGGAAGCCGCTGACGCCATTATCTCCACCAGCCCGGAATTAACCGGGGTGGCTCAAAGGTTCGCACCAAAGGAAAAGGTGTTCGACATCCCCAATGGAGTGGACACTGCCCTCTTTGCCCCTCCACGGAACCAGGCTCGGAAGGCTTCTTCTGAAAGAATTGTTTTGGCTGTGCGGAGGCTGGTGCCGAAAACGGGTATCCAGTTCCTCGTGGAAGCTATTCCCGGGATTTTGCGGGAAGCCCCGGAAACCCGTTTCGTGATTATCGGGGATGGCCCGCTTGCGGCAAGCCTCAAGCAAAGAGTCCTTGAGTTGGGTGTGAACGAGCATGTTTCTTTCAGGGGCGCAATCCAAAACGAAGACCTGACCCCGTTTTTTGCTCAAGCCGATGTCGTGGTGTTTCCTTCAAGCGCGGAGTCCACGAGCCTAAGTTGTTTGGAGGCCATGTCCATGCAGAAGGCAGTGGTTGCAAGTGCGGTGGGTGCTTTCCCTGGCTTGCTGGGCGACGACGAGCGTGGCATGCTGGTGGATTTGTTTGACTCCCATGCATCCAATTATCTGCCGCCGGCTTCTTTGCCGGTTGAAAAAATTAATGCCCTTTCCGAGGCCATTGCTGGCCTGCTGGGCGATGATGCCAGGAAATCGAGGCTGGGAAGGGCGGCAAGGGAATACGTGGTCAAAAACCATGATTGGGGGGTCATTGCCAAGAAGACGCTGGAAGTATACGAATCCGTGATGTGAGGCTTAATAGGGTGTGGGAGGGAAACCATTCCCTGTAAGTTTCCGGAAGGCCGTTGCGAGGGTTTTCTTCAACTCCGCATAGCTGATGAAGCCCGTGCCAATGAGGAACAGCGAATATAGGGCGGTAAAGGAGGCGGCTGCCAATATTTCGTTGACTGGCAGCAGACCCACCAGTCCGAGCAATGCCAGGCACAACCCCATTGGAATTAAGATATTGCTGACCTTAATCTGCTGGCCGTGTTTTTTCGCGAATGCCATGGCAATCATGAACAGGGTTACACCACGCAGCAGCTCGCTGTAGCCTATACCGTTTAAACCAAAGTAAAGCGGCATGGTTGACAATAATGCAACTTGGGCCACGAGGCTGAGGATGGATGCCATTAGATAATCTTTTGATGCATTTCTTGGGAACAAGACGATTCTAAGAAAGAAGCCGGACTGGATGACCGCAAGAGCGAATGCAATGAAGATCGCCACGTAAATGATGGGAGCATATTTTTGGCCGTAAAAGAGGAGAATGATTTTGTCGGCCAACAAAATAAACGCGCCAGCCAAATAAAAAACCAAAACAGCCAAATGCTTTATTCCAAGGTTAAGGAGGTCATCAAATTTGTTCCTCGCCCTGGTGTAAACGTTGAGGCAGACAACGGTTATGCTGGTAATGTAGGGGTCTGTAATGGAGGGGACGATTTGTGCCGTCTTCCGGGCAAGTCCATAGAAGGCCACTGCCTCCAAGCCCAGTATTTTTCCGATAATAAGCGCCGGCAGGCTTCCCTGCACCGATTTAACGACGGCGCCGGCGCCAATGGGCAGCCAAAACTTGATGGTCTGCCGGGGTATTTCAAGGCCCCTTAACGTGAAATGGTTCCTTAATAGCAGCAGGATGGTGCCGAGGTTGATTGCTTGGGACACTACCAAGGCCAAAACAAACCCTGTAATTCCAAGCCCTCCAATGGCGGCAGCAGCCGACAGGACAAGAGACATTAGAGGCAGGAGAATCGTGAGCGCGGAGTACGCTTTGAAGCGTTCCATAGCCAGAAGAAACGCTTCAAGATTGTTGCTGGCAGGAACAAGGACAACAAGGAAAGCCGCCAAAGTCAGATAAGGCAAGATAGCCGGTTCATTGTAGAGATTGTTCGCAACAAAGCCAGACAAAAGCAGAAGAGTTCCCATTACGACTATGGAACAGGCAATAGTCAGAAGCATGGTTGAGGCCATGAATTTGCTTACCTCGCCCCTTCCCCGTAAAGCGAATTTGGAATAGTGGGTGAGGACAGCCTGTGAAAAGGCGGGAAGGACAAGTTCGGAAGCGAGCTGGGCAATGGCGGTAACAAGGGAAAATATTCCAAACGCTGTGATTGTAAGCACCCTCGCAACCAGTATCAATTGAGCCAATGACAGGATCCCGCCAACAAAATTGGAGAGCGTCAGCAGTGACGCCCCCTTCAAGACTTTTTCATAGGGCATACTGCTGGATTTATTGGGCGTTCGCCTTAAATTCGTTTGGCTTCTGTGGCTTGGCGTTCACGACAACGCCAGCCAACTTGCCCACTTGTGATTGAGCAGCTTTCAACTCGAACACGGCCGCCTGGCCCAGCCATTTGAACCCCGGCAGACGGCAGAAGAAGTCGTCGACTGCACGCACCCATTTGTTCGAGGACCAGAACCTTGGCACCCCAAACCAGTGAAGGGGCGGGAACATCGTGGAAGCTCGTGCGTCCTCGACTTCGAATCCGGCTTCGCGAACGAGCCGCAGCCATTCCTGCATCGAATGGACCTGGTTGTGAAGGTCTGCATGGGTGGTCTCAGTTGGTTTCAAAATCTTCAATGCACGCAGGATGTCGCCGAAGAAGCCGGACACGTCCTTATAGAACTCGTGCAAGGCTGGCACCGTCAACAACAGCTTGCCGCCCGGCTTCATCGCCCGCTGGGCTTCGGCCAAGAATGCCGGCACGTTATCCACATGCTCGATAACGTCGCAGGCAATGGCTTTCGCGCACGCATTTTTCTTCAATGGCAGACGGCAGGCGTCCGCCACCACGTACGCGCAGTGCCTGACCCCAAACCGCGCCTCGTTCGTGCGCGCTTCCAGATGCCGGTGCTTGGCGATGTCCACGCACACAATGTGCTTGACCAGCGGGCCGAACACCACGTTCTGTGCACCATAACCCGAACCCAGGTTCAGCAAGGCGTCGTCATTTGGCACGTCAAAATACGCCGGCAACCACTTGCTCGCACTTATCTTTCCATCGACTATTCTGCCTTTGCCCCAAGTTGCTTATGCCTTTCACATGTCTTATATTCCAGCACCAACCAATCCCCTTTTATTCGCTTTGCTGTTCACATTGGCACTAAGGTGGGGGAAAATCAAAGTCTCAAGGGACCTAGGGGTTGCGCTATTCACAATTTTATTCATCGGATTTGTTTATGCAGCGGTTACCGTCAGTTCCCCCAACACACCCGGCATTTACATCGCTTCTAGAAATCCTACGCACCCAGTCAATTTTAAGCTCGATGCAGGTAGCAATCCAAGTGCTGAGTTAAGCGCAAGCCTCTATTATTCGTCAACTGCTGGCACGCGGCAAAACCTAATCTCACAAGACTTCAATGTGGGCTTGAACAAGACTTGGTTCCAAGACTTTAATGCTGTTGACTCCAACTCAAACTTTTCTGACAAAACATACCAATATGATTGTGGAAATGCGCGCCGGGTTTCAATGCCTGGTTCGGGAAATGCGCTTTATCTCGGTGGTGATGATGGTAATGTGAGCGCAGGACCGTGCAATAACACCGGGCATGGTGGGCACGCCATCGTGGTTTTCACGCCCTTCACAGAGGATTTCAACATAGCCAGCGCAGAATATGTGATGAAGGTTAGGCCTGACAGTTCCTCGCTTTCAAACCACGCCCTCAATAGTGCTGGTATTTTCTTTGCTGGGGGAAAGGATGATGCCAAGAAAAACGGATATGCCTTCCAAGCTACCACCTATAATGGGTATGGCTCCCTTGAATTTGCTTTGCGTAAACTCGATTGGACTGCGTCCGGTGGAAACCAAAGTACTTATACGGTGATTAAATCGGTCACGGGTGGTTTTATTGCAAATGGCGGTGGATGGGATTACAACAAAGCGGTGTACTTGAAGCTAATCGTGAACGAGCATAATTCGTCGACTTACCATGACGGTAACAACCTTGAGTTTTACTGGGGGGACACAGGAACGGACTGGAACTATTTGGGGAGTTTGAATGTTGCGCTTAAGTGGGGCACACGTGGATTTTTCGGAGCGACTGCAAGGCAAGGTGGAGGCTATGACACTTACGTGAATTCATTCCAGGTCACGAATCTAGACAAAAACAATGTGACTATATTTAACTTTGACGGCAACACGTCTAGACAATATGACGTGAACTATGCGTGGAATACGGTAAGTCCAAACGTAACTGACGGCAATTATTTCATTGACGTAAACGTCAACGATGGCTCCAGTACGGCGCAGGACAGTAGCGATTATTCTTGGGCGGCCCCGCCACAGAAAGTCACGCTGACGTGCACCGATGCCACTTCCGGCGTCAACATGACGAGCTATTATAGGTATTCGACAAGCGATTTCAACACGGTTTCTGGCGGAACACATTACATCTTCCAGACGGTTGACGGAAACATCCAATATGACTTCAATGCCTCTGACCTGGCTGGAAACGGTAGCGCCATTGGAAAGCTATGGATTGAAACCGTGAGCGACACCACGCCTCCAACGATTACCTCCGTCAGCCCATTTGAAGGTCAGCAGGGCGTGGCTTCCACGGCCAACATCGTGGTTACGTTCAGCGAGGCCATGAACGCGAGCAGCGTCCAAAACGGCATCGACGTGAACAATGGCGTGAGCCTCATAGCTGGCACGATTACGCTCAACGCGAACAACAATGTGGCCACCTTTGACCCAAGCCCCGATTTGAATACTGGCACCACCTACACCGTGCGAGTGAAGACCACGGTAACGGATTCGGCCAGCAATGCTTTGGCGGAACAAAAAGAATGGAATTTCACGACTGCAAACGCCTATAGTCTCAGTTTGTCTGCTGGGTGGAACCTGGCCTCGTTGCCTGAAGTGCCAGCCGACACCAACATCTCCAAGGTCTTGGCCTCGATTTTAAGCGACGTCACATCGGTTTGGAGTTATGACTCCTTTGACTCCAATGCCGTGGACGGCTGGCGTTCCTTCAACCCAGCCAATCCGTGCAGTGCCGCTTCTGCCGGTTGCCTCAGTTCCATGACGGCCGGTTACGGCTACTGGGTGAACATGGCTGACGCTAACACGTTAAGCGGTTCAGGTAGCTTGTTCCTGCAGGGCCCCAACACGTTCCCCAGCAGGCGCTTGAACTTCGGGTGGAACCTCATCGGCCACTACAATTCAGTTGACCAGACCGTAAGATGCGTTTTGGGCAGAATCGTAAACAACGGCAGCGATGGCATCCTCCGCATCCCGTGGACGCAGTTGCTGACCTATACTGGTTCAACTCTCACCTCGGTAGGCGACTTAGTCAGCAGCAAACTACAGGACGGAAAGGGCTACTGGTTCCTCATCCCAGGACTTACTTCAGGACTGGTCGCCAACGCCTACATCTATGCACCCGTGCCAACCTCGGTCTGCCCTGCCGTCTAAGGTGCGCATATGAATATCAAGCACCTCCTGCCCTTGGCGTTGGTATTATTCTTTTTTGGCCTCGCATACGCCATTCCGGGCGTGCCGGCCCAATACTTCGGGGAAGTCAAATTCTTGAACGGCCCTGCCCTGGACGGTATGCTGGTCTCGGCGCGCATCGATGGACAGGAAGTCGCCAATGGCGGCGTGTACCAAAGCAAATATGGCTATAGCCCGGCCTTGTTTTTCATCCGTGACCCAGATGGTGTGCGACGGAATACGACGGTAGAGTTTTTTGTAAACGGCATTAAAGCGAATGAAACCATCAAGTTCGACAATGGAGCCAGCCTGAAACTTGATTTGTCGGTGCCTGTGGAAATATCCGCCCAGCAGGCTATCGAAGCCGGCATAAAAGAAGTTTCGGTGAGCCCCACCAAGCCGCAAATCCTGATTTTCGGCTCGGATTTGCAGATTGCGCTTTCCAGCGAAAAGGAAACCAAGGCACAATTGGGAAAAATAGAAAAAATAACCACGGCCCTGCCGGAACTGGATTCTATGGCCCCGGAGTGGCATTTCCTGACTGGCTACGAAATTTCCATTCAAGGCAGCGTGCAGCCCACCATCACACTCAATTATGATGAGAGCCAGGTCAAGGTCAGCGAAAAAACCATCAAGCCATTCAAATTCAAGAACGATTCCTGGCAGGAAATCAGCGGTTTCGTTCTAAACCATATAACCAATTCGGTGACCTTCACGGTGAACGCAGCCGAAACCCCCTACGCCTTGTTCGACGACTCAGGCGCAAAGCCCTCCTGTGAGAACATCGTTTGCGACGACGGCAACGAGTGCACGGCCGACGGCTGCTTTGAAGGCCAATGCGTGACTGGGCCCCTGCCGAACGGCATCGCCTGCAGCGTGGGTGTATGTAGGGAAGGCGCGTGCGAAGGCGCAGCGGCAAGCGAACCTGCTTCCCCGGAGCCTGCCGAGACCAAGGAAACCGTCCCGGTTGAGGAAAAGGAAACCGCGGAGCTCCCTGGCAAGCAACTAGTCGTCAGCCAAGCACTCTGCGGCGGCCTTTCCTGCAACGACAACAACCCCTGCACCATTGACCTCTGTAAAGACAATGCCTGCGCGTACGCGGCCGCCATCGACGGCACCAAGTGCGCGGAAGGCGCCAGCTGCCAGGGCGGCATCTGCCTCAAAGTCGTCGGCGGCCAAGCAACCCCTCCCCCCACCCAAGACCTCTGGTCCTCTCCATTAGTCCTCGTCCTAGTAGTGATAGGAGCAGTCATCGTGGTATTGCAAATCGTTTCCCTGCTCAAAAAATAACGCGTGGCTTTCGTGCCCTTGGCTTTTTAAATGTAAAACCTCCCAATAATGCAGCATGTCTTTGACCCGGGAGCAAAAAACCCTTGCACTTGTCCTCTTCTTCGCTTTTCTCTTACGGGTCGCGCTTTTGCCCTTTCCCTTCAGCCAGGTCGGCCAAATGGTGGGCAACCAGGATGAGGGTTCGAGCCTCCAGTACATGACGCACGTGGCCCTGGAGAAAACCCTCTTTACGCTGGACAATGCAAAGGGCGGCGACTACATCATGGCCTTCCATCCCCCGCTCTACTACGTTGTCGGCGCCAGCCTGCTGCTCTGGACCACGGCGTTGGCGCTTCCCCAGCAACTCCTGGTGCTCAAGCTATTCTCCATTTTGCTTGGCGTGGCCGGAATCGCCTTCAGCTACCATGCCCTCAAGCAAGTGTTCAGCCACTCCTTTGCCATTTTAACCGCGTTGTTTCTCGCCGTGTGGCCCACGCACGTCTACTTTTCCACGACCGCCAACAACTATGCCCTGGTCTACTTCCTCTACCCCCTCCTCGTCTACCTGCTTCTCAGGAACTGGCAAAAAGCGTTCACCACCGCTAAAGTGATGGCCATTGCAGTGCTCTCCATTCTCCTGGCCCTAACGCATTTGACTACCCTTACCAGCATTCCGCTGGCGGTAAGCCTGTTCGCGTACAAGAACAAGGTTCAATCCAATGCCTGGGGGCGCGGCATCAAGCAGGGACTGCTGTTTCTCTCCGTGGTGGCGGTTCCCAGCCTTGCCTTAATGCTTTTTTTCAAGCAATCCACGGGAAACTTATTGCCCACCGCGGTTTTCCTGGAACTCGTGCCAAAAACGCCTGCCGCTATTGGGGCTTACTTGCGCAGCTTGTTCGTTTACTTCTTCAACCAATTCGACCCCAAACTCAGCGCGCCCCCGGCGCTCTATGCGGCCTTGTTCCTGCTGGCCCTGGCTTCCCTGCTGGGCTTCGCGTTGTTCCTTGCACGCTTCCGGGCGCACAGCCAAATCCAGCGGGCGTTCCTGCTGGGCGGCCTCACGGTCTTTGCCGTCATGGTGTTCTGGCAACTCACCTACGAAGTGCCAGTGGGTTTCGCCCAATACGGTCGGCGCTGGCTGGACTTCATTCCCTTCGCCCCCGCCTTCTTCCTGCTCGGCTTGAAACAATTCGCTGAACGATTCAAGCGGAGCCCGCACTATCTGTATGGCCCCGCTTACCTCATCCTGCTGGCCTTTCTCGCCCACTACTACTTTTTTTGACTTCGACTTCCACGAGGTTGCACTCGGGGCCCGGGCCCTGGCAACGCTCCAACGTGGTTTTCTTGGGGTTCAAGGAAACCGCCTTGTAGGAGGCTCCTGGCTCCGTTGGCGTCAAAACGAAATGGGCATAAGCCAAGAGGAGGAAGGCGGCCAAGACCAACACGATCTGATGCGCTTTCACGACGGATAAAGCCACCAAATCCTTTAAAACAGTTTCCGGCTTTATGTGCTGCAGTTTGTCGTTTCACGTGGTTGCTTGATCGAGTTACTGCTTTTCGTGGCCCTCTTGCTGGCAGTCCTTTTACCGATGTTTTTTCTCGCCCAAAGACATCGAAGGCTGCGCCCCAAACTCCTCTTATACGGGCTGCCAGCCGTTCTCCTCGTGGTGGTTATGCTGCTGGGGTTGTACGCGAATGCGGTCAAGCTCCGGCAGTACCCGGACCCCCTGTATACGCTGGCCGGTTTGCCCGGCTTTTGTCCCTCCCTTGAACCATCCCCCAAAGGCATGCCCCAGGGTCAGCTTGGTCTCACCCAGGGCCTAAGCACCGGCACCGACTGTGATGCCCTGGCCCACTTCGAAAAAACCTATTCGTTTGCCCTCCGCATCGCCCGAAGCGGTTTTGCCGGCGAGCCAGCCACCATCGCAGCCTATCAGCGTGGACAGGAAGCAAAAGCGTTCGGCCTCCGCTACGCCTATGACGCGCGCCTCTACGATTCAAGCGGCACCCTCTTGGGCACCTTCAACCATGGCCTCGGCTACTTTGAATCCCCTGCAAAGAATTTGGATGCGGTGTTCCTCTCCAAAGACGAGACCTACACCCTTGCCCTGCAAATGCTTGAAAGGCCTTCCGGCGTAAAAGTCTGCCCCCGACAAGACAACCAGCCCGTGATGGTCCTGGGCTGCGCTGTTTTCTGCGGCCAGGCCCCGGACTGCTATGACGACAACCCGTACACCACGGATACCTGCATCTATCCTGGCACCTGCCACTCCTACTGCAAAAACGATACCGGCACGAAGTTCACCACGAGACCAGCCCAAGCCGAAGCCCTCGTCAAAGCCTCACCCGAATACCGGGAGTGCTTTCCTTGACCAAAAACCCCGTGCACTGGTTCAAGTTCTACCTGCTCGGCTACGCCCTGCTCTCGTTGTACGTGGGGTTGAACATTCCCCTGACCTGGGATGAGGGCACGCACACCCTGGCCGGCTTCTACTTCAGCGACCTCGCGCGGGACGCCTTCCACCAGTTGCCGCAAAGCCTTTCGCCTTCCTGGTTCGGCAACTATTTCACGGCATTCCTTGCCGCTTATCCAAACATCGCGCCTGCCTTCAGTTATCCCCTTGCGCACCCCCTTATTTCCGCACTCGCGTTTTTGTTACTGGGCCCCAGCCTTTTCACGGTCCGGTTGTTGGCCGCCCTTTTCACGGTGGCCTTCCTCTACTATGTCTTCAAGCTGGGCTGGGTGCTCTTCAACCGAACCGTTGGAATTGCGGCCGCGGTATTCTTGTCCCTCGTCCCAGCCTATTTGATTGTGGGCAGCAAAGCCCTATTGGATGTGCCCGTAGCCTTTTTCATGGTGGCAGCCTTCTATTATTTCCTCAAAGCCCATAAATGCAATCAACGCATTTCCCTGTTCGGCAAGAAATTCGACAAAAACCTGCTGGCCTGCACCGTGCTCGCGTTCCTCGCCTCCACTACCAAGTACATCGGGTTGCTGTTTTTTCCGGTTGCATACGGCTATCTCCTGCTGTCCAGCGGCTTTGACGGACGCCAGCGCAAAAGATTCTTTTTGCCCCTGGCCGGCCTCTGCGCCTTCCTCTTGTACGTTGCCGCCCTCCTCGTCTTTGCCACGTCAGGCGCCCTCACGGAGCCCCAACGAGACTTCCTCGTGCATTCCGTGCTGGACCAGCTCACCTTCCGAAGCGGCACGTACAACACGGACTACAACCCGCCGATTACCCGGCTGGAAGCCTGGGAAATCTATCCCTCCGTCATCCTGAATTCCTTCAATCTCCCGCTTTTCCTGCTCAGCCTGGGGGGCCTGCTGTTGATTCGCAGACGCTATCTGATGGGAGGGGAGAAAAGGATGACCCGGCGATGGCTGTTCCTCCTCTTCGCGTTGCTTGCCTTGTTCGTTCCGTTCCTGCTCGTCCGCAACAAGGAAATCCGGTTCATTTTCTCCATCCTGGCCTTGCTCACCATTTCGGCTGGCGTGATGTTCGAATGGCTCGTGAAGCGACTCCAAAAAATGGGGCTGAATCCAGGGAACCGGAACCTCTTCCTGCTTGCCCTCGTCCTGTTGCTCACGCTTTCCACGGCTTTCCCTGACGTCTTCCAGTTCCTGCCCTGGCCCGAAAACCGGACGGTGGGTTCATTCATCGACCATGAAAAGGAGTACCTGGCCCTGGACTCCATTGCCCGGCAACTCGCCCGCGACCTCCCCCCCGGCAGCGAAATCGTGTTCGGCACCACCAGCGACAACTTCAACGCGCCCTCCTTCGGCGCCTACCTGCTGCCCTACGACCGGAAACACGCCCTAAAAGTGAAGGCCTATCCCCTGGATGACTTTGTCAAGCACTTGGACCGCTTGGAGGGAAAGCCCCTCTACGTCCTCGCCTACAATGGTTCCTGGAACGAGGTCACGGCCATCCGCGACTATGCGCGCTCCAACCCCGCGTCGTTCCAGCTGCGCGCGTCCTACACGGACTTGGGCTTGGACGCCTCGCTCTACGAATTCATCCAGCCAACGGGAGGCAACTGACATGCCGCTCCCCGAACTCCTCAAAACCCTCCTCGTCTACGCCTTGCTGTTCGCCGTGCTCACGATTCCCCTCGACTTAATCCACCAAAACCGCCGAAGGTTCCTCAAAGCCCTGGCCCTCGCGGTTCCCCTCCTCTTGCTGGCCGCCCTGGCCTCCCACGCCTGGTTCCTCTACTCCCTCGACAAGCCCCTGCACTTCTCTGACTCCCTCCAAGGCCTCTCCGGCAACCCCGCCTGCCCAGGCCTCAACGATGCCTCCTTCCAAGCCCTCGCCTTAACCCTTCCCATCGAAACCGGTGAAGCCTGCAACGAAACCATGAACTTCGAAAAAGAGTACTCCCTCCGCTTCCAACCCCGGAAAACGGGTATCCCCTCCGAGCCCCTCGTCAAAGGCGTCTACCAAAAAGGCCAGGCCAGCCGCTTCTGGAGCCTCGCCGGCTGGTATGACTTCTCCCTTGCGGACGAAGCCCATCGCCTGCTCGGCTCCTACGCCCAGGACCAAAACCACTTCCAGACCCCGGCCGGGCAACCGCTTTCCCTCGAAGCCGGCAAAACCTACTACCTCGAAGGACGGATGAAGGAACGGCCTGCCGGTTTCAAGCCCTGCAAGACCCCCCTGGGCGTGCCGGAATGGCAACTCACCTGCTTCGTGCGGTGCCGTTCGAACGCGCCATGCGAGGACGGCCTCCCAGCCTCCACCGACTCCTGCCAGTTCCCGGAAACCTGTCACAGCTACTGCAAGCACGACTTCGGCGGGGCGTTCACGGTGGAACCCGTCAAGGCCATGGAAGAAGTGACGAGACTGCCGGGCTATGCGGCCTGCTCAAAGTGAACTGCAAAGAATGGACGCATCAGCCGCGTCGCGAGAACCGGGCAGCCAACTCCTTGACCGTCCTTTTCTGCCATGCCTTGAAGTCCTTGAACGGGATTCCCAAGTAGTCCAAGTCCTCGGCATGGGCTTCCCTGACGGTTTGGAGGAGGCTTTCCGCGTAGGACTGCTTGCCATATTCTTTGAGGAGGCCCAGGTAACGCGTCCAATCAGGCGAAGCATATAAGAGGAGCGTCAAGAGGTCGATTTCGTCCTTTTTTCCCTTGATGCTGCCCCGGCGGTCGAGGTAAGCGGCCTGCTTGAGGACCAGGAGGGCTTCCAGGGAAACGACTTGGATGCCCCGGATGCGCGTATGGTGCCGCGCCAGAATGTCTTCGGGGGGAACCACGAGGGGGGAGAAGAAGGGCACGTACACATCGACATCGAATTCGCCGCGCTTTATCTCGTATTTCTTGAGGCGCGCGTTTTTCACCAACTCATATCGCTCCTTGAGGCGGGCAAGCATTTCATGGCTTACGATGAGGTCGATGTCCCTGGACTTGTGTTGGTCCGTCCACAAGTAGGCAGCCCAGCCGCCAATGAGCACGAAGTCCATTTCCTTCGCCAGGCGCTGGAGTTCCTCCCAGCTTGCCTTCGTGACGATTTCTGGCCAAAACTCTTTCACGGTGCCAGCCTCTTTTTGAGCGCGTTCAGGAATTCACGGGCATACCATTCCCGCTGGTTCCAGAGGTCCGCGAACAGCAACGCGTCCGGCACGACGCTATCCGTGCACCGTGCCAGGAGGCGTTTGTCTGCCAAGAAAGCGAAGACATTTGGCGGCCCCCTCTTTTCCGGGAACCGGCGCCTGATTTCCTCCAACGTTTTCTCGTCTGCATAAACCAGGACCTCTCCATAGTCGGCCGGCGCTTCCCTGAATCGCAGCCGGTAACCCGAGTAAGCCGTGAATGCGACGCCAGAAGGCATCGAGCGTTCGGTTTCCATGGGCCCTGCTTCTACGCGGGTCTGGTACCGGAGGTCTTTGGCAGGGTCCCTGCAGGAGCCGAAGTGGAGGAGCACGCGCTCGGAGTCGCTGACTTCCAGGCTGCGCGGCCGGATGGTCACGGCCCCCATCTTGCGCAACGGCTTCAAGGCGTTGTTCACCGTGCTCAGCGAAACCCCCAATGCCTTGGAGAGCCCCAACTGAGTCAGTCTCGTGCCCCTCGGCTGGGAAAGCAGTTCCAGGTAAACCAAGTCACGCTCCAACATGTTTCTATTTGTATCTCACCATATTTAAATATGTTTCGATAGAATTCGAAACTTGCGTGGGGGCGTGGATTCCCCCCAATTAGGTTAAAACCTATGTTTGGTTGATTCAGCTTTTAACCGTTCAACGAACCACTGGTGCACGCGGGCCTCGCCCTCAATTTCCGGGTGGAACGTTCCCGCCAGCAAATTTCCCTGCCGCACCAGCACCGGCTTCCCGTCCAGGGAGGCCAGCACTTCCACGCCCCTGCCCACCGACTGGATGACCGGCGCGCGGATGAAAACCCCCTTCAGCTTGCCCAGGCCGTTGGCTTCCAGTTCCGCTTCAAAGGAGTCCACTTGCCGGCCGTAGGCGTTCCGCTCCACGGAAATGTCCATGAGCCCCAGGCCCTTGACCCCGCCGTCGTTCAACACCTTTTTCGCCAACAAGATGGCGCCTGCACAGGTGCCGTACACGGCCATGCCCTGCTTGGCGCGCGCGCGAATGGCCTGGTCCAGCCCGGTTTCGGCCAGCAACTGGGACATGGTCGTGCTCTCCCCGCCCGGAATGACCAGGCCCTGCACCTGCGCCAGGTCCTCCTGGTTCCGCACCTCGGCGGCTTCGACGCCCAGCTTCTTCAGGGTTTGCAGGTGCTCAAAGAAATCGCCCTGGAGCGCCAGCACGCCGACGCGCTTCACGCTACCAGCCTCGTTCCTGCAGCCGCACATCGAGCTTGGAAATCTCCTGGCCCTTCATGGCCTCGCCCAAGCCCTCGGAGACCCTCGCCAAGACCTTGGCGTCCTTGTAGTGGGTTACTGCCAGCACGATGGCCTTCGCCATCTTCTGGGGGTTTTTGGCCTTGAAAATCCCCGAACCCACGAAAACTCCGTCGCACCCCAGTTGCATCATCAACGCGGCATCCGAGGGAGTCGCGATGCCTCCGGCCGCAAAGTTCACGACCAGCAGCCTCCCGGCTTCCCGCGTCCTTTCCACCAGTTCCAGGGGCACCCGGTAATTCCGCGCCAGCTCTTCCAACTGGTGCAGGCCCATGTGCTTCAACAAGTCAACCTGCTCGTTGATCGCGCGCACGTGCCGCACCGCTTCCACGACGTTGCCGGTGCCGGCCTCGCCCTTGCTTCGAATCATGGCCGCGCCCTCGTTCATGCGCCGCAGGGCTTCCCCCAGATTTCGGGCCCCGCAGACAAAGGGCACGGTAAACCGCTTTTTGTCCACGTGATGGGCCTCGTCGGCCGGCGTCAGCACTTCCGACTCGTCGATGAAGTCAACGCCGAGTTCCTGCAACACCTGGGCCTCGACGAAATGCCCGATCCGGCACTTGGCCATGACTGGGATGCTCACGGCCTGGATGATTTCCCTGATTTTCTTGGGGTCGGCCATCCGCGCCACCCCGCCGGCCGCGCGAATGTCTGCCGGAACCCTTTCAAGCGCCATGACCGCGCAGGCTCCCGCCTTCTCGGCGATGCGCGCCTGCTCGGCGTTCACGACGTCCATGATGGTGCCGCCCTTCAGCATCTGGGCCAGGCCCTCCTTCAACTTCCAGGTTCCCTTCAACGGTTTCTTCACGTTCCAATCCTCCAATCAGCAATGAATTTACCTTGGAAAGCGTTTAAAATCTTCGCAAAGCGGCTTTCACGGGTCCAGCAGGACCTTCTGCTGTTTGCTCCACACCTTGTTGGGGGTCTTCCGGAGCCATTCCGCGTGCAGGTCGACGAATTCCATCCGCTGTCGCATGTTGCGCTGCTTCTCTTTCGCCATCTCCAGGCGGTCCTTCGGGGTCAGCTTTGGTATTTGTCTTTCCATAATATCCGCTCGGCTTGCTTTGCCACGCCCAACGCCTGGATGTGGGCCTGCATTAAACCTATGTTTAGATGTTCTTTAAAGACCTTGTAAAGATGCCGTGCATCCTCCAAATCCTTGTCCGCTCCCAGATAGAGCTTGAACGCGATTTGCAGCTCCAGTTCCGAAGTGCGCAATTCTTCACCATTCAGTTCGACAAAAAGCTTGTTTTTCAGCGAATAGCGGTTATACTTGGTTTTCGGGAATTTAAGTTCGAAATTAGGCTCGATCGTCCCCAGGACCGCGAACCGGATGGCGAGCTGGTCTTTTAGGTACTCCTCATAAGCGCTCTCAGCAGCCCCAGCGTTGATGCACTCGAAACCGGCCTCGCCCAAGGCATTCCACAACAGGATGAATTGTTCCTTGGGCATCTCCTCTACGAACAAGTCCACGTCTTCCGTGTTGCGGCTGCGGCCGAACAGTATAGCGATGTAGCCGGAGATGATGACGTAGTCCACGTGCTGGGCGTCCAGCACCTTCACGAACTTTAAGACCAGCTTGTCAAGGTTGGACAGTTCCTTGTCGAACTTCAACCGGTTGCCCTTGAACTCGAACTCCATGCAATCAATTGGGCAGGAACCCAATAAAAACGCTTCGAGGCCTCATTTCCGGTGCCACATCGAGGTTAAATGAGTTTGGCTTTCTTGACTTGCTTGAAGTCGTAGTCGGCGGAGAGGTTCCGGGCCCCTAATCGCCTTGCCATGATTACTTGGACTGCATCCATCAGGCTGGTTTTTCCGCCTCCCTTCCGCAACTCGTCCCGGAGGTCGGCTGCCTCAATCCAATCATTTAAATCTGCTTGAATGATTGAGCTATCCGACTTAATGGCACGCAGCAATTCTCCAAAATCAGCCCCTTGGCGTTTAGCCCATGCATAGACTTCCGCCACACAGCAATCCATTGTGAAAAATCGGTTGCCTGGCGTTTCCAAGAGGTGCTTGACTTTTCCCCCCCGCGAAGTACCAAGCAGATATTCTACCCACGCGCTCGTATCTATGACGTAATCCAGCTTCTCACCTATAGGGTTCCCTTATCAATTCCTCTTTTTTGAAGGGCTTGAGTCCCCGGCATAACCCGAACGCATCCACGAATTTAGCGCTCGTCAACTCGACCCGCACACGCTTGCCTTCCCGCAATTCAAGCTTTTTAGAGGCTTCCCTGGGGATTATGAGTCCAAGGGAGTTCCCCCACTTTTTCACGGTGACTTCAACGGATACCATGTAAGCCCTATATACTATGCACAAAGCCCTATTTAAAGTTATACGTTTCCGTCTAACTAATGCGGTGGGCAGCCTGCTCGTAAACCGCCACCAGTTCCTTCACGCGCTGGCCCCCGTCAAACCTATTTGACGAAGCCCGGGTCGAAAAACGTCTGCCAGTTGAAGTAGGCCATGACCAGCAGCAATCCCGCCACCAGCAGCAGCCCCAGGTCCCAGCCAGCCACCTTTTTCTCCTTGCCGAGCCAGTACAACCCCAGGGGAAAGAAGATGCTTACGGAGGGCACGGCGTTGAGCAGCCTCCGGCCTTCGGCGTTGAAGTAGGTCGTCATCAGCGCATGAAACAACACCAACAAGATGGCGCCGCACATGGCCAGGCTGCTGACGAAGAAGTTCCACGGCAGGGCCCCCAGGGCCTTCCGCTCCTGGACGTATTTGGCCAGGCCGGCAAGGGCAAGCAGGGTAAACACCAGCAGCCCCGCATACACCGGGTATTCGGACAGGGCGGTGGCGGGGTGATTATGGTACCAGAAACTCGTGAAAAAGGCGGGGAGAATGGTTTTAAATTCCTCCAAGGTAGGCAAGCCAGGCGAAGGCTTCTGGTAGTCGGTCAATGCAACGGCCGTGCCTGCGGACAGCGGCTTGCCATACACCGCCAGGTTGGAAAGGAAATGCGGCAACGCCACCACCAACGCCACGCCCAAGGCCAGTGCCAGGTTTCTCTTCCAGTTTCCCAGCCTTTGCCGGTTGAGGTAGAACCACAGGGCGGCAAATGGCACCGTTACCAGCGTCGTGTAGCGGGTCCAGATTCCTAGGCCCATGAGGAGGCCGGTGATGAACAAGTCCCTGGGCGTCAAGGGCTTTTGTCTTTTGACGAGGAAGTAAACGAAGACCGTTACCAGGAAGTAGGCCAGCCCAATGTTGTGGAGGTTGGAGGTCAAGAATATCCTTGTCGGTTGCAGGGCCGCATACAGGCCGGCCGCAAGCGCCAGCCACCCGGGTTTCGGGAACACCTGTCTGGCGATGTGCATGACCAGGAATACGGTCAGCACCGAAAAAGCGAGGGTTGGGAGGTGCAGGGCCAGCACCCAGCCGTTGGCATCCATGCAGCAGAGGGCCTGCGCAAACAAGGCCATCAGAAAAAAGTACAGGGGCGGCTGGCCGGCATCCGCCCACCAGTGATACCGGCCCAGGGGTTGTTGGAGGTAAGGGTAGTTGAGCAACTGCCTTTTTTCAAGGACGAAGTGCTCGATGTACTCGAACACGGAGGTCTCGTCAAAACCGCGGAATATCTGTGCCTGGTTTGGGATGGGGGCGTCCGGCCAGGCGGTGAAAACCCGTAAAGTCAGCGCCAGCACCAGGATTACCGTAATTGCTTGCCATTCCCTCCGGTTGAAGGCGGACATGAAGAACCGAGGCCCTGAAACATAATTTAAATGTTTTTAATGCTAGGTTTCGTTGATGATCCTCCTGGAAGTCATTTTTTTTGTCGCGGCCTCGTATGCGGTTTTCCGGTGGGGGCGCAACCAGGCAGGCGCGAAGAAGATGGTCTTAGGATACGTGTTGCCGGGGCTTCTGCTGGAATACGTCGTGCTCTCCCTGTTTTTCCTGCCGCCCACCCTGCCCGCAGCGCGTTCCTCGTCCGGTTTGGCGGTGGGTAGTTGCGCGCCCGTTCCCCTGGATCTTTCCCCCATGGCTTACCGCATGGAGAAACGGTATGAAGAGGCCTGCACCACCGCGTCCTTTCCCGTTGAAGGCTATTCCGTGAACTTCAATGCCGTGAAAAGCGGGTGGCTCGGCGACCTCCACGTAAAGCTCAGGCCCGGAATCAAGGACGACGTGGCACGGTATGTCCCGCAACCCCAGCGGCTGGAGGCAAGGCTCTTCGACGAAGTCGGGGACTTGATGGCGGAAGCAATCCCAGGCAAGGGCTTTGTGGGAGCCGGCAAGCTGAGTGGTCTCGTGCCCTACCTCGTGAAGGGCAAGGGTTACACCCTGCAGATGAAGGCCCATGACGTGGAGGTAACCAGCTGGTGCGTGGACGACCGGCAGGCCTTCCTGTTCCGCATCGAGTCCCGGCTCCTCTGCTACGCGGACAGCGACTGCGTGCCAAGGCTGGGCGAGGGCGCGCGTTGCCAGTATCCCGGTCACGGCTTCAGTTACTGTTCAAAGGGGGAGGGCGCGCAGGTGGTGTTCGACAAACCCAATGCCGACCGCATTGCGGCCAGCCTGCCCGAAACGATGTTGTGCCCGCTCTACCCCCAGCGCCAGTTCGGCAGCCTCTTGGACGCCTGGACGGGGCCCAGGCAGTTGCCCGAGGAAAGCGGGTTTTACCGGGTCATATCGTCGGATGACTTGCAGTGGCCGTATTAGTTTTTTTATGCTTACTGGGATGAACCTATGACTACCCTCTCCATTGTTGTTCCCGCCTACAATGAGGGCAAGAACATTTACCGACTGCTTGCGAGCGTGGCGGCCCAGCGGCTGGGCCCGCATGCCTTGAAAGAAATCGTGGTCGTGGCCAGCGGCTGCACGGACAACACCGTGCAGGAAGTCCGGCGTGCGCAAGCCGCCAACCCAAAAATCGGGTTGGTGGTCCAGCCGGAGAAACTCGGAAAAGCCAGTGCGGTCAACCTCGGCCTCTCCCGGTGTGCCGGCGACATCGTTTGCCTGGCAGGCGCCGACCTCCTCCTTGAACCGGGAGCGATTGCCGGGATGCTGGACTGCCTGGCGAACCCGGCCGTGGGCCTGGTGGGAGCGCATCCGGTTCCGGTCAACCCCCGCCGGACGCTTTCAGGTTACTTTGCCTGGTTCCTGTGGGAAATGCATCACCGGGTTTCCCTGCTGCAGCCCAAGGCAGGGGAACTGATTTGCTTCCGAAACCAAGTCAAGCAGCTTCCCCCGGATACGGCGGTGGACGAGGCCTGGCTGGAGTCCTTTTTCCAGGCCAGGGGCTTGAAGGTCGCCTATGCCCCGCAAGCCATTGTCCGGAACAAGGGGCCGGACACGTTATCGGAGATTTTGGCTCAACGCGTTCGCATTCATTTGGGCCACTACTGGCTGGCCAGGCGCGGATACCAGCCTTCCACCACCCGCTTTGCGCCCCTTTTCCAGGCCGTCCATGGTTTGCTGGCCGAAAGACCCTTGGAAGCCCCCTTGCTCTTGGGGTGCGCTTTTTTGGAGGGTCTCACCCGCTTGCTTGCACGCATACGCCTTTGTTTGGGCCATAAAAACCCTTTTAATTGGCAAGCCCTACAATCTACCAAGGAACTTCCATGAAGGAACCTGTTTCGCGGATTCCGGCTTTGAAAGCCTTTCACGCCCTTGGCTGGCCCAGGACCCTGCCCCTTAACCTGACCGTGAGCACGCTGGGCTACTGCAACTCGAAGTGTTTGACCTGCAACATCTGGAAGAACAAGGGCACCCAGGACCTCTCCCTGGAGGAATGGGACAAAACCTTTCAATCCATTGGCGACAACCTGTTCTGGGTCACCATGAGCGGCGGGGAGCCCTTCATGCGCAAGGACCTCCCCGAAATGTGCCAGAGCGTGTGCAGGCACTGCCGGCCCGGCATCATCAACATCCCCACCAATGGCATCCTCTCCAAGGCCATCCTCGAAAAGACGCGGAAAATCCTGGAATCCTGCCCGGACCCCAAAATAATCATCAACCTCTCCCTGGATGGCTTGCGCGAGCAGCACGACCGCATCCGCGGCGTGCCCGGGAACTGGGAGAAGTCCATGGAAACCCTGGCCGGCCTCAAGGAACTCAAAAAGGAATTCAAGAACCTCGAAATCGGCATCCACACGGTCATCTCCAAGCACAACGTCAAGGAATTCCCAAGGATATGTGACGGCTTGCTGGCCCTCGAACCGGATTCCTACATCACGGAAATCGCGGAGGAACGCCCCGAACTCGGCACGGTCGGCTTCGGCCTCACGCCCTCCGCAGAGGAATATGCTGCGGCCATCGACCACTTGCTGGACCGGCTCGCCGACCGAAGCTTCAAGGCGACCTCAAAGGTCACCCAGGCCTTCCGCAAGCGCTATTACGCCATGGTCAAGGAAGTGCTCCGCAAGCGCACCCAGGCCATTCCCTGCATGGCGGGGGTTGCCTCCGCTCAAATCAACTGGAAGGGCGACGTCTGGACCTGCTGCGTCAGGGCCCAGTCCATGGGAAACCTCCGCGACCACGGATACGATTTTCCACGCATCTGGTTCAACGCCGTGGCAGACAAGCTCCGCAAGAGCATCAAGGACAAGGAATGCTTTTGCCCGCTCGCCAACGCCGCGTACACCACGATGCTCTGCGATTTGAAGACCCTGGCCAGCGTGGCCGCCGAAGTCGTTATTGGTTGAAGGTGGATGCACTGGAATTGGAAGCAGCCCGGAAATGGATTTGCGAGAACCTCGCCCACGAAGGAGTGGGCACGCTCTACGAGCGGTACATGGTCGTCGAACTGCTCGACCGCCTGCGCGCCAAATACGGTTTCAAGTCAGTCTGCGAGTATGGCTGCGAAATAACGAAAGGATACGATAACCTCCCCGTGCTTGGCAAATGCGACGTGACCCTTTACGATGCCGAGGCCAAGCGTTATGCCAAGGAGTGGCAAGCGCCGAAAAGGCCCGCGTTCACCGACAAGCCAGGCACATACGATTTCGTCTGGTCGTTCGCGCTCGCCCAGATGCGGCCCGGCATCGTGAAAGAGATGGTGGCGCATTCCAAGCGCTACGTCCTCGTCTGCGTTCCCAACTACTGGAACCCCGGCACCTTCATCCACTGGTTCTACCATCGCTTTTCCCAGGCGGCTTGCACGCATGCGGAACGGGGCTCCGCAAGGCTTCGAACCGTGGCCGGCGTCACTCGACTCGTCCGCCAGGCCGGCCTCCGCATCCTGGAACAAGGCTATGTCGATCTGCCCCTCATCCCGGACATCGGCTTTTCCCTTGAGGAAGCCAAGCGCGAGTTCGGCCTCGCCCCCAAGGACAAGCCCATCTCATCAGCCACGAAATCCTACGCCGAATGGCTGAAGACCTTCGAGCGTCTCTGGTTCGTCGAGAAGAACCCCTGGTTGCCGGGCAGCATAAAATCGGTTGCCGCACACCACATCTACGTTTTCGCCGAAAAGGGATAGCATGCCGTTCGTGAAAGACCCCCAAGCCGACAAGGAAATCGCGCGACTGGTTCAGGCAGTCGGAAAAGGGCTCCTTCAACGCGTGCCTGGCGCGGTTTCAGTCATTCTTGCGGGGGGCTACGGCCGCGGCGAAGGCGGTTGGACGCGCGAAAACGGAAAAATCCTTCCCCTCAACGACTTCGACTTGTACGTGGTGACGAACGCGCGCGTCAGCGAACCCGAGCTCAACCACATCGCCAATGCGCTCGTCAGCGAACTCGGCCTGCCCAGTCACGGAGTGCCCTTCTATTTCTTCGACCGCGAAAAATACGCGAACACGTTTTACCTGGACGTGAAAACCCTCTCCGAAGCCGACCTCCCGCGTGTGCTGCCCCTTGTCAGGTACTACGACCTCAGAGAGGCCTCGACGGTCATTGCGGGCGTGAACCTCCTCGACCACTTGCCCTCTTTTTCCGCGCGGGCCCTCCCGCTTGCCGAAGGCTTCCGCTTGTTGCTCAACCGCATGGCCATGCTTGCCGAATACTTTTCCATTGAATTCTTTGAGAGGCCCCCCACCCCCAACGAGAAACGTGGCCTGCTGTTGCTGGGTTCCAAGGCCTTTCTGGGGGCTTCGGAAGCCCTCCTGCTCCTGAAGGGCGCGTACGCGTCCACCCATGCCGCACGCGCCAAGGCATTTGCCGCATCTTATGCCAAAGAATTTCCCGGACTCGCCAAAAAGCTTCCTGACCTGCCAAAACGCGTGAACCAGGTGGTTGCCTTCAAGGACAACACGGACTTCACGCAAAAACTCGACGCTCCAGCCTTCTTCTTCGAGGCCCGCGACTGCATTCTGCAGGCAACGCTTTGCTTCACCAACCAGTGGCTGGGCCTCTCGATGTCCTCGCCTGAACAACTATCGGATGCGATTGCCCGCCGCGTTCAGGCCCCCTACTTTGAACCGTACCTTTCCGCTGCCTGTCGCCATCGTCTGGGTTTCACCCTGCCCGCCAGCCTGCTGCTGCCATTCGCGCGTTTCTACCTGAATTGCCTGTTCTTCCTGCGCCTCCTCCGGTTCCATGGCGTGTTCCATCCGCGTGTGCTCCTGAATTCGGCGACCCCTGACCTTGTGTTGTTTTCGGCCCTACCCCTCCTCCTTTCCTGCATCCAAGCCGAGGGCGGGCTTGACCTCCGGCAGCTTTCCCTCGCCCGCAAAAAAATAAGCCAAGTATGCCCCCTGCCCGCGGGCCACGGCTCTGCCAGGGAAGACTGGCTGGAAGCCGACAAGGCCTTCTGCGATGCCTACGTGCTTTACTTCTTCCAAAAACTCGTCTAAAAAGGGTTTCGATGGCTAAAGGACTGCGTGATGGCGTGAAAGTCGCAGTAACTGGTGGAACTGGCTTCATTGGCGGTTACCTGGTCGAAGAACTGCGTAGCCGCGGCCATGACGTGGTTTGCCTCGCCAGGCCATCCAGCCGCTTGCAGGCCCTGGAAGCCCTCGGCGTGCAAACCGTGGCCGGCGACTTGGATGATGCGAATGCACTGGCCCTGCTGGTGGCCGGCTGTCAAGTAGTCTTCCACCTGGCGGCCTTGTCCGACGAAGGGCGTTACCCGGAGCAGGCATTCTGGCAAGCCAATGTCGAGGGAACGCGCAACCTCTCACTGGCCTCCATCAAGGCAGGGGTCGAATTGTTTGTCTTCTGCAGCACCGTTGACGTCCTTGGCCCAACGCCCGCCAACGGGCTTGACGAACGCGCGCCCTACCAACCGGAAACCAAGTATGCGCGCACCAAAGCCGAGGCCGAAAAACTCGTGAAAGCCCTTTGCGCGCCGACGAAGACGCGTTATTGCATTCTCCGTCCCTCCATTGTGTGTGGCCCCCGCGACTCCTCCAACCGGAAAAATATTTTCAAGGCCCTTAGCCGGGGGGGCTTCGTGGTCTTCGGCAACGGCAAAAACAAATTCGACTTGGTTGACGTCCGCGACCTCGTCAGGGGCATGGCCAGCGTTCCAGGCAACCGCGCCGCGTGCAACCAGACGTTCATCCTTTCAGGCCAGGAAAAACCCGCGTTGCGGTCCTACCTCCAAGCCATTGCAGTAGCCCTTGGCAAAAAAGCCAGGCTCCTTTTCCTGCCTGTATTCGTCGCCTACCTCCTCGCGTATCCCATGAGCTTTATCGCCCGACTGTTGCCCGGGTTTCCCCGCATGGGCGTGAACACGGTGCGCTATTTTACTACCCCCCATGTTTACTCTTCCTCCAAAGCCGAGCGCCTCCTGGGCTATAAACCCGTTATACCCTTCCAGCAGGCCCTAAATGACACCGTCCGATGGGATATGGAGAGAGACCTCTTATGAATCGGGACGAAAAACTCCTGCAGGGTTTCCTGGACCGTAACCTGCCCAGCCTGCCCCAGGACTTCGACGAAGGCATTGGCATCGCCTTTGAGCGGCTTTCCTTCAACCGCATCCTGTGGAAAACCATTGCCAACGACGTTGACAACGTTCTGGAGGCCCCAGCCGACGGCCTCATGGGGGTTTCAGGCGCCAGCGGCGTTTTGTTTGCACGCAATGGCGCCAACGTAACCGTGGCAAGCCCCAGCCGAAAACTCCTGGACTATAGCGCCAGGTTCTGGAACAAGCTGGGCCTCAAAAGAAAGGCAAAATTCGATGCCCTGCAGCCGCCCCTCACCCACCTTCCCTACGAAGACCACTCGTTTGACCTGGTTTTCAATTACTGCCTGTTCGAACACTTTCACAACGCCCCGGATCTCCTTACCGAAATGGCGCGTGTTTCCCGAAAATACGTGTTGGTCGCCAACCAGAATGCCTGGAATATCGGCTACTTCATCCACCGGTTCTATCACGCCGCCAACGGCCAGGCATGGGATCACGGCTACTTTGAATGGATGCGGCCTGGTGGCCTCCTGCGTGCTTTCAAGCAGGCGGGCCTTGAAATCGTTGACTCCGGTTTCTTTGACACCTGCCCCTGGTTTGATACCTTCGACATGCACACCCGCGGGAAAATAAAGTTCCTTTTCGGCCGGCAGCAGGCCAAGGCCTGGGTGTGGGACGCGCTTCCCGCCGGCAACGAGGCGTTGCTTGCCCGCCGGCATCCCATGGACCAGCTTTTGGCCTTTGAAGCGGCCCTGCCACGCGCCCTCAAATACCTGCTTAGCCACCACTTCTACGTAATTGGGAGGAAACGCCCATGAAAGCCCTCATCCTCTGGATGGATGCCCTTGACGCTTCCTACCTTTCGCGGCAGCGCATGCCGTTCCTTCAATCCCTCCTCGACGGGCACGGCCTGGGCTCGGTCCCCAAGCCCTTCGGTTACGCCAACGTGCCAGCCACTTTTTACTCGGGTAAGACGCTTGCCGAGCACCGCCAACTCAACGTCTACGCCAACGGCCCGGAAAAAATACGCGGCATCGTCTCCGCCTTCCTGCCGCGGCCGCTTGACGCCTACTACTTCAGCCTCCAGCGTTTCTACGCAGGCCACACCAACGTCGTGCCCTTCATCGGCCTCAACAAAGCGCGCGGCTTCTCGCTCAGCCAGGAAAGATTCATTTCCGAGCCAGGCTCGCTCCCCGTGCCCACCGTTTTCGACTCCCTGCGTGTCCAAGGCACCTCCTTCGTCTGCCACAACTGGCCGGTCATCGGCACCGAGCAGGGCGTTTCCCTCGAATTCTCGGCCACCACCGACGCCGCACGCGCCCGCACCGCCGAACGGCTCCTCTCCCTGGACAAGGATGTTTACTTCTTCCACTTCTGGGACCTGGACCACTCCGGCCACGCCCTCGGCCCCGACCCCGATGCCCTCGCTTCCACCCTTCGCGCGCAGGACGCCCTCATTGAACGCCTGGTTTCCCGCGCGCAAAAAGAAGGCGCGCCCTTCCTCCTCTGGTCGGACCACGGCATGGTCCCGGTAACCGGTCCAACCGATATTGGGGAGCCGCTCCAACGCCTACACGGCGTCAAGCATTTCCTCGACTCCACCATGGCCCGGTTTTGGGTAAACGATGAGGCGCAGCGGAACGCCCTTTTCGAGGCTTTCAACGGCGTCGAGGGAGGTCGCTTCCTGTCCACCCGCGAAAAAAATGCGCTCCAACTCGACCGCGTGCCCGAGGCCGGCCACGAGTTCTTCTGCGTCTCGCCGGGCCGCGTGCTGTCCCCCAACTTCTTCGACCACGGGCCGGTGAAAGGCATGCACGGCTACAATCCATTTGACGTGAAAGAGGAATGCCTGTTTGTTTCCGATGCCCTCCCTGGGCGTGAGGTGAAGGCGCTTGAGGCCGTGCTTCCCAAGTTCCTGCGTGCGGCATCGGTGCTTTCTGCCGCCAAGGAGTAGTCAGTTGCGGTTCAACCACAACCGAAGGGCCAGCCAAAGAAACGAGGCCATGTCCCCGAACGTCATCTTCGACCTTCCCCTGGCGCGCGGCGTGAACACAATCGGGGTTTTCCCGATGCGCGCGCCCGAATGATGGAGCTTGTGCAGCAGCTCGAGTTGGAACTCATACCCATTTGACCTGAACGCATTCAAGTCCAGCTTTTCCAGCGCGCCCCGGCGGATGGCGCGGTACCCTGAAGTTACGTCCGTCAGCGGCAGGGCCAGCAAAGCCTTGATGAGATAATTCGCGCCGTAACTGATGAGCGTGCGGTGCAGGGGGCTCTGCTCGTGCCTTCCCCCCGGCATGTACCTCGAACCCACCACGACGTCGTTGCCTTCCGCCAGTTTCGCGAAGAAGTCCTTGAGGTAAGCGGCGTGGTGCGAGCCGTCCGCGTCCATCTCGAACAACACGTCGCAGTCCGTGTTCGCCAATGCCCATTTGAAGCCGGCAACATAGGCTTTGCCCAGCCCTTCCTTGGCCGGCCGCTGCAGGAGCTTCAGTTGGGGAAACGAACGCTGGAGCTTCACGACTTCAACCGCCGTGCCGTCCGGGCTGTGGTCGTCCACGACCAGCACAGTGGCCTCGACGCCCAATGCCTTGCATTCCCCGAAAACGCCGCGCACCACGCTGCCAACGTTTTCCCGTTCATTGTAGGTCGGCAAAATGAAGCAGGCTTTTCCTTTCATGCCATCCCCTTTCACACCGAAACCCTTTAACGTTTTACCGCTTGCTGGTACACGGCTTCGAGTTCCTTCACGCGCTGGCCCCAGTCAAAGCCCTGTGCGGCGGCGCGCGCGGCCTTCCCGGTTTCCGCGAGCTTCTTGGCGGGAAGCTTCAGGATTTCGTGGAGTTCCTCGGCCGCGAGTTCCGGCTTCGAGTAGTCCAAGAGGAAACCGTTTTCCCCGTGCCGGACCACGTGCCGGAAGGCCTCGTTTTTTTGCACGGCTGGAACCAGGCCGGCGGACATGGCTTCCAGCACGCTCAACCCAAAGCCCTCGTACTCGGACGCGGAGACGAACAACCCGCATTTCGCGAAATACGCCTTCAATTCCCGGTCGGAGGCCGGGCCGCAGAATTCCACGTTCCGCTGCACGCTCAGTTGCCGGGCCAGGGCCTGGAGTCTCGGCGTCAAGCCGCCGAAGTCGTCTCCCACGAGGAACAATTTGAGGCCGGGCACGTCGTTCTTCAGGTGCCAGACCGTTTCAATGAGCCGGTCCAACCGCTTGTTGCCCGCCAACCGGCCCACGAACAGCCAATTGGTCTTCGCGCCGGGAATGACCTTCGAAAACTTGTCGGCGTCAATCGCGTTCTCCAGCAACACGGTTTTCGGGCAAATGCCTTGGAACAAGGCCAGGTCGTTTTTGCTCACCGCGAGCACGGCGTCCGCGAGGCCCAGCAGCAGCCGTTGCACGACCTGGAAGTAGAGTCCCTTGGCAAGGCCCAGGTTCCGGGTGTGGAAGACGCCTCCATGCGTGGAAACAACCACCGGCTTGCGGTGCAGGAACTTGGTCAACAGGAACCAGTCCGAGAAGAAGCCAATGCCGTGCACGTGAATCAAGTCAACGCCTTCCGCGGCTTCGAGGATGCGGGGCGCGACCTTGTAATAGTTCAAGTCGAAAAAGGGCACGCGCTGGACTTCAATGCCTTGCACGGTTTCCCTGGCCGGCAACCGGGTTTCGGCTTTCGAGCACTTGTCGAGGCACACGACCCTGCAGTCATGGCCGCGGGCCTTCAAGGCCAGGCAACTGTCCAGGGCCACGCGTTCCAGGCCGCCCACGCAGGGAGCGAAGTGGTGCACGGCGTGCAGGACTTTCATCCAAGAACCCCTTCCCGGAGCACGCCATAGGCGAAGCCCACGCCAAACACCAGGGTCCTAATGGCCAGGAATACCGGGGTTATAAGCCCAACCAGGGGGTCTTTTCCGAGGGCATAGGCCCAGAACTTGGTAATGGACAGGAACCAGGCCAAAGCCGTCAGGGCCACGACTATCAAGGCCTTTTGCGTGAAAAAAAGCCCTGCCAGGCCGATTAAAAACACGTAAAAGAGGCCAATCTGCAGTTTAACGTTCTGCGAGGTATAGGAATCCTGCACGATTTTCCGTTTGTGTTTCTTGTACATCCGCACGCGCCAGTAGGCCCGCCAAAACTTGACCTTAAAGTAGTGCCAGGCAGAGGTAGGGTGTTGGTGCCACACCACGGCATTCCAGTTGAACACCAGCTTGAACCCCTTTTCCGCGAGGCGGTAACTCAGGTCAATGTCTTCGCCGGAGGCAATCGAAAACTTTTCGTCGAAGCCCTTGCACTTCAAAAAGGTTTCCCTCCGGTAGGCAGCCGAATAAGTTCCAATGTGGTCGACAAACCGTTGCTGGCGCAGCTTCTCATACCGTTCCGCTATCTCCAAGTGGATGAGCCGTGCCACGATTTCGCGTTGCCGGTTCTTGTACCGGCCCTGGACGCCCACGACTTCCGGGCTCTCAAAGGGCCACAGCATTTCCGCCAGCCAATGCTTGTCGGCCTGGCAGTCGTCGTCCATGAAGACGATGAACTCGCCTTTTGCCGCCCTCGCGCCCGCGTTGCGCGCAGCCGCGGGCCCCCGGTTCTTTTGGGAAATCAGTTTGACTTTTCGGCCAAAGCCTTCCACGATTTCCCCGGTCTGGTCCGTGCTGCCGTCGTCGACGACAATGACCTCGTACCGGCTCTTGAAGTCCTGCTTCAACGCCGAGTCGATGCAGGCCGCAATGGTTTCCGCCCCGTTGTAGACCGGGATGATGACGCTCGCCTGTAAGCCCATTCAAGCACCTAGAACCCGTTAAACGCCTTTCATACTCTCCTTGGCGAAGCCTTAAATAATAAGGGTTTGGTACAATCCTGGAAGAACAGGCGGTTCGCGGCCTTAAAACCCGACCGAAAGGGCTTTAATAGCCTGTTATTAACAGGTTATCATGGCGGGGAAGACGAAGATGCTGACGGTTGCCGTGAACGCCGATTACGCGCGCACGCTGGATGACCTCATTGCACGATCCAAATTGTATTCTTCCCGCAGCGAGTTCATTAAGGATTCCATCCGGAAAAACTATGTTGAATTGATTAAGGATAACCCCAGCCTGTTAGCCCTCCATGAATCCGCTCAAGCGCTTGCAGCCATCGCAAGGTCCAGGGGATGGAATGGCCGCAAACCAACCAAGGCCCAACGCAACAAATGGGCAAAGGAATACATGAAGGAAAAGGGTTGGGTTTACGAATAGTCTTTTGGCTCATAAACCTTTATTCTGCTTTAAGCTGGCTCGAAATCCCGGACGTTAAATGTGACGAGGCAATCGCATCGGGCATACGCCGCAATTGCGGCGTGTACCGCATCAGACCGTGGAATGCCTAACCTCTGCCATTCTCTTACGTTCAATTGTGCTTTAGGTTCAACTATCTCTACGTTCACGCCGTTCTTCTCGAAATGGTGCAATACTTCCAGCCTGGTCCAGTACCCCGCCCGTTCAACTTCGGCAAAAAACCAGTCTGAGAGCACTACAATATCTCCGCCGGCTTTACTTTGTCCATGAATAATTCCGCTTCCGAAAAGAGCCCCCGCCATCCCTTTCCAAGTTCTATTTGGACCCAGGAGATGAACACGTTCGTGTCCAGGTAAATCCGCCGCATAGCCTATTCCCTCCTCATAGGCGAAACGGAGCCAGCCAATGGGCTATGCCACCACCCCTTTAAAAAGTCGCAACCAACCGCATTTCCGGTGCGCCTAAAACAAGCCCGTGACCTCGCCTTTCTCGTCGACGTCCATCCTTTCTGCGGCCGGTTTTTCCGGCAGACCCGGCAAGGAAATCAGGTCACCGACGTACACGACGACGAAGCCGGCTCCCGCCGAAACCTGGGCCCCGCGCACGCGCAGCGAAAACCCGCGCGGCCTCCCCCGTTTTTCAGGGTCATCGCTCAACGAGTACTGCGTCTTGGACACGCACACGGGCAGCCGGCCAAAGCCGAGCGCCTCCAGCCGCTTCAAGTCCCTGCGTGCCTCCGCCGAAAACGTCACCCTGCCAGCGCCATACACATGCGTGGCAATGGCCTCGATTTTTTTCTTCAACGGCCACTGCAAGGAATACAGGGCGTGCGCCCTCCCAGGCCGCTGCCCTGGTCGCTGCACCGCCTTCAGCACCGCGCGCGCCAACTCCTCCCCACCTCTTCCACCCTCCGCGAACACCCTGGATGGAACCGCTTCCACGCCCAGTGCGGCGCATTTTCCCCGGACCCACTCGGTTTCCTGCGCGGAGTCCAGCGGGAAGCGGTTGATGGCCACGACACACGGCAAACCGAACAAGGCCGCGTTCTCCACATGCTTTTCGAGGTTGGCAAACCCCTGCTCCAGCGCCGCCTGATTCCGTTTCTCCGGTTCCCTAGCCCCGCCATGGTGCTTCAAAGCCTTCAACGAAGCCACTAAAACCACGCAATCCGGCTTATAACCGGCTTTCCTGGAAACGATGTCCATGAACTTTTCCAGACCCAGGTCCGAGCCAAAGCCGGCCTCGGTTACCACATGGCCTCCATGGGCCAGCTTCAACGCCAGCCGGGTCGCGAGCACCGAGTTGGTGCCGTGCGCGATGTTTGCGAAAGGTCCTCCGTGCACGAAGGCAGGTATGCCCTCCGTGGACTGCACGAGGTTGGGCTTCAAGGCATCGCGGAGAATGGCCGCCATGGCCCCAGCCGCCTTCAACTGCCGCGCGCGCACCGCACGCACGGTCCCTCCCTTCCGAGAGTAACCGACCACAATGCTTCCCAGCATCTCCTTCAACTCCGTCAAGTCGTTTGCCAGGCACAGGCACGCCATGACCTCCGAGGCCGCGGAAATCACGAAATGGCTTTCGTGTTCCACGCACACGTTGGTTCCCTGGCACACCGTGATATCGCGCAAGGCGCGGTCGTTCACGTCCAGGGCGCGCGGCCACGCAATCCGATCCGGGTCCAGCCCCAGTTTGTTGCCGCGCGCCAAGTGATTGTCAATGAGGGCCGCCAACAGGTTCGCAGCTGCCGAGACCGCGGCGATGTCGCCCGTGAACATCAAATTAATGTCTTCAGCGGGCTCGACCTTCGACTTCCCGCCACCCGTGGCCCCGCCCTTCACGCCAAACACCGGGCCCATGCTGGGCTGCCGCAGGCAAATCAGGGCCTTCTTGCCCAGCCGCGCCAACGCCTGCGCTAATCCGATAGTGGTCACGGTTTTTCCCTCTCCAAAGCGGGTGGGGTTCATGGAGGAAACCAGGATGAGCTTGCCGTCCTTCCGGCCTTTCAAGCGCTTTAACACCCGCCAATCGATTTTGGCCTTGCCCCTGCCATAGGGCTCGAGAAAAGCAAGGGGGAGGCCGGCCTTGCGGGCAACGGCTTGGATGGGTTTGAGCTTGGGCTTCACGCCCCCATTAGGGAAAAAGAGAATAAAAGGCTTGGGTTGAAGGATTCAAACCGGCTTACTTGCCCAACTGCTTGACGAACACCTGGAACGCCTTGAGGATGCGGCGCCTTTCCATGGGCAGGGTCAGCACCTGCTTGACCTTGGTCGCCATGTAGTTGGGCCTGAAATAATATTCCGTGCGCGCGTCGTTGCACATCTGCACGAGTTCCTCGTGCGTCAACCCCGGCCTATCGATGATGGTGTTGTGCCCTCCCTCCGCGTTCAGCCACTGCGCGTAGTCATTGGTCTTCAGGTGCCCCTGTTCCTTGGCCCACTCATAGGCTTCCGTGCCCGGGTACACCATCAAGGGAAAGAACTGGCTCGTGTCCGGGTTCAACTCCTTCGCGAACTCGATGGTCTTCTTGATCGTGTCCTTGGTGTCGCCCTTGTTGCCCAGCATGAAGCAGCCGTGCACCAGGACATTGGCTTCCTTGGTGTTCTTGAAAAACTTGCGGATGCCCTCCACGGTCGTGCCCTTCTTGACGTTGTTCAGGACTTCCTGGACGCCGGACTCGATGCCCACGCAGACCAGCCGGCAGTTCGCGGTTTTCATGGCCTTCAAGGTCTCCAAGTCCACGTCCGCGCGCGCGTTACAACTCCACACCAGCCCGTTGCCGTGCCTGGCCTTCGCCTCGCAGAATTCCTTGACGCGCTTGCGGTCCTGCGTGAACGTGTCATCCTCCAAAAACACCTCGCCCAGGCCCGGAAAGGTCTTCTCGATGTAGTCGAACTCGTCCATCACGTTTTCGATGGAGCGCGTCCGGAACTTTCTCCCGGTCATGGTCTGCGGCCAGTGGCAGAACGTGCACCTATACGGGCAGCCCCGGCCCGTGACAATCTGCACTTCCGGATACAGGTTGGCCGAGTAAAAGTAATCCCAGATGTTCAGGAACCGCTTGTAGACCTTGGACACGAAGGGGATCTCATCCAGGTTCTCGATGGGGTCCATGGGCTCGTTGTGCCTGATTTTTCCGTCCGAGCCCTTGAAGCTGAGGCCCCGGACCTTTGACAAGTCCGGCTGGCCCTTTTCCAGCTCGAACGCCAGGTCGCGCACGATGTAGTCGAACTCGCTTCGCGCAACCGCGTCCATGGCGTCATTGAGTTTCAGGGTCTCCACCGGGGTCGCGGTCGCGTGCGGCCCCACGAACACCGAGTAAAAGTCCAGGCCCTCATCCTTCACGCTCTGGATGTATTCCGCGTCGTTCACCACCGAACCCGTCGAGGTGTAGGTGACGATGTAATCGGGCTTCATGTGCCGGATGATGTCCGTTACCTCTTCCTTGGTCTTGCAGGCCCCCGCGGCATCCACCATCCGGGTGTTGAAGCCTTCCTTCATCAGCACGCCCGTGGCATACGCGAGCCACATCGGGTAATAGGTCGTGCCGCCCTTGGTCACCGAAGGCGAGCGCGATTCCCGCGAGTACTTGGGAAAAAACGGCGGATTAAGCGTCAAAACCTTGAGTCTCATCCTGCAAGCTCCCCTTGTTCTACTAAGATAACGGCCTACCCCTATATATACTTATTATTTTTCTTCGACCATTGTACCAGTAAAACCCTTTCATTGCGTCTATTGGCGGGCTTTACGCGTCAATTCCCGCATGACCCTGTTCGCCCGCCACAGCTCGTCAATCGTTCCGGCATCCATCCAGCCCTTGCGGAGCCGGTCGTACTTCAGCGTCCCGCGCGCCAAATAGGCGCGGTTCACGTCCGTTATCTCCAGCTCCCCGCGCTTGGACGGCTTCAGCGTCCGGATAATGTCAAAGACATCGGGGCCATACATATACACGCCAATGCTCACCCAGTTCGTGGGCGGGTCCTTCGGCTTCTCGACCAGGTCGACAATCTTTCCCCGCTTGAACACGGCCACCCCGGCCTTCTTCGCCTCTTCGCGCGTGGTTTTCGCCAGCAGGATGCGGGCCTGTTCCCGCCCTTTCGCGAATTTCTTGACGAAGGGCTTGATGTTCTCGAACAAGAGGTTGTCGCCGTTGATGGACACGAATTTGCCTCCGCCGACGAAGTCCTCGGCCAAGGCGATGGCCTGCGGGAGCCCGCCCGCCTCTTTCTGCAGCTTGTAGGAAAACCGCACGCCATACTCTTTCCCGGAACCCAGCAGCGCGGACACCGCGCTGGCGTGATGCATTCCCGTTACCACCAAAATGTCCTTGATGCCCGCGTCCTTCAAGGTCTGCAGGGGATAAAAAATCATCGGCCGGTCATACACCGGCAGCAGGTGCTTGTTGGTTACTTTCGTCAGCGGCATCAGCCGCGAACCGGTGCCCCCCGCCAAAATCACGCCCTTCACGCGTTTCTCCCCTTGTGCACCAATGGCTCCCACCAGGCATTATGGGCCTTGTACCAGTCCATGGTGGCCTTTAACGCGTCCCCGAACTTGTGCGCGGGCTTCCAGCCGAGCTTCTTAATCTTCGAACTGTCCAACGAGTAGCGCCGGTCGTGGCCCGGCCGGTCCTTCACCCACTCAATCCTTTCCTCGTCCAGGCCCAGCCCCTTCAGCAGTCGCCGCGCCAAATCGATGTTCTTGACTTCGTTCCCGCCCCCCACATTGTAGACTTCCCCGGGCTTGCCGTCCAGCAACACCCTTTCAATGGCCGTGCAGTTGTCCAAGACGTACAGCCAGTCGCGCACGTTTTTGCCATCCCCATACAAGGGAACCTTCCGGCCCCGCAAGAGGTTGGTGAGGAACAGGGGCACGATTTTTTCCGGAAATTGGTAGGGGCCAAAGTTGTTGGAGCTCCGCGTGACCAGGACCGGCAAGCCATAGGTCGTGAAATAACTCAGGGCCAGCAAGTCCGCGCCAGCCTTGGACGCGCTGTAGGGGTTGCGCGGCTTCAAGGCATCGGTTTCCCTGGAAGAACCCTTTTCCACGGAGCCATACACTTCGTCGGTCGAGATTTGAATGAATCGTTCCACCTTGTGCGTCCTGGCTTCCTCCAATAGGTTCAGGGTTCCCTGGATGTCGGTGCGCACGAAGGGCATGGGGTCGTGGATGCTCCGGTCCACGTGGCTCTCCGCCGCGAAGTTGATGACCGCATCGCACCCCTTAATCGCCTGTTTTACGGCGTACCGGAGGCATATATCGCCTTTGATGAACCGGTAGCGGGGGTTTCGTTCGAGGTCCCGCAGGTTGTCCTTGTTGCCCGCATACGTCAGCTTGTCGAGGTTCACCACGCGGATGCCGGGCTGTGCCTGCATCAAGTAGCGGATGAAGTTGCTGCCAATGAAGCCCGCGCCACCCGTGACCAGGATTTGCCTCATGTTCTTGACTCACCCTCACTATCCACGCAAAAAGAATCTCAGGCCGTGGGCGCGGCCGGCTTTTCCTCTTTCTTCTTCGTGAGGCCGCCCAGCCAGTCAGAGGGGGGCGCGCCTGCCTTCTTGCCGGAGGAACCCAGCTCTTTCTTGGTGAAGTTGACTGCCAGGATGCCGGCCTGCTCGCTGAACTCGAATTCCGCGTGCACCGGACCCGAGAAGTGGATGGAGCATTTCTCCTTTACTTCCACATCATCCGTCAGGATGTGTGTCATCTCGCGCACGGGCAGCGCTTCCACCGCTGCCGCGGGGTTCTGCTTGGAAACCACCATGAACTGGTTGAAGCGGCGCTTGCACAAGGCCAGGATGCTGTTCAAGTATTTCTCGTCAGGGCCCTGGACAATTACGACCCCGTCCTCGAAGTCCATTCCGCTGATAACGCCTTCAACCTGGATGTGCTTCAGACTTGCGCCCTCAACCAATGCCATGCCTCCTCAAACAGTCCTGCCCTTCCCGCGGGCAAGTTACCAATTACTGCAGCAATAATTATTTAAACAAACCCAGCAAACGCCTTATTTCGGCCGATAAAGCGATTTATTCTCCTTAATCCATTCAACGGTTCTTGCCAGCCCTTCGCTGAAGCCCGTTTCCGCCTTCCAGCCCAGCACGCGCCCCGCCTTCTCCACCGAGAAAAGCGGCTCCTGTTCTTCGACGCTTGCCAGCCGGTTGAAAACCGGTTTCGCCTGGCACCCCGTCAACGCGCCAATGCGCTCCACCACGTCCACCACGCGTTGCTGCTTGCCGGAAGCGAGGTTGAACGCTTCCCCGGCCACGTTTCTCCGTTCAATCCTTTCCAGGATGCGGGCATAGGCCCGCGCGACGTCCTTCACGAAGACGAAGTCCCGCTTCGCCTCCCGGTTGTTGATGACCGGTTTCCTTCCACGCAAGGCCTTCAGCGTCGTGGAAGGAATCAACCGGCCGGCGGACAAGTCCATGGGCCCATACACGTTGCCACACCGCGTCACGGCAAGGTTCAAGCCATACGTCTCCGCGAACGCCCGCGACAACAAGTCCATGGCTGCCTTACTGGCTCCGTACACGGACTGCGCTTGGAGGGCACCTGCTTCCGTGACCCGCTTCCGGTCGTGCTCGCCATACGCTTTCCCCGTGGAAGCCACGACCACGTTCTCAATGCCCAGGGCCACGCAGGCGTTCAACACGTTCACCGTGCCCTCGACGTTCACGCGCTCGGTCTCCAAGCCATTGCCTTGCACGCGGGCCGAGGCCTGGGCCGCCAGGTGCACCACCGCATCGGGCCGTACGGCTTTAAACGCCTCGAAAACGCCTTTTGCGTCGGTTATATTGCCTTTGCGTAGCCTGACCTCGCCCTCGATTAAATGAAGCCGCAGCACCCGGTCTTTTGTCGGGTGCCTCACCAGCCCCGTCACTTCCGCGCCCTCGTTGAGCAACTGCCTGGCCACCCATCCCCCGACAAAGCCGTTCACTCCCGTGACCAGTACCCGGCTCTCACTGATTTTCATAACAACCCCTGTGACGCGGCGTCAATCATATCAACAACTTCCCGAACCTGATGCTCCCATACAACCGCACGAGCTTGACCGCCACCACATACGCCAAACCAAGCAAGGCAATGGCGAAGGCATGCAGGAACCCCTTGTTTTCAAGGAAGACGATGCCGCGTGGCGAACTCAACGCGAACTTCCCCTTGTCCTTCCACTGGCCGGTCGCCATGCCAAAGTCGTAGGCGGGGTCGACCAGGAAACCGAATTTCACGTGCAGGAACTCCGCGCAAACCCGGGTGGGGTGCTTTTTCCACAACAGCACGTCGTTTTTGTGCCAAAACACGCGCTTCCACCCATAGCCAATCGAGTCCAGGAAGCTCTTCGGCGCCTCGATGTGGTGGTCGTGAAAGTAAGGCGCGTCCACCTGCCGGAAGCCATACCCGAGGTCCATGATTTTGAAGGCAAGGTCCGTGTCCTCCCGGTAGTAAAAGTATTCCTCGTCATAGCCGCCCACCTGGTCCAGCAGCTTTTTCCGGAAACCCGTGGACGTTCCCCCATAGCCCCCATAACCGGTCACCACGCCCACCTGGGGGCCGCCTTCGGTGAAGCCTTCCACCATGCGCGCCAACCAGTTCCTGGCCGGAATGCAGTCATGGTCCATGTTGAAGACGAGTTCGCCTTTCGCGGCCCGGATGCCCGTGTTCCGGGCCCTGCACACCCCGAGCCTGGGCAGGTGGAAGAGCCTCACCCGTTCCATGCCCCCGAACTCGCGTTCCAGCATTTCCCGGGTGCCATCCGTCGAACCATCGTTCACGACAAGGACCTCGTACTGGCCCGGGTACTCCAGCTCCAGCATGGCCTGGACCACTTTTTGGAGGCCCACACGGTTGTTGTAGGCGGGAACCACGATGCTGGCAAAGGGATGCTCAGCGCTTGCCTTGGTGGTGCCTTTAGGCATTCATCTGCCTCCGCATCTCTTTTAGTCCCTGCAAGACGCTTGACATCCGAATGCCGAGCTTCCGGATTTTCGCGTGGCTCGTGCGTAACTTTAGGGGACGCAAGGCGGCCTGCTTCAACTCCGCGGTTTTCAGGGGCTTCGCCTGGCCCGGCTTGAAGCCAAACACGCTGGCCACTTTTTTGACGAAGGCCAGCCGGCTCAGGTACTCGCTGCCCGTCAAGTTGAAGACGCCGGCCGCGTTCTCTTCCAACAACCGGTGAATGCCTTCCACGAGGTCATCCACCAAGGTGGGCTGCGCGAACTGGTCATCCACCACCCTGAACTCCCTGCCTTCCCCCAGCTTTTTCAAGGCCCAGTGCGCGAACGTAGTCTTGTCGCCCGCGTCATTGAAGCCGTACAACACCCCGGTGCGGACAATGACCCAGTCCCCTGCCAGGCGCTTGACGGCTTCCTCTCCCTCGGCCTTGGTTTGCGCGTAATAGTTCAGGGGTCGGGGGACATCGGCCTCGGTGTAGGCGCCCCGCTTTTTGCCGTCGAAGACGAAGTCCGTGGAAATGAACACCATTTTGGCGCCAACGGCCCGGCAGGCCCGGGCCACGTTCTGCGTGCCCACCACGTTGACTTTGAAAGCACGTTTGCGCGCGGTCTCACAGCCGTCCACATCCGTCAAGGCGGCCGCATGGATGACCGCCTCCGGCCGGGCTGCGGCAACGAATTCCCTCACCCGGTCTTCCCGGGTCACGTCGAGTTCCGGCAAATCCGCTTCCACGACTTCCAAGCCCTTTGCCTTGAAAACCGTGCACGCCTTTTTGCCCAAGAAACCCTTGGCCCCCGTGACCAGAATGCGGTGCATGCCAAAACCCTTACACGTACTCGGGGAGCCGCTCCCGGTAAAAAGCAACCGTCTTTTCCAGGCCCGCTTCAAAGCTGGTTCGCGGCTCCCAGCCCAACTCGCGCTTCGCCTTCCGGTACGAGCTCACGACGTTCCCCACCTCGATTTGCTTGCGTTCCCGGGGCCAAGGCGCTTTCACGACCCGGCCGCGGCCCACTTCCTTCACGACCTGCCGCGCCATTTCAAGGAAAGGCATGGCTTTCCGGGTGCTGATGGAGTAAAACCGGCCCTTGGCTTTCCTGCTTTGGCCCGCGAGAACCAAGGCGTCCACGACGTCCTGCACGTAATTGTATTCCCGCAACTGCTTGCCCGAGCCATAAATGGTGATGTCCCTGCCTTCGAGGGCCAGGCGAATGAACCAGTTGAGTATCCCGTACAGGCAGTGCTTCATCTGGTGCCGCTCGCCGAACACGTTGTTGAGCCGCAAAGAGGTCACGGGCATGCCGTACACGTCCGCGTACAGCAAATGGTATTTTTCGCCGGCCAGCTTGTTTATGCCGTAGATGTCCACCGGGTTCGTGGGATGCGCTTCATCGATGGGGGAGTACATGGCCCGGCCGATTTGCGCGCGCGTGCCACAGTAAACGATTCTGGCCTGGTCGTTGAAGCGCCGCGCGGCCTCCAAGAGGTTCAGGTTGCCCTTGCAGTTGATGTCCAGGTCCAGCCAGGGGTCCTTCATCGAGTCCAGGTGCGAGACCTGGCCCGCGCAGTTGAAGACATAGTCCTGGCCTTTCACGTGCGCGCACAGCTTGTCAAAGTCCCGCGTGTCCGCCTTGACGACCCTCACGTGTTCCCTGATTTCCCTGACGTTGGCGTAATTCCATCCATACGGGTCAAGGCACGCATCGTAAACCGTTACCTTTGCTCCCAGCCCCACGAGCCGGTGCGCGACGTTGCTGCCGATGAACCCCAGGCCGCCCGTGACAAGGGCTTTCTGGCCCTTCATTTGCTTCAGCTTGTACATGCTCTCACGCCAACAATTCCCGGTAAACGCCTTCCAGTTTTTCCACCGCTTTCCCAATCGAGTAGTTTTCTTCCACGCGCTTGCGCGCTTTCCTGCCGAGTTCTTCTCTACGTTTTTTGTCTTCAATCAATTTATTAATGCCTTCCGCCAGGGCCCGCGCGTTCTCCGGCTCCACCACCAGGGCCGCGTCTCCCACGACCTCGCGCACCGCGCCCATGTCCGTAACCACACAGGCCCGGCCCATGGCCATGTACTCCAGCAGGGAAATGCTGGTCGAAAACTCGTAGACGAACGAGTGCGGCGCAATCTCCGTGGCCGCCCACACCTCCGGGCAGTCCCTGGGCGAAATGCCGCCCGGCAGCTTCACGCAG
>JAGVWE010000003.1 GCA_018304425.1 Candidatus Iainarchaeum sp. | reverse complement strand
GGCCACGATTTTGCGGACGTCGTGGATGAAGCCCATGTCCAGCATGCGGTCGGCCTCGTCCAGGACGAAGAAATCCACGGCGCGCAATTTTACGTAGCCTTGCTGCATGAGGTCCATGAGCCTTCCGGGTGTTGCAACGAGGATGTCGACGCCGTGCGCTAGGGCCCGGGTCTGGGGAAATTGTCCAACGCCCCCGAAGATGGCGGTGTGCCGGAAGGGCATGAACCTCCCGTACGCGGAAAAGCTTTCGTTTATTTGGCTGGCCAGTTCCCGGGTGGGGGCGAGTACTAGCACGCGTGGGGCCCCGGGCTGGGTTTGCTTGCGGTCGAGTGACATCCGTTGGAGGATGGGCAGCACGAAGGCCGCGGTCTTGCCGGTGCCGGTCTGGGCGATGCCTATCAGGTCGCGGCCCTGCAGTAAGGGCGGGATGGCCTTGGCTTGGATGGGCGTGGGCTCGGTGTAGCCTTCCTTGTCCAACGCCCGTTGCAGCGGTTCCAACAGGTTCAATTCCTTGAATGTCATTAGTACCTTGTCCTACAAATTTTCCTGGCGAAGTGCTTTAAACCGGCCGCTTGGGGGTCGCTTTAGCCGCAACCCTCCGGGGATTTGAGTCAATCAGGAATATTCGACCGTGTAATTCCCTTGGCCGCCCTTCTTTTTCACGCAAACGAATTGCATGCTTCCGGTCGTCTCCCAGGTCACGCTTTCGGGGATGCCCGCGGAGGCGTCGTCGATGGAGAAGCCTGCCTTGTCCTTGTTGGTTTTCTTGTAGTAGGTGAGGTCCCAGGTCGCGTCCTTTCCCCCGTGGTCGTGGAGGGTGAGGGAAACGTCCAAGTCCGTTTCCGGGCTTATCGTCACGGTCGCGTTGCCCCCGGTTGAAAGCTTGAAGCAGTCGACTTTGTCGTTCCAGTTGAGCAGTGCCCGGTGCTCGGTTCCTGGGCCAATGGCCAGGGCCTTGGCCGGGGTTTCCCCGGCGTCTTTTCCCGTGCCCGCGTCGTCCTGCGGCCGCACTTCGAGCTGGATGGTGTAGTTCCCCGTGCCCCCTCCTTCGGCCGGGCCCACGCTAAAATAATACGTGTAGGTTTTTTCTTCCGAGCTCATCTGGCTCCAGAAGCCCTCTTCTTTTCCCGCCGCGGCGGAATTGATTTTGAAGGTGGAATCGCCTTCCGTGTTTCCAACCCAATAATATGTGTAGTCCCACGTGGATTCTTTTCCGCCTTCGCCGTAAATCAGGATTTGGGCGTCCAACTCTGAAGTCGGGGTAACCGTTGCCTTGAACCAGTCCCCTGCTCCCACCGTGAACTTGTAGAAGTCGAGGTCTCCGGGTTTCGCAATCGCGTTCTCCGTGTATTCGCCGGCCGCCAATTCCACCAGGCCGTCCTGGAACCGGTCGGGCGCGTCCCCTCCGCTGCTGCCATCGTTTTCCCGCAAAGCGGCGGGTGGGGTCGGCGTAGCGGGTTCGGTTCCCGTCGTTGGCTGGGAGTCACTGGAAGGCTCTGTCGGCGTCTGCGGGGTTTGCTGGGGCGTTCCTGCCTGTGGACAGCCCGCTAAAAAAACCAAGGAAATTAAGACCAACGCGGTTAATTCCTGCACAGCAAAACCTTTCACCGGATTTCCACAGAAAAAGGGGTTTTCCCCTATTTATTACTTTCTGTGGGGCAATTTTTCCCCTTCAGGCGGAGCCCAGGCTGGCCAGGAACAAGGCGAAGACCAGCAGGAAAACAATGGCGTCGTTTCTTGAAATTTTTTCGCCTGCGCTCACGGTCAGGGTGAGGAGCGCGGCGGCAACAAGCATGAACACCAGTTGGGTCTGGATCCTGGCAAACTCAACGGCGAGGGGCGCAATCAGTGCCGAGGTTCCAAGGATAAGCAAAATGTTCGCGATGTTCGAGCCGATGATGTTTCCCAATGCGATTTCAGGCAGTTTCTTCCTTATTGCCGTGATGGATACGCTGGCTTCCGGCAGGGACGTTCCAACTGCAATGACGGTAACCGCGATTATTTCCGCGCTTACTCCAAGCGCCAGGGCAATGCCTTTGGCTGCATCCACCAGCAGTTGGGCGCCATACGTTACGCCCGCCAAGCCAATGACAAGCAGGGAAAATTGTCGGAAGCAGCTGGACGCCAGCTTTCGGTCCAGCACCAGTTTTGTTTGAAAGTGGTGCCCCCGGTGATTAAAATGGTAGGCCGCGTGCAGGTAAGTCCGGAAGTCGAACAGCTTCCTGAACTCGAACCTCATTTTCAGCCTGATGAGCGTGTAAAGAAAAAAGAGGAGGAGGAAGAACAGCCCCTGCCTCGGCGAGAGTATGCCATCCATCATCGAAATATAAAACAAAACCGTTACCGCGAACATGATGAAGCAGTCCTTTTGGAAAACCTTTTTTTGGGCGTTCACGCCGTTGAAGAGCAGGCCACTGACACCAAGGATGAGTAAAATGTTCGCGATGTTCGAGCCGATGACGTTGCCGACCGCGATGGACGGGCTGTTCTGGAGGGAGGCAACCACGGAGGTGGCCAGTTCGGGCAACGAGGTTCCGATGGCGACAATGGTTAACCCAATAACCAGGGGGGGCATGCGGAGGAACCGCGCCAAGCGGGAAGCCGATTCCACGAATAAGTCTGAGCCCTTTAACAGGACGGCCAAGCCAAAAGCAAACGAGGCAAGGTCCAGCGGGTTCATGAACTTAGTAGAGTTAAAACAAATAAAATACCATTGGCCTTCCTTGCCTGGGGGGGGCTTAGGCCGGCGCAGTCCATTCTTCCAGCAACAGTATTTCGGGGAGCGACTTAATGGTCCGGTCTGCCTTCAGGCAGACCTCTTTTTGCTTGGAGAAGGCGATTCCCATGCCCACCGTGCCGAATAAGGTGGCTTCAAACGTTTTCGAACCAATGAAGGCCGTTTCTGCGGGCTTCACGTGATTCTTTTTCAGCGCTTTTTTAAAGTCCCTCAGGAGTTCCAGCGGCCCGTTCTTTCCGGCAACCAAGTATTTTCCTATCTGCAATTGCCTGGCTTTTTCCCTGGCGTTTTCCGCGGAACCATAGCAAAGCAGGAACAGGTTGAACCGGCGTTTTTTAAGGCGCTGAATCACGGCAGATGCAATGGGGTCCTTGACCGAGTCGCCGGAGAACAGGGCATGCTCGGAGAAAACCACGTTCGGGAAGCGTTCGGCAAACAACCCCGCCTTGGACAGCATCACTTCCATGACCTGTCTGGACATTTCGGCTTTTTCTTCGGTGCTGCGCGCCTTATGCACTATTTCGCCGATGTCCACTTCCACCACGCGCAACCTGTTTTTTATTGCGTCCAGGAAAATGCCGATGTCAATGCCCCACCGGTCGATGACCTTTATTTTTGTCAGGAAGTTTTTCCTTGCCCCGAATTGCCCTGAAATGGGCTGACTGAAATCGTGTTCGGGGAACAGTATTTTCATCATCGGTTTTACGGCGATTTCGGTGACGCGCCCGCGTTTAAGGGAAAAACCGGCCTTCACGAAATCGGCTTCCCCGCTAATCAAGGGCCACAAGAGGTTGTCAATTTTATGCGGGGTCATGTTTTGCAGGTCGGCATCCAAAAAGAGCACGACATCGTTTGCCGCGTGTTTGATGCCTGTTTTTATGGCCAGGCCCTTTCCCAGGTTTCGCTTGTGCAAAACCACCCTGGTTCGGCCCAGTTTCCCGGCCACTTCGACGGTTTTGTCCGTGCTGCCGTCATCCACGACGATGACTTCGCCCACAAAACGCGACTTCAGCGCCGCCTGTGCGACGTTTCTAACCGTTTTCTGTTCGTTGAAGGCCGGAATGACGACACTGGCCCGTTCACGGTAAAAAAACGACAATACTTCGAAAACCACGCCATCCAAAAAATCAGAAAACTGTTTAGCAGCCCATTTCAAAAACTTCATCACCAATAAGCAAAATGAAATACTGTTAAAAAGCAACAGGCTGGAGTGGCACGATTTTTGCGTTCCGGCTCAGCGCCGCCGCATCTTCTTCAACAGTTTTACGGTCTCATCATACGACTTGACCTTGACCACGTTCTTCAAGCCAAGCCGTTCCTTTGTCACCCGCAAAATCGTGCTGTTTTCCTTGACGGCGAGGACAGGGATGCCGCGTTCCTCACAGGCCAGCATGGGGATGCCGCCCAAGGCATTGTGTGGGCACACCAGGGCGGCCAGGTCTCCAATCCGCCAATCGCTTGGCTTGGCCCGCTTCACCGGCACCGGCCTTGGTGCCCTGTCCAGGCCCTGCAAGACGCATCCAAGGTAGGCCGTACTAACTACTTCGGCCGCGCCCCTCCAGTCCACGATGCCAAAGTCATGCAATCGCTGGGAGTAGAGTTGCAGGGGCGCGTGCGCGCAGGCCACCCCAAACTTTTTCGACACCGCGTGCGAGAGTATGGCCTCCAATCCCCCATAGGGGTTCGGTATCCTGCCACGAAAATATTCGGCCATGATTTTGTGCGAGACGTTGATTTTCGCGGAAAGGCAGAGCGCGTCCGCGCCCTCGGCCAGCAGGGCATGGCAGGCCTCGAAGATTACCTCGGGGTTCCCGATTTTCCCGATGTAGGCCCCTGTCTTGCTCCTGAAAACGCTGTCCTTGATTTTCTCGCGCGTGCGCACGATGCCGGTAACTTTGATGCCCTTGTTGGCCTTGACGGCGTTCACCTGGTTGACGCCGAAGTTATAGTGCCTTTCGTCGACGTGGTCAAGCACCACGCCGATTCGGTTTTGCTTGACTTCGCGTAACGCGGTTTCGCCGAGGAAGAAGCGGTCCAGGTGATAGCCCTCGACGTAGAGCACGTTTTCCTTGGCGCAGTTCAGCATGACCCCGTTGACCACGTTCGGGTGCACGATGACCTTGTCGCACACCTCGGCCATCTTATTGGTCGGGGGCGTTGCGTCCCCCACATAGCCGCCCACGCTGGCGCGGAGGCCGGTGGGCACCACGTGCGCGACGACGAATTCGCGGCTCATTTGCCCCGCTCCAAGACAATGGCTTCGACGGACACTTTTTCGCGGGTTGCCTTCACGATGGCGAACCGCAGCGGTTCAAGTCCGTGCTCGCTGAAATAGGCTTGGATGCATGCAAGCAGGCCCTTGCCTGTCACGCCTTGCCGGTCCAGTGAGAAGGCCACGCTTTTGGTGTGCATTCGAACCTTAAACGGTGTAAGGCGTTCGTATTTAATTACCCTAAGGCCTGCAAGGAATGCTATGGACGAATCCAAGCCGGTTTTGCGTGTGGTCCGCGGGGGCGCTGGAATAGCTTGGTTGGGCCACCGCATCCGGGTTCGCATTGGGAGGTCGGTTGGTGGCACGGTTCCCGTGCTGGCAGCGGCATTTGTCGGGCGACAGGAAGTGGCTGCCTTGGAAGGCACCATCGTTGGAGGGGGCACAACGGCGTCGTATTCGCGGATAATGCCGGCAGAGGGCATTGAAGCAGCGGCTGGGTTGCGGGCCATCGGCGTGCTGGTGCCCTCCGTTGAAATGGTGTTGAGGAAACACGGGGTTGAAAAGGTGCTGGCAAGAACGCATGCCAGGTTCGCGCGATTCATGCGGGAAATGGGGTACCCTGGCAAGGCAATCGGGTGCACCACCCAATGGGACATCGACAAAAACATTAAAGAAAAGGCGCCTGAACTCCCCCACGCGTTGCAACTGAAAGCGCGTCGGAAAATGCCAGTTTTCCAGCGGCCTGCACCCAGGCGAAAAAACCCGGGGCGTGCCATCGGGCGGAGAAGGCGCTGATTGCGTTGGGGCGCAATTCCAGTGGGCCATAAAAACGCTTATATAGGAGTTAAATCCTTGTAAAATGAAATGGTTGCCGGAAAAGCCCTGCTCTGTCTGCTGCTGGTTGGCTTTCTCTTGCTGGCCGGCTGCAACGACCAGAAAATCCCTGCACCTGCTCCTGACACGGGTTCCGCGCCTCCAACGCCTGGTGAACCCGCGGCTTCGCCTTCGACGACAAAAACGCCCGACCAGGGAACGCCCCCCAAACGCGTCCAGTCCAGTACAACCCTGGTCTCCACGGACCCAACTGAAATCAGGGCAGCCCTCAAGAACCTGAAGGACTCCCTCCTGTTGGCCTACACCTACCAGCCCGAGCGCCAAGCCATTGGTTTTGATTCCATGGGCATCCAAAGACAACCAGTTCCAGGAAAGCCTTCCATAGTCAGCATTCTCTTGGCTGGGCCGGCAGGCACTCCCTACACCGTCAAAGCCACGGCCCCCGCAAGCGGAGGTAACCACGTGATGGAAGGCAAGCTAGGCGATGACGGGATGGCGTTCGAGCAACTCCGGGTGTGCGCGCCAGACGATTCAGGGAACTGCGCCCTCTTTTCTGCTGATGCCGGCCTCAACCTCGGCGTTGAATTCGTGGGCGGCAAGGCAGACCACTTGGAGGTTTACATGGCGGGCTCCAAAAAAGACGGCGACCCCCCACTGGACGTCGAAATCCGGGTGGACGGAAAGAAGTCTTCTTTCATTGACTTAACGCCGGGAAAGAAAAACGAAGTGGTGGTCACGAGGGGAAAGAAGGCCGCGTTTCAGAGTATAACCCTCGGGCTCGATTCGCTTCCCAGCGGCCTGGACGGAGAGGAAATGGGGTTTGTCCTGGGTGCTGGCTCTATTTCTGCTGACGCCATTGCCGGCACCAACCTTGCGGCCAGGCTCGCGGGCGAGGTTTTCAGGATAGGCATTATTAGCTCCGGTGTTTCAGGGGAAGCAAGCTGTGCGGGCAGCGGCACCAATGAACCGGTGCCCGTGGACCTCACTCCCTACGGAGGAACCTCCATTTACCTGGACTCGAGCCTGACGACCGGATCCAGCACGTTGACCCACATAGACACGGAGATAAAAGGACTTACCGGCTGCCGCCAGGGAAACGACACGTTCATCATTCCCTTGGACACCACGGGATTGCCTGCCGGCAACCTGGGGCTCTTTGTCGAGGACAGGGGCCTGTACCGTGTGGACCACACGATCAGTGCTAGGAGCGCGCCGGCTTCGCCCTGCGAAAGCCGCTGCAGTGCCTGGGCCGACTGGCAGTGGACTGATTGCAACCCCAAAGGAAAGCAAACCGGCACCAGGACCCGGACCTGCCCGGCTGATTGCGTGGGCGCCGACAAGCCCAAGGAAAGCGAGACCATGGAGCGGAACTGCAAGTACAACCCTCCCACCGTGACCTTGACCCTGGACGGCAAACCCGTCAGCGAAGTGGCCGCGGACGCCACGGGCTTCGGGCTCTCCATCGCTTATCCGAACAGGCCCCTGGACATCCCCATTGAATTGTCCTTGGTTGAACCCGTTATTCCAACTATCAAGCCCAAGCTAATCGGCAATCTCGCGCAGTGCGGTTCCCCCAACCAATGCACGGTCAACCTCGACGATTGGGTTCGCAACATCGGGCTGGTCGCCCAACCCAATGAAAGCGGCCGTATCCCCTTGGTTGTCGGCGTGAACGTTCAGACAACCCGGATTAGCAAGGCGGCCGCTCAAATCATGGTCAATGCCCTCGCCTGCCAGGAGAACTGGTCTTGCGGGGAGTGGGGCGCGTGGGGTTCTTGCACCAGCGGAAGCCAGAATCGGAGCCGGAATTGCATGGATGCCGCGGGTTGTGACACCACCAGTTCGAGGCCGCCCGTGACGGAGTCCCAGAACTGCCAGGCCTGCGTGGAGAACTGGGGTTGCGGGGAATGGTCTTCCTGGAGCGCGTGGGACACGTGCCCGGAAAGCGGGACGCAGAGCCGGACAAGGACCAGGACCTGCACCGATGCCAACGCCTGCGGCACCACGGCCTCTAAACCTCCAACCACCGAAACGGGGACGCAGAGCTGCTCGTTCACGCCCACCCAGCAGAAACCCGAGTATTCCAGTCATGAAAGCAGCTTAAGCGGCGCCGGCAGAATCAGCAACCTCAATTACAGTGGCGCCAACATCGCCTTTGACTTGACTCCCACGGGAGGGACCTATGGTTACCGCATACTGGGCATCCCGCCAAAGTCGACCATCTCGGTTTGCGTGACGGCGAGCGGGGCCCTGAGCTTCTTCTACTATCCCCAATACCATTACGGTTTTACCTTCACGGACACCACGCCGGGCTGCACGGACATCTATAACAAGAACGACTGGGCCAATGGAGTGCTGCTCCACTTGGGCGACCCGAACCCGGTCAACGTCACCGGCCACGTGACGGTTGCGCCGAAATGATTCATTGTTCGGCCAGCCATTAGTTTCTTGAGGATGCGTTGTTGCGTGCCTTTGTCGAATTTTGGGAAGTGCTTGTCCCAACCGGACTTGAACGTGACTTTCCAGGGTTTAAGGTCCATGCTCCCGCCTGTAAGGGGCGAGGGCTTTTTCTTCGGAAAGGGACTTTATGCCTTTCCTTTTCATTTCGGCTTCTTCTTTTTGCAGTTTCCTGGCCACTAACTCCATCTCCAGGTCCTTGACCAGCCGGTATTCCTTGTTCAAGGCGAACACGCCGAGTCGGATGGCTTCGGTCTTGGAGCGCGCCAAACCCAATTCTATGGCTTTCTCGAGGATAAGGTTGGTCGCTCCCTTGAACTCCAAGGTGGTACGCATATGCATTGCCAATGCATTATCTATGCATGTATTTGCTATATTAGGCCCTCGGTTTTGCATGAATTACGTTGAATGACGAAATATTTAAATAGTTTTTGCTGCTTCGATCGTCGATGCCTGGACAAAATCCTCAAATAAGCTTAAATTATCGTCATATAAACTTATATGATATGCAGGCCCGAACCGAAGTGCTTCATTATCCGCGTCTGGACACGGTGCTCATGATTGAGGACACCATAAAGAATGCGCGGGATTACCCCTCCCGTACGAGGCTCTGGCAGCGGTTGCCCAAGAAGATGATGTACCAAACCTATAAGCTGGTCATCAACTACCTAATTGATTCAAGAAAAGTAATGCTCACCCAAGACGATAAGTTGGTCTGGATTTTTGCTGGCTCGCCGAAATCAAGGAAACTCCTTGCCGAGAGCGTGCCAGTCCATGCATGAACTGCGTTATTCCCCCGAATTCGAAAAGGATTTCGCCAAACTGAAGGCGAAGACTTTGCGTGGGGATGGTGAAGCGCGCTATCTGCTTGGATTGATTGAGAAGGCGACCACGAAGCTGGCCGAAAACCGCGAAGCCGGAAAGAAGATTCCACGCAAACTCTGGCCATTGGAGTACGTGCGCAAGTACGACGTCACCAACCCATGGAAACTTAGCCTCGATTCCTATTGGCGCCTCATCTACACGCTTTTGGGCGATCAGGTCAACTTGTTCCTCATCTGTCTTGAGTGGATGGACTACAAGGAGTACGACCGGAAATTCAAGTACAGGTGAGGGCAAGCAGCTTCTGGTTGCGCCCGCCAAGTCAGTGGACGCCGTTGGCCGTTTGCCGCCAGCCTTTGGCGTGCTTGGAGGCAAAGCGTTGGGCGCTGAGCAGGAAGAGTGCGAACACCACTACGGTCGCCACATCAAATAAGAGCCCGCTGGTTTCAGCCGAGAACACCCCGGAAAAAACGGCGCGTATTGATTCCAGTTGCAAGAGGCCAGTGGACAAGGCCAGTGCAATTGCCACCCACAACCGCTTCATATTAATTTCCTTCCCCGCATCATTTAAAATATGGTTTCGGGTTCTCTTGGTCGGACACTCCAGTCTGCGCTGTTTTCCCTTTTGCGGCTTTCGACTACCAACGCAGAGGAACAGGAACTCCATGACTTGAACACTTGCCTGAAGGAAGTTGGCGAGAAAAGACGAAAGCACTGGAGAAAAAACGGAAAAACGCTGAACTCGTCCGAAAACACCGCACCATTCTCACGTCGTGGTCGGAGGACGACCGCTATGCGGACGACAAATTCCACCAAAAGAAGTTGACGGAATGCCATGACCGGTATTCGCGGTTCAGGAACGCCTTGAAATTGCCGCCCCGCTGAGCTTCAACAGCTTCTGGTTGACCTTCGACAGCGGGAGCCTGGCCAGCTCCTTTTCCGAGGCCAGCACGAGTTTCCTGCCCTCCGCGCTGGCCTCGAACAAGACGATAACTTGGTGGAAGTGCGTGTAGTCATGCTCGGCCCGGCCGAGCTCCTTGTGGAGCGTCAACTGCACGCCGAACTCGCGGTCGAACCGCTTTTCCAGCGTCTCCTTGGCGTCGGCCAAGGGCTTGAATGGAACCAGGGGAAAACCCCACAAACCGCCCAACAACTTGTTCTCGCCCTTCACCAGCCACAACCCGTCCCTGCTGCCGGCCCCCAGCAGGGGCTCGCGCACGCAAGCGGCCGCGAACACCTTGGTGGGCCGCCGCTTTTTGGTGGCGCGCTCGGGGAACTCTTCTTGCATTCCCTGTTTCCGCGCCACACACTCCCCGTTCAAGGGGCACTGCCCGCACAGGGGCTGCTGCGGCACGCACACCAGCGCGCCCAGCTCCATCAGGGCCTGGTTGAAGGCGCGAGCCCTTCCCTTTGGAAGGATTTGTTGTGCGGTCTCCTGGAAGTCCTTTGCCTCTCCCGCTCGCGCGAAAAACCGCGACAGCACGCGCACCACGTTGCCGTCCACCACCGCATGGTTCTTGTTGAAGGCGATGCTCGCCACTGCCGCAGCGGTGTAGGGGCCGAGGCCCGGCAGTTCCAGCAGGTCATCCAGCCGCATCGGCAGTTTTCCCCCGAACCTCTCCACGACCCGCTTCGCCGCCGCGTGGAAGTTCCGCGCCCGCGAATAATACCCCAGGCCCTCCCAGGCCTTCAGCACGGCCTGTTCGTCCGCCTGCGCAAGGGCCTCGACGGAAGGGAATTTTTGGAGGAACCGCTCGTAGTAGGGCAGCATCTGTTCGACGCGCGTCTGCTGGAGCATGATTTCCGAGACCCAGACCTCGTACGGGTTATAGGCCTCGCGCCAAGGCAGAGGGCGCTGCTCGGCTGAGAACCACTTCAAGAGGGCCTGCGCGGGAAAGGCTTGCATCAACCAATGGTCGGTAATTGTCAATAAAAACGTTTCCGAGCCAGGTGGATGCATGTTCCGCGAAAAACTCGTTGAGTGGCTGAAACGCTATGGCCCAGCCGAAGTCATCAGTTTCGTGGCCGCCCTCCTTTCCGCGCAGGCCGCCTTGGGGTTGTCCGGCAGCATCCTGGTTTCCGCGTTCATTACGACCTGGGCCACCAACTTCTTCTTTTATGGTACCCTGGCCTGGTAGGAACTCGCGCGCCAGCGCCGGCACCAGCGGTTTGGGTGGAAGGCGTACGCCTTGGCCTTGCGGAACCTGGTGCTGGAGTTCGGCCCCGGCGAGTACCTGGACAGCTTCCTCATCCGCCCCTTCTATTTGGCGGCGCTCCCCCTGGTCATCGCGGACTACGCCCTGGCCATTGCGGCCGGCACCCTGTTGGCGGACGTAACCTACTTCGTGCCCGTCATTTTCTCGTACGAAGCGCGCAAGAAATTCTTGGGCGAATGAGGCACAGGATACCTTTTTATGGTTTTAGTTCCTTCTCCGTGCCATGAACAAAAAGCAAAAACGCCAGTTGCTCAGGGAAAAAATAAGGCACATCAACATCAAGTCCTTTGACGCCCGACCCATCATAAACTCTTACAGGGGCATGTCGTTTTCCTCGCGGGACACCGCGCGTGCCGCCGACCTCTACGACATGATGGTCAAGGACCGGGACTGCGCCATCACCCTGGTCTTGGCGGGCAGCACCAGCGCGGGCGGCTGCATGCAAGTTTATCATGACCTCGTCAAGCACAACATGGTGGACGCGGTTGTGGCAACCGGGGCCAGCATCGTGGACATGGATTTCCTGGAAGCCCTTGGCTACAGCCACTACAAGGGAAGAGTCAACGTCGACGACAAGATGCTGCGCCGGAACTACATCGACCGCATTTACGATACTTTCATCGACGAAGAGGAACTCCAGCACTGCGACAAGACCGTGGGCAAGATAGCCGACTACCTGGAGCCGCGGCCCTACAGTTCAAGGGAATTCATTTGGGAGATGGGGAAATGGGCCTCCAAGCACGCCAAAAAACACAGCTCCCTGGTCGAAATCGCGTACAAGAAGAAGGTGCCCATCTTCTGCCCGGCGTTCACGGACTCGAGCGCGGGCTTTGGCCTGGTCATGCACCAGGTGCGGCGCATGGAGAAGCGCAAGCCCTACCTGTCCATTGACTCGGTCAAGGACTTCCACGAGCTGACCCGGCTGAAGATGGCTTCGCCGGTTTCCGGGCTCTTCATGGTTGGGGGCGGCGTTCCCAAGAACTTCGCGCAAGACACCGTGGTTTGCGCGGAAGTCCTCGGCCACGACGTGCCCCCCCACAAGTACGCGGTGCAAATAACGGTGGCCGACGTCCGCGACGGCGCCTGCTCGAGTTCCACCCTCAAGGAAGCCAGTTCCTGGGGCAAGGTGGACACGGTCTACGAACAAATGGTGTACGCCGAAGCCACAACCGTTGTTCCACTCATCGCCAGCTACCTCTACCACAAGGGGGACTGGAAGAAGCGCAAGCCCAGGAACTATGCGCGGATGCTGGGAAGGTCCTGGCCGTATTAATTGGCGGGTGCGCTCTGCGAGTATCCGGGCCCGCAACTGGGGCAGGCTGGGGATTCACCTGGGCAGTCCGTGCACTGCAGGTAGCTGCTGGTACGGGAGCAGCAAACGTACATGCCGTTGGCCGTGTGGTACATTTTCACTTCCACCTTGAGGCAAGTGGTGTAACACACCGGTTTCTCGACGCCGTTCCACATGCTTTCCCCGCAGAAGTCTTTGGCGGCCTGCTCGGTGCCGGGTGAGACAAAGCCGCTGCTGTATCCAGAGCCGCCAACGCCGTCCGCCCATTTCCCGCAGTCGATTGGGCTCGTGTCACAGGCATCGCCTTTCCCGTCTCCGTCCGCATCCACTTGGTCCGGGTTCGGCGCGTTGTCGCAGTTGTCCTGGTCATTGCATATTCCATCATTGTCGGAATCGCCGCCCTTGTCCTTGCAGGGGTCGATTTTCTCGCAGACCTTGTTCTGGCATTGCGTGCCAGGAGGGCATGGGACATCAGCTGGACAGTTGCTGCAGTTCTCTCGCGAGTCTTTTTTGCCGTTCCCGCACTTGGGCGTGAAAACACAGTGCGCTCCCCCGGCCCCGCCTTCCTCACAGGAGTCATCGGTGCTACTGTCCCGGTCATCGCAGACCACTGATTTTCCCTCGCCCTTCACGCACCTTCCTCCAATGCAGATGCCTTTCTCGTTGACCACCATGGGGCCGTTGCAGCGCGCGCCGGAAAGGTGCCCGCACTCGGCATCCGACCTGCATTCAGGTTCGTCCACGGTATAGGGATGGCCCTTTTTGTCGTCCCCTGGCTCCGGGGGTTTGCCAGGCGCAGGCGGTTTCCCGCCTTTGGCGTCGGGTGTTGGCGCGTCCGCGGGAGCGTTGCCAGCGTTGTCTGCCTTGATGAGGTCCCTTGGCTGCAAGCATTCCTGGGCCGTGTCCTTTTCAATGGGGCCGACGACGAGCGTAGCGGAATACTTTGACTCCCCCGAAGGGTCCGTGAGCGTTATTTCATAGTTTCCAAGCGGTTGCTCGGGCTCCAGGTTGATGGGGCTACAACCGCTTGCCAGCACCGTGGACTGTTTTTCAATCCACCACTCGAATATGGCTTTTGAGGTGAGGCTCACGACGAGGTCGGTGACCACGCTCATCGAGACGTCGCCGGCGAACTTTCCGAGTTCGGTGTGGAGCTTTCCCTTCACCCAATCAGAGATTTTCGTGTCCCCCACCTCGAACCGCGTGCCTGCGCGGAAGATGTCGGCTGCCTTGCCTGCGCCGCCGCTCACTACCCCTCCTTCGGTGGCGATGCCGGCCTGGTCGAAGACCCCTGGCTCTTCGATGGCGCTGATGCCCGTGAGCCGGTCTATCTGCCCGATGAGGAGGCCAACCAATTGGTCGACTACCATGTCCAGCGCAAAGCCTGCTGGCGTGTACTGGCCGGTGAGGAGTTTGGCGGCGTTGGAGGCCGTGAACTCATACAATTTTTGCGCGAACTTCGTGCCCCTTCCCGCGCTGGTTTCGACCAGCTTGAAGCAGCCGCGCAGGGCTGGCTTGAATTCACTGCATTTGGAATAGGCGTATATTTTTCCAGGCTGCTCGCGGAACGTGAATTGGCCTGTCAGGCTCCAGTAATCCCAATTGGAATGGATTGCATTCTCTAGGCCGACGGAAGCGTTCATGCTCTTGTCCTTACCTTCCGTCGCCTCTGACTCAATGGCGAGTTCCTTGTCCTCCAGCCAATAATAGTACCACGAATTCCTGGCGGTGATATCCGCGTTTCTGATGTACACGGTCACGTTCTTGACGTACTTGAACTCGCTGGGCGCGATAAGGGGGGCCTGCGCAGCCGCCGATGAAAACAGCAGCAACACCAGAAGCAGGGGCACCAGTTTTCCGGGATTCCGCGCTTTTCCGGCTGTTTGGGCCGGTGGCGCATTCGGCGAGGGCCCTTGGTTTTTGGTTCCAAGGGAGCAAGCTGCGGTGAGGAGGAACAGGAACATGCCGGCCGAATAGGGGATGCCGTAGAAGCCCATCAGCCGGGCAATGGCCAACACCAGGATTCCGAACCCGCAGAGTTTAAGGTAGCTGACCAGGAACGTCTTTTCGAATGCCGCCGGAATTTTTTCTCGCCAGCGAAGCGCGTTCCGCAGGGAGCCCGTCAACGCGAATTCCTTCCAGGCAACAAAAAAGAGGGCCAGGGAAGCGAAGCCAAGGGCAAGGTAAACCGCTGCCGCAAGCCACGGCAAAGCACCGCCGACGGTTGCGGCCGCCAGCCCCAGGAAGGCGCCCACTACGCTGGTGGGGAGGTTGTAGAGGAAAAACAGGGTCCCGACCTTTACACCGTCCATGAAAAGCCGTGTGGGCGCATGAATGGGTGGCAACAACGGTTTCCCGTTTTTGCTGGTTTCCCGGAGCACGGCCGTCAAATAACCGGCCGAAAACAAGCCCGTCAGCGGAAAGAGGCTGGCAGCCAAGGCCGCGAGGAACCGTTTGGGGTGCCGCTGGATTTCCCCCATGATTTCATTGAGTCCCATGGATATCAGTTGGGCACGAGCAACTAGGACCCGCCTTCTACAACGGGCCCGCCGCCAATCCAGCTGTCATAGTCTTCGCCGCAGGGATGGCAGTTGGGGTGCTGGCCCGGGCAGTCGTCGCAGGCAATCCTGGTCACGTAGCGGGCACAGCAGGTGAATACGTTGTTGGGCGTCATGTAGGCGTTGATGAACACCTTGAGGCACGTCGTATAGCAAACCGGCTTGTCCACGCCTTCCCACATCTTGCGGATGCAGAAGTCTTTGGCGGCTTCCTCGGTGCCGGGGGAAGTCCAGCCGCTGGAAAAGCTTTCGTGGCCGTTTTCCGCTGCCCATCCCCCGCAGTCGATGGGGGCCTCGTCGCATACATCGCCCGTGCCGTCCCCGTCCAGGTCGCGCTGGTCGTTGGGAATGTCCTTGCAGTTGTCCACGTCGTCGCAGGTGCCGTCCCCGTCCGTGTCCCCGCCGTGGTCCTTGCAGGGCGGCTCCTTGCAGACGCCGGCCTCGCAGTATTGCCCGGCCGCGCACTTCACGTCCTTCGAGCAATTCGAGCAGTTTTCCCCGGAGTCCTGCTTGCCGTTGCCGCACCTGGGCCGGTTGATGCATTTCACGTCGGTCTTCGAGGCCTCGCACAGGTCTTCGGTGGAGTCCTTTTTGTCGTCGCAGTCCCTGGACTGCTTGAGGACGCGGCACTCGCCTTTGATGCACTGGCCCATGTCGGCGTGCGCGACCAGCCCCGAACAATAGTATTGGTCGAGGTCATAGCAGTCCTTTTCACTGGTGCATTTCTTGGCCCCGCCAGGGGTTCCCGGTGTCGTGGGCGGCAGGGGCGTGACAGGCGGCGGCTCCGGCGGGGGAATGGGTGGAGGCTCCCGCCAGGGGTCTCCCCCGGTCTTGCCCGTGCCATCCGGGGGGATGTAGATGGTGCCGGTCGTGGGCGGAACGATTTTTTCCTCACATTGGATGTCCGTGGTCTCTTCGCGAGCCAGTGTAAGCACATAGCCCGTGTAGTCCCCTGAGAGCCCGACCTTGCTTTCGGTTGCGAGGTTCGCACAGCCGCTGGCCAGCACCGTGGTGGTCTTGGGAATCAAGCCAAAGATGAGTTCGGAAATGATTTTGACGAGGATGTCGGTCAAGGCACCGAGGGTGATGTTCAAGCCGATTTTTCCGCCCGTGCCCTTTCCGAACTGTTTTTCGAGGGCGGAGGTGACGGCTTTTCCGAGCCGCGACTGGCCCAGCATGCCCGCGCCTTCTTCCGTGGCCTTGCCAAGGGCCTCCATGCCCGCGTTGATGGCTTCCGAAGTGCCTGCGGCTTGCACCGAGCCGGCACTGGACTTGCCTGCGCCCGTCAAGCCATCCAGGATGCCAGCGTCCAGGCCCAGGAAGCCGCTGATTTGGTCGGTGACCAGCCCAACCAGGAAGTCGATGGCGATGCCGCCGGGCGTGATTTGGCCAGTTAGGGTTTTCAGGATTTGCCCGGCCAAGAGTTCGAACAGTTTTTGCATGAACTTCCAGGTGATGCCGATGCTGGAATTCTTGACTTCAAAGCAGCCATCGGTCGGGTCATCCAGGTAGTGGCATTGGAGGTGGGAGTAAATCGGGGGTTTTGGTTTTGAAAAACTGAAGTAGCCGCTGGTGCCAAGTGGGTCCCAGCTCGCGTTCGCGCTTTTGTCGAGCTGAAAGGCGTTGGACTGCCAGCCGTGGTCGTGCTGGGTTTCATTGACCCGCGTGGTAAGGCTGAGTTCTTCTTCGGACAGCCAGAGCCACTGCCAGAACGAGGGCGCTATCAGCTTCACGCTCCACAATTCTACGCCGATTTTCTTCTGGGTCTGGGATTGAATGGGTTCCATGTGGCTGCCCACGAAGGCGAATTCGCCGACTAACAGGAGCACGAGGCCCAGCACCAGCAGGCCTTTCCGGCCGAGGCCGGGTTGGCCGAGGCCCTTCTGGCCGGGGCCGCCCCGTTTGGGGGGCGTGGGAATCGAGATTTTTTCGAACGACATTTTTTGGCGCAAGCCCAGGGCCATGGCGGCCACGAGCAGGAAGAGGAACAGGCCGGCCAGGGGAAGCAAGCCGAAGAGGCCCAGCATTCTTGCCACGACCAGCACCAGGACCGCGAACACCGTGAGCTTGACGGACAACCAGAGGAAACCCCTTTCAAGGGCCTCGGACAGGAAGGACTGCCAGCGCAGGCCCTGCTTGAACGAGTCGGTGGCGGCAAACCGTTTCCAGGCAATGAAGAAAACCATCATGGCGGCAAAGCTCAGGACGATGGACACCAGCAGGACGAGCAAAGCGGCAAGCGGGGAGTTAATCCAGGCGGCGAGTACGGCGAGCACGAATTGGAGGAGGCCCGGCACGAGGTTGTAGAGGAAAAGCAGCAGGCCCACTTTCAGGCCCGTTAGCCACAGTTCCACCGAGGGTTCGAAGGCGGGCAGGGTGGGTTTTCGTTGGCGGCTGGTTTCCTGGAGGACGCGGTGGGCGTAGCCCCAGGACAACAGGTTCAGGACTGGAACCATGCCGACCAGGAAGGCGGCCAGGAACCGCTTGGGGTGTGCCTTGATTTCCGCGAACAGGTCTGTCCAAGCCATTGAGCTAACCCATACCCCTCAAAGTAGGCAATCAATAGGTTTTTCTATTATTTAAGCCTTATTGTAGGCATGGACCTTGCCTCCAAACGCTGCAAACCCTGTGAGGGCGGCGTAAAGCCGTTCACGGAAGCCCAGGCACGGTTTTACCACGCCGAGCTTGGCACCTGGGACCTGGGCCCGGACGCGAAATCCATTTCGCGGGCATTCAAGTTCAAGGACTTCAAGGAAAACATGGCGTTCGTGAACAAAGTGGCTGAACTCGCGGAAAGCGAGGGCCACCACCCGGACATGGAAGTCAAGTGGAACCGCTTGACGCTGCGCTTGTCCTCCCACGCCATCGGGGGCTTGAGCGAAAACGACTTCGTGTTGGCGGCCAAAATCGATGCCTTGCAGCAAACAACGGCCTTTAAATAGCTGCTCCCAATGCGAGGGCTTTTAATGCATTTCTGGGGGAGATTTATTTTAAGGGGATGCGAGGGTGAGGGGCCAGCCTGTTTTAGTGGTTGCTTTCCTAGTTTTGCTGATTCTTTTGGCTGGCTGCAGTACCGGGCTTGTGACTGCCTCCAAGGAAGCCGTTGATGCCCTCGTGGTCTGGCAGCACAAGGGAAAAGACTGGGACATCTGGTATTCCTTGTACGACGACCAAAGGGTTGCCTGGTTTGTGCCAGGCGGGGGGAGGAGTGCACCGGTTGCCCTTCTGTCCGGCGAAGACCATGACCCAGATGTTTCATCCAAGGATAATTATGCGGTAACGGTTTGGTCTCACAAAAACCCGTCCGGGGACTTTGACATTTATTTTTCTGAATGGAAGTCCAGGAAATGGGCTGCGCCCACCTCTTTGGCAGCGTTGCCAGGCAACGACTTGGATCCAACCGTTGCAGTGGGCCCCGATTCTGTGCTAATTGTTTGGGTACACTTGAATGAGGATGGTTCCAGTGAACTCATGTACGCTGTGCTTGGCGGGAAAGCCGAACCCCTTTGGAGGGGAGCAGGCCTAAAAAAGGTTAGCCTCCCAGAGCTTGCCTGGAGTCCCTGGGGAGCGTTTGGTTTAGTGTTCACAGCAGATAACGGTTCCGGCGGAAAAGCCTATGGCAGTTATTTCAAGGAAGGAAAATGGCGGCCGGCAAAAGAGGTGCCAGGGCAACTGGCTGAGGCAGTGATAGATAACAAGATTCCAACCGATCAAAGGACGGGCGTTGATGCAGCCTCCAAAGGGCCGGGGGCAGCGGTTTGGCCTGCAATCGATGGCCAAGTCTATGCCGCCATGTGGGCAGAGGAATCAGGGCCCAGCCTACTTGTTGACAAGGAAATGATGCCTGATTTGGCGTACGACCGGGAAAGCAAGGCGTACAGCGTTTACCTGAAGAAAGGGGCTTTATGGTATGCAGTGGATGTCTTTGGGGGCCTGGCAAAGGCCCTCGCCGCTGACACGAAGGGCAAGGATTTCAGGAATTCTTTGACCTTTATTCTTGGGCGCACCATTGGCTTGGATGTTTGGTGGAGTGATGCAGACGCTCCCGGCGAGATTTACTTCTCGCGCTATGACGGCAAGTGGAGGAAAGCCGAGCCGGTGAACGGAAAAGTGCTGGAAGGCTTTGACAGGAACCCCGCCGTAACGCCGCTCCAGCTCTGGAGATTCAAAAAAATCCCGCCCGAGGAATTCTGTGGGGACGGTGTGCTGCAGTCTCCGCCCGAGCAATGCGAGTGGTTTGACCCCTGTCCCAATCCTTGGCAGATGTGCAACATGAATAACTGCACATGTGAGGAGTGGCCATGGGATATCCCCTATTGTGGGGACAAAATCCTCGACCCCTGGGAGCAATGCGAAGTGGGAACGCCATGCAAGGATCCAAAAGAAACCTGCAATTTGAATGATTGCACGTGCAAGAAAAAGGAAGAGCCTCCCACAAGGAAGTGCGCTGAAAAAACCGTTAAACCAGGGGAAACCTTTGCCTCCGACTTTGACGCCAAGAAAATGGCTTGCGAAGACAACTGTCCTGACGGAACCGAATGCGACCAAAGGAGTTGTGTCTGCGTGAAAAAACCAGGGGAATCCTGCAGGGAGAGAACGCGCACAACTGGTTATAGACCCGGTGGCACGATTGCAAGACTGCCGCCAGGCAAGGAGTGCGTGGATGACTGTCCAGGAGACCAGCGCTGCAATTCGGCCTGTGTCTGTGAGCCGGTCAAGGAAGAAAAGAGTTGCGCGGCCAACACAACCTACGTGGATGCGACTGACCGCAATCCCTTCAGTCCCTCGGGAATGACCTGTAAGGACGACTGCCCGCCGGGTTATCAGTGCAATGCCAGCAGTTGTACCTGCACCCCCAAAACCATCGTTGAAAAGCCTGTGCGGAAATGCTCGGGCATAATAGCCAGGATGGGCGAAACATATACCTCGTACTTTAACCAAGGCAAGGAGGTCTGTAAGGATGACTGCCCCGAAGGATTAGCCTGCAACCCCAATTCCTGTGCCTGTGAGCCAAAGAGGAGGCTTCCCTGTGGCTGGGGCGGGGGCAGTATTTTGTATAACCAGCAGACGATGTACTGTGATACAACGACTTGCCCTGCTGGATACACGTGTAACCCCAACAGCTGCATTTGCCAGCAGTTGGTTACCGAAACACCTGGCACAGGACTTGTAACCCAGCCCCCGGTCGATGAAGGCCCGCCTGTCGACGAAGGCCCGCAGACCCCCAGTTGCCCTGACTCGGACAATGATGGCATCTGCGATGACCAGGACAACTGCCCGCACACGCCTAACTCTAACCAAGGGGACGAGGATGCGGACAGGTTAGGGGATGTCTGTGATTCCACGCCCTTTGACTGCAATCAACGGTTTGGCCAGAGCCTTGGTTCCATTGGTAGGTTTATTGGCAGCGGCCAGACCATGGGCCAAGACCCTCAAAGCTTTTGCGGCGGTTTTGTCCCACAACAAGAACCACCCGTGTGTACTACTCTATGCACTTACATAAAGTTCGGCACCCAGAAATACACATACAACAACCAGGTCATGAACCAATTCACCTGTTGTTTCATGGCGCAAAAGACTTTGCCTTGCTTTGACTGCCCCGGTGAAAACCCGGTGTGCCCAGATAAGTCCGCCTGCCAGGCCTATAACCCGTTTTCAGCCGGTTGAACCTCTTTTAAATTCTTATGGGTGAATGTTGTTAAGGGGGGCGCCATGGTTTCCGTTGAACAAGTCCGCGAAGGCCTCAAACAGGTCATCGACCCGGAGTTGGGAATCGACATCGTGAGCCTGGGCCTGGTTTACGACATTCAATTGAGGGAAGGCGGGAAGGTGTACGTGCGGATGACCTTGACCAGCCCCGGCTGCCCGGCCGCGCCCATGATTGTGGGCAACTCCCGGCTGGCCCTCGAGGACCTGGGCTTCAAGGACCCGGAAATCGACATCGAAGTGGTGTTCGACCCTCCGTGGAGCCCTGAAAAGGCCAGCGAAGAAGTGCGCCTGCTTTTCGAGCAATTCCGCTGAACGTAGGCGGCTCAGCTGACCAGCACTTTCAGCAGGAACAAGGGGTCGGCGAGGGTCTTCTTGGGCACCTCGTTGACGAGCATGCCGGAAATCAGGTCGCGCAGGTGCTTGTTTTTCGCGGCCTTGCTGATAATCATGTTCAGCAGCATCGTGTTCCTCCCCACTTTCTGCAGCATGAGGCTCGTCTGCAGTTCGGGCCCGATTTCCTGCCAGAGCGTTGCATCGTATTTTTTGAGGAACGCTTCCGAGAAATCCCCTGCCTCGAAGGCCTGTTTGATGATGCGGGCAGCCGTCCTCCCCGAAGTCATGGCGTTGCCGATGCCTTCCCCGGAAAAGGGGTCGATGAGCGAGGCGGCATCGCCTAGGAGCACGAAGCCGTTGCCATAGCATTTCCGGTGCTTCGAGCCGAATGGCAGGGTCCAGCCCCGGATGGGGGCGATGAGTTTCGCGTCCTTGAACCGTTCCCGGAACAGCTTGCTCTGGATGGCGTTGTTCAAGGCTTCCTCGAGCTTCTTGTTGGACTTCCGCAGGTCATGGGTAATCATGCCAACACCAACGTTGGCGAGGCCGTTTTCGAGGGGAAAAATCCAGAAATAACCCGGCAGGACTTCTTCGAGGAAATGGATTTCAATCAGGTTCTTCATCCCGGTGATGCCCTCGTAGTAGGCCCTCAAAGCGATGCAGGAATGATTGGGGTCGACTTCGTGCAAGCCGGTTTTCATGGCAACCACTGAGTTGGCGCCGTCCGCGCCCACGACCATTTTGGCGCGGAACTCCTTTTCCTGCCGGGTCTTCAAGTCCAGGCCCTTGACTCCGACTACCTGGCTGCCTTCCCTGACCAGGTCCGTTACCCGGAATTCCTCCATGGTCACCGCGAGTTTTTTCGCGTGCTGGAACAGGAAATTATCATACACCATGCGCCGCGAGCAGTAGCCGTAGGACTCGCGGTCCTTGAACGTTTGCGGAATCGGCACTTCCAGCAGGGTGCCCTTGGGGCTGCTCAACAGGACTCCATTGACCCGGCCGTGCAGGATGTTCTGCATCTCGGCTTCGATGCCGAGTTCGCGGAGGATGCCGATGGATTTCCCGGAAATCGCGTCCCCGCACACCTTGTCGCGGGGGAACTTGCTGGCCTCCAATAAAAGGGTCTTCAACCCGGCCTTGCTGCAGAAGGACGCGCATGTGCTCCCGCCAGGTCCGCCTCCCACCACGATGACGTCAAATTCTTGTGCTTTGTCCGGCATTCCTGGCACCATGAAGTAGGTTCAACAAAACGCTATTTAATGGCCTTAATAGGGTTTTTATACCTGACGCTTGCCAATGCATGCTATTGAGAACTTTTATCGGTAAGGGGGGTTTGATTGCAGGCTGTATTGGTGGACCAGTTGCGGAAGGCAAACCGCCGCATCACCGTTCAACGCATGCAGGTCTTTGAAGGCGTGAAGGGCCTGGACTCGCATCCCAGCGCCTTGGAAGTCTTTGAAGCCGTGAAACCCAGGCTGCCCTCGATTTCCCTGGCAACCGTCTACCGGAACCTCCACATCCTCCGCCTGGAGGGCCTGCTCCGGGAAATCCACTGCGACCGCGGCATCACGCGGTTCGACTCCAACCTCTCCGAGCACTATCACTTCCATTGCACGTCCTGCCAAAGGGTTTCCGACGTGCCAAGCTATAGCCGCGAAATCGAGCGAAGCTTTTCCGAGAAAACCGGGCTCCACATCTCAGGCCACCACCTCACTTTCCAGGGCCTCTGCAACGACTGCCTGAAGGTGGAACCATCAAGGTAAGCGACTTGTTCGTGGAATGCCTCGAAAACGAGGAAGCCGAGTACGTCTTCGGCTTGCCTGGCGAGGAAACCATTGATATCCTGGATTCCATGAACGGGGCCAGGATAAAATTCGTGCCCGTGCGCCACGAACAAGGTGCGGCCTTCATGGCGGATGTCTATGGGCGGTTGACCCAGCGCGCGGGCGTGTGCCTGGCAACGCTTGGTCCTGGGGCAACGAACCTCATCACGGGGGTTGCGGACGCGAACATGGACCGCGCGCCCCTCGTGGCCATCACTGGCCAGGCCGGCCTGGCCAAGACCCACAAGGAATCCCACCAGTACATTGATATCGTGAGCGCGTTGCGACCCATCACCAAATGGAATGCCCGCATCGCTTCCCCTGACTCGGTCGCGGAAATCGTGCGAAAGGCCTTCCGCGTCGCGCAAACCGAGAAGTTTGGGGCAACCCACATCGAGTTGCCGGAAGATATTGCCGGCCTCCAGTCGGACGCCAGGCCCCTGCGCGTGACCTCCAGCCCGCGCTTCCACCCGGACATACTGGAACTCGACAAGGCCGTTGAACTCATCCAGCAAGCCGAAAAGCCCCTCATCCTGGCCGGCAACGGCGTCATCCGCGGCCGCGCTTCCAGGGAACTCGTTGAGTTCGCGGTCAAGAACAACGTGTTCGTGGCCAACACGTTCATGGCCAAGGGCGTGATTCCGGCCAAGCACGAGCTCTGCCTGGCCACGATTGGCTTGCAGCAAAAGGACTACGTGTCCTGCGGCTTTGACCAGGCTGATTTGGTCATCGCGGTAGGCTATGACTTCGTGGAATACGGGTCAAGCCTCTGGAACCCGGCCAACAACAAGAAAATCATCCACGTGGACTCGGTGCCAGCGGAAGTCGACGCCAACTATGTTCCCGCCGTGGAACTCGTGGGCGACCTCCGGACCACGCTCAAAATCCTCTCCACCCGGACGGGCTTCCGGAAGGGCTTTGACTATCCCAACACGCTGCGGACCCTCATCAAGGAAGAATACGCGGCCAACAAGCTGGATGTCTCCTTCCCCTTGAAGCCCCAAAAAGTGTTGTACGACATCCGCAAGGCCATGGGCGATTGCGACATCCTGATCAGTGACGTCGGCGCGCACAAGCTGTGGATTGCGCGCAACTATCCCGCGCGCGAACCCAACACGGTCATCATCTCCAACGGCTTCGCCTCCATGGGAATCGCGGTTCCCGGGGCCGTGGCGGCCAAGCTCGCGGAACCCAAGCGGCAGGTCCTGGCGGTCACGGGGGACGGGGGCTTCCTCATGAACTCCCAGGAAATAGAGACCGCCAAGCGGTTGGGCGTCCACTTCACCATCGTCGTCTTCAACGACGCCAAGTACGGGGTCATCGGCTGGAAGCAGAAAAAAAAGTTCGGCCGGGAGTCCGGGGTCAGTTTCACCAACCCTGACTTCGTGGCCTACGCGGAGAGCTTCGGCGCCAAGGGCTACCGGGTGGAAAGCGCGGCCGACCTCTACCCGACCCTGGAAAAAGCCTTGTCCACGAAGAACGTCTGCATCGTGGACGTGCCCATCACCTACGGCGAAAACATGATTTTCTCGGACAAATTCGACAAAAACGTGTGCCCGATTTGAGGCCAGGCAAAGCGGCGAAAGCCTTTTAATGCACTTACGCTTCTATTCTCCCATGGACCCCATTTCGTTGTTCTTGCTCATCGTGGCCGGCATCCTGGTCATGGGCACCCTGGGCGAAGTCATCTTCGTGCGCACGAAGGTGCCGGACGTCCTCTGGCTGGTGCTCATCGGCGTGCTCCTCGGCCCGGTCTTCCACCTGGTTTCACGGGACTTCGTGTGGGGCCTTGCGCCCTTCTTTTCGGCCCTGGCCCTGGTGGTCATCATGTTCGAGGGCGGCCTGGGCTTGAAGCTGGGCGAACTGCTCTCCGGTGCCCCCCGTGGATTCGCCTTGGCCGTGCTGGGCGTGCTCTTTTCGGTGGCGGCCGTCGTGGCAGTGAGCGAGGGACTCGCGTTTCTTGGTTTCCTCCCCGGCTGGTCGCTGCCCAACAGCGTGCTGCTGGGCTCCATTGTGGGGGGAACCTCTTCCATCATCATCATGCCCTTGGGGAAGACCGCGAAACTCCGGGAAGAAGTGGCGAACCTGCTCAGCATCGAGTCCGCGGTCAACGACACCCTGTGCGTGGTGCTGGTCATCGCCGTCATCCAATTCATTTTGGAGCCGGGCTCGGGCCTTGACACGGTGGTGAAAAACATCGCCGCCCAGTTCTCGGTCGGCGGCTTCCTGGGAATCGTCGCCGGCCTGCTGTGGCTGTGGCTGCTGCGGTTCCTGCAGGGCACGGCCTACTCGTATACGCTGACCTTTGCCGTCATGATGTTCTTGTACGTGATATCCAATGCGGTGAACGGAAGCGCGGCCATCACGGTGCTGTTGTTCGGCGTGGTGCTGGGCAACGGCGCGGCCATCTCCAGGGCCCTGCGGTTCCCCGAAGTCATCGCCTTCAAGCAGGACGCGCGCGGCTTCCACGAACAGCTGAGCTTCTTCATCAAGACCTTTTTCTTCGTCTTCATCGGGCTGCTGATGTCCCTGGAGACCGGCACGTTCCTAATCGGGCTCGCGGTTTCCGCCGCCGTCCTGCTGGTGCGGCCCCTCGCCGTGTGGCTGTCGGCCGCTGGCGGGAAATTCTCTTCCCAGGAAAAAAAACTCATGACCATCGCCATGCCGCGCGGGTTCGCGGCGGCCGTGCTGGCCGTGATGCCCTCGACCTACGGCATTCCGGGGAGCGAGCAGTACACGGGCATCGCCTTTTCCGTGATACTCATCACCATCCTGGTGTTCACCATTGGGTTCCGGTTTTTCTGCGCACCGGGTTCAGGCAATGGAAGCGCGGGGAAAGGGCCGCCGGGCAAGAAGGTCTTGGAAGAATCGAAGCCCATGGAGCGGCCGCCCCGGGAAGCGGTCCACCTTGAAGCCGGGCCGGAGCCCAGGGAAGTCGAGGGAATCCGGGAACAGGATTACTGATTTGCGGCAGCCCAGGAGTTTGCCTTTCCGAACCCAAAGCCTATTATAGCTCATTGCCGTTATTAGAATGGTTTGCATGGCACTGCTTGACTTGACTACGGCCCTTGACTTCCTTGGCCAATACGAGCACGTATTGGGGCCTTTCCTCGTGCTCCTCATCACGTACGTGGTGGCACTCGTGGTGAGCAACATCCTGCGGGGGGTCTTTGACAAGACCAGCAAACGAATCCATTTCAACAAGACGCAATACACCATCACGGCGCGCATCGTCGTGGCGCTCATCTGGTTGTTCGGCATAATCTCTGCGATTTCCCTGGTTCCTGAGCTGAGCCAGCTGACCCTGAGCCTCTTCGCCGGTGCCGGTGTCCTGGCGATCATCATCGGTTTCGCGGCGCAAAAGGCTGCCTCCAACATCATCGGCGGCGTCACCATCGCGATGTACCAGCCCTTCCGCGTGGGGGACCGCATCAAGGTTAAGGACATCTATGGGAAGGTGGAGGACATCACCTTGCGGGATACGGTCATCCGCACCAATGAGAACGCGCGCGTCATCATCCCCAATTCCATCATCACCGAGGAGCTGATTTTCAACCACACGATCAAGGACGAGAAGGCCATCAAACAGCTGGACTTCGGCATCAGCTACGATTCCGACATCGACCTGGCACGGGCCATCCTCCAGTCGGAGGTGCGGAAGCACCCGGACTATTTTGCCTATAAGGTGAAGCAGGGCGTCTTCGACGGGGAACAGTCCGTGGTCGTCAAGGTGGCCAAGTTGGACGATTCGGCCGTCGTCCTGCGCCTCTTTTACTGGGCCAAGGACCAGAAGATAGCCGATTTCATGGCCATGGACCTGCTGGAGTCCGTGAAAAAGCGGTTTGACGCCGAAGGCGTGGAAATCCCGTTCCCTTACCGTACCCTGGTCAACAAGAAGGACCTTCCCAAGCCCAAGCAGTCCAAGAAGGGCGTCTGGCACAAGAAGGGCGGGGACACCGAAGTCTACATGTTCGGCTGAAGGGCGGGGAACCAACATGAAACTCTTTTTCGTAACTTCCAACGAGCACAAGGTCGAAGAGGTCGCGCACGTCCTGGCTTCCCACGGCATTGAAGTCGAGCAGGTGGACACCGAGCTGGCGGAGCCGGACGTGGGCTCCCAGGAAAGGGTGGCGCTCTACAAGGCCGAGCAAGCCTATGCCCTCGTGAAAAAGCCGGTCATCGTCGAGGACACCGGCATTTACTTCAAGGCCTATCATGATTTTCCCGGCATCTTCGCCAAACGCGTCTACTTGGGAATCGGGTTCAAGGGCTTGCTCAAGCTCTTGCAGGGAGAGGACCGGCGCGCGTTGTTCAAGGTTGTTATCGTCCTCCAGTGGGGCAAGCGCAAGAACCAGCGCAAGCTGTTCGTGGGCACGCTGGAGGGTAGCATGGGCTCGAAGCTGAAGAAGCCGCACTCCAAGCGCCTGGCCTACGAGAAGCTCTTCATCCCCGAAGGCTATTCGAAGACCATCGTCGAGATGCCCTTGGCCGAGAAAAACAAGTTCAGCCACCGGGCCGTGGCCGCCAAGAAGCTGGCGAGATGGCTTAAACGGCATAAGCTGGGCTGAACAGGCCAAATGTTTTTAAATAAGCTAAGCACCTATATTCCTTGGTTGTCATGAAATTGCATGTGGTTCTTGAAGCCCAAGAAGAGGGCGGGTACACGGTTTACATCCCAGAACTGCCGGGATGCATTTCACAGGGCGAGACCAAAGCGGAAGCCCTGTGCAACGTTCATGAGGCCCAGTCGCTCTATTTATCCGAACTACTACTTTAAATTCAGGCTCGCCTTAAATAAGCCTGAGCCATCCTCTTGCTGCACGGGTAGGAAAGCGGCCAAATCCGCCGGGCTTAGAACCCGGTCGCTCAGTGCGTGCGCAGGTTCGAATCCTGCCCCGTGCATTAGCCGCACGATAGCGGCGGCTGCGCGCTATACGTCGGCCCATCTAAAGACCTTGTCCACTTCGTGGACGAGGCCACCAAAACCGAAGGTTTTGATGGTGGGCCATAAATAGCGAGGCCGATAGGCCAAGCCAGCCCCCTGCCGCGCAGGGGACGTTTTCCCAGGGCTTCGTTGTCCACTTCGTGGACGACGCCACCAAAAGCGAAGCTTTTGATGGTTGTAAAAAGGTCTGCCCCGTGCACTCTCAGCTGCCATTGGAGGAACCTTTAAATAGGTCCATGGTCTTCTATTGCCTTGCATGCAATTGTATTCGTATCAAACCAATAACCCGAAACTGGTTGGAGCCCTTTTCTTGGTGGTGGGCCTCGTTTTTGCCGGCCTAGGCGGTTACTTCTTGTACAAGGAGCAGACCACGCCCTGGGTTTCCATAGATGCCAGGGTCGTGGAGTCCAGCGTGTTCGAGGACCGTTCCACGGGGCGCAGTGGCTCGAGCGTCACCTGGGGCAACACGCTCAAGTATTCTTTCACGTTCGAGGGCAAAGACTACACGAATGCTTTCAATTCACCGAGTTCCAGCGACTATGGGGCCGCGCAGCGGTACACGGACGAGCACCTTTCGGGAACCCCGATTCAAGTGAAAGTCAACCCGGCCGACCCCTATGACTCCCATCCCGCGGATGCCTTGCTGGGCGGAATGGGGTTGGCTATGATGATTTTCCTCGGCATGGGCATCGGGTTTGCCTTGATTGGCGCAGCGGTATTATTCCTGGGCGTGGCCCCGGCTGCCGGCCAAAACCTTTAACCCCTGCAGGGAGGTTAACCCCTTTTTTGTCGCCTGCTGGCTGCCTTGAAACCGTATTCGAAGAACTAGCTGGCGAATGGATTGTAAGGAGCCGTTGCCTTGCTTATTATGCGGTTTGATTCAATCTTGGGGAGCTTGAAAGAGGACCGCTTTTTCCAGGTGGCTCCTTATTTTTCCAACCACTTTCAATCACATTATAGGCGCTAACTGCTTATTAAGGCTTTCTGGGGCTTGGGCTGGCTTGGCTGGGTCAAGGACACCGGCATCGCGTGGGGCAGCATCCTGAAATACAAATTCACTTATCAGGGAAAAGAATACACGAACGCTTACACGTCCCCCGGTTCTGGCGATTACGGTGCCGCCCAACGCTATGCGGACGAACACTCACCGGGTTCAACGTTGGCGGTAAAAGTCAACCCAGGGAATCCATATGAAGCCCAACCAGTCGAGGCGTTCCTTGGAGGCGGCAGCCTGTTTTTCTGGGTGTTCCTGGGAATGGGAGTCCTGTTTGCTTTGGTTGGAGCGGCTGCCTTCTTCTTCGGCACAACGCCCCCGGTCCAATCCATTTGACGCTACCATCCCTGGTTCTTTCCGCCCCGCACGGCCACGCCGTTGGGTTCCTCGCCCACCGGGATGCGGGCCCTGACCTGCTCCGTAGCCAGGTCAAGGACGGCCAGGGCGTTCTCCCAGGTCAGGGTGATGTAAGCCGTTTTCCCGTCGGCGCTGAAGGCGATGCCGTGCGCGCCCTTTCCTACAGGGATATCTTTCAACAGCTTGAAGGACTCGAAGTCAACCTTGTGCACCACGCCGTTCCGCATGTCCGGGATGTAGAGGGTTTTTCCGTCGGGGTGTAAGGGTGTTTGGATGGGGCCTGGGTATTCCCCTTTCCTGAACTCCACGCGGCCTACGGCTTTCTTTTCCGCGAAATCTATCTTGTAGGCGTCGAAGCTGCCGCCGCAAGTAACAACACCATAACGGCCTCCTGTGTCAATGCCCATGGCCACGGGTTTTTCGCAGGCGTGTCCGCCGTATTCCGGGACAATGGTCCCAATCGCTTCTTGCGCCGCAACGTCGATGACCGTTATGTCGTTGCTTGCCACGTTGGGCGTGTAAACGAATTGGTCGTTCGGGCTCACCACGAAGCCGTGCGGCCCATGCCCGGTCTTGATGCGCGACAGCCTGGTGCCTTCCTCCAGGTCAAGGACTTCCAGGAAGTCCGCGCCCTGGTCAGAGGCGAACAGGCTCCTGCCATCGTGGCTTGGCACGACGTGGGCGCCGAATTGTTCCAGCGCAATCGAGTTCACGAGTTGCAACGTTCGCGCGTCCAGGATGCGGACAAAGCTTTCGCCACCGGCATGGTGGTCGTCGTGCTCTGTTTCCTCCTTTTTCCCCGCTTCTTCTTCCTCGTCTTCGGAGTGGTTGGTGGCGAAGAAGTATTTCCCGTCGGCGCTCACGTTGACGTTGTGCGGGTGGCCGCCCAATGCAATCGTTTCCACGACTTTGTTGGTTGCCGCATCAACGACCGAGAGACTGGCGCCTTTTTCGTTGGCGACATAGACCGCGCGCTCCGGCCCCGTTTTTGGCGGGCTCGTGCATCCCAGCAGCAAAACAAGCAGCAAAACGCCTGTGGCAAGGGGTAGCTTCATGTCCGAGCGCCTCAAATAAGTGGCTAAGGAGCGCGTGCCCTTCTTATTGCGCGGCATTTCAATCTTGGGGAGCTTGAAATTAGCGCCGCCTTTTCCGGGTCGCCCCTCAGCAGATTATTGGCTTAACGGGTTATTAAGGTTTTGCCCGCCCGGTTCAGGCCAGCCCGCGCAGCATCAACCAGCCATAGGCTATGCTGGCCAGGGCTACCAACACCGTGAACGCGGCGTAGAGCTTGTCGGAGTGCGCGCGGAACAAGGGGTACGTGAAAACCACGGCAAACACCATCATGCCCGCAACCACTCCAACGCTGAACAAGGCGGTTCCGGCCAGCATCCCGGCCAGGGAGTTCAGGCCCAGCGAGGCCGTCAAGAGGATGAGGAGTTCGTCGTTGCTGGCGAGGCCGTGCACGATGCCGATGCCGAACATGTGCTGGTGCAGGTGCCTGCCTTGCTCGTTCTTCGCGTGCACGTGGAGGTGCGCGTGCTTTCCGCTTTCGCCTTCGTGCTCGTGCCGGTGGAACCGCGTCAAGTCGTAGAGGCTGTAGAGGCCCAGGCCAATCAGCATCACGGCCACCAGCAACTCGAATTTTTCGAGCAGCAAGCGGAGCACGGATTCCCGGAACACGTAGAGGAACGCGGTGATGCCGGAAGCCGTGAGCATGTGGCCCAGGCTCCAACTGACGCTCATGCCCAGGGCTTCCCGCAACGACTTCGACTTTCGGAGGAGGTTGGCAACGGCCACGATGTGGTCAGCGTCATAGCTGTGCTTGAAGCCCAACGCGAGGGCCAGGAAGGCGAATGAAAGGCTTGGCAGGGATTCGAGCATGTTTCCCACTCCACTTGCATCCAAGGTCTTAAAACGGTTCGCCTGGCCCAGGCAGCCTTACCCCTTTTTCAGGATGCCCTGCCTGAGGAGTTCCCTGCGCTTCGCCCGGATCCAGTTCTCGGCCTCTATCCATTGCTCGGACGGTTCATCCCGGATTTTTTCAAGCCAGCCGATTTCCGCATCCAATTCATCCAGTTTGGTTTTTGCGCGTGCCACTGCCTTGGCTGACCCGCGGGTCTGCCTCAGCCGCGTGCCCAACCGCATCCGCGCCCGGCTGAGCCGCGCCACTTCATCCGTCATGTACTCGAATACCTGCCGGCAGATCGCTTCCCTCAGGAACCTTGGCACCTGGTGGAAAATGTGTAGTTCCCTGGCCGCGAACGCCAACTGTTTCTCTGGGGACATCCGCGCGACTACGTCAGCGGGAGGCGCGTGCCGCTTCGCCGCGAGCAGGCGCAGTTTCCTCTTGGGTGTTCGCCTTCCCTTCTGCAGGGGATTCCATCCAGGCGTTCCCTTCTTCATATATACTTGGTGGGGGGTGCGTGCATAAAACCTTTTGCCTTCGCCGACCGCAGGCCACGCACTTGGAAAAAAGGGAAGAAATGGGCGCGGCCGGAATTGAACCGACTACCTCCGCCGTGTGAAGGCGACGTCATACCGATAGACCACGCGCCCAAGGCCTTTTTACAAAAGGCCTGCGACCTTGTCCCCTTGGGGACGAGGCCCCGAAGACTGTGTCTTCGGGGAAACGTGTCCTGCCTTGCAGGACACTGCCCTGGTCAACTGGCACTTGCGGACGTGCCCCATTTCACCCGCAGGGTTCAATGGGGCGGTAGGCCTCTCTTCGTTGGCCTGGGCTTCCAGATTTCTCGTGTGAAACCCTTTTAAACTCAATCCAGGCTATTTTAGTGCGGGAGCGGTAAGGTATGGAGAACAGCTGGGAACCCGTTAAACGCTTTTGGCGCAGGCACTCACTGCCTTTGACCATGGCCTTGGCCCTGGCGTTTGGCCTGGTATTGGCCTCTTACCTCGTGCCCCAGCCCGTGATTGGCACCCTGGACTTGAAGGCCGAAATCAATTCCGCGTTCGCCGAAGACTTTTCCGAGCAGGTGCGGTTTGCCCGGGAGAACCCGGAAATCAAGGCCGTGGTGGTCAGGGTCAACAGCCCGGGCGGCGAAGCGGCGGCCTCCGAGGACCTCTACCTGAGCCTCCTGGAGTTGCGGAAGGCCAAGCCCGTGGTGGTGGAAGTCGAGCAGATTGCGGCCAGCGGCGCCTACTATGCCTCGGTGGCCGCCAACTACGTGGTCGCCAAGCCTTCCAGTGACATCGGGGGCGTGGGCGTGATTTCGTCGTTGCCCGAGCCCGAGGAAGTCGGCGAAAACAAGATCATCACCGGGCCCTTCAAGGGCCAGCGGACCGGCAAGCGGCACTACGCGCGGCAAGTGGAGTTGATAAAGGAGAGCTTCCTCAACGCCGTCGTCGAACAACGGCAGGGAAGGCTTAAGCTGCCCAAGGAAGTCATCGCCGAAGCCCAGGTCTACAAGGGCATGGAGGCCGTGAAGTACGGCTTGGTCGACGAAATCGGCTCGGGGATTCGCGCCCTCGAAAAGGCGGCGGAACTCGCCGGCATCGTCCATTACCGGGTGAGGGATGTAAGCGAGTGGATGGGCAAGAAGAAGCAGGGCGTGCAAGTCGTGTTGTTCGTCGACGAAAACCAGTTGAGCCCGAAGACCAACACGGTTCCGGCCAATTACTTCTTGTACGTGGAGCACGAGGGCTGAACATGAACGGAAAAAAGCACGTGAAACTGTTCGTTGCCCTGGTTTTGCTGGTTTTGGCGGCCCACGCCCTCTTGTACTATAGGGGCGTTTACGTGCCGCCGAAGACCGTCCTCCACAACCTCGACATTTCCGTTCCGGAAGCCCCGGTGCAGGAGTTCAGGGAAAAGTTCGCGCAAGGAGACGGAATGGTCTTGGTGGACCGGGCGCATGACAACGCCTTTGATGAACGGAATTTCTCGGGCTTTTTTTCTTCCCTGGCCTCCAAGGGCTACCGCGTCGAGTATGTGGCGGACGGGAACCTCTTGGAGGACAAGCTCGCGGAAGCCAGCGCCTTCGTGTCCATCCAGTCGGTCAAGGCGTTCCAGGAACAGGAAATCGTTGTCGTCCAGCGGTTTGCTTCGCGGGGCGGCCGCATCCTTTTGATCGCGGACCCCGAGAAAAGCCATCAAGCCAATTCCCTGGCCACGGCCTTTGACTTGTTCTTCGAATCCGGTTACTTGTATGACTTCGGGGAAAACGACGGCAACTTCCGCTACCCGTACTTCAGCCAGTTCGCGGGCAACGCGCTCTTCAAGGGAGTGAAGAAGCTCGCCTTTTACATCGCGTGCAGCGTGGCGCCCAACGAGAAAGGCATCGTGTTCTCCTCCAAGGGAACGAAATCAACCGCCATCGAGTCCCGGGCCTCGTTTTCGCCGGTCGCCTTGAACGGGGGCGTGCTTGCCCTCTGCGACCAGACCTTTTTGAGCGACCAATTCAACGAGTCGGCCGGCAACAAGCAGTTCGCCAGCAACCTCGCGCAGTGGCTGGTCTCCGCCAACAAGCGGCCCTCGCTCAGGGACTTCCCCTACCTGTTCAGGGGACGCGTGGACATCGTGTATTCCCCGAAGTTCCTGCGGGTGGCGCTGGCCCTCAAGGGGCTGCTGGACGGAAAGGGCTTGGAAGCCAATGTCGTGGCGCCGGGCCAGGGCCAGGGCCCGGCATCGGCCGCGGCCAACCAAATCATTGTCACGGATTTCGGTTCCAAGAACCTGGTGGGGGAGAACGCGGCTGCCATCGGCTTGACCACGGAGCCCGCGCTTTCCGTCAACGGCATTGAGCTGGATCACGAGGGTTCAGGCATCGTGGCCCTCGTTTTGGGCAAGGAAAAGAACGTGCTGTTGTTCTTGGCGGAAAAGGAGGCCGTCATGCAAACCATTATCACGCACGCCAACCAGCGTTCCCTGGACTCGTTTTTGTTGAACGATGGCCTGGCCGTCTTCGCCTCCAAGGAAGCCGTGCAGGAAAAACCGCAACCCGTTTCCGGAGCACAACCCCAGCAGCCACCGGCCGCGCAGCCCGTGCCTTCAAGTAAGTGAGTAGCCTTTCGTGAACGCGTTGTCGTACACCTTGTTGAAGGAAGGGGAATCGAATTTCGTGTAGTCCGTGTCGAGGCCCCACTGGTTTTCGGCGGCCAGCCTGCCCAGGAAAGCCGTTCCCGCCCGGTACTTTTTCATGTGCGCCACCGCGGTTTCGGGGCTGGAAGTGGACAGGAATTCTTTGGCGTCCAAGAGCCGCTGGTTGGCGTCCGGTAGGTTTTCCATGAAGGCGCCAATCACGGTTTTCTTGTGGGCAATGCCTGGCACCCCGTAACCGGTCACGAAATCGGTTAAAACGGCTCCAAACCCTTGTCGGGAAGCCATGGAAAGGGCTTGCACGCCCTCTTTTTCGAGGGGATAGGCTGGGTTAAAGTTCAGGTAAAACGCGTAGCCCAGCGAAAAAAGCAGGGCCAATGGCACGATGAAGCCCTTTAAAGCCCGTAAACGCCATACCAGGGCGCTGGAGAGTAGGCCAACCGGCACAAACAAGTAAGTCAGTTCCCGGAAGGCCAGGGTCTTGTTGCCGGTGCCCAGCGCCGCCACGTACAAGAGGACGAAGGCCCCGGTCCAGTGGATGAGGGGCTTGTAGCGGGCGTATTTCCACCAGAACACCAGGTAGAAGGCGGCCAGCAGGGCTTGGGGGCCCAGCACTTGCAGGAGGCTCCACTCGGAGACAAAGGGGTTCAGCAACTGCGTGGACTTGAACGCGGCAGGCAGTCGCTCCAGCCAGTAGGCCAGGGAAAAAAGCAGGGGCAAGGCCAGCAGCCACTTCATCTTCTTGAGTCCCTGCACGCCGTGCAGGGAGTGGAACAGGATGCCGCTGACCAGCAGTAAGTTGAAGAAGGACCGCGTGTGGTAGAACATCAACGCCGAAGCAAACAAGCCGGCCAGCTTCAACCGGTTGGTGGAGGCAAAGTAGAGTGTGACCACGAACAACAACAGGCCCAGGGTCTCCGGAATGGGCTGGAGGCTTAACCGGAACACGCGCGGCATGAAGAAGACGAAGAACGCGGACAACAAGGCAATCTCGGGCCTGAAAAACCGCCGGGAAAGCAGGTAGGCAAAGAACGCCAGCGAGACTCCAACGGCCAACGAAAGCACTTTCACGGCTGACAGGTAGTCTGCGCCCGTCGCCACCGCCAGCGACAACAGCAGGTCAAACGAGGGCGGGTAGAGGAACGGCGCCGAAGGCGAGTAGGCCATGTTTTTTTCGGGGACGAAACCGTTTTCCAGTATCTCGGCGGAAACCCGTTGCCTTTCCCACAAGTCGCTGGAAACGAATTGGTCGAACCGCGCGAACGGGACCAGCAAGGCCGCTAGGCACACGACCAGCAGCAAGCCAATGGCTTTGGTTTCCCCCATGCAAGGAATACGGTTCAAGGCTTTAAATATGTTTTTATTCGCTTGCCGGGCACTGGATACCATGGCCTTTAACGCGAAAACCGCCCTGCTTGCCTCCCTGTTCGTGCTGGTCCTGGCTTTCCTGTTCAAACCCGTTGAACTCCTCGTGCATGCCTTCACCAAGACCTATTTCGAGGGCAACTCCTTCGGCAAGAGCCTGGCCTTCTTCGGCTGGCTCCTGCTCTACTTTGGCGTGCTCCACCTGAAAGACCATGGCAGGCTTCCCGCTTTTTTCCTGCGCAACCCGCACCCCTTCCACTGGTTCCTCTACATGGTCTGCCTTGCCTCGTTGACCGGCTTCTTCCTGCACTTCCTCGTCCTCTACACGACCGTGCCAGGCTTCACCCTGCAAGATTCTTCTTCCATTGTTGGCACCCTGATCGGTTCAGGTGACCGCATCGAATGGGAGGCCAGCTACCTCGGCCACACCCATGAAGGGAAAATCGCGTTGTCCCAGGTCACGCAGTGGCTGGGTGCGCCCCTCAAATACGACACCGGCAGACCCATGTACGCCATCGTTCCCTTTGCCGCCCTCTTTTCCCTGGCCCTCCTGGTGATGCTCTTCTTCGCCGCCTACTTCGCCCTCCAGGAAGGCCTGGCCGCCTATTCGGGGCAGCACAACGTCCGCCCCATGCTTTGGGGGATTGTTTCCTTCGGCCTCCTGGTGGTGATGCTGGACGGAAACTTTTTCACCGCGGCCTCGCAACTCCTCATCGGCCTGCTGCTCTTCTACTGGCTCAAGGCCCGCTCCGGCCTCGCGTTGAAGCCCTGGCAGGAATTCCTCTACCCCCTCTTCGGCACCGGCGGCATCCTCTTCCTGGGCAGCTACCTGTTCGGGGCCACCATCGCAGCTACCTACGCCTTCAGCGTGCTCGCCTTCTCCTTGCTCTGCCTGGTGCTTTTCCTGCGCCGCTTCGCCGTGCCCCACCGGGTCGTCTGGCTGCTGCTCCTGTTGTTCTTCGGCTACCAGACCTTCGACGCCCTGGTTGGAACCGGCTTCGGTCGCGTCCTCCACCCAGGGGAAAAGGCGGTTTTCTTCGTCTACGGCGTGCCGGCAGACGCCAGGGACCCCGAAATCGCGGGCCTCCTCGCCCCCCACCTGGATGAGGTGGTCGTGGAAAGGCATGGCTGGATTGCCTTCTTCCGTGGCACCGTCAAATCCCTGACTGCCGCCAAATTCCTGGAAACCAGCTTAACCGAGGGCCTGGGGCCCCAGGGCTACCTGTTCGTGGTCTATTTGCGTGACCAGGAGTACAGCACCCTGCTGCGCTCGCCCAACGACCTCTCCGGCCTCGAAAGCGTGGCCTCGGACTTCGTCTCCGTGCGCGCGGCCGGCAGCGGCTCGTACACCCTCACCGGCCCCCTCGACCCCTTGTACGCGAACTTGTTCACCTTGAACTACCTGCACGCGGCCGGCAACGAAAACCCCGTGGTCATCAGTCGGTGAACGCGCTCGCGGTAACTCCCCCGTCCCACGAGAACCGGGGCCGCATCTTGATGAGCCACATCTTCTCCGTGTTGTCGTCCAAGACCACGGCAAAGCCCTTACTGCGCGGCATCTCCTGGTAGTACTTGCCGAAGTCCTGCGCCATGTAACTCGGGCGGAGCTCGGCCACGGCCTCGATGTCCGGCTGCGCGGTCAGGCGGTGGCTGATGAACAGGTCCGCCTGCGAAATCGCGTCCGGGTGCAGTTTGTTCGGCCTCTGCGTGGCCAGCACCAGGCTCAGGCCCGGCTGCCTTCCCACCCGCACCCATTCCAATAGCACCTGCAATGCGATGTTGTCCTCGTCCTTGGGCATGAACATGTGGGCCTCGTCAATGAACATCCAGACAATCGGCATGGACGACTCCCGCTTCAAGCCCTTGATGACCTTGACCTCTTCCTCCTTGCGGAACAGCATGCGCTCCTCGAACAGTTTCTTGCCAATCAAGCCCACGATGATGTCCCTGGTTCCCTGCATGCCGATGGCCTGCCGGTACGCCGAGACGTCGATGATGGTGATTTCCCCGGGCGCAGCCAGGTCCTTCATCTTGGTGCCCTCCTTTTCGAACAAGCCCCACACCTTGGCCACCTCGAAGCGGTTGGCCAGGGCCTGCCGGGCCAGCTTCTCGCTTTCATCGTCCTTCTTGGTCTCGGCAATGAGTTCGTCCAAGCCGTACAGGGTGCCCAGCGTTTCCCGCACGCGTTCAAGCACCCGGGCCAGCAAGACGCCTTCCGCGTCCTTCCACGTCAGCTTGAACAAGGCCAGCCATTCCTCGGCGCCGATTTCGGACACCTTGATGGTGAAGGCGCCGTCCACCGGCAAACCGTTTTTCTGGTAGAAGTCGAGTCTGCCTTTCGGCACCAATACCTTGACATTGGTCTTGTCGGCCTTCAAGTCCCAGTCCGCTAACTCGGCTGGGTTCCTCCGGTCCGGGATTTTGAGCGTCCAAAAAATGCCGACCGTGTCAATCACGATGACACTCAACCGGTTCCGGATTTCCGGGGGCTGGCGCGCCATCTCCTCGAGGAGGACGGCCATGCTGAAGGACTTCCCGCCGCCGCGTTTGCCGCAAATCAGGATGAGGTGGGGCTTTGCGACGTCCAAGAGGATTTTCCGGCCCAGCACCGGCTTTTCCCCTGCCGACATCACGACCTTGCCGATGTAGGCCGTGCCCCTTTCCCCGTATCTTTCGATGTCTTCCAGGGTCCGGCCCAGCACCGACTTCTTTTCGCTCAGGTCCATGCCCATGCAAGGACTACGGCGTTCGCGTATATAAATCTTTTAGGCCACTAAATTACTCGGTTTTATGCCTGAATCCGAGTTGAAAGAGCAAGAGGAACGGCTCCGCTTTTTGTTGACGCGCGTGGAAGCCGAGCTCGCGAAATTCGAGCGGTTACTCAAACAAGTGGAGGCCAAGCAGGCCGGGCTCGGCCAGGCCATCGCCAAGGAAGGCTTGGACAACGTTGAGGTCAACGTTTCCCCGCACGGCGAGGAAGCCCGGAGCCTCGTCGAGGAACTGCGTTCCCATGTCCTGGACCTGGGCAAGACCAAGAACCTGGTGGCCAGCCGCCTCAACCTGGTCGTCAAAGAAGAAGAACTCCTCGAAGGCTTGCAGGAAAAATACGGGGACAGCGTCCAACTCGTCAAACTGCCTTCCGGCGAATTCGAAGTCGAGTTCAGGGACGCGGACACGGAGCAGGCCTTCAACCAGATGCAGTCCGGCAAGAAGCTCTTGCAGCAACTACGCGAGAGCATGGCCAAAAAATAATCACGGCTTTCTACTGCTTCTCGTATAGTCTGCCGCCTCACTTGCCGGTCGGCAGCGCCTTCCACTCGGTCCACCACATGTTGGCAAGCGTTCGCTCGAGGTTGGAGGACACACGCTTCCGCTGGGCTGCGCGCAAGGCCACTTCCTTGGCCGCGCAGTCTTCAAAGAAAGCGCGTGCCTTGCGTTCGTCTAGTCTTGCCCAGAAAGCGGCCTGTGCCGGGCTCCCGGGCTTGCGGTGCCAGGCTCGTTGCGCGGCTATCATCACCTGCCGGATGCGGTCTTCCCGGGCCACGGCTTTTCTCAACCCTGCCACGAGTTCAGGCGGGACGCGGTGCCTCCCAATTCTTTTGAGGTCCCTTATTGTCTGTGCTCTCCGTGCCCTGGCAGCGTCAGACGGCTTCGAGGCGCCGGTTGGTTTGGCGTCCGGCCGTCCACCCGGTGTACGCATTCTACTCGGAACGCTTCGGCGTCGCATACCTTACTCTTGTCCAAGGTGTTATTTAAGCCTTTGGGGGGGGGTGAAAGGCGGCGTGAAAGAAGTAGGAAATGGGATACCCCGCTGCACGAGCAGCGGGGCCCCGTTTCACCCGATTCGCTTTTTTTGTTGTTTTTCTGTTGGCGTTGACTTGGGAGGTTTCCTTGATATTGGGAGTCAAGGAGGCTTGTTTTCCTCTGAATGGAAGGAGGCAGTTTTTGGCACCAGGGAAGTGAGGTGGGGGTTGAATACGTTCCATGATGCCAAACGCCTGCTCCTAGTTTCTGGACAAGAATAACACCCGCTTGCCTTGCTGGACTTTTTTGAGGTGCCCCTCCCGGTGCAGTTTGTTGAGCCTCTGCGAGGCCGCGTTCAATCGCTTGTAGTTCATGATGGCCTTGATGTCGGCAGCGGTGGCCTGGCCGTGCTCTTCGACGTATTTAAGGATTTGGTCGTCCTGCACAGCCAGCAGGTGGAAGTTACCGGCATCCGGTTGCATGCCCGTTCCCAGGGGCATGGGTGTAGGGCCGGCGGACTCCCCCCCTCTTCGCTGCTTTAATTCCAGCATCAGGTGGTCATATTTGTCGTTCAAGTCGTCCAAGAGCCGGTTGGTGCGCTCCCGCTCCTTTATGAGGCGGAATAAGAGCGCAGAGACGAACAACGGGTCCTTGCCCTGCTCCTGCAATTCCTTGACGTCTAGGGTCAACTCGGTGAATTCGGGGGCAATGCGCTCCACGAAGCCCCGGTTTTGTTCGTTTTGCCTGGTGTCATGACCGCTCATGTTGTATCATGATACATCATGACTCCTTAATATATCTTTCGCTTTTTGTTCTCGAAGCCCGTATAAGCCGGTGGACGGAAACCCCTACTTGGTTCGGCAGCGAAAGGCTGTCCAAGAATTTGCGTAAACCTATTGGGTCGAAGGAGCATAAATAGTTTTCGCCTGCCGTTCACTCGAACGCAATCGTGGCCTTGGCGCCCAGCAGCTGGCGGATGGCTTCTTCGAGCCTTGCCTTGCCGGACACCAGGCGCGGCGCGTCCTTCTTGGCCACCACGACCTTGTATTCCTGGCCGGCCGGGGAAAACACCTTGTTGATGCCGAGGACCTGTGCCTTTCCCACCAGGTCCTGGACCATCTTTTTCTCATCCGAAGTCTGCTCGATGACCCGGACCTTCCTTCCGAGCTCGCGGCTGACCTCGGTCACGATGCGGCCCTTCCGGCCGATGAAGACCCCGATTTTTCCCGTGGCCACGATGACCACGAGCTTTCCGAGGTCCAGGGCCTTCACGAAGTCCGCGTTCTCCAGCGAGAGCTTCCGCTTGAGCCTGCCGAGGAGGTGCGATACCGCGACGTCGAGCGCGGTGATTTTCCCCTCCCGGAGCAGCTGTTCGCAGGCCGGGCAAAGCTCTTCGGCTTCAATGCATTGCTCGCACAGCGGGAACTTCATCGGCTCCAACTCCTTGGCTCACTTCCTGAGCGTGATTTCAATGGCCGAAACCTTTAACGGGGTGCCGTCCTCGGTGCTTACTTCCTCGGTCGAGATGCCGATGCCGGACACCAGGAGGTTCGTGTCGAACTTGTTGCGCACGATTTCCGCGACGTCCACGGCACGCGAAATGGCCTTGCCCCGGGCCTTGACCGTGACTTCCCTCGCACCCTGGTTGATTTGCGTGACCACGGCCAAGACATAGGCCATGGTCCCCTTTTTTCCCACGAACACCGTGTTGTCGTTTTCCGCCATGCCATCGCCTCCACTGGTAAGTCGTTCCCTATTGGTGGCACTAATAGCATGGTTTTCCCAAACTCATTTTAAAGGGCTGCCGCTGGCCGGAAAAAGGGCTGAAAGAAAAAGGAAAGAGGGGAGGCGGTTTCCACCCCCTTAAGGGGGTTAAATCGCTTTCCGCATGTATTTAAGCGTGTTCTCGAGGATGGTTTGGGTGATGCCCGGGTTATAGTTGAAGTAAACGCTTTTCCCGACCACCATCTTCTTTTCCACGATGCCGGGGAAGGAGTCGATGCCCCTTGCCTCGGAAACATAGGCCACCTCGGTGCCGGTGGGGGTGACGTCAAAGGTTTCCAGCAGGAAGAAGGCTCCTTCCTGGGGTGGCGCCACCTCGATGCCGGACATGATGGCATGGGACTCAATCTGTCGCGTGAGTTTTCCGCGGACGATAATCTTGTTTTCGCATGCCAATTGTCCTTCGCCGACGCGGTCGCAGCTAACGGGAACTACGTCTCCGATGGTACCCTGCCAGCCGACGACGTCAAACGCGACCTGTCCACCCAGGCCCGTGCGCCGGATTCCCGAGTCCATGACCGTGACCAGGTTTCCGCCGCCCTTGACCCAGCTGTTCAAGGCATCGCCGAGCCTCCGGGAAATGGCTTTGTCGGCTTCCTGGCTCTGGTCCAGCATGACGACGTCGTACTGTGAAATCTGTTCCTTGGGGTTCCGCTCGAGTTCATGCGGGGACTTCATGCGGTAAACCACGAGGTCCGGGTTCTTGTTCAGGACGTCGATGACTTCCGGGCTGCTCTTGCCGATGATGAGCAACTTGACGGGGCTGCTGCCGACGCCGAAAACGTTTGCAATGGGCCCCACGAAAGGGGTCGAACTCGAAACGATGTTGAACTTGACCGCCAAGAAAAAGGCGATGATGAGTATGAGGATTAAGGGAATAAGTCCTTCGAGATTGTAGGCAATCCGGCTCTTCCAATCAGGCTCCGGGAAATAACCCCCGCCGCCTGCCGGAGGCAAATCCGCTCCACCAGCTTCAGGATACATTCTTTTTCACCCTCTCCAATTAACTTGTTAATTGCTATGTATTTAGGGCTTAAGGGATTTATATACCTTTCCCTTGCCCCCTGAACCCTACTATACCTATGCTTTTAGTATATATAAAGGTTTCCGCGGGCTGTTTTAGGTCGCTTAAACCGCTAAAGCAAGATTTATAGGAATTTGCTGCTTCTGCTTGAATATGTCCACTCCAGGGTCCAGCCGCCGCCGTCGGGGTGTTGTTTCGGTTGCCCGCCGCAATCGCCTGCGTCCCCAACATCAGCGGTTCCTTGAGGAAGCACGGCCTGAATTAGGTGGCCCAGGCAAGACGTTTGCTTTCCAGGCTCTTGGTGAACGTGTCCTTAAGGGGTTTCATTTGCCCCCCGCAAAGCTGGTTGGGGCAAAACAGGCGAACCTGTTCCTGAGTTATGTTCTTGAAGCCATGAATTGCTTGACGCGCAAGCAAGCAGTCCCAAGAAACATCGCAAGGGGATTATTCGACGCTGAAGTCTGGTTGTCTGAGCATGGGGTCTTGAAGCGACGCCTCCGGAAGAAATCTGCGCCTCTTACGCAGGCTCAGGTTATGATGCTAAACATCCAGCTTCATCTTTCCCTGGCCGCAACGCTTGGAGTGAGAAAGTACAGAATCTACAAGGCAGCGCGCCTTGACTTCATCGATGCGCTATTCGGGCGTTAGTTCAGCATGCCCTTGTACATGTTTTCCAGGAACTGGTAGTACTTCTTGGGCCGCCCTGGGGCGAAGAAGTATTCGAGGGGTGCGGCGTAATAGACGACCTTGCCGGTGCCCAGCCCGGAACTGATGATGACCGGGAATTCCTTGCCGAGCTTGCGCTTGTCCTTGGTTACGAGTTCGGAACCGTATTTCAGGGTGAGCACGCGCTTGGCGTTGTTGCCCTCGCGTTGATTGACCAACGCGAAGTCGCCATAGAATTCGAGGTCATCGCGGATGCCTTCAACGAGTGGATGCTTTCTCCCCGGCAAGGCCTCCAACAGCCCCATCAGCTGGTTCGCGTCCCGGCAGTTCTTCAACTCGCAGTACGTGCCCAGGAATTCCGCGGCAATGAATTCGTCCAAGGGCACCATGTACTCGCCGTCCCTCCTCGCCCAGGGGCCGATGACCTCGTTCACGTCTTCTTCGCCGGGCCGCTGGCTCTTCAACAACAGGGCCTCTCCCGGGCTCTCGTCTCCGCCCAACGCCGTGCCCGCGTCCCCGGTCCACACCAGGCGCCCGCCTTCCGCGGCAAAGTCAATGAATTCCTTGACCTTCTTGGTGGGAATGACTTTGGCCTTGGTCACGATGACCAGGTCATAGCCTTTCAGGAAGTCCTTGGTCACCCGCTCCACCTTCACCGCATCCGGGTGGACTGCCAGGATGTTGGGGTCGGACAGGGCTTTCTCCAACAGCTTGGGGTCGCCGAGGCCGGGGTCGTCTTCCTCGCCGTGCACAATCAAAATCTCGGGTTTTCCGCCGGTGCCGCTTCGCAGTAACCCCCAGTACACCGGACAGCCGCCGGGCAACAGGCTGCACCGGATGGCGCCGGTCCACACCCCGACAAACCAGAGCACCGCGATGAGCGCCACCAGCATGGTGACTTTCAGGGCGCTCTTGGCCGGGTTTTCAGGCACGGGATACATATAGGATATATTTTAAACCTTCTCCTATAAAAGCCTTCTATTGAGGCGTTAAAATGAAGTTCCAGCGCACTTCCGGTGGGGTCTCGGCTCCGAGCTCCAGCATCGGCATCATGCGGTTCTTCGACGCGGACACCGCGGGCCCCAAGCTCACCCCCGAATTCGTGGTGCTCTTTGCGGGCGCGTTCTCGGCCATCGTCCTAGCCATCCACCTAGTGGCCGGGTAACCGCTTTTTCGTGTTTTCCATGACTCAAAAGAACCCCAGCTTCCGCCGCCGCAAGGCAAGCAAGTCCATCGACCTCCAACAGCTTCCGCCCGTGCAGGGCTTCGCGCTCGACAAGAACCTTTCCGTCAGGCAACTGCTCGGCCACTATTCCTCGCTCGGCTTCCAGGCCTCGAACCTCGGCCGCGCCGTCGAATTGGTCCAGCGCATGAAAAAAGACCAGGCCGCGGTCTTCCTGTCGCTCACATCCAACATGGTTTCGTCCGGCCTCCGGGAGATCATCGCCCAGTTGGTCAGACACAAGTTGGTTGCGGCCATCGTCACCTCCACCGGCGCCATCGAAGAGGACTGCATCAAGTCCAGGCACCCGTTCCGGGTCGGCGACTTTGAAGTGAATGACTCGGAAGTCAAGGCCAACAAGCTCAACCGCATCGGCAACCTCTTCGTGCCCGACGACCACTACGTGGACTTCGAGGCCTTCCACACGAAGTTCATCGAAAAGCGCTACGCGCAGAAGCGCATCTGGGCGCCCAGCGACTACGTCTTCGAGTTGGGCAAGGAAATCCAGGACAAGCACTCCGTGCTCCATTGGGCCACCCAGAACCGCATTCCCATCTACTGCCCGGGCTTTGTGGACGGGGCCATGGGCGACCACTTTTACTTCTTCAACCAAGGCAAGCGCGAGAAGCTGGTCATCGACCAGGCGGCCGACGTCACCAAGTTCTACGACCAAATCCTCCAGCCTGATAAGGTTGGCGGAGTTATCCTTGGGGGCGGCATCGCCAAGCACCACCTCATTGGCGCGGCCATCCTCCGCGACGGCCTGGATTACGCGGTTTACGTTTCCACGGGCACCCAATACGATGGCAGCCTGTCCGGGGCCCTGCCCAAGGAGGCCGTGAGCTGGAACAAGCTCAAAGACCAGCGCAACGCGGTGGCCATCGAGGCCGAGGCCACCCTCGTCTTCCCGCTGCTGGCCTGGGCGTGGGTCAATCTTTAAAAGGCGTTGCCCTCTACCTTGTACAAACGCCATGAACGCCTTGTGCTTGTTGTCCAAGTCCTTTCTTTCCAGGTTGTTGTTGGAGACCCTGGCCAAGTACCGGGTTCCCGTGCATGCCTCCAAGGAACTCCGCGCCCTGCTTCCCGTCAACCTGTCCTTCGTGGATGAAGCCAGGGCCAAGGCATTGCTGGCCGCGCCCGACACCGTGGTGTACTCGAATGCCGAGGACTCGCTTCCGCTCGTGTACGCGTCCGGGCGGAAGCCACTGGTGGATGCGATAACGGTTTTCAAGGACAAGGCTGCCTTGCGGGAAAAACTCCGCGCCTGGTTTCCGGACTTCTTTTTCGCCGAGTTGACACGCGGGGAACTCGCCGGCTTCCACGTGCCTGCCGGGAGGACGCTGTTCCTCAAGCCCTCAATTGGCTTTTGCGGCCGCGGCAACGCCAGGGTTTCAGGTCAAGCCGAGTGGGATGACGCCGTTCCAAGGGTCCTCGCCGAAATCAGCGCCTTCCAGGGCTCGTTCAATGACGCCGTGCTCAACGCGGACAAGTTCCTGGTCGAGGACTTCATCGAGGGAGAGGAGTTTGCGTGCGATGCCTTCTTTGACACGCGCGGCAAACCCGCCGTGGTCGGCCTCTCCAAGCACCCGTTTGCCTCGCCCGAGGACTCGCGGAACGTCGTGTACTATACGAGCCACGCCCTGTTGCGCCGGTTATTGGAATCGGTCACGGCTTTCCTCGGAAAACTCGGGTCCCTGGCGCCGCTGGCTTCTTTTCCCGTGCACTTCGAGTTCCGCTTGACCCGGAAGGGCCTCCGCCCCATTGAAGTCAACCCCCTCCGGTTTGGCGGCTTCGGCCTCGCCGATTTGTCCTTCCATGCCTTCGGCGTGAACGAGTACCGGCACTTCTTCGAAGGCCAGGCACCCGACTGGAAGCACATCCTATCCAAACCAGATGACCGGACCTATGCCTTCGTCTTGGGCCAGCGCCCCAAAAAGGGCCTGCCAAGCCATTACTCGGTTGACCACGAAAAGTTCAAGCAAACCTTCCGCGAAGTCCTGGACTACGTCGTCGTGGACCACACCCAGTACCCGTTTTTCTCCACGGTTTACACGCGCCACGAAGACGAAAACGAGGTACTGAAATACCTGCACTTCGACTATGGGGAGTACGTGGCGGGTCAGGGCGAATAGCTTCTGTTATCTTGTGATTGGCTTAATTGCTTTGTCAATCCACCGGGCGAGCAGATTCATCTTTCCTTCTTCGGCTTTTTCATCCCAGCCCAAAATTTGTTCCAGCGCGTTCAACTTCGCGTTTTGGAAAAGCAGCAACAGGAACAGGATGCCTGCCAACAATACGATGATTATTTCCTTGCTTGCGGGAAGCAGGATTTTTTCATTGAATGCGAGGCCGGCAAGAATGGAGCCGCCGAAAGTGAGCACCAGGGCCGTGATTTTAATCATGCGGTCGTGCTTCAGTTTTCCGGCACCAAATGCTCGTGATTCCCTCGGATTCATGTTCTTACCCATTGGTTATTCCTATCAAGCCGCCAATGATTATCAAGGGGGCGCCCACCGCGTATTCTTTGAGGAGCAACAAGCCGATGCCACCAATCACCAGTAGATAGCTTAATCCGCGCCACTGGTATTTTGGAAATCCTAGCCAACCCATGCATTCTCCGGAACTAATGGCACCCACCTGCTTAATAAACTTACTTCGTCGATTGCCGATAACTAGGGCTTCAGCTTGACGTAGAACACGCGGTCCAATAGCTTCTCGCGTTTCTCCCCTGCTGGGGGCAGGCCCTCGCCGTTCACAAACCGCGTGTGCGTCTCTTCCTCGACGGCCTTCCGGTGGGCTTCGAGGAATTTGCCGTCGTCGCAGGCAATCAGCAAGTCCACTTTTTGGCCGGGCTGGAGCTTTGCTTCTTTCCTCAGTTCCTGCACGCGCCGCACCAGTTCCCTGACCTCCCACTCGTCGCGCAGCCTTTCATCGGCAGCCGTGTTGAGGTGCAGAGTCAACTCGTCGACAGGCTTGCTGGCATACTCTCCCTTGGGGGCCGTCGTGGCCTCGGAAACCTTTTTCACGTTGCACATCGTGGCCAGGATGCCCGCGGCGCGCCCTACGCCCCTTCCGTCCTTCGACTGCACGACCAACTCGTTGAGCGGCCAGCGCAGGCGCAGCTTCTTTTCCTCGCGCAAGGCCAGCGTGGCTTGCGCGATTTCCATGGCCAACTCCATTTCCTTTTCCAGGCCCGCGTCCATCCGCTTTTCCTCGGGTTCCGGCAAGGACAGCAAGTGGATGCTTTCCGGAAGGCTTGGCCCCTTAAAGTGCTGGTACACGTATTCGGTCACGTGGGGGGTAATGGGCGCCAACAGCCGGGCCAGGGTCACGAGGCAGTAGTTGAGCGTTTCCTCGGCGCCCCGCCCGTCCTTTGTTCCAACGCGGTCGCGGATGAGCTTGACATAGGTGCGGCTCAGGTCCTCCAACACGAACCGGTTGATGGCATCCGGGGCCTTGAAATACTCGTAGGAGTCATAGGCTTCCCGCACTTTCTTCACCAGGGAATTCATTTTGCTGAGAATCCACTGGTCTTCGACGTTCAGCTTCGCCTTCGCCGCGGATTCCTTGAAGTCCACGAACGCGTACATTTGCGCGAAGTTATACGTGTTCCACAGGATGTTGAAGAACCGCCCGATGTCCTTGAAGGCATCCCACGAGAAGTTGAAGTCCTCTCCCCGGCTCTCGCTGACCAAAAAGTAGCGCAAGTAGTCGCGGTTGTGTTTGGCGATGACTTCCGCGGGCCCAATCACGTTGCCCTTTGACTTGGACATCTTGCTGCCCGTGATGTCCAGCACCATGCCGTGCACGGCGATGTTCTTGAAGGGCTTGGCGTCAAAGCAAATCGTGGAAGTGATGATTTCGGAGTTCCACCAGCCCCGCACCTGGTCCGTGCCCTCGATGTTGAGGTCGGCCGGCCAATAGCGCTTGAACAGTTGGTCGTCCCTCGAGTAGTCAAGTGCCCCCCAAGAGGAAACTCCCGCGTCGAACCAGACGTCTAGGACGTGGGGGATGCGCTTCATCTCCTTGCGGCACTTGAGGCAGGGGAAGGTTATTCCGTCAATCTCCGGCTTGTGTAGATTCAGTTCCTTGGGTAGCCTGGCTTTCCCGCCCAGCTCGGCCACCGAACCGAACACCTCGATGTGCCCGCAGCCCGGGGCATCGGCGGCACCGCATTGCCAGATGGGCAGCGGCGTCCCCCAGTAGCGTTCCCTGGAAACCGGCCAGTCGCCCAGGTTCTCGAGCCAGTTCTTCATGCGGTCCTTCATCCAGCCCGGCACCCAGTTGACTTCCTCGTTTTCTTTCAGCATCTTTTCGCGCAGCTTGGTCACGCGGAAAAACCACTGGGGCACGGCCAGCATGAGCAGGGCCTGCTTGCACCGCCAGCAGAAGGGATAATCGTGCACGTACTTTTCCTCGCCCAACACGAAGCCATCGGCTTTCAAGTCTTCCACGATTTCCGCGTCCACGATTTTCGCGCGCTTGCCCGCGTACTTCCCGGTTTCGGGTTTCAGCGTGCCCGTGAGGTCCACGGGGCACGCGATGCTCAGGCCGTGGCGCTTGCCTTCCTCGTAGTCCTCCCTTCCGTGGCCGGGCGCGCAGTGCACCAAGCCAGTTCCATCCGTGAGGTTCACGTAGCGGGGGCTTGGGATGACGCGCAAATCCTTTTCCGTGTACGACATTTTCATGTGCTTGCCAAGCGGGTCGGAATACCGGAGACCAACCAATTCGGCTCCCTTCTTCACCTGCGTCACGCGGTGCTCTTTGACGCCGAACTTGGGCATGAGCTTGGAGACCAGGTCCTTCGCGACCACCAGGGTGCCGTGCTCCCTGGTTTCCACGAAAGCGTACTCGTAGTCTGGATGCACCATGACCCCGCGGTTGGCGGGGATGGTCCAAGGGGTGGTCGTCCACACCGCCAGGTGGGTGTTGGGCTGGTCTTTTAGGGTCAGCTTGTAGTAGACGCTGGCGTCGCCGACCTTGGAATACTCTATCTCGTTGTACGCCACGGCGGTCGCGCACCGGGGGCATACGTGCACCGAGTAGCTGTCCAAGTACAACAAGTCCTTTTCGTAGGCGGTCTTGAACGTCCACCAGATGGCTTCCACGTACTCGTTGCTCAGCGTCAGGTACGGGTTCTTCCAGTCCATCCACACGCCGAGGTTCCCGAATTCCTCGTTCATGGTGCCGATGAAGCGCGTCGCGTACTCCCTGCATTTCTCCACGAAGGGCTTGACCCCAAACCGTTCGATGTCGGCTTTCACCTTGAAGCCCAGTTCCTTCTCGATTTGGTGCTCGATGGGCAGGCCATGCGTGTCATAGCCGGGCCGGTCGAAGACATCGAAGCCCTCCATGCGCTTGGAGCGCAAAGCCACGTCCTTCAACACCTTGTTCAAGGCCGTTCCCATGTGGATGTGGCCGGTCGCGTAAGGCGGCCCGTCCATGAAGTAATAGGGCTTGCCCTTGCCCGCGTGCTGCTTCCGCACCTTTTCGGGAACGCCCGCCTGCTTCCAGAAGGCCTTCACTTCTTCTTCTTTTTGGAGGGTGAAGGGCTCCAGGTTTTTCTTGTCGGTCATGGGTTGAGCGCCTCGCGCTGGAATGGGCCCGGGCGGATTTGAACCGCCGGCGCTTGGTGTATAAGACCAATGCTCTGCCAGGCTGAGCTACGGGCCCCGGGCCTAGTTCCATTGTTTTCAAGGGAAACAGGTTTAAAAAACGGGGTATTCGAACGGCTGGGCGCGGCGCTAGTACCGCAGAATTTGCCGAAGGCCCCTTCTGAGAGGTATTTGCCGGAGTATTTCTAGATCCCTTCTGCCGTTCATAGACTCAGTTTGGGGGGAGAAAGGGTTTTAAGGAGTGCTCCGGGCCTTGGTCCCGTCCACCCCCCTACTCGAAACGATTAAATAGGGGGGCGGAGGCTAGTTTTTGCATGGCGGCGATTCCCTCCAGGGCACGGCATGGCCTCACCCGCGGGCGTGGGAAACTGCCTGAGGCGAAACGGGTAACCCTGCAGAGGACTCTCTCCAAGGCCCTCGATGCGGTCTCCGCTGCCGTGGACTTAGATTTCCTGCACGGCCGGCACGAGCTCGCGGAGCGGAGGGCACGGACCTTCTTCCGGAACACCGGGGTCGAGGTCCCGGACGTGTACAAGTGGTTCCGCTTGGCCGAGAACTTCCTCGCCATCCGCGACGCCAGCGTCAGGCAGACCTTCAGACGTTACCTGCAGCAGAAGGCCCTGGCGGTCGCGGAGCACCTGGCGAAGACCGACCACGAAAAAGCGAGGGAACTCGTCGAGGCGCTCGGCCCCTATTGCGACGAGTTCGGCACCATCCACCGGATGTCGGAGCGCGTGCGCGCATGGCTTTCATCTGGGGACGTGAGTCCTCGCTACGTCGAGCCTGAGACCACCAGGTCGCTGAGCAGCATGCTTCGGCCGGCCGAGCGATACGAGGAAGAGGGGGCAGCCGCGATGAGGGATGGAAGGGTGTTCGATGCGTTGCAATGGTATATCCTCGAAGGCACTCCAGGGGCGAGAATCAAGATCCGGCTGATCTTCGGGAACGCCTCTTTGGAGACCCCGCTGAGGGAGACCGAGCGAGAGATTGTCCGGCGGAATTATCGTCTGCGCTTCCACGAGCCGCTCCCCGAAGTGCCCTATTCGCTTTCTCGGAAGCGTCCCGGTAGAATCCAGTCCCCGAAGAACCGCTATGCCGCTGCCATTGCGAAGGCCTATGAAAAAAAGCACTATGTCCGGGCTGCCGCACTCCTTTTGGCCAGTGCCCGGAATCCTGGAGGGGCCGACGTCACCGCGCTCTCGAGGCTCTTGCGCACCCACCCGGCCCATTTCAGCCGGGCAGACGTGGTCGAACTGCGTCGCCGTTTCGCCGCCAAGTTTCCCGGCCAGGAACTCCCGTCCTGAAGCCCGCCGGCCCGCAACCTTACCCTCGGCCCTCGAACTCTTTCTCGGACAGGTTGTGGTGGGCGTTGGCTGCCACGTCTTCGGGGTGATCTTCGAGCTTGCCGTACCTGCCGAGGTTCAAGCGCAGCGTGTTCTTGAAGAGAGACGTGAAGGCGTTGGAGAGCTTGTAGCATTTGCCGGTGACGAGCTTGTCGATGGCGTCATCCCAGAGAGTGAGCAGGATGGTTCCCGAGGAATCCCCGACGAGCGCCTCGGTGACGGAGTGGTTTCGGTTGTCAAGCTTGGAGTGGACTTCCCTGGCCTCGTTCTTGTCGAGTACTTTGACGATTACTTCCACTTTTTTCGCGTAAGGCCGCAACTCTCCAACCTGCAAGGCAATCACTGGATTCAAACAATTCTTGGGAGCTATACCATCTGGGCCGAGGAACTATTTAAAGGTGCAGGCTATCTTCCCGGTGACCGGTGTCTTTCAGGGCGCCACACGCCGGCCTTTCTCAGGATTCGTAGGCGGGCGCGGGACACCTGTGCCGGGTCCACGCCGAGTTTCACGGCAATCTCCACGATGGACTGTGGAGTCCGGAGTTCGGCCAGCACGAGGGTCTGGAACGGTGAGAGCCCAAGTGGCCGTGTTCGCTCGCTGGTGAGTCCCGTGAAAAAGGCCTGATGGGAGTCCCTGCGGGGCGGCAGCCTTTTCAGTCCGCGTTCGACCAGCACCCAGCTGATGTCGCCCAGCGATATCTTTCGATCTTCCGCTCGCAGCCGCCGCCAGGCACCCTTGATTTCCTTGCCCGCGGTTTCCCAAGCAGTCACGATGCGGTTCTTTTTTTCTTTTGGAAATTGGCTGGGGTTGGCCAGGTTCTCGCTGCGGATGCGGGTGAACCGCCGGGTAGTCGGATCCGCTCGGTTAAGCTCTGCCATGGCGGCTACCGTCACATAGGGGGGCCAGTGTGCCCGTAGCTTGGCCAAGACCCTCCGCACGGCCGTGCGCCCCGTTCCCCCTCTTGCGATTTCTGCGGCTTCTGCGACGGCAAGCGCCCTGCCCAGGATGCGTTTTGGGGAATCATGCGTTGCGGGGCCCAGCCGGTGGTAGGCCTTGCGGAGTTCTGCATCGTGTTTCAGGAGGTTCTTCAAGCGCCACCTTGGATGCCATCGCCGGTTCCTCATTTGCCGCTGCCGTGCCCGCTTGATATCCAGTATCTGTTCGGGCGTCCTGTTCTTCACCGTGCTTGCCGCGCGCAGGTAGGCTTTGGCGTCAGCGATGACTTGCCTGCGCGTACGTGGCCCGGGTTCGGGTGCGTCGTCAAAGGCCCTGCCACGTTCGGCGATTTCCGGGGCGAGGTTGGAAGCGTTGGGGTAAGGCCGGCGTTTGGCTGGCGGCATGCGTCGCATGCATGCATTATGCCGCCCGCCTATTTATTCCTTTTGCGGCCCTATGAGCCCGCCTAACCCCGAACGAAACCTATAAATACGGGGTCAACGTTATTCCGTGGGCCAAGCCCATGAAGCATGGTTGGGGGTTAGTGGGAGCGTTTTTGGTCTTGCTTGCGGCTTCTGTCTGGGCAGCCAACTACACCGTTTCCAAGGACCGCGCCCTTTACGCGGTCTGCGCCGCGGAATGCGCCAAGGCTTGCCAGAAGTTCGTGCAATGCGAGTGGAAGGTTCTGAACAAGTGCAGCCAGCAATGCATCCAGGAGCCCTGGAAGTATGGCCCCGGCGGTTACTCTGATGACGGACGACCCATTGACGCCGAAACGGAAGCCGAAGTCCTGGTCAAGGACTGCAATAAATGCTTTGCCAGCGGCCAGTGCCGGCCGCTTCACTATGGCGATAAGTTTTCGGCCGTCTGCAACGCCGTCCGCGCGCAGGGCCGCGACCTCGAGGAATTCTTCTACAATTTCTACGTCCACGGCCGCGACGACGGCTGCCCCGCGAACTCCTCCCTCTCGGTGAACGGAAAAAAGTGCGAATGCGAGGGCCAGTTTGACGACCTGCACACGGTCTGCCTCGACCCGAAGACGGTGAAGGAAAACCTCAAGCGCCTGGTGTCCAGCATCCCCGACGACGTCATGGAGTTGATGGTCGAGCACGCGCCCGACGAAATAAAGTCCCTCATAAAATACGCGCCCCGCGGCGACACCTTCCTCGTCCCGGGCTTGGACTCGATGATGAGCGAACTCATTTACGCGCACTTCGTCCACAACACGCGGAACCTCCGCCAGCTCTTGAACGCCTTGGGCCCCGAGCGCACCCAGCAACTCGTGGACTTGCTGCAGTCCGTCCTCAAGAAAGGGGAAAGCATGGAAACGCCTCCGCAGCCGCCATACACGCCGCCTGCCGAGCAACCGCCCTACTACCCGCCCACGGAACAGCCGCCCACCCAACCGCCGCTCCCTCCCGTCAAGCGGCCCCCCGTCGAGTTGCCTCCCGCGCAGCCACCGGAGGCCGCCTGCAGCTTCATGGGCACCTGGAACTGGGTGCAGGGCAGTCTCAAGGTGGGTCGGGCCGAGGTCACGGGCTCCAACCAGGGCTTCCAGGCCTCGGTCTTCAACGAATACAACAACATTCCGGGCGCCGTGGCCTATCTCTCGGGTTCGTTTGACGACAAGGCCTTTACCATGACGGGCTCGATTGCCGAGCCTTACACGGTGCGCGGCAACCTCTCCACGAGCAGCGACTGCACCTACTTCCAGTTGGTGCCCACGGGAGGCACGAGCCCCAGCGGTTCCGAGACTTCTACCAGCATTTTGAACAGCATCGGCATTTCCTCGCAGTACTTTGAGTTCAGGAAAGGTGAGTGACGTGAAACGCGCTTGGCTTGCAATGGGTTTGTTGCTCCTGCTTTTGCTGCTTGCCGGCTGTTCGTCCAAGGACATCACCCAAACCATGAAGGGCTTGAAGGGCGGAAGCCTTGGCGGCCAATGGTGCCAACCCGGTGACCAAATTGGCATGAAGTATTACATGCCTTCCATCGTGGGCTTGGAGGACTATTCCAGCGACCGGTTGGAGGGCGCAGGGAAGCTCTGCCACCTCATAGCCAAGGACTCGACTGTCACGGCCGACTTTTACCTGGACGAGACCGCGCTGGAGCACTTTAGGGGCAACGAAAAAGCGGTCGGCAACGGCTGCGTGGTCTTCAGCGTCCCAGGCACCGAGTCGAAAACGGAAATGTGCTTTGGAGAGAAGGCGAAGGCCTGAGCGAAGCCGGACGTCACGCTGGTTCCGCGTAGTCCTTGGCGAGCACGAGCTTGTTGGTCAAGCCGTACTTGTGCTTGGAGAGGATGTCCTGGGATTCCAGTTTCTTGACGATGCGGTGCACTTGCACCTTGGAGAGGCCGGACTCCACCACTAGCCTGGACTGCGTCAAGCCGTTCTCGGAGGCCTTCAACAACCCGATGAGGCGGGCTTCATTGGGCAACAGTAACGCGTTCATGACGCCGTGCCGGGCCGCGTGGACCTCTTTTTTGCGCGTCAACTGCCAAATCGAGTAGCCGGCGAATAGGGAGATGAGGCCGCCGGCCAAGAGCACCACGAAGGGCGCGGAAGTGATTAAGGCCCAGGGAGACAGGGGAGAGTGACCGCGGCCACCCGGGGGCAGGAAGCCAAAGCCGCCGCCCTCCGGGCGCCAGAAGAGGTGGTACACCACCAGCAGTGTTAAAACCAGGGAGAAGCCGGCATACAAGAAGGCCAATACCATGACATACGAGTGCCTTTTCGCCGTCGACATCAGTCGTTTCACCTCGTTTCCCGTTTCAACTGGTTTCACTCAACGTATATTAAGGGTTGCGTCCTACATTTAAACCATGCGGCCGGTCATCGAATTGCGAAACGTCTGGAAGACCTATCAAATGGAGGAAGTCGAAGTCCAGGCCGTGCGGGGCGTCAACCTTGCAGTCAAGCCAGGGGAGTTCGTGGCCGTCATGGGGCCCAGCGGCTCGGGCAAGTCCACCCTGTTGAACCTCATCGGTTGCCTGGACGTTCCCACGCGGGGCGAGGTCTGGCTGGATGGGCAACCGGTTTCCAGCCTCCGCGAAAGCGAGTTGGCCCGTATCCGGGGCCGCAAAATCGGCTTCATCTTCCAGATGTTCAACTTATACCCCACCCTCAACGTCCTCGAAAACGTGTTGCTGCCCCTCCGCATCCATGACTTCGGCGAACAGGAAATGGGGGAACGCGCCCGGAAGCTCTTGAAGCTGGTGGGCCTTGGGCACCGGTTGACTCATTTCCCGGCCCAGCTCTCCGGAGGGGAACGCCAACGCGTGGCCATCGCGCGCGCCCTGTCAACTGGCCCACCGCTCATCCTCGCGGACGAACCCACCGGCAACGTGGACTCCGCGACCAAGGACGAAATCATGGATTTCTTGGTCGGCTTGCACGAGAAGCAGGGCCGCACCATTGTGGTCATCACGCACGAACCCGACATCGCGGACTACGCGGAACGCGTAGTGCACGTGAGGGATGGACGGATTGTTTGACGCTCAAAGGAGGAACGGACATGCAGATGAAAACAGTAATCGGTTTATTGGCCCTGGCGTGGCTGGCGCTGCCGGCCCATGCGGCCTACATCGAGGCGGCCAAAGTCATCAACATCCAGGACGACTATTCCATCCTGCCGGTCGAGGTGTACGTGGGGGACACGGTCAGCTTGTCCGTGCAACTCCACAACAAGGGTATGGTCAACATGGCCAAGGACCTCAAGGCCGAGCTGGTGCTGCCGGCCGAGTTCGAGGGCCTGGACGTGGAAAGCAGCCTGGACAACATCCGGCCCAACATCACGCAGACCGTCCTGTTCAAGTTCCGCATCAGGGAAGACGCCTTGCCCGGCGTTTACAGCCTGAACATCCGCATCAACTACAAGAGCATGAACGTCGTCGCGGAAAACGTGGAAAAGGAAGTAGTGGAAGACATCAAGACCATCACCATCCCCGTCAACAAGGCGCGGAAAAACCTGGAATTGAAGGTCGAGCCCGTGGTTTTGCTGCCGGGTCGGAAGGTGGACGTGAAGTTCACCTTGTCCAACACCAGCAACAACGTCTTGTCCAACATCAACCTGTCGCCTCCCTGGGAGCAGGCAAGCAGGCCGAGGTCACGTTCCTGGTGGCCGTTGACCCCAACATCACGCCGGGCGTGAACGCCTTCGACACGAACATCACGTACAATGACGAATCGGCTTCCACCAACACGCTTACTTCCAAAATCGGGTTCGTGGTCGGGGGAACGACGGACTTCGACGTGAGCCTCCAGGAAACCGGCAACAACCAGGTCTCCCTGTCGATTGCGAACATCGGCTCCAACAACGCGGAAGGCATCGTGGTGCGCATCCCCGAGCAGGCCCATTTTTCGACGCAGGGCTTTGACACGGCCGTGCTCGGCAACCTCAACCGCGGCGACTTCACGATTGCCTCTTTTCGCATCGAGCCGACCAGTGGGACAGCGGAAGCGCGTAGGCAGGCCCGGCAGGGCGGCTTCCTGCAAACCAATGCCTTGCCTCCGGCAGGGGAATCCAAGTTTGCCGACCTCCAGGTCGAGATAACCTACACCGATACCACGGGGGAACGGCAGACCGTCAAGAAAACCGTGCACTTCCTGCCCCAGAGCCTGTGGCAGCCCTCCACGGAAGGCGGGCAGGCCATGGGCCAGGCCAGGCAGGGCGGCTTTCCCTGGCTGCCTGCACTGGTCGTACTCGTCGGGGTGGGCGGTGCCTACTACCTCTACCTGAAAAAGCGCAAGAGAGCAGGCAAGTGAGGGCATGAAGTTCCAAGACTCCGTGAACCTGGCTGTGAACAGTCTCCTCCACCGGAGGCTGCGTTCGTGGCTCACCCTCCTCGGCATCATCATTGGGGTTGCTGCCGTGGTGGCCATCATCTCCATTGGGGAGGGAGCCCAGGCCAGCGTCAACCAGCGCCTGAGCGGCCTGGGAGCCGACATCATCAACGTCAGCCCCGGCTTTTCGCGGGCCAGCCGCACCTTCGGCGAGTTCCGCGGCGGCGGCATCCCCGGGGGCGGAGGGGTTGCGGCTTCGTCCAGTGAGCCGCTCACGGACCGCGACGTGCTGGCCCTCAAAGCCATTCCCCAGGTCGCGTTCATCAATGAAGTGGTGCGGGGCAATGCGACCGCGTCGTTCCTGGCCGAGGAATCCACGGTGTCCGTGCAAGGCATCAACCCGGTGACCTGGCGCCTCATCAACACCACGGAAGTGGCTTCGGGCCGCTATCTCACGCCCGCCGACCGGGATGGCGTCGTGGTGGGGTGGCGGATTGCCAACGAGGTCTTCAAGAAGAAGCTCGCGGTCGGCAACCTGTTGGTGCTGAACAAGCGGTCCTTCCGCGTGGTCGGCATCCTCCGCGAGTCCTTGAACGGCTCGGATGACTCGATGGCCTTCATGGTGAACGAGACCGCCCAGGCCCTCCTGGAAGGCATTGCGGAAGACGAGTTCACGGGCATCCAGGTCAAGCTCGTGGCGGGAAGCGACTCGGCCGAGGCTGCGAAGGCCGTTGAGCAGCGCCTCATGGTTTCGCGTCATGTCACGGAACGCGACAAGGACTTCACGGTGAGTTCCACGGAGGCCATCCGGCAACGGGTAACGGATGTCACCGGCACCCTGGTCTTGTTCTTGCTGGCCATCGCCGCGGTTTCATTGGTCGTGGGTTCGATTGGCATTGCGAACAGCATGTTCACTTCGGTGCTGGAGAAGACCAAGGAAATCGGCATCCTGAAGGCACTTGGTTCCAGCAACGAGGAAATCCTGCGGTTGTTCCTCATCGAGACCGCGTTGTTCGGTTTCGTGGGCGGCGTGATTGGCGCGGTCCTCGGCAGCCTCATCGCCTTGTCCCTGCCGTTGCTGGGCGTGGGCCTCCTGCCGGGACCGGGGAGCAGCGGAGGCATTACCACGGTCGTTAATCCCTTGCTGGTGCTGGCCGCCATCGCTTTTTCCACCGTGGTCGGCGTGGTTGCCGGCGCGGTGCCGGCCCGGCAGGCTGCGAGCTTGCATCCCGTGGACGCGCTCCGGTACGAGTGACCGGGAAATAAAAGAAAAAAAGAAATAGGGGGGTGGGCGGGTTACATCTCGCCCATGTCGCCCATGCCGGGCATGCCGCCGTGGCCGTGGCCGCCGGGCATTCCGCCGGGTGGGCCCTTGCTGCTGCCGGCGATGATGTCGTCGATGCGCAACAGCATTTCCGCGACCTCACTGGCCGAGGAAATGGCCTGCGTCTTCAAGGCCAGGGGCTCGATGACGTGCAAGTCCTTCATGTTCGAGAGCTTGCCCTTGTAGACGTCCACTCCAATGTACTTGCCTTCCTTGGTCGAGTGCCTGCTGCGCAACGCGACAATGGTGTCCAACGGGTCCATGCCCGCGGTTTCGGCCAGGGTGCGGGGGATGATTTCCAGGGTGTCGGCAAAGGCCTCGATGGCCAGCTGTTCCCTGCCTCCAACCGTCTTGGCGTAGTCGCGGAGCTTGTTCGCGACCTCGACGTCCGAGGAACCGCCGCCGGCCAGCACCCTCTCGGTCTTGATGGCGGACATCGTTGCCCCGATGGCGTCGTTCACGGCCCTTTCGGCTTCGTCTACGACGTGCTCGCTACCGCCCCTGACCAGCAGGGAAACGGCTTTCGGGTTCTTGCAGCCCTCGACAAAGACCATGTCATCGCCCGCGACTTTCTTGGCGGTGACGCTTTGCGCGTAGCCTAGGTCGTCCTTGCCCAGGTCGCTGAGCCGGGTGGCGACCTTGGCGTCCGTGGCCTTGGCCAAGGCCGTCATGTCGCTGGCCTTCACCCTGCGGATGGCCGAGATGCCGGCTTTCGCGAGGAAGTGCTGGGCCATGTCGTCAATGCCTTTCTGGCAGAACACGACGTTGGCTCCGGAAGCCACAATCTTGTCGACCATGTTCTTCAGCATCTTCTCCTCTTGGTCGAGGAACGCCTGCAACTGGTCGGGGTCCGAAATCTGTATCTTGGCGTCGACTTCCGTGCTCTTGATTTCGAGCGCGGAGTCCACCAACGCGATTTTCGCGTTCTGGACTTTCTTGGGCATGCCCGAGTGCACGATTTCCTTGTCCACGATGATGCCCTTGACCAGTTGGCTCTCGTGCAGGCTGGCGCCGACCTTCTTTTCGAGCTTGATGTTGTCCCGGTCGATGACCATCTTGTCGCCTTCCTTTTCGGCGACCTGCCGCACGGCCTGCACGACCAGGTTCGCGAGTTCTTCCGCGCCCTCGGAGGCCTTGCCGGTCATCGAAGTGATGGCGATTTCCTTCAGCGTTTTGACGTCATCGAACTTGATTACGTCCGCGATTTGCGTGTAAAACTCCCGGGCCTTCTCGGCCGCGAGCCGGTAGCCCTTCACGATGATGGAGGGATGAATCTCGTCGTCGAGCAGGCTTTCGGCCTTGCTCAGGAGCGTGCCGCCGAAGACTACTGCGGTCGTGGTGCCGTCGCCGACCTCGTCATCCTGGGTCTTGGCGACTTCGACCATCATCTTCCCCGCGGGGTGGTCGATGCTCATCTCCTTCAAGATGGTGGCGCCGTCGTTGGAAATCGTGATGTCCCCCAACTCGTCGACAATCATTTTGTCCATGCCTTTCGGCCCTAATGTTGACCGGACCGCGTTGGCCACCGCCTTGGCGACCATGATGTTGATGCGCTGCGCGTCCCTTCCCCGGGTGCGCTTGGTTCCCTCAGAGAGGAAAATGACTGGTTGTTGTCCTGCTTCCGCCATGAAATCGACCTCCATTCAGTGGCAAAAATGCCCTAATCAGGGTTAATTGGAATCGTAAATTATTGATGGATATGAAGGTTTTTAAAGCTAACGCGTTTTTTGATGGATATGCGTGTTAATGGGGCCAGACAGGCTTATATAGCCCAATTGCCTTACTTCTTGGATGTTCTTGTCTTTCAGGCGGATGCCCCTGCCAGGGGGTGGCTTGTTTTTGGTCGTGCTTATTTTGCTGGCCGGCTGCACGGCCCAGGGCCTCCAGAAGGCCTCCCAGGCCCTGGAAAAAACCGCGGACGCCCTTGACCAGGCTGCTGAACCCGTTGCCGGGCCCGATTCCGCGGGAAAAATGATTCGAGTTCCAGCCACTCCAAACCCGCCGCCCACTCCGGTCGAACCCGTTGAAACCAAGCCCCTTGAAACCCCCGCCGTGGAGCCTCCCCGGTTTGAAGACCAAGGCGACTTCAAGCTAGGGTACGCGGAATCCAGCGACCCCACGGCCAACGAGTGGATGGTTTACTTGAAGGAGTCCAGGCATTTCGAGGGCATCGTTGACGGCTTGAATGCTTTTGTGGCGTTGCCCCGGGATGTTCCGGTGGTTTTCCAGGACTGCGGGGAAGCCAACGCCTTTTATTTGCCGGAAGAAACCACCCTTGTTTTATGCTATGAATTGGTCTCCGAGTTGCAAGCGTTGTTTGCCGAGAACACGGCCGAAGAAGAGGACCCCACGAAGTCCACTTTGTTTGCCACGGAGTTTATATTCTATCACGAAGCCGGCCATGCCCTCATCCACTTGCTGGATTTGCCGGCCACCGGACGCGAAGAGGACAGCGTGGACCAATTGGCGACTTTTTTGCTGATTGAAAGAGGGGATGAAGCGGGGCCAGGCATTGCCTTGAATGCGGCCGCCGCCTTCATGCTGTGGTCTTCCCTTGAAGAGCCCGGGGAACTGGCGTTCTGGGACGAGCACGCCCTGGGCCAGCAGCGGTTTTACAACATCGCCTGCTGGGTGTATGGCAGAAACCCCGAGGGCTTCGCCAATCTGATAGATGACGAGGTTTTGCCTGCGGAGCGTGCGGAGAGTTGCCCGGACGAATACTATAAACTTTCGATGGCTTGGGCACGCCTGCTGGAGCCCTACTTGAAGGAAGGGACTTAAAGCCCTTTCCGCCTCATTCCCTGCATGCACTCGGAACGCGTCCAGGCCTTCTGCGCCGCCCGTCACCTTATGCTGGGCAAGCCCCTGGCCAAGGGTTACTCCAGCCAGGTCTACCTCGTCCACGACAAGGCGGGCAAGGCCTTTGCCCTCAAGGCCGAGCGGGACAAGTCCACGCGGCGCTTCATGGTCGAACAGGAGGCGGCCTGCCTCTCCCTGGCCAACCGCGCCGGCATCGGCCCCAAGCTCATCGGCTTCGACAAGGAGGAACGCTGCCTGCTGCTGGAGTTCGTCGAGGGCCAGACCTTCGACAAGTTCCTCGAAGGCAAGCCGGACAAGGCCCTGCTGCAGAAAGTCATCGCCTCCCTGCAGGAGCAGGCGCAAAAGCTCGACAAAATCGGCGTGGACCATGGTCAGCTCGCCGGGCGCGGGCGGAACATCCTGGTGCGCCCCGACCACACGGTCTGCATCCTCGACTTCGAGAAAGCCAGCTACGTGCGCAAGTGCCACAACGGTTCCACCGTGGAGGCGTTCCTGTTCCGGAACACGGAGAGCATGGTGGCGCGGAAAATAGAGGAATTACTTGGCTAAGTCTTCTGCCGCGATTTTATCCCAAATCTGGTCCGTTTTGCCCCATGCGCGCCGCATGGATAGGCAGGCAAAGAGTTCCCACGCTTCGTCTTCTTCCGTTCGTTTCATATCCAATCAGTGGCTGCGCGCCACAATCTTGACTTTCTCGTGCTCGTCTAGTTTATCCATGGCTTGCTTCATCAGTGCTTTGTCCAATTCGATGAGTTGGTTTGCCATGGGGTTGGCCGTGTTTAGCTTGTACATGTTGGCCTTGCCGACCTTGCGGGTGTGGGTCACCAGGCCGTTTTTTTCCAGGCCGTCCCAGAAGTCTTCCAGCGTGTTCCAAGAGACGTCAGCATACTTGCAGATGTCCTTCTTAGAGTAGTCGAAGATGCGATTCTCAATCAGGAAGTCCAGCACCCGAATAAGGGGGTAATCTCCGAGGAACTCGACGAACAGGGAATTGGGAATTTGTTTCATGCGAACGACCTTTAAGTAGACAAACGCCTGCGGTTTGTCTAATTAGCTGTATGTTGGCAAAGTTTAAATATTTAACGCTTTATGTATCAATAAATGAAACTTCCTTCTTCGAAGCTTCGCTGGTGGATTCTCAACAAAATGGTTAGAAAGAACCTATGGGGCGGCAAGCACTTGGACTATGAACTGATTGCGCATGGCTTGCCAAAGGACCAGCGAAAGGACGTTGAGGAGGAACTCGACAAGCTCGTTAAGGAGGGCTTAATCGTGCCGAAACCCGCCCACTACGGCCTGCAGGTTTCGCTGAATGTCCATCGGAAGGCCGACATCGAGCGGATTGTTTTCGGGGGCTGAACATATAACCTTTTATTTTTCGGGCCCCAATTGTAATGCATGCGATTGAACCTCAGGAAGCGAATGGCCTCGTTCAAGGCCGTACGCAGGGAACGGAAAGCCCGTCGTGCCACTCTGGCTGCGGGCATCCGGGAAGTGTTTGGCCGGCCTGCTTCCTCTTGGTATGAATTGGAGCGCCAGGCGAACTTTCTGGCCCACCAGGGAGGCGAAATTTCAGCTTGGCGGCGCGCTGCCTTGCGGAGCCAGTTCTTGGATTCGCTTCACAGGAATCTGCATGACGCTGCCGGCTTGAGGATAACCTGACGGCAAACAGCGCAAGAGTTTGACCATTACATGCGGCAACGCGCCTTTTGCATGGACATCTTCTTTTACGAACTGGTTGCAAAGCGCAGCTATTGACTGGCTTAAAAAATAGGTAAGAAAAGGGAAGTTTTTACTTCTTCCCCTTTGCGGCCGCTTCCTTTTCCTTCTGGTACTCGGTGGCGAAACCGCTTCTCAACACGAATTTCCGGTCGACTTCGCTGATGAGCACGTCGCAGGCCGCTTTGACGGATTCCAGCTGCTTGATGATGCGTTCTTTTTCTTTCTCGATTTCTTGGATGGCCTCGTAGGGCTCTATCGACTCGCGGAACATGCTGCCGTCCACGTAGGTGTAGGGGTGCGCGTTCATCTTGTGGGCGATGCGTTCCACCATGCTGCCCAGCCAGATGTTCATCTCGCGCTTGACCTGGCCCTTGATTTGCTTGCCGGAGTCCAGGTGCTGTCGCAGCATGTTGACGATGGTCGCGCGGGGAAAGGGCAGTTCCTCGTCGGAACCCTCGTCGTCGTCATCCACGGGCACTTGTTTCTTGTCTTCCGCCATAAACCCACCTCGAAAAATCCGTTTTGCAGCGCAAAAAACGCTATACCAATTGTGAAACGTCAAGGTTTTAAAGGCTTGCCCATGCGTTTTCTTGCCTGCCTGGGGGGCGTAACTATTTAAACCCCAAAGGCATTATATACTTGGATTCCATGAATAAAGCCCTTTTATTGCTTGCCCTGGCTTTCCTCGTGGCTTTGGCTGGCTGCGTGCCGGACTTCGGGAAGGCCTCCTTGGAGGAAAAGGTGCGCGCCATTCCCGTGGTGCGGGAAGCCATTGACTCGGTTCCCGACGCCGAAGTAGTCATCGCCTTGTGGGACGAGGACACGGTTTCCGCGGTCAAAAAGGAGCTGGACGCGGAGTGCAAGAAGGAGATGCCCGTCAAGTACTATTACCGTGTGGAAGCCAAGAACGCCTCCAAGGCCCTGGTGCTCTACCTGGACTCCACGACGGAGGAAGTCGAGTGCCGCCACGAGAAGGGCGCTGAGAAACCCGTCGAGGGCCCGGACTACGTGCCGCCCGGCGATGAAAAGCCGCCGGCCCCAAGGCCCGTGGAAACCAAAAAGCTCTTCCTCGAAGTCGTAGACGAGGACGGCCAACTGGTGCGGGAAGTGCCGGTGCGCGTGGAAAAACTGGTCTGCGATTTGAAGGACCAGTGCATCCCCCGCACGGTCGTGGACGCGAAAACCGATTTGGTGGGAAGAATCAGGGACCTGGATGCCGGCGTGTTCTCGAACTCCACCTTGTTCGCCGAAGGCTTCCACTCCTTCAAGTCCGATGACTTCCGCAAGCTCTCGGGCGGTTACCGGGCCATCGCCAAGCGCGTGGTCCGCGAAAAGGACTTGCTGCCCCTGAAAGTGAGGTTCTTCGACGAGGCCACGGGCGGAAACTTCGTGGGCGGCGTGCTTTACCTCAAGTTCGAGGAAAACGAGACCGGCCTCTACAAGGAGATTTCCCCGGAAGGCGAGGTGGAAGTGACGTTGGATGACTTTTCCAGGGCCGACCGCAGGTACGTGGACGAGTTCGGGAACCTCCTGTTCAAGCAACTCATCTTCGAAGTCGAAGGCATCGAGGAAAAGGGCGTGGTGTACGCCCTGCTCAAGCCGTTATTCGTTGAAACCCGGGAGAACACCTATGGCCCCTTCGAAACCCAGACCACGCGCAAGGAATGGGATTTGAGGCAACGGGAAATCATCCTCCGCCTGCACGAAACCATCCCCGAGGACGCACAGGGAACGGTGTATGAATTCAATTTCAAGGCCGGGAAAAACTACGTCTCCCTGCCCTTAAAGGTCCCGGAAAACTATTCGGCGGAGGCCTTCCTCATCGACGTTTCCAGGCAGGGACTGTCCTGTGACAAGGTCAGCGTCTACGAAATCCAGGACTGGCACACGCACTCCAAGGGCAGCATCGCCCGCAACTTCCTGATGGAGAACGGCGTGGCCTACAACGTGGAATGCAGTGCCGCCGGCACCTACAAGTTGAAGGGCGAACACCTCTACGAGCCCCTCGGCATCAACCTCAACCTCGGCTTCAACTACGTGGGCACCAGCGCCCGCATCGAAGGCAAACCCGTTGGGAGCCTGGTGGAAGGCTGTGACGTGAAAAGCATCCAGAAATTCTTCCCCAACGGCTTGACCGGCACCATCCCGTCCTCCACACCCGCAGTCCTCGGCGAAGTCTACCTCGTGGTCTGCGAGGTGGGTGGAACGTGGGACAAGAAAGTCTGATTCACTGCGCGAGCGCGCACGCGCCCGCCTCGTCGATGTAGCACGAGTATGGGATGCCCAGCTGGCTCGGGTCGCGTTCTAAGGGCTGGAAATCCGGGCTGGGGTCGCTGCAGATGCTGCGGCCGCAGCCGAAACAGGCGACCTCGCCGGTGTTCACGTTGCGCATGAGCGTGCAGCCCTCCGTGTCCGGCTGGTTCGGCAACTTCACGCAGCTGCCGGTGTCCATGTCCAAAGAACCCGGGGGCCCGGCGCTCGTTTCGCATACGAGGCCCACGTCGCAGGAGCGGCTGTCGAATCCGCCACAGCGCTCGCCTTCCTGGGCTGGCTTCGGCGGCCTTGCGAAGACATCCACGCAGGTGCCGCCCGCATCCGGGTAATCGCCCTGCAACTGGCACTCGAACCCGGCCTCGCAGGGGATGCCCGCGATGCCACCGCAGAACTCGCCTTCCTCGGCCGGCGGCCTTTCCTCTTCGGCTTTCACGCAGGTTCCCGCCGCATCCGGATTATTTCCCCCATATTGGCAGACGAAATCCTCTTCACACTCGATGCCGGCGATGCCCCCGCACATGCCCCCGGGCTCGCCCGGGTTTGGCTGCGCGGGTGTCGGGTTAAGGCAGCCGGCGGCAATCACGAACACCACGAGGATGGCCGCCAGGCCCAGGAACGAAAACGCTTTCGACATGCACTATTAGATGCCAGAGCTTGTATATATACCCTGCTGGAATGCAGAGGGAAAAGCATTGGATTGCGTGGGCCCGGGGGGTTGCCATTTAATCCTTTCCCAACCCTGTCCATGGCATGTTCGGCCTGGTCGGAAACCTCGAAGCCCTGCTCGCGACGCTTGGCTATGTGGCCTTGTTCGCCATAGTCTTCGCCGAGTCCGGGCTGTTCTTCGGCTTCTTTTTGCCGGGCGATTCCCTGCTGTTCACGGCGGGCCTCCTCGCCCAGCGCGGCCTCCTCGACCTCAACCTGGTCATCATCGGCACCGCTTTCTTCGCCATCGCGGGGGACCAAGTCGGCTACTGGATGGGCCGCAAGTACGGCCGCCGGTTCTTTGTCCACAAGGGGGATTTCTTCCGCGACCCCGAGCACATCAAGCGCGCGGAAGCCTTCTACGCCCGGTACGGCAAGAAAACCATTGTCCTCGCGCGGTTCGTGCCGGTGGTGCGGACCTTCGCGCCCATCGTGGCCGGGGCCAGCCACATGGATTTCAAGACGTTCATCAAGTACAACGTCGTCGGCGGCGTCTTGTGGTCGGTTTCCATGGTTTCCGCCGGCTACTTCCTGGGCGGCATCCCCGTCATCGCGGAAAACATCGAGGCCCTGGTCGTCGGCATCATCGTGGTCTCGCTGGTGCCGGTGGCACTCGAATTTTTGAAGGCGCGGCGGAAAAGCCGGTTGGCTGGAAAGAAAAGTTGAGTGCCCCTCAGCTCGCCCATCAGTCGTCATCGCTTGTGGCTCAGTATCATCGTCAGTTCTTCATCGGGGCAATAACTATTGTCGTCGGGGGAATATAAAAGGCATGGGTTTGCCGCCCAACCGCTTTTCCACCCATTCCAGGGCCTTGTCCGCGCTGTCGAACAAGTGCTCGGCCTTGACGAGTTCCCGGTATTCGGGGCTGTGCTGCAGCCGCTCCGCAACGGCGGGCTGCACGGCGGCCAACAGCACGGTTCTGCCTTGCTTGTGGGCGTGCGCGATGAAGGCGGCCAGGCGCGTGACGCCCGAGGCGTCAATCAATGGAACGTTGCGCAGGCGCAACACGATGTAGGGCGCCTGTAAGGCGAGGTGCGTGCCCAGGCGCGAGTCGAAGACGTGCATGGCGCCGAAGAAGAAGGGGCCGTTGATGGAGTAGAGTTCCACGTTCTCCTTGAGCCGGGGATTGGCTTCCAGCATGGCCGCCACCTTCGCGTTCCTTCCCTGGTAGGCTTCGAACGAGGTTATCTCCGCCATCTGCGTCAACCGGATGAACAAGAGGAACACGGCGAAGGTCATGCCCATCTGGATGGCGAACACGAGGTTCGTGAACACCGTGAGCCCGAAGGTCGCGAACAAGACAAGGGCTTCCGATTTGCTGATGTGGAGGATGGTCTTGAATTCCTCCAAGTCAATCATGCGCATGGAGACGAACAAGAGGATGCCTGCCAGGAACGCCTTGGGGATGAACCGGGCCCAGGGCGCGAAGAACAAGAGGATGAGGAGGAGGATGAGCGCGTGGATGACTCCTGCCAGTTTGGTCTTGGCGCCTTCGCGGACGTTGACGGCGCTGCGGGCAATGGCAGCCGTTGCGGGGATGCCGTTGAAGAAGGGCATGAAGAGGTTGGAGATGCCTTGGCCGATGAGCTCGCGGTTGCTATCATGCTTGGTGTTGGTCATGCCGTCGCAGACCACCGCGCACAGCAGGGCTTCGATGGAGCCCAGCAAGGCAATGGTGAGCGCGGAGGGCAGCAAATCGTGGATGAGGTCGAGGTTGACGGGGAACAGGTGGAGGGTGGGCAGGCCCATGGGGATGTCGCCGACGAGCGGGAGCGGCAGGGCCAGGAAGTAAACAAGGGCCGTGGAGAGGAACAAGGCGAACAGGGAGGGGGGCAGGCTCTTGAGGGGGCCCAGTTTGTGGCTGGAGGCCATGATTTTGGGCAGCCACGTGAGCATGGCAACCGTTCCCACCGCGATGCCAAGTGCCCAGGGGTTGGCGCTTCCCGCGTGTTCGGCGATTTGCAGCAGGGCCTCGCTTACGAATTCCTTGGGAGGCAGTTGGAGGCCCAGCGCGTTCGGGATTTGGCCAACGAAGATGATGACGCCGATGCCCGCCGTGAAGCCGGAGACGATGGGGAAGGGGATGAATTTCACGAGTTGCCCGATTTTCATGACACCGAACGCGAGCTGGATGAGGCCGGCGAGGAAGCCGGCCAGCAGCAGGCCTTCGACGCCGAACTGGTTGACGACGGAGAGAATGATGACCGTCATGGCGCCGGTCGGCCCGGTGATGGAGAACCTGGAGCCGCCAAAGCTGCTGCCAAGGACTCCCGCCACCACCGCGGTGTAGAGGCCCATGATGGGGGGAACCCCGGAGGCGATGGCGAAGGCGATGGCCAGCGGCAGGGCCACGATGGCGGTGATGAAGCCGGCCTTCAAGTCAAAGGTCAGGGATTCCTTGACGTATCTTCGTAGGTCTGGGGAGGGCATCTGGAAAACCGGTAGGTGCATTTAACCCCGGCACGTTTTTATTAACCTAACGCGGTCGGCCGGCTATTTCCTTTGGTGCGCGGCCACGGTTTTCGCGATGCGCTCGAGTTCGGTGGGGCCGGGCTTGGCAATGGCTTCCGTGAGGCGCCAGAACTGGCCGGCATGGTAGGCCAGGGGCTTCTTGCCCGGGTTCAAGGTGGCCTCGACGGCTTCGCCGACGAAGACCGTGTGGCTGCCCAGGGCCAGCTCTTGCTTGAGCCTGCACTCGATGTTGAGCACTGCGCCCTCCACCATCAAGGCATTGATTTGCTTGGCCGGGCGGAACTTGAAGCCCAGTTCTTGGAGGGCCGCGATTTTGTCGACTTCCTTTCCCTTGTTGGTGCCGGCAACGCTGGCCATCACGTTCTGGTCGGTGGCCGCGATGCTCACGCCGAACTCCTTGGATGAGCGGATGTTCTCGTGGGTTGCGCCTCCCGGCCGGATGCAGACCGCGAGGAGTCCGGGGCTGTAGGAAATGTGGTGGGTCCACTCGCTGGACATGATGTCGGGGCCGTTCGGGCCGTCGCTCGTGATGAGTCCGACGTTCGTGATGAATTGGGTGCTGCGGGGGTCTCCCCAGGGTAAGTCCATGAAACATGCCTCCAGTTTTTCAGTTTTTTTTCCGCGCGGCTTCGTGTCCTTGCACGATTTCGCCATAGGCTTTCACGAAGAAGTTGAACGCGTTCTCGTAGGCCCGCTTTCCGTCGGCCGTCAGCGAGTACACGATTTCCTTGCCATCGCGTTTTCCCTGGATGAGGCCGTGTTCCTTGAGGTTCTTCAGCGCCGGATAAATCGTTCCCGACTTCGGGCACTCGCCCTTCTTTTTCCCGATTTCCTCGGCGATGTCCTTGCCCGAGCGCGGCTTCTGGTTCAGGAGCCACAGCGTGAAAAAAGAGAGAAAGCCACGCATGTCACAAGGGGCTCCAGCGCACTGCTTGCCGTCCATGGCAGGGAATGCGTCCAAATCCATTAAAAACATAGGGAAAGCCCTTACATATAGGGTGCCCAATATGTTTTTAAATATGTAGCGCGTCCTATATGTGTTGAGTAGGACATCCTACTCTATTCAAGGAGGTTCCCAACATGCAATGCGATATCAAGGAAGACGCTTGTTCCAGCGAAGAAACCGGTGCAGGCTGCAGGTGCGAGTGCGGCGAAGCCAACTGCGAATGCGGTTCCAACGAGGGCGGCTGCGGCAGCGGCCTGAAAGGCTGTGGTTCCGGCGGCCACGCTGAAATGATTTTTGGCGCGGCCTTGCGGGCCAAGCACGAGTTGTTGACCGAAAAAATCAAGGCACGCCTCGAGAAAGCCCATGGCAGAAAATTCGACGAGGTGGCAGAACTGGTTGTGGGCGTGCTTGCCGCCAAGTGGAAGGGCAAGCAGGAGATGGCGAAGAAATGGGAGGAATTCAACGAAAAGTTGGAAGCCATCTTCGAGGAGGGAAAATAATTCCCCCCTTCCTCCCTCCCCCAATCAATCCGTTCAAGCCGCTGGGCCATGGCCCCGCCCCTTCAGGGTTTGGGGAACTCCCCAATGGCCCTCATAATCCGATTCTGATTCTATCCCAGCCCTTGACATCCACCAGGTCCTTGCTTATCGCATTCTGGATCCTTGGATCCAGATGGTGCCTGTGCATCAACACGAACATGGTTTCGACCTGCGCGGTCAACGGCAACGCTCTCTCGCCTGCCCGAAGAAGGTTGATGGTCGACCTTTTTTTGTTGGCCCGTTGCAGGACAGCCGAAACGCAGCGGAGCTTGAGCCCGGCCTTTTCGGCCTCGGCACGGAGCGCCACGAGTTCCATCGCATCCACGGCACCGACATCCAGCAGCGCGACCCCGTGGTCGCTTAGGCTTCGCGCGATGCTCTGCACATCGATGAAGTCGGCGGTCTCCCCCCTGATCGATGTGATCAGGTCGAGGGACCGAGGCGGGAACCAAGTGCGATGGCTGCGTGCGAAGACGCCTTGCTTGTACTTCCCAGGCCCCAGAAACTGCTCGGCTTGCGGCGGCCTGGCCAGACCCGTGGCGTGGGCCTCGACTTTCTCCTGCCCCAGCTGTTGGCGCAACTCAGCGAGGAGGCGGCCATGGCCGGCCCCAATGTCGAGCACCCGCAGCCTATCCCCATGGGTGGGAAGCATGGCCTGGGCGAACCTGCCGAGGGTGAGCCCGTAGTTACGCTGAATCTCCGTGAGTCCTAGGTTAGACCGGTATTCTCCCGTGTCGGCTCCCGCCTGTGCCGCCCGATCCAGCCGAACGGTTGTCCTGTACGCGCCTTCGAGACGTTTCCGGGTGCCCTTGGGCTCGCTTGCTTCCCAGTTGCCATGCCACCACTTGCGAAAGGCAGGATTTCTCCGGAGGGCCTTCCAGGGCCCCATGAAGTGCATGGTAATAGGTGGGCGTCGCTTCCATTTATTCCTTTCGGGCGGCAACTATTTATACGGGTTCAACCTTATTCTGTTGTTTTCCGCGTGAGGTGAGCGCTTTGGCCGGCTATGAAGACTTCGTTGACCTTTCCTATAAACCAGCTAAATCCGACATGATTGTGAGCTTCCGCGTGGGGGTTCCAGGGTGGGAGACCAAGAAGCGCGCCTGGGGCGCGGTTGCCTCCGAGAGCTCGATTGGCACCTGGGCCAAGGTCGTGGGCTTGAAGTACGAGCACGTCAAGAAGGTCGCGGCCAAGGTCTTCTGGGCCGGCAAGGACGGCTGGATTAAAATCGCTTACCCCGTGGACCACTTCGAGTACGGCAACATGGCGCAAATCCTGGCCTCGATTGCCGGCAACGACTTCGGCATGAAAGCCGTTTCTTCCCTGCGCTTGCAGGATGTGAAGTGGCCGGCCAAGATAGTCAAGGCCTTTCCCGGCCCGCAGTTCGGCATCAAAGGGATTCGGAAGATTTTCGGCGTCAAGAAGCGGCCGCTCATGCTCAGCGTGCCCAAGCCCAAGGTCGGCATGACCACGAAAGAGCACGCGCAAATCGGTTACGACATCTGGACGGGAGGCTTGGACCTGCTCAAGGACGACGAGAACCTGAGCAACCAGAAATTCAATCCCTTCGAGAAGCGCGTCAAGCTCTCGCTGAAGTTGCGGGACAAGGCCGAGAAGGAAACCGGCGAAAAGAAGAGTTACTTGATTAACGTGACCGCCCCGACCACGGACGAAATGCTTCGGAGGGCAAAGTTCGTCGCGCGCGAGGGCGGCGAGTACGCCATGATTGATGTGATAACCTCTGGCTGGACGAGCGTCAGAACCCTGCGCGAGCACTGCGCGGACCTGGGCCTCGCCATCCACGCCCACCGCGCCTTCCACGGGGCCTTCGACCGGAACCCGAAACATGGTTTCTCGAACCTCGCCGTGGGCGAGGTCGTGCGCCTCCTCGGCGTCGACCAGTACCACATCGGCACCCACATCGGGAAAATGGTTTCGCCCAAGCACGAGGTCTTGGATGTGCAGGAGCACATCACCCAACAGAAAGTCAGGGAGAACCCGGTAGAGCATTGCCTGGCCGAGGACTGGCTGGACACGAAACCCGTTTTCCCGGTTGCCTCCGGGGGCCTGCAGCCCGGCCTCATCCCGCAAATCATCGACTTGCTGGGCACCGAAATCATGCTCCAGCTGGGCGGCGGCGTGCACGGTCACCCCAAAGGCAGCCACGCGGGGGCTATTGCCATGCGGGCGGCCCTGGAAGCCAAGCTCGAAGGCAAGAGCCTGGAAGAGGCCTCCGCATCCTGCAAGGCGCTCCAGCAGGCCATGGACTACTGGGGTTACACGAGGCCCAGGTGAGGGCATGACCGAGAAGGTGAAGGACTTCATGGGCGCGGACCATGACCGGCTGGACGCCATTTTCCAGGAATATTTGAGGGCCCTCCCAAAAGACAAAGCGGGGGCGCTCCGCTTTTTCGCCGGATTCAAGGTCGGGCTGCAGCGCCACATCGTATGGGAGGAGGAAATCCTCTTTCCCTTGTTCGAGGAACGCACAGGTATGAAGGAGGCCGGGCCAACCGCTGTCATGCGGCAGGAGCACCGCCAAATCAAGGGGTTTTTGGAGGAAATCCACGACAAGTTTGGGGAAAAAAACCCGGCGGCGGGTGAAGCGGAAGAGGGCCTTCTGGAGGTCCTGAAGGCCCACAACGAGAAGGAGGAAAACATCCTCTACCCCTGGATTGACCAGTCGGTGAGCGAAAAAGAACGGGCCGAAGCCTTTGCCAGGATGAGGGCCTTGCCCCCGGAAAAATACAATAAATGCTGTGAATGAGATGTTCAGGGTAAAACGGGTGTATGAGGCGCCGGCGAAAGAAGACGGTTGCAGGGTTCTCGTTGACCGGCTCTGGCCGCGCGGCCTGACAAAGGAAAAGGCTTCCATCGACGAGTGGCTGAAGGAAATCGCGCCCTCCGACGCGCTGCGCAAGTGGTTTGCCCACGACCCGGCCAAGTGGCCGGCCTTCCGGAAAAAGTATGCCGCCGAGTTGAGGCAAAACAAGGAATGGGCGGGAAAGCTGAAAATGCTGGAGAAAAGGCATAAGGTGGTCATGCTCTTGTTCGGCGCAAAAGACATAGCGCGCAACAACGCCGTGGCCTTGAAGGAGTTTCTGGGCTGATGGGATGCGCACCTTGTTGCTGAAACCGGATGAGGCCGGCATCAAAAAAGCGGCGGCTATCCTTCGCCGCGGTGGCCTGGTGGCTTTTCCCACGGAAACCGTGTACGGCCTCGGAGCCGATGCCTTCCATGCGCGGGCCTGTCGCAAGATTTTCAAGGCCAAGCACAGGCCCAGCGACAACCCGCTCATCGTGCACGTTGCACGGCAGAGTGAACTGGGGAGGCTGGTTGCCGAAATTCCATCTTCCGCCCGCAAGCTGATGAAAAAATTCTGGCCCGGCCCGTTGACGCTCGTCCTCCGCAAAACCGCGCGCGTGCCATCCGTGGTCTCCGGCGGCCTGCAAACCGTGGCCGTGCGCATGCCCGACCATCCGGTTGCACTCCAATTGATTCGCGCCGCCGGCTGCCCCATCGCCGCGCCTTCGGCGAACGTCGCCGGAAAACCGAGCCCCACGGACGCGCAGCACGTCGTCGAAGACCTGCGGGGTCGCATCGAGGCCGTCCTCGATGGGGGGCCGACCGAGCACGGCGTGGAGTCCACTATTGTGGACTTGAGTCGGCCGGTTCCCGAGTTGCTGCGGCCGGGTGCGGTGACGCTGGAGCAACTACGCAAGGCGATTGGCCGCGTGCGCGTCCACGCCTCCGTCAAGCGGCACGGCGCGGTGCGGGGCAAGGCGCTTTCCCCGGGCATGAAGTACCGGCATTACGCGCCGAAGGCCGAAGTCGTGGTCATCCGGCCGCCGTTGTCCAGCCGCAAGCTCGGGAAGGCCCTGAAGGGCGCGAAGGGCAGGCGCACGGCCGTGCTGACCACGCGTTCGCGCGTCAAGGCGGATGCAATCGTCATCGTGTTCCCCTCGGTGAAGGCCTTCGCCCGCAGGCTCTTCGCCTACTTCCGCCTCCTCGACAAGGCTGGCATTGGCCGCATCGTCGTCGAGGGCGTGCCGGAAAAAGGCATCGGGCTTACCCTCATGAACCGCGCGCTCAAGGCGGCGAAGAAAGTGGTGTGAGGGCGCCGGCGCTTTAAACGAGTCGTTTTTTCTTGTTTTCGGTGAGGTGCCTGAAGTTTTCGCTGGAAACTACGGGTTTTCCGGTTTTTCGCTCGAGTTCCTTCCGCGTATTGCGGGCGATTTTCCCACCTGCCTGGGCGGATTGCCTGCATTTTGGGAATCCCTTGGAGTCCCTGGCCTTGGTTATGTCAGTTGTGGCCTTTTCTCCCACCATAGTGAGGATGAGTTCCCAATCAGTGATGTGGTCGCGCAAGTTCTGGTTTTTCTTCGTCAAGCCCTTTAACTTCTTGTATTCTTGAATGCTTTTGTCGAAGGTTGCGCGGCTGATTTCATTGGTGAGTATCGCGAATTCCTTTTCTTCGGTAACGTATCGGTTCTTCCATTCGTCCGTCAATTCCTGTCTGACGGTTATGCCGCGCAGGCGTTTGTCAATCCAGTCCTGTGGATAGCCTTTAAGTTCGTAATAATCCTTTACCCTGTTCTGTGCCAACTCAGGGTCTTCTATTTCATCGATTCGTTCCTTGCCTAGTTGCGCCAGCCACTGCTTGAAGGGCTCTGCTTTCTTGGATGGAACGGACTGGATGAGTCGGAATGCGTTTCGAGTGTTAACGCAGTCAGTTAAACGAAGTTTTCCGTCTTCGGCTGGCAATTTCAACCGTAAACAAAATGTTAACAGTTGGGGCTCGCGAGCCTTTAAAACCCCCCAATACTGCCTTGGTGCAGGGCTGTCTGAAAGGACTTGAACGATGTCCGTGGCGGAATAAAACCATTCGCCTGCATGCCAGGTTCGCCGTATTTTTCGGTCTTGGAATACGACTAGTGCGCTTTCCTCTCTCATGGCCACACCAAAAATGTTGGGTCGCGTCTTTCCAATTCTTTCCTTGAACCGATTTTTAATGCTATGGGGAGTGTATTTCCGGTGCCAAGTGAGGCCACGTAACCGGTGTGGCCAGCCCTTCTGCCAGCGTGCTCAAGGCCGCGAAGCACGTCCTACGTTGACTTGAGTTCGATGGGGCCCTGGAAGTACTTGCGGATGCGCGCCAAGAGTTCTTCATCGCTCACGCTCAGGTTGTCCAGGGGCAGGTAGACAACCGGGGAGCCGGTTGCCTCCGAGGCAAGCGCCATGATTTTGTCGACTGTTTTGAAACGTTCGAAGACGGCTTCGGGGTTGGCAAGCACCACGCCCAGGCCCCGCATAACAGGGGTGTTCTCGTGGGTGACCGTGAACGCCTGCAGGGCCTTGATTTCAGTCCAGGCGAGTTTGAAGCCGCGGACTTTCCGCCCCCATTCAATGCCTTCCGCAGAGAGCACAAAGAGCGGTTGCGGGAAAAAATAGTACTTGACAGAGAGCACGATTGCGCACGCGCCGAGGAATAACACGAAGGGCCAGGTCCATGCCATCCCTTCGTCTCGGCTTGTTTCCCAGAGTGTGGAGGCGTCTGGTAACAGGAAGGGGGCTCCGCCCAGCGCCAGCAGAAAAATCCCCATCAATAGGGTCTTTGGCACGAATTTGCGGTTGATATAGATGTGGTCGCCGTCGGTTTCCATTCAAATCACGCATTGCCCGACGCAGCTTTCCGTCGGGGGTTTGCCTCTTTCGGGGCATTTCTCGGAGTAAATGCAGGCGTTGTTGGTGAGGGAGGCCAGCTGTTCTTGGATGGTTGCTTCGCTGGCGCTGTCCGTAACCAGGATTTGGTCAAGATCTTTTGGTTGATAGTCTAGGCCAAGCTTTTCCTCTCGGCCGTTGACGTAGATGCGCAGCCCCTCGACTTCGTGGAGTTCGATGCCGAGGCTGTCCAGGAAGTCGTCCAGGGTTACTTCCGCGGCGTGGATGTGCACGACTTTTCCGTTGCCGTCGTGCAGGTGCACGCGTTCGTCCAATGGATGCTCCGCCGTGGCTTGGTATTGGTCTTGGCCCAAGTCCACGGCTTGGCCGTCGAGATAGAGAAGGAAGTCGAAGTGGTGGTGGATTTCCTGGGGCTTGGCCTGGTTGGAGGCGAGCCCGAAAATCAGGGCCGTGACAATCAGGGCGGACAAAGCGTAGATGACGAGTTTCTTGTCCATGCGTTTGCCTCAGGAGAGGTCGCGGTGCGAGCGGAACATGTAGGCCGCGTCCTTGTGGTGCTTCTCGAGTTCCCTGCCAAGGAAGTCGAAGAGGTCGCCGGAGTCCACTTCCTTCTTGTCGTGGATGAAGTCGTTCAGGGCCTTGACGGCCTTGGCCGCGATGCGCTCGCACTCGCCCTTGTGCACGTGGGCGCTGGCGCAGGCCCAGTAGACGCTGCCATACGCTTTTTTCTCGTCAAAGGGTTCCTTGTGGCCCTTTCGCTTCACGATGTGCAGCGTGTGCGTCATGCGCGTTACCCGAAGTTAATGGTGCCATTGGCAATAAATATCAATAGCCAGCCCAACGCGATCATGGTGAGGCCCGAGGCCAGGCGCATGTAGGGCCGGTTCTGGTCCTTCCACATCTTCAACTCGGTTACCTTCATGCCGCCATAGGCCAGCAGGAGGATGACGAGCAAGGGCAGGACGAAGATGGCGTTGTAGAGGGCCAGCAACCCTATCGCCGTGAGGTTGAAGCTTTCCTTGAGCACGAGGATAATGGCCAGATAAGGCGCGCCCGTGCAAGGCAGTTCGACGCCGGCAACGAAGGCGCCCAAGAACATGACGCCCGGCACCGAGAGGTTCTTGGAGTAGTCGCTGATTCTCTTGGCCATTTCGGGGTGAATCGCCAGCGTAAACCCCTGCCCGTACCAGAAGAAGTCCTTGATTTCGACGAGGCCGGCCAAGACGATGAAGCCGCCCACGAGGATGGAAATGTATTCCGCGAGCCAGATGGGGATTTGGGTGAAGAACAGGCTCAACCCGATGCCGGCCAGGAAATAGGTTACGTAGACCGCGGCGATGTAGGCCAGGCCGAGTTTGAGCATCCTGCCCCGTGACTGCGCCGTTGCGATGATGGCTGAGATGAGGAGGATGAGCACTCCAATCGCGCAGGGGTTGATGGAGTCGATGGCGGCCGTGAACACCACGGTGCCGAGTTGGGGCAGGGAAGCGGCTACCGCCATTCAGTTCCCCTCCGTCTCGAACGCGATTTTCAAATAATCCCCGGGCGGCACCTCGAAACCCGGCTTGATGACGTAGCCCGCGATTTCCGTGCTTTCAAAGAATTGGCCGGTCTGGTGTTCCTTGACGTAGAGGCGGAGCGTGCCGGGCTTTCCGTCCGGGCACAAGTCCCCGTTACGGTAGGTTTTCACGGCGCCACCCTCCAATGGGAGGGTAATAGCGGAATCGGTGAGGCCGCCGCCGATAACTTTGAAGAACTTAGCGAGGGCAATGTCTTCCTTGTTCACCACCAGGCCTTCCACGTGGATGCGGTTGTCTTCATGGTGGTGCAGCACAGGGCTTCCAACGGTGTTTGACAGGAGGCCCGCGTCCTCCAGGTGTTCGACTTTTTCGCCGCACGCCCATATCTCGTAGTCCGCGTGCCAGTGCACCGGGCCCCCGGAGGTCGAGGCCAGGTTCAAGTAGACCGTGGTCGCGGCCATGTAGAGGGTGACGAGGACGGTTGGCACAGCGATGAGGATGAAGAACATTTTCTTGTGGGCGTCCGTGGTCAGGTTTCGGGAGATGAAGGCCACGAAGGAAACGAGGAGGATGAAGGCGCCCGCGTACAAGGCCAGGGGCCAGGGGTCCACGGGAAGGTACTCGGAGGGTTCCATGCGGTCTTCTTCCGCGTGTTCTTCGGCTTCGCCGTGGGCCCAGGCATAGCCCATCAGGGCAAGCAATGCCAGCAAACAAATTGTTTTCCGATTCAAACCCATTTCCCCCAAAACCCATACAAGTAAGGCTTTGGGGTTTAAAATGCTGCCGTTTCGGGTGTCAGGCCAGGCTGACGAGCACGGCTCCCAGGGTGATGACGCCACAGGCCACGAGTTTTTCGCGCACCCGTTTTTCTCCCAGCATGAAGTGGCCCAGCGCCAGGGTCCACAGGATGTTCGTGTTCATGACGGCCGAGGCGTAGCCGACGAAGGTGAGGGAGATGGCAACCAAACTGGTGAAGATTTGCGCGTTGCGGGAGAACGCCCAGACCGCCGCCTGGCCCCAGAGCCAGGGCTTGCCCGCAAACCGGCGGAAAGCCCGGGCATCCAGCGCGTACATCAGGGGCAACGCGAACAGGAGCAGGAAGCCGTTCCGGAGCAGGTGGAAATTCACTGGCCCGGCCAGCACCACGCCCTCCTTGACGAAATACACTTCGATGACCCAGGCTGCGATGGCAGCCAAGCGGACTTGCACGCCCGGGTTTTTCCACAGTTGCCTGCGGTCGGTCACAAGCTTGAACCGGTCGACCAGTTGCAGGCCGAAAAACACGAGGAGAATGCCAGCCCAGCCCAGGGGCGAGGGCCATTCGCCCAGGGTCAAGGCGCCGGCCAGGACCGCAAACACGGTGTAGACCCCGGCGAACGAGCCGAGGATGGAGACTTCCAGCCGCTCAATGGCTTTCAACATGAAGTACCAGCCGATGACGTTGATGGCGGCGCTGACCGCGCTAAGCATCCACATCGTCGGGGTCAGCTTGGACAGGTCAGCGAAGGGAAGCAGGGCCAGGGACATCAGCGCGTATAGGAGCGTGCCGACGCCGAACAGCACCGGGAGGGGGGTGCCTCTCTTTTGGGCGCCCTTGAGTTGCACCCAAACCAGGGTTTCGAAAACCCCGCTGGCGAGGGCGAAGAGGAGTCCAAGCATAGGGTAAGGGGAATGCAAGCAGTTTAAAACCGGTGTGGCGTCCGTGCAGGCCGGCTGGGTTTTCCGGGTGGGCCTAGGAGGCCAGGCACTCTGCCGCCGTCTTCGGCGCGGCCTCGAATTGCCCGCGGCACAGCAGGCTCAACTGGCTTCCGTACGACGCGCAGGCGATTCCGGAAGGGCCCACGCCGCGGGGATCCCGGGAGAGGCTTTCACGGCACTCCTGGCAGCAGCCCTGGGCTGGGTCGGAGTAGAGCGCGATGTTTCCAAGTTCGTCGGTGCGGAGGACGCGCGCGTTCATGGTCCTGAGTTTTTCCAGGGTCTCCGGGTGGGGATGGCCCCAGCGGTTGTCTTTTCCGGCGGAGACCACGGTTATTGAGGGCTTGATTTGGTCGAGGAATTCCTGGGTGGAGCTCGTGCGGCTGCCGTGGTGCCCGGCCTTGTAGACGTCGGCCTTCAGCTGGTCTCCAAAGGCTTGCACGAGTTGGGCCTCGCATTCTTTTTCGCAGTCGCCTGGCAACAGGAAGTCCTTGCCTTGGGTGTCCACGAACAAGACGATGGAGTTGTTGTTTTCCTTGTCGAAGGACAGGGGTTTTGTCGGGTTGAGGATGCCGACCTTGAACCCGTCGCCCAGGTCCAGGGCCTCGCCCCGGTGGGCAAAGGTCTTGAGGATTCCTGCCTTGGCGAGCGCCGCATCGTTGTCCCTGCAGGTTTTGGTCACGCAGTTGACTCCCGGGTCGAGGAAGTTTTTGACAGGAATGCCTTCGACGACGTCGTCCACTCCGCCCACGTGGTCGGCGTCGGGGTTCGTTGCCACCAGCCAGTCAATCTGCTGCACGCCGATTTGGTCAAGGTAGGCCAGGATGGCCTTGCCTTTGCCGTTGTTGCCCGCGTCCACCAAAATGGTTTTGCCGTCGGGGAACACGAGCAGGCTGGCGTCGCCTTGGCCGACGTCAATCGAGTGCATCGCGACAAGCCCGGGGCCAGCCGACCAGTCCACGGCCTGGAGGGCCACCGTTTCCGGTGGGGTGGCCGGCATGGGTGGAAGGTAGGTGGGGCCCAGGCGCATGAAGAGGGCCGCCAGCAGCAAGACGAAGACTGGCAGCAGCAGTTTTTTCGGGTTGAAGGGTTTCCGCGCCATGCAAGTCCATGAGCGAAAGGGAATTTAAAGGGAAAAGAGAGGGAGGGATGGAGCGGGTTCAGTCCTGTATTTTCTTGACGAAGATGCAGGGCACGGGGCAACTGTCGGCTGCTTCCTGGTTGCCGTCGAGTTGCTCGACTTCCTTGATTTCGTTGGTGCCCTCTTTGCGGGACTCCATCAAGTGGGCTTTGTCGCCTTCCATGACCCAGTGCTTGGGCTCAATGGCGGCGCAGGCCCCGCAACCAATGCATTTGTCGTGTTCGTGAATGATTTGCCATTTGGGCATAACGCTTTCCCCCCAATCCACTGATGAGAATCGATTGCAATAAGCTCCCGTTGGGTCTGCTCTAACAAAACTAGGGCCTTTAACCTTTAATAATGTTTTGGGTCAACGAACGAATCACTCCCAGGGGAACACGGTCTTGGACGGGATTTCCACGCGCTGGCCGGCCTTCAACCGGGCCGCAATGGTTTGAACGGCTTGCGCCAGGGGAATCAAGGCCAGGGGTTTCTCGATGCGTTCCGCGACCTGGCAGGCCGCGTTCACGGCCACCAAGGCATCCAGGCATTCCACGGGACCACAGGAGTAGCCGCCAATCAGGAAGGCAGGGTACAGCGTGCGCAAGCCCACGCGCCACTCAATGAGTTCCCGCAGCACGTACAAGGCATGCGCCGGGTTGGGTTCGAGGAGGTGCTCCAGCAGGGCCTGGCCTTCGTCTTCGCCCAACGCGAGCTCGCCATGCGTTTTCCCAATGGTCTGGTCAATGGATTTCGGGGTCAACGCTTTTTTTCCGGCCCCCATTTTTCTTTCAAGCCAGGCAAGCAAATGGGCTTCCGCTTTTGGCGAAAACAGGCGCCTGGACTTGAGCAGGCAAGCGGCCCACACCAGGTTTTCGTTGGCCGCACCGGCCCGGGCGCTGGCCGCCAACAGGATTTCGTCCGGCTCCCGTTTCGGGGTCCTCCATTGGGTGAATGATTCCGGGCTAGGCGCAAAGCCGAGCCCGCGGGCTGCCAACACCGTTTGCGCGTCCGGCTGCCCCACGTAGTCCGCTAACTCCTTGGCCGCGCACGCCAAGGCAAAGCGTTCCGGTTTCTCTTCGATGCCGGTGGCGGCCGCATGCACCATGGCAGTCGTGTGCTCGTGCAGGGGCCGGTCGGGCAGCGGCCGTTCCAGCGTGGTCTTTTCCTGGTCCAAGGCGCACAGGTAGCGGATGAGCCGCCGCATCATCACGGCCACTTCCTCGCGGGAGCGCAGGAACTGCATGGACTGCAGGGATGCACTCAACGGCAGAAAGGCATGCGTTTCCCGCCTGCCTGGCTTGTGCCGCGCGCCCGCGAGAACGAGTTGCCGGAAGACGCGGTAGAACTCCTTTTTCTTGGCGTAGAGCTCGTCAAACAACGCCAGGGCCTTTTTTTCCCGCGACTGTTCCAAGGCCTTCCGGAATTCCGCGAACAAGTCCAAGTCCTTTCCCCCAAAAATGCTTGCCTGCAAAGCCTTTTAAGCGCAATTCCGCCCATTCCCTGCATGCAGGAATTCAAGCCCAGTTACCAGAAAATCTTCTTCGTCTGCGTCAACGAGCGCGAGGCCGGGAAGCCTTGCTGCGCGGCCCAGGGTGGCAGGGAAGTGAGGGACGCGCTCAAAGCCCTGGTCGAGGAGCGCGGCCTCAAGTCCCGGGTGCGCGTCAGCCAAGCCAAGTGCCTCGACTACTGCGGCCAAGGGCCCGTCGTGGCCGTGTTCCCCGACAACGTGTACTACAAGGGCGTGAAAGCCGAAGACGTGAAAGCCCTGGTGGAAAGGCACTGCCGGCCCGGGCCAGCCAAATAACTATATTAACCTCAAACCCGTACTAGGTGGCATGGAGGACTGGCTGAGCCTGTACAACCTCGTTGTCAAGGTCTGCGTCTACCTGGCCATCGCCATCTACTTCCTGAAGGCGGAGAACAACGACGCGCGCTTCAAGCTCCTCATCGTGGTCGCGGGGTTCTTCACTCTGAGCGGCATCATCGGGGACGAGTTCCTCGCCCAGTTCTTCCTTGGCGCCTGGCTCGTCGTCATGAACGTGCCCATGATGATCCCACGCAATTACGTCCTGGTGGCCCTGGTGGCCGCGGCGCTCCTGCGCGTGTACTCGCCGGCCTTCATCGTCGTCAGCGCCTTCCTCTACATCATCATCATGTGGGGCTTCCTGTGGGGCGCGGTCAAGAAGGCGGGGAATCTGCCGTATTGATTAGGTGCGTCATCTAGTGTCCCAGCGGCTTTTAATTGCTTTTGTGCTGATTATGCGTATGCCCCCACGACATAGAGGCACGGCAATTGTTAGAGATTGGTCTAAGTCGGGGCATCGTTTCCTTGTTGTTCGCGGTGAAACCCCAAACAAGCAACTTTATATTTTGCCTGGTGGCAGGGTCGAGCCGGGCGAGACGGGGGCGCAAGCAGCTAAACGGGAACTATACGAAGAACTGCACTTACGCGCTCTTACTTGTAGATATTTGTTTGATTATCTTGACGCCCCCTATGTATTGCACAAGGTCTTCTTTATTCGGGCGAAGGACACTCCAATACAGCGGGGGCACGGCATAGCGGCTTATGATTGGCATGAACCCGGAAAACGCAAAATTCACGTGTCACGCCCCACTAAAAAAATAATCGAGCAATATTTGAAAAAGTGAAATTAGGCCCGTATTTTTCTTGCTTGGCACAGGAAACTGGCTCTCGTGCACTTTTACAGCAGGCAATATGGGGCTATTTTTGCCTGAAGGGGCACTTCGTTTCTTGCGTGCTTTGATCGGTGTTCTTCTTTGGGTAATTCTTCCAGGTTGCTGAAGTCGTTGTTGTACTTATTCCCGTCCTTGTGGTTGATTTCGTTGCCTGGCTTTGGATAGCTTCCCGTGTGCTTTTTCCACACCCAGTGATGGACCAGGTTGTTTGAGTAGGGGTCTTCCTTGTCCTTATTGTAGAAGCATTCATAGAAGCCACGGTCCGGGTTGCGCCAAACCAGCCGGCGGCAATCGTTGCTAAAATATGGTTTTCGCAGCGCTTCCGCCGCAATCTTTTGGACATGGTTTACTTCCACTGCTTGAAAAACCTGTGTGGTGGCTTGCTTGGCCAGCAGCAAAAAACCCGACGTGATAACGCCAATGAGCTCGACTAGATTGGCCAAAACGTGGTCACTGACCCGTATCAACGCCGCCCGGAATTGGGGCATAATAATTAGCGCCAGCGCCACCAATAGTGCCCACCAGTATTTTTCGAGTGCTGGCAGTATTACGCCTAATAGATCAATATTCGTCATCGGACTGTTCACCCCTGTTTTCTATTGCGGCTCTCCTCTTTGCCAGGTATTCCCTGGTGGCCTTAATCATCTGGAATGTCACAGAAACACCAGTTTGCTCTCGAATGATTGATAGTTCTTCAAGGAGGTCAGCTGGCACTCTAATGGATATTGGGATGGTTTCCCCTTCGGCTGGAGGGTGCGTCGCTAAATAGCGTCTTGTCCTTGCCCTATCTTTCTCGCGTCGCCTTTGCGCTCTAATATTGCCTTTTCCTCTTTGCCCATAACTTGGAATGTATATCACCAACCATACACGTATATACACGTACATCTATTTAAATATATCTTTTTTTGGGGCTGTTTAGGTGGGCCGCCCCTCCCGTCCCCCGCCCTGATCCGGCTAATTTGGCGGGCGCTTCCTGGCTTCCTTCCTCCTTCCCTGGGCCTCGGGAAGCAGGCCTCGGTCGGGGCGTGTAATCGCGTAGGCCCGAAAGAAGCGCGCCGGTCAGGCAGGGTTTAGGGGGCCTTCAGGGTTTCCAGATATATTCGTCAATTGACGAATAATTTATAATCGGTTCGGCTGCTTGCTTTGGTATGCTTTGTTGCGCAAGGCAAACAAGAACATATATTAATGACATATGCCTAAAGAATATGTTTAGGGGTGGGTGAGTTGCTTTACCCGTCCTTCAAGGGCCTGCCGGTGCTTCCCAGCAAGGCGGCCTTCAAGGAGTTGGCGAAGCATGCCATGACCCTTGAAGACGCAGTCGAAATCCTCGAATGCGGTTTGGACTGCGCACGCAGTCCCCGGCGCGTGGAATGCGTGGAACGGTGCGTCCAAGTGGGGGAGAAAACATTGAAGGTCGTGGCGGTGAAGTCGGTAAACTATTCGCTGGATTCCGAGTGTTGGTTATTGACCCATGTTGGCGTATTTTAGGGCGTGAACTTATGAAGGGAATGATCTGTGCAAAGTGCGGAAAAATCGCGGCCGAAGCCAGCCTCCGCTTTCAAGGCCATGACATCAAGGGATGGAAGTGTGCGTGCGGCGAAGAGTACTTTGATGGCGCGGAAGCCGAGCGCCTGCTCTTGTTCAACAAACTCCAGCACATCGAATTCCCGGTGAAGCTCGGGCAGATGCGGTCAAACCTCATCCTCCGCATCCCAAAAGAAGCCCAGCGGGCGCTTGGACTCCGGAAAGGGGAAACGCTTCGGCTCAAAATAGGCGCCGACGGAAAAATCGAGTTGCGCACGGCCTGATTCAGTCCCCTAGTCGTATTTCTCGGTCTTGATTTTCGCGGGGTCGACGCCCAGCTCTTCCTTGAGCATTTTGACGACCCCGTCCACCATCAGGGGCGGGCCGCATAGGTAGTAGAGGGCGCCATGGACGTCCGGGATGTGCTTCTTGATCATCTCCGCGGAGACCCGGCCGCGCTCGCCCTTCCAGTCGTCGCCTTCTTCTTCGCGGGTGAGAGTGTTGACGACGCGGAGGTTCGGGTTCTGCCTCGGGAGTTCCGCCAGCTTCTTCTCGTAGATGACGTCTTCCCGGGTCTTGTTGCTGAAGAACAGCGTGGCCTTGTTGGAAAGCCTCTTGTCGGTGAGATACCGCATCATGGCCAGCAAGGGCGCGATGCCCGAGCCCGCGCCGATGAGCACCAAATGCCCGGGCATGGACTCGTTGTAGACGAAGTGCCCCCAGGGGCCCGTGAACTTGACTTTCTCGCCTTCCCGGCAGTCACGCACCATATACTTGGAGAAGAACCCGTTGGGGGTCTCCTTGATGACGACCTCCACGTACTCCTGGGTGGTGGGAGAGGAGGCAATCGAGTACGCGCGTTGCTTGCCTTTGAGGTCGGGGTTCCCGGGGTCCTCCAGGGAAAGCATGAGGAACTGTCCAGGCTGGAAGTCAAAGGCCTCTGGCAGCCTTACTTGGAAGGACTTCGTGTCATGGGTCTGCTGGGTGACCCCGGAGACAACCGAGTGCAAAGTTTTCCGCTGGGCTGGCGCAGTAGTCATGGGCTTCCCCGAGAAGAGACACAACTTGGATAGCGATTATTTTATATAGTTTCGGCTGGGGTCAGCGCTTGGCCCCTGGCTCAGGGTTCAACGCCAAATAATTCCCGATGGCGAGCGCGTCCAAACCCATGCCGAAGTAAGACCGGATGGCGTCCCGGGGCGAGCAGACAATGGGTTCGCCTGCATCATTGAAGCTGGTGTTGAGCACGGCGGGGTGCGAGGTGTGGCCCTCGACTTCCCGGAGCAGCCGGTAGTAGAGGGGTTCGAGTCGCTTGTCCACGGTTTGGACGCGGGTGGTGCCGTCGACGTGGATGACGGTGGGCAACTCTCGTTTCCCGTTTGGGTTGGCGTGGAAGGCGATGAGCATGAAAGGCGAGGGGCAGGGTTTTTGCACGTATTCGCCCAGGCGCTCGGCGGCGATGGAGGGGGCGAAGGGCCGCCAAAGCTCCCGGTGCTTGACGCGGTTCACTCGGTCGTTCATTCCTTTGATGCCGGGGTTGGCGAGGATGCTGCGGTGGCCGAGCGCGCGGGCGCCCAACTCCATCCGGCCCTGGAACCAGCCCACGATTTTTCCCTTAGCCACCAGGTCCGCGGCCTTGCCGGCAATGGAGCTACCTGGGCAGCGTTCGAAGCGGAGGCCGGCGGCTTCTAGGGCCTTTTCGATTTCCGCATCCGAAAACTCCGGGCCCCAGTCGGACCTGTCCGGTTCGACCAACGGTTTCTCCCCCAGCTGCTGGGCCAGCCTCAACGCCGCGCCGGCCGCCGTGCCGCTGTCCATGGGTGCCACCTGCACGGCCAATTCGTCGACGAGCCCGGAGGCCCAGATTTTGCCGTTGGCCGAGCAGTTCATGGCGACCCCGCCGCCCAGGCACAGCTTCTTCTCGCCCGTGCTTTCAACGACTTTTTTGACAGTGTGCAGCAGCGCTTTTTCGAGCGAGCGCTGGACGGCCGCGGCGGCGACCGGATAAGGGGGCGTCGTTGCCTCGAGGCCGGGCGGCCGCTTGGGCGCCCCAAAGAGGCGGGTGAAGTGGGACAAATAGCCCCGGCCATAGTAGTAGTCGGTCAGGATGCGGGAGTCCACGGTGTACCACGGGCTCAGCTCGCCGGGCACGCGCACGATCTGGTCGAGGACCGCGCCCGGAACGTCCTGGGGGTCGCCGTAGGCCGCCAGCCCCATGGTCTTCCCCTCCTGGAGGAAGCCGAAGCCCAGGTAATCGGTGGCATTGAAGTAGAGGAAGCCCAGCGAATTCGCGTAGGTTTCCTTGCGCAGGAATTCGATGGATTGGTCGTGATAGGCATAGGCCGTGGTGGACTCCCAGTCGCCGGCGCCGTCCGCGACCAGGCAGGAGGCATTTTTCCAGCCCGTGGGCAGGGAGGCCCAGGCCCCGTGCGCGACGTGGTGGGGGATGACCCGTATTTCCGCGGAAAGCCCGGTTCCGTCCGTGGCAGCGTCGACTTTTTTCCCCCAGTACGCGCTGGACAACGGCGAGTGGGTGCGGAGCCTGGCCGGGTCGGTGAACAGGTGGTGGCGTAGCACGCTGAACCGCTTGCGGAGGAGGCCGGGAGGATAGCCGTCGAACAGCACCTTGGAGAGGATGAGCCCCAGCCCCGCGTAATGGTCGACCTCGTCCATGCCCACCGCGACGTAGTCGACGTCGGCCGCGGCTAGTCCAGCGTATTCCAGGCAGAAGCGGATGGCGTGGACTGGCGGGTTTCTGGAGTGCTTGCACCGGTCAAAGCGTTCTTCTTCGGCGGAGGCCACGAGCCGCCCGTCCTTCACCAGCGCGGCCGTGTTGTGGCTGGCGTCGATGCCCAGGACGTTCATGCAGGAAAGACTGTGGGTTAAAAAGAAAAACAGGACGCCAGGCGGGTGGCGTCACTTCCGGAACTTGTCGAGACCGAATTTCTTGACCTGCTCGTTGACGACCTTCCAGTCGATGAGCTTCATGAAGGCCTCGATGTAGTTCTTTCGGCCGGTCGCATAGTCCAGGAAGTAGGCGTGCTCGTAGACGTCGAGGATGAGCAGGGGAATCGTTCCCCAGACCCCGCCCTGGTTGTGGACGTCGCACACGAAGTTGTACAAGCAGCCTTCCTCGAGGTCGAAGGCCAGGACGACCCAGCCGCGGGCCGCGATGCCGCAGGCCTTGAACTCCGACTCCCATTTGGCGTAGGAGCCGAAATCCTTCCCAATCCAGTCGGCCACGACGCCGTGCGCCTTACCGTCTCCTCCGAGGTTGTCGAAGTAGCCCTCGTGGAGTTTGACGCCGTTCAAGGCAAAGGTCTCCTCTACCTTGAGCTCCCGCAGGTCAGAGTAGGTCGCGTTCGGCGTGGCAACGTCCACGTTCGCGAGTTTCTGCCGGATTTCGTTGGTTTTTTTGACGTAGCCCGCGTACAACACGTCGTGGTGTTCGGCGAGTTGTTTCTCGGTCAAGCCGTTCAACGACTTGTACTTCAAGGGTTTGACGGTTCGTTCTGCCATGGTTTGCCCCCCTTTCCTTTACTTCGCTTCGAGCGTCTTTTGCCCCGGCTTCCACTCGGCCGGGCATAAACCACCCGACTGCAGGCCCTTCAGGACCCGGTACACTTCTTGCACGCTTCGGCCCACGCTGTTGTCGTGCACCAGTTGGTAGCGGATGATTCCATCGGGGTCGATGATGAACAACCCGCGCAAGTGATAGCCCTTGTCTTCGAGGAGCACCCCGTACGTGCGGCCCATCTCCTTGTTGATGTCCGAGACGAGCGGGTAGTTGAGGCCACCCAGTTCCTTTGTCCACGCCTTGTGGACGTGCACCGAGTCGATGCTGCAGCCCAGGACTTCCGTGTTCGCGTCCTTGAACAACTTCAAGTGCTTGCTGAATTCAACGACTTCCGTGGGGCAGACAAACGTGAAGTCCAGGGGGTAAAAGAACAACACCACCCACTTGCCCTTGAAGTCCTTCAACGCGACCTTGCCAGCCGTGCTCTCCGCCTGAAACTCCGGGGCCCTTTCCCCAACCTTGACGCTCATGCCATGACCTCCCCAAGAAAAGTAATGGGATAATCCAGCAAAACCCATTTAAAACCGCCGGGGCCCTCCACAAGCCGCCGGAGCCTCCCCAAAAACCTTATATTTGCGGCCTGCGAAGGATTGGTATGCCGTCCTGGAAGCGGTCGCGCCCCATCAAACCCCGGACCCAACCGGTTTATGCCAAGAAGTTCAGGAAAGAGCATGCCGCGCGAATGGTCCGATACCCCCTCAGGATGGAGTATCAGACCGACTATACCGCGCAGATGGCCGCCTTCCTCTCGCGGCCCAGCGTCAAGCGCTTGACTAAAGGCCTGTCCTGGAATGCGCGAAAGCTCTTGCCGGAATTGATGGACGAATCCAAGAACGAACGCTATTGGATAATCGAAGGCAAGCTCAAAGGCATCGCCGAGATGGAGGGCGCGCGGTTTATCCCCGTCCTGGAAGCGCTTAGCCGTCAGCGGGGCCTCGCCTTCATGGTGCCGGAACTTGCGTTAACCCTGCTGACGGGGCTGGAAAAAAGCCTGGGGGCAGACCAGGCGAAGCCACTCTCCTCCGGCAACCGGCTGACGGTTTTCCGCTTGCTCGCGCGGTCTGCCAGGGGCAAAAGGAAAAGGCCTCTGGTCTCTCTCGCTGCCACGAAAGCCTTGACGCACTTGAAGCCCGCCAGCCGCAGGCTCCACCCCCTGTATGCGCCGGCCTACAGGGAACGGGATTATTCGTTTTTCCAGGGCCCTCGCATCCGTGCCCGGAAGTTCAAGAAAACCGGCTCCCGCCTCCTTGTGTTGGGCGGCAGGCACGCGGGAAAAGCCATCATTCGCATTGTTCGCCCCGAGGCATTCGAGGCCTGGAAGAAGGCCTTTGACGCGGGCCTGGCCGTCGAACCCATCCTCAAGAGTCCGAATGGGAAGCCATGGTTCTGGAAGGACAAGAATGGCTATGTGTGGGTGATGGCCAAGGTCTTGGGAACCACCGTCGACGCCTACTTGAACTCGGCGGAAGCCGAACGGCACCCCGAGCACCGGGCGGAATTGGTGCGGCAAGTCGAGGAACTCGATCGAAAACTGCTGGATTTGGGCATCCACCACAACCACGCCCATTTCGGCAATGCCTGCATCGAGTGGGAGCGGCGCGACGGCAAGCGCCAGCCCAAAGCCTATCTCATTGATTTCGACGCGGCCTGGGTTTCGAAAGCCATGCTTCGGGGTGGCCACGGCGAGACCACTTCCAGCTAACGCCGGCATTACTTGAAGAGTCGCTTGTAGATGTGCTTGCGGTGGCCGACTCTATGGATTTCAATCGTTTTGGAGGAGTGGGCGATGAGGGCGATGGCCCGATTACCCCCCACGCGCATGCGGTGCTCGTCGCATCCCCGCAGGCGCTGGAAAGCACGGAACGGGTCGGTTGCCGCGGCTTCTTCGACTTTCCTTACAATCCGCTCGCGCTCGTTCTTTTCAAGGGCTTCCATATCCCGTAATGCTTGGGGCATCCACTTGACCGACCAAGGCACGCTACAGCCCCATTATTTTCTTGGCTTGCTCGTGGCTGATGCCCTTTCCGTGCAGGGATTCCAGGCGTGCATTCAGAAGGCCGACCCTAAACTCGTCGGTGTATTCTCCCTCGTCATCGCCCGCAGGCACCAAGGCCAGCAATTTGTTGATAAGTTCGTCGTAGGTCTCGCGGGGGCCGAACTTCAATTCCGAAAGTTTTTCGCGCGTTTTGGGCTGAATCTGGATGGAAGTATAAGCCATTCAAATCACTATAGATTAGTCTATAGATGTTATATAAAAGCTTTCTCTTGGGCTTCCGCTTAAAACCTTTTTCCTATGCATTCCTTGCATGGACCGCTCCCAATTGGTCGGCAAGCTCATCGACTTGGGCGTCGTTTCCTTCAAGCGTTCCGTGAAAGTGGCGGGCGTGCGCAGGGAAGAACTCGCCTTGGCTGTTCACCCGGCCATGGCCCTGGCCTTTCCCGAGACCCGGAAGGCCATCCTCGAGCACTTGGAGTCCGAGCTGGTGGACCTTCGGCAGGCAAAGGTGGACTCCTTTGCCGCGGTGGGCTTTGACTCGCTGCCGTGGGCGGCGTGGCTCGCCGACCGCCAGGAAAAGCCCCTCATTTACTTGACGGAAATGCTGGGCGAGACCGGCGAGCAACGGCACCACGTAGAAGGGTTTTTCCTCCGCAACCACTTCGTCGTGTGCGTGGAAAGCGTGCTCGACAACACCCTGGAATGGGTTTCCGCCTTGCGCGCCCTCCGGCAGCGGTGGTGCCGCGTGCCCCTGCTTTTGGCCATCGTGGACGCCAACCCCAAGGTCAACCAGAAGTCCTTCGCGTGGCTCGAGGTCCCCTTTGCTCCGCTTTGCGCTCTTGACGAAATCGTGGACGCGGGCGTACAACGCGGGCTCCTCAAGAAAGCCGAGGCCACCCGGCTCCTCAAAGGCTTTTATGCGAAACTCAAGCCGGTGCCCAAACCCAAGCCCGAAGACGAGAAGAAAAAGCACGCGCAAGTCCACGACCTGGACGAGCACGGGCACTAGGCCAGCTTAGTACGAGGCCGCCTGTTCTTGGCTGATTTCGCCTTCCTTGAGCAGCTCGGGCGTGCACTGCTTGACCGCGCGCTGGAACATGAAGGTGGAGGCGAACATGGTCAGGGCCGCCATCAAGACCAGCGTTGAAAACAAGGCCGCGTCAATCCATCCAACCTTGAGGGCGAGCGCCGCAAGCACCAATTCAACGTCTCCCTTGCCGTTGATGCCCCAGCCGATGACCAGGGACTCGTTGAGTGATTTGCCGGATCCCCGCGAGCCGAGGATGGTGCCGGTGAGGCTGCCGATGGATGCGATGACCGCAAACAGCAGGCCAAGCCACCAGTTGGCTGCGAGCTCGGTCAAGCCCGTGTTGAAGCCCACCCACACGTAGAACATGGGCACGAAGAAGCCGAAGGAAAACGTGTGCACGCTTTCCGCGAGCTGGTGTTCTTCCCAGGGCTTGTGGACCGCCTTGCTTAGGAGGATGTGGCGTACGAGTGCGCCGCCGAACATCGCGCCGACCAGCACGCCCAGGCCCAGCGCTTCGGCGATGACCGCGAGCAGGAGGGTGATGAGCAGGGCGGCCGAGAAGTGGGTGGCGTGGCTTTGCTGGGCTTCCGCCAGCGCGATGATTTTGGGCGCGATGATTTGTCGGAAGAACAGGAAGACCAAGGCAAAGGCCAGGAACTGGAGGGGCACGGCGTAGAGGGCGAGGCCGGTGCCGGACACGCCGAGCCAGGCCAGCAGCAGGGAAATGGCCACCAGTTGTAGGACGTCGCTCAGCGCGGCGATGGAGAGGATGGCCTGTGCGAGCCGGCTCTTGAGCAGGTCCATTTCCTCGAGGAGTTCCACGGACAGCGAGGCCGCGGACACCGAGAGGCTCACGCCGATGACGGCCGAAGCCATGTCGTTGAAGCCCAGTTGCCTGGCCGCCAGGAAGCCGAGGGCCAGGGGAATGAGCGTGTTGAGGAAAGCGGCCTTGGAGGACAGGGAAAAGTTTTTCCTGAACTGCTTCAAGCTGATTTCGAGACCGCTGAAGAAGAACAACAGCACGATGCCAACCTGGGCCAGGAAGGCCAGGATTTGCGTGTTTTCCCCGTTGTACCAGAGGGCGCGCAGGGGCTGCAGCCCGATGAGCACGCCGACTCCAATGTAGCCGATGACGCGGGGAAACCGCAGGAACCGGCAGGCCTCTTGCGCGGCGAATGCAAGCGCCACCAGGGAAACCATGAGCAAAAGAGGCTCCATGCCCCCATAAAGGAATTCTGGGTTAATAAGGCTTTTCCCGGCCATTACTTTCATGGCATCCGAGGCCCGGCCAGCGATTGTGCCATTCAAGTGCACCGAGTGCGGCAAGTGCTGCAAGGAATTCTACCACAACCAGAGCTACGGCCATTTTTTTGTCTTGGACAACGGCTTGCCCTTGAACCTGGCCGAAAAAGAAATTTTCGAACGCGAAGCCAAGCGGCAGGGGAAGCAGGTGGACATCCGCTGGGGCCGCGTGGTGTGGGATGAGTTGAGCGGCCAAGCGATTGGCGTCAGCTGGTGCTCGGCTTCCGAGCCGTGCCTGTTCCTGCGCGAGGACAACCGGTGCGCGAATTATGCGCACCGACCTGTTTACTGTCGCGCGTTTCCCGTGCGCCCGGCCTTCGTGGAGCCCGACACCGGCCTGGTGAAGTTCGCGGGCACCTCGTGCCCGGACGACTTCTTTCCGGCCTCGTTTCCCGAGCACCGCGAGCGGCGCGTCTCCAACCGGGAACTCGCGCAAGCCTATCACCGTTACTATGCGGACGACTATGCGTGGGCGCGCGTCAAGGAAGAACTCGAAAAGCGGCTGGTGCAGTTCGTGGACGAGTTGATTGGGGAGGGCATCATCAAACCGCTGGCGGTCTCGCAGGAAGGCGAGACCCGGGTCAGGGGAAAGCCGGTCATGTCCTTGGATGAATTCCTGGAAGGCAAGGGCTTCCAGCGGAAGGCATTGCTTGAAAAGCTTTTTTCCATTGACTTTCCTGCCGTGAAGGAGCGGGTGCTGGCCGAAGTGAGGGCTGGTGAGGCGTTGCCATGAATTTTAGCCTGGAAGCCGTCGTTTCAGCGTTTGCCCTCCTGTTCCTTGCCGAGGTCGGCGACAAGACCCAGCTCCTCTTGTTGGCCCTTGCAACTCGTTATCGCTCGGCCTGGCACGTGTTCTTGGGGGCCTGGTTCGCGGAAATCATCGTGGACGGCGTAGCCATCTACTTTGGGGCCGCGCTCACCCGGCTCGTGCCCTTGTCGGTCGTCAAGGCAGGCGGTGGCCTCTTGTTCGTGGGTTTGGGCGTTTACTCCTTGTACCGGGCTTTCAAGGACGGTTCCGGGCGCGAACCCCGGGCCTTTGAGGCCGGCAACGCCTTCGTGGCCGCCTTTGGCACCATCTTCTTCAGCGAGTTCGGAGACAAATCCCAGCTAACGGCGGGCTTGCTGGCCCTTCAGTGGGGCCACCCCTTTGAGGTGCTGGCCGGGGTCGCGTTGGGCCTTGGCTTGGCCAGCGCGTTGAGCATTTTCTTGGGCCGGAAACTCCAGCAATGGCTGCCCCGCAAGCAACTCAAGCTGGTTTCAGGTGGCCTGTTCGTGTTATTCGGCTTATTCTTCGTGTTTACGTGAACCCAGGGAAGCCCCCGAATTCGCCCGTGAAACCCCTATTTGGAGGCCGTTTTGGGGGGGTTTTTGGCTATGCTTTTATAAATCCTTCCACTAATTGCATTGAGTAGCCATTAACTGGATGGATTGCCCCAATTGATGGGGTAAACCGAAGGGAGGTAATCCAATGGTCGAAGCATACATCGTGAAGTCCAAGGTCGCTGAGACAATCAGGGGCCAGAACATGATGGTTTCCTCGGACGCCTACGACACCTTGAGCATGCTGGTAGCAAGCAAGGTGAAGCGGGCCTGCGAGCGATGCCAGGCAAACGGCAGGAAGACGGTTAAGCCCTACGACTTGACCCAGTAAAAGGAAGGAAAAGGAGGCAACACACATGGCGGAGCAATTAATCGTTAAGTCCAAGATCGCGGAGCTCATTAGGGGCCAGAACATGATGATCTCGGCAGAAACCTATGACGCCTTGAACGACTTCGTCGAGCGAAGGCTCAAGCAGGCCTGCAAGAGATGCGAGTCCAACGGCCGCAAGACCGTAAAGCCCTACGACTTTTAAGCTTCACGGCAAAGGTTCAAGAGGAGCTATCCTCTTGCCCCTTCATTTTCTTTCCCGCCAGCCGAGAGGCTCACTTTCCGAGTTCGCCGTCAATCAGTGCCCGCATTTCTTCGAACTCTTTGGGGCCGACCACGGTTTTTTCGCCGATGAAAAAGGTGGGCGTGCCGTAGATGCCGGCCTTCTCGCCCTCCGCAGAAGTCGCGACCACGCGTTCAAAGGCTTGCGCGGACTTGAAGTCTCTTTCAAACCGCTCCAAGTCCAGTCCCAGGCTCCCTGCAATCGCCTTGATTTCTTTTTCGCCGTTCAGCCTCGCGAAGTCCTGGCGTTCAAACAGTTTTTCGTGCATTTCCAGCCACTTTCCCTGCATGCCGGCGGCCTCGGCGGCCAACGCCATCTCCTTGGCGTAGGGGTGCGCGGGAATCGGGAACACCTTGAACAAAACGTTTACGCGGCCCTGGTAGTGTTCCAGCAATTGCTTGACCACGGGCTCGGCTTGCTTGGTGTAGGGACACGAGTAGCAACCAAACTCGATGACGGTGAGTTCCGCGTCCGGGCTTCCAATCAGCCAACCGGCTTTGCCTTCCGGCCGCGTGAGCGCGGGCTTCAAGCCAAGTAGGGAGCCCCAGTTAAGGCCCTCGCCTTTCGCCACCGCGTTGAACACGCAGAAACCCGTTTGCTCGGGGCCATTGCAGTTGCCATAAGCCCACCAGTTGTAGAACCCCCACAGCGAGCCCGCGATGCTCAGGAAGAGGAGGAAGGTGAAAACCCAGGAAATAAATTCAAAGTTCTTGTAGACTGGCTTGGCAAGCCAGGGCGCGTGTTCGAGCAGCCAGCCCGCGGTCTGGCCCTTGAGCTTCTGGTCGAGGTTGGCCACGCAGGGCCGGAACGTGATGCGGCGCAGCACACAGTCCAGGGCTTCCCGGGCCAATGGCCTATGCTTGGCGCTGAAGATGGCTAGCACGCCGAAAACGACCAAGGCAATCAAGCAAATCATGGCGGCCCACTCAAGGAATTACAATCCATTGATGCTGAAACTTTATATATGGGTGGGTGAAACCCAGGCAAAGCCTCATCCAACGTCCACGAAGGACGCGGCATAATAGCCGCGGGGTCCATGGGGCATGCCATAATTGGTTGGGCCGGAATTAATATGCGTTTTGCCCGGTTTCACTTTGCTTTTGTGGCAGGCGCAGCCACCGCTTGCTCGGTTTTGGTGGGGAGGGGTTCGCGGTCGATGAGTTCCCATTCCAGTTGGAGCAGGGCCTTCACCAGCTTGCTTTCGCGGTTGAGGGTATAGAGCTGGGCCTTGCCGTAGCGGCGGGTGGGCTTGATGAGGCCGTACTTCACGAGCTTGGGCCAGTGCTTGAAGGTGGCTGCCTTGCTGACGCAAGCGATTTCAGTGATTTCCTTTTTGGAGAAGTCTTGGTGGATGCCGGCAATGAACTCGTCCACAAGCCTCCAGAAGGGGGTGTCGCCAAAAAATTCCGTGGTAATGGTGGGCCCGTATTCGTATTTTTCCATAGTAGAACCTTGTGCAGCTCAGGTATTTAAGAACATACGTTGAAAGTATGATTACATGGACACGTCATTTGACGTAATTATGGCGGAAGTGCTTTACAACCTCCACAGACGCCATAAATACGGCGGCTCCCATGCAGCCTATGAACACGTGGCCCGCGGCTTTAAATCCCATTTGAGGGGCAAAGCCATGGAGGCCGCCGACGAGCTCATTCACATGGGGTTGGTGTTCAAGAAGCCAACCAATTATGGCCTCCAGGTCTCCCTCAATCCGGAGCGTGCGCAGGAAATCAAGTCTATCATCCGCCGGACGCTGGGGGTGAGGGTAGATTGACCTGGCCATTCACGGCGTCACGCGGTCAACGGCGTAATAGTTGACTGCGTTTTCGGCGTCCACGACCGCGGCCAGCATCTTGGTTTTCAGGTTGCCGGCGAGGCGCACCATGCGGCTGAACTCGGTGAACGTGAACTTGTCGTCCTGGGTGAAGACGTGCACGACCCACTCGGTGTGGGCTTCGCCGGGTTTCTTGCCGCGGGGGTAGACGCGGAAGTCGGCCCCGAACTTGAAGCCGGTCTTCACGATGTAGCCGCGGGTGCGGAGGTCGGCGTAGACCAGGTACTTCGAGTAAAACCGCTTGTCCTTCTTGCCGGCGTGGGCCAGCAACTGGTCGCGGGCAACCGGCTTGCGGTGCTCGTCCACGACTTCGAGTTTTTCCTTGTCGCAGAGGTAAGCGGCTTCCCAGAGGTCGAGGACGAGGTCGCGGTCTTCGCGCTCGCCGAAGCCCTTTTGGGTGAACTGGTCGGCCGTCCTCCGCTCGTGCACGAGCACCTTGTTTTCCAAGAGCAAGGCCATGCAGTTACTGCCCCCCGAAAGCAATATAAACCGTTTAACCCCTGTTCTTGGCTATGGTTGCCGGGATGACCCTCACGCCCTGGGAAGTAAAGGGCACCATCGACTACGACAAGATCGTCCAGGAGTTCGGCGTCGAGAAAATCGATTCCGCGCTGCTGGCGCGCCTGGAAAAGCACGCCAAGAAGAAGGGCCTGGTTCTGCATCACCTGCTCCGGCGGCATATATTCTTCGCCCACCGGGACCTGAAATTCATCCTCGACGAATACGAGAAGGGCAACCGGTTCTTCTTGTACACGGGCCGCGCGCCGTCCGGCAACACCCATTTGGGTCACCTGGTGCCCTGGCTCTTCACCAAGTGGTTGCAGGACGTCTTCGACGTGGAGTTGTGGTTCCAGTTCCCGGACGAGGAGAAGTTCTTGTTCAAGGAGGAGCTCACGCTGGAGGAAACCGCTCGCTACACCGAGGAGAACATGAAGGACGTCATCGCGTTGGGCTTCGACCCAAAGAAAACGCATTTCCTCGTCGACACGCGGCACGCGGGCGTGATGTTTCCGGAGGCCATCAAGGTGGCGAAGCGCATTACGTTTTCCACCGCCAAGGCCGCCTTCGGCTTCTCTAATGAGCAGAACATCGGCGCCATCTTTTACACGGCGATGCAGGCCGTGCCGGCTTTCCTGCCCAGCGTCCTGCGAAAGAAGCCCCTGCCTTGCCTGATTCCCCACGCCATCGACCAGGACCCGCATTTCCGGGTTTCGAGGGACGTGATTCCCAGGCTGGGTTATCCGAAGCCCGCGTCGATTCAGTGCCGTTTCCTTCCGGGTCTGGCGGGGATGGAGAAGGACGGCAAGATGTCCAGCACGAGCGGCGACCAGGCAACCATTTACACCACGGATGACGCGAAGGCCGTGAAGCAGAAGATAAACAAGTACGCGTTTTCCGGCGGCAGGGAAACCGTGGAAGCGCACCGGCGCCTGGGCGGGAACCCCGACGTTGACGTAAGCTACCAGTGGCTGCTGTTCTTCGAGGAAGACGACGCGAAGCTCGAGCGCATCTACCGCGACTACAAGTCGGGCAAGCTGCTGAGCGGGGAACTCAAGGCCATCCTCATCGAGAAGCTGACCGCGTTCCTGGCCAAGCACCAGGCGGCGAGGCAGCGCGCCCAGCCGGAAAAGTTCCTGTGGGCGCCGGGAAAGAAATAGAAACGGTAAGCGTCAGATGACCTTCACTTTCAAGTCTTTTTCCTTGAGTTTCTTGACGATGTCCTGGAACCAGTAGTTGTCCTGTTTTTTCAAGCAGATTTCGTCGGCTTCCTTGAGCTTGTAGAGGTTCTCGATTTTGCTGAGGGTCTCGCCCCATTCCACGATTTGGTGCACGGCTTTCTCGGGGCCAATCAACTCGGTGACGAGGCCCATCATCTTGTTGCCCTTCGAGATTTCGTGGGCGGCGAAGCCGAACTCGCCGGCCAGGTCCGAGGGGTCGATGACCAGCACCAGGAACACTTCGAGCGCGCCCTTCGTGGCTTTCTCGACGAATTCAGGGGAATCCTCTTGCTTGGACAGCAGGGGAATCAAGACTTTCATGGAGGTCACGTGATGAGCTGGTACAAGCCCTTTCGCTTCTCGGCTATCTCGCCGTCCTCTTTGAGGAACTCGGCCACCACCCTGATAAGGGTCTTGGACATATTTAAGTCTTTTGCCGCGTTCTCGATGCCGGTCAGCTTCTTGGTCGCCAGGTAGTCGAGCAACCGCTTTCGGTGCTTTGCCAGGGCCTCGACCCGCACCAGGAAGTAATCGCCTTCAAAGGACTTCAAGCCCTTGATGGTTCCCGCCCTTATCTGGTCGCGCAGGCCCTCGGAGGCCTTCCGGGCCTCGCCCTCGTTCCGCAGCACCGCGAAGCCGTCTGTTTCCAGGGAATAGTCTTCGGGTTTTTTCTCGGCCGCGGGGTCCGCCGGGGCCTGCGGGGCGGAAGGGCTTTTCCGGGCCTCGATTTCTTCGGGCAGCTTGTAGACGCCGTGCTTGTAGCTCTCGTTGAGCTTGAACAGGATGATTTTCTTTTCTTTCAGCATTTTCTGGAAGTGCGCGAGTTCCTTGTTGTTCAAGTACTTCTCGAACTTGCCTTCCACGCGCTCGCTCAAGCCCTTTCCACGCAGTAGTCCGCCGATTTTTTTCTCCAGTTCGGCCGTTTCCCGGTCAAGAGCGTCCACGGGCTTCACGCCCTTGTCCACCACCACCCACAAACCGGGCTTGGCCTTCACGACCTCGAACTCGTGGTTGGGCTCGAAACCCAGCTCGTTGAACTCCTTTTCGGACAAGACCAGTGCGAACCTGCCATTCGAAGAGCCGATTGCTGCCATTCCATCCCCTGAAATAAGGTGCATAAAAGAATTAATAAAGCGGATTTATGCCCTGCGCGTCCGTGGGTCGTGCACCTCGTGCACGCTAGTGCACGCTAGTGCACGCCCGTGAACTTCTTCTCGTCGTGGGCCTTGAGGAGGGCTTCCATGGCTTCCTTGCTGGTTTCCTCGTCCGGGTGGTCGTGTTCGTGCCTGGCCGCGGCCTCTTCTTCGAAGACGACTTTCTTGATTTCGATGAGCCGCGACCGGATGGCGTCCCGGATGAAGTCCGAGCGCGAGTGGAACAATCCCCGCTTCCGGATGAAGCGGTCCACTTCGTCGATCAGTTTCTCATCAATGACCAGGTTGTACTGCTTCATTTTCATGCCCGCGCCTTTAGAAGCTTATATAACATTAAATATAAAAGCCTTCCAGGAGACGCCGTCCAGCCAAGGCAATCCATTTATATTGGCATAATGAATTATTTAATAGCAATTTACGGGGTAAGGGTTAATCATGAACGCATGGACAGGCAGGGGCCTAGTCTGCTTCTTGGCAGCGGTGTTACTCCTGTCTTCCGCGGCCTACGCCGCCCCCCAGTACAAGCCCGGCAAGCTCTATTTCCAAATCCAGCCCCTCCCGGAATTCACGCTCGTCGTGACCAACCCGCCCAACAACTCTGCCGCAACCAGTTCCCCCCAGCTCGTCGACTTTGAAATCAACCCACCTGCATCCTTTGCCTTTCCCGGCACCCTCTTGGTCAACCGCAACGGCCAACCCACCCAGCCCAGCCAATACCCCATCGACAGCCCGGTTTTTTCCTACCCCTTTTTCCTGCAGGCAGGCACCAACACCTTTTCCTTCACGGCCAGGGACAGCCGCAATGCAACCTCCACGGCCACGCACACCCTCACCCTGCAGGTTCCGACCACAGACACCCTTCCCCCGGTCATCGACTTCACCAGCCCCTTTGAAAACGCGGTCCTCCGCACTTCTCAGGTGATGGTCACGGGCACGGTTTCAGACAACGCCGGACCCATCACCCTCCTAACCGTTTCCACCAGCGCAGGCCAGAACTTTCCCGCCACGGCCTCCAATGGCTCTTTTGGCTTCCCGGTTACCCTCGCCTTCGGGCCCAATACCATTACCGTCACGGCCAAGGACGCAGCCAACAACATGGGAATGGCCGTCCTCCACCTCACCCACGCCGACGACATTCCCCCCCAGTTCACGGTCTCCAGCCCAGCCGACAACTCCGTGATTTCCACGGCAACGGTAATGGTTGCCGGCACCGCCACCGACAATGTAGCCCTTGCCGCCATCCAGTACAAACTCAACGCGGGCCCCGAAGTCAGCGTGCCCATCAGCGCCGGAGCCTATTCGTTTGCGGTCAGCGGCCTCGTCAACGGAACCAATGCCCTCCAGCTCTGGGCCATGGACTCCAGCGGGAACGCCAGCCCAGTCATCCTCCTTACCCTCACCAAGCAGGATTCAAGCCCTCCACCTCCAAACGATACCCTGCCCCCCGTCATCAGCTTGACCGCGCCAGCCGCCACGACCACCACGCCCCTCACCCTCACCGGCACGGTCCAAGACAATGCCTCCAAGCCCTCGAACGTCAACGTGGCCGTCAGCGGGGCGCTATCCTATTCCTTCAACCGCGCTGTCAACCAAGTGGATGGAAGCTTCGGCTTTGAAGTCAACCTTGCCCCTGGTTCCAACACCCTGACCCTCACCGCGCTGGACGCTGCAGGCAACGAGGGAAGGTTCACGGCCACTATCACCTACACGCCCCTGGACAATCTGCCGCCCACCCTTGCCATCACCTCGCCCACTGGCAACCCCACGGTTTCCACGGACTCGATGGGCATACAAGGAACCGCAACCGACAATGTTTCCGTCCTTGCCTCCATTACCCCCAAAGTAAACGGCGTGGCCCAGGCACCGGTTCCGGTAAACGGTGGATTGTTTTCCGCCTCCGTCAACCTGGCCCTGGGCGCCAACCAGGTTCTGGCCACCGCCGTGGACGCGGCTGGAAACACCGGGCAATCCAACCAGGTGACGATTACCCGCGTGCAATTCCTGCCCACGCCTCCCCCTCCCGACGAGCAAGCCCCGGTCATCAGCATTTCAACGCCCAAAAACCTGGACACGGTTTCCACTCCCTTCATCCCCCTGGCCGGCGTTGCAACGGACAACAGGGGCCTATCGGTCATGACCTATTCCTTGAACAACGGCCCCCAGACCAGCATCGCCTTCAACCCAGTCACTGGCGCATTTTCCGCGAACCTCGCCCTGGCAGAAGGGCTTAACGCCCTGGTCGTGAGGGCCAAGGACGCAGCCAACAACACCGGCACCGCTGCCTTGACCGTAACCTATGCCAAGCCCGATACCCTTGCCCCCGAAATCACGTTCACCACTCCACCCAACGGCTTCCGGACAACCAACGCGTCCCTGCCCATTGCTGGCACGGCTAGTGATTCCAGCGGCCTTGCTTCCCTTGCCTTCCGCGTGAACGGGGGCACCCTGCAAAACCTGCCGGTGTCGGCAACTTTTTCATTTCCCCTGCTGATGCCCACCGTGGGAGCCTATGCCGTGGAAGTGATGGCCCTGGACACACAGGGCAACCAGGGAAGCAACACCCAAACCTATTTCCGCGACGCGGTGTCAACGCCCCCACAAGATATTGTGGCCCCCTTCCTGGAAATCACGCAGCCCCTTGACCGGGAAACCGTGTCCACGAACAAAGTGCAGGTCAAGGGCAATGCCTCGGATGACCGGCCCGGAACCCTGGCAGTCGAAGCACGGCTGAACAACGGTCCGCCCCAGGTTTACCCGGTTACCAACAATGCCTTCGACTTCGAGGTTTTCGGCCTCGCAGTCGGCACCAACAACCTCTCCTTCATGGTCCAGGACGCGGCCGGCAACCGCACCAGCCACAGCCTCTCCGTTTCATTTGCCGTACCTGACACGGTTGCCCCGGCATTGACCGTTGCCGAGCCGGTCAATGGAGCCATTGTTTCCCAGTCCCAAGTCAATGTGGCCGGCAGCGTTTCCGATGACCGCTCAACGATGACCACCATCGGCCTTTCCTTGAACGGAAGCGCGTCCACGCTGTACCCTGTGACCAACAACGCTTTCCGCGTTATGGTAATGGGTTTGACCCCGGGCCCCAACACCCTTTCCCTAGCAGCCCAGGACGAGGCCGGCAACAAGACCACGCGCCTGCTTTCCATAACCTATGAAGCCGCCATTGTGCCCCCCGTTGACAAGGACGGTCCCATCCTGGCGATTACGCAACCCGCAAACAACGCCAGCTTCACCAGCTCGTTTTTGACCGTGACCGGCACGGCCAGTGATGCCAGCGGCCTCTCCTTCATCAGCTATAGCCTGGACAATGGAGTCCAACAAGTCCTGGCCCCGACCCCGGCCTTTTCCTTCACGCTCTCCAACCTCTCCGAGGGACAGCACACCCTGCGCATGACGGTAGCGGACTCCCTGGCCAACACATCCAATGCAACGATTACCTTCTACCGCGTGTCCATTACCCCCCCGCCAGGCGAGGATGACCAACCACCGGTCGTCAGCATTTCAAGCCCCTTGAACGGGGAAACCCTCCTCACGTCCACAGCGACATTGAGGGGCTCGGCCATCGACAATGTCGGCATCGCCTCTCTGGCGTACAACGTGAACAACGGTCCCCTGCTTTCCCTCATCCCCCAGGGCGCGCTATTTTCCTCGCTCCCGATTTCCCTGGTGCCTGGCTCCAACCTCCTCTCGGTGCGCGCCCGGGACCTGGCCGGCAACACAGCAACCACTTCTTTGACCGTGTTCTACGTCGAAGCCGACAACATAGCGCCTGTCATCGTGATCTCGAGCCCCGCGGACGGCTTGCACACCCAGGAAACCGCCATCGAAGTCAAGGGAAAAGTTACCGACAACCGAAGCCTCGGCCAAGGCCTCGGTGGCCTTTCCTTGCGCGTGAACGGCGGCAGCCCAACTCCGCTGGCCCTGGACGCGACCAGCCATTTCAACACGGTGAGCAACTTGCAGTTGGGCTCCAACGCATTCCAGCTCACGGCCACAGATGCCTCGGGAAACGCGGCAGTCACGGAATTCACGGTGGCCAGAAACCCATTGGGGCCCAAGCCACCCTGGGAACCCGTTGACGACCTGCCCCCCAGCATCTTCATCCGGAGCCCGGCCAGCAATGCGTCCACGGAATCCGCCACCATCGAAGTCACGGGCGAGGTCAGGGACAATGTTTCAATCCGGGACTCGGCCTGGATTACGGTGAACGGCGGCCAACCCCTCACCGTGGCGGTTTCCAATGGAACCTTTGCAGGCGTCGTAGCCCTCTTACTGGGCTCCAACCTCATCACGGTCGCAGCCCTGGATAAGGCCGGCAACACCGGATACCAATCCGTTGCGGTCACGCGCTCGCAGCCATTCCTCCCCTTCATTGACGAGGAGAAACCCCGCATTCTCTTCTCGTCCACGCAAACCAGGACCTCGGAACCCAGTTTTCTTATCAGTGGAAACGCTTCCGACAACGTGAAAGTCGAGCCCCCGCTCGTGCAGGTCTTCAAGGGAAGCAACCAAGTCTCCTCCGTGCCCTTGGACGCGGCCGGAAACTTTTCCGTGGGCGTGAGCCTGTCCGAGGGCCTGAACTCCTTCCGGTTTGAGGCAAGCGATGCCAGGGGAAACAAGGGCAGCACGATTTACTCCGTGACCTATGAGCCAGTACGGACCAAGCAGCCTCCGCCGGTCGAACCTCCCACCGTGACCCTGGTCGCGCCCGCCGACAAAACCCGGACCGGTAGCCACCTGGCTCAGGTATCCATCAAGGCCACGAACGCGGTTTCCCTCACCCTCTTCGTGAACTTCCAGCCCGTTCAATCGTTTGCCGTGAACCAGGCAGGGACCTTTTCAGCCGCCGTTGGCCTCGTGCCCGGGGAAAACACAATCACGGCGGAAGCCCTGAACGCCGATCAGCTGGCGGCAAGCCACACCATCCACGTAACCTATGACCAGCCCAGGTCACCGCCGCCGGTTCCGCTCCGCGTCCAAATCCTTTCCCCCGCTGACGGTTTGGTCCTCGCGGCCAACTACGAGAACTTCGTGGCGGAAAACGCTTCCCACGGCTACGGCGCTTCCCCGCCCGTGGCCGGCATTGAACTATCCGGAACCGTGGAAGGCGCGGAAGCCGGGCGAGCCAGTATTCAATTGTTCGTCAACGACCAGTTCCTGGGTGAGCTGCCCTTGTTCGGCCAGCGCTTTGAGGTGCCCCTGGCCCTGACCGAGACCGGAAGCATTCCCATTCGGGTCCAGGCCACCTATTTGGACAAAACGGCTTCCGACACCGTTTACATAGTAGTCGAAGAAGGAAGCTCCAGTGGCTCCGGCAGCGGTTCCGGCCACCTTGCCAGCAGGGAAAAAAGCGGCAAGCCCCTCGTACTGAACCTCCAGGGCATCAACCTGCCCCCGTCCTCCCTGCCCTTCCCGAATCCCTCCCTTCCCTCCTTTCCCACGCCACCCATGACCTCCAACCGGGTTACCACATCCATCCTCTCTCCCTACCCCGACCAACGGTTCACCAGTTCGGTCATCAACGCCAGCTTCTTCATTGACGACCTGCGCACGCGGCCCAGTCCCCTTTACTACACCATTCAGTTGAATGGAAAACAGCTTTACGCCGGCTATGGACGCGGCTCGTTCCAGAAAACCATTTCCGGCCTGAACCCGGGCTCGAACATCCTCCGCTTGTACGCCAAGGCCCGGGACGGAGCCTGGGCCTACCGCTGGCACCGTATCTGGTACAATGCGCCCACCACCCCCACCCTCGTAATCAATTCCCCGGCAAACAATGCCTCCTTCACCACGGCCACGATTCCCATCGCATTCACCCTCACGTCCCCCAGCCCCTTGTCCTACTCGCTGGCCGTCAACAACTCGGTGCAGGTTACCGGCCAAGGAAACGGCTCCATGACCCGGAACGTTTCGCTGAGCCCGGGCCAGAACACCGTCACGGTTTCAGCCACCGTCCCAGCCCAAACCAGCCTGCCAAGCTCTGGAAACCCGAACGCCATCGGTCCCGGCGGAACCATCCCGGCCTACACCCTGACGGCAAGCATAACCGTCACCTATTCTTACACGCCGCCGGTTGCTTCCCTCACCAGCCCCCATTTCTCGCTCCAACAGATTTCCATCGCAGACTCCACCGACAAAGTGCTGCGCATCATGGGCCCCCTCATTTCAAGCCCCACCAACCCCGGAACCACGTACACGCAGTTGCCCACCCCGGGCGGCACCAGCATCCTCCAGCCCGGCATCAAAATCTGCCCCCAGAATTCCGCGTTCAGCGGCAGGACCCGGGTGCGCCTGCAACTCAACACGATTGCCAACCCCCTCAACGTTTCCGCTTACTGCAACTACGACAACGCCTGCAATTACGGCGAGGGCTGCGGTTGCTCGGACTGCCCGGCCGTGCAGGGCTGCTCGAACCCCCAAGCCTATTGGACCAACACCTTCCTCATCGATGCCAAGCCGTTGGGCATCAGCTGCCCCACCACGGTGAACGCAGGCGCCCTCGGCCAGCTCACCCTGCCAGGCAACTCCTGTTTTTCTGGCCTGCCCATGCCCGTCATCATGAATATGTTCATGAAGTTGCCGGCCGCCATCACCCTCTTGTTCCGCTCGCCGAATTCCTTCAACTACCTGGACTCCCACTTTGTCCTGCCCTTCACGGGCGCGGCCTGGATCCTGGTCCCAGCCGGTTCAGTGCCCCCCTACTCCCGGCAGCCATCGGACAATCCAGGCCAGTCCAGCCCCTGGACAGTTCCCCCTAATGCCTTCGACCCGCCGGGTTCCACTCCCCTGGCCCTGGGCTCCACGCCTTCCTACGAGTCCTTCCTCGACACTAGCCAGGCCAAGCAAGGAGACCTCCTGCTCCTGCTCGTGCAACTCAACCAGTCCGCGGGCAACTTCCTTGCACGGCCCTTCCTCGTCGGCACCTGCAACAACGGCTTGGACGACAACAACCTCAACGGCGCGGACGATTTCACGGAATGCAGCGGCAACAACTTCGTCAACCTCCTGACTTCCTTCCTCTTCCCCGGAGGCATGCCGCCCGTGATCGGGCTGCCGCCCACGGCCAGCGTGCAAAGCTACCTGATTCCCCTCGAAGTGGACTGCACCCAGCAAACCATGGAAGTCCCACTGGCCTGCCAGGAAAAACTCAACCAGCCCACCAACAGCAACTGCCCGCCCGGCACCACGCGCTGCCCCACCGGCTTGTGCGCGACGGCCTGCCCAGGCGCGAACCAGGGAAGCCTGCCTTGCAATGAAAACAAGCTATGCGAAGTCAACGAGAACTGTTCCTGCAGCGACTGCTTTGGCCAGCCCAGCAGCTGCATCCAGGGAGCGAAGTGCGCGGAACCCGCCAAAAACCAGCTGGCCAGGGAAGGCCGCGAAAACATCCTGGTTGCCTACTCCCAGCCCATGCCCGGGAACTCGGGCTTGAACAGCGTCACGGCGTTTTACGTGGAGCCAAGCGTGCCCCTGCAAGCCGCACCCCTCCTGCACTGCGCGGGCGCCGTGGACTGGGCCTTGCTCGAAGAAAACGGTTTGCCTGCCTTGTACTGCAAGCTGCAGGGCAACGCCTGCCTGCGCGCCACCCCCTGGGAAGGGCTGACCAAGGCCTCCTGCCCCAGCCAAGACGCCTTTGCCCAGAAGGGAAATGTCCTCGGCACCCGCGGCCTCCGCCACTATTCCGTGAAGTTCATCGACTATTGCCTGACCCGGCCAGCCGTCCCCCAATGCATGCTGCAACTCGTCGACGCTTCGAATAGAGCCCTTCCCTTGTTTAACGGGCAACTCACTTCCATGCCCACCGTTCTTGCCACCGAAACCCAGTCCAGCGGCAACGCCTATGTCCTGGCAGAACTCAAGCTCCAGCAGTCGTCCCTCTCCCTTTACTCAGTGGTTCGCGGCAACCTCCAAAGCCGGTTGCTGCCCCTCATCACTCCCTGCCCCGTGGGCTCGTCAAGCCCCTGCGTGAACGGCTTGGCCATGCTTTCCGGCGAACTCCCCGCCGCCAATGTCTGCGAGTGCAGCCAGGGAACGGTTTTGTGCGAGGGCTGCAATCAATGCGCGGCCCCAGGCCGTTGCCCGCGCCAGTCCTGTCCGCCGGGCAGCGGTTTGTGCGTGGACGGGAGCTGCAGCCCCTACTGCCAATCGCTTCCCTGCCCAGAGGGGTTGACGCGTTGCCTGGATGGCACCTGCCAGCCTCCCAGCCAATGCCAGGGCCAGGCTTGCACGCCACCCAGCCAAACATGCAATGACAACTCCTGCCGGCTGGATTGTGGGCCGGGTCCCTGCCAGGTCAACTGCGTGCCTTGCCTGCCCGGCCTGAACCGGTGCGCCAATGGTTCCTGCCAGGTCGACTGTGGGCCGGGTGGGGGCGAGCCCTGTTTGCCTCCCAAGAAGGTGTGCGAGGACAACGTTTGCCGCTTTGATTGCGGCAGCGGCCGGGGGCCAGGTCCCTGCCAGGTGAACTGTCCGTCCTGTCCCCCTGGAAGGATTCCATGCCTGGACGGTTCCTGCAGGGAATTCTGTGGCCCCTGCCAGCTCGGGCAAGCCTTGTGCGCGGACGATGTCTGCCGGCCGGACTGCGGAACCGGTGCCTGCCCACCGGGCCAGCAGTTGTGCGGAGACAATAGTTGTCAAACCGATTGCGGGCCCGGACCCTGCACCGGGATTTTTGTCGAATGCCTGCCCTGCCCCAATGGTTTACAGCGCTGTGAAGACAATACTTGCCAAGCCGACTGCGGTTCGGGCCCGCCTTGCCTGCCGCCCAAAACCAGATGCTCCAATGGCTCGTGCAGTTGGCTGTGCACGCCCGACCCAGGTCCCGGCCCCTGTAAAAGCAACTGCTTGCCTTGCCCAGGAGGGCAAACGCGTTGCGCGGACAACACCTGCCGCACGTTTTGCGGGCCCTGCCCGGTCGGCCAAACCCTGTGCTCGGACAGCGCCTGTCGGCTGGACTGTGGGCCCCCGATTTGTCAAGTTAATTGTCCTATTTGCCCGGTTGGAAAAACTGCCTGTGTGGACGGCAGCTGCCGCGACTATTGCGGTCCCCCCTTGCAGTGTCCGGTTGGTCAGAGCCTGTGCTCGGACAACACCTGCAAGGTGGACTGCGGTTCGGTAGGTGGAGGCTGTCCGGTGGGAACGACTCGTTGCCTGGACAACACCTGCAAGGTGGACTGTGGTTCCGGCAATTTCTTGCCCTGCAACCGGGACGGCGCGTGTGAAACCACGGAGGCCTGCAATTGTTCGGATTGTGCTAGCCAAAAGGACGGCTGCGTGGATGCCTCGGCCTGCCGTTACTTCGGCGAGACCGTGGGCTCAACCGGAACCGGCTTGTGCGGTTGCCCCACCGGAACCGTGCTGGCCCCGGACGGAACCTGCAAGGCCGGCGGCTGCTTGCCTGGAACCAACCTCTGCGCGGACAACAGCTGTCGCCCTGATTGTTCGCTGGTTCCGGGGCCCGTGGACATGAAGATCAACCTGACCTTTGAAAACTTTTCAAAGCCCTTGCAGCAGGGCAGCGTGGAATTCCAAGCCAATGGGGTCCCGGTGCCGGAGGGCGCGAAGCTCAGGGTCTCGGGTGGCAACAAGAACGTCCAGGTGCAGTACTCGGACCGCTTCGTGAACGGCCAGTTCTACAGCTTGAAGTCCTCGGTGCGGGACTCGGCTTCCGGGAGGTTTTCCCTGGACTTCCGGTTCAAGGCCGCGCAGGACCTGAAGACCGTGGACGACCTGGTCTTCGAAGTTGAGCAACCGCAGGCCAACTTTGCCGCAAAAAAAATCGGCTTGAAGGTCAAGACCCCGGCCTCCATGCGGATTTACGGCAAGGACAAGCCCGGAAAGCCCGGTTACCTGCTTCCCTCGCCCAACAAGCTCTCGTTTTCCCTGGGCCGGCTCAAGGTCGCGGAACGCATCAAATTCGAGTTCAGCGAGGCGTTGGGCAGCAACCTGGCGGCAGGCATTGAGCGCCTGCCCAACGGGTTGAAGGTCGTGTTCTTGGAAGGCGAGCAGGGTTTCGGGGAATTCATTTTGGACCTGGCCGTGAGCGAGCCGCCTTCTCCCCGGCTGTGCGACAACGACCGCGTGTGCGAGGCCAGCGAGGACTGCTCGTGCCGGGACTGCGACGGCAAGCAAGGCATCTGTGCTTCCACCGTGGCCTGCAATGTGCGGTTGAGCGCCTGTGCCTGTCCAAAGGGAACGGTGCTGGACGCGCGCGGCAAGTGCTCGCCGGTCGCGGCTTGCCCGGCCGGAACCAACCGGTGCACGGACGGAAGCTGCAAGCCTAGCATGCTCTGCGGCCAGCCGGCTTCCTGCGAGGCGGATGGGGTGTGCGGCCTGGACGAGTCCTGCGTGTGCGGGGACTGCGAGGGGTTGATCAGCAACTGCGAGCGCGGCGCGCGTTGTTCGCTGGAGTCCGGCAACTGCGAGTGTCCGGAGGAAACGGTCCAGTGCGCGGACGGCACCTGCCGGGACAAGGCCTCGGACTGCTCGGAGCCCGAGGAACTCCTGATTGCCTTGAAGCAGTCGTTGACCATCGGCGAGCGGCAGGTCGTGGAAGTCAGGAACCAGTTGGGCAACACCATCCGCGCCGCGACCGTCATCGCGGAGGCCCCGGACGGCGAAAAGCTGGAGGCGCTCACGGACGAGCTGGGCAAGGTCGAGTTCACGGTGAAGGTGCCGGGCGTGTACGCCGTGAAAGTCGTCAAGGAACAGCTTTCCGCGGAAAAGTCTTTCAGCGCCCTGGACTTGTTCGGCTCGATCTTGAACTCGATTTCGAGTTCCCTGGAACCCACCATCGAGGCCATCGAGCAGGTCGGCCCCTTTGCCGTGGTCCTGCTGCTGGTATGCGCCATGGCCGCCGCCTACCTCGTGTACTCGCAGGCGCGGGCGTTCTTCCCGCCCGGGCCCAAGTCGACGACGCACTTGAAGCGCGAGAAACTCGTGCAGGCCTTCCTGGCCCTGCTGGCCTTCGCGCTGCCGCTGTGGCTGGGCCTCTCCTCGAGGCTCGGCCTGGGCGTCATCGCGGCCCTCGCCGAAATCGGCGTTTCCTTCTTGGCAGCCTACACCTTGAAACGCTACCATGAAAGTGGGAAGACCATCCGGGTGTAAGCCGCACCGGAAATCCACCCTCCAAGGCTTTAAAAACCCGTTTTAGCCCCATTCCTTGGATGGAGCTTTCGGACATTTATTTCCGTTTTGACCAGCCCCGGCCGCACCAGGACGCGTTGATGCTGGACATCGGCAACGCCATCGAGCAGGGCAAGCACATCCTCTGCCACGCGCCCCTGGGCATGGGCAAGACCGACGCCGCCCTGGGGCCCGCGCTCTCCTATGCCTTGAAACACCACAAGACCGTCTTTTTTTTGACGCCCAAAATCTCGCAGCACGACATCGCCGTGCAGGTCGTGAACGGGTTGGCGAAAAAGTTCAAGCTCAACGTGCGCGCGGTTGACTTGGTGGGCAAGAAGTACATGTGCTCCGACCCCGTGCTCTCCCAGGCCGAGTTCGACGGCTTCTACGAGGTCTGCAGCAAGCGTGTACGCAGGGAACAGTGCGCGTTCTACGCGAACTTTCCCGGCTTCGATAAGAAGGCCCGCGATTCCGCGAAGGCCTACCTGGACGCGACGCTGTCAAAGTATGGCGTGGTGTGGTCGCATCATCAACTGCGCGACTACGCGGTCAACTTCAGGCTCGGCAAGGACGAACTGCCCCTGTGCGCCTACGAACTCAGCGTGCAAGTGGCGCGCGAATGCAACGTCGTCATCGCCGATTACTACCATTTGCTGGCCCCGTCCATCGGCGAGGTCATGCTCAAGAAGCTCGCCAAGAAACTGGAGGACGCCATCGTCATCGTGGACGAGGCCCACAACCTGCCCGAGCGCGTGCGCAAGCTGATGAGCTGTTCCCTCACTACCTTCGCCCTCCGGAAGGCCGAAGAAGAGCTCTTCAAGCTCAACCAGGAGGGCCTGCGGGAAAAGCTGAAAGCCCTGGAGAAGGCCGTAAAAGCCATTGCCAGGGCCTCTCTCTCCTTGGAGCGTCACGAGGCATTGGTGTCCAAGGACAAGTTGCTCGACCCCCTCAAGGGGGAAATCGATGACTTCGAGGCCTTGGCCACGGAGCTCAGGGAACAGGGAGTGGAGTACATGGAAGCAACCAACAAGTCCTCGAGTTACCTCGTGCAACTCGCGAACTTCGTCGAGCGATGGCCTGGGAACCTGGAAGGGCATGTGCGCATCGTCAAGCGCATGAACAACGGCGAGGACTACTCGCTCTCGATGAAGGCCCTTGACCCGGCCCTGGTTTCGCGGGGCATTTTCGACCAGGTCCATTCAGCGGTGCTGATGTCAGGCACCCTCCTTCCACTGGAGATGTACGCGGATACCCTCGGCCTGCCACGCGAGCGCACCGTGATGAAGGAATACAAGTCCCCCTTCCCGCTCGAAAACCGCCTGCACCTGGTCGTTCCAACCGTTTCCACCAAGTACACGAGTCGCAACTTCGAGGAATACCAGAAAATCGCGAAGGAAATCGCGAAGGTCGTGAACGTGGTTCCCGGCAACTCCGTGGCATTCTTTCCCAGCTACCAGGTCCTTGACAGTGTTTATCCTTTCCTTGCCCCCCTGGTTTCGCGGGAAATCATCCGCCAAAACGGCCGGATGACTTCGAGCGAGCTCTCGAATCTCCTCACGCGGTTCCGGAACGCGGGCTCGGCCTTCGGCGCCGTGCTGCTGGCCGTGGCAGGGGGCAGCGTCGCGGAAGGCCTGGACTTCCCCGGCAACCAGCTGCTGGGCGCGGTCATCGTCGGCATCCCCCTGGCGGAAATGAGCCTGGAAGTCCAGTGCCTCATCGACTACTTTGACGAGAAATTCGCGCGCGGCTGGCATTACGGTTACCTGTATCCCGCCATCACCAAGGCCATCCAGGCCTCTGGGAGGGTCATCCGCAGCCCCACGGACGAGGGCATTGTCGTGTTCCTGGACAAGCGTTACACCTGGGACAATTACCGCAACTGCTTCCCCAAGGGCTTTGCCCCGATCGTCACAGAGGAACCGGAAAAGTATATTAAGACGTTCTGGGAAAAGGATTAGTGAGTTTTCCGGCCCTCTTTCCGGGCTTACTCCGCTATTTTCGTCGCCCAAACCAGGGAATTTATTCTTTCGAGTTTTGAAAACCTTTTTGACGGCGCAATCAGTTCATTGACCGCCTGCGTGACGCCGTACACCGGGCACGGCGAGAGCTCATAGTCGTGGAACGCGATGGTGCCTCCTTTGGCGAGGAAGGGTTCCCAGGCCGTGAAGTCGGCTTTGGTGTCCTCGTATTCGTGTGCTCCGTCAATGAAAAGCAACTGGATGGGTTTGTCCCAATGTCTTGCGACCTCCACCGACTTCCCGCGGATGGGTTCAATCAGTCCGGGCACGCCGTTTTCGCGGGTGTTGGCAAGGAACTTGCCGTAGAAGGAGTCGCTTGTGAGTGGTTTGCCCCCCCCCCCACCCCCAACGATTCCTTGTTCCAGAGGGTTTCAATGCTTTTTTCCGGGCTGGACCAGGAGTCGACGCAGTACACTTTATTTCTGCTGGCTTCCTTCGAGGCTTGGGAGAGGAGGCACGCGCTTCCGCCCCAGGCGCTCCCGATTTCGACGAGGATGCCTTGGCGGGCATTCTTTTTCGCGAGGTCGTACAGTTGTTTGGCCTCCAGAATAGTCATCAATGGCCTTGACTTCTTGTATAGCTCTTTGAACCGGCTCGGCAAAAGTAGGTGCTTGACTTTCCCCTCCAGGCGCCAAAACCATATCCGTGGGTGGATTCCCTGCATCCACTAAACTGATTCCGATACGTATTAATATTCCATACTCCCTGTTAGTTGAAGCATGTTCGAGTTCCTCCTGCTGGCCTTCGTCTCCATCTTCATCATCCTAGACTCGTTCGCGAACGTGCCCATCTTCGTGGCCCTCCTCAACAAGTGCAATGGCGGGGAATGCACGGACATCGTGCGCAAGGCCGTGCTCATCGCGTTCACGGTCTTCGTCCTGGCCTCGTTCTTCGGCAACCTGGTCTTCGACTACCTGCACATCAAGATGTATTCCTTTGAAATCGCGGGAGGCATCCTCTTGTTCGTCATCGCCTTGGAGATGCTGTTCGGCTTGAAGACCCAGACCGAGTTCAGCGAAAACGAGCGGGAAAAAGCCCTTCAAATGGAGGACATCGCCGCCTTCCCCCTCGCCATGCCCCTGATTGTCGGGCCAGGCGCCATCACAACCGGGGTTGTCCTGGCCAACCAAGCCGGTTCCCCTCAACTGGCCCTTGAATTCCTCGGCGCCACGGTGCTGGCCTTTGTCCTGGCTTACCTCATCCTCTCCCGGGGAGCGGCCCTCCAGGAACGCGTGCCCCACCTGGCGTTGAAGGCCTTTGCCCGCGTCATGGGCCTGCTCCTGGCCGCGCTCGCCGTGCAACTGGTGACGAACGGCTTGGCCGCCTTCCTGGCCACGATGTGAAGCAACGGGCTCATTTGACGGCCGGGGTTCACTTGACGGCCTCGTAGCAGGGAACCTTGTAGGGGTTGTCCCCTTCGAGGCCCTGCAATTCCTTGCACTGGCTTTGGTTCCATGACGCGGAGCGGACTTCCCTGAAACCGGCTGTCGTGAGGTCCTTTCGAAGGGTTTCCTCGTCGTAGATATAGCGGTGCTCGTAGTCGTAGAACAAGTGGTTGAACTTGTCTCCATTGGTGTCGGGGTCGTTGAGGAAGGCCTGCATCCGGCCTGCCGCGTATTGCCGCACGAAGTAGCCGAGTTCGGGGAAGGCGAAGCGGGCAACGCCCCCTGGTTGGAGGACGCGCTGGATTTCCCGGAACCATTGCCTGGCTTCCGCCCGCGTCAAATGCTCGAGGAAGTGGCTGCTGGCCATGAACCGGACCGAGTTATTCTCAAAGGGCAGGCCGCCCAGGATGTCGATGCGCAGCGCGCGGCGGGCGTTGCCGCCCCGGTCCACGTTGATCCAGCCGCTCACCAGGTTCTTGTTGCAGCCCACGTTGACCTGGTAGGGCGGCAGGGGGTGGTGGAGGAATTGGTACACCGACCACTTGGCCGGGTTGGAGAGCAGGTCGAAGAAAAAGTAAAACAGGTTGCGAACGGGCCCCCACATAGCGGTAATGACTGGGCAGGGGTTTAAAAACCGTGGCAACCACGGCTTGCCCGGGCGCGCAACCTATTTATTCTAGTAACGACTTACTACTAGTCGATGGTGAATGCCTAGACACGAGCTCCTGGATTCCTTGAAGCGGTTGGGCTTGAACGAGTACGAGTCCAAGACCTATTCCGCGCTCTCGCGGTTCGGGTCCGCTACGCCGGCGGTGTTGTCGAAGGACGCGGGCATTCCCCGGGCGCGCATCTATGACGTGCTTTCCTCCCTGGAGGCCAAGGGCTTCGTGGTGCGGAGGCCCAGCAAGCCCGTGGAGTTCAAGGCCCTTCGCCTGGAAACCGTGTACAAGAACCTGGCCCTGGACAAAACGGAGCGCCACCACAAGGACTTGCAGGAATTGAAGACCATTGCGTTCTCCTTGTCCAGCCTCCTCGAGGGCGCCAAAGAGGAACGCCAAGGCGTTGCCGAGGACGCAGTCATCCTCACCGGCCGGCACACCATCTACAACCGTATCGCCGAGGAAACGGATAATTGCAGGGAAAGCGTGGTAATTTGCTCGGACCGGGAGGGAATCAAGCGAAAACAAGGGGTCTTGTCTGCAAAAAACGATAAGTTGGCCAGGAAAGGCGTTAAAGTCCATTATAAGGCAAGCCCGACCGGGAGATATGCGGTTTTCGACCAAAAACGCGTGCTCTTGTTCTTGCACCCGCCCCTGGAAGACCCCCGCAAGGAGCGCGCGCTCTTCCTGGAAAGCCCGTTCCTCGCGGCCCACCTGCACCCCCTTAAAAAGCCTTGAACGCCTTGGGCGTTTCAGTTTTTGTCCGTTCTTATTTTTTCGTCGAATTTGTCTGATTTATAAAACACGAACTGCTTTCGTTTCTTGTGTAGGCCAAGATAGCCTTTTTTTGAGAGTTCCAATAAATCCGTTCTCGCTGTTTGATAGGTTACATTGTATTTCGCACTTGTTTCTTTTATTGAGAGAGCTTTTTCAGGTTCTTCCACTAAGTCCTTCAATATAAGGGATTGGCGTAGATTAAGGTCCTTGGCCAATTTAGTCATTAACTGTAGCGCCTCGTTTTTTTCTTTTTGTTTTTTCTTCAGGTAAGCGCCAAGTTCAACGATTGCCTGCTTTATCGCGTCTAAATTGAATTCAATGAAGTAATTCATGTCCAAGTCATCGTATTCCGTGAAAAGAAATGCTCTCGCGTACTTTGCCGGTGCTTTCTTTATTATCCTTGAAATGGGCATGAACTCAAAGGGCCAGTAACCGGACTTTAAGCAAAACCAGTAAAATAAGGCTCTCGCAGCCCTGCCGTTGCCGTCCTCAAATGGATGAATATATCCAACCAGAAAGTGGAGTATTATGGCCTTAATTAGCGGGTGAATGAACGGGAGGGCTGGAGCATTCACAAAATCGCATAAGTCGTTGACTAGGGTGGGGACTTGATTATGTGGTGGGGGAACGTATTCTACTTCGTTGGCATCATCTCGGACTATTATGTCATCCGTGCCCCTGAACTTTCCTTCGGCTCGCGGGTTCTTAAGCGTGCCTTTAGTTATGAGCTTATGCAATGATAAAATCAAGGAAGACGTTAGTTTGCTGTCCCCTGCGTTTGAGGTCTCAAAAAGGTCTTTAATGTATTTAATTGTTTGGTAGTTGTTGTAAATCATTAACTCGTTTTTGCTTCTTGGCTCGCGTTTTGTTCTAAGCATTTCTTTGGCGACCTTGCGAGTAGTCATTGCCCCCTCCAATTGGCTTGAAGCAATGGCTTCCTCCATCAGGGAATTAATCAGGTAGCGCTTCCTTTCCCCGCCCTGAAACTTATCGCGGGGAGATTCCGAACCAATTATTTGTCCGGCATGCGAATCAGCGTAACGAAGTTTTTCTTGTGCTGACTCTGTGAGAAAGTAATTGAAAACTCGACCCCCTATCACAATGGACTTGTATTGCTGTACCCTGAAAAGCTTGATAATCGCCCAGATGGACTTGTGGGGATGAGACGGGTTAGGGTAGCGGTGCCTGAGTTCCTCCCAATACAGATATTTTCTCTGGCTCTCCTTGATTATGCCGGACAATTCGCTGTCCTGAAGCATTTTTGGCAAATCGTTTGTTTTCACGAAAGTACGTAATTCACTAGGCCAGCTCGGCGGTTTTTCAGGGGTCTTCATACGAACAACTCAATTACTAATCTTAACTAAATTAGTAAATGTTAGTAATAAAAACCTATCGATATTACTAATTTTAACTAAATTAGTAGTAATTAGTAGTTGTGCTGAAACAGGCATTATTTCCTATTGGCCTTGATTGGGCCTTAATTCGAACAGGGGGGCTACCTGAGCAGACCCCGACTTAAGGAGCGAAAGCGACTTTAAGAGCAAAGCCAACGCCTTGGAAACGCATTTTAACCCCATAGGCCCCAATTCTATGATGAAATCGGCGTTAGAGGCACAGGGCATTGGCAAGTCCTTCCAGGGCCGGGCCTTGTTGAAAGGGGTTTCCTTTGCCGTGGAAAACGGCCAGGTCTTCGGCCTCCTGGGCCCGAACGGCGCGGGCAAGTCCACCCTGCTCGGCATCCTCTCCGGCCTCTACCCCAGCGATGCCGGCCACGTGAAAATCCGCGGCCGCGATTTGAAGGAATACGGCAAGGACCTGCACGCGTTCCTCGGAGTCGTGCCCCAGGAGGAATGCTTTTACCCCTCCTTTTCCGTGGAAGAAAACCTCCGCTTCTTCGGCTGCCTCAACGGCCTGGGCGGCGCGGCATTGAATGAACGCGTGTCCGCCCTCCTCGGGTGGCTGGAACTCAGGCCCTTTGCGGCAACGCGCGCCGAGCGACTCTCGGGCGGTTACCGCCGCCTGCTGAACATCGCGTGCTCGCTGGTCCACGACCCCGACCTCGTTTTCTTCGACGAGCCCACGGTTGCCTTGGACCCCAACGTGCGGCACACCTTCTGGAAGAAAATCGTGGAACTCAAAAAACAGGGCAAAGCCATTGTCTTGACCACCCACTACATGGAGGAAGCCCAGAAGCTGTGCGACGAGCTGGCCATCCTGTTCCACGGGGAAATCCTGGCCCACGGCAGCCCCAAGGAACTCATCGCGCGCTTTGGCGGGGAAAAAATCCTGGCCCTCCGCGCCGCGGAAGGCACGGACCTGGAACGCGAAAAAGAGCTGCTGGCCGGCATCCACCGACTCTACCCGAAGGCCGGCGTCCAGTGGAAGCACCACTTCCTCTTCGTTTCCCTGCCTGAAAGGAATCAGGTTGAGGCCGCTGGCAAAATCGTTTCCCTGGTGGAAGGCAAGGGCATCAAGGTGTTGAGCCAGCAGTTGAAGGAACCCGAACTCGAAGACGTGTTCATCCACTTGACGGGGGAAAGGCACCTGCCCCCTGCGGGGGTGAAGGCCAGTGCCAAGCCCTAGCCCCTTCCAGCCCCTGCTCCAACTGGGCGCCATCGCCTCCAAGGAAGTCAAGCTCATCGGCGCGCAACGGATTGCCCTGGCCCTGGTGCTGGTCTACCCTGCGCTGGTCATGCTCTCCCTGGCCCTCGCCTTTGGGCAGGGCACGGCGTACGCGGAAGCCCTGGGAAAGCCGGCCATCGAAAGCGTCTCGGCCGCCCTCTACCTCCCTGAATCCGGGGAAGGCTTTGACCGCGAAAGCTTTTTGGAAAAGATTTCGGACCAGAACGCGTTGAAACTCGAATTCGTTTCCACGCCGGAAGCGGCACGGCAAGCCGTCGCCTCCGGGCAAAAAACGGTGGCCATCCTGGTGCAGCGGCCCTCGGCCAAGAACCAGCCGGTTTCCGTGGAAGTCGTGTACGACAATTCCTCGGTCGTGGCCGGCAAAGCCGTTGCCGCCCAGGTCAGTGCGGCCGTGCGCGGCGTGGCCTACCAGACGGCGACCGAGCTCCTGGGCGACATCTGGTCCGACCTGGGAAAAATCGAGGCCGACTTGGACAGCGAGAACCAGAAGCTGCTCTCGTTCTCCGAGACCCTGGCGCGCACCCGCGAAAAACTGGAAAAGCTCAGCCAACAATTCGATTCCATTGACCTGGAAAAGGAAACCGGTGACCTGGACGCCTTCAACTCGTTCTATGGCGACACGAAGACCCGCCTGGAGTCCTCGCGTTCCGGCCTGGAGGACACGCGCGCGCTGCTCACCGGCTACAAGAAAAAAGTCTTCGACGCCCAGAACACGTCGGGCGCGCAGACCAGCGAATTGCTCCGCATGCGGCAAAACCTGGCCCAGATGCAGGCCTACACCGCGGAACCCCTGCGCTCGCAGCTCCAGCAGATGCAGAACAGCCTGGCCGTGCAGGTGAATTCCATGAACAAGGTTTCCACGGACTTGCGCAGCGTCCTGGTGGACATCGATTCCACGGCCGCGCGCGTCGAAGGAGCCCTTTCCGGCGTTGACGCCACTGAGGTCGGGCTCGAGGACGCCAGGAAATCGCTGGGCGGCTTCGAGGACAGCGTTTCCTCGCTCGAGCAAACGGTCGCCGAAGGCAAGCCAACCGTTTTCGAGGCCAAGGAATCCCAGGCCGAACTCAACGAGGACGTCAAGAAAACGCGCGCTTTGATGGACGGCATGCTGGAAAACGTGCACGGCTTCAAGGCCTACCAGCCCGCGTACCTGGTGACGCCAGTCGAGGTCACGGAAAAAGAGGCGTTCCAGGCCAGCCAACTGGCGGTGGTGACCCCCGTAGGGGTGGCCATTGTCCTGCTCTTGACCTGCATCCTCTTGACCGCGTTGTCGGTCGTGCTCGAACGCAATGCCGGGATTTCCAAACGCGTGGCCTTGTCCAGCGTCTCGAGGGGAACCTGGCTGGCGGGCAAACTGTTCGGCCAACTCGCGTTCGCCTTGGTGGAGGCCGGCATCGTGCTGGGCTTGGCCGTGTTCGCCTTCAACGTGCCCCTGCACGCGCAGCCCCTGGAGTTGTTGGCCGTGCTGGTCGTCATCGCGCTCGCCTTTTCGGCGCTGGGCTTGTTCATTGCCCAGTTCACGCAAACCCTGTCCACGGCCATCCTTGGCTCGTTGCTGGCCATGATTCCCATGCTGTTCCTGAGCGGAACGATTTTCCCCTTCGAGTTCATGCCGGCCGGGATTGCCACGATAAGCAGGTTCCTGCCCTTGACTGCAGCAAAAGAGGTCCTGCTGGCCTTGATGGTGAAAGGCCTCTCCCTGGCCGCGCTCACGCCTTTACTGGGCTTGTTAGGGGGCTATGCCCTGCTGTTGACTGCCCTGGCCTGGGTTCGAAAGGAGCGTTGAACGTGCCGGTGGTCAAGCGCGGGCTGGGCGGTTGAAAGAAAAATAGGGGACGTCATCCGCTTCGGTAGTTGAGGATGACGTGCATGGCCGGTGAAATGTTTCCAGTTCTTTTCCGGGGCAAACGGTTCCCGGTTCTGGCCGGTCGAACCGTTGGCTGGCCCGTAGGCCGGCTCAGCGAGCCCACGATGAAGGCCAGCAAGAGCACCACGACGATGCCCGCGCCAATCGTTCCGATGGCGGCAACGGAGCTGAAGGAAACAAAGCCGGCTACCGGTGAGGTCCCTGCTTCCGTGACCCGCACGGGCGAGGCAAAAGCCTGGGCCGCGTTGGGCTTGGCTGGTTTCCCGGCTACTCGCGTGGATGGAGCGGCCGTGGAAGCCCGTTCGTTCACTACTCGGAAGGAAAGTGCTTTCTCGAAGACCACTTCTTCGCGCACGGTTTCCCTGGGCTCGAACTGGCCTGCTTCGGGTGCCGGGAAGCTGTCCCCCAGGAAGGGGTTCATGGGCCCGAATGGAATGGCGTCCGCGTAGGGGCTGCCATCCATTTCCGCGTCCTGGAAGTACGTGATGCGGTCCCGGTCCTGCACCAGGAATGGTTCGCTGGCCGGGTAGATGGGCCCGCCGTATCTTACCGCGTCGATGTCCATCTGTCGGTTCACGCTGTCAATGTAGTTCCTCGAGTTGATGTAGGGTTCGGTCACGTTCCTCCGGTAGAGGATGTAGTCCCGGTACTTTTGCCGGTCCACCGAGTCCACGAAGTCCTTGAGCGTGTCACCGCTGTTCACTGCCTGGCCTGCGGCGGCAAGCCGGTCGTCAAAGTCAAGCACGAAGTCTCCCGAGACCCGGAACTCCTTTCCCACCAGGTCCTTCGCGTACACGCTGAAGGGAATCCGGCTGCCGAGCCGCAGCGGCGCGCCGCGCAGGTCGGCCACGATCTCGCCGGTCACGGGGTTCAGGGAAATGCCCGGCCCGTCAGCGGTGAAGGTTCCGCCAAAGTCGTTGGCGCGGAGGTCGAACCGCACCGAGGTCGGGTCCACGTCATCCAGTTCGTTGATCCGGACCGAGAGCCGCGGGTCTTCCACGGCAAGGGTCACTGGGCTGAAGGCATAGGAAAACCGGTACTCGTTGCCGCGGCTGTCGCCGAGGGCAAGGAACACGGGCACGATTTCCTTTTTCTCGAAAAAATCATCTGCGAATTCCACGATGGCGCCGCCGGGGATGCCTCTCACGTTGAGTTCCCTGCGGCTCGCGTCAAAGAGTTCGTTCCTAACGCCCAGCCTCACGCTGTCGGGGTCCACGGCATTGGAGAGATGTGCTTCGATGGCTAGGGCGCCATCCACATCCATTTCGCCTTCGTCGACGAGGAGCGGGGGCCTGCCTGGAATGGTTGGATAGAACACCGGCCTTCCAGGCTGTCCGGGTGAAAACCCTGGGAGGGCCTGGTTGTAAGCGGGTGCCTGGCCGTAAACAGGCGGAATGGGCATCATGGGCTGGTTCATGGCTGGAACCGCTCCGGGAGCCGTTACTGGCTGCATGGGTTGCGGCTGGGCCTGGACTGTTACCATCTTTTTGCCGACCAAGCGGATGGAATAGGTTCCTTCCCTGGCGTCCGGCAGTGCCTTGACTATCACGTTCACGGTCCGGCGTTCGCCGGCCTTGAGCGTCAGCGCTTTTTGCTCGACTTCGGCGATGATGCCCGTGTTCTGGTTTTCAATGGACAAGTCCAGGGTCTCGGCCACACTCTTCGTGTTGGTGAGTTCCACCGTCAAGGTTTTTGCCTGGCCTGCCATTACCATGGGTTCGGCTTTTGCGAACGCGGCAAGGCCTGCCACGAGCAGCAATACCAGTCCAGCTAAAACGATTTTCGTGTTCATGACTTGTTTCACCGCCTCTCCACTGAAAGCCTGATTAAACCGTACACCAGCAACAAGGCCAGCACCAGGAAGCCGAGGGCCATGTTCAGGGTGGTCATGGCGGCCAGGTTGAAGAACCCGGCAGGGGCATTGCCTGCCTCTTTGACTGCGACCTGGGTCAGCGGTTGACGGGCCTCGGCTCTGGCCTCGGCTGCGGCCTCGGCTGCCTTTTGCTTGGGCGCAACCTGGGCGTCTTCCACGGCGATGCGGATAAGTGGCTGAGGCGCTTCGACGATTCTGGCCTCGATGCGGCCGTTGTCTTCAACCGGTGCCAGCTCTTGGTAATAGTTGGCGGGAACCAGGTCGGCAGCCAAAGGCTCGGGCAGGGGCGCGAATACCTGCACTTCCGCCCCGGAGCTGTCCGAGTAGACCATGCGGCCTTCCTCGTCCAAGGCGATTAAATCGATGCCCAGCAGGTAAATGCCTGGCAACGCCTGTTCGGAGGCCTTTACGGGCAGGCTGATAAACGTGGTCTCGCCGGGTGCGAGCTTGAAGCCGGAGCCCCTGCCGTAGCGGAGCTGCTGGCTCTGGGGCTGGAACATGAAAACGGTTCCGTTGCCGATGGAGGCCTGACTCATCTCGAAGCGGACCGTGACTTCCACGGGCAAACCGTTGGAGACCGAGAAGTCGGCCTTTGAAATGCCGCCGCGCTCGAGTTGGATGACTTCTCCCTTCGGAGCGAAGTCCACGCGGCCCGTGAACGGGATGCTGGGGCTCGGCAGGGGGTAAGGGTCGAATCCTTCGAAGCCGGGGTATGGCACCGTCGGAGGGAATGGAGTGGGTGCCGGGTAAACCGGGAACGGCAGGGGCAGGGGAGCCGGAGCCGGCTGGCCGACCGGGAAGACCTGTCCGTCACTGGAGACGTTCAAGGCAATCCGGCCTTCGCTGCCTGCGTTGTCCACCGCCGTAACGGCGTAGAAGTATCTCTTTCCTTCTTCCCTTGTGGAGTCCGTGTAATTCAATCCCGTAGCCTCGGCCAGGAAGTAGGCTGACTTGCCGTTGTCCTTGATTCTGGAAGTGTCCCGGTAGACTTTGTACTTGGCCACCGAGTCCAGGGACAAGGGCTTTGCCCACCGGAGCACGCCGGCTTCGAAGGAAAGGAAGTCAATGGGTGCCGGGCCGATGGAGTTAATCGTGAAGGAAAACCGGAGTTCGCCTTTTTCTCCCAGGGTGTCTTCGGCTGAAACGAGTACGTCCACCTTGTCGAGTTCGTCCCGCTCCCGGATGGGAGTATATTCCAGGCGGCCCGTGGCCTCGTTATAGCTCATGCGGGGGTCGTTCAAGGCATAGTTGAAGCCGTCGACTTCGAAGTAAACCTTGTCCTTGTTGATGCCGTCCGGGTCGGAAAGGGTTACGGCAATCTTTTGGAGGGGGTCGTTCGAGCTATCGCCTGTTGGCAGCCGGTCAGAGAAAGTCACGGCGCCGGCTAGACCAGGCAATCCGAGCAGGAAGACCATCAACAAACCCGTGAGGAAGACTTTGTCCATCTTTTTTCAACCCCTGTTTTGCATGAATCTTTTGGTAAGCCTTGCAATGAACGAAATCAAGAGAATGGCCGCCAGCAACGCGAGCCCCAGGTTCATCATGAACTCGTTGAAGGCCAGGGGCAGCACCGCGAATGCGGTGGGAGCCTTTGGAGTGGCTGGAGGGAGGGCATTTTTCTTCGGGGCCTGCTTGGGGGCTTCCCCGAAAACGAATTTGACTTCTTTCCGGGTTTCCTGGGCCCCCATCTTGACCGTGATAGTGGACTGGTAGGTTGAGCCGAGGAGGTCGTTCCTGGGTTGAAGCTGCAGCCGGATTTCCTGGACTTCCCCGGGTTGGACGAGGTCGGGCTTGCGCAGGACCTTGAAGGAAACGACTTGGACGTCGACCTGCACCGGCAGGGCCTGGAAGGCCTCATTGCGTACCTTAAAAGAGAGTTCGACCGGCTGTCCGCTAAACTGGACTTCGGCAGGCAGTTCAAGGACTTCTGCCCGGATGGTTGTAACCACCAACAAGAGTGCCAGGAAGATTGCCGTGTTTTTCACCAAAACCCACCTTGATTAACTTGTTCATGTGAACAAGCTACATATACCATGCTGCCGAGGTAGTATTTAAACCTATCTCTGGCGGCAATTGAGGCTAGAATAAGCCTCCCAGGCCTTATCAAGGCTTTCCAGGGGGTTAATGGTTTTTGGCCTTAATCACGGCGAAGTTCCGCTTGCGGAGGAACTTCTCGTTGGAACTGTGCTTTTCCCGGAACAGCAAAATGACGGCGACCAGGCCAATCACCAGGATGACCAAACCCACTGCGACTCCCTGGTCGCTGACCCCAAAGCCCACCAGGCCCGCCTGGCCAAAGGAACCCACCATGTTCTCCACGGCCAACCGGTTCAAGGTATCGTAGTCCAGGTTGACCTCCGAGTTCACGATGCCGTCATACACGCGCGTGACAAACAAGTCCTTGCCCTTCTTGATCCCGTAAAGCGCGTCCACCTTCTCACCCTCGGCATTCAAGATGTTCGCCTTCACGGCGAAGTCCACCGGAATCAGTTCCCTGATTTTTTCGGCGGACTCCTTCTTCAAGCCCTCGGACTGCAGGGCGGAAATCATCTTCTCGACTTCGGCCTTGATTTGTTCGTCGGAGACCTTGCTCTTCACCGTGGTCTTTGAGAGCTCGCGTTCAACGACTTCGCTGACCAGGTTCTGCTCGGACACCCGTGGCTTGGGCTCCAATTTCAGGGTCAATGCCTTGCCTGCGGCAATCAAGCCCAGGCCGTTTGCCTCGAGTTCCAGGCTGAACGATTTTTCGACGTCCAGACCAGTGGCCAGCGTGGCCTTGAACACAGCGGACTTTCCGGCCGGCAGTTCATCCACCTGGCTCGCCGTGAATTCAACGCCCTGCGGCAGCCCCCTCAAAGCCAGGTCCAGGTCCCTGGCCGGCTCCGTGCCCGCATTCAAGACGCTGACCTCAAAAGCCCGGCTTTCCCCGCCTTTAAGGCTAATTTCAGCCGGATAAGCGGTAATCTGCAGCACGTCCGCCAAGACCGGCTTTTCCACGACACTCAGGGTCAGCGGTTCCCGGTACTCCTGCTTGTTGCCGTACTCCCGGTAGCCCTGCTCGGGCAAGCCCATGCCTTGGGGAGCCACGAGGAACCGGATGGTGAAGCTTCCCACCGTCTTGAAGTAAGTGCCAAACTGGTCTTCCGCATAAAACTCGAAGTTATTCTTCGAGCCCACTGGAATGGTTTCCTCCAGCTTCACGAACGCCCGGGGCCCCTGCAACTGGTACGCGTTGTTCTTCACGTACTTGCCGGTCGAAGCCCTCGCGCGGAAGTAAGCGTTCCGCAACTCGCGGCCATACTGCAAAGCCTTGAAGACCTGGGCCTTGAACTCGAGGTTGCGGGCCTGGACCTCGTACTTGGAGGGCACCAACTCAAAGGAAAGCGAGTACGCGTTGTCGAACGCATCCATGAACAGGACTTCCACCACGGCAGGCTGGCTGCCCACGAAAAAGTCTTCAGCGATGCTGACCTCTACCTTGTCCGAACCGCCCACCTTGTTCGGGCTGACCTGGACGTCAAAGCCCTTCGCGCCCACGTCATACTCCTGGCGGTTGACTTTCAACACGACGGTTTCGGCCTTGACGGGTTTCTGGAAGTCCTCCAATGAAACGACCAGCCGCTGCAACCCCATCACGGGCGCGGGCAAAGCCGAGGCCGCAGCCGAGGCCAGAGCCGAGGCCCCACCATAATCGTATTCCTGGCCATAATAGCTGGGTTGCCCCAAACCAGTGCCAGTAGGGGCGCTCGTGGTGGGGCTGCTCGTAACCACGACGTAAACCGCCTTGGCGCCCGGCTTGGTCTCCTTGGTGGGCTCCACGATGGCCTTCACGGTCCGGGCCTCGCCTGGAGCCAGCGAAAACGCGCTCTCCGACAGCGAGGTCTTCAGGGAAGCATCCTCTTTCTCAACGTGCAAGGCATAGGCCCGGGGCATGAAGTTCGTGTTCCTGATTTCCACGTCAAAGAACTCCATGTTTCCCTGGAGCACGCTGCGCTCCCGCAATTCCACCAGCCGCACTTCCCGGTAATCGGGGAGTTGCGCCTGCTGGTAAGCGGCTTGGGCCTGGGGGTCCTGCTTGTACTGGGGCAGCGAGTACAGGGGGTTCTCGCCTTGTTGCTGCCGGACGAAGTCCCGGCTGAACAAGTCAGTCACGTCCTGCTGGAAGCCATAGGTCAGGAACGGGTTGGCCTGTTGTCCTTGGGCAGCGGCAGTGGGTTGGGGCAGGTACTTCTGCAGTTGCCCGGCCAGCGAAGGCTGTCCCTGGGCAACGGTTGGAAGCTGGTAGCCGGTCTGCTGTTCGGCAATGAACCTGCCCTGGACTTGGCCGTAGACACGGGCTATTTCCCGCAAGGCCTTCTCGATGTCGGCCTGCGAAATCCTGGAAGTCTGCTGCCCGGGGATGACCGTGGGCTGGTTATAATAGTTGTAGGTCTGGGCCAGTGCGCTCGAAGCGAGCAAGACCAACAAGGCCAGTGCGAGGACAGTTTTGTGCGACAGCATGGTTTTCACCCATTGTAGGGATAGGTATACCCCGGCCGGTAGGTGGTCCTATAGCCGCCTGCCCCCGCTAGGGGGTCTCCAATGCTGGTAGGCCCCTGGTAAGAGCTTCCGGTCTGGTAGGGGTTGTAGGTCGTGTTAATGGGATACCCCCAGTCGTAGGCGCCCTGGCGCGTGTACTGGTTGAACTGCGGGTTGCTTGTGTTCCCATAGCCGTAGAACTGCTGGTAGGTGTAGGCCGACTGCGGCTGTTGCTTGAGCAGGTTCTTCGCGTAGTCATAGGCCACGCTCCAGCTGACCGGAGTCCCGTACTTGGAGCCCAGGGTTTCAGCCGTGTAAGCCTGGGGCACGTAGGGCGGCTTCCGTTCCCCGGGATAATAGGGGTTCGGAGGGTAAACGCTTTGCCCGCAGTCCATGTACAAGCCCTTGTGTGAGCCCCTGGGCGCGGAGTAGTCGCTGGCGCTGTTGTGGTGCGTGATGTAAATCTGGTAGTCGCGCGGCAGCACGTGACTCGTGTTGTCGTGCAAGCCGTATCTCACCTTGCAGTAGCAGGCGTCGTCCACGCACACGCCTTCTTCGAGGATGTTCGGCTTTCCGTTGGGGATGTACCGTGAGAGGAACCGGAAGTCGAACATGGCCGGTCCCGACAACTGGAACTTATTCTTCAGGATATAGTTAAGGGGGTAGTCCGTCGGGTAACCGTAGTACGTGTAATCGATGGGGTTCTGTTGGACCGTGGCCTGCGCGAACGCGTTGGCCGCGAACAAGGCCAAAAAGATTATTCCCAAAAGATAGGCAGTGGTTTTCATGTTTTCACCTGTAGGTTACCCCTCTGGCATACGTGTCAAAGTCAAAGCCCGGGCTGGCTGCCGCGGGCTGCTTATAGGCCACGCCGTCCAGGTACTGGTAGCCCTGGCCTCGACCCGAGGGGTCTCGGCCGGCGCTTCGGCCCGAAAGGCCTTGGCCGTTCCAGGCACTGCCGAGGCCTTGGTTGTAGCGGTAGTCGAATGGCCGGTAGCCTTTGCTGCCCGTGAGATAGGTCAGGCCCGTGAACGGGTCATACGAGTAGACGTTGCCATAGGGAAACCGTTCCTCGGAGCGTAGCGGCTCATAGGCCATGGAGAGCGCGCTCACCGGGTAGTTGCGGTGGAAGAAGTAGCCGCGCAGGCTATAGGTCCGGGCGGTTTCCGGGTAATAGGGCGAGCCGATCAAGGGGTCGATGCTGTTGAAGTAGTCAGGCGTGGCCCGTTGCTCGCCGTAGTAGTAAAACGGGGCGGCAAGGGCGTTGCCTGCAAAAAACGCAAGCACCATCATTCCCGCCAGTAAAATGGTTTTCCGCATGTTTTTCCCTTTTCAACGCTGCTGTAAGCTAGGCGGCAAGACTTCATGCCGTTACTGCCTTCACCAATACCCGCATGGACCCCAGCCGCATCCCCCATACTGATAGGGGTAACCCATTGGGTAGGCGTAGTACCGGTTGTATACGGCCGGCCTGTAGTAGGCGTAGCTGTACACGAATGGCGCGTAGTTGTAGTACGAGCCTGGCGCGTAGTTATAGTACGAGCCATAATACGGTGCCCCGTAGTTATAAACGCCGGGGCGGTAGCCGCCATAATACCCATAGGGATAATAGGCTGAGACAAAGCTAGGCAAAGCGGTCAAAGCAAACAATGCAATCAACGCCAAAGCCATTGCCTTATTCATCCAATACTCCCTCCTCCCTTCCGAGTGGAAACCTTTGTCACTCGTTAGTAGTAAAAAGTTACTACCTACATTACTATGTGCGGCTTACGTATTTAAACCTTTGCTCCGGCGCCCCCTGCCTACTATTATTTCTTCTTTCTATTAAGGAGGACCTTCAGCAAGTCGGACTTGGAGATGATGCCAACCGCTTTGCCTTTCTTTCCGATGAGCACGGCCGGATAGTGTTCCAGCAGGGAGGAGATAAGGCTGAAGGTCGTGTCCTCCCGGATGAGGGGAAGCGGCTCGCCCATGACCTCGGCAACCGTCAACTGCCCCAGGTCAATGGCGTGATCCGTGTCATGGATGCGCTGCAGGATGTCCTTCTCGGAAAGGGTGCCCACGATTTTTTCGTTGTCCATGACCGGGAGCTGGGACACCCCCTTCTCCTTCATGGCCTTCGCGGCCCGCGCCAGGCTCGCGTTGCTGGGGATGCTCAACACCTTGTGCGTCATCAGATCGGATGCCTTCACCTTGACTTCCTCGTGCAGCTGGTCCAGCAAGTCGAACAATTTCTTGGCGTTCTCATAGCTCGGCACGAGGCTGCCGGCCTCGATTTTCGCGATGAGGGACTGGGAGACCCCGGCGCGGTGGCCCAGCTCGGACTGCGTCAAGCCGAACTGCTTGCGCCTGAACTTGATGTCGCCCAATTCCGGCAGCATGAAATACCCTTGTCTCAAACCCTTTAAAACCCTATTTATTCTTATGCGAATAATTACAGCAGGAAATTATTAATATAAACCGGTCCCTATCTAATCCAGGGAATACTTCTTTCTTGGGAGGAAACACCATGCGCAACGGAGACTTTTTGTTCACGTCGGAGGCAGTAACGGAAGGGCACCCGGACAAGGTATGCGACCGCATCAGCGACTCGATCCTGGACGCCATTTACAAGGACGATCCCCTGGCACGGGTCGGCTGCGAGACCATGGCCGGCAACGGCTTCATCTTGGTCACGGGCGAGATTACGACCCGGACCTACGTTGACGTGCAGCAAATCGTGCGCAACGTCCTCCGCGAAGTCGGCTACACCAAGCCCGAGTACGGTTTCGACGCGCAGAGCGTCGGCGTGCTGACTTCCATCAACAAGCAGAGCCCCGACATAGCGTTGGGCGTGGACGCGAGCGGTGACAAGGAAGTCGGAGCGGGCGACCAGGGCATGATGTCCGGCTACGCGACCAACGAGACCCCGGAGCTGATGCCCCTGCCCATCCTGCTGGCCCACCGGCTCTGCCACAAGCTGGCCGAAGTCCGCAAGAAAGGCGTGCTCACTTACCTCAGGCCGGACGGCAAGAGCCAGGTGACCATCGAGTACGCGAACGGGAAGCCCAAGCGCGTGGAAGCCGTGGTCATCGCCGCGCAACACGACCCCGATGTTTCCCTGGACAAGCTCAGGGTAGACATCAAGCGCGAAGTCATCCAGCCGGTTTGCGGCGCGTTGGCGGACGCGGACACGAAGTACTTCATCAACAACACGGGCCGGTTCGTTCTCGGCGGGCCCGTTGCGGACGCCGGCTGCACGGGCCGGAAAATAATCGTCGACACCTATGGCGGCATCGGCAACCACGGCGGCGGGGCATTCTCCGGTAAGGACCCGTCCAAGGTGGACAAGTCCGGAGCCTACATGGCGCGCTACGCGGCCAAGAACGTGGTTGCCGCAGGCCTCGCCGACAAGTGCGAGATACAGCTTTCCTATGCCATCGGCGGGGCAAAGCCCATCAGCGTCATGGTAGACACCTTCGGCACCGAGAAAGTCGACAAAAAGGCCTTGTACAACGCGGTCCTCAAGCACTTCGACTTCCGGCCTGCAGCCATGATAAAGGCCCTGAACCTGCGGCGCCCGATTTACGCCAAGACCTCCGCCTACGGGCACTTTGGACGAGACGACCCGGACTTCACCTGGGAGCGCACGGACAAGGCCGAACTCCTGAAGCGGGAGTGCGCAGCGGTCAAAGCCAGGGCCTAAAGCCTTGGCTTTTTAACCTTTTTTTCCCGTTTTCTTGCCTATGCTCGACGAATTCATCGAAGCCAACGGCTTGAAGGCCAAGCTCATCGAGTGCGTGGACAAGGTGCCCAACTGCAAGGCAGCCGCCCATGTGCTGGGGGTTAACGTCAACGACATCGCCAAAACCATTGTATTCGTCTACGACCGCAGCCAGGCAGTCCTGGTGGTGCTGCTGGGAGACGACAAGGTCAGCCCGGCCAAGGTCGCGAAAGCCATGGGCCTTGGCCCCGCTTTGCAACTCGCCAACCCCAAGCAGGTCCTTGAAATGACGGGCTACGAAGTCGGGGGCGTTCCGCCCATCAGCGTGTACGGCGTGAAAACCCTGGTTGACCAGAAGCTCATGGCAAAGGAAAAGGTTTACGCCGGGGGCGGCGATGACGCGCACCTCCTCGAAATAACGCCTGCCGAGTTGCTGGAGTACGCCTTCGAGGCCTCCGTCGAGGACGTGAGCGAGTGATTAAAGCAGCCATCCTGGACTTCAACGGCGTCGTGATTGAGAACAACGACTTCCAAACCTTCCAGGCGGCGGCAAGGGCCCGAGGCGTGCCCCTGTCCCTGTTCTTCTTCCGCTACTGCCTGCACAACTGCGCGCACCTGACGGGAAAAATGGATTCCTTTTCGTTCTGGTCGCGCGTGCTCGACAACGGCAGGGCTCCCCTGACCCGTGGGGAATTCGAGAAGCTGCTGACCGCGCCCTACAAAGCCAACAAACCATTCTACGGCGTGCTGGATGCGGTGGCGGGCCTCCGGCGGAACGGCGTGAAATGCGTGCTGCTGACCAACACCTCGGACTACCAGGTTGCAACCAACCGCATGCTCAAGCGCTATGCCGGCTTCGATGCCCTGGTTTTCTCCAACGAAATAAAGGCCATGAAACCCTTTCCCGCCGCCTTTGAAGCCGCCTTGAAGGCCGTGGGCGCAAGGGCGGATGAAACCCTCTTCGTCGACGATTCCTGGTACAATGTCTTGGCCGCAACCCTGCTGGGCTTCCAAGTGGTTTACTTTCATTCCCCGGAACAACTGAAAGCAGACCTTAAAAGGGTTTGCGGGCACAAGGAAGGCTGATGGGCATGCTGGGCCAGGCTACACGCAACCGGGTGCGCGGGATTTGCACTGCGTTAGCCAAACCCTTTGCCGCCCTTGGAATCTCCCCCAACCAGGTTTCGCTGTTGGGCGTGGTCTTCGCCTTAGTTGCGGCTGCCTTCGTCTTCCAAGGCCGGTATCTGTTGGCCTTCTTCTTCGCCGTGCTGGCGGCCTCCATGGACTTGATTGACGGCAGCGTGGCAAAACTCTTGAACAAGCGCTCGCCTTTCGGCAACTACTTCGACGCCTTGATGGACAAATTTGTCGAGCTGTTCCTCTACGCGGCCTTTGCCCCCCGGTTTCCCCTCGAGACCGCGCTGGCCATCGGCCTGTCGTTCATCGCCAGCTACGCCAAGCCCCGCGCAGGCCTGGTGATTGTAACCGACAACCGCGACTGGCCAGGCATCGGCGAGCACGCGGAGCGGCTGCTCGTGTTCCTGCTGGGCCTCCTGGCATCTGCCTTCGTCCCCTCCCTTGCGGGCTTCAAGCCCATGCAGTTGGCCCTCGGCCTCATCGCGGTTTTGGCCCTGGCCGGGTGCCTGCAACGCATGGAGTTCGCGAAAAAACTCATCCAGGAAGCCGAAGCCAAGGGCGCGCTGCTGCCCTACCTCAAAGAAGGCCGTGAAAGAGAGTGAAGAAAGCCCGGGCACGAGAGTGGAATAGGGCGCCTGCGTTCTAGCAGTTGCTACCGTAATAGGTTCCGCTGCGGATTTCCTTTAGCACCACTTCATGGCCTTTCTTCGGGTTCCTGAAGATGAGTTGAACCACGATAGTGCCGGGTTTTCCGCAGTCCATCAAATTCGAGTAGACGCTGCCCTTGATGTTCGTGCCCCGGACGGACTTCTTAACCCGGAACTCCTCAAAGGGCTTGCTGTTCGTCAGCGTGATGCCCGAGCCCTCAACCTTGAACCGAATCCAGTACTGGTGGTCTTCGTCCATCCGTTTATCATCCACAATCTTCGCATCAATGTCGACGTCGCTGTAGGCCCCGTATTTCAGGAGGCTGCCGCCCACCGGCACCTCAACCCTGAACTTTTCGGGGTTCCAGGGCTTGTAATCGGGGTTTTTGGTGTCAATGTAACTGACCGTGATTTTGTCGCTCAACTGGACGGCGGCATTCTTTCCGCTTGGCAAATCATCCGCGCTATAGGCTTGGCCCGTGCCAGAAGCGCAACCCGCCAAGACAACGGCGAGAACAAGAACTAAAACGAGGATTGGTTTTTGCATTTGTCATTCTCCCTATTTAGTGCAGGTGCCCGAGCCCCGGACAATGAATTCGACTTCCTTGGACTCGAGTTCCGTGATTTTCTTGGTATTGAGGTCCTCAAATTCCAATACGGCCCTTATCTTGGTTTTTTCCCCGCAGGGATTTGCGTAGGGCAGCGACCAGACCCCGGCCTCTCCGGTCGCCTTCTCTCCCTTCTTAACGGATGGCGGGTATATTCTGACCCGAATGTCGGACGCCATGTTGAGTCCAAGATAGCAGCGGTCGCAGTAAAAGTGCACCGTGTACTTGTGACCCGACTTATCGGCTTTCCCCGAGGTATCGGCTTCCCCGTCCCTGGCTGCTTTGAACTGGGCTCTGACGCCGGCCAACAGCTTTCCATACTGGGGCAGTATCTTGAGGCCCTCGCTGTTTACCTCCAGTTTCTTGCTGCCAAAACCGTACATGACAAGGTCTTCCATGACAAAGACCGAGGTGCGGTTCTCCCGGTCAGGCAGCAGCGGCGCGCTAATGGCTTGGCCCGTGCCTGAGGTGCAGCCAGCCAAGACAACGGCCAGCACCAGCAACGAAACCAAGGCCCAGTACTTCATTCAAACCACTAATATTGTCTCGCACGAAGTATTTATTCGTTTCTCCTTGGCTTGCGGCTTTAAAAATCAGCCCAGCAGGCTCAAGAGATAGGGGAACGCAATAAGCGTGCCCATCGTGGCCCCCAGGTTGGCCAGGGCAGTAACCATCAGGATGTGAGTCACGCGGTTGTTGTTCAAGTCCGAGAGGCTGTTCAGCTTGTTCAACCCCTCAAAGTCCTTCACCAGGGGAATGCGGATCTTGGCTTCCACGAGGCCGGCAAACCAGCCGGCCGCCAGCGCGGGGTGTAAGGTCGTGAGGGGCGCGGCCAGGAAAGCCGTGGCAATGGCGAAGGGATGCCCCCGCGCCACCAGCACGCCCAAGGCGGACAAGCCGCCCGTGATGGCAATCCACCATCCAATCATTTCGAGGCCCGTGGAAAACCCCTTGTTCACCAGGCCATAGGCCAGCAAAGCAATGAATACCACGGGCACCACGAATTTGAGGAACTCCATCCACACGTTCTTGGTGGGCTCGAGGTTCAAGTGCGCAATCGGCATCTGGTGCGCCAAGTGCTTTTGGATGCCCTCGATGTGCCCGGCTCCCACGACCGCGACAATCTTCTTGCCGTTCGCCGCCAGAATCTTGTTGGCAATGAACTGGTCTCTTTCATCGACCAGCACCTGCTTGACACCGGGAGCCTCCCGCCCGAGTTCTTTGAGCAACGCGTTCAGGGTGTCCTGTTGCTTGAGCTCCTCGACCTTTTCCTTGGTGAGGGGCTCGTGCATCTCGAACAAGGCCAGCAACACCGCATACAATAACTTGAATTTTTCGAGGGCGGACATCCGGGCCATGGCGCGCTTCAAGGTGATGCGTACGTCGCGGTCCAGCAACGCCACCGGGATGTTCTTTTCCCTGGCCGCGTTCACGGCTGCCAGCATTTCCTCGCCGGGCTTGACCCCCACTTGGTCGCCGAGCTGCCGCTGGATGTTCGCCAACAAGATGTTCAACAAAAATAAGTAGCCCTTGCCTTCCCGGATGACCTTCACCAAATCCATTTCCCGCCAGCGGCTGCCCTGCTGGAGCTGTTCGAACCGCTGTGCGTCCAACTCCACGCCCACACAGTCCGGCTTCTCTTCCTCGATGGCCTTCTTGACCTGGTCGATGCTGGCCTGGCTGATGTGCGCCGTGCCCACCAAAACGATTTCCTTGTCCTTGAAGTAGACGCGCTCCATGCAATCCAAGGAATGGGGTTGTAAAGGGTTTAAAAGCGGTGTGCGTGGGCCTTCAATTAATGCATACCGTGCGAGCCGGGCCGTTTTCCACGAAAGCGTGGCAGCCGCCCATCACGGGCCTCCTCTTGGTGCATGCGCCGGTCGTTGCGCCTTCCTGGTCCGCTTCGCACGCGCCCTCGCACTGGTCGGAGTTCGTGCACGGCCTGCCGGCGTCCGTCGTACGCAGGAAACAGGATTCCTCCGGGCCCCCGGAGAACAGCCCCCAGCTTCCGCCCGTTGCCTCGCAATCGGTTTTGTTGTTGGGCAGGGGCGGCAGCTTTTCCTTGTCCAACTTTTGCGGCCCGGATGCAAGGCAGCCGGACAACCCAATCAAAACCAGGGTCAGCAGGAGCAGGGCAAGCAAGGAAGGCGCTTTCATTTGCATAAGTGGGGGAGCCAAGGTATTTTATTCCTATTCCGACGCAATTCCTTGCTCGACTCTTTTCCTGGGGCCCGCCATGATTGAACGCCAGACCGAGAAGTACTCGGACGAAGAAATCCACCGCAACCTGAACCCCTTGCTTTCGGCGTGGTTCAGGCAGAAGTTCGGCAGCTTCACCGAGCCCCAGCGCTATTCCATTCTCAACATCCATGCCCGGTTGAACACCCTGGTCAGCGCGGAGACCGGCACCGGCAAGACCCTTTCCGCGTTCACCGCGGTCATCTCCGAGCTGTTGAACCTCTCCCAGGGCAACCAGCTCGAGGACAAGGTCTACTGCGTTTACGTCTCGCCGCTGCGCGCGCTGAACAACGACATCCAGCGCAACCTCCTGGAGCCCCTGGAAGAGATTGCCGCCGTTCAAGGGAAGAAGGAACGGAAACTGGGCATCCGCGTGGCGGTTAGAACCGGCGACACGACCACTTCCGAGCGCGCAAAAATGCTGCGCAAACCGCCCCACATTCTGATCACCACGCCTGAAACCATTGCCATCCTCTTGAACGCGCCCAAGTTCCGGGAAAACCTCCGGGGAGTCAAATGGTGCATTGTCGACGAAATCCATGCCCTGGCCAGCAACAAGCGCGGCGTGCACCTGGCCCTGAGCCTGGAGCGCCTGCAGCGGCTGGCCCCGGAAATGACGCGCATCGGCTTGAGTGCCACCGTGGCCCCGCTGGAGCTGGTCGCCGAGTACCTGGTGGGCTACGAAAGCGAGCGCGTCCAACGCCCCTGCAAAATCGTGGATGTCTCGTTCCTCAAGAAAATGGACTTGAAAGTCCTCTCTCCGTTGCCCAACTTCATTGACGTTACGCCGGAACAGGTGCATCGCGCCCTCTACGACACCCTGGACAAGCTTATCCAGGGCCACCAGACCACCCTGGTGTTCACCAACACGCGTTCGGCCACGGAGCGGGTCGTGCACCACCTGAAGGAAAAGTTCCCCAAAAAGTATTTGTCCGGGAACATTGGCGCGCACCACAGCAGCCTGAGCCGCGAGCACCGGCTGAACATCGAGAACCGGCTCAAGCAAGGCAAGCTCAAGTGCGTGGTGTGCAGCACGAGTCTCGAACTGGGCATCGACATCGGCTTCATCGACCTGGTAATCCTCCTGGGCAGCCCGAAGAGCGTGGCGCGGGCCATCCAGCGCATGGGCCGGTCCGGGCACAAGCTCCATGACCAGGTGAAAGGCCGAATCATTGTCCTCGACCGCGATGACCTCGTGGAATGCGCGGTCCTGTTGAAGAACGCGCTCGAGAAAAAGATTGACAAGATCCAGGTGCCCCTGAACTGCCTGGATGTGCTGGCCCAGCACATTTTCGGAATAGCCATTGAGGACAAGATCCAGGTCGAGGACCTGTTCCGGTTGGTCACGCGTGCCTTTCCCTATCATTCCCTCAAGCGAACCGATTTCTTCGAGGTCATAGACTATCTGGCCGGGGAGTACACTTCCCTGGAGCTGCGCTATGTCTACGCCAAGATATGGTTTGACCGGGAAACGGGGTGGATTGGCAAGCGCGGCAAGATGGCGCGCATCATTTACATGACCAATGTCGGCACCATCCCGGACGAGGCCAAAATAAAGGTCAAGCTCGGCGAGCAGACCATCGGCACCATCGACGAAATGTTCTTGGAGCGCCTCAAAAAGAACGACGTCTTCGTCTTGGGCGGGGAAAGCTATGTCTTCAACTTTTCCCGGGGCATGACCATCCAGGTGCGGTCGGCCGAGAAAAGGCCTCCCACGGTTCCCAGCTGGGCGAGCGAGATGCTGCCCTTGTCCTTCGACCTGGCCCTGGAAATCCAGCGGTTCCGGCGCCTCATGGAGGAAAAGTTTGTCTACCGGAAGCCCAAGACGGAGGTCATCGAGTGGCTGCACGAATACCTGTACGTGGACGAGAATTCCGCGAACGCCATCTACGAGTACTTCCACGAGCAGTTCTTGTTCGCGGAAATCCCCCACGACAAGAAACTGGTGATTGAAGCCTACTGCGAGGGCGAGTTGACTCATTTGATTTTCCACTCCCTGTTCGGGAGGAGGACGAACGACGCCCTGAGCAAAGCATATGCCTATGCCCTCTCCCGGCTCACGCACAAGGACGTGGAGTTGAGCATGGGCGACAACGGCTTCGTGATTACCTCGGAGGGGAAGCTGCCCATTGACACCGCCTTACGGATAGTCAAGAGCCCGGACCTGCGCATGCTCCTGGAAATGGCCCTGGACCGCACGGAAGTGCTGAGCCGGAGGTTTAGGCATTGCGCCACGCGCGCCCTGATGATTCTGCGCAGCTACCGCGGAAAGACCAAGAGCGCGGGCCGGCAGCAGATGAGTTCGAGGCTGCTCATCAGCGCGGTCCGGCGCATTTCCCGCGACTTCTGCATCCTCCGCGAGGCCAGGCGGGAAGTCTTGGAGGACCTCATGGACATCGATTCCGCGGCAAAAGTAGTCCAGTGGCTGGAAAGCGGGCAGGTGAAGGTGCGGAAAATCGCGACGCCCCTGCCCTCGCCTTTTGCCTTCAACTTGTTGCTGCAGGGCTACGGGGATGTCATGAAGATGGAGGATAGGCTGGCGTTCATCCGCCGGATTCACGAGCGCGTCATGCAGCGCATCGCGGAGAAGCAGAAGGTCGTGTAGCCATGGCGAAAAAAGCGGCGAAGAAGGAATCGGGTCGCATGTCCCAAAAAGAGGTGTTGCCCGGCTGCGAGATTTACGGGTTGGGCCTCTACCTCGTCCGGGAGAAGGCCTTCGTCGTCTCCGATTTGCACCTCGGGTATGAGGAGATGCTGAACCGGGAGGGGGTGCTGATTCCGCGCTTCAACTTCCATGACATCGTCGGCCGGCTGGGCCTCGCCTTCCTGGCGCTTGCCGCCGAGGGCAAGGGAATCGAGCGGATTGTCGTCAATGGCGACCTGAAGCACGAGTTCGGCGGCATCTCCGAGCAGGAGTGGAAGGAGGTTTTGGGCATGCTGGACTTCCTGCAGCAGCACTGCCGGGAAATCGTGCTCGTCAAGGGCAACCATGACACGATTCTCGGCCCCATCGCCCGGTTCAAGGGCTTGAAGGTATTGGAGGAAGGCCTCTTCCTGCCTGCCACCAGCACCTATGTCACGCATGGTGCTTTCGTCCCCGACAACGAGGAATTCCGGAAAGCGAAAGTAATCGTCATCGGCAACGAGCATCCAGCGATTTCCATCCGCGAGGGCGTGAAAGCCGAGTTGTTCAAGTGCTTCCTGCACGGGAAATTCAAGGGCAAAGAGCTCATCGTCATCCCGTCGCACAACGCGGTCACCATCGGCACCAACATCTTGAAGGAAAAAGTGATTTCGCCGTTCCTCAAACAGCCGCTGGGCGACTTCAAGGTGTGGGTCATCGAGGACCAGCCGTACTACTTCGGGAAAATCCGTGACCTGCAATAAAAAAATGGGGGTGAGGAGATTTGAACTCCTGCCGCGAGGTCCCGAACCTCGAATCCTGCCAGGCTAGACTACACCCCCACAACTGACGAGGCGCCAGCCGATTAGGCCCCCATGGGGGTTGACATCGCGGACGTGCCCCATCTCACCCGCAGGGTTCGATGGGGCGGTAGTCCTTCAATAGTCGCCGTCTGTCGTGGAAAGAGGATTGGCGCCCGTTAGGTATTTAAACTCTAATCGCGTCATCTATTATGGGAAAAAGTCGAAGTAAAATCGTTTTTTCAGTGGAACGCTTTTCCCAAATTAGGGCCTTTTCTCGCCTTTTTTTCGCAAACGGGGTTTGTAAAAAGGTTTAAATAACCGTTGCGCCAATAAATTAGTCTGTTTTTGTTAAATAATCTCAAGTAGGGGTTTGATTGGATACCAGGAAAGTGTTTGACGAGATTGCCTCCCATTCCTCGGAGGAATTCTATTCCGTCATCCCGGATGGCTACAAGCCCGGCAAGACCAAGTACCTGGTTGTAACGGGTTCGGTCATCTCCGGCATCGGCAAGGGAACGTTTACCTCGGCGCTCGGCAAGTGCCTCATCAACCGCAAGCTCAGGGTCGTGCCCATCAAGATGGAGGCCTACCTCAACGTGGACGCGGGAACCCTCAACCCCTACCGGCACGGCGAAGTCTTCGTCTTGGACGACGGCACGGAAACCGACATGGACCTGGGCAGCTACGAGCGGTTCCTCGACTTGACCGTCAACAAGGACAGCTTCGTAACATCCGGCCGCATCTACCAGTCCATCATCCAAAAGGAACGCGAAGGAAAATATCTTGGAAGGGACGTGCAGTTCGTCCCCCACGTGACCGGCGAAGTCAAAAACGTCCTCCGCAACCTCGCCGTGAAGTCTAAGGCGGACATGCTCCTCATCGAGGTCGGCGGCACGGTGGGAGACTACGAGAACCTCCACATCATGGAGGCCATGCGGCAGCTCCGCTATGAGGAGGGCGCGGAAAACGTTTGCCTGGTCAACCTCACCTACATCCTGGAACCCAGTTCGGTCGGCGAGTTCAAGACCAAGGCCGCACAGCTCGGCATCAAGAAAATGCTGGAGCTGGGCCTTCAACCCGACGTGGTCATCTGCCGCTCCGAGCACCCCATCACCCAGAAGGTGACCGAGAAAATAAGCCTCAACTGCAACGTGCCCATGAACCGCGTGTTCGGCATGCACAACGTGGACAACATTTACAGCCTGCCCCTGTTCCTCCGCAACCTGGGAGTCGACACCGCCATCCTGGTCCACTTCGGCTGGGACCAGAAGTTCAAGCTTGACGGCCAGCAGAAAGCCCTCGAGCAGTGGACCAAGGCCAACGTCGTCGAAAAGCCCGTGAAAGCCGTGACCGTGGGCATCGCCGGAAAGTACACCGGTCTCTTCGACTCTTATATCAGCATCCTGAAAGCGCTCGAACACTGCGCGGCCGTGACCCAGTCCAAGGTCAACGTGAAGTGGATTGAAACAACCGACCTCGAGAAGGGCAAGCGTTCCGTTGAAGAAGCCATGGCCGGCGTTGACGGCCTCATCGTCCCCGGCGGCTTCGGCTCGCGCGGCGTGGAGGGAAAGATTTCCTGCATCGGCTACGCGCGCACCCACGGCATCCCCTATCTCGGCCTCTGCTATGGCATGCAGTTGGCAACGATTGAGTTCGCGCGCAATGCCTGTGGCTTGAAGGACGCAAACACCACGGAGGTGAACCCGAGGACCCCGCATCCCGTCATCTGCATCCTCCCCGAGCAGGAAGATATTGAAGGCCTTGGAGGCACCATGCGGCTGGGCGGCTACGACGTCCTCGTGGAAAAAGGCACGCTGGCCTACAAGCTGTATGGCGCCGCGAAAATCCGGGAACGCTTCCGCCACCGCTTCAACGTCAACACCCAGTACATCGACCAGTTGACCGCCAAGGGCCTGGTGTTCTCCGGCCGCGCGCCCCAGAAGCGCATCATGCAAATCATGGAGTTGCCCGTGCACAAGTTCTTCGTGGGCACGCAGTTCCACCCCGAGTTCACGTCCCGGCCCCTGAAGCCCAACCCCCTGTTTTTGGGGTTCGTGAAGGCGTGTCTACAATAATTCGTCAATCAACGAATTATTTTATATTGCTTTTGGTGCCTAGCTTATAGCAATTAAGCTTAAATAAAAGGTATGCTGTATGCTATATGCTGGTACTATGTCCAAAGTGCGCACCACCTTGGTGTTGGATGAAGCGGTCTTCGCCAAGCTCCGCCAACGTTCTCCCGACAACCTATCCAAATTAGCCAACGAAATCCTGGTTGAGGGCCTGTTCAAGAAGAAAAAGAGCTTGGCCGGTTTCTTAGCCGGGCGCATTTCGACCAAGGACATCGTCGAGGAAGAAATTCATGAAGACCTATATCGTTGACACCTATGCTTGGGTATCCTATTTTGGGGATGCTGCCTCCCCCTTCAAGTCCATGCTGGAAGGGAACTACCTCGAAACGCCAACCCTGGTCCTAAGTGAACTCACCAGAATCCTTGTCAAACGGAAATTTTCGGATGCTGAACGGAATCAAGCCATTGATTACGTCATGCAGAACAGTCTCGTGCTGCCCCTTACTGCCGAGCGGGCCATAGAGGCCGGCAACTTGTGCGAGGCTGAGGGCCTGCACTTGGCGGACGCCATCATTTATTCCTATGCCAGCGCCGAGAAGAAACTGCTCACCGGCGACCAGCACTTTTCCGGCAAGCCGTTCGCCGAATTCATTCCAGGCGCCTAAACTATTTTCGTCGCAGGCTGTTCACAGTCCACAACCCCAGTAGCAACCCGAGCACCCCAAACCCAGCCGCGCTCAGCACGGTTCCAATGCCTTGGACCACGGTTGGCACCACCTGGAAGTCGACGCCGAAAATCGGCCAGAGGTTGACGAGCTTCACGTAGGGCGTGACCACGTAGTAGCTGGAGTCCAGGGGCCACAGCCACGCCATTTCCCCGCCCAAGTCGAGGGCGAGGTGCGAGAAGAAGTAGAACCCGCTGATGAAAGTGATGCGTTTGCCGTCCGCCCGCTTGCGCGCCAAGAACCAGGCCAGGGCAACCAGCGCAAGGCCCAGGAGGAGGCTGTGCCAGCTTCGCCGCAGCCACGCGAACCGGTCGAGGTCGGGGAGGACGGCCAGCACCGCCAACGGGACCAGGTAGCGGTTGCCATAACCCCGGAGCCGCAAAAGCGTGTAGGGGATGAGCAGGTGGAACAAGAGGTCCATGACAGAGGAAGGAAGGTAACCTTTTTATTTGGGGTCGTGTGTGTATCTGGTGTATGTCAGGTCCAGTTCACGGGTATACGGCTAGTGACAACCGTGCGATAGAAGATTTACTGGCCATGCTCGACAGGACGCGGCCGGGTTGGGATAGTGCCATGGGGCGGATCCTTTACAGACACCTGCTGCCTGAATATCGCAATCTCTCCACACGTCATTTGCGTGAACTGATGCGTGCGCGGGCAGCCGAGGTCGCATGGAATTGGGTTACAGGGAAACTGGTAGCCAAAACGGAGGATGGCTTGATTGGATATTTGACACGCGGCGTGAAGAACACTTTTTTACTGGAATGGCGTACCCAACGTAGCCATCCGCTCCGCCAACTTCCCGCAGATGCGGAAGAGCGTTATCGTGCGCGGAGAACGCGCCATTATACACTGGAAAGCCGTGAAGCCGTTGCCTTAATTGAAAATGCGATTGGCTTGCTGCCCCCTAGGGAGGCGGCAGTATTGCGGTTGTCCATTCAAGGCGATAAGACACCAGAAGAGATTGCAGCCGTACTCGGACTGAAAAGAAACGCAGTTGACCAGCGCTTGTGGCGCGCCCGTAAGCGGCTGCGGAAAAGTTTATTGGCCGAAGGGTTTGTGTTGTCGCCTGAAGCACCGAGAAAAAAGCACAGCCCGGGTCGGAAATCCGCTCCTTTAATCAGGTCCTTGGCTTCCCAGCGCACCCGACGTCCAAGGAAGGTCACTCCACGAGCATGATCGGGATGCCGTCTTCGACTTTGTAGGCGCGCTTGCAGGCCTTGTTCTTGCAGACCAGTTGGTCTTTTGCTTTCTGGTAGTCCAGGTCTCCCTTGCAGGCCGGGCAGGCCAGGACTTCCAGCAGTTCCTTTGAAAGCTCTTTTCCCATGGAATGACCTCCGATTGAATGAGTTAATTTGGACGCGAATCTATTTAAATACGTTTATTGCCTTCAATGGTTGGAGGGTTTTGTTGGGTTTGCTTGCGGAAGCCGTTGACCGGAAGGCCTTGGCCCAGGCCGAAGCGGTCAAGGCCGCGCGGGGTGCCGAGGCGCGGAAAAAGGGTTTAACCGAGTTGGGTCACGCCATTCACTCGTTTGTCTTGGCCGTCGAAGGCGAGGCGTCCAGTGCCTCCATCGAAGAACTCGGCAGCCTCCTCGAACGCCATTACCGGGTGAAGGCCGGGGTCTTCAAAGCCATTGGATTGATTCCGCCCTCGCTGCACGAGCAAAGCGTGGAGTTGGCTCGCCTGTTGTCCGCCCGCGCGCTGGGCTTGAAGCCGGGCCCGGTTTCCCGCCCCCGGAAGGCGGGGCGCCGAGGGGTCGCCCGCAAAAAGCCCGCCCGGAAGCGGCCGGGCAAGGCCAAGAAGCCCCGAAAACGCCGCTGGTAAGCCTGTTTCAGCCCCGGACGAAGAGCAAGAGCGCCAAGGCGATGAGGAGGAGGGGCAGGAACTGGTTCACGACCCCAAAGGGCTCGGGGAACGCCGGCAAAAACCTGCCCACCACCATGCCAATCAAGAACATCGCGGCCGCACTACTGGTTCCACTCACGGTTTCACCCATTAACTACGTTGTTCGCATTAAAAAATCTTTCCACCCGCAAAGCGCGCAAGGCGGGGCCCGGAAACAACGGGAAAGAAGCAGGAGAAATGGGATGGTTTGGAGGACTGGACCATGAGAACAATGTTACTCTATTAGCAGAGTGAGCCTGCCTCCAAACCATTGAACTAAGTTAGTTAAACTTTTTGTGTTTAACCACCTCGACCAATACTATGTTCAACCTTTTATAAAAGACTTTGTAAAACTTGCACGAGTTGTTAAGTTAACCGCGTGACAAAATTTTTTTTGTATTGATTGTTACATCGACAGGCCGGGAAGGTTTTTATACTTGCACCTTTTTTTCCCGGCCTTTTTTTTAGCAACCTATTTAAGGGCATCCGTCGTTTTTCTTGTGGTTAGATGCAGTCCAAAATGCAAGGCAACCTGGTCTTCGTGCGCTTGTTTCCAGGGGAAAACGTGCACGCCTCCCTTGAAGCCGTGGGCCGGAAGCACAAACTCCGGACAGCCGTCATTGCCTCAGGCCTAGGCGCCTTCGGCGAGTGCGAGCTCGGCTATTTCGTGAAAAAAGGCGAATATCTTCGGCGAACGTGGAAGGAAGCCGTCGAACTGGTGGCCCTCTCCGGCCTGTTTTCGCGGAACGCCGAAAAAGGCTTTGACTTCCACTTGCATGCCTGCATCGGGGACTCGGGTCACAAGGCCTGGGGCGGCCATTTATTCAATGCCGTGGTGCATGTGACCAACGAGATAACCCTGCTGGCGTCCAAAGCCCGGGTTTACCGCAAAACCGAGGAAGCCACCGGGCTGAAAGGGCTTTACTGTAAGCCCTAGCCTGCCTATGCCCCCATCTTCCGGATGCCGATGCAGTTGGGGTAGGTTATGCAGCCCCAGAAGCTCCCGAACTTGCCCCTGCGCAGGGCCATCACGGAACCACAGTCAGGGCAGGAAGGCGCAGCCGCCTTTTTTCCCGAATGCCGCGCGCAGGACGGGAAGCCCTCGTCGCTCATCTTGGTCGCAAGAGCGCCACAGAAACCGCACTTGGTCAAGTCCATCATCCTCGATTACTGGAGGGGCTGCTCGAACTTGTCGCTCAACGACTTGTGGGCGTGCATCATCTGGATGGCGTCCGCCAGCAGTTTGCCCACGGAAAGGATGCGCACGTTTGGCAGGCGCTTTTCCTTGGAAACGGGAATGGTGTTCGTCAAAACAATTTCCTTGGCCTGGGTTTCTTTCAGCCGCTGGACCGCGGGTCCGCAGAGGATGGGATGCGTGGCGCAGATGTAGATGCCGGTGGCCCCTCGTGCCAGCAGCGCCTTCGATACCGGGGCCAGCGTGGAACCGCTGTTGACGATGTCGTCCACGACGATGCAGGTCTTCCCGTTTACCTCTCCCACCACGTTCATGATTTCGGCTTCGCCGGGCTTGGGCCTTCGCTTGTCAATCATGGCGATGGGGGCATTCAATTCCTTGGCCAGGATGCGCGCGCGTTTCGTGCCTCCCGCGTCCGGGCTCACCACCACGGGGTTGTGCAGTTTTTGCTTCTTCAAGTAGTCGGCGAACAAGGGAATTGCCGTGACGTGGTCCACGGGGATGTCGAAGAAGCCCTGGATTTGGCCGACGTGTAGGTCCATGGTGAGTATCCGGTTGATTCCGGCGGTCTGCAGGAGGTTGGCCACGAGTTTCGCGGTAATCGGTTCCCTGGGCTGGGTCTGCCGGTCTTGGAGGCTGTAGCCGTACCAGGGGATGACCGCGTTAATGGTTTCGGCGCTGCTGCGCTTGGCCGCATCCGCCAGCACCAGGAGCTCCATGAGGTTATCGTTCACGGGCTCGCAGAGGCTCTGCAGGATGAAGATGTCCTTGCCGCGCACGCTCTGGTTGAACCGGGCATAGGTTTCCCCGTTCTGGAACTTGGTGACAGTTGCGTCGCCGAGCCGCGCCTTCAAGTGGGAAGCGATTTCCTTGGCCAGTTCGGGGTTCGAATTTCCGGTGAAAAACAGGAGCGGTTCGGCCATGCCATCCCACACAATAGACTTGGGTGGTCAAGGGTTTAAATAGGTTTGTGCCTTCTCATGGTTCATGTTTTCGGTGAAGGGCATCCGGCAGGAACAGCTCAAGAAGACATGCCTGTTTTTCTGCTTGGGCGATGTCCTGGTGCCGGGCCAGGTGCAGTCCAAGGCGGATGCCTTCGGCAAGGTCAGGGAAATTCTGGAAAACCTTTCCCACCTGGAGGACGCCTTCGACTTCGAAAAACACTTGCTCGTTTCTTCCAGCCAGACCCGGGCCCTGGAGCGCTTGCAGGCGGCTTCCGGGGTTTCCGGCCACTTCCGGCAGGCCCGCATCCACTCGGTTACCGGCAGCTACGTCGAGGGCATGGAAAAGCTCGACCGGCAGCGCTACCTCACGCAACTGGAAAAAGACCCCGAATTCAAGGACGAGTACTTCAAGCAGGTGGCGATAACCAATTATGCGACGGTCTCCGGCATCCCCCGGGAGCGGATGGTGCTCATTGGCCACGACCTGTGGACGGACGGCTATTACACGCGGCTGGTCTCGAAAATCGATTTCGCGTTGGTCAAGGACTCCCTGAGCGAGCGCAACCAGCCGCCCCAGGAAATGATTGGGGGCCTGACCTATCTCAAGCGCGCCTGGCCGGACGTCTGGAAGCTGGTGCTGGGCAAGTTTCCCGCACCCCGCTATGGCGCGTTTGACGCCTTCTGTTATGGCCGCATGCGCAAGCAGCTCATCGGCGACAAGATTGTCTCGGGCCTGGTCAACCGGTTGCCCCGCATAGGGGAGGCCAGCGTAAAACTTTGATTAAGCTTTAATTAAGTGTGGGCGTCAATCTAGGCGGACCAAACATGGTTGAAAAGATTTCCCGGGTTTTCGCGCGGCAGGTCCTGGACAGCCGCGGCAACCCAACCGTTGAATGCGAGGTGCACACATCCAGCGGCTTCTCGCGGGCCATGGTGCCCAGTGGGGCTTCCACGGGCGTTCACGAGGCGCTGGAACTGCGGGACAACGACCACTGTTTCCTGGGCAAGAGCGTGACGATGGCCGTAACCAACGTGAACACGGCCATTGCGAAGGCCTTGGTGGGCCTGGATGTAACCGACCAAAGGGTAGTGGACAATGCCTTGCTGGCCCTGGATGGCACGCCCAACAAGTCGAGGCTGGGCGCGAACGCCATTCTTTCCGCGAGCATGGCGGCCTGCCGGGAAAGCGCGCGGGTGCAAGGCATTCCCTTGCACGAGTTCATCGGCTTCCTGGCCGCCAACGACCGGTTCGTGCTTCCCTGCCCTGCCAGCAACCTCATCAATGGAGGCGCGCACGCCGGCAACGAGTTGGACATCCAGGAATTCATGGTCATGCCCTTGGGCGCCAAGTCGTTCGCGGAAGGCATCCAAATCGTGGCCGAAATCTACCAGACGCTCAAGAAAAAAATAGTGGCCAAGTACGGCAAGCAAGCAGTCAATGTGGGCGACGAGGGTGGCTTTGCTCCGCCTCTCAAGGAAGTCCGGGAGCCCATTGAATTGATTTTGTCGGCCGTGCAGGAACTCGGTTACTCGGATGTCGTGCGCTTGGCCTTGGACTCGGCGGCCAGCGGGTTTTACGCCGATGAAGCCTATACGTTGGCGGGCAAACGGCTTTCCGGGCCCGAGCTCATGGAAGTCTACTTCGACTTGAAGAAGACCTACGACGTTTACTCCTTTGAGGACCCGTTCGCGGAGGATGACTGGCTGAACTGGTCGGACTTCACGGCCGAAGTGGGCAACGTGGCCCAGGTGGTCGGGGATGACCTGCTGGTGTCCAACCCGGTGCGCATCCGCAAGGCGCTGATGGAGGAGGCCTGTAACGCCTTGTTGTTGAAGGTCAACCAGATTGGAACGGTCTCGGAAGCCCTTGAAGCCGCTTCCCTGGCCAGGAAAAACGGCTGGAAGGTCATGGTCTCGCACCGCAGCGGGGAAACCGAGGATTCGTTCATCGCGGACCTTGCCGTGGGCCTGGGCTGCGGCCAGATCAAGTCGGGTGCCCCCTGCCGCAGCGAGCGCACCGCCAAGTACAACCAGTTGCTCCGCATCGAGGAAGGCCTGGAAGCCCGGGGCCAGACAAACTACTTCAAGTGAACGGCGGCCTGGCTGCAGGCGTCACTCGTTTCCCTTCTCGGCGAATTGCCACATGAACCGGAAATAGGTGCGGAAGCTTTCCGCGATGGGCTTGGAGACGATTTTGAATTGCACGGGGTTGTCTTCCACGACATGGAAGAGGTAAACGTGGTCGCCGAAGAAGTCGACCAGGCCCGGGCTGCCGAATTCTTTTGGGATGAACCGGTAGTGGTTGAGCTCCAGTTTCAGTATCTCCGGACACCGGGTCTTGACTTCCTCGTCGAACAAGTGATGCATGGGAATGCCGCGCTTCACGCGTTCCCGGTCGAATTTCGGCGTGAAGTATTTGAGTTTTGGGTGCAGCCAATAGCCTTTCGCCGCAAGGAAGTACGCGGGTTCGCCGACTTCCAGCAAGTCATTCAAGTAGTTCTTCACGCCCTCGAAGCCGTGGTAGATGACGGCTTCTTCTTCGACCACGGCTTTCTGGAACTTCTGCTCGAGCGCGGGCAGCACCGATTCCACGAGCGCCTCCCGTTCCCTGACCAGCATCAGCAACCGCCTGGGATTCGTGGCCTTGAACAACCGCTTTTTTTCCCGGAACTCGGGGCTCGCAAGGCCCTTTGCCACCAGCTTTTCCACGGAGTCATAGACGTTCCGCCGGTGTACCTGGCTCTGCACGGCTAGCTTGTCAATGGAGGCAAGGCCCAGGTCGAGCAGGGCCTCGTAGACCTTGGCCTCGTTGGGACTCAACCCAAGTTCCCCCAATGCCTTGGAATACATGCGTATATTGGCTTCAAACCCCTATATAACGCTATCTATTTTTGGTGGCAATTGCCACCACATATTTACTTTAAGGGGGCCGCTGCAAGTATTTAAGGATTCACTTTACTCCGTGAGGGGGTTGCAAAAGATGGCTTTCATTTCCGCGTTCGATGGTTGGTTGGTTTTGGCAGTCTTCGGACTCGCCATGCTGCTCATCACCTGGTTCTTCACCCGGCACGAGCGCCTGTCCACTGAGGACTTCCTGATGGCTGGAAGAAACGTTCCCTGGTGGATGGGCGCCGCGAGCATTGCGGCCTCCTGGATTTGGGCCCCGGCGCTCTTCCTCTCCTCGCAGATGGCTTACCAACTTGGCCTGCCCGGCATCTTCTGGTTCACGGCGCCCAACATCGTCGCCGTGGCCATCTTCATCCTGCTGGCGCCGAAAATCCGCGCACAATTCCAACAGGGCCACACCTTCGCAGAATTCATCGGCCAAAAGCTGGGCGACCAGCGGCTGCGCAAGGTCTACTTTTTCGGCCAAAGCTTCTACCAATTGATGGCCGTCTCCGTGCAATTGTTCGCGGGCGGCAACCTCGTGCAATTGCTCACAGGCATCCCGCTCCTGCCCGCCATGCTGGCCTTGGCCGCGATTGTCCTCGCCTATTCCTGGCTCTCGGGCCTGCGGTCCTCCATCGTTACGGACGTCGTGCAGTTGGCCGTCATCTTCGTGGGCATCGCCATCGTAGTTCCCTCAGCCCTCTCCGCAGGGGGCGGGTTTGAAGCCGTTTGGGCTGGCCTGGGCGGCGTGACGGGAAAACACTCCGACCTCTTCGACCCCGGCGTCGCCTTTTCCTTCGGCCTGGTGACCTCCATTGGCCTCATCGCGGGCTCCCTATCCGACCAGCAGTTCTGGCAGCGGGTGTTCGCGTTCGAGAAAAAGTCCGTGGTACCAGGTTTCATGGGGGGCGCGCTTTTGTTCGGAATCGTGCCCATCGCCTTGTCCGTGCTCGGATTCCTCGCGGCCGCGCCGGGCTCAGGAATCGCGTTGCCAGAGGGCACGGACGCCTCCCTGATTGGCGTCCTCGCGGTCGCACACTTGCTGCCCAGCGGCTTCCTTCTTGCTTTCCTCCTGATGTTGCTGGCCGGCCTGGCCTCGACCATGGACTCGGCGCTCAACGCGTTCTCCTCGCTGTACGCGGTGGACGCCAAAAAATACGTGGTCTCCCACGACCTCCGCCACCCCAAGGTGGGGATGCTCCTCATCCTTGCCGCGGGCTTCCTCGTCGCCCTGGCCGCGGCCTGGCTGCCGGGCTTCGGCTTGAAGCAATTGTTCTGGATTTTCGGGGCCGTGGCCTCCTCGATGATCGTGCCCACCATCCTCAGCCTCTACTGGGACAAGCTGACGGCCAAGGGCGCCTTGTGGGGCGTGGGCTGCTCGCTGCTCTTCGGACTCCCGGCCTTCGTCTACGGCAACCTGGTCGATAGCCCCGTGCTCATCGTGGGCGCGGCCCTGTTCATCGTGACCGCCAACCTCGCCTGCTGCCTGTTCTTTTCAAGAGCACGCACTCCCGCTTAACCGGGTGGCTCTGCTCAATACATGGCCGTGCAGGTGCCGCACAGGGGCAGTTCCGGCCTTTTCCCCGCCAAGTGCATGCGCCGGATTCCGTCGAGTTTTTCGCCGTTCCAGACCTCCATGACGGACTGTTCGTTCAAATCGCCCACGATAACCTGTCCTTCCGCGTCAAAGCAGCAGAGGTTCACCCTCCCGTCGGCCATCACCGTGAGGTGGTTGAAGAGCTTGCCACAGGCATGCGTGTTGGACTGGCCCTGCAAGGCGGAGAAGAGTCTCCTAATTCTTCCCTGCAGGGAATCCTTTTTTCCCAGGTCCACGTGGCCGCCGAAGTCCTGGAGGCGCAGGGCCGTGGCCCGCACGCCCCGCTGGTGCCAGTAGTCCTTGAAGGCCTGTTCCTCGAACAGGTTCTCTTTTTGCGAGACAAAGGTGACCTTGTAAGGGATTCTTCCCTGGCTCTTCTCGATGAAGCGGTCGATGTTGGCCATGACCTTCCCGTGGTCGAGGCCCATGACTTCCCGGTGGGCCTTGGCCGAGTACGCGTTGACGCTGAAGGAGACCATGCCGACCTTGAGGGCCAGGAGCTTGTCCAGCTTGCGTTCGTCCAGCAATTCCGCGTTCGAAATCAGTTTGACCAACGTGTTGGGAAGCAACTCGTTGATGCAGGCAATCCGCTCGAAGATAAGGGGGTCGAGGAACGGCTCCCCGTTGAGGAACGGCATCACCTGCAGGGGCTTCACTTCCACGCAGTCCTGGATGATTTTTCGGAACAAGTCCATCTTCATGAGGGCCTTGGCGCGCTTCAACACCGGCACCGGGCACATGCCGCACTTGGCGTTGCAGAAGTCAATGCCCTCGACCTGCACGAGGTTGGGCTTCAAGACGGGTCTGGCAGGGTACATGCGAAGGCTCCCCATCCATTTACCGCCCACCCTAATTTAATCCTTGCCCCGGGAGAGGAGCGGTGCGCTTGGCGTGCCCAGGTACTCGCTCAGGGTGGGCTGCTTTTTCCGCACGCCCTTGATGGTGGCTCGGGGGTTGCCCACCTCGTAGTCGAACTGGTAGAACTCGAGGCCCGATTGTTCCAGCAACTCCAGGGCGTGGGGGCTGATTTCGGGTGCGATAAGCAAACCCCTGGTCTCGCGGCCCTTCAGCTTGCGCACCTGCTTCATGTACCGTTCCAGCTGCGTCACGGCGTCGAACTCGGCCTTGCGGCGCTTGACTTCGATGACGACGAGTCTTCCCCTCCCGTCCTCGGCCAGGATGTCCACCGTGCCCTTGCGGAAGGGCGCCTCTGATTTCATCGGGGTCAGGCCGGGCTCGATGAAGCTCAGGTCCGTCATCAGCTGGCCGCTCAGCTCCCGCTCGCTCCCGAACAGCCGCACGTCTTCCCGGTCGTCCATGGCATAGCGGTGCACGCCGTCCACGGCGTAAAAGTGGACCCTTATTTCTTCTTTGGGCTTGGCCTTTTTCGCGCTCAGGAGCAGGCAGCCGTCCTTGACTTCCGAGGCAATGGCCGCGCCCATCATGTAGTTGACGGGCCGCAGCTTCTTGTTCTGGTGGATGCCGAACGAGCCATCCCCCTTGATGAGGCACAGCCTTTTCCCCCGCGGCAGCTTGGAGGCCGCGCGCCCCCAGTACTCCACGTAACAGTCGCCGATGACCATCAGCATTTCCTGGTTCTGGATGGCTTCGGCCACCAGCTTGCGCGCGTGAACCAGGTCCATACCCATTCCTGCCGCAAAAAGGCTTAAGTATATATACGGGTTTTCCGTTAATCCTACGCATGCCCGGCGAGCAGGAAACGGAGGCAGAACAGCAGCAGCGGCTGGCCAGCGCCCTGCGGAACAACCTCACCTTTGTCTGGGTGCTGGGGGCTTTCATTGCCCTGGTGGTGTTTTTCCTCTGGGTGGTGAGCAAGAAGCACTCCCTCATCCTGGTGTTGCTGCTGGACCTGGCCGCGGTGGGCATCGCCTGCCTCAATTACCTGCAGTTCTACAAGCCCCGCAAGCACCTGTCGTATGCCATCAACATCCAGAGCGTGAGCATGCTCATCCTGGCCACGGGCGGCATCCACTTGAGTGGGGGCCTCAACAGCCCGTTCCTGTGGCTCTACCTCTTCTTGATCGTCGTGGAAGGCATTTCCCTGGGTGGCAACCGTGCCCTGGTCACGGCGAGCCTGGCCAACGCCTTCCTGTTGTTCGCGGTTGCCTTGGAGTACACGAAGCTGTTGCCGGCCGAGGGCTTCGTCGTCGAAACCCAGCTGGTGTACAACCCCGTGTACGTCTTGACCCACCTGTTTTCCACGCTATTGTTCAATTACCTGATTGCCTTCGCCGTCTACTACCTGGCCGGCTTTTTGTTCAAGCAGCAGGCCGAGTTGAAGGCCCTGGACAAGGCCAAGGACTTGTTCTTGAGCGTAACCTCCCACGAGCTGCGCACGCCCTTGACGCCCATGAAAGCGCAGCTCCAGATGTTCATGAGCGGTTACCTGGGCAGCGTCTCGGAGAACCAGAAGGGCAGCCTGGAGATGGTGCTGCGCAACCTGCTGCGCCTCGAGAAACTCATTGCCGGCATCATGGACGTCAGCAAGATCAGCGCGGGCAAGATGAGCGCCCTCCCGGTCAAGGCCAGCCTCAAGAAAGCCATCGACTACGTGGTGGAAATCGAGCAACCCATTGCCTCGGTCAAGAACGTGAAAATCAGGGTGAAAGCAGGGGACTGCCCGGACTTCTTCTTCGACCCCGACCGGATCACGCAGGTGCTGACCAACCTGGTGGACAACGCCATCAAGTTCTCAGCCAGGGACACGGAGATTCTGGTTTCCCTGGAGAAGCGGGAAGGCGAAGTCCGGGTCAGCGTCTCCGACCACGGGCCTGGCATTTCCGTGGAAGACCAGCGCAAGCTGTTCACGCCCTTCTTCCAGGCCAGTTCCACTTCCAGCGTGAACGTCAAGGGCTCCGGCCTAGGCCTGGTCATCTCGAAGGGCATCCTGGAGGCCCACAAGGGCCGGATCTGGTGTGAGAGCGTCCTGGGCGAGGGAACCACTTTTTCCTTTGCCTTGCCGTTCCGGCAGGATGGCTGAATTTAAGGACATCGGTCTTTCATTGAACGAAAGGAGAATGAGCATGGCTTCCAAGAAACTCGTGATGATTGCGGACGACGAGCCCGACATCCTGGAAACCGCCAAACAGTTGCTGCAGGTCTTCGGTTACCCGTCCGTCACCGTGGACGACGCCAAGAAAATCGTGGAAACCGTCCGGAAGAACAAGCCGGCCCTGCTGTTGCAGGACGTCGTCATGCCCAACCTGGACGTGCCGAAACTCGTCCAAGAACTCCGGTCCAGCCCGGAAACGAAGGCCCTGCCCGTCATCCTCTTCTCGGCCTACGTCAACATCAAGGAAGTATGCAAGAAGTCGGGCGCGGACGGCTACATCATGAAGCCCTTTGACTTGCCTGAGTTGAAGGCCCTGCTGGCCAAATACGCGGGGCCCTGACTACAGTTCCGTCAATTGCCTAGGTGCCTTGGTCAACCGCGTGTGCCCCTTTTCCGTGACGAGCACGTCGTCCTCGATGCGGATGCCGCCAAAGCCTTTGTCGTAAACCCCGGGTTCAATCGTTACCACCATGCCGGCTTCGAGCTTCCACTCCGCGTCAAGGCCCATCCTGGGCGGGAAGTCGTGCACGCGCAAGCCGAGGCCGTGGCCAATCGAGTGAATCATGGAAAAGCCGTGGGCCTTCAAGTGGTTTTCGCTGGCCAGGAACACGTTCTTGGCCGGGTTGCCGGGAAACGCCTGGGCATGGGAGCGCTCCTTGGCCTCGAACACGAGCTTGTACAGCTCTTTCTGCCGTTTGGTGGCCTTGCCCAGGACGAACATGCGCGTGAGGTCCGAAGCGTAGTTCGCGTACTCGGCACCGAAGTCGAGGAGGAGCAAATCGCCCTTGCGGAGCCTGGTGTTTCCCGCCACGTGGTGGGGGATGCTCGCGTTCGCGCCGCTTGCCACAATGGTTTCGAACGCGGGAACGCAGTCCCGCTCGCGCATCCAGGCGTCCATGGCCTTCTGCACGTCCAACTCGGTTTTGCCGGGTCGTGCCAGGGAGGGAATTTCTTTGAGGAGGTCTTCGCTGGCCTTGCAGGCTTTTTTGATGCACGCGATTTCGGCTTCGGTCTTCTTTTCCCGCACCCGGTTGAGGGTTCCCGACACGTCGACCAGGATCTTGCCTGGGAACGCGTTGGCCAGCTTGTCGTAGGACTTCTTGCTCAGCACCGAGTAGTTGACGCCCAGCACTTCCGCGGCATGGAATTCCTGGGCCAGCGATGCCAGCAAGTCCTTTTCGCTTTTGAACAGCCGCAGGTCAACGAATTTCTGCTTCAACTCTTTCTCGATGGCCCCGTACTCGAGGACGGTGGCGTAGAGCGTGGTCTTGTCCCGCGTCAGCACGAGGAACTGGCTGCCGGTAATCTTCTTCGGCAGGCCCGTGAAATAGTAGAGGTTCAATTCTTTGACTTCCTCACAGTTCTCCAGCACCACGGCATCGACGTTCACATGGTCGAACAACTGGCGCGCCTTTTCCTTCATGTCACAGACCCTGGTAGACAATGGTTTAAGGGGTTTAAAAGGGTTTCCGCGGCGTATGAGCGTATGGTTGCGCGGAAATATGGCCTCGACCCCCAGCGCCTTGACACGTTAGAGAAAAGACTGCAGAGAAAAGAGCGCAAGGCTGCCAGTCGGTCCTTGGCCGATCCCAAGGTGCGGGCGCGTCTCAAGGTGACCCTGGCCCGCCTGCATCGCCTGCGCGTTCTCAAGCAGGCAAGGGAATGGCTGGTCCACTACCCGAATACGCTGAACGCCGGCCATGGTTTCCGGTCACGGGAGCCAGGCTATCAACTGGGCCTGGCCCTGGCCGAAGAACAGGAAAGGGTTCGGCAAAAAACCGGCCTTGCCCTGACCTCAGCGGAAATCGAGCGGTTCCTCAAGCAACCCGGCCAAGCGGAACGGGTGCAGCAATGGTGGGACCATGAAGTGCCATTGAAGAGCCTTGCGGAAATAGGCTCGTTTGGGGATGTTGGCAACCTGGGGCGAAAAGTGGCCCAAATCACCAACCAAATCATTCTCCAAATTGCAACCCAAAGAAAATTGCCGCTGCGGGCGGTGGTGAGTCACATCGTGCGGCGGGTTTTTTTAATCGACTAGCCCTCAGGACGTCAACTCGAACATTTTCTGCAGCGCCCGCTCCGCCTTTGCCCGGACGGGTTCCGGCACCGTTATCTCGTTCGCTTCCCGTATCAGCACGTCCAGCGCCTTTTCCAGGTGGATTTTCTTCATGTACGGGCACAAGGCGCAGGGCACGATGAACTGCTTGCCGGGGAACTGCACCCGCAGGACATCGGACATCCCGCACTCGGTGACCAGCATGAACTGCTTGGCCTGGCTTTCGGCCACGTACTTGGCCATCCCCGAGGTTCCGCCCACGTAATCGGCCAGCTTCACCACGTCCGGGTGGCACTCCAGGTGGGCCAGAATCTGGATGCCGGGATACGTCTTCCGGTAAACGGCAATCTGTTCGGCGCGAAAGGTTTCATGGACGATGCACAAGCCCTTCCAGGCCATGATTTTCTTCCCCAAAGGGGTCTGCGCCTGGATGTTGCGCGCCATGTAGTTGTCGGGCAAGAAAACGATTTCCTGGTTCGGCAGCGCCTCCACGATTTTCAAGGCGTTCGCGCTCGTGCAGCACACGTCGCTTTCGGCCTTGACGTCCGCGTAGGTATTCACGTAGCTTACCACCGCGGCCTCCGGGTGAGCGGCGCGCAGCTTTTTCACGTCCGCCGCGGAAATGCTTTCCGCCAGCGAGCAGCCCGCTTCCATATCCGGAATCAGCACTTTCTTCGCCGGGGTCAGGATTTTCGCGGTCTCGGCCATGAACTTGACGCCACAGAACAAGATGATGTCGGCCTGGGTGTCCCGTGCCTTCCGCGCCAGCTCCAATGAATCCCCGATGAAGTCCGCGATGCCGAACAAGACCTCGGCCCGCTGGTAATTGTGCGCGAGTATTACCGCATTCTTTTCCTTCTTCAAGCGGTTGATGGCCAGGGTGAGCGGCGCGTACAACCGGCATTGCTCGACCGGGTAACCAACGGCTTGGAGTTTCGCATGCAACCGCCGGGCTTCGGCCTCGATTTCGGCGGAGGAAAACGGCCTTTTCGCCAAGGCCGCCTCTCCCATTAAAATGCGGCGGGACGGGGGTTTACTGGCTTCCATACCTATTAAGGGTGGAGTGCCTTTTTAATTCCTTTCTCGGCTCTGGGTAATCCAGGCGGTAATGGCCGCCCCTGGACTCCTTTCGTGCAAGGGCACTCTCGGTAATCAACGCAGAAAGCTGCAGTAGGTTGGCGGTCGAAAAAAATTCATGGGTTTTCCCGCACGCCAGCGCGTTCCACTCCGCCTGCACCCATGCCTGCAGCTCCTTCAAGCCCCTTTCCTCGCGCATAATCCCGGCCTTTTCCCACATCCGCTGCCGCAGCGCCTGCGTGAGCCTGCCATAGTCTGCCTTGCCTTTGCCATCCGACGCCCTTACCTCAAACCGTTCCGATGCCTTCGGCTTCTCCTTGAGCGCGGACTCCGCCGCCCGGTAACCGAAGACGATGGCTTCGAGCAGCGAGTTGCTGGCCAGCCGGTTCGCGCCATGCAAGCCATTGCAGGCCGCCTCGCCCACCGCCAGCACGCCCTTCAAGGGGGTGCGTGCCTGCAAATCCGTTTGGATGCCGCCACAAGAAAAGTGGGCCGCGGGCTCGATGGGAATCAAGTCCCTGGCCAGGCTCAACCCGAATTCCCGGAGCCGCTCGGAGATGAAGGGAAAGCGTTGGGCCGCGTACCGGGCGCCGAGGTGCCGCGCGTCCAGGAACACCTTTCGGCCTGCCTGCAATTGCGCGTAAACCGCGCGGCTGACCACGTCGCGTGGAGCCAGTTCCTTCAAGGGTTCGTGCGCCATGAAACGCTTGCCCGAGTCGTTCACGAGCAGGGCGCCCTCGCCCCGCACGGCCTCGCTGATGAGAAAGTTGCCGGCCCCTTCCACGGACAGCGTGGTGGGATGGAATTGCTCGAACTCCAGGTCCATCAGGGGAAGCCCCGCGCGGTAGCAGATGCTGGCGCCCTCTCCAATGGTTTCCACTGGGTTGGTGGTGTGCGCGTACAGCGAGGAATAGCCGCCGGAAGCGAAGACGAGCGCGCTTGACTTCAAGACCTTGAACCCGCCCTCGGTTTCCACGAGCAGCCCGGTGTAGCGGCCGTTCTTTGCCAGGACGTCAATGGCCTGGGTTCCCGGCAACCTGAAACAGTTGCGGCTCTCCCGCACCAGGCCCAAGTAAAACTGGCTCAACCCGAGGCCGGTGCGGTCGCCGTTGATGTGGAGGATTCTCCGCTTGGAGTGCCCGCCTTCAAGCCCCAACTGCAGGCTCGTGTCGCCCGCGTCGAACTGGATGCCCAAGTTCATCAGTTCCCGGATGCGTTCCACGCCTTCCCTAGCCAAGGTCTTGGCTGCCTTCTCGTTGCAGAGGCCGCGGCCCGCGGCCAGGGTGTCTTTCGCGTGCTCGCGCCAGGAGTCATTCTTTCCCAGCGCGCAGCAGATGCCTCCCTGGGCCATGGTGGAGTTGATCTGGCTCTGCCTGGCCTTGGAAATCAGGAGAATGCTCTTGTCTTTGCCGGCTTTCTGGGCGTAATAAGCGGTGGCAAGCCCGGCGAGGCCCGTGCCGACGATGACGAGGTCAAAGGTTTCGGTGGAAAGGTCCTTGGAGTCGAAGGCGGCGAGAAAGCGGGCATTTGCTTGCATGCGGGTCCCAGGCTAGAACTTTTCCTCGTTCTTGGCGATGGCTTTCATCCGCTCCACTGCCTTGATGGAGGACAGGTAGTCCACGACCGGCTTGGGCAGCAGCTTCCGCCATTCGCCGTTGGAGAGCATGAGCTTCCGCACCTGGGTGGAGTCGATGTCCTTCAGCTTGGAGACCATGGGCTTGGACTGGATGCCCTCGCCTTCAAACAACTGCTTGACCAGGGGGTTGTTCGAGTACACGACGTCGAACCTGGGGCAGTGGCTCCTCACCTTTTTCGTCCACACCGCGTTCTCGCCCACGTCCGCGATGGGCACGAGGAAGCAGGCGCCGAACAGCTTGTCTTTTTTCAGGGCCTCGGAAATCATCTCAATCCGTTCCCCGGCCGTGAACGGGTTCTCCCGCTCATAGCTCTTCTGCGTGGAGCCGATGACGATGACCAGCTCGTCGACTTCCCCCAGGATGTTCTTGATGGCCTGGTGGTGCCCGGAATGATAGGGCTGGAACCTCCCCACTACCAGGCCCCTCATGCCTCTCCCTCCAAGACTTCCACGATGTCCAGGGAAAAGTCCACGGTCTTTGCGTCCTTCGTGAGCTCGCCCATGGAGAGGAAGTCCGGGTCGAGCTTGGCGTACTCCCGCAGGTTGGCCAGGGTGATGCCGCCGCTCAACTCGATTTTGACTTCGCCCATTTTCTTCAGCAAGGGAATGGCTTTCCTGGCGTCCTCCACGGAAAAGTTGTCCAGCAGGACGACGTCCACGATGCCGGTCCGCATGGCTTGCACGGCCTGCTGGAGGTTTTGCACCTCGATTTCGATGGGGCCCTGGTACTTGGACTTCTTGGCGCGGAACAAGGCCGCGGGCAGGGTCTCAAAGAAGGCCAGGTGGTTTTCCTTGACCAGCACCATGTCCGAGAGGTTCATGCGGTGCGGTCCCACCCCGCCGAAGGCGCACGCCTTCTTGTCGAATTCGTTGAAGCCCGGCATGGTCTTGCGGGTTAACAGGATTTTCATGTCCGGGTTTTTCGCGGCCTGCACGGCCTGCCAGCATTTCGTGGCCACGCCCGACATCCGGCCCAGGATGTTCAACGCGGTGCGCTCGACGGCCAGCACGTTCTGGTTGACGCCCTCGGCTTCCAAGACGATCTGGCCCTTTTCCACCAGGTCACCGTCGTTGACGTGGAGTTTGGCCGAAACCTTTGCCTGCTCGAACAAGTAAGCCACTTCCTCGAGGCCAGCGACCCGGGCTTGCTCGCCCGCGGCAATCGTGGCCCGGCACTTTTTCCGGGGCACCAGGGCGGCCGTGATGTCGCCCGAGCCGATGTCCTCGTTGAGAATCTGCAAGAGCTTTTTCTGCATTTGGTCGGTCAGCAAGGCAGACACCATTGTACCCACTTTTCCTGCCAAGCCTTTAAAAGGCCTACCACGGCGTCCGGCGCGGAAAACGCCTTTTGCCGCAGGCAAAGGCCTAATACAGCCCTTTGGCGATGCGTTCCACTTTCACGCTTTCCACCGCGGTTTCGGGCGTGATGACGACGGGTTCCTGGCCCCAGGCGAAGGTGACCCGTTGTTTTCGGCCGAGGCCGAGCACGCCCTTGAACACGCGCTCGAAGTTGTCCGAGACCCGGCAGGTGTTGGGCGTCAAAGCCGACTTGATTTCGCCGTCCTCGATGAGGTAAGAGTCTCCCCGGATGGTGGTCGTGAAATCACTGGACGCCAGGCCGTTCACCGGATAGGTGTACCAGATGCGGCCGATGTAGATGCCGTTCCTGACTTCGCGGATGAGTTCCTCGTCCGAGAAGCTGCCTGGTTCGACCACCAAGTTGGTGCCGTGGATGCCCGGGTCGGAGGCGTAGTTGCGGCCCCTGCGGTAGCCGTTCAAGGGGTTGTACCTTTTCTCGTCGGGGAACTTCTTGCAATAGTAGTCGTTTGACAGGAAATTCTCCAGCACCCCGTCCTTTACCAACAAGGTCTTTCCTGCCGCGAAGCCCTCGTCCGTGTAACCACGGGAGCCGATGGCCCCGGAGACCAAAGCATCGTCCGAGAGGTTGAGTTGCGTGGAGAAGAGTTTCCGGCCCAGCTTCCCGACGAAGGGAGTTGCTTGCTCGTCCACCGCGTTCAAGCCCACCTCGAAGCGGCTGTGCAGCAGGTCGGTTACCGCGAGCCGTCCCAGCACCGCCCGGTAGGAACCGGACTCGATGCTCTTGGCCCCCCGCATGGCCAAGGCCTTCTCCGCCGAAGAAAACCCGGTTTTGCGGGCGTTCAAGGCCTTCAAGTGGGTGTTGGAGTCGAAGTCCATGCCGGCGATGTCCGGCTTGCCTTCCAAGAGGGTGGTCAAAGCCGCCAGGGCCTGCGTGTTCTCTTCCTCGGCTTTCACGCCGTTGGAGTTCGCCAGCGCCATGCGTTCGACCGTGAAATTCAATTCGCCCGTGATGTTGAGGTCGCGTTCGGCGCGCGCCAGCGCCTCGAAGGCCCCGCCCAGGCAGTCATAGGCCTTGTCGATGGCTTTCCCATCATCGAGGTTCGCGATGGCCTTGTCCGCGAACGCGTTCCTGGGCGCACGCGCCTTGCCCCGCAGGGATGCGGGAAGGGGTGATGGCAGCGAGTGGAAATCCGTGTCCAGCACCGCGTTGCGTTCGGCTTTGAGGAACGCGTTGCCATAGCCCCGCCTGTCCAGCGCACTGTCCTCCTTGCCGAAGCCGAGTCTCCCGTCCTCGAACCGCACGCGCACGCTCAAGCCATACGATTCCTCGGACTTCGGCTCTTCGAGGCCATTGCTGGGAACATTCGTCGCGTAACAGATGCGCTGCACGTTGAGGTAGGTCGCCGAAGCGTATACTTCCGCTTCTTTCACGCGCGGCTGCTTCTCCACCCAGCGCAGGCCCTCCGTTACCGCGTCCCGGAGTTCTTTCACGGTTCTCATAGGCTGCCCCTTCCCTCGGCGTGGGCGCCGGTGACAATGGCCTTTCCCCGCGTGTGCGGGCCGCCGTTCCCGACCATCATGCTCTGCATGGGGGTTCCCTTCCCGCAGTTGGGGATGTTGTGCACGTGCAGGTCATCCGCAGCGGCGTCGATGCTTTTCAGGTAGGCCGCCGAGTCGGCAGTAATCCCGCCCATGCGGTAGAGCTGCGTCAATTCGCCGTTCTCGACCTTGTACAGCTTCCAGCAGGTGATCTTGAAGTTCTGCCGCGTCTCCCCAATGGAAGGCGTTTTCTGGCCGAACAGGTAATAGCCTTCCCGGGTGTCCTTGAAGATTTCGTCCTTCGACCAGTCGCCCTTGTCGAGGCAGGTGTTGTTCATGCGGATGAGCGGCACCTGCATAGCGCTCGCGGCTCTCATCCCGCCATTGGGTTCCTGGCCCAGGATGGTGGCCGTTTCCCTTGAGTTGATGAACGCGTTCAGCCGCCCTTCCTTGATGTTGTAGACCTTCTTCGCTGGCACGCCCTCGTCGTCGTACTTGTAATTGCCATAGCCTTGCAGGCTGGGGTCCGAGAAGACGCTGACCTGTTCCGAGGCCACGGGTTTCCCGAATTCGTTGTCGTCCATGCCCCTGAACCACCACGCCCTTCCAGCCCAGGCCGCCTCGCGTTTCAGGGCGCGGTCGGCTTCGCTGGGGTGGCCGCAGATCTCGTGGGAGACCAGGGCGTTGAAGCGCGGGTCGCAGATGACGGTCATTGGCTTTTCCGTGGTCTTCATGGCGGGTGCATTCGAGACCTCGATGGTGCCTTCGGCGATGTATTGGCAGAAGTCCTCGAAGTTCATCCGGAAGCCGTTCTCGCCTTCGAGCACTTCCAGGCCTGCATAGGCGCCGTTCCACTCGTAAAAGGTTTCAACTGCCTTGCCTTTCGCGGTCACGAAGAGGAATCCCTGGGTTAGGGCATTGGAGTCGTCGATGAACGCGCCCTCCGTGCTGGCGAACAATTGCCTTCCCAGGCCGGTCACGATGGAAACGCTGTTCGAGGCCATGCCCGGCAGCTTTTGGACCAGTTGGCTGCAGCGCTCGGTGCGCCGCACCAGTTCCTCGAAGGAGTAGTCGCGTGGGTTCCGCTTGAAACTGGGCTTAAGCGTGTCCACGCAGGCCTTGACCGGGGCCAGCTTTCCCGCGGTCAGGCTCTTCCCGAAAAACTTGTATTTCTTCGCCAGGGCTCGCTTATGTGCTTGGTTCGCCCTGGCGCGCTTGTAGGCCAGGCCGTGCATCTCCTTGAGCACCTGGGCCAGGCCGTTCAGTTCCTGTTCGCCAAGGCTCCGGCCGACAAAACCCGCCGAGGCCACGCCGCCCTTCTCAACGTAAACGCGGACCCCGCAACTCATTTCATTGTCTTCCGTTGCGCCCTTGGCATTGCCTTGCAAGGCGAAAACCGCTTTGCCTTCCCCCAAGTCCAGGCGCACATCCGCATAGGCGAGGTAGGCCTTGCGCTTCGCCTCGTCGAGGGCCTTGACAATGACGTCCTTCGCCGGCTCCAAGGCCTCGATGCCCAGTAGTTTGGCTTGCATTGCTTTTAAACAGCCAGTAAAGATATTTAAATTGGTTAGGAATAGTTCTTTTATGGCGGTTGACAAGCGGGTTGACAGGCGGCGGCCTGAGGAACGACGGGGTCAAGGGAAACCAACGGCGGGGGCAACCCGCAGGGCACAGCTTTATCGACAAACCCTGGAAGGCATTGGGGAGCAAAACCGAAGGATGGAATCCATGCGGGTGGCTCTTGAATTGGCACAGGCTGAAGTATGGAACTGGGCGGATGTTGCCAACCCTCGTCCGTGGGCTGATTATTTTGCTACGCTTTCCGTCGTGCATGATTTTAACGTTGGAAGAGAAAAGCTGGTTCGTAGAGCGACTCTCTTGAAACAAATGGGATCAGGGGCAAGGGTGGAGGCTGCTAGTGTTCTTAACCAGGCCAAGGCAGCGGCTGCCTATGCACAGGAAATGAAGGGCATATTCTTTAGACTAACTGATTTGGATGCAAAGGTTGGCTTGATTCCAAGTAAGCTTTCACCATCGCAACGAGCCGAGGTACAAGGGGCTTTAAAGCGTGCCCTGAGTTTGTTAGACGAGCATCGTAGGCAAATCGCGGCCGGAAGCATCCATGAATCAGACAATGACCGGGAAGTGCGAATGCTGTTAGAGCGACATTTGAGCGTCGTGGCTGGAAGATTTGAAGGCGGCTAACCGGATTACGGCGACTGGAAACTATTTAAATTGGTCAGCGGCAATTCTTTTATGCCGTTAGAGCGGAGGCCTGAGGATCCAAGGAGGGGAAGGCCGAGAAGAGCTAACCCTCGCACGCAACAGTTGATTGATGAGAAATGGCGTGCGGTTGGCGGGCTTCAACGTGACTTGGCCAATGCAAGGCACCTCACGGGATCCATTGCGAGTGGCATTTTGCAAGCGGGAACGAACGTGCATTCCGTGATGTGGCACGAATTTTTCGACATGGAGCGCATAAGAGGAGAACACGAAGTGGCCAAAGCCGAGCTGTTTAATCAGCTTGCATCCCTTGAGGGCCGCCCCCCAGCAGAAATTGAGGCAGCCAGGCAGGGCATAACGATGGCAAGAGCAAGTGCCGCCTTTGCAGGGGAAATGAAGGCGGTATTTGCTGACCTGGACTATTTCCGACAGGGCCCTGGCTTGGATCCAGCTGGGCTTCTTCGCCCACAACGAAAAAGCGTGGCCGAACTCTTTCAACGTGCCTTGAATGCATTCAGGCAACACCGCGCCGAAGTCAATGCTGGGAGGCTCCGTGGATCGGACTATCCGCACGGCTTGCTCGCCTTGCTTGAAGGTTATCTAACTTCGGAAATAAAAAAGTTCAGTAGTGGCACCGCGTAATCTTCCAGCCAATGGACGAGGAACGGGGCCAGGCAAGTTTATAAACCGGAAACGCCGTATATCGGTTATGGTAAGCCCGGCACCCAGGCGGAAGCCCACCTTGATGGAGCGGGGCAACTATTTTCGCCTCGTGCAGCGCAGGAGGCTGGCCCGTTACCGCGCCCAGTATCAGTTGCGCCGGGAGCAAGGCCTTCCCCCGGCCAAGCGGCCCATGTACAAGGACCTGCGGACCAAGCCCTTTGAATCGCGTGCCTACTCCGAGTTCGAGCCCGGCTACGAAGAGTACGTGCGGTACCGCGCGCGGGCCATGGGCCGGCGGCGGGAACGGCGCGAGACGCGGGAACAACTCCGGCGCAGGGCCAACGGCCTGTTGGCGGACTACAATGGAACGGATGCCAACGCCAGGGAATTTGGGCGAAAATTCTCCCGTTTTTGGACCATCGGCTCCTCACCAGAGTCCATGAAGGATTTTTTCTTGAATCACGTGGAGCTATGGCGCAAGCGAATCAACGCCTACAAGGTTCAACGGGAGGCCCTGGAGTTTAACCTGAAGCACAAGTTGTTCGAGCGCCTGAGCGAATCGAAACTGTCCAAGGCGCTTGCACGGACTCGGGTGGAGCTGGAAGCGGCTGAAGCCAGGCTGAAGGAAGCCCGGGAGTTGGCGGCATCGGTGGGAGCGCTCTACGAAGTGGAGCAACTCGCGTGGGTGCAGAAAATCGGTTTGACCCGAAACCAGAGGAGGCAACTCATGGCGGGTTACCGGGCATTGGGCAAGCGGCTTGCAGGCCGGCCAGCGGCCGAGGACGAATTTACCATCCGGGAACTGATGCCGTCCTGGGCTAGACTGTGCGAGGTGCGTATTCGGGAACTCGGCACTTCCAAGGTCGCCGAATAGAAGTAATTCATTTGCCTTTCAGCATGGGCAGCCCGGTCTTCGGGTTCTCGATGACTTTGAAGCCTTCGGGAAGGTCGATGGCGTTGGGCCCCTGCTTGGATGCGAAGTAGTATAGCCTGCCCTTCTGGTGCAGGTAATAGGTTTTTCCCCTGGAGTTCCGGTGTTCATACGCCATTTGCCGCACCCACCGGATTTAACGTATGGGGGTTCAGCTTAATAAGGTTTTCTTGGGCCGGGCAAGGCAAGGAAATCAACCCATTGTTTATATAGGGGTTCAAACCATAGTATGGATGGCTTGGAGAGCGAGGGGTGAGCCAGTTGAAAGACCATGCAACGGGATACGCCTATGTATCGCCGGTGAGGCGGGCGCGGGAAACGGACTTGAAGCAACTGGCCGGGCTCGAGCGCCTCATCTTTCCGCCTGGCATCGCCGACAGCCGCGAAACCCTCCGGAAGCGCCTTAAAGCCTTTCGGGATGGCTTCCTCGCATACGAGGAGGAGGGCCAGATTTTGGGTTACCTCAGCGCCGAGTTTTGGGATGAAATGCATCCCCTGGAAGCCGGCCAACCCATTCGAGGCCGGCATGTCTCCAGCGGCCAAATCATGTACATTCACGTGGTGGCCGTGCATCCCGACCACCAGGCCAAGGGGATTGGAACCAAGCTCATGCACGCCTTGCTGGACCTTGCACGCAGGCACCATTGCTCGAAGGCCTTGCTGGTTTCGCGGCGCACGCAGAAGCGCGCGCACGGGTTTTACTCGAAATTCCGGTTCAAGCTCAAGAAAACGGTGCCCGGTTTTTTCAAGCCCCTGCACCGGGAGCCCGTGGACGGCCTGGTCTTTGAACTCGATTTGAGGCTGGGCAGCCAGATAAAGGACAAGATTCCCAAGCAACTGGATGCGCGGAAGCTCTTGGGGCGCCTCACGACCTTCATGTACCACCTCCGCCGGGAGGACCGCATTGCGCTCGTCCACCACTTGGACGCGGATGGCCTGACCTCGGCCTGCATCCTCAACCGCGCCATCGAGAAACTGCGGGGCAGGCCGGCCGAGTTGGAGATTCCCTCCGGCTACTCGGACCGCGAGACGCGGGAAAAGATAATCCCCCTCCTCGTCAAGCACGACATCAACAAGGTGATTGTTTCCGACATCGGCATCGACTCCAACCCCGTGCTCATCGAGGAGGCCCCGAAGAACATCCAGTTCGTGGTCTTCGACCACCACAAAATCTACCAGGACCTGGCATCCGGAAGAGTCATCTTCATCAAGGCCCAGTACCTTTCTGCTTTGGATGGCAGCAAGTACCCGGCCGCCAAACTCGTCTTCGACTGCATGAACCAGGTCATCGACGTGCGGGAAACCGACTGGATTTCGGCCATCGGCGTGCTGGCGGACATGGGCCTTCGCACCTGGCGGAAGTTCATCAAGGACACCTGCCACCGGAACAAGGTGCCGCTTGAAAAGCTCCTCGAACTCAAGGAACTCATTTCCTCGGTCGAGTCCCTGGCCCCGAAGGAGTTCCCCCGGCTGTTCAGGGAATTCTATTGCGCGCGGAACTGGCGGGAAGTCCTGCGAAGCCAGTTCATGCGGTACAAGAAGACCTTCGAGCGCGAGATCGGGCGGCTTTACTCGGGCGTCCGCCAGAAAGCGGAATTCATCCCCGAACTCGACCTCATATTCTACGAAATAAAGTCAGGGTACGAGATAAAGTCCGCCTTGGTCAACAAGCTCAGCACCCAGTTGTTCCCCCGGCAGACGCTCATCCTCATCCAGGACAAGGGCGACAAGCTGCTCCGCTTTTCGGGGCGGCGGCAGGACTTCAAGGTGAAGGTCAACGACCTGCTGGAGGAAGCCGTGCAGGGCCTGGAGCTGGGCTCCGCCGGCGGACACATCCCCGCGGCGGCTGGGCGGGTGGCGAGAACCGAGCGGGATTCCTTCAAGTCCAACATCGTGCGCGTCCTGGTCCGCCAGTACTTTGCCTCGTTCAGGATCCGGAAGGCGAAATCAGGGGACCTGGACCGCATCGTGGAAATACAGCGAAAGGCTTTCAACCGCGGAATCTGCGACCCCAGGTCCCATTACGCGGCCAGGCTCGAACTGCACCCCGCCGGCTGTTTTGCGGCCGAAGTCAACAACCAGGTCATCGGGTACTGCCTGACCGAGCGCTGGACGAAGCGGCACGGCTACTGCGTTACGGACAACCCGCGGCAGACCCATGTCCCAGATGGCCCCATCCTGTTCATCCCCTCCACTGCCACGCTGCCAGAGTTCAGGGGCAAGGGCATTGCGACCGCCCTGCTGCGGGAAGCCATTGGTTTCGCGAGGAAACAGGGAATCAAGAAGGTCACCCTGGGCTTTGAAGGGAACAACCCGGAAGGCATTGCCATCTGCAAGAACATGGGTTTCCGGCTCTACCGGAACCTGCGGAAGTCCATGGTATTCTACTTCGGGAAGAAAACCAAGAAGGTGGACTGCCTGGTCTTCGACTTGAAGCTGCGGAAATGAATTCACGGCAGGGCTTATTTCCTTTTTTTCACGAACTCGAACGCCTTCCTGAAAATCGCCGTGCCCTCTCCCTCGACTGGCAGGTCCAGGCGCGTGCTCCGCGGGTCGTTCACGGAGAAAAGGTTTTTCTCGCAGTGCGGCATCAAGCCCAGCACCCGCCCGGTTTCGTCGCAGATGCCGGCGATGTCGTCCAAAGACCCGTTGGGGTTCCTGCCCGCGTACTTGAACACCACCTGGTCCTGTTCGTGCAGCCGCGCCAGCACCTTCCGGCTTCCGGGAATGAATTTCCCTTCCCCGTGGTTGATGGGGCAGTGGATGGTTTTCCGGAGGCCCTTCGAGAACACGCACCGGCCCTTGTTCACGTTCTTCAACTCGATCCACTCGTCCTGGAAGTGCCCGGAGTCGTTGAACGTCAGGGTCACGTCCTGCCGCTTGTAGTTCCCGTCAAAGCCCGGCAGCAGCCCGGCCTTCACCAGGGTCTGGAAGCCGTTGCAGATGCCCAGCACGAGGTTGCCCTCCTCGATGAACCGGGGAACGTCTTCGCCGAGCCGGTATTTGAGCTTATTGGCCAAAATTTTCCCCGATGCGATGTAGTCCCCGTGGGAAAAGCCGCCCGGCAACACCAGGAAGCGGTAGTCGCGCAGGTTTTTCCCGCCGCGGATGAGTTCGTTGACGTGCATGGTTTCCGGCGAAAAACCCGCCAACCGCAGGGCCTCGGCCGTCTCGAAATCGCAATTGGTTCCCGCCGTCTTCAACACCATTGCCTTGAATTCCGCCATGATTTTCACCAGTTCAGCGTCCCCTTCCATGCCTTCTTCAATGCCTTGCCGTCCTCGTCCAGCACGGTTTCTCCCTGCAGGCCTTTTACCACCAGCCGCCCAGGGCCCGTCACCCGGCCAATGCAGGCGAAATCGGTTCCCCTGAGCAGCCGCTCGAAGGCCGTTCGCTTTGACTTGTTGACTTCCACGAGGTGGCGCGCGTTGCTCTCGCTGAACAACGCGTAGTCATTCCGTTCCACGCCCTCGCGTGGGAGCTTTCGCAGGTCGATTTCACAGCCCAGCCCGCCGGCAAACGCCATCTCCGCCAATGCCACGCCCAGGCCGCCCTCGCTGCAGTCATGCATGGCGCGCACCACGCGGTCGCGGTTTTTCTTCCCCACCCCAATTGCGGCAGCCTTCGCCAGCCCCGCATACTGTTTCCGGGCCCTGGCAACCACCAGTCTGGGCACGCTTCGCCCCACCGCACCCTGCAGCCGATAATAGTGGCTGCCGCCCAGTTCCTGGAACGTTTTTCCCACGACGTAGAGGGGATTGCCTTTTTGCTTGAAGTCCATGGACACCCGTTGCCGCACGTCCCCCATGACGCCCAACGCGGAAATCAAGAGGGTTGAGGGAATGGAAACGGTCTTGCCTCCCACCGTGTACTCGTTGTGGAAGGAGTCCTTGCCCGAGATGAAAGGGGTTTTGAAGGCCACGGCCACGTCGTGGCAGGCTTTCGCGGCGCGCACGAGTTCGCCGAGCTTTGCCTCGTCTTTTGGGTTGCCCCAGCAAAAGTTGTCCAACAAGGCCACCCGTTCCAGGGAACAGCCCACCGCGACCAGGTTCCGCAGGGCTTCGTCAATCGCGGAAGCCGCCATCCAATAGGGGTCGATGTCCCCATACAAGGGGTTGATGCCATTGGAAACCGCCAAACCCGCCCAGCCGTCGAAGAAGGGCCGCATGATGGCGGCATCCCCCGGGCCATCCAGGTCCGCTCCCACCAGCGGCTTCAAGACGGAACCTCCCTGCACTTCGTGGTCGTACTGGCGGATGGTCGTCTCCTTGGAGGCAATATTCGGGGCGGCCAGCAATCGCTTCAGCAGGCTTCCCAGGTTTTTGGGCTCCGAAAAGACGGGCTCCTCGAAGGGCTTGGGCTTCCAGGATGCCTTCTGCTCGAGCCGCGGGTTGCCCCGGTGCAGGAAAGCCATGTCCAGTTGCCCGGCCAATTGCCCGCCATGGTGGACGCTCAGTAACCGGTCATCCGTGAACTCGCCGATGACGCTGGCTTCCACGTCCTCGTCCGCGAACAATTTCACGAGCCGCTCGACGTTCCCGGGAGGCACGGCCAGCACCATGCGTTCCTGGCTCTCGCTGACCCAGATTTCCCAGGACTGCATGCCCGCGTACTTCAACGGCGCCTTTTCGAGGTCGACGCGTGCCCCGCAATCAGCGCCCATCTCCCCGACCGCGCTCGAAAAGCCTCCGGCCCCGCAGTCGGTGAGGCTCGAGTACAAGCGGAGGTCACGTGCTTTCAAGAGGACGTCCAAGAACTTTTTTTCCTCGATGGCGTTGCCGATTTGCACCACGCTGGTGGACACACTTTCGTCCAGTTCCGCGGAGGAAAAGGTGGCGCCATGGATGCCGTCGCGCCCGGTCCGGCCCCCGATGGCAACGATTTTGTCGCCGGGCCTGGCCTGCTTTGACTCCATGCCCTTGGGCAGCACGCCCACCGTGCCGCAGTAGACCAGGGGATTGCACGTGTACCTGGCATCGAAGAGGATGGCCCCGTTCACAGTCGGAATCCCAATGCGGTTGCCGTAGTCGCGCACGCCCTCCCGCACGCCCTTGGCAATGCGCTTGGGGTGGAGGACGCCGCTTGGCAAGTCCTTGTAGGCCAGGTCCGGCAACCCAAAGCAGAAGACATCCGTGTTCGCGACCGGCTTCGCGCCCAGGCCGCAGCCCAGCACGTCGCGGATGACTCCCCCCAGGCCCGTGTTCGCTCCCCCGTAGGGGTCCAGGGCGCTGGGATGGTTATGCGTTTCCACTTTCATGCAGGCGTGGTGGGATGAATTGAAGGCAATGATGCCCGCGTTGTCCTTGAAGACGGACACCAGCCAGCCGACTTCCCCTGCCACCCGCTCCGTCGCCTTCCGGATGGTGCGCTTGAAGAGGTTGTCGATGATTTCCTTGTGGCCGCGCTCGTCCACGTACTCGATGACGCCGTTGAACACCTTGTGCTTGCAGTGCTCGCTCCAGGTCTGGGCAATCGTCTCCAGTTCCAGTTGCGTGGGCTCGCGTCCCAGGCGCTCGAAGTATTTCTGGATGGCGGCGAACTCCCCTTCGTTTAGGTGGAGTTGCGCTTCCTTGCCCAGCCGCACCAGGTCAGCGGGCTTCCGGTCGAGCACGCGAAGTTCAGGCATGGCTGCCGCGCTCCACCCGGCAATGCTCGAGGAAATCATTGGCCAAGGCCTTTCCAGCCAGGTCCCTCACCTGGGCCTCGGTGAGGTCGCCCCAGAACAGGTATTTCCGGTCGTAGTGGAGGCGCTCGCCTTCGTCCAGCTTCCGGCCCAGGAGGTCTTCAATGCCTTCCCTGGCCGCGATGCCCACGTTGTCCGTAACATTCTGGTGGAGGCTCACCGTAACACTCCAGTCAAAGCCCCCTTCCACCGGCTGGTCCACGGCAAACACCTGGGTAATGGGGTCGCGCAAGAGCTCGGCCCCGATCCTTTCGGCTTCCTGGGGCGACAAAAGGCATTCCAGGCGGTAAACGTCGATAAAAGCAACCCTCCGGAGGCCTTTAACTCCTGCGGACAAGTCTTCTTCGAGGCGGGCCTTGACGGCCTGGCCCAGCACGTCCCTGACCCCTGGCTTGCACCCTACCTCGACGAAATGCATGCATTTCTCCCCCACATCCAACCCGTACTAGATTCAACTGGAATAATAAATATAAATACTTGTTTGCACTCAGTTCCATACGCGGGGACATTGCTTCATGTCCGGTGAGCCAACGGAAAACTGTGCCGTCGCAGCCGTATCGCTCGGCGGCAAGCCCAAGGACTGGCCCACCGGAGGCGCGGCCTTCTACTTGTACAAGATGCTGCTCGCCCAGCAGAACCGCGGTCAATTGTCGGCGGGCATCACGACTTATAACGCGGAGCGGCCCCTGCTCCTGAACACGCACAAGCGCCTGGGCATCGTCAACGAGGTCTTCCGCTCCAGGGAACCCGACAAGATGCTGCGCCTCCTGCGGGACTTTTCCGGGTCCAAAGGAATTGGCCACATCCGCTACGCGACCTGCGGCTCGGACAGCGTGGAATATGCGCAGCCCTTCGAGCGCAAGCACGGCCGCGTGTGGAAGTGGTTCAGCATCGCGTTCAACGGCAACCTCGCGAATTACGCGGAACTCAAAGCCGAACTTGAAGCCCAGAAATACCACATCACGCTCAACACCGACACCGAAATCATCCAGCACTTCCTCGCCAAGCAATTCATCGGCGAGCAAAAGCTGGACCTCCCGGCCGCCTTCGCCAACGTCTCCGAGAAATTCGACGGCTCCTACTCCATCGTCTACCTCAACGCGGAAGGCGATATCGCGGCCGTGCGCGCCCCCTACGGCATCAAGCCCCTCGTGTTCGCCTCCCACGAGGGCTTCACGGGCGCGGCCAGCGAATCCGTTGCGTTGGTGAACTACGTGCAGAACGGCATCAGGGACCTGAAGCCCGGGGAGATGCTGCTGGTCGAAAACGGTTCCAAGGAAGTCAAGCGCTTCGCGAAATCCCCGCGCAACGCGCACTGCATGTTCGAGTACGTGTACTTCGCCAACGCGGGCTCGGTCTTGGACGGCCGAAGCGTGTACGAGGCGCGGTGGGCCATGGGCCAGGAACTCGCCAAAATAGAGCCCCTGGACGTCAAGAGCGACGACGATTACGTCGTGGTCGGGGTTCCCGACACGGCGAAGCCTGCGGCGGACGCCTACGCCAACACCCTGGGCCTGCCCTCCAAGGAGGGGCTGCTCAGGAACCGCTACGTGGGCCGGACTTTCATCGAGTCCCACGACCGCCTGGAACGGGTCAAGGAAAAGTACATGGTCATCAAGCAGGTCGTGAAAGGAAAGAAGGTCATCCTCGTCGAGGACAGCATCGTGCGGGGCACGACCAGCCGCGAGCTCCTGACCTACATCCGCGAGAAAGGGCATCCCCGCGAAATCCACGTCCGCGTCTCCTGTCCCCCCATCGTCGCACCCTGCTTTTACGGCATCGACATGAGCACCTTGGACGAATTGATTGCTTCCAGGCACCTGCAAAGAGAGGAACTCGACGACGGGATTGGCGCCATTGACATGAAACCCGAGCAGGTCGAGAAAATCCGCAAGGAAATCAATGCCGACTCGCTGGTCTACCAGTCCAAGGAAGGCCTGGTGCGTGCCATCGGCCTCGAGAACGGCGCGAAAGACTTGTGCATGGCCTGCATCACGGGACGTTACCCCACCCCCGGCGGCCAGGCCTGCTACCAGAAGGCCCTGGCCCTCATGGGCAAGTCCAAGGGAAGGACGTACGAACAACCCGTTGAATTGATGGCGTGCAAGTGACTATTTCTTTTCCGACCACTCTTCGGGGTGGAAGCTGCCCTTCAAGTCGGCGAGGAAGAACCGCGCCAGGTTTTCTCTCGGTAGCTGGATTCCCAACCTGTCCCTGAACATGGCAAGGGTGGACAGGCACTCCCGCCAATCCGTCAAGTGGTCGATCCCACGAGCCTTTTCGCGCAAGAACCCGGTATCCAGGTCAAGAGGCTGTCCCAGGATGGAAACGTTTTGGGGGGAGAACGAGCTGCCATTGCGGGAAGACAACGAGGCGCCCCTCCGCTTGACCAGGCTAAAGGTTGCCGCCATCCGTGCAATGAAATCAATCAGCAGCTTGCTACGCACCTTCGGCAGGGGCACCTCGCGGCATTCCTTCGTGACAATGCCGCCTTCCACCTTGAACCCGCTCTTAGCCAAGAGGAGTTGCCACACGGGTTCCTGCGGAGAGAACACCTGCAAACCCTCCACGCGCATGCCATGGTCGACCTCGTAGGCGAACACGCGTTGGGCGGCGAGTTGGCGTTTGGAGCGCGGAAGCGGGTCCACCTTTTCCTCGACCTCCATGCCCGGCACGCCCGCGAAATTCCGGGCCAAGCGCGCCTCTTGCGCCCGCTCCTCGATGGAGCGCCTTTCAATGGTCGCATCCAGCACCCGGTTGGCGGCGGTCGGCGAGAGTTTGACTATTTTCACGTGCCCACTGCGAAGGTGCGCCCCCGTTTGCCCGGTCACAGCTAGGGGCACTTGCAGGGGCTTGAACACGGCCACCGGCTGGAGGGTGGGGGTCTCCAATCCGGCCCGCACGGCTTCCATTACGACGGGGTCCCTTTGACGGCGGGCCTCGTTCCAATCCCTTTGCAGGAGCCTTGCGTTTTCCACCGACGTGCGCGTCGTTCCCGCCTGCGCTCCGCCCCAGAGCCTGCGCTCGCCAACGTTTTCCTTTGGCCGCAACTCAAAGGGCACAGTCGCCACCACCGTTTTCGTGCCAGCTCCCTTCAGAACACGGTGCGGGCTTTCACCGTCATTCAAGGTGAGGTTCCGTGTATTCGCCCACTCGCCTTGTTCAATGGGCTTGAAATGGTGGCCGACGGCTTGCCGCCGGCCTCCGACGAATTTCTTTTTAGTGTAGGTGGCCGGCGTGGTGGTGGCGATGTTGGGGCCGTCACCGAATGCGATTCCAAGTGATGCCTCGGAGTGCGAATGGGTGTGCACGATGCCCATGCGGTCGCGGCTGGCTTCGGGTACCTTGATGGGCACCAGGAAATGCCGTCGCTGGCCGTGAATCCTTCGACCGCGCGCATCCACGCGTTCAACCGGCACCACGTGGCCTGCAGCAACCCATTTTCGCAGCAGCGCCGCATTCGGGCGGACACTTGAATCCAACGCATGCAGGATGAACACGGAATTCGGCTGGATGGCGGGCCGCACGCCGCGTGGCAACCGCATCCGCCAACTCCTTCCTCCCATCGGCTGACCCATACCAAGACAATGCTTTCCGCCTATAAAATCTTTTCTAAGCCCAGGGGCGTCGAATTTAAACCCTTTTGCCCTCTGTCTTTCAGGGGTTTTTTGCCTTGAACGTCTTAGTGGTTGGCTCTGGTGGACGTGAACACGCCCTGGTGTGGAAGATTCGGCAGTCGCCCCAGGTGGGTGAGGTCTTCTGCGCGCCGGGCAACCCCGGCATCGCGCAGCTCGCGGAGTGCGTGAACATCCAGGCCGATGACCTTCCCAGACTGGCCGAGTTCGCGGTCCACCACCAGGTTGACTTGACGGTGGTCGGTCCCGAAGGCCCATTGGCCCTGGGCATCGTCGACGAATTCGAGGCGCGCGGCCTGAAAGTCTTCGGGCCGCGGAAGAACGCCGCGGTCCTCGAGGGCAGCAAGGCGTTTGCCAAGGAATTCATGCAACGCCACGGCATTCCCTCGGCTGGCTTCCGGGTTTTTTCGGACGCCGAAGCCGCTCAGGCCTTTGTCAAGCAGAAAGGAAGGTGCGTGGTGAAAGCGGATGGCCTCGCGGCCGGCAAAGGCGTGTACGTCTGCCAGTCCGCTGCCGAGGCCTTGGCCGCGGTCCAGGAAATCCTGGTCGAAAAGAGGTTCGGGGACGCCGGCAACCAGGTAATCGTCGAGGACCTCCTCGAAGGCCAGGAGGTTTCCGTGCTCGCCTTCTGCGATGGCAAGACCGCGCGGCTCATGGTTTCCGCACAGGACCACAAGCGCGTGTTCGACGGAGACCAGGGCCCGAACACGGGCGGCATGGGCGCCTACAGTCCCGCGCCCTTTGCTTCGCCGGAGTTCGAGCGGCGCGTGCACGCCCAAGTCATCGCCCGGGCCTTGGAGGGCATGGCCAAGGAGGGCCGGGCCTATAAAGGCGTTTTATATGCGGGGCTCATGGTTTCCGGCACGCAGGTAAAGGTACTTGAATTCAATTGCCGTTTCGGGGACCCGGAGACCCAGGTCATTTTGCCCCGGCTTGAAACCGACCTCGTGGAGGTTGCCTTGGCCTGCATCGAGGGCCGGCTGGATGCCGTGGAATTGAGGTGGGGCAGCCAGCCCTGTTGCTGCGTGGTCCTGGCCTCCAAGGGGTATCCTGCTGCCTACGAGAAGGGCAAGGAAATTTCGGGCCTTGAAAGGGCCGGAAAGCAGCCGAACACCCTGGTATTCCATGCCGGTACTTCGCTGGCGGACGGCAAAACCGTTTCCAGCGGGGGAAGGGTGCTGGGCGTCACCGCGCTGGGGAAGACCATCCGGGAAGCCATTGGCCAGGCGTACCAGGCCGTTGCCTTGATTTACTTCGAGGGCATGCATTTCCGCCGGGACATCGGGAAAGCGGCTTTGCCGCAGTCAGGAGGCCATTGACTTGCCTTCCATGGTGGACCGGCCAATCAAGGAAGCCAAGTTCGTGCTCCGCCAGTTGGCCACCAAGCGGCGGACGTCCTTGACGGAGCGGGAGCGTGCGGTCAAGTCCAAGCAAATCGCGCAGCGCCTGCTGGCCCTGCCCGAAGTCAGCCAAGCGAAGACGGTCTCCATTTACTGTAGTTTCGGGTCGGAGGTGGACACGCATGCACTCATCGAGCAGTTGGTTCGGGAAGGCAAAACCGTTTGCCTGCCGGTCGTTGACTTTGACTTGAAGTCCATGAGCATGTACGCCTTCAAGTCCTTTGCCGAACTCAAGACCAGTTCCTTTGGCTTCCCCGAGCCCGTGCGCGAGACCCACGTGCGGGTTCCCGACTCGCGGATTGACGTCCTCATAACCCCGGGGCTGGCCTTCGACGAACAGGGGAGGAGACTCGGCTTCGGCATGGCCTTCTACGACAAATTCATTTCCCATCTGCCCAAGCGCGTGCCCCTCCTCGCCCTCGCCTTCGAGTGCCAGTTGTTCGCGGAAGTGCCCGTGACCCAAAAAGACATGCGCGTCGAAAAGATTGTAACCGAAGAACGCGTCATCATGGCTTCTTCTTGAGCCCTTTTTCGATGTTGTGAATTTCCTTGCCTAATTGTAGCATGCGGGCCAAATCGGTTTCTGGAATGGCGTGGATGGTCCTGCCTGCGTGTTTTAGCCGCAGCTCTCCGAGCTCATCTGCAAGCAGCTGTCTCGCATCCGTGAATTGGCGTAACCCCTCGGCTTGCACCAGCCGAACGATTTTAGCCTCCGTGACTCCCATGCTTCTCAAGCGGGCAATTAACGCATCGGTCCGGTTATCTCGCCTCCGGTTCCAAGACATGATTTTCTCGAATTTCGTCGTATCCGGTAACTTCATGCGGCCCATCCTTTTCGCCATGGTTTCATCCGGTTTTATTCTTCCCAGACGCGCGAGTTTGGCAACCAGGTTTTCAACCAGGGCCCGGGGGTCCGCTCTGCGCCTGGGCCTGCCTTTTAGCCAGGGAAGTTGTGGTTTGGTCATCTTCGCCCTCAGTGCTTGAAGTGCCTCAGCCCGGTGAAGACCATGGCGAGGCCGTGTCGGTCGGCTGCCGCGATGACTTCCGGGTCCTTGACGCTGCCGCCGGGCTGGATGACGGCCGAAACCCCGGCCTTGGCCGTCGCCTCCACGTTGTCGGGGAAGGGGAAGAAGGCGTCCGAGGCCAGGACCGCGCCCTGGGCGCGTTCCCCGGCCTTTTTGACGGCCATTTCCGTGGAGTCAATGCGCGACATCTGCCCCGCGCCGATGCCCACGGTCTTCGTGCCCTGCGCCAAGACGATGGCGTTGCTCTTCACGTGCTTGGCCACCGTGAACGCGAACAACAAGGCGTCCAGTTGTTCCTTGCCAGGCTCCTTCCGGGTAACGACCTTCAAGGTCTTGTGGTCGAACACCACTTGGTCGTCGTCTTGCACGAGCAGCCCGCCGGCCACCTTCCGAAGGGAAAGCCGTTTGGCAGTCGTTCCCGATTCAAGGCCCGGCACTTTCAGCAACCGCACGTTGGGCTTTGCCTTCAGCGCTTCCAAGGCGGCCGGCTCGAAGTCCGGGGCAGCCACGATTTCGTTGAAAAAGGAAGCGATTTGTTTGGCAGTTGATTCGTCGCACGCGCGGTTCAAGGCAATGACGCCTCCGAAGGCTGCCGTCTGGTCGCACTCGAACGCGTCCCTGAACGCCTCGGACAAGGTTTTCGCCTGCGCAGCCCCGCAGGGGTTGTTGTGCTTGACGATGACCGCGGCCGGTTCCCTGAACTCTTTCACGAGTTCCAGCGCCGCATCCGCGTCCGCCACGTTGTTGAAGCTCAACTCCTTGCCCTGGACTTGCTGCGCGGAAGCAATGCAGGGTTCGGCTACCAGGGGCTCCTGGTAGAAGGCCGCGTGCTGGTGGGGGTTTTCGCCGTACCTCAGGGCCTGCCGCTTTTCGAACGGCGCCGTGAACCGCTCCGGGAACTCCTCGGGCTTGCCGAACCGCTTGCCCAGCCACTGGCCGATGAGGGCGTCATACCAGGCCGTGTACTCGAAGGCCTCGCGGGCCAGCTTCCGCCGGGTTTCCAGGGAAGTGCTTCCGGTCTTCCGGATTTCCTCCAAGACGAACTCGTACCATTCCGGGTTCACGACTACGGAAACGAATTCGTGGTTCTTGGCCGCGGCCCGGATAAGCGTCGGGCCCCCGATGTCGATGTTTTCAATGATTTCCTCCAGGCTCGCATGGGGCTTGGCAATGGTTTCCTTGAAGGGGTAGAGGTTGACGACCACCAAATCAATGGCTTCAATGCCTTGTTCCTTTAACTGCTTGACGTGGTCCAGGTCCGTGCGGTTCGCGAGGATTCCCCCATGCACTTTGGGGTGCAGGGTTTTCACGCGGCCGTCCAGCATCTCCGGGAAGCCCGTCAACTCCTCCACGGTCTGGATGGCCAGCCCCTCCTGTTTCAGGGCCCTGGCCGTGCCCCCCGTGGAAACGATTTTGATGCCGAGCCCGGCCAGTTCCTTGACGAATGGAACAAGGCCCTCCTTGCTTGAGACGCTCACCAATGCGGTCTTGATTTTCATGGCTTACCCCTTCTCCGGCTGGATGAGGACCTTTCTTCCCTCGACCTTCAGCCGGCCCTCGGCAAACAACTTGATGCCCTTGACGATCAACTGGCCTTCCGCGTGCTGCACTTTTTCCTTCAACGAGTCCACGGTTTCGTTTTCGTCCACGTCCACGGCGCGCTGCAGGATGATGGGCCCCGAGTCCGCGCCCTCGTCGACGAAGTGGAGGGTGCAACCCGTCACCTTGACCCCGTAGTCCAGGGCATCCTTGTGCACGTTGCGGTCCATGCCGCCCCCGAACGCGGGCAACAACGAGGGATGGATGTTCATGACCTTGTTCCGGTACCTTTCCACGAAGGCAGGGGAGAGGAGCCGCAGGTAACCGATCAACAACACGAGCTCAACCCCCTTTTCTTCGAGTGCCTTCATGACTTCCCGGTCGAAGTCCTCCCTTTCCTTGCCCCGAGACTCGACGAACAACGCGGGCAGGTCATGCACCCTGGCCCGCGTGAGGATGTAGGCATCCTCCTTGTTGCTGGCGACCAAGGCGATTTCGGCGTCCAGCTTGCCTTCCTTGATGGCGTCGATGACGGCCTGCAAGTCCGTGCCCCGCGTGCTGCCCAGCACGCCCAGCCTAATCCTTGCCATGCAAACCCCTCTCCGCGGCTTCGGCGGGCTTGCCCGCCACTTTTCCCAAGGCTTTTTGCGCAAGCAAAAAGGCTTCCACCGTGTTCTCCATCAGGCAGGCAACCGTCATGGGCCCCACTCCTCCCGGAACCGGAGTCAACCAGCCTGCCGCCTCCCTGACATCCGGGTTGCAGTCGCCGACCACCCTGCCGTCCGGCAAGCGGTTCATGCCCACATCGATGACGACCGCGCCCCTTTTCACCATGGACTGGTCCACCAAGCCGGCTTTTCCCACCGCAACAACGAGGACGTCGGCTTGCCGCGTGGCTTCGCCCAAATCCTTGGTGCGTGAGTGGCAAATGGTCACGGTCGCGTGGCGTTCCAGCAACAGCAGGGCAACGGGTTTTCCCACGATGTTGCTCCTGCCAATAACTACCGCGTGCTTGCCCTTCAAGTCAACGCCGGTTGAGTCGATGAGTTTCAGGATGCCTTTCGGCGTGCAAGGTGTGACTGACTTCTTGCCCGTGAACAGCCTGCCGGCGTTGCCGGTCGTGAAGCCGTCCACGTCCTTTTCGGGGGCAATCGAGTCAATGACTTTCCGCTCGTCCACTCCCTCCGGCAACGGCAACTGGAGGAGGATGCCGTGCACCGTCCGGTCCGCGTTGAGCCTTTCCACCAGTTTCAGGATTTCCTTTTCCGTGCTGGTAGCAGGCAGGTCGTGGTGAACGGATTGGATGCCGACCTCAGCACAGGCTTCCTCTTTTTTTTGCACGTAAATCCTGGAAGCGGGATTGTTCCCAGCCAATATCACGCCCAAACCGGGTTTAACGCCTTTGGCGGCCAGTTTTCGCACGCGTTCAGCCAGCTCCCTGCGCAGGCCGGATGCCATGGCCCTGCCGTCAATGAGTTGGGCTGCCATAGGGAACTTGAGAGCCAATTATATTTATAAACTGGTTTCGGATTACGCCTACTGGGGAGGGATTCAATGAACAGAGTAGCCATTCTATTGGTTTTATCGTTGGCCTTGGCCGGTTGCACCCTGCCGGGTGCAGGCACTCAGTATGGGGCCGGCACGCCGCCACAGCAGGGGGAACCCGTTAAGGCGTTGCCGGCGGGAGGCATGATGCAGGGCGGCAGCGGCGGGATGGGCAACGGCATGATGGAGCACTCCAACATGCCGGGCATGGAGGGCATGATGGTGAAGGAGTTCACCATCGTCGCCAGCCAATTCAAGTTCGAGCCCTCGACCATCACCGTGAGCAAGGGCGACCACGTGCGGCTGCGCGTGAAAAGCGTTGACGTCAAGCACGGCATTAACATTGAGGGCTATGACCTCAAGCGCGACCTCAATCCGGGCGAAGAAGCAGTCATTGACTTCGTGGCTGACAAGTCGGGGGACTTCGAGTTTTACTGCAGTGTCTACTGCGGCGAGGGCCACAAGGAAATGGAAGGAAAGCTGATAGTGAGATGAGGATGGCGGAAGCGAAGCGGTTCCGGGTTTCCCTGCACGGAAAGGCCTTCGACCTCGCGGCCTTGCACAGCGGGGGAAAAGGCCCGGCCCTTTTTTTCCTGCACGCGCTCGGCGGATGCAAGGAACAATTCTTGGACGCCTTTTCTCATCCGGGCCTTGCCGGACGCGAGCTGCTCGCGGTTGACTTGCCGGGTTTCGGCGATTCCCCCTTGCCCCCGGATTTTTCCTGCTCCTTGGAGGCCTACGCCGAGTTGTTGTACGGTTTTTTCCTCCAGCACCGGCTCGCGGACGTTGTCCTCGTCGGTCACAGCATGGGTGGTGCCATCGGCTTGCTGCTCGCCGAGCGCCTGGGCCTTGCCTGTAAGGGGTTCATCAGCCTCGAAGGCAACCTGACGCCGAACGACCCGGTGTCCAGCCGCCAGGCCGCGCGCTTCAGCCAGGACGATTTCCTGCACGGCGGCTTCGAAATCCTGGTGGAGGGCTTCCGGCACGCGCATGGCCGGGCCGCGCAGTTCCTCGTCCAAGCCCTGGCACGTTGCTCGCCGCTGGCCTATCATCGGGCTTCGCTTTCGCTGGTGGCCTGGAGCGACTCCGGGGATTTGCTGTGGAAGCTCGAACAGCTGCCCTGCTCCAAGGCCTATTTCTATGGCGACCATACGCGTTCGCTGGAGGCCGTGCAGGACCTGGAAGGCGAAATCGAGTGCATCCGCATCCCGGGCGCGGGCCACTTTTTGATGCTCGACAACCCGGTGGAATGCTATGCCAAGTTGGCGGAAGCGATGTCGATGGACTCCAAGTAAGGCTGTTTCTTTTTTTGCGGCTTACCACCGGTTTTCGTGGAGCACTTTTTTCAGGCCCTTCTTTTTCTTGTAGTGCGCCGGTTTTTTGTCGGTGTAGCCAAGGGTCACGAGGAGCAGGGGCGCAATCTTCTTGGGTATCCCGAGGAGGCGCCTGAGTTTCTTTGCACCTTCCTTGCTTTGGAGGAGGGTGATGCTGGGGCCGCTGCCGAGGCCCAGCGCGGTTGCGGCTATCAGCATGTTTTGGGCCGCCATCAGGCAGGAAAAGCGCTGGTCGTCTCCCGCTGAGTTGCAGCAGACAACCACCAGGGCCCCGTTTTCCATGAAGCTCGTGTCCTGCTCGTAGTAGTTCAGTTCCTTCCTTGCCTGGTCGTAGAGGCGCCGGATTTTGGCCTTTGCGTCTTTGGCGTTCACGACGATGAAGTGCCAGGGCTGCTGGTTCATGGACGAGGGCGCCTTTACCGCGGCACCCAGGATTTTCTGGATGGCTGCCTGGGGCACGGTTTTGTCATGGTAGCTGCGCGTCGTGTGCCGTGTTTCCATGGCTTTAAAGGCATCCATTGTCATCACCTGCGGGGGAGCGCTTGCTTCAAGTCCCTGATAAGGTCTTCCGCGTCTTCCAACCCAACGGACATCCGGATAAGGGTATCACTTAGCCCTGTTTTTTTGATTTCTTCATTTGACATTTCGCCCGTAGCTGGCCCTCGTTGGTTTACTGGTAATACCCGAACTTCCCGCACAGTGCCTTGACCTCGGCCGCGACCCTCTTTTGCTCGGCGGGTTGGTCCTTCTTCTTCAAGGCCAAGTCGATGAGCCGGCCGACCTCGTGCATCTCGCTTTCCTTCATGCCCCGCGTGGTCAGCACGGGGGTGCCGACGCGGATGCCGCTGGGGTCCCAGGGCTTGCGGGGGTCGAAGGGAATCGCGTTCTTGTTGCAGTAGATGCCCACGGCTTCGAGGGCCTTCTCCCCCTCCAGGCCGGTCAGGTTCTGCGACCGCAGGTCCACGAGCATCAAGTGGTTGTCAGTTCCCCCCGTAACGAGCCGGTAACCGCGCTTCATCAGCTCGTCGGCCAACGCCTGCGCGTTCTTCACGATTTGCTGGCAGTACTTCTTGTAGTCCGGCAGCAGGGCTTCCTTGAAGCACACCGCCATGGCCGCGATGGCGTGCTCGTGCGGCCCGCCCTGGAAGCCGGGAAAGATGGCCTTATCGATTTTTTCCCCGAACTCGGGTTTGGCCATGATCATCGCGCCCCTGGGCCCCCGCAACATCTTGTGGGTAGTGGTGGTTACCACGTCGAAGCCGTCCTTCAAGGGGTTCGGGTGCAGGCCCGTTGCGCACAGGCCCGAGATGTGCGCGATGTCCGCCATGGCGTAGGCCCCGACCTCGTCCGCGATTTCGCGGAACTGCTTGAAGTCGAGCGCGCGCGGATAGGCGCTGAACCCCGCGATGAGCATCCTGGGCTTGGCTTCGTGCGCCAGCTTCCGAACCTCGTCGTAGTTGATGAGCTCGGTTTTCTCGTCCACCGTATACTGCACGGCGTTGTAGGCCTTGCCCGAGTAGCTGACCTTGTGCCCGTGCGTCAGGTGCCCGCCCATGTCGAGGCGCATGCCCATCAGGGTGTCATGGAATTCCAGCAGCGCGAGGTAGACCGCGGCATTGGCCGGGCTCCCGGAATACGGCTGCACGTTCACGTACTCCGCCCCAAACAGCTTCTTGGCGCGCGCGATGGCCGTGCCCTCAATCTGGTCGATGAATTCGTTGCCACCGTAATACCGCTTTCCAGGGTAGCCTTCCGCGTACTTGTTGTTCGGATAACTCCCCAGGGCTTCGAGGACGGCGAGGCTCGGCAGGTTCTCGCTGGGGATCAATTCGAGTCCATCCATTTCCCGGTCCTTCTCCGCCATCACGTAACCGTATATTTCCGGGTCGAATTTCTTCAGGTTCGAAAAATCCATGGGACTACCCGGCAGAATCAGGGGAATTCTTTTTATAAAGGGTTTTGGCGTGAATTACTGCATATGCGCGGGCCCCTTCCCTGGTTGCCGTTTGCCGCCTTGCTGGTCTTGGTCGCCTTGGCCGGCTGCCTGTCTTCGGGCAACGTGGTTTTCTCGGGCGGCCGGTGGGTGAGCGACGTCATCACCTGCGTCTTCGACGACCGCACCGTGGAACACGAGTGTTATTCGGACAAGGCCCGGTGCAAGGGCCTGGGAAGCTGTTCGGTGAAGCTCTTGGGCCAGACCACGGAAATCGTTTCCTGGAAGAGTGACTGCCTGGGCAACGCCATTACCATCATGGATGGCCGCGCGGACGAGGCCCGGTTCCAGTGCGGGGCGCAGTTCCGCGAGCAAGTCAAATGCGTTTTCTCGGGCTCGAATTCCGTGCAGGAGTGCAAGGCCGGGAAGTGGGGCTGCAAGGGAACCGGCACCTGCCTTGCGAGCGTGCAGGGCAAGGCAAGGGAGCGGCTTTCCTGGGAGAGCCCCTGCACCAGCACGCGTTCCGCGCCCGCGGCTCCTGCGGCTGCCAAGCCGGTTACCGTGGTGGATGGTCGCAATGAACTCGTTGAATTCAAGTGCCTGGGCGATGTCTCCGAGCAGGTGCGGTGCGTGTTCCTCCGCTCGAACTCGGTGGAGGAATGCAAGTCAGCGAAGGCCGCCTGCAAGGGCAAGGGCTCGTGCCTCGCCACCGTGAAGGGCGCGCGCGGCGAGCGCGTGTTCTGGAAGGCCACCTGCACCGGCTTTGCCCTGAGCAAAATCGACGGCGTCAACGAGTCCGCGGTATTCAAGTGCGGGTGATGGAAGCGATTTTCCCTTCCCAAACCTTTTTGAGGTCGGCGGACTTCAACTCGATTCCGATCTCGGCTTTCCCGCTGCCGATGTTTACCTTGTCGCCGGTCAGCGCCTGGGGGTCGAGCACCTTGATGGCCTTGCCTTCCACACCCAACGGGGTCACGCCGCCGACGGGGTAGCCGGTCGCCTGCTGCACTTCCTGCGCCGAGGCCATCCGCAAATACCTTTGCCCGGCGGCCTCCTTGAGCTTCTCGACGTCCACGCGCTTGTCGCCGGGAATCACGGCCAGCACCGGCCAGGCCTCGCCGATGAACACCAATGTTTTCAGCACCTGCTTCAGCGGGCAGCCATAGAGGCGTTCCACGTCCTGTGCGCTCTTCGGCTCCTCGGCGAGCTCGATGGTCTTGAAGGGGGTGCCCTTGCTTTTCAGGAAGTCGAGGCTCTTCATCAGTGCGGCCTCCGCTTTCCCTGCTTCTCGTCCGACCAGTTCCACCACTGGAGGCAGGCCTGCGAGTGTTTCCCGCGTTCCACGGAATGGATGGCGCACCGGAAGGTGTATAGCAGGCAGCGGTCGACCTTCGCCTTCTTCAGCGCGCAGAACTCCTCGTAGAGGGCTTCCGCGTCCCTGCCCCTGAGCTGCTCGGGCCTGCGCACCCCGAGCTCCCACAAGTCCTGCGCGATGGACGGGCCGACGCCGGGAAGGGATTGGAGGGGCCGAAGCAGGGCGGCGGCTTGTTTGGTCATGTTAGGTGGTTGGGATGGATTATAAATATAATATAAGCAGAGCCAACTTACTTGACCATGGCGCCTGCACCCCAAGATTTTTCCTTGCCCGTCTTTCGGCTGGGCAAAACCATTTATAGTGGTTATACACCCTAAGAGTATCCTTGCATGCCAGGCTTAAGCTGGATGCGAGGCAAATGACTTCGGAAGAGGTTATAGGGCATTTGACCAGCGCATCCCTTGAACCATTGGTCGTGCAACAAGGCAGGGACAAGTTTTGTCTTTATTATGAGGTCAGCCGAAACGTATGCCATAAATATGTTTTGGAAAAGAATGAATATGAGAAAACACTAAAATTGATAGCCGTTGAGAAGATTAGAATAGCATGGCAGCGCATGGTAAGCAAGCATGTCTAAAACGTTTGCAGTGGATTACGACGAGGAGTTCGACATCCTGTTTATTTACAACACCAAATTCAAGTCCACTGGGGGCGTGGAATACGGCGAAAACCTTCACATCGACTTCCGCCCGAAAGTCGGCGTTACTGGTCTCGAAATAATGGGGGCGACTCAATTCCTGAAAGACTATACTGGAAAGACCATCTCCAAGCCGGAACTCGCCAAGATAAAATCCGCTTACCTGACAAGCAAAACCAAGAAAGGCTTGACCGTGCTCGCCTTCTTCATCGAATTGCCGAACAAGCAGGCAATCCAGGACAAGCTCACGCTGGCGGCCTTCGACTACGAGAGCCCCGCCGTGGCGACGGCTTAACAGGGCTCAAACAAAGCTCATTTCTTTTTAAACACTTATCTTATGTAATTAATCGATTGTATGGGTTGGTTCTTCGGCGGGGATGACAAACCAAAGAAAAGAACGCTAGGGGCCCGCGATAAACAGATTCTCTATTTGCGTGCGGGGAAAAAGTGCGAGGCATGCGGGAAGAAATTAGATTTATCTGAGATGCATTCCGGGCACAAAAATGCCGCTTCAAAAGGTGGTAGTGCTACTTTGCGGAATAGTGCGTGCGTTTGTGCTCGATGCAATAAGTTGCAGGGGACTGACAGCTGGGCAACTTTCATGAAGAAGCTTGGGAAAGAGGGAAAACGCTCTGTTACTTCTTCTAAGCCCAGGAAAAAGAAAAAACAGAAGAAGGACAACTCATTTTTTGGATCCCTCTTTGGTTAGTTATCGAACTACTTTTGGAGCGCAGATATTAAAATATTAGAGGGCTAATGTGAGTAATCCCTCTACCTGGAATATGCCCTCATTTGTTAGCGTTAGTTGTTGCTCTTTCTCACGAATTAAGTGCAACTGCTTCAAATCTTCCAGGCCTTCTAATGCTTCTTTTCCAAATCTTCTTGCAATCGCATCGCGAGTTGCATCGGGATTATATTTTGACAAATAAAGTAAGATGTCTATGTTGTTATTTTCCAGTAGCACATTTTTTAGGCTTTCAGTCTGTTCATACATTTTCTCTAGTTCTGTGCTCATCGTATCACATTAGTGCTTCTTTTCATATATTAATCTATTGTTTTAAGTTTTTCACTCTTTTTTCCCAAGTTTCGTATTTTGGATTCTTAAGCCCTTTTCCAATGGCTGCTTGGCGTTGGATTATCTCAGCCAACCGATATATCCTTAGGCGACTGTATATTAAAATTTTTTCGGGTAAATCGCCGTTTTTGTATGTAATGATTGTTGGGAAGTTCTTTATATATTCGCTTGGGTTATCTTTTAATTTATCGAATTTCTCCTCTTTGATGAAAAAGATGACCTTGCCTTGAAAAATGTAGTATGTATTGAGATAGTTTTGTTCCGTTACGGTGCCTGTGCCCGTGCCGTCAATAAAAACTATGAGTTGGTGCCTTGCACAGCAGGTCCCAAAAATTTGTTCTTGCGTTAGCCCTCCTTTTTTATTCATTTCATAGTATCCAGCAATAGTTTCAGCATAGAGGCCATTCTTAAGCAGAAGGTTCCGTAGCCTATACAGTAACTGCTTTTTTTCATCTGTATTCCAATCACCAAGAACAAGCGTCTTTAAACTACGCACTGTGAGGAGATACTCGTTTTCCTGTTTTTCTAACGCCGCCCTAATCTTATTTCGCATTTCAGTAAATTGGGTGGTGTCGTGTGGTGGGATTTGCTGTTCTAACCTCTTTTTTGCATCTGCAAAATAATCGTTCGTCATACTATTGGCTCCGCAGACTACGCCTGCACCGTCTCTTCTCTTCCGGGCCCGATGGAGACGATGGAGATGCGGGCGCCGACCTCTTTTTCGACGAACTTCAGGTAGGTTCGGGCTTCTTTGGGGAGCTGGGCAAGCTTTTTGGCCTTGGGGTTGAGGTCCTTGAAGCCCTTGAAGGCCTTGTACTGGGGCTGCGCCAGTTCCACGCCCTTCGTGGAATAGGGGAAGAAGCATATTTCCTTGCCGTTGACGAGGTAATGCGTGCACACCTTCAACTCGTCGAGGCCCGCGAGCACGTCCAGTTTCATGACGGCGAGTTCCGTGAAGCCGTTGAGGCGCTGGGCAGTGCGTAGCATGGGGAGGTCCAGCCAGCCCACGCGTCGCGGCCTTCCAGTCGTTGTCCCAAACTCGTTGCCCTTCTTGCGCAGCGCCTCTCCAAATGCGTCCCTCAACTCGGTGGGGAAAGGCCCCTCGCCGACGCGCGTGGTATAGGCTTTCACGATGCCAACGACTTTCCCGATTTTTCCAGTGGGGATTCCCACGCCTACCGCGGCCCCGCTGCTGATGGGGTGCGAGCTCGTGACAAACGGGTAGGTGCCGAAATCGTTGTCCAAGAAAGTCCCCTGCGCGCCCTCGAACAATACTTTTTTCCCCTGGTCGAGTGCGGTGCAGGTCTCCAGGGAGACGTCCACGTTGTAGGCACGGAGTTTTTCGCCCACTGCGGCGTATTCCTTGAACAGGCTTTCCTCGGTGAAGGGAACCCGGATGCCATAAATTTGTTCGAGGACTTTTTTCTTGATAGGATAGTTTCGGGCCAGTTTTTCCTTCAACCGGTTTGGTTCAATCAGGTCCTCGAAGCGGATGCCCTGCCTCAAGGCCTTGTCCGCGTAGCACGGGCCGATGCCTTTCTTGGTGGTGCCGATTTTTTCGTGGTGGTTGCCTTCCTCGCCGGCCGCGTCCAACAGGTTGTGGTAGGGGAGAATGATGTGCGCACGGGGGTCAATGCCCAGGTCGGCTTGGATGCCCTCGCGTTCAAGGGCGGCGAGTTCCTCCATCAGGGTGCGGGGGTCCACGACCACGCCCGCGCCAATCAGGCAGCGCTTGCCGTGCACCACGCCGCTGGGCAGGAGGTGCAACTTGAACTGCTTGCCCTCAACTACCACCGTGTGCCCGGCGTTGTTGCCACCGCCGAACCGGACGACATAATCCGCTTTTTCGGCCAGGAAATCCGTTATCTTTCCCTTGCCTTCGTCGCCAAACTGCGCCCCAATGACCACGGTTCCAGGCATTTGTTCCCATCAGATGTATCCGGGACGGTTTTTAAACCTTGCCGAAAAGCCGTTTAAAGAGTTTGCAGTAATAAGTGCATACTATTTGGTTTAAGGGGTTTTAAGGCGGTTTTATGAGCGTTTTCGTGGTGTTCGGTTCGGCCAGCGATTCCAGCGTCTATGAGACGGTTGCCGACGAGTGCAAGGCCCAGGGCTTGAAGGCCGAGGTCCGCGTGCTCTCCGCGCACCGCACGCCCAAGCAACTGGAGAAGGCCCTCCGGAAAACCCGGGCCAAGGTCTTCATCGCCGGCGCGGGGGTTTCGGCCGCGCTGCCAGGCGTGGTCAAGAGCCACCAGCCGGTCAGGCCCGTCATCGGCATACCGGTTCACGCCAGCTACTTTGGCTTGGACGCCTTGCTGAGCGTGCACCAGATGCCGCCCGGCATGCCGGTCCTGGGCGTGGGCGTGAACCAGGGAAAGGAAGCGGTGCGGGAAGCCAAGAAGATTTTGTCCGGGAAAAAGTCCGGCGTCGTGTTCATCAAGTCCAGCAACAACGTGGAGTTGATCAATCGCCTGGGCGAGGCCCAGGAACTCCTCAAGCGCTTCGAGGTCCCCTTCGAGGAAATCTCCTTGGACCGGGTGGACTGGCAGGCCCTGGACGAGTCCAAGGTCTACATCGACTTGATTGACTTGATGGAGCTCGATGCCATCGAGGACTCGAATGCGTTAGTCATTCACGTGCCCATCGCGAAACCCAACCTCCCCGAGCAGGCCATCCTCATCCTGGACAAGGCCCGCACGGGGTTGTGGGTCGCCATCTGCGGCGGCGCCAACGCCGCGCTGGCCGCCATTGAAGTCCTGAACGTTTCCAACGGCAACAAGTACGCCAAGAAGCTCCTGGCCTACCGCAAGGAACTCGAGAAAAAGGTCTTGAAGGCCGACAAGGAGCTGCAGTCGCGCTCGCGCGCGAGAAAACGCAAGTGAAGGAATGCCGGTGAAGAAGGGCAAGGAACGGATTGATTCCAGCTTTGAACTCCCCCTAGCCCGTTCCGCCTTGCTGGCCATCGACGTGCAACAGGACTTCCTGGACCTCTCCCCAGCCTGCAAGGCCATCCTCAAGCCCCTCCGGGAACTCATGGAGGCCTTCCGGGCCAGGCACCTGCCGGTCCTGCACACCCTCTACCACCACGGGCAACTCCGCTATCCGGGAGCCAGGGACACGCGCTATTGCCTGCGGGGCAGCGAGGGCGCCAGGGAGCCCCGGGAAATCCGCAACGAATTCGATTCCTACCTCGAGAAGCCGGGCTTCAACGCCTTCCACAAGACGAACCTGGACCACAAGCTGCGGCACCATGACATCGAGACCCTGGTGCTCGCCGGCCTGGTCACGGACTACTGCGTGTACGCCACCGCGCTCTCCGCGCTCGAGCACAATTACAACGTCGTGATTGTCAAAGACGCCTGTGCCTCGGACGCGAAGGCCCTGCACGCCTCTTTTTTAAAGCGTTTCTCTGCTGATAGGATGGGGGAAGTTTTGCCTTCGGGGGAGCTGCTCAAGCGCCTCGAGCGGCACCACATCATGCACAAACTGGAGGGCATCGAATGGCTTTGACCGGCAAGGGATTGACGCAGTCGGGCAGCGTGAAAATCCTCACCATCCAGAAAAAGGCCACCGAGCAGGCGATGGGCGTCGGCGTCTTCCAGTTCACGGACGACTACTCGATTTTCGATTACGGGAAGATGCCGGACCCCATTCCCGGGAAAGGCGAGAGCCTCTGCCGCCAGGCCGCCTACAACTTCGAGCAACTCGAAAAGCTCGGCATCCCCTCCCATTACCGGAGGCTGGTCTCGTCCACCGAGATGGAGGTCAACCTCGTGCGCATCCTGTTCCCCCAGAAGGGCGAGTTGCGGAAGGGGATGGGCAACTACCTGGTGCCCTTGGAAGTCATTTTCAGGAATTCCCTGCCGGCGGGAAGTTCCGTGTTCAAGCGGCTGCAGTCCGGCCAGTTGCCGCTCTCACAGCTCGGCTTGAAGGAGATGCCCCGGCCCGGCGCGCGACTGCCCAAGCCCATCATGGACGTGAGCACGAAGCTGGAGCCCACCGACCGCTACCTTTCCTGGGAGGAAGCCCTGGAACTATCCTGCCTTTCAAGGAAGGAAATCGAGGAATTGAAAGACAAGGCCCTGCGCATCAACGACTTCATCTCAGGGAAGGCCGAGGAAATCGGCTTGGAGCACGCGGACGGCAAGGTCGAGTTCGGTTACACCCCGGACAAGAAACTGGTGTTGGTGGACGTGGCGGGCACGCTCGACGAGGACCGGATGCTGTACAAGGGCGTTCACGTCAGCAAGCAGGTCGTGCGCGATTACTACAAGACGACTCCCTGGTATGCGGCCCTCGAAGCGGCCAAGGCCCGGGGCCAGCCCAAGGAACAATACCCTGTCCCGGAGCACCTGCCCCGGGAACTGCTGGAAATCACGGGCAACCTCTACAAGTCCGTGTGCGAGGCTTGGACCGGCCGGAAAACCTGGGGTGCGCCCGCCATTCAAGCCGTGGTCGACGACTACCTGGCCTTCCTGGACCAGCTCAAGGTGAGGGCGCGATGAAAGAACGCGATGCCGCCATGCGGGCCGCGCAGGAAGCCGGCAAGAAACTCATGGGGGCCTGGAAGCAGCAGAAGGAGACCGCGGCCACCAAGGAGGGGGGCAGCCTCCAGCTGGTCATGGACAAGCTCTGCGAGGAAGGCATCCTGGGCCTGCTCAAAAAGGAGTTCCCGGACTACAACACGCTTTCCGAGGAATGCGGGCTCGAGGAAAAGGGCTCGGACTGCACCTGGATCGTGGACCCCCTGGATGGCACGCACAACTATTTTTTCAGCATCCCCATGTTCGGGGTCGCCATCGCATTGCAGGAAGGCGAGGCGATTACCCTGGGAGTCATCCACCTCCCGTACTTTGACCAGACCCTTTGGGCGGAAAAGGGCAAGGGCGCGTTCCTCAACGACCGGCCCATCCGCGTGTCGGACACCGATGACCTCTCCAAGGCCATGATGTTATACGATTCGGCGTTCTATCGGAAGCGGCACGAGATGCTCGACTATTTCACGATGCTCATGAACTCGGTGTTCGGCACCCGCATCCTGGGCTCGGCTTCCATCGAGTTCGCCATGGTGGCGCGTGGCAAGGCCGATTTTTTCGTCGGCCACTCGACCCTTCCCTGGGACATCGCGGCCGGCGCCTTGATTGTCGAAGAGGCCGGCGGGAAGGTCACGGACTTCCAGGGCCACCCTTGGAGCCCGCAGTCCAAGAACTTCGTGGCCTCCAACGGCAAACTCCACCCCAAAATCATGCAGATAATCGGGAACTACTTCAAGTAGGCCGGGCGTAAACAGTCAAGGCGCTTGGCGTCTTTTCAGGTTTCCGAGGTGCGCCATGTACACTCGCATGAACTGCTCGCCCCCCGTAGCCCTGCACGCGGCCAGGAATTCCGTGGTCCGGTCAGGGTGGGCGTCATTCAATTGACGCAGGCTTTCGGCAAGCATTCTAACCTGCTCCACTGGGTCCGGCGTTTCCCGCAACCGCTGCAAAAAGTTTTTTGCCAGCAAGTTCTCTTGCTGCCGGGTCTGGGCTTCCCGTTCGAGGGGCCTTCGCCTTCCGGGTCTGGGTCTCCTTCCAGGCATGCACTATCTTCCTTGCCGAGATACGTTTAAAACCCTGTTTTTCGCCCTTGGATTCCAGGATGCTGAGACGGTCTAGACTATTTCCAGCAGATTATTCATAAAGGCCTAGGCCTGCGTCGTGGGGCGTGGTCCTTTGGCCTGTAATTACTTTGTAGGTTTCGTGCATGCGTTTGCTGCCTGGTTGTTACCTGCAGTCCTCGTGGCCATTTCTCCACTACCTGTATTACAAGGCTTGCCCGGTCAATAGCGGAGAGGTTCGAAAGGACTTCATGTAACGCGATATGGGGTTTTTGGCCGTCCGCGACTCTGCGCCTGAATTCGTTGAAGGGCGTGCGATTTCGCGGGAGCATGATTAATTTGCGTAGTCCAACTACTTAAACCTTCTCTGCCGGCGTTAACGCGGGCTGCGGCCGAGCCATTGTGTGGCCAGGAGGAGCGTGCTGATAGCGGTGGCGTCATCAACGGCCTGGAGGACATTGTTGGCCAGTAACACCCCCAATAAGCCGGCCAAAAGGAGTCCTGCCTTGGCGGGCTCCATTTGTTCGATGGAGAACTTGCCGGCCATCCGTTCCAGGTGTTTCCTCCAGTGCCGGAGGGTATCGCGGTAGGGCAGGTGCTTCTGGGGCCAGGGCACGAGCAGGAACAGGGTGGTCGCGTAAATCATGAGGTAAAGCAGGGTGGCGCCCAGCAACAGGATTTCGGGGCCGAAAAAACGGTCGCAGATGAGCGGGCCTTGTCCGCCAATGCATCCCTGGAACTCGAGCGGCAGGGGAAAACCGTTTTCGACCAGGGTCAGATTGCCGAGCGCCAGCCAAAGCGTGGGGTTCACCAGGGACTGGAATCCGATGAGGAAAATCGTGATGGCCAGGAACCAGGCGTAAAAGAATAGCCTGGCCTTGAATCCGAGCGGCTTGTTGACGAAGGCGTTGCCGACCGCGGCCAGGGTGGGAAGCAAGAAGCCGGCCAGCAGCACCGGGTTTGCGAGTAACAGGGGGGAAAAGTGCTTGAACGCCAGGTAGGCGAACAACACATTGAATATCAGCACGGTTTCTTCGGTGATCTGCGGAAGGACTTCGTCGCGGAAGAGAACCGCGAAAAGAAAGCACCACATGAGGACATAATAGGGGAGGGCATCCAAGAAGGGGACACCAATGCTCAGGCGCACCGCAGCCCAGTAGCCCGCCGTGAAGAGGCTTATCAGTAGGATGACCTTAGCTTGGATTCCCCGGCTGGTGCGGGATTGCTTCAGCAGCCACGCGGCTTGGAGGAAGACCCCGGCCGCCAGCCAAATCAACAACCATTCCGTGGCATCCATCACAGGGACCTTTGCATAAGCTGGTGCAGGATAGGTTTAAAACCCCCTTCGCCCTCAATTCCGACAGGTTAGGGGGTTTCGGGTTTGGAACTGTTTGACAACATCTCTCCCTTGGATTACCGTTATGTGGGCCGCGACAAGGAAGCCGCGAAGCTGCTGGCCCCCTATTTGTCGGAGAACGCGCGCGTGCATTATCAGGCCCAGGTCGAGGCCGCGCTGGTCCGCGTCCTGGCCCGACAGGGAATCTGCTCCAAGGAAATCGCGCGCGAGGTCGAACAGGCCTGCCGCCGCGTGAACGCGGAAGACGTCTACAAGGAAGAAGACAGGATACGGCACGACGTCCGCGCCCTCGTCAACGTCGTCCGCCGCCAGGTCTCAAAGGAAGCCAAGCCCTTCGTGCACTTCGGCGCAACCAGCTATGACATCGTGGACACGGCTTCCGCGCTCCGCTTCCGGGAAGCAAGCCGCATGGTGCTCTTGCCCGTGCTGAAGGGCCTGGAAAAAACGCTCATCAAGCTCGCCTTGCGAGAAAGGGACACCGTGCAAGTGGGGAGGACACATGGCCAGCACGCCGAGCCGATAACTTTTGGCTTTGCCTTGAGCGAGTACGTCAGCCGGCTGGGCAACCGCATCCAAGCCATCGACGCCGCCAAGGACAACCTCTGCGGCAAGTTCAGCGGCGCCGTCGGAGCGTACAATGCGAGCAGCCTCTTCCTGAAGGACCCGGTGGCCTTCGAGCAGGCGCTCTTGAAGGAACTCGGCCTCAAGACCGGCACGCACTCCACTCAAATCGTGGAGCCGGAATCCCTTATCGACCTCTTGAACACCGTGATTTCCACGTTCTGCGTGTTGGCCAACCTCGCGGACGACCTGCGCAACCTCCAGCGCAGCGAAATCGCGGAAATCGCGGAGGCCTTCGGGGAGAAGCAAGTGGGGAGCAGCACCATGCCCCACAAGCGCAACCCCATCAACTTCGAGAACGTGAAGAGCCTGTGGAAGCAGTTCATGCCCCGCATCGTCACGGTCTACCTGGATGCCTTGTCCGACCACCAACGCGATTTGACCAACTCGGCTTCGGCGCGGTTCCTGCCCGAAATATTCGCGGGTCTCTACCTGGCCTCCGAGCGCCTCAACAAGACGCTTTCCCGCCTGGTGGTAGACCATGCGAACATCGAGCGCAACTTTGCGGCCAGCGCCGACTCCATCGTGGCCGAGCCGCTCTACATCCTGCTCGCCCAGCACGGCCACGCCAACGCCCACGAGGAAGTCCGTTTGTTGACCCTGGAAGCCAAGAAAAAGGGGAAGCCTTTGTTGGGCCTGGCGGAAGCCCACCCGGCTCTTTCCCGTTACCTGAAAGCGTTCACTCCGGGGCAGCTGGCCGTCATCCGGGACCCCGCGAAGTACACGGGCTTGGCCTCCAAGAAGACCGTGCAGGTCTGCCAGCACTGGAAAAAGGCCTTGAAGTTGTAGGGGAGCATCATGAAGACCATCGTTGAACGCGCGCGTGACGGCGAACTAACCGAGGAAATGCAGTTCGTGGCCTTACGGGAAGGCGTTTCCCCGGAATTCGTCCGCGAGGGCCTGGTCTCGGGTCGCATCATCATTCCCCGCAACCCCTTGCACGCGAGCCTCGTGCCCATGGGCATCGGCAAGGGCCTGCGCACGAAAATCAACGCCAACCTGGGAACGTCCAAGGGAATGGCGCAGCTCGAAGCCGAGCTCAAGAAACTGCACCTGGCGGTTCACTTTGGAGCGGACACGGTCATGGACTTGTCCACGGGCGGGGACTTGAAGGAAGTCCGCGACGCCGTCGTCAAGGCCTGCCCGGTGCCGGTTGGCAGCGTCCCCATTTACGAGGCCGCCGCGAAAGCGAAACACCACTTCATGAACCTCTCCGAAAAGGAAATCTTCGACGCCCTGGAAGCCCACGCCAAGTCCGGCATCGACTACATGACCATCCATGCAGGCATGACCAAGAAGGCCTTGCAGTGCATGGACGAGCAGAAGCGGATAGCGGACGTGGTGAGCAGGGGCGGCGGGATTTTGGCGGTCTGGATGCGGCACAACAACCGCGAAAACCCCTTGTACGAGGGCTACGAGCAGGTGCTCGAACTCCTACACAAGTATGACGTCACGGTTTCCCTGGGTGACAGCCTTCGCCCGGGCGCGATTCACGACGCTTCTGACAAGGCCCAGTTCGAGGAGCTGCGCACGTTAGGCGAGCTGCAACAACGCACCCTCAAGGCCGGGGTGCAGTGCATGGTGGAAGGCCCGGGCCACGTGCCCCTGCACCAAATCGAGTACAACATGAAGCTCCAGCAGGAACTCTGCCACGAGGCCCCGTTCTACGTTCTCGGCCCGCTCGTCACCGACATCGCGCCCGGCTATGACCACATCACCTCGGCCATCGGCGCCGCGTTGGCGGGCTGGCATGGCGCGGACATGCTTTGTTATGTCACGCCCGCCGAGCACCTGCGCCTCCCGTTGCCGGAGGACGTGAAGGAGGGGGTCATTGCCTACCGCATTGCGGCCCATGCCGCGGACATCGCGAAAGGGGTTTCCGGGGCCATGGAGTGGGACAACGAGCTTTCGAGGGCGCGCAAGGCCCTGGACTGGGAGAAGCAATACGCCTTGGCCTTGGACCCCGAGAAGGCGCGGAAGATGCGCGAGGAAGTCATGCCCAGGGACAAGCGGGCCTGCAGCATGTGCGACACCCTGTGCCCCATGATGGCCATGAACCTCTATTATACGGAGTGGAAGAAGGACGGGCAAAAGCCCCAGCCCGTGCCGGCCGGAGTCCACGGTCACTCCCCCTGACATCGCACTACTTTTAAACCCTTGCCCCTTAATTTTTTCATGTCCAAGAAGGCACGCAAGCGCGGCTTGACTTATGCCAGGGCCGGGGTCGACATTTCCGTGGCCGAGCAGGCCAAGGAACGCCTCAAGAAGCACGTCCGCACGACCTTCAACAAGCACGTGGCCTTGGATGTCGGCCAGTTCGGGGGCGCGTTTTCCGCTGATTTCTTGAAGGCCTACCAGCACCCCATCCTCGTTTCCTCGATTGACGGGGTGGGCACCAAGATAAAGGTCGTCCAGTTGATGGGCAAGTGGGACTCGATAGGGCAGGACTTGGTCAACCACTCGTGCAATGACATCCTGTGCGTGGGCGGCAAGCCCTTGTTCTTCCTCGACTACATCGCGTGCAACAAGATTGACCCCTTCATCGTGGAACAACTCGTCAAGGGCATGGCGGTTGCCGCGAAGGCCAACGGCTTGGCGATTGTGGGAGGAGAGACCGCGCAGATGCCCGGGGTTTACTCGGAAGGCGAATACGATTTGGCGGGCTGCATCATCGGCGTCGTGGAAAAAAGGGACTTGTTGGACGGCAAAACCATTCGCGCTGGTGACGTCTTGGTTGGCGTGGCCTCCAATGGCTTGCACACGAATGGTTACTCGTTGGCACGCAAGGTGTTGTTCGAGTCGGCCGGTTATTCGCCGAAGACCTTTTTGAGGGAACTCGGCACCACCGTGGGAAAGGCCTTGCTCGTGCCGCACAAGAATTATTCGAAGCCCATCCTCGCCCTGCGCAGGAAGTTCAAGGTCAAGGGCATCGCGCACATCACGGGCGGGGGCTTCCAGGACAACCTGCCCCGCGTGCTGCCCAAGGGCCTGGGTTGCAGGATTTACCTGGACTCGTTCCGGGTGCCGCCCTTGTTCCGGCTCATCCAACGCGCGGGCAACGTGCCGGAGAAGGACATGTTCCACACCTTCAACATGGGGATTGGACTGGTCTTGGTCGTGCAAAACCGGGACAAGGAGAGGGTCCTGCGCCTGTTGAACACCCGCTTGGGCGAGAAAGCCCGGTTAATCGGCGAAGTCGTCAAAGGCGAGGGCGTCAAACTGGTTCGCTTCCGCGATTCCTCGGTGCCCCATCTGTGAGGCGCGGCAGCCGAAGCCAACTAATTTAAAGGCCCTCACCCATAATTCTTCCGGCCCAGCAGCCGCGGAGGTGGCGGAGTGGTCCAACGCACCAGCCTTGAGAGCTGGCATCCGAAAGGATACGCGAGTTCGAATCTCGTCCTCCGCGCTGCCTTTTTCTTTCTTTGGAAGAAAGAAAAAGGTAAGTTGCCAAAAAGAAAGAAATGTTTGAAGCACGAATGAAACCCGGCCGCGCTACCCTTTCTTTTAAAGGGAAAGGATTGCACGGCCACCAACTGGCAAACGCTTTTATTCCGGGTCGGGTATAGGAATAGTATGCCTTGGTTTCGCAGAAAAGACCCGGAGGCGAGAGGCCAGCGTGAATGGCGTGCCTTTTTTAAACAGCTGGAAAAAGACCGGCCCAAGGCATTGGGTCTTCGGTGGCGGCTGCGATTGAGTGCCATCCGGGCGAAGGCCGTCTTGGCATCCAAGCCGATTTCCATCGCCGAAGCCTTCGACGAAGTCCAGGCCATCGTAGACCGTCATGGGACCTATTTGAGTGGAAAGGCCCGCGACCGGTTTGATGCCGCAACCAATGCAGCCAAAAAGCGTTTGCTGGAAAAACTGCGACGGACTCCCTTCTGGCGGCCGCATGTGGCCCGCAATCAGGCATTTGCACGGGCGCTGGCAGAGAACCGGGTTTCCTTGGCACCTGAAGACTTGCCCACTTGGAAGCGACTGGCCGATGACAACCGGAGCAAAGAGTTGCACGGCCTGGCGGTCATCATCCAGGAAGGCACTCATTACGTCATACAGTTGCAGGAAAGTCCCAATATTCAAGAAGGGGATTTTGACTCCTTTAGAGTGCGACTCTCCGAGCACATTGCGGAGGAGCAGCGCACCGGCCGACACACGGTGATGTGGCATACGCATCCAATCGTATTTGGGCGGGTGACTGTGGAAATCCGATTTGACAGCGCTCAGGGAGGCGGGGCGGTCGCCACGAATCCACGGGAAGGCCTTACGTTGAGCGATCATTGGCTCGCTAAGGACCTGGGATGGCCGGTCATGGTCGTTTCCAGACCCGTGCATTCCCTGGGTTCCAGGAAACCATCCATCTATTCCTGCCATATTGACGTGGATGGGCGCCGCAGCTTCCAGCTTTATCGTGGTCCGATAACGTAGCAGGCCAGAATTGGTTGGCCTTACACAGGCCGTTTTCCCGTCTCGACCAGCGGCCCCCAGCCCCACACCGGGTAGCCGCAGAACAGCTTGCCCTCGTTGCACCAAGGAGTAATCTCCGCGGTCTTGCGCACCTGGCAGGGCGGGCCCAGGAATTTCACGAGGCGCGGTGCGACCTTCGAGACCTGCTCGAATTCCTCGACCGAGTTCACCCAGATTTCGCGCTGTGCGTTCAAGCACAAGCGCATGACCCACTTGTGCCACAAGTTCAAGAGGCTCCCGGACTCGATGAAGCGGACGGCGAGCGCGTTGGGGAGCAGGTAAACGGCGTGTTCCTTGGGCACGCCGTTGGTCGTCAACTGCCTGGCGTAGTCCCAGGCCTTTCCCATCCACGCGTCATACACCTGCTTGGCCTTCTCGTTGCGTGCAATCTGGGGCGGGGTGATGTAGTCGGGTTGGCCGGACACCGCGAGGGAGAGCACGGGCCGCGAGGCCGGCACCATTCTATGCCTTTGGTCCTGGGAGTCCGCGGCGTGGCTGAGCTTTTTCTTGAACGAAAAATGGGCGTGGTTCAGGCACCGCATCAGGGGCGAGATGGTGGCCAGGTCGAGGCTGCTGCCCAGGTACTTGTTCTTGGCCGGGTTCACCAGCATATCCAGCGCGGCATCGTCGCCCAGCTCCTGTTTCGATTTGCCGAGCACGGCGCGCACGGCGTCAGCGGTGATGCGCTCGGCGTCCGGGGAAAACGCGACCAATTTGGACGTGTAGCCCCCCAGTTCGGCGTCGAATTCGCGGATGAATTCCTGGCTGCTCCCCTGCTTGAGCGCCTGCACGGCCTTGAATTCCAGGGTCTCCTCGAGGGGCAAAGGGTCTTCGACGTTGCGGAAGAAGTCGGGGTCGACTTTCTTGACCTCTTCGACCATGCGACCGACGACGACCGAGGCCTCCCAGGAAGTCGGCAACTGGTTCATGAGCCGGTACAACCGGTAGAGCGTGATGCCGTTTAGGGTGTGCACCATCGAGGTGTGCGCGGCGATGGGAACGACGTAACGCGCGGTCTCGATGGACTTCTTTTCGAGCTTCTTCAAGTCCTTGTCCGTCAACTCCTTCTTGGGGAACCGCTTCAGGTAGTCGTCCTTCAAGTCCTCCAACAAAATCGCGGTGAGCTCGCGGTAGGCCTGCCAGGCCCCGCGGCACGCGCGCTCAAAGACTTTTTTGTTGGCCGCGTCCAAGGGAGGCACCGTGACCTTGACCTCGTTGAGCTTGACGTAGCGTTGGCTGGACTGCTCGCTGTTGTAGAACGGGTGCGCGTGCAAAAAGCTCCACACGAACTGTCGGGACACGTTTTCGAGGCCGAACTTGAAGGTCGCGTGCGTGTACACCGTGTGGTGGCCGCCCTCAAAAGTCGTCTTGCCGATGCGTTCCTTGTGGACTTCCTCGACCTCGGTATCGGCGATGACGCGCGGCGAGTAACAGGTGCGCGCGGCGGCGATGGCGTCCGCGTAGGGGTTTTGGAACCACTTCTGCAGCACCACCTTGGGCGGGCCGGAAACGATTTTTTCGGTCAAGCGCTTTCCCTAAAACCAATAGAGCAGAAACATTTAAATGGCTGGAGGGCGTGAGTTTTACCATGGCTGCACTGCCAAAGCCGAAGCGGAACGCCTACCAGCGTTTTATGCGAGAACGCGCCGAGCGGCTGGTTTCCCGCAACCGGATGGTACGCGCCCGCACCGCGGACGTGGCCAATGTCGCGATGAACGCGCACATGTTTGGGTCAGACTACATAGGGAAGGCGGAAGGCGCCCTTGCCTTGAAGCGCCTCCAGGTCAAACGCCGGTTCCCGGTTGGGGCCATGCGGCTGGCGAGCGCTTCTCCCAAGGCCTTGCTACGCTTTGGCATCCAGAAAGTCCGCGGCGGATTCAAGGCCATTGCCACGCGACTCAAACGCGGGCGTGCTCGGCGCCGCTTTCAGCGAAAGGCCGAAGGCAAATAGCGGCGTTTTTACCGGCACTCTTTTTCCAGCCAATTCAGGTAAGCCGGGTTCCCTTTCTCGACTTTCAGCGAGAGCACGCAGGGGATGTCATAGGGGTGCAGCTGCTTTATCCGCTTAATCAGCTTGGGCACGTTCTTCGCGGTGGTCTTGCAGAGCAGCGCGGCCTCCGGGCATGCCTCGATTCTGTCCTTCCACCAGTAGACGGCTTCTGTGTGTGGCAGGATGTTCACGCACGCAACCAATCGTTCCTTGAGCAGCTTCCGGGCGAGCGCCTTGGCCTTCGCGTGGTTCTCGTGGGTGACGTACACCAGCCGTAGTTCCTTCGCCATTCCCAGATTTGTGCATCGCACGGTTTTTAACCACTTGGCCGCACAAGGGCATTATGGAATTGCAGACCAAGCAGGGCGTGGAAGCCGTTTTGTTCAAGAAAATAGGGGAATCCAAGTATTACCTGTTGTTGCATCGCATCCTCAACTGGAAGGGCTGGGAGTTCCCCAAGGGCGGGGTGGACGAGGGCGAGCAGCCCGAGCAGGCGGTTGTCCGGGAGATTGGCGAGGAAGCAGGCTTGAAGGTGGTCAAGATAGTGGGCCGCTTGTCCCAGAAAAAGGAGTGGAAGGCCAAGGACACCCATTACGTGTACGACGTCTTCTTCGTGGAAGCAGACTCCGACGAGCACGTGCGGTTGGGCCGGCATGAAGTCATCGAGCACGACGACTTCAAGTGGCTGACCGCTTCCCAGGCCCTGGAAACCCTGACCTATGACAACTCCAAGAAGGCGTTCAAGCAGGCCTTGGAGGAATTGAAGGCCCAGGGATTGTGATGCCCGCGCTGAAGCGCTTGCACGCCCTGGTTTTGGGCTCGGTGCAGGGAGTCAACTACCGGTTGTTTGTCCGGCACGTGGCCGGCGTGCACCGCTTGGTCGGCTGGGTGAAGAACCTGGATGACGGCCGCGTGGAGGTTCTCGCGGAAGGCGAGGAGCATGCGCTCAAGGAATTCGTGCGCGCCCTCGAAGAAGGCCCGCCCGGAGCCGAAGTCAAAGAAGTCGAGTGCACCTGGCACGAGGCCAGCGGCGAGTTCAAGGGATTCGAAAAGATTTACTAGCGATGGCGGGCTTCACCCTTCGACCGTTACCACCGCGCTTTTCGCGAATTTTTGGTCGCTGAGGATGGTTTCCACGGTAATCGTGTAGCCGCCGGGGCTGATGCTTCCAATGGGGTTGACGAGGAAGTCGAGTTGCCGCCACTCGTTGGCGGGGAGGCTCTTTATGATTTTGGAGGTCAGGGGCGTGATGTTGATGGATTTCTCGTCCCTGGCCTTGACGAGCAACACGACCTCCGAGGCGTCCTTGCCCGTGGTGTTGGTCACTTTCACGTTCAACAACAGGGTCTCCGAGGGCTTGATTTTTTCTTTTTCGAGCCGGATTTCCAGGGGCTGGGGTTTCAGGGCCTCGTTGACCTGCCCCATGGCGTAATAGGCCGCGGCCAGCAGGAAGAGGACGGCCAAGAGCTTGGCGTACTTGCCAAGGTCAGCGGCCGTGAACCCAGGAGTATAGCCGTCATCGTAGATGCCCATGAAAATCAGTTTATACTACCATCAAACCCCTTAAATGCTTTCTCTTGCCGTCACGGACTGGCCTGCGACGAATACTGGGCCTTTATTTTGGCGTCCGAGCGCTTGGGGTTCAGGTCACAGCCCTCGCAGATGTCGAGCTGCTTGGCCCGGACCAGGGGCAGGGTTTGCTGGTAGGTTTTGCCGCTCCATATCTCGTGGAAGGGCTTGAGATAGGCGTTGCCCATGACGTGCGCGCCGTGGATGTCAAAGCAGCAGGGCACCACGCGGCCGTCCGCGAAGACGACACTGCGTTGGTCGAACGTGCAGGGCCCCTCGCGGTCGATTTCATAGCCCGCAAACGGCGCGGCCTCTTCGGGGCCCAGGATGTACTTGTCGGCCAGCGCTTTCAAGTCCACGCCCTCGCCCACCCAGGTCGGCAGGCCCAGGGTCCGGATGCGGGTGTGGCCGCCGAAGCCTTTGGCCATGGCCTCGAAGTCCGCGATTTCGTCCTTGTTCAGCTTGGACACCAGCAACTGGAAGGAGGCATCGGGCTTGCGCTTGCCGAGTTCGCGCTTGATGCGGAAGAATTCCCGGAGGTTATGCATGAGGTTCTCGTAGTTGGAGCCCAACCGCATGCCTTCCACGCTGGCCTTCGAGGCGCCGTCAATGGAGAGTGTGATGGAGTCCAGCCCGCCTTGGATGAGTTTCCGGGAAACCTCGGGAGTCAAGAGGGTGGCGTTCGTGCTCAACTCGGTGTAGATGCCTTGCTTGGAGGCATAGGCCACCATTTCGGGGAGCTGGGGGTGCAACAAGGATTCGCCGCCCAGGTAGAGGGCCATGACCACGCAATGGGGCTTGACATCGTCCACGATTTTCTTGAACTTTTCCAGGGACATGAAACGGCTCTCGCGCTTGATGAGCGGGGGCGGAATCGAGCAGAACTCGCAGTGCAGGTTGCAGGCCGCAATCGGCTCGATGTGCAACTTGTTGGGGCCGCCATACCGGGCCCGGTAAACATCGGCGGCAAAGCGGTGCAAGACCTTGTGCGCGTCCCCGTCCAGGATGTCGAGGAGCGCGTCCCTCCAAAAACGGAGTACCTTTCTCAGCATGTTTACAGCAATGAGCCGGGCTACGGATTTAACCCTTTCGCCTGTTTAGGGGAGCGTGAAAAGCCGGTCATCGCCTTGCGCGTCCAGCCAGCCTGCCCGCACCCCGGCATCCAGCCAGGCGTGCGCATAGCTGTAGGCTGCCAGCGCCGTCAGGTGCTCGCCCTTTCCATCGAAGTAGCCCGCGTCCCGGGCATAGTCGCGGGCCATGGCGAGGAAGTCCCCGGCGGTTGCCTTCTCCTTGGCCGTCAACCCCTCCTTCAACCGGATTTTTTTCAACGCGGTTTCGGTCAGCGAGCGGTAACGCGCGACCCTTTCCAGGAGTTCCTTGTCCGGCAAGCCATCAACTCTCGCACAGGGCCTTCACGGCCTCTTCCTCTTTTTCGTTGAGGGTGCCGCACACGATGAGGCACTGGGGCATGCCCTCCAAGGCGAAGTCCAGCAGCCGCTCCGCGCGGCCCGCGGCAATCAGTTCCTGGTCGCTGCCCAGGGCGCACAACGCGATGAGCTTCGTTGACTTGGGGAACAACTGCGTGCACCGCTTTTGGTCAATGGCCAACAGGATGCGGATGGCTTCCTTGGCCGTCATCAGCCTTTGGGCATGGGCCTTCTCGGCCTGGATGTCGAGCAGGCACAGGGTGTGCAGGCCCAGGCCCTTGTTCTTGGCGATGACGTCGTAGAAGCTTTCCGGGGCATAGTTTTCCTGGGGAAAAACAAGGGTCGTGGTGCGGCCGAACTTGTAGGCATCCAACCCGGTTTTGGCCAGGAAATCGGTCACCGACACGCCGGGAATGACCCGGCAGTCCACGCCCTGCGCGCGCGCGTCCAACAACAACTGCACGTGCGTGGTCGCAATCAAGGGGTTACCGTACACGAGCAGGGCGGTGTGCTCGCGCTTGGCGCGGGAAAGGATTTTGTCAAAGCCTTCCTCGACTTCCCTTCGGCTGACTTCAAAGACTTCCACGCCCAACGCCTTTTCAAGCGCCTTCACCGAACCCTCCGCGTAGCGGCTCGTATAGTTTTCCAGCAGCACGTGCCTGCACTTCTTGACGGCCTCCAGGGCTTCCAAGGTCAGGTGCCCGGGCTTCAAGCCGATGCCGACCAGGTAAAACATTCCGAGTATTAGGCAGGGAAAGGCTTTAAAGGGGGATTCCGGGTCACACCCGGAACTCCAGGAAACCGGTTTCGTTCACGCGCTGCCGGAGTGCCTCGATGGTCATCCTTGCCAGTCGAGCCAGCCTGGCCTCGTCCTTGAAGGCGAGGTTGGTGCTTGCCCGAAGGTGGCTGTCCAGTTCATTGGCCTGGCGTGGGTTTGCGTGGAGTTGGGCCACAATCTCATTGAAGGCATTGTTCTTCTTCAACCAGGCAAAAAAACTTTCGACCCTGAATTCGCGGGCACGCATGTCCTTGTAGGCTCTCACGAATTCCTCTCTTGTTTTTGGTTCCAAAGCCCGGACTTTTGCCGGGGCCTTGGACGACCCGATCAGGAACTCTTCTTGGAAGGCCTGGACTGCCCGGTCAAACGCGGCATAGGCGATGGCCAGTTTGACGAGGTGCTCTTGGAAGGTGGCCAAATGGTTTACCTGCCGGTGGGGCCTCGTTTCCAGCACCAGTTTAGAACAATAGTAGGTCAAGGCGTCCAGCAAGGAGTCGATTTCACGCTGCCAATGGATGGCCCCGTGTTTTGCCCGCGCGATTTCAGCCGGGTCGCGGT
>JAGVWE010000005.1 GCA_018304425.1 Candidatus Iainarchaeum sp. | reverse complement strand
CCACTAGTTTGTCCACCGCTTTCCCAATCGAGTACTTTTCTTCCACGCGCTTTCGGGCCTTCCGGCCCAGCGCTTCCCGTAACTCCTTGTCTTCGATTAGCTTATTAATGCCTTCAGCCAGGGCGGTTTCATCTCCGGGTTTCACGACCAGGGCCGCGTCTCCCACAAACTCGCGCACCGCGCCCATGTCAGTAACCACGCAGGCCCGGCCCATGGCCATGTACTCCAACAAGGAAATGCTGGTCGAAAACTCGTAGACAAATGAGTGCGGCGCAATCTCCGTGGCCGCCCACACCTCCTGGCAATCCCTTGGCGAAATGCCGCCCGGCAGCTTCACGCAGCCTTCCAGGCCTAGCCGCGCCACGAGCTGCTCCAGGCCTGCCCGGCTCTTGCCTTCCCCGAAGAGGACGTACGTGTACTCCGGATGACGGGCATGCACGTCCTTCATGGCCTTGATGACGTACTCCAGGCCCTTCGCATTGCTGTGCCACAAAGTCTTGATGGAGGTAATCAGGTGCGCCCCCCCTGGGGCGCCAAACACCTTTCGGACCTGCGCACCGTCCGCGTCCCGCGGGTAGTTCTCCAGGTTCACCGCCGCCGGGATGATTTCAATTTTTTCTTCGGGAATCCCCCAGGGCAGCAGAAACCGTTGCTTCATGTTCTCTGTCCACACGATGAGGCGGTCGTAGTTCAGCTTCGGCAGCAGGAATTTTTCGCTGGCGTGGATGGCTTTCGCGTGCAACGAGAAGTTCACGCCGCTGAGGAGCTCGATGAGGCACACGTGCGGAACCCCCAACGCCTCTTTCACGCGGTGGCCCAGGTAGCCCATGAAGCAGTTGCTGTGGCTCTGCACCAGGTCGGGCTTGAACTTCCGTGCGGCCGCCAGCACTTTCCCAGCGAACAACGGCGCGGCGAACTTATGCAGCCCATGGTGCCCGAACCGTGGAATGAACACCATCTCCGCGCCCGGTAGCGTGTAACGCGTGGTCGTCGCCACGCACAACTCGTGGCCGCGCCGCATCAGTTCCAGCAGCAGGTCGCGGGTGTAAATCTCGCTGCCCCCGCTGTCCCCCAATACCGAAGTAATGTAGAAAATCCTCATGGCATCCCCCTGGGAACGATTTTCTGCCCGGTCTTTCGGCGCTTCCTTTCCGCTTGGACTTCTTTCCAGTTCCGGAGGTTGTTGAGGATGGCTTTCACGTGCAGGCCCAGGAACCCCTTTTGGAGGGCCAGCCCGTACACCCGCAGGTAGCCTGGCAAGTGCCCCAGCAAACCAGCCAGGCCCAGGTTGTAGAGCATGGCCTTGTACGTGTTGGTAAACAACCGTTCATACTGTTGTTCTTTGCCGTGCACCATCACCATGCTCAGCGAGCCCAGGTGCACGACGCGGCTTCCCGCGGCTTCGACCACGCGGTAGCCCGCGTTCCTCGCCCGGTAACAGAAGTCGATTTCCTCGCCGTAGATGGGGGAAAAGTGGTCCGAGTCCAGGTAGCCAATCCGTTCAATGACCCCGCGTTGGACGAGCATGCCGGCCCCGCACACGGCCTGCTTTTCAACGACACGGAAATCGCTTTCGTCGATTTTTTCCGTCGGGTGGTAGAGCCTGCTTCCCACGATTCCAATCCGTTTCCCGGCTTCCGCGGCCTTCACGGCCTCGCTCAGCCATCCTTTCGTGACCCGGGTATCGTTGTTGAGCAGGTACACGTAGTCCCCTTTGGCCGCCAAAAACCCCTGGTTGTTGGCGTGGCTGAAGCCCTTGTTTTCCGGGTTGGCGATGAGCCGAATTTTTCCCGCCTGTTCCTGGCCCCGCAGCCATTCCACGCTGCCGTCCCGGCTGCCGTTGTCCACGACGATTACCTCGTACTTCCCCCTCTCCGTGTTCCGCTCAATCGATTGAAGGCAGTCCTGGACCAGTTTTTTGCCGTTCCAGTTCAAGACGATGACGGAGACCAGGCAAGGCATGCAATCATGGAATTCAAGGGCATTCAGCCTTTTAAAGGCTTACATCGTGCAATCGTCGAACGCTTATTCATCGAACCCTTTATGCCCGTTTTTCGAGCACGACTTCGAGTTCCACGGCCGGTAGGAGGTGCGCGAGCCACTTGTCGTAGAACCGGGGAAAGCAGTTCACGAGGGGGTTCAGGTACTTGAGTTTGCCGCGGAAGACAATCCGGTTGGAGCAGACCTTGAAGGCGTGGAAGGGATGGTTGGGTTGCTGGAAGTAGTCGAAGGCAATCCAGGCAAAGCCAGGCGTGACGTGCTCGCCGATGTGGGCTGCGTGGCTCGTGTAATAGGGTACCACCAGGTACACGCGCTTCCCGGGCTTCAGGATTCTGAGGGCCTCGCGCATGAACCGCATGTAGCGCAGGTGCTCCAGTACGTGTGCCATGCCAATCCCGTCCACGGATGCATCCGCAAAGGGCAGTGGTTGGTCGAGGTCGGCGAGTAAGTCAACTCCCGGAAACCGTGCATAGTCCACGTTGATGAGGCCTTCCCCCAGGTCGCGCACGTTGCAGCCCAGGTGCAGCACCCGCTTTCCCTTGCCGGTTTCAATGAATTCCTTCAAGCGCGAGAGGTTGATGCCCATGTTTTTTCCTCCCAAGGGTCAGCCGAGGCCGCAGCCGAGGCCGTAGCCGAGGCCCTTCGGGCCGAGGCAGGCCTTCACGGCTTTCACGAGGTCCTTCCGCGTCGAGTCCAGGTTGGGCTTGAACTTCGCCGCGTCCTTGATGGCTTGCTCGAGCCGGTCCATGCCGTAGACCACGATGGCCTTGTTCTCGCGTTCCATGGCCTTGGCCAGCTCGACTTGGTGCGAGTCCGTGTGCTCGCCGAACCGTTCCAGGCGCGGCACCACGATGAGTTTTTTCTTCAACCGCAAAGCGTGGATGATGCTGCCCGCTCCCCCGTGGCTGATGACCAGGTCTGCCCATTTGATGCGTTGCTCCAGCTCGCGTGCCTCCAGCAGGGCCTTTGACTCAAAGTTGATCGGGTGGTGCGTGCAGCTCCCGGTCTGCGCGAACAAGTCCGATTCCTTCCCTAGCCGGCCCTTGCCGGCGAGCTCGTCCAGCTTCTCCAGCAGCCGGTCCATGGGCTGGGGGTGCGTGCCCAGGGTCGCGAAAATCTTCATGGCCGCAGCCTCCGTTTTTCCGTAAACGCTTTTTGCCGCAGCAAAAAGGGTTTCATCAGAACACGCTCCCCGCGTACACGGCGCGTGGCAGTTTCGCTTTCAGGTCCGGCCACTGCACGAAAAAGTGGTCGGCCAGGGGATAAAGCAAGCGGCCCGAGAGGCTGGGCTCCCGGATGCGGGCAAACGACTCGATGAAGACGAGTTTCGCGCCCAGGAGCTTGCCCAGCAGGCAGGTGAAGAACGCGGTGTCCGCGCCCGTGCTCAAAATTGTCGTAGGCTTTTCCCGGAGTAGGACGTTCAGTGACTGGACTAAGTTGACCAGCGACTTGAAGGGGTTGCGCCGCGGGCACTCCACGAAATAGGTTTTCTCGTGCCCGGCGAACTCCCGGGAGTCGATGCGGGCATCCGTTACATAGTAGTGGGGCAGCGCCTTATAGGCTTCCTCGACCTGCAGCAACTCCGTCAAATGGCCGCCAGCGCTGCACGCCAAACAGACCTTCATGCCATTCATGGGTTTGGGAAGGGTTTTTAGCTTAACCCTCAGCCGATGCTCACCGTTTGGGTGGCCGTGGTCTTGGTTTTTCCATCGCTGACTTCGACTTCCAGCGTAAAGGCATTGTTCAAGTAGGGGGGTGGAGTCGAAGTCAAGGGTGTTCGTTCCCCTGGCCAGGGCCATGCCCTGTTTTATGGTAGTCCTTTGCCCTGCCGCGTTCACGAGGTAGACGCTGGCCGCCAAGGGGTCCCCTGGGTCTGGGTCTTGAGTGTCAAAGGTCAGGGTGGTTTTGGCGGTGACCGGTGTTTGCGGGTTGAAGTCCGTTCAGGGGTTGAAAGGCGTGGGGATTATGCCAGCCGCTTTTCAAAGAATTCGGTCAAAGCCTGCTCGGCTTTCGCCCGCTGCTTCGCGCCATAGGGGCCGTGGTCGCCGCCCTCGATGACTCTCAGCTCCTTGGGCTCGGCCGCGTGCGCGTAGAATTGCGTGGCCTCTTCGATGGGCACGATGTTGTCGACGGAGCCGTGCAAGACGAGCAGCGGTTTTTTGAGGCCGTGCGCCAGCTTGGCGGCGTCATACTTTTGCTGGTCGCGCTTGTAACCGTAGTCCAGTTGGAGCTTTCTCCCGTCGTCCACGAATTCCAGCACGCCGTGCTCTTTCCACTTCCTGCCGGCCTCGCCGAACAACGCATCCGGGTACTTGGGCAGGTGGAAGGGCGCGGCCACCAGGGCCACTGCCTTCACGTCCGCGTTCCGGTTCCCCTCGATGAGCGCGACAATCCCGCCCATGCTGTGGCCGACCAGGCCCAGCTTCCCGCAGCCGAGTTCCCGCAGCCTCTCGAGCGCGCAGTGCGCGTCCCCTGCCTCGCGGGAAATCGTGTTGCTCCGGTACTCGCCCTCCGACTTGCCGTGGCCCGCGCAGTCGAACAAGAGCACCGCGAATCCCTTGGCGGCGAGGGCCCGGGCCCAGCCCCGCTTGTTGAGGGTGTCGCACCGGCCCGCGAAGCCATGGCAGACCGCGACCCCCGCCAAGAATTTTTCCGGCGCGAACAAAATACCGTGAAGGATTTCGTCGCGGTCATTGGCGAAAAAGATTTCTTTTTCCACGCGCGCACCTAGAAGAGCTTGAACCAGAACAAGGCGAAGACGGCAGCCGAAACCAGCAACTGGAGGCCGAAGAGGATGCACACGACCTGGCCTTCCGTGAACCGGCCCAACCGCATGATGAAATGCGTCAGCGAGCCCCCTCTAGGGTCCGCCTGCAGGGTGCCGTCCTCTTGCGGCAACCCAAAGCACTCGGACTTGAACCGGTGCTTGGCCTTGAACAGGAGTTCAACGAAGTAGAGGGCGAACAAGCCCAGGCCGATTTTCTCGATGTTGCCCACGATGGCGGCGGCTGCAAAGGCCGCGCCCATCATGAGGGTCAGGGAATCCCCTGGGAAGACCTTGGCGGGAAACCAGTTGAAGCGCAGGAAGGCGAGCAGGGAACCCAGCAACGCGGCCATGAGGAGCACGACTTCCAGGGTGCGGGAAGGGTCTTCCTTGAACAACGCGATGGCGATGAAGGTGGCCGCGATAATCGAGCCGATGCCGGCCTCCAAGCCGTTGAAGCCCGCCAGCATGTTGACTGCGTTGCTGGCCCCCGTAACCGCGATGGGCACCAGGGCCAGGGAATACAGGATGCCCAGCTGGACCTCGCCCATGAAGGGCACCACGATTTTGGTGAGGCCAATGCTTTCCGGCAACACCATGAGGGGCAGCGCGGCGACGAGGGGCAGCAGGGTCTTCTGCCATTGTTTAATCCCGGACTTCCAGCCCAGCAGGTCATCCACGAGGCCGATGAAGCCGATGATGACGATGGTCGAAGAAGCCGCCAGCAGGGCCGTGAGGTTCAAGCCCTCGAACCAGCCCCAATAGCTGTGGAAGGCGAGCGCCAGCATGATGGCCGAGACGAAGCCGAAGAAAACCGCGATGCCCCCCATTTCCGCGACCACGGGCTCGGAGGCCTTGTTCATGTCCTTGCCGCTCAAGCCGAGCTGGAGCAGCCGGGGAATGATTTTGGGCAACATGAAATGGGTTGCCAGGAACGCCAACGCGAAAACGGCGAGGTAACCGAGCAGGGGCTGCATCTACTTTTTCACCTTGAAAATCTTTACGCCCGCGTTCTCATACACTTGCGTGAAATACTCTTGGGTGCTCGTCTCGTAGAACCAGAGCCTCGGCCCTACGCCGATGTTGGAGGGCACGTTGAGGAAGTACAGGAAGCGGTTGTTCTTGTCCCGGTAGACGTACATGGGCGTCTTCTGCTCGAACAACTGGTTGGGGTTCTGCCGCCAACTCGAGGGAATGGACTCGAGTTGGGGGGCGGGAATGGCGTTGGGCCCGCATTGGAAGGACTGCCCGTTGTTGCGGGGGCTGCATTCCAGGAAGTTCCCGAAGAACTTGGAGAGCCGGGCATCCGTGACGTCCGTCGTGTTGTAGGCGTAAAAGCCCAGCGAATTCATCTTGCCCAGCAGGTCATTGCTTAGGACGACGTAGTCGGCGTCGTATTTCCGGACGATGGCGTAGGCTTCGTTGAGGTCCTCCGTGAGGTAGAAGCGCGCCCAGTCGCTGTCCGCCTGGAAGTCGTTGTTCCGGTTGTCCACGAGGGGCCTGCGCTCGCCGATGAAGCTGATCCAGTGGCCTTCATCCCACCAGTTGAACATCTTGCTGCCTACCGGGGTCTCGTTGCGCATCCAGGCCAGGGCGTCCTTCCAGCCGATGGCTTGCTCGATGGAGGGGTATTGCTCGGTCATGAAATGCATGGCGGCGCCCGCGCCCACCAGCAGCATGAAGCCCAGGGGCAGCAGCAGGGTCTTTTTCTCGAGGCTTGGTCTCCCGTGCAGGAACTCGAACAATTCGATGGTCACCGCGCCGGCCGCGGCGGGAATCGACAGGCCCAGGGTGTACGTGAACTTGAGCTTGCTCCACGCCATGTAAAACGTTATCAGCGTCCAGAAGAACACGAGGAGGCTCACCTTGTCGGCCTTCTTGCGCAGGACGCGGTAGGGGATGAGGAGCAGGGCCAGCACGGGGAAGACGATCAAGGCGTTGTACTTGGTGCCGAAGAACTCCTTGCCCGTGTTTTCCTCGCCCACCGTGAAGCCAATCACGCTGGTAGTCTGGGCCTTGGTCTGCGCCCGCTCTATGTTTTCGGCCGAAACCGGGAGGTAGAGCCGCGTGTAATCGTACACCTTTTGCGTCCAGTTGCTGGCCGGGTTGGCCGTCGCAAACACCGCGAAGAGGAGGAAGGCAACGGTCACCAGCTTTCCGAAGTGCAGGATCTCCTTTTTTTCCACGTTCTTGAACCAGAGCAAGGCAATCGTCCAAAAGCCGTAGGCCGCGAGGATGAAGGGAATCAACAGGAACATGTCCCAGGTCCAGGCCATCAAGCCGAACAGCACGCCGGCGATCACCGCGTTTTTCAGGCCCGACTTGTCCGCTGACTTGCTCTGGGCCGCGCGCACCAGGAAGAGGAAGCCCAGCACCAGCCAGATGAAGCCCAAGGCATCGTCTTCGAACTGGCCGGCCATGGTGCGGTAGACGAAGGCCGGGGTAACGGCGGCGAAAAAGCCCATGGCGGCCCCTGCCTTGGGGCCATACATTTCCTTGCCCAGGTAAAACATGGCCACCGAGATGAGGGCCCCATAAAAGGCGGGCAGGAATTTCACGAAATAAATCCAGACTTCCTTGTTATAGGCCGCGCCCAGCGTGAACAGCTTGTAGAGGAATGCGCTCGCATACCAGAACAGCACGGTCACGCCCGGGATGGTGGTGCCGCCCAGCTGGTAGTAGGCCATGGGGTCGCGGGATGGCAGGCCCTGTCCCTGCAAGAGGTAGGAGACGATTCGCGCGTGGAAGTAGGTGTCGAACTCGAAGAACAGCTCCCACTTCATCATGTAGCCGCGGATGGCCAGGGCCAGCACGAACAAGAGCCCGGCCAGGACCAGGTGCCGCTTGTTGACGCCGTTCCAGTAGGAGACCAGCCATTGCCTTGGATTCATTCCTGCACCCGTGAATATTACCACCCTGCCGAGTATAACGAGGCAGGACATGTATGCGTCACAGCCGGACGCAAACGGCTATGGATTGACTTGGGTTAGGTTAATTAATATATTGGCCCAGCAACTTGATTGAATGGCTTCCATTCGCTTAAACCTGGGTTCCGGTGAAAAGCCCAGGCCGGGATATGTGAACGTGGACAACCTCCGGTTTCCAGGCACCACTGTAGTCGCGGACTTGGACCGGCCCCTGCCGTTCAAGGCCGGGGTCGCGGAACACGTTTACCTGAGCCACGTCCTCGAGCACCTCCGGGACCGCATGGCTTTCCTGGGCGAAGCCAACCGCGTCTTAAAGGTGGGCGGCGTCCTTGAATTGGTGGTGCCCCACAAGTCCTCGGGCCTCGCCCACCACCTCGACCACCAAAGCTATTTTGCGTGGGTGTCCTTTGACCAGGATGTCCTCAACGAGGGCTTTGTCCGGCAAACCATCGGTGGGTTCAGGGTCTTGCAGAACCGGTTGCGGTTTTTGGGCGGCAAGGACACGGTCTTGGATGCCTTCCTCAACCTGTTCCCCCGCTATTACGAGTGGTTTTTCCCGTGCTCGGAAGTCCTCGTCAAACTACAGAAGCTCGGGTAGCAGGCCGTGAGACCTGAAAAGAAGAAGTATAAGTGATTAGCAGCGTCCAAAGGGCTCCGGTCACAAAGACCAGTGCCGCTTCCGGCGCTGGCAGGCTTAACTTCTGGGTTCGAAATGAGACCAGGTGTTTCCCTGCCGCTATGGCCGCTAATCACTATCATTGGCTCCCGCAGGCTTTAAAAGGCTTACCCTCGCCCCCTTTCTTGGATGCCCCTCAGAATCGACCTGGCCTGCGGCAAGAAAAAGGAAGCAGACTGCCTGGGGCTCGACCGGGCCAGGCTGCCGGGCGTGGACATCGTATGCGACCTGGACCGGGGCATTCCCCTGGCGGACAACTGCGTGGACGAAGCGGTTTGCTGCTGGTTCTACGAGCACTGCCAGGACGTCGTGAAACTCACCGAGGAAATCCACCGCGTCCTGAAGCCAGGCGGCCGCCTCGTGATCAAGGTGCCCTATTACGCGCACTACCAGGCCTTCAACGACCCGACCAACAAGCACTTCTTCGCCTATGACACGTTCACTTATTTCACGGATGGCAACGAGTACAACTTTTACACGACGGCGCGGTTCGAAATCGTGCGGAGGTTCCTGGGCTGCAACTCGGGCTTCTATCCCCTGCGCCGCCTGATCAACTTTCTGGCCAACCGGTGGCCGCGCTTCTACGAGGAATACCTCAACAAGTTCCTGCGTGCCAACTCCATGCGCATCGAGCTGCGGAAGAAATAGGCTTGCCCTTCAAGGCCAGCCGCTCTCGTGGGCTACTTGATGCCCTTGATGAGTTCCGCGGCCTTCTTCAGGCCCTTCTTCAGGAACTCCTCTTTCTTGGCTCCCGCGCAGATGAGCTTGCCGTTCTTGAACAGCAGCAGGGTCAGCTTGGGGTCGTTGATGCGCAGAATCGCGCCCGGAAACTGTTCGGGCTCGTATTCCACGTTGTCCAGGGACATCGCGGTCTTGAACAGGTCCAGCGTGGTGTTCAGGTTCGCGGTCGCGACCAGGTTGACGACCTGGTACTCCGGGTCCTTCTGGATTTTCACGTTCTTCTGGATTTCGTGGATGAGCTTGCTTGCCTTCATGACGCCCAGCACGATTTCCTTCTCGTTGCTGGCCCCCGAGCAGATGACTTTCCCGTTCTTGAACAACAGCATCGAGACCTTGGGCTCCTTGAGCTTCAGAATCGCGCCCGGAAACTGTTCGGGCTCGTACTCGATGTTGGGAATCGTGATGGCCAGGTTATACAAGTCGAGCGTGGCATTCAGGTTCGCGGAAGCCACGAGGTTGACGATTTGGTATGGAAGTTGTTTGCCAGTGATAAGGAACCCCCCTATTTAAACCGTTCATTCTCCATAGGGAAAAAATGAACTCCTATATAAACGCCGCGCAAGTATTTAAAAACCTATTTAAATACCCTCCAGGGCCTGTCCAAACCGTCCTTGTCGGGCTTTTAGGGCACCCTACGAAGGCTTTTAAGCGTTTGCAGGGTATACTTGCTTATTCAGGTTTTGATTCAGGTAGGCTTCAGGCTATTTCAGGTGGTAGGCACATGGCAAGCAAGAAAGCACGCGGCGTGAACGCGAAAACCCGTAACCTCAAGCGGGGAAAGGGTTCCAAGGTCTCCGTGAACAAGTTGTTGCTCGAGATCCCGGCGGGCGCGCACGTCCAGGTCAACATTGATTCAAGCATCCACTCGGGCATGCCGCACCGCCGCTTCCAGGGCAAGACCGGCGTGGTCACGGGCAAGCGGGGCAGGGCCTACCTCATGGAAGTCCTGCAGGGCAACCAGTCGTGCAAGCTCATCGTCAACTCCGCTCACTTGAGGGTCATCCGGCCGGTCGAAGCCAGTAAAGCAGTCAAAGCGGAGGCGATGGCATGATTGGCAAGAAAGTCCTTTCCACCAGCTACGTGCCCATGTTCGAAGTCAAGGAAATCCTGAAGGCGCGCAGCGAGGAAGGCGAGTTGACCTATGAACAGAACCTCGCCAGCGAGTACGCGAAAAAGCTTTGCCGGGTCTCGAAGTCCAAGGGCCAGAAGCTCTTGGAGGAATTGAAGGAAATCCCTTCGAAGGAAAGCCCCTCCATTGACGAGGCGTTTGCGGTCAAAATCGTGGACATCATGCCTGAGAGCCTGGAGCGGCTGAAGCTTTTGGTGCCCAAGACCTTCAAGGGAACAGACGAGGACCTGGGCAAGGCCCTTGAGTTGGTCAAGAAGCAGTTGAAGTAGTCGCCGCAGGGAGAGGGGGGAACGCATGCAGGCCGAAGAGCGCGCCATTGTCCTGGATTACTTGCCGCGAGGCAAGAGCACGGGCTACAAGACCGAGCCCCTGGCCCAGTTGCTGGGAACCAGTTACTTTACCCTCCTCGAAGTCGTGCCCAAGGCCGACCTGAAAATCCAGGAAGAGGTCTACGTGGGCAAAGACGAGCGGGACAAAATCGATTACATCAAGCGCCGCGTCCCCTTCAAGGAGCTCACCAACACGGCCCAGATGGAACTCGAAAAGGCCGTCGAAAAACTGGTGAAAGGAGACGAGGCCAAGTACGTGGCCTTCTTCAACCAGTCGAGGCCCATCACCATCAAGCGGCACCAGCTCGAATTGCTGCCGGGCCTCGGCAAAAAGCATTTGTTCTGCATCTTGGAGGAACGCGAGAAAACGCCTTTCGCTTCCTTTGAGGACCTCGTGAAGAGGGTTCACCTCATGCCTGACCCGGTCAAGCTCATCATCAAACGGGTGGTCGACGAGCTGGAGCGCGAGGACGTCAGGCACTACCTTTTTTCGAGGCCCCCGTCCCAGGCAAAACCCCTTAAAAGGTTTTAAGCCGTATTCCCTTCATGAATCCCTTGTTCGTGGAACTCAACCGGTTAATGGTCAAATACCGGTTCAAGCCCGAGAAACGGCTTTCCCAGCACTTTGTCACCGACCAGAACCTCATCAACCGGCTGGTGGAAGAAGCCAGGCTCTCCTCCAAGGACACCGTGCTGGAGATAGGCCCGGGCACCGGCTTCCTCACGCGGGCCCTGCTCGGGTCCTGCAAGGTCGTGGCCGTCGAGGCAGACCCCAAAATGGTGGAAGTCCTCCGCCACGAATTGCCGCAGGAAAACCTTTCCCTCCTACAAGCCGATTTCCTCGAGGCCAGGCTGCCGCGGTTCACGAAAATAGTCTCGCTGCCGCCTTACACCATTTCCCATGACCTGGTCTTCATGCTCATGGAATGCGAGTTCGATTCAGCCGTCCTGGTCTTCCAAAAAGAGTTCGTGGAAAAACTGACCGCCTTCCCCGGCCTCAGCGAATACAATGCATTGGCCGCGCTCGCCCACTATTATTTTGCGCCGAAAGTGCTGGTCGAAAAAATAACGCCCGACAGCTTCTTTCCGAGGCCGCAATCGTTTTCCTCCATGGTCAAGCTGACGTGCAAAAAGCGGTTCAAGCCCGTCCAAGACGAAGCCCGGTTCCGCAAGTTCGTGGGCTGCCTGTTCCGCTTCAAGAACAAGGCCTTGCTCAATTCCCTGCGCCTGAGCTATCCCTTCCTCAAGGACTTGTTCGGCTGGGCTGACCAAAAATCGTTTGAAAAAAGGCTCGCGGCCGCGGAAATCCCGGGCGAGAAGGTCTACCTGCTGGGCACGGCGGACTTCGTGGAACTCTATAAAAGCTTGTGCGAAGCCGGCTAGTGCCGGCTGCACACGCTACGTCGTCCCATCTGCGATGGGACATAAATAGTCGTTCGCCCTCACTCGAACTTCTCGATAATCGACCGTTCCAGTTCGATGAGGGGGCTGGTCTTCGCAATCTTCACGGCCAGGCCCAGCTTCTCCTTGTTTTCGGCGTGGATTTCGAACAGGCAACCCCCTTTTTTCACCTTCGATTCCGCGCTCACGTGGAGCCACACCCCCGCCAGCTTGTCGGCCGGCGCCCCCGCAATGCGCGCGATGTTGATGAGCGAACGCACGTTGATGGTGGCGATTTCCCCATCCTGGTCGGTGCAGATCCTTTCCACCAATTTCGCCGCGGGCACGTCCTTGGAAGCGGTGATGCCCGTGCCCCCGCTTTGCGCGCGGATGATTTCCTTCATCTTGGCGAGGGCCTTGCCGGAGACGAGGATTTCCTTGGCCAGTTTGTACCCGTCGCCGTCCTTACATTTTCCCACGAGTTCGAGCATGGTTCCAGCCATCTCACAACTCTTCTCGGCCAGGTTGTTCCAGGCCTTGCCCTCCAGGATTTCAAGCACGTGCCGCGCTTCGAGGGCGGGGCCGAACGCGGGGCCGCTGGGAGCCCTCCCGTCCGTCAGCACGGCCTCTACCTTCATTCCCACGGCCTTGCCCACGACCACGAACTTCTTCGCCATCTCCTCGCCCCTTTCCTTGGACTTGATTTTCACTTCCGGGCCGATGGGCAAATCAATCACGACGTACTCCGCGCCCACCGAGGCCTTCTTCGCGAGCACGGAAGCAATCACCTGCCCTTCGGGGTCGAGCGAGAGCGGGTGCTCGATCTTGATGATTTTATCGTCCGCCGGCGCCAGGTCCACGGCGCCGCCCCAGGTGATGACCGCGCCCACTTCCTCGGTGATGCGCTTGATGTCCGCTTTGCTGAGGTTCACGGAGGCCAGCACTTCCATGGCGTCCGCGGTTCCCGCCGCCGAAGTAATCGACCGAGAAGAGGTTTTCGGCACGTAATACCCGGCCGCGGCCACGATGGGCACGATAATCATGGTTGCCCGGCCGTTCAGGCCGCCCACGGAATGCTTGTCCAATACCGGGCCGTGCTTCAACTGCATCCTGCCACCGTTGCCCACCAGGGCCTTGGTCATGGAAACCGTTTCCTCGAGGTCGAAGCCCCGCATGTACACCGCGGAAACGAAGGCCGTTGCCTCGATTTCCGAGAGCTTGTTGACCGCGATGTCGGCCACAATCGCCTTGATTTCCGCGTCGGCCAGCTTCACGCCATCCATCTTCTTCTTGATGAAGCCCACGCTCTGCGGCTGGGGCACCACGCGCACTTCCACGATGTCGAGGTCACAGTGGTCCTTGAAGCCGTCCAGGGACGCGGAAACATCCCGGAAAATCCCGATTTCCCCTGCCCTCACCATGGTCTGGGTGGTGTCCACGACGGTAACAACCGCCTTGCCGGTCAGCGGGTTCCTGATTTCGATGCGGTCCAGGGGCAGGATGCCGAGCTGCTTGGCGTCGTGCTCATGGAGGAGTGCAACCAGTTTGCCGGCCTCCAAGTCCAGGCACTTGGTCTTCAGCTTGTGGACGTACTGCATCGGTATCCCTACTTACAATGTTTTACCGGTTTTTAATCCTTTGCAGCACCCTTGCCACCAGCCGGGCCGGCTCTTTCTCGACCACCAGTTTGCCGGCGTCCGTGCCGCAGGCCCGTGCGATTTCCGGCAGCATTTCCGCGATTTGGCCGCTGCCCTTCAACACCCCGATGACCTTTCCCTCGACGCTGGCCACGGTGAACTCGTTCAGGGTTCCCGCCTGGCCTCCAACGACTATCACGGCGTCCGCGGTCCGGATGATGGTGCTGTTGCGGCCGATCAAGCCCACGCCCGTGAACACGATTATGTCGAAGCCCTCTGTGGGCTTGCCATAGGCCTCCACGTGTTCCTGCTCGCTGGCGGCCGGGGAGATGCCCAGCACGAACCCGCGCCGCTCTTTGGCTCCCTTCACGGCCTCGTACGTGAGGCCCGTGGTCGCGCCGGTAACCAGCACACAGTCGCGGGCGGCAATCTCGCGGCCCAGCTCCCGCGCCAGCTTCTCCGACTTCTTCGGCCAGTCCACGGCCGAGCCCACCACCGCAATTTTGGTCTTCATCTGCTTGCCGCCCATTTCCCCGCCTCCTCGATCAGAACCGTCAACGAGCCATTAAGGAATCCGACATGCCTCCTCGAGTGATGGGTGATGGCGTTGATGCGCCGGGTCCTCTCCTCTTCCTCGGTTCGCGTCCCCCAAAAGTTGTCTTTCACTTCGCGGTATCGTCGAGCATCGGGCAACTCATAGATTGCAATCGCGAAAGCCGTGAAATTTTCATCCAGTTCCTTTTTCAATTCCGTGGCCTCTTCGACTATCCGCCCTGCCCATTCCTTCGCGTGTTCCCAGCGCGGTGTCCCTCGCCGTGGAAAGATTTTCGACCAATCCCGCTGTTCATGCTCTTCCTCCCACTTGAGGCCCGGCAATTCGCTGGCCAGCCGACGGAACCTTTTCCTTCCTATGGGGCCAAGGATATGCTCGACCACCCAATGGGTGCCCCCACTGCGCATCGCTCGAAGCGCCCGCACATGGCGTTTGCTCGGCGGCCGAGTCGTCGAGAGGCCTGCCCCATTGATATCGTATTTCTTCGGCGATACGCCCGTCTTCTCGAGCTCCTCCAAGGCCATCAGTTCCCGATATGCCAGTGCGACATTCACGCCTTTTGCACGGGGGCTGTGCCGAACAGACCGTGCCTGCATGTTCCCCCTTCCGGTTTTGTACCGGGCCCGCGCGCTTTTTCCTGCCCCGCCCCACAACGCCCGCGGTTTCCGGCCCCTGAAAAGTCCGGCGACGGTTCGCCTCGCCATGTCAGAACAACCCGATGTCCTTGTTCAAGTGCTTGAGCGCCTTCACGCTGGCCCCGGCGTAGTCGCTCGTGCCCTGCTTTTCGTAGGCGTAATTCAATTCGCTCGACGAGTTGATGCGGTGCACGGCCAGGTTCTTTGAAGCCTTTTTCAGCGCGGCCACGACGTCCCCGGCCTTCGCGCCCTGCGCGCCCACGCCGGGAATCAGCAGGGGCACCGGGTTCTTGGCTTTCGCGTAAAAGGAATTGATTTCCGCGAGCTCGTCCAAAGAGGTTGCCCCGACCACCGCGCCCAGGTTGCCTTTCGCGTGCAGGCCCCATTCCACGATTTTCTCGGCCACCACCAAGTACAGTTTCTTGCCGCCGCCTACCGGCAGGTCCTGGAAGTCCTTGGCCCCCGCGTTGCTCGTGCGGTTGAGGACGTAAACGCCTTTGCCATGTCTCTCGGAGAACTCGATGAAGGGCTTCACAGAATCCGAGCCCATGTAGGGCGCGATAGTAACCGCGTCGGCCTGCCAGAAGCCGAAGACCTCGTGGGCGTAGGCCTTGCTCGAGTTCCCGATGTCGCCGCGCTTGGCGTCCAAAATGACGGGCAACTTCGTCTTCCGCGCCCGGTCCACCACGGCTTTCAACGCGCGCAGGCCCTCGAACCCGTACTGGGCGAAGAACGCGTAATTGGGCTTTACAGCCCCGGGAAGGCAGTCCTCGGCCTCGCAGGCGTCCAGGATTTCCCCGTAAAAACCCGCAATCTTCTGTTCCGCGTTGCCTTCCTTGATGGGAATCCGCTCGATGACGGGGTCCAAGCCAAAGCAGGCCAGGCTCTTGTTTTGCTTGGCCGCGTGCTCCAATGACTCGCTCCACTCGGTCATGGGTTCACCCTGCTTTCCGTAAACGCTTTTGCGCAGCAAAAGGGTTTCATGGGTGCGCCTTCTGCCAGGCGCCCGGGTCCCTGAAATAGGCCTTGACCTGCGCGTAGGTTGGCTCGTCGATTTTCTTCGCCTGCTTGAGCGACTCCAGCAACTCGGAAATCGCCAGCACGGCGTGCAACCGGTAGCCCTTCGCTTCCAGTTCCTTTTTGCCGCCCTGCTCGCGGTCAATCAAGACCGCGATGTCCCTTACTTTCAGGCCCGCGGCTTCCAGGGGCGCGATGGCCTCGACCTTGCTGAGCCCCGTCGTAATCAAGTCGTCAATCACGAGAATGGTTTCCCCTGCCTTGAACTCGCCCTCAATGGCTTTCTTCGTGCCATAGTCCTTGACTTCCTTGCGGGGGTAAATCATGGGCCAGCCGAACTCAAGGGAGACCGCGGTTGCAATGGGTATCGCGGCGTAGGGGATGCCGCACACGCGGTCGAACTTCGCGGCCTTGACCATCCCGCCAATCGCTTTGCCGACCAGCCGCAGCACGTCCGGATGCGAGACCAGCAACCGCAGGTCAACATACACGGGGCTCTTCAACCCCGACTTCAACGTGAACACCCCGAACTTCACGGCGCCAATCCGCGCCAACTCCGCGCACAACCTGGCCTTGTCATCCATCCAACGCCACCCTCCGGGCCTTGAAGCCCCTTCTTAAGGGCTTGCCTTTGTCGAACACCACGCAACCCCTTATAAGGGTTGTTTCGACCTTTCCAGGCAGTTTCTCGCCTTCCAGGGGATGCCACTTGGACTTGGAGTGCATGGCTTTCGCGGTCACGCGGCTCCCCGCGCGCGGGTCGAACACCACCAGGTCCGCGTCAAAGCCCCGCGCGATTCTCCCCTTGTCCTTTACCTTGAACCGCTTGGCCGGCTTCTCCGTGACCCAGGCCAGCGCCTCTTCCACCGGTACCTTCCGCTTCTTGGCAAGGGCCAGCAGGCGTGGCAAGAAGAAATCGAGCCACGGCAGGCCCGAGGGCACGTTCTTTCCCTTGGGGCCGAGTTTTTCCTTCTTCGGGTGGGGTGCATGGTCGGAGGCAATGAAGTCGATGACGCCCTTCCGCAAGGCAATCCACAGGGCTTCTCGGTCGGCCTCCGTTCTCACCGGGGGGTTGACCTTGATGCAGTGCGCGTGCCGCTCATGGTCGGACAAGCTGAACGTGAGGTGCGTGAACGAGCAGTCAGCCGAGACATCCACCTTCTTTTTCTTGGCCAACGCAATCAATGGCAGGGCCTCATGCGTGGAGACATGCGTGACGTGGAGCCGCGTGCCAAACCGTTCCGCCAATGACAGGGCCTTGTGCACGGCCACGGCCTCCGAGAGGTTGGGGCGCGCGTCATAGTGCGCGTAGGGGTCGGTGCGCTTGCCGGCGTGCCGGGCAAAGCGTTCAATCGTTTCGGGATCCTCGGCGTGGACTACCAGAATTTTTCCGGTCTTGGCCACGGCCTGGAACGCGCGTTCCAGGAATTCCTGGCCCTTAGCCCCCCGGGCATTCGTGGACTCGGCCATGTAGAGCTTGAAGCCCACGCAGTCCTTTGCCAGGGCCCGGGCGTTTTCGACGGAGGCCTCGTCCAAGGCCGCATACAAGCCAAAGTCGACCAGGGAGTCCCTCAAGGCCCTTGACTCCTTTTGCCGGAGCCTTGCCAGGGAATTCATGGCAAATCCCTGGTTGTTGGGCATGTCGAAGAAACAACCCACTCCCCCATGCGCGGCCGCGCTGGAGGCCGAGCGCCAGGTCTCCTTCGCGGCCTCCTTGAAGTCGCGGGCATGGACGTGGACGTCCAGGGCCGCGGGCAGCACCCACCGGCCCCTGCAATCGATTGACTTTTTTCCTCGAACCCCTTTCCCAACGGCTGTAATCCTGCCCTTGCTGACCCCAACGTTCACGGCCTCGAACTTCTTTCCGGTGAACACCCGCCCGCCCTTCAAGACCACCTCACATTCCATGCTTCATCCACTCCTCGAGCGTGATCCTGGCACCCGTGCGCGCATACGAGTACCGGCCGAACTCACTGGACTTCCGCAGGAACGCGCTGCCGAACACCGTGCCATCCGCGCACACCAGTTTGTCGTCCAAACAGCATTGCCCGCAGGCCCCGAACGCGCACTTGAAGTAGCGTTCCAGCGAGGCCTGGCACTCGACTCCCCGCTTCTCGCATTCGTCGAACACCTTTTTCATCATGATTTCCGGGCCACAAGTGTACACGCAGTCAAACCGTTCCCCGGCCAGGGCTTCCGCGACCAGTTCCGGGGTGCGCGCCTTCCGCCCCTTGGAGCCGTCATCCGTGCACACCCGCAGTTCGGCTGCTTTCCCAATCCGCTGCTCGAACATCAACCCGTCCTTCGACCGCGCGCCCATGATAAACATGGAGCGCATCCCCTTTTTAGCCATTTCCTCGGCCAGGAACGCCAGCGGTGGCACTCCCACGCCTCCACCCACCAGCAGCGCCTTTTTCGCCTTCGCGAAGTCGAACCAGTTCCCATAGGGCCCGCGGACGCCCACGAGGTCGCCTTTCTTCAGCGCGCCCATCTTCCGCGTGGTCTCGCCGTGGACCAGGGCCGTGAACCCAAGCCCCTTTCCACCGGCATAGGTCACGCTCATGGGCTTCTCGTCCACGCGGGGCAGCCAAACCATGACGTACTGGCCGGGCTTGACGTCCATGCGCTCGTCGAACAGGATGGTGCAGGTGCTTGGGTTCTCCCACACGACCTTTGCGACCCTCACCATCCTTGGGAAGTCATTGCGTTCACTCATGCGCGGCCCCCGTGAGCTGTTTGACTTTCGTGTAGCCGTTCTCCTTCATCCAGGCCTCCATCTCGCCGCAAATCTTCTCGAAACAATCGATGCCCCGCAAGTAGATGGCGGTGCCAATGCCGAGCCCGGTGCCGCCCGCCATCAGCAACTCGACCGCGTCCCTGCCAGTCGAAATGCCGCCCGTGGCAATGATGGGGATGTGGACCTTCTCGTAGACGTCGTAGACGCACTTCACGGCAATCGGTTTCAGGGCCGGGCCGCTCAAGCCGCCGCGCTTGTTGTACAGCACGGGGCACTTTGCCTCGATGTCAATCGCCATGGCCGAAGCCGTGTTGATGGCCGTAATCCCGTCCGCGCCCGCCGCCTCGCACGCGGCCGCGATTTCCCCGATGTTCGGGCAATTCGGCGAGAGCTTGGCGAACACCGGCACCCTTCGGCCGGTAACGGCCTTGACTTTTTCGACCAGCTTGCGTGCCAGGTCCAGGTTGGTCGCGAACTGGTGGCCGCCTTTCTTGGCGTGCGGGCAGGACAAATCCAACTCAATCAGGGGCGGCTTGCGCGCGGCGAAGTCCGCGGCCACCTCGGCATACTCTTCCAGGCTCGTGCCATACAGGCTGGCAATGAACGGGATTTTGAGCTTGCGCATGCCCTCCCACTCTGGTTCGATGTTCTTATAGCCCGCCGTCGGCAGGCCCACCGCGTTCAACATGAATTCCTCGTTCGCGACCACGGTGGGGTTCGGGTAACCCGGCCAGGGCCTGGGGCCCACGCTTTTCATGGTCACCGCGCCCACGCCGCAGCGGCCCACGCGTTCCAGGGTGAACGGGGAAACGCCCAAAAAGCCGGAGGCAAGGATGGTGGGGTTCGCGAGCTTGACGCCGCAAAGCGAAAGGCTCAAGTCAATTCTTGCCATGCTTGCCTCCCAGGATGAGGCTCAAGATGGCTTCGCGTACTGGGAGCCCATGGTGGGCTTGCTGGAAGTACGTGGCCTGCGGGAGTTCGTCGACGTCCCTGGAAATCTCGTCAATGCGGGGCAGGGGGTGCATGAGGGCCAGGGTTTTCTTGGCCCGGGCCAGCGTTCCCTTGTCAATCTGGTAGCTGCCGCGCAGCCGCTCGTATTCCGCGTGCGAGTCAAACCGCTCCCTTTGGATGCGCGTGACGTAGAGGATGTCCAGCAGGCCGATGAAGTTTTCGAGGTGCTCGCCTTCCAGGATTTTGCAGCCCTCGCCTTTCAGGGTCTGCGTGATGCCTTCCTCCATGCGCAGCTGGTGGGGGGCGATGAAGTAGTACTCGTTGTCGCCGAGCTTGTTGAGCGCGTGCACCAATCCCTTGATGGTGCGGCTGAACTTCAAGTCTCCCAGGAAGCCGATTTTGAGGCCATTGAGTCTGCCGAACCGTTTCTTAATCGTGTACAGGTCCAGGAGGTTTTGCGTGGGGTGCTCGTTCGTTCCGTCGCCGGCGTTGATGACGGGAACGCTGGCTTCGCCGGCCGCAATCCGGGCGTGGCCGGTGATGGGGTGCCGCATGACGATGGCGTGCGCGTAATTGCACACCATCTTGATGGTGTCCGAGAAGCTCTCCCCCTTTTTGAGCGAGGTCACGTTTTCGTCGGAGAAGCCAATGACGTTGGCTCCCAGGTTCTGGATGGCGGCTTCGAAGGAGAGGCGCGTGCGCGTGCTGGGCTCGAAGAACAGCGAGGCAACGGTTTTATGGGCCAGGATTTTGGCCTTGGCTTCGGGCTTCAACCGCTCCATTTTGGAGGCTGTTGTCAGCACGTCCAGGATCTGCTGTTTGCTGAGGTCGTAGATGGAGACCAGGGAACGGTTGAAAAGAGAATGCGCGGTTTTTTTCCCGGTTGAAGTCGAAGGCACTACAACCCTCTAGATTATGGGGGGCATCCCTTTAAATTCCTTCCCAGGCATTATTTCTTTTTTAGGATGAGCATTTTTTGCCCCCTCAAAAACCCTGTTTTTTTGCTTGACTCCGTGCTTTCGTTTTTCCCTGTTTCCCGCCCCGTCGGGGGGTGCAAGCCGTGAAGCCCGTGAAAGCCGAGCTCGTCCTCGAAGACGGTTCGCGGTTTCCATGCCAGTCCTTTGGCTACCCCCACTCGGTTGCAGGCGAAGTCGTGTTCAATACGGGCATGACCGGCTATCCCGAGTCCTTCACCGACCCCAGCTATGCCGGGCAAATCCTGTGCCTCACCTATCCCCTTATCGGCAACTACGGGGTTCCGGGCAGGGCCCGGAAGGAGGGCTTGCCTGCGCGCTTTGAGTCGGACAAAATCCACCTCCGCGGCCTCATCGTTTCCGAGTACTGCGAGCAGCCCAGCCACTGGGACTGCGACCAGACCCTTGCCCAATGGCTCAGGAGGGAAAAGATTCCCGCCGTTTCCGGGATTGACACCCGCGCGCTCACCAAGAAGCTCCGCGAAAAGGGGGTCATGATGGGCCGCATCGAGGTCAACGGAAAACAGGCCAGGCCCTTCGACCCCAACGCGTTCAACATCGTGGCCGACGTCAGCGTCCGGAAACCCGTCCGCTATGGAAGTGAGCGGAAGACCATTGCCTTAATCGACTGCGGGGCGAAGTACAACATCATCCGCAGCCTGCGCGCCCGGAGGGTATCCGTCCTGCGCGTGCCCTGGGACTATGACCTACTCAACGGAAAATTCGACTTCGACGGGGTCATGATTTCAAACGGCCCCGGCGACCCCAAGCAGTGCAAGCAGACCATCTCCAACGTCGCGGCCCTGCTCGAAAAGGAAATCCCCACTTTTGGCATCTGCCTCGGCAACCAGTTGCTCGCGTTGGCCGCTGGCGGCAACACCTACAAGCTCAAGTATGGCCACCGGAGCCAGAACCAGCCATGCACGATGGAGGGCACGCAAAAGTGCTTCATCACCTCCCAAAACCATGGCTTTGCCGTGGACGTCCACTCGCTGCCGGCCGACTGGGAACCGCTTTTCACGAACGCCAACGACGGCACCAACGAAGGCATCCGCCACCAGCGCAAGCCGTTTTTCAGTTCCCAGTTCCACCCGGAAGCCACGCCTGGCCCGGTGGACACGGGTTTTTTGTTCGACGAGTTCCTCAAGAAGGTGTACCGGAAATGAAGCGCGTGGAAGCCAAGAAGGTCTTGGTGCTGGGCTCGGGCGCCTTGAAAATCGGGCAGGCCGGGGAATTCGATTATTCCGGCTCCCAAGCCATCAAGGCCTTGAAGGAAGAGGGCTGTGAAGTCATCATCGTCAACCCCAACATTGCCACGGTGCAGACCTCCTGGGACCTGGCGGACCGCGTGTACTTCCTCCCGGTCAACCCCTTCTTCGTCGAAAAAGTCATCGCCCGCGAGAAGCCGGACGGCATCCTCCTCGGCTTCGGCGGCCAGACGGCGTTGAACTGCGGCCTGGCCCTGGCCGAAAAGAAGGTCTTCGAGCGGCACAAAGTCCGGGTACTGGGCACGCCCGTCAAGGCCATCCGCGACACCGAGGACCGGGAGCTCTTCAAGAAGGAACTGGCCAAGATTGGCGTCCAGACGCCGAGCAGCCTCTCCGTTACCTTGGCGAAAGCCGGTTTGAAGGCAGCCCAGGAGCTGGGGTTCCCGGTCATTGTCCGCGCGGCCTTTGCCTTGGGCGGCAAGGGTTCCGGGGTCGCGCGCAACGCGCGCGAGCTGGAAAGCATTCTGGAGAGCGCGTTCACGCACGCGCCCCAGGTCCTGGTCGAGGAATACCTGCACCACTGGAAGGAAATCGAGTACGAGGTCGTGCGCGACCAGTTCGACAACTGCATCACGGTCTGCAACATGGAGAACTTCGACCCCATGGGCATTCACACCGGGGAAAGCATCGTGGTTGCGCCCTCGCAGACGCTTTCAAACCACGAGTACCACAAGTTGCGTGAGCTCTCCATCCGCGTCATCCGGCACCTGAAAATCGTGGGCGAGTGCAACATCCAGTTCGCGTTGGACCCGAAGTCCGAGGACTACCGGGTCATCGAGGTCAACGCCCGCCTCTCCCGTTCCTCGGCATTGGCCTCGAAGGCGACCGGCTACCCCCTTGCGTTCATTGCCGCCAAGCTGGCCTTGGGGCATGCCTTGCACGAGTTGCCGAACTCCATCACGAAAAAGACCATGGCCTGTTTCGAGCCCGCGCTGGACTATTGCGTGGTGAAAATCCCGCGATGGGATTTGCAGAAGTTCCGGAAGGTCAGCACGCAAATCGGCAGCGAAATGAAGTCCGTCGGGGAAGTCATGGCGATTGGGAGGAAGTTCGAGGAAGCCCTCCAGAAGGCCATCCGCATGCTGAACATCGGCATGTACGGTTTGGTCTGCAACAAAATCGAGTTCAAGAAGGTCCTGCACACGGTGAAGAACCCGACCGACAAGCGGTTGTTCGCCGTCGTGGACTCCTTGAAGGCAGGTCATTCTGTCAAGAAACTGCACGGCTTGTCCGGCATCGATTCCTGGTTCCTGCACAAGCTCAAGAACGTGGTGGACCTGGAGCGGGAAATCCGCTGCCATGACGTGAAAACCGTTTCGCCTGGACTCTTGCGCCGCGCCAAGGAACTCGGGTTTTCCGACAAGCAGCTGGCCATGCTCTTGAACCACCAGAGCGAACTGGTCGTGCGGGAACTCCGGAAACGCCATGGAATCCTGCCAGTGGTCAAGCAGATTGACACCCTGGCCGCGGAGTTCCCGGCGCAAACCAACTACTTATATATGACTTATAATGGGAGCGAGCACGACGTGGCCTTCCCTGCCTCGAACGCGGTCCTGGTGCTGGGGTCCGGGGCCTACCACATTGGTTCCAGCGTGGAATTCGACTGGTGCGGGGTCAACGCGGCGTTGGCCGCCCGGAAGCTCGGCTTCCAGGCCATCATGGTCAACTTCAACCCGGAAACGGTTTCCACCGACTATGACTTGTGCGACCGCCTGTACTTCGAGGAACTGAGCCTCGAACGGGTGCTGGACATTTATGGCCTGGAAAAGCCGAAGGGCGTCATCCTTTCCACGGGCGGGCAAATAGCGAACAACCTCGCCCTCAAGTGCGCGAACGCCGGGGTCACCGTGCTGGGCACCAAGCCCGAGCACATCGACCAGGCCGAGGACCGGCACAAGTTCTCCAAGCTCTGCGATTCCTTGGGCATCGACCAGCCCGAGTGGGCGGAAGCCAAGAGCGAAAAGCAGGCCGCGAAGTTCGCGGAACGCGTCGGCTTTCCCGTGCTCATCCGGCCCAGCTATGTCTTGAGCGGCGCGGCCATGAACATCGCCTTCACTCCCGCCGACCTCAAGACCTACCTCGAGAAAGCAACCACCGTGTCAGAAGAATACCCTGTTGTGGTCAGCAAGTTCATCGCGAACGCCAAGGAAGTCGAGATCGACGCCGTGGCCAACAAGGGCAAGCTGGTGATTTCGGCCATCACCGAGCACGTGGAGAACGCGGGCGTCCACTCAGGAGATGCCACCATGGTGTTGCCGCCCCAGAAACTCTACCTCCAGACGGTCCGCGAAATAAAGGCCATCGCCTCCAAAATCGCGGCCGCCCTCGAAATCAGCGGGCCCTTCAACATCCAGTTCATCGCCAAGGACAACAAGGTCAGCGTCATCGAATGCAACCTCCGCGCCTCCCGGTCGTTTCCCTTCGTTTCCAAGGTCTCCGGGCACAACTTCATCGAACTGGCCACGAAGGCCATCCTCGGCCAGAACCCGGAGCCCCTCAAGTCGTCGACGTTGGAACTGGGCCATGTCGGGGTCAAGGTGCCCCAGTTCAGCTTCGGCCGGCTGCGGGGCGCGGACCCGGTTCTGGGCGTGGAAATGGCTTCCACGGGGGAAGTGGCCTGCATTGGCGACACGCTGGAGGACGCCTTCCTCAAGGCCATGCTCTCCGTCGGGGTGAAAATCCCCGAAAAAAACATCCTGGTCTCCGTGCACGGCGACAAGGGTCGGTTCAAGCTGTTGCCCGTCCTCCGGCGGGTGCAAAAGCGCGGTTTCCACTTGTATGGTACGGAGCACACGGCCGCGTTCTTCAACGGACACGGCGTGAAAATGGCGCGGTTGTTCAAGCTCCAGGAAAAGGGGGAGCCCAACATCCTCTCCTACATGCGGCAACGGAGACTCGACCTGGTCATCTGCATCCCGGACACGGAACTCCAGGCCGGCATCGACGAAGAATACGAGCTGCGCCGCAACGCCGTTGACCACTCGATTACGCTCTTGACCAACCTCCAGGTCTCGAAACTCTTCCTGGACTCCATCATCAAGCTCAAGAAAGACGACCTCGAAATCAAGGCCTGGGATGAGTACGTTTGAACTATTTTGGGCCGTGCAGTTTTTTGCGCAGCTCCTCGTTCGTGCGCTCCAGCTCGGCCTTCGTGTCCGCCAGCTCGACTTCGTGGTCAATGGTTTTCCGAATGAATGCTTCCACGCGCTGGTTGACGCGGGCATCGGCCTCCGCCATGCGCGCCGCAATCGGCTTCAAGGCCCGTTCAATGCTTGTTACCGTTTCCAGGGGCGTTCCCCGTTCCAGGTCCAGCGTGAACCCTTTTCCGCCTTCATAAACCGCAATCGGCCGGCCGGTTTCCAGCATTTCCTGGACGCGCGCCCGGTTGCCGGCCCGGTTCAAAATCTCGCCGGCCACGTTGTTGGCCTCCACGAAAAGCCCGTGGTGGGTGCGGAAGTTTTCAATGAGGGCACTGCGCAAGACAGGAGGATACCCCTGCAATTTCATGGAAAGGCCTGCAACCGGCGAACGGCTCTCGGCCACGGCCTTCCGCGTTTCCTCGATGAGCTCCAAGTTCATCCGGTTCCAGGCTTCGAGGGCGCGCGCCCGGACGCTGTCTTCAATGGCTTGCATGCGTGCCGGGTTTCTTCGCACGCTCCGCATCTCCCGCACGGCCCGCCTCGCCGGCTCGTAATCCGCCGCGGTTGGCCGTTGGGGCTTGGGCGCGCGCGGCAGCGTTGATTCCGGTAGGGTCGCACACGCGGCAGCCGCAAGCGCCGCCGACAACGCCAGCGAGCGGCCCACGCGCCCGGCCAGGCGGCCCAGCCGTTGCCTGAATGGCGTGCGCGGCTTTGCTCCTGGTTTCATTTGTTTGCCCCCTATTTCATCAACCTGATCAGGCTGAACCACTCGCGCTTGTTTTTGTCGAGTTCCAGTTCCTTGATCATGTGCAGGGCGAAGAGCTCGGGCTTGAGCACGCCTTTCTCGGTGAGGATGCCTTTCACGTACCTTGCCTCGGTCAAGTCGAAGGCCGGGTTCAGGACCTGCACGCGCCCGGGTTTATCGGGCCAGACCTCGCGCGGGTTCCGCATCTCGATTTTTTCTTCGACGCCAAAGTACGTGATGGGGTCGAACTTTTTCGTCGAACAGGCCACGAAGTGGGGCTTGCCTTCACGGGCCGCAATCAGGGACAATGCCTTGGTGCCCACCTTGTTCACCACGCTCCCGTCTTCGAGCACGGCATCGGCCCCGGACAAGAAGAAGTCGGCTTCCTTCATGTAGGTGGCGGCGGCGCCGTCAACCATGAGGGTCACGGGCACGCCGTGCTTCGCGAGGTTGGCCGCGGTGATTCTGCCTTGGAAGAGCGGCCTCGTCTCCGTGCAGTAAACCCTTTTCAGTTTGCCGGCCTTCCAGGCCTTCAACAAAACGGCTTCCACGGTGTGCGAGTGGCAGTGCGTGAAAACAACCGCGTTGTCGAAGAAGACCTTCAACCCGTTTTCGGCCACGTCCTTCAAGGCCTGCACGCGTTCCCCTTCATAGCCGTCCAAGGCCTTCAACAGGAGCCGCTTCAAGGCCGGAACCGTGGGAGACCCGGTGTTGGCCTGCTGCAAGAAGATGCGGAGGCTGGTGCGCAGCTCGGGTTCCGTGGGCCGCGTCCTCAACAGGGTTACCGCGTTCCCCTTCAATTCCCGGCGAAAGGCTTCCAGGGAGCGGGCCCTGCTGTCCCGGACGCTCCAGCGCAGGGCCTTCATGGCCCACTTGCGGACCTGGCTGGCGCCCTGGATTTTAAGGCACTTAATGTCCCGTACAATGGATTTAAACCGGTTGCCTGGCATAACCCTCTTACCCTATTACGCCTGCTTGCTTATTATTTTTAAGCCTGAATCAGCCGGTTTGAGGGGTTTTAGGGGCTTCTTGTGGGGGCACCCTTTAAAAGCCTTTCAGACGGGAGTAATATATTGCCCAAATCGCCCGAAAGCCGGGCAACGGGTGCAACTTAGGGGGTCAAGATTGTGATACTGGACAAGGACACTTCGCTGGTGAACAAGGCCGTTAAACGCATCGAGGCTGAGAAGAAAATGGACAAATTGAAGGACAAAATCGACGCGGTCAAGGGCAAGCCCAAGGCCAAGACCAATTACAAGGAAGAGGACCTCATCGAGTTGCTGGAAAAAGCCCAGGCCCGCATTAGAGTGGTGGGCTGCGGGGGAGGCGGCTGCAACACGATTAACCGCATGAGCGAAGTCGGCATCATTGGCGCGGAAACCTACGCCATTAACACGGACGCCCAGGACCTGTTGAAGGTGGCCGCTGACCGGAAAGTCCTCATCGGCCGCAAGCTGACCAGAGGTCTGGGCTCGGGCTCCGACCCAACGGTTGGAGAAGCCGCGGCGCGGGAATCGCTGGACGAACTCATCGAGACCTTCGCGGACTCCGACCTCATCTTCATAACGTGTGGAATGGGCGGCGGCACGGGAACCGGGGCTGCACCCATCATCGCGGAAATCGCGTCCGAAGTCAAGGCGCTCACAATTGGAGTCGTCACCCTGCCGTTCACGGTGGAAGGCAGGACTCGCATGGAGCACGCCCTCCAGGGACTGGCCAGGCTCCGCAAGAACGCGGACACGGTCATCGTCATTCCCAACGACAAGATACTCGAGATTGCGCCGGACCTGCCGTTGAACACCGCGTTCAAGGTCGCGGACGAGGTGCTGACCAACGCCGTCAAGGGCATCACCGAAATGGTCACCAAGCCAGGCCTCATCAACCTCGACTTCGCGGACCTGCGCACCATCCTCCACAACGGGGGAGCGGCCATGATTGGCTTGGGCGAGTCCAGGAGCGAGAAGGCCTCGGATTCAAGGGCTTTGGAAGCCGTTGAAAACGCGTTGACCTCACCCCTGTTGGACGTCGACATTTCCGGCGCCAACCGGGCCCTGGTCAACGTGGTGGGCGGAACCGACATGACCCTGCGCGAGGCCGAAATGATCGTGGAAGCGGTCTCGGCCAAAATCAACCCCAACGCGCACATCATCTGGGGCGCCATGATCGACGAAAACATTCCCAGGAACCAGATCCAGGCCATGGTCGTCATCGCCGGGGGAAGGTTTCCCTACCTGGACAACGTCGAGGAATTCGACGCCGAGAAAGGCGAGTTGAAGGTCCCCAAGGGACCGCTTGACCTGGGCATTGAGTTCACCGGGTAGCCGCACGAAAGCGGCGGCTGCGCGCTATACGTGCCCCATCTTGCCCCAAAGGGGTTCGATGGGGCGGTAATATTTGTCGGAAGAGGCTGAATCAGCATGTTTGGAATGTCGTTGCAGGAGTTCTTGGAGGCCTCGAAGAGGATTCTCATGGTCTCCAAGAAGCCCGACGCCAAGGAGTACGCGACCATGGTGAAGGTCACGGGCATTGGCATCATCCTCATCGGCATCATTGGCTTCCTCATCAGCCTGGTCTTCCTGTTCCTGGGCTTGAAGGCGTAGGCACGTAGGCACGCTTTTATAATTGTTATTACTTTAATCCAATAGCGTTTCGTTGAAGGAAAGGGTTTTTCCATGATTTTCACGGTGCGGACCACGGTCGGACAGGAGTCCCTCGTAGTCGACATTCTCGCCAACAAGATTAGGAAAGAGGACCTGAACATTTACTCGTTTTGCGTGATTCCCGGCTTGAAGGGTTATATCCTGGTCGAGGCCGACAACGAGATGACGGTGAGGCGAGGCATCGCCAACACGCCCCACATCAAGGGCCGGGGCATCGTCGGCGGGGAAGTCAAGATTGACGAGCTATCCAGCCTCTTGGAGGCCAAGCCCCTCATGAAGTCCATCAAGGCCGGCCAGAAGGTCGAACTCATCACCGGGCCCTTCAAGGGCGAAAAGGCAAGGGTTATTAGGGTGAACGACACTAAGGAAGAGGTCACGGTTGAATTGCTCGAAGCCGCGGTCAAGATCCCGGTTACCATCAAGGCCGAGCACATCCGGATTTTGAAGGAGTGAATGAAACCCAATGCCCGAACTCAGCGTCATGGTGGACGGCGGAAAAGCAAGCGCCGGCGCGCCCCTCGGCCCGGCATTGGGTCCCATGGGCGTGAACATCGGCGAAGTCGTTTCCGCGATCAACGAGAAGACGAAGGCCTTTGTCGGCATGAAGGTGCCGGTCAAGGTTTTGGTGGACGCGAAGACCAAGTCCTTCGACATCGAAGTGGGCAGCCCGCCCACGAGCGCACTCATCAAGAAAGAGCTGGGCATCGAGCGCGGCGCCGCCAACCCCAAGACGGAAGTCGTGGGCAACGCGACCCTCGACCAGGTCAAGAAGGTCGCGGAAATGAAGATGGGCAAGATGAACTCCTATAGCCTGCGCAGCGCGGCCCGCGAAGTCATCGGCGTCTGCGATTCCATGGGCGTCCAAGTGGAGGGCCTGCGCGGCAAGGACATGCAGAAACGCTTTGACGCGGGAGAGTTCTCGGACGTCTTCGGCGCCCCCGCCGAAAAAAAGGAGTACGCCGTCGAAGAAGCGCCCAAGAAAGCCCCGGAAGAACCCAAGGCTTTGCCCAAGCACGAGCCCCCCAAGGCCGTTGCCGCTCCCAAGGAGGAGCCAAAACACGAGCCCAAGCACATTGAACCCAAGGCCGAGCCGGTCATGGAGAAACCCGCGGTGCCCCACCCTTCGGGCGCGTCCAAGGTGCAGGAACCCGTGCCTGTGCACGTAACTCCCAAGGCCGCCGAGACACCCAAGGCCGCCGAGGCCCCTAAGGTCGAGGTCCCCAAAGCTCCGGCCCGGCCGTTGAGCGCCATCCAGGAAATGCAGCGCGGCACAGCCAAGCCCAAGCCCTCGGCCAGTACTGCCATGACCCATATCATGGCCGAGGATAGGAACACGCTCATCATCCGGCCCAAGAAAAAGAAGTGAAGCGCTTTTTTTGGGCTCGCTTTTTTTATATAACCTGCTCCCCTAATTAGTGCGTGGAATGAATGTCGGTACCCAGTCGCTTGAACCGTGTCGGCCGCCTTGAAGTGGACCGGAGAGGCCGGGTTCGGACGGTGTCCTCTTTTGTGCGAACCAAGGAAGGCAGAGTCAAAAAACGCTGGCGCGCTCCTTCGCAGGAAGAGCTCGAGGCGGCATTGGAGCGCTTCACTCGCTTGGCTCTGAACGGCAACACCCGGGCTTCCATGGCCGCCGTGAACCAAATCAACCGAGTCCTTTATAGCAAGGAATCCCATGGAATCCAAGCCCATGCCTTGCTCAAGTTGGGTTTGCTGGCCTCCCACGGCAACCGTTTTGCCATCCGGGCCGTGGCCAACGCGTTATTGCACGAGAACTTCAGCATCCGCGCCTATGCCCAAAGCTATTTGTCGGACACAGTTAGCCCCCAGAACCGGAAACTCGTTTTGGATGCGGTTGAACAGGCAAAAAACCGGTTAAAAAAGGGAAGCACCGAGCGGGAGGCCCTGCTGGTTTTTCATCGGGCCTTGGAAATCCGCCAGGAGCCTACTGGACGGGCTCGCCAGCTTCCGTTGTTTGAGCAATAGCCGCCGGGAATAGCTTTAAAAACCTTGCCGCAGCCAATTAGTGCGTTTACGTGCTATTTTTCGCCTCCGGGTGGTTAGCACCGTTTCACCAATCCAGCCCTTCGGGACTGATATTGGGAGGTCGTTCAACGTGGAAGAAAGGGAAATACTGGAAGCCGTCAAGCTGATGCGCGAGTCCTCGCCTCCGAGGAAGTTCACGCAGTCCGTCGAGTTCGGCATCAACTTCAAGGGAGTTGACTTCAAGAAGGCCACGAACCGCGTCAGCGTGGACGTGACCCTGCCGTTTGGGACGGGTCAGGCCGCGCAGGCAAAAGTCCTCGTGTTCGTCAAGGACCGGAACTTCGCCGAACAATTGAAGGAAAAAGGCATTCCCTTCCTGTTGGAGGCGGACCTCGAAAAGCTCGGCAAGAAGGAAGGCGAGAAACTCGCCAACGACTATGATGGTTTTCTCGCCGAGGGAGCGGTCATGCTGGTGGTCGCGAAATGCCTGGGCCAGACTCTGGCCCCCAAGCGGAAGATGCCCAAGCCCATGCAGCCCAGCGTCGCCGAGTACGAGAAGTTCGTGGCCGGCATGGCGTCCAGCGTGAAGGTGTCCAACAACAAGGGCAAGTTCATGCCCGTGGTCCAACTACTCATCGGCAGCGAGAAAAGCGAGGACCAGCAACTCGTCGCCAATGCCTTGGCAGTCTACAACGCGGTGCTGCCCGTGCTCGAAAAGAAGAAGCACAACATCAAGAACGCGTTCGTGAAGCTGACCATGGGGCCCTGCGTCAAGATTGGCGCGTTCTACCGCAAGCTTGACAAGGAAAAGCTGGCCCGGAAGGCGGCGGCCGAAACCAAGAAGGCATCGGAACCCGTCGAGGCGAAAGCCAAGGCCGCCAAAAAGTCGAAAGCCAAGAAAGCAGCCAAAGCCGCTGCGCCAGCAACCGCTGCTGAACCCGCCGAGGGAGGCGACGCGCAATGAAGTCCCACACCCTCAAGTGGAAGAAGCAGCAGCTGGCCGAGATCAAGGATTTGCTGAACAGTTACCCGGTCATCGCCGTGGCCGACCTGGAAAGGTTCCCGGCCAACCTCTTCGCGCAGTTGCGGAAGAAACTCTACCCCAATGCCGTGGTCAGGGTGTCCAAGGCGAGGGTGGTGCAGAAGGCCATCGAGGAATCCAGGCTCAAGGGAGCGGGCCTCACCGAGAACGTCAAGGGCAGCGTGGGCATCATTTTCAGCAAGATGAACCCCTTTGAATTGTATGGGTTTATCAAGAAGAACAAGGGCGCTGCCTTTGCCAAGGAAGGCCAACTGGCCCCTGAAGACATCACGGTGCCGGCGGGGGACACGGGCCTGCCGCCTGGCCCGGCCCTGTCCGACCTCAAGGCAGCCGGCTTGAACGTCCGGCCGATGGGTGCAACCATTCACGTCGTCGAAGACAAGGTGGTCACGAAGAAGGGCCAGCCCATCACCAAGCCCGTTGCATCCACGCTTTCCAAGCTCAACATCAAGCCCATCAAAATCGCGATGCGGGTTTCAGCTGCCCTGGAGAAGGGCCTGATTTACAAGGCCGACGTCCTTGACATCGACTTGGACCAGGTGTTCAACGACTTCGTCGTCGCCCACACCCAGGCCTTCAACTTGGCGTTCAACATCGCGTACTTGACGGTGCAGACCACGCCCCTGCTTATCGGCAAGGCGGCGAGGGAAGCCAGGGCATTGGCCCTGGAGGCCGGCATTTTCACGGCCGAGACCACGCCCCTGTTGCTGGCCAAGGCCAGCGCCCAGGCAGGCGCGTTGAAGGGCCTGGTCAAGGGACCAGCGGCGGCGGCCGAGGCCTCGAAGGCCGAGGCACCGGAGAAGAAGGAGTGAAGGGAGTAAGGCTTACAAAAAAATCTTGCGAGGTGAAAAAATGGAGTACGTCTACACTGCAATGCTCTTGCATTCCGTAAAGCAGCCAGTCGACGAAGCGCACGTAACCAAGGTGCTGGAAGCAGCCGGAGTCAAGGCTGATTCAGCGCAGGTGAAGGCGCTGGTCGCGTCCCTCAAGGACGTGAACATCGACGACGCAATCAAGCAGGCAGCCTTCGCGCCAGCCGCAGCCGCCGCACCAGCAGCCGCAGCAGGCCACGCCGGCGAAGCCAAGAAGGAAGAGAAGAAGGAAGATGCCGGCAAATCGGAAGCGGAAGCAGCGGAAGGACTCGCAGGATTGTTCGGCTGAGGCCAATGGCCGAAGGGCCAGGGCCGAAACCAGCAATCCGTTTCCCTCTTTTTTCGGGGCATGCCCCTGTTTATCCACGTTTAAGGCGTTGCCAGCCACCGGGAAAACTATTTAAATCCCGGCCCCTTAATTATATGAATTCGATTGGGTGAATGGTTGGCTTTCAATAAGCAGGTGGCACTGGTTTTCCTGTTCCTGTTCAGCCTTGGCCAGCTTGCCTGGGCCGTGGAAGCCGTGCCCGCGTCCCAGGGCGAGGTGCGCAGCGGGGCCATGAAGATTTTTGCCGTCACGGGCGACGGCGAGGGGCTTTCAGCCGACCTCTACCTGGAACTGGTTCCCGGCACCGGAAAGGTCTGGACTTCCGTCAACCCCCTGGTGGGCACGACCACGCAGAGCGCTGAAAAGGCCGCGGTCCAGGCCGCAAAAAAGTATTCTCCTGAATGGGAGAAGTTCGACTACAAGTTCTCGATTGGTTCAACCGCTGCCGTGGTCGAGGGGCCCTCGGCGGGAGCGGCCATGGCTTACATGGTGGCGGCCCTGCTGCAGGGAAAAACCGTTCCCCGAGACGTGAGCATCACGGGCACGATTTCCGAGGACGGAATCGTGGGCACGGTGGGAGGGGTCTTCGAAAAGGCCAGGGCAGCGAAGGACGGGGGCATGAAGCTGTTCATGATTCCCTCGGGGGAAGCCCGCCGCATCGAGAAACTCGAGTCGGGCGTCGAATCCATCAACCTCATTCAGTACGCGAAGGACAAGTGGGGGCTCTACGTGGTCGAGGCCTCCACCCTGGACGACGTCCTGAAGTACGCATACACGGATGTATCGCAGATTGACATCAAGGAGTTGGCGGAAAAGGAGCCCCCCGAATTCGTCCCAAAGCCGACCACGCCGGCAGAGGAACTGCTGCCCATGAAGGAGATTACCCGGAAGCACTTGAAGGAAACCAAGCAGCTCATGAAGGAGGCGCGGAACGCGCTTTCCTCGACCCTGATTGAAGACGTTTCCATCATCGGCCGGATGGTGGCTAGCCTCAACAACGCGGAAAAGAACCTCAAAACGGCCGATATCCTCCTGGACCAGGGCTACCTGTACAGCAGCGCGAACTTCGCATTCCTGGCAAGGGTCAACGCCATGCTCATCAAGGACATCGCGGAAAACCCCTCGCTGTTGTCCGACGATTCCACGGTTTTCGACCTGAAAGTGGATTTGCTCAAGCAGGAACTCGTGGACTTGAAGAAGCAATTGTCCGAGTTCATGCCCGTTGACCGCCTGGAGTGGATGGTTTCCGCGCAGCAGCGGCTGGGCTGGGCCGAAACCACCTTGAACGAGTTGTCCCGCGGCCAGACCATCGTGGTCTCGGCGGGGGGCTCGGCCGACAAGAAGGAAGCCGTCATCGACGCCCTCTACAAGTTCGAGTCCGCAAGGGCCTGGCTGCTGGTGGCCCGGGAATTCTTCGAGGCGGCCAAGGTCTCCCAGAAGAAGGTGAAGCCCTTGCCTGACTTCGTGGAACGCGTGCAGGACCTGCTGGTGAAGGCGGAAAACGGGTTGACGGTTTTCAAGGGCGAGGACATCGAGGACATTGAGCGGCGGATTGCCTCGGCGCGGGAGGAACTCAAGCGTGGCTGGAGCCTCTCGGCCCTGTTCAACGCGGCCTCGGCGCAGGCCTTGATCGAGGGCAAGCGCCTGGCCAAGGAAGACGATGCCGTCAAGCTCGAGGCCAGCCTCCGCAAGAAACTGGCCGACTTGGGCTCGGCCATTGCCAACTCCAAGTACCGGCATGTCTGGGCCAACCTCTACCTCGACCACGCCCGCTATTACCTGGAGGAAGCCGTTTACTACAAGGAATTGAACCACAAAAGCGATGCCCTTTCCTCCCTGAAGAACGGGTTGAGCCTGGCCATGTTGGCGGAGAGCCTCTTCAAGACCGTGGAAGAGGTCAGCGAGTTCTATGAAAAGAACGCCGCCAAGCCCTACACGGGCTCGGAGTCGGCCGTCGACGAGGTCGTGAAAACCGATCAGACCAAGTGGTACCTCATGTTTTTCCTCCTGCCCACCGTGTTGTTCATCGTGCTGCTGGTGTTGCTGCTCAAGATACTGAAAGCCCGGAAGTCGGACGTCAAGTACTCGGTGTACGAGGAAATAAAGGGGGTCAAGCAAAAGCAGCGGGAAATCGAGGAAAGGCTTTCAAGGGGCAGGCTCTCCCAGGACGAGTACCTCTCCGAGTCAGGCCGGTTGTCCGAGCAACTGCGGAGGCTGCTCCGCATGCGGGAAGCCAAGACCGAGGAGTCCTTTGCCTCGGACAAGCTGCGCGCCGACCTCTTGTTGTTTGACATGAAGTCCAGGGACCTGCGGCGGAGCCTCAAGCAGCGCAGCATCTCCCCCGAGGACTTCCGGAAACTCACCAACGAATACAATGCCAAGGTCAAGCAGTTGTACGAGGCCCTGGCCGAAGAGGAGTCCATTGACCAGGTTGTGGCAGCCGACCAGGCAAGGCAGGCAGTAGGGAGAGTTGAAAGCGATTGGTCGGAAGTCCAGCGCTCGGTGCGGAAGCAGGTCAAGCCACTCCCCAAAAAGAAGCCAGAGCCGAAAAAATAACGCGTGACCTATTGTACCAGCAGCGCCAGGGCTTCATCGACGTGCGCTACTTCCACTACCTTCATTCCCTCGAAATGTTCCTTGGCGTAGTCATCGAGTTTCAGGGCCTTTTGCGTCATGCGGAACCGCTTGATGAGGTAGGGCCCCTGCCTTCCCTCGCCGGCCGGTTCCTCGACCAGGTAGTTGACGGTGCCCTGTCCCTTGGGTACCAGGAAGAGTTTGCCGCCGAGTTCGCCGAAGGCCACCATTTTCTCGAGCACGCCGCCGATGGGGCCGATCCGGCCGGTCTTGTCCATGGTTCCCGTGATGGCGGCATCGGTCCGCACTTTCCGGCCTTCCACGGCCGCGATGGTGGCCACGGTGAAGGCCGCGCCTGCGGAGGGACCGCCCACCAGCTTGGCCTTGGATTCTTCGACCGTGAAAATGATGTCCACGTTCTTCAAGCTCTTTCCCGTGACCCCTTCGGCTACCTGGGCAGCGGTCTCAAACGAGTACTGCGTGTCCGGTTCCACAAAGGGGTTGGTGTTGATTAACACGCGGCCCTTTCCCGGCACCAACTCGACGACTCCCTTGGACACCTCTCCGCCGCCCTGGCTGGTTACCGCCACGATGTTGATGCTGGCGGTCTGCCCGCTGGACTGGATGGCTGGCAGGCCCGGACTCCCCAAACCGTTTTCGCCCGACAAGAGGCCCAAGAACGTGGGGCCGGAGAAGGCGCCCAACCCGAAAATCAGGGCCGCAATCAGGATGACGAGCAAGGAGCGTTGTTTTTCTTCCATGAAGCTGCACCGACGTAATTGTAGGGGGGGCCAAAGAAATAAAAAGAAGAGGGAAAAAGGAGGGGGTGCGCGCCACTATATGAATAGGGGCGCGAGCACCAGGGTAAGGGTTCCCAAGAGCTTGATTAACACGTGCAGGCTCGGGCCTGCCGTGTCCTTGAAGGGATCCCCCACCGTGTCCCCGGTTACGGCGGCCTTGTGGGCTTCGCTTCCCTTGCCGCCAAAGGCACCGGTTTCAATGTATTTCTTGGCGTTGTCCCAGGCGCCTCCACCCGTGTTGAGCAGCAAGGCCATGAGGATTCCGCTCATGGTTCCCACCATCAGGAAAGCCGCCGCGGCCTCGGCTTTGAGGACATAGCCTACGGCCAGGGTCATGAAAACCACGAGAAGCCCTGGCAACACCATTTCCTTCAAGGCGGCCGTGGTGCAGATGTCCACGCATTTCGCGTAGTCGGGCTTGGCTTTTCCCTTCATGAGGCCGGGGATTTCCCTGAACTGCCTCCGGACTTCCTCGATGACGCTGCCCGCGGTCTTTCCAACGGCCTTGATGGCGTAGCTGCTGAACAGGAACACCAGCATGGCGCCCAGCAACCCGCCCACGAACACGTCCACTTTGGCGAGATTCACCGTCATGGGGTGCCCCACCAGTTTCGTGACTTCATCCATGTAGGCCGTGAACAACAGGAACGCCGCGAGGCCGGCCGAGCCCACCGCGTAGCCCTTCGTCAGGGCCTTGGTGGTGTTGCCGACCGCGTCCAGCCGGTCCGTGATCTTCCGGACTTTTTCCGGGCTCTTGCTCATCTCCACGATTCCCCCGGCGTTGTCCGTGATGGGGCCGAAAGTGTCCATGGCCAAGACGAAGGCAGCCGTTGAAAGCATGCCCATGGTCGCGATGGCCGTTCCGTATAAGCCGCCGTTCGCATACCCGGACAGCTCGCCAATCATGAACGAGCCCATGAGGGCCGCGCTCAAGACGATGACCGGTGCCGCCACGCATTCGAGTCCCACCCCAAATCCCGCGATGATGTTGGTCGCGTGCCCGGTCTTCGAGGCCTCCGCAATCGACTTAACGGGCCCATACTTTTGGTCCGTGTAGTAGATGGTGATGTAGACGAAGGCAATGCTGGCCAGGATGCCTACGAGGCCGGCGTAGAAGAACAGGATGTTGCCCAACAGCCACTGGGTGGCGATGTAGAAGGCAATGGCGGCCAGCACCGAGGTAATCAGATAGCCGCGGTTCAAGGCGTTCATGGGGTCCTCGTCTTCCCTGGCCTTCACGGCCATGATCCCGATAATGGAGGCGATCAAGCCGAAGGCCCTTGCCACTAGGGGGAACACGATGCCGTTCACGCCGAACACGGGAAACAAGGCCACTCCAAGGATCATGGCCCCGATGTTTTCGGCGGCCGTGCTTTCAAACAAGTCGGCCCCCCTTCCCGCGCAGTCGCCGACGTTGTCTCCGACGAGGTCCGCGATGACGGCGGGGTTCCTGGGGTCGTCTTCCGGGATGCCGGCTTCGACTTTTCCGACCAGGTCCGCGCCGACGTCAGCCGCTTTCGTGTAAATGCCGCCGCCGAGTTGCGCGAACAAGGCCACGAAGCTGGCCCCAAATCCAAAGCCCACGATCAGGAAAGGCACTTCCGTGAGGGGCGCGGAGAGCCCGTAGAAGTAATAGAGTGCGCTCACGCCCAGCAAGGACAAGGCCACGATGATGATGCCGGACACCGCTCCGCCGCGCAAGGCAATGGTCAACGCCTCGTTGAGGCTGCGCTGCGCGCCGGAGGCCGCGCGGATGTTGGCGCGGATGGAAATCCACATGCCGATGTAACCCGACAGCGCGGAGCAAAAGGCCCCGAACACGAAGGCAACCGCGGTCTTGAGGCCGAAGTCGACCTTGCCGGTCAAGGCATAGGCGCCCATGATCAGGACCGCAAGCACCACGCAGATGACCGCGATGGTCTTGTACTGCCTTTTGAGGAAGGCGTTCGCGCCCTCCATGATGGCGTTGCTGATTTCCCGCATTTTCGGGGTCCCCGTGTCCTTCTTCAGGACGTAATTGGCGAGATACCCCGCGAACCCGACGGATAGCACGCTGATTGCGAACACGAGCAAAATCAATTCCAATCCAACCCCTCCAAAATAGCTTTAACGACCCAAATCGGGCCATTCATTCCAAAATTGACTTGGGAAAGGTATTTATACCTTGTGCCTGGCCTACGCGGAGAGCTCTTCCGCGCCTTCCTCGTCGCTGACCTCGTCGGGTTTCTCCCCGCCGCCCAAGACCCCACCGGCCGAAAGCACGCCCTTGAGCTTCAACCCCACCACGCTGCTCTTCTGCTTGTTCAGGGCCACGCCGATGAGCTGGTCGGCCAGCTTGATGACTGCATCATTGTGCGTGATGCTGATGACCTGGCTTTTCCGGGCCACCTGCTGGATCATCAGGCCCACACGCACCGAGTTCTCCTTGTCCAGGGCCGCGTCAATCTCGTCAAAGATATAGAAGGGCGAGGGCTGGTATTGCTGGATGGCGAACAGGAACGCCAACGCCGTCAACGACTTTTCCCCGCCCGACATCTCGTCCAGGCTCTTCATCTTGTCTTCCTTGTACTTGGCCTGGATCAGGAGGCCGCCTGCCAAGGGGTTCACGGCATCGGACAAGCCCAGCCTTCCCTCCTTCTGGAAGACGCTCTTGTAGAGTTCGCCGAAGAAATAGCTGACCTTGTTGAAGCACTCCATGAACACGTTGAGTTTCTTGACCTCGATCTTGTCAATCATTTCCAGCACGGCCTTCCGCTCCCCTTCGAGCACGGCCGCCTTGCCACGCACGTCCTCGACTTCCTTCTTGTAGTCTTCATAGCTCTGGATGGCCTTCATGTTGACCGCCCCGATTTTGTCGAGTTCGGCCTCGATTTTCGGCAGGCGGCTCCGCAGGGCGGGCAGCTCGGCTTCCTTCAGCAATTCGATGGACGCGAAGGGCTTGAATTCCTCTTCCAGGTCGACGATTCGGACCTCGTTCCGCGACTGCTCGAGATTGAACTCGTTGAGTTCCCGTTCCAGCCCGGAAATCCTTCCCTCTAGTTCGCCTTTCTCGCCGGCCACCGCGTGCACCCGCGCGGACACCCGCTGCTTTTCCTGCTCCATCAACCCGGTTTCCTGCCGGGACTTCTCCATTTCCAGCTGCTTCTCCGCCAGTTCCCCTTCAATGCCTTGGAGGGCGCGCTCGTTCTCCATCCGCTGCTCGCCGAACCCCTTTACCTGGCCTTCCAGGGCCTTGGCCTCGCCGCCCAGCCGCTCCCTGGCCTCCCTGGCATTGTTCAACTCGCTTTCCAGCTTGAGCAACCGCTCCTGCCGCTCCGCGTGCTCGGCGTTGGCTTCGTTGAATTTCTCCATCAACTGGTTGAACGCCAGGTTCTCCGCGGATTCCTGCATGTTCTCCAGGCCCTTCACGGCCAGCGAGCACTCGCGTTCCACGCGCTCGAGCTCGTGCTGCTGCTCTTTTTCCCTGGCCTTGAGGCCCGGCAAGTCCACCTTCTTCAATTCCGCGGTCAACTCCAGCACGCGCTTGCGGTTGTCCTCCAGCTTCTTCTTCAGCTCGTCCACGTCCTCGAGCTGGGCGCGCAACTTGATTATCTCGTTGAGGGTGTGCCGCAACTCGTCCTTCTCGCGCGCGATTTCCACGCGCAAGGCGTGCTTTTCCTGGATGCGGGCCTCGAACTCGTCCTTCTCGCGCTCCTTTTTCGCGCGCAACTTGTCCTTCCGCTCCCCGGTCAACTCGTTCTCGCAGACCGGGCAAGAGGTTTTCGCCTTCTGCAGGGCCGCCATCTCCTCGTGGAGGCCCTCGATGCGGTTCTTCGAGTAACTGATGTCCTCCAAGGCCTTCTCCAGCTCGGCTTCCTTCTTCAACAAGGCCTGCTCGTGGTCCTTGCGTTTCTCGAGTTCCCGGAGCCGCTTCAACAGCTCGCCCTTCTCCTCCAGCTTCTTGTGCAACGCCGCGTTCTCCTTTTCCACGGCCTCAATGGAGTGCTCCCGCGAGGCCAGGAGGTTCTCGGCCCACGCGATTTCGCCGTGCGTGCCCATCAAGGCCTCCTTGTGCTCCAAGGCCCTCGCCTTCAACCCCTCGATCTGGCCTTCCTTGGCCTTCAACGCCCCGCTCTTGGCGGAAACCGTCTTGGACTTGGCTTCAATCAGGCCCTGCAATTGCTTGAGCGACTCGCTGAGTCCCTGAAGCTTGTCCCGCGCGGTGTGCAGTTCCCGCTCCCGCTCGCCCGCGGTCTTGGCCAGGTTCTTGGCCTGGTCCACCCGTTGCTGGAGGGCCAGGGAATCCTGTTGCAGGCGCTGGTTCAAACCCGCCAGTCGCTCGCGGAGGACGCGGGCTTCCGCCTTTTTTTCCTCGATTTCGCGGCCGATGCCGGAATAGGTCTTCTGGCTGGCCTCCAAGAGTTTCCGGGTCAGTTCCTCCAATTTTTCCCCTGCCTTGCGGCCCTCCTCGGCCAACCCCTCTTTTTCCCTGGCCAGGCGGTCAATCTGCTTCTGCAGGCTCTCCCGCTTTTTTTCCGCGCTCGCCAACTCGGCCTTGACCTTCTTTATCTCCAGCGCCAAAATCGTGGCCTTCGACTGCTTCAACTCGGTGTTGAGTTGCTCGAACTTCAGGGCCAGCGCCCGCTCTTTTTCCAGTTCCCCCAGGTACAGCTCGCGTTCCTTCAAGACGATGCCGACCTCGCGCACCTTCTGCTCGACCTTCTCCAGCTTCTTGAGCGCTTCCTCCTTTTTTTCCTCGAACTCCTGGAGGCCCGCGACCCGGTCAATGATTTGTCGCCGCTCCTTGGGGTTCATCTCGATGATTTTGGTTATGTCTCCCTGGACAACGATGTTGTGGCCGCTGGCCCGTAGGCCCAGCTCCTCGAGGTAGGCCGTGACCTCATCCAGGCTCTTCTTCTTCCCGTTCAGCTTGACCGCGCCGCGCCCCTTCTTGTCAATCAGCCGCTTGACCTCGATTTCCTGGCCGTTCTCATTCAGCACCAGCTCGGCCTTCGCATAGTCCTCGTCCGCGTCATGGTTCACCAGGTCGGTCAACCGCGAGGCCCGCAGCATCTTGAGGCTCGTGGCGCCCAAGGCGAACAGGATGGAGTCCAGGATGTTGCTGTTGTGCACGAACACATTGTCGGCCACGAAGTTGTGGTGCTCGTCGATGCACAGGTCGTACACCCATTCTTCCGCCGATTCCAAGGCTTCAATGGACACGATTTCGTCCCACAGAACATCCGATTCCGCCAGCAGCCGGAGGCCGGCCAGCTTCTCCGGGGACGCGACCGCCAAGGGAGCGAACTCCCTTTCGATGACCTCCTGCAGGCCGTGCCGGCTGACCTCGCACAGGTTCCTCGCATAGGCTTGGAGCTTCGGATAGCGGTCGGTTTTGCGCATGGGGTGCGAACCCAGCACCTGGCAGGTTTCTCGGATAACGCCTTGCAACCCCGGAATGAGGTCCACATTGGAATGGATCCGTCGCGGCTCGGCAACCGCGCTTTCCAGCGTTCGTCGCTTCGCCTCGTGCACGAGCCGGATTTTCTCGTTGAATTTCCGGAGGTTTTCCTGGCCGAATACGCTCACACTCCAATAGATGCCGCTCCGGCCCGTGTTGGTCGCATGCTTGGTGCGCTGCTTGAGGCGCCCCGGAATGTCCAGCATCAGCAGGAGGCGTTGCACGCTTAAAGCCAGCTCCCGGCTCGCGCTGGTCAGCTCAACGGTGTTGCCAGTCACGTAACCGTCGCCGCAATACAAGCCGTTCAGGAACTCCGCCAGCTCTTCAGGCGACGCGTGCCTGATGAAAAATTCGTTCAACCGCTTGTGCTTCGTGCGTTTGCCCCTGCATAACCCGAACTTGTCCAGGAACAGGCTGGCGGGGTTCGAGAACAGGATGGCGTCCCAGGCGTTCGGCTTGTATTTTTTCACGAATGGTTCGATGCCCAGGGTCTGCCGGCACAGGCTCGCATAGTCTTCCACGATTTCTGGCGTGCCGTTGGTGAACCACACCTGGTTGTTCGTCGAGTTCCGGCCTTCCGCGAACAAGTACCCCAGCAGCCGCGCGAATTTCTTGGAGTTATGCCAGGGAATGACCACTTCCTTCGCGCCGGTCTTGCCCTTTGCCATCGGAACCAGGCAGGCTATTTCTTTTGCTTCGTGGCCTGCGGCCTTCAGCAACCTGAACAAGTATGCCAGCTTCATGGCCTGGCCGTCCAGCAACGACTTCAAGGCCAGGTAAGGGATGCCGGTGCGCGCCGCCCCCGCTTTCTGCGTCAGGCCGTTTTCCTTCAGCCACTTGCGCGCAATCTCGCGGTACTCTCCGTAATTCGGCGCATACAGGTTGTCTTCCTCGGCGACCGCTTCAATCAGCTCCCGGAAAAAACCGTCCGGCGTTTCCTTGACGAGGCGCCGCGGCACCGCGATGCGCGTGCCGGCCTTCAGTTCGCCGGCCTGCAATGCCTTGAGCTTTCCGTCCTGCAGCGAGTAGACCGGGTGGTAGGCCGTGGCCGTGACGCTGCGCCCGCTTTTCGTCGTGAGTTTCAGGAGCGTGGCGGGGCTCGTGCGCTTGATGAACGAGCGCACGGGCATGGGCTCCATTTTCAGCGAGCACGTGTTAAGGCATGCGACCTCGACGTTTTCCGGGTTGGCGAGGGTGAAGCACCCGTCCTCCATTTTCTCTGGCTGCTGCGACTTCGCGAGCGCCGCTTCAACCAACTCGTCGATGCGTTTGGCGGAGCCGTCCGACAGGTAGACTTTCGTGTCCCCCACCACGCACTTGCCGCTGGCATTGCTGCCCGCAATGCAGGTGAAGCCCTCGTGAAAGGGGATGTTGGCCTTGCGGAAGCTCTTGAAGTTCTTCAAACGGAGGCGCGCGATGCGAATCATTTCCAACCCAGTCCCCTTGCCTAAACAGAATTCAATGGATTAACGCTGAAGGGATTAATAAACCCTTTTCCAAGGCCTTTCAGCCGCGCACAGGGGCTTGCAAACGGTGCGAGCCGCTTATAGGGTTGTGTCCACTTCCCTCACGCAGTCCGTGGCTGGCCCTTTGTAAGTGGCTCGGCGGATGAGTTTCCAGGCGCTTTTCCTGCGTGGGACCGGTTTTTCAGGCATCTATTTTTCCCGCCCCACCAGCCAGTACTTGACGAGCACAATGTTGGCGTAGGCGGTTCCCAGGGCGAGGAAGAAGGCGAGGGCGAGGAAGCTGGCGGTTTCTTCTTCGACGAAGTCGGAGGCCAGGCTGCCGGCGTTGGACAAAAGCGAGGTAACCAGCGACAACACGATGCCGAGCAGGAGGAGGGCGGGGATTTTTCCGCGGGTAAAGCGCCAGCTCCGCTTCAGGGCTTCCCTGAGTTTCACGCCTTCAAAGGGCATGGCGATGGGCGTGAACGACAGCTTGAGGTAAGCGTAGTAGCCGAGCACCAGCCAGGCCAGCAACAGGATTGCGCCGATTTCGGCGAGCGGTTTCAGGGCCAGGGCCAGGACGAGGGTGAACGCCAGGAACACCACGCCGAGCGCGAACAGGAAAACCGTGAGGCCCAGGATTTGCTTGAAGTCCTTCAAGGCAGCGGCCATGGCTTTCAGGGTTCCCAGGGGCTTTTCTTTCCGGAACAGGTAGCTGTAGGAGAACACCAGCCAGTTGCCTGCGGCCAGGGAGAAAAAGGCAAGCAGCACGGCCACCGAGATTTCGTTGGGGAACCGAACCAGCAACAGGAAAGGCAATTCCAGGAGGCTGCCCCGCGGCATGCCTGCGCCGGGCCCCAACTCGAACAACAACGAGAACAGGGGCTCCCAGGCCAGCAGGAAGAGCCCGGTCTGGAACAAGGCCGCCACCAGGGCCGGCAACACCGCGGTCGGCCGCTTCACCAACTCGAAAACTCCGGCCATCAGGCTGACAATCAAACCCATTACCCCGCAATCATTAGGCGAAAGGGCTATTTAAGGGTTTCTTTAGCGGAGCCCGTGACTTGCTTTATAGGCGGCCACGATTTCGGTTTGGGGCCTGCGCTGGTCCCTGGGCTTGAGGCCGTTCGCAAACAATTCGGCGAGGAGCGCGCGTTTATGCTCGGGCGACAGCCCGTGGAGGAGGCTCTGCTGGGCCCTCCGCCTTTCCGCCGAATCCCTGGCGGCGCGGGCTTCGTTGTCCTCCAACTTGCGTACTCGCCGGCCTTCCATGCCCTGGTTCTTGCGCTGCTTCCAGGGGGCGTGGCCCCAGGGTTTGCCAGGCAGTTTGTATGCCATGAAAAAACCGTGTCTCAACTTGTATTTAAGGCTTCACTTGACGAATTCCACGTTGTCCATGCCCTGGAATTCCTTGTCGCCGGTGAGGAACTTGAGGCCTAACCGCTTGGCGACCACGTAGCCGATGGCATCCGGGACGGAAAACGCGCGGCGCATGACGCGGAGGCTCATGGCTTCTAAGACATCGGCAACCGTGACATCGACGAGACAGGAAGCATAGTCCGTTGTTTGTTCGTCAGCTCGCTCCTTGCCCTGGCGTTTTAACGAATAATTCAATTCAGCGAGATTGAAAAGGGTGGTCGAACCACCGGCTTTCGAACGCTCCTTATAGGCCGGGTTTCCCTTGAGTATCTCGCAAATGGCGTTCGTGTCATAGAAATACCGGCCTTCACTCATCCCATCCCTCTTCATCCACTTCTTTGAGTATTTCCTCGGTTGATTTGGAGAATTTCATGGTGCCGAAGCTTTCAATCCACGGGTTTCTCTTCTTGAAGATCATCACCCGTACGGTCTCGCCCTCCTTGAGCCCCTCCTTTTCCACGGCCTTCTTCGGCAGGACCATTCCAATGGAACTCCCCCACTTTTTGAGCTTGACTTCTGCTTCCAGCACCATAGACGCTCTAGAATAAAAGCCTGCTTGGCCGTTTGACGGTAATCGAAAGCCCGCGCATGTATTACGTCTATTGACGAAAAATTATTATTTTGGTTGGTTTGGGCAAAACCCGTGTTTTCCTGGCCGGCTTTACCGCAACGGTTTTAAACCCTTGCCAGGACAATGGAGTCAATTGAAGCTGTTTTTAGCGGCTTTTTCGTGGTTTGCATGAACGTTCCCAAGGAAGTCAAGGACTATTGTCCCAAGTGCAATGCGCACACCCCGCACAAGCTCAAACTCTTCAAGGCTGGCACGGCGCGGGCCATGGCCTGGGGCGTGCGGCAGAACGTCCGCAAGCACAAGAAAGGCTATGGCGGAAAAGCCGAGTTCACGGCGATCGTCAAAAAACAAACCAAGAAGCCGGCCTTCGTCGCCGAATGCTCGGCGTGCGGCCGCAAGCACTACCGCGTCATCCCCAAGCGGATGAAGAAAGTCGAACTCCAAGCGGCCTAAAGGCCGCGCGTCCTCGAAGAGGGCAGGTCGCTTAACAGCCGTCCGTCTCCTTTTTAACCAGTTAACTCTTTCTGCCTTAACATGACTGCGCGCAACGCCGTCCTGTTAATCATCAAGCAGAACCAGGGCATGGAATACCATGCCCTGCTCAACAAAATCGCGGCCAACTATTCCACGCTGAACTCCGCGCGCGCAGCCTTGTCCCGCACCCTCAAAGACCTCCGCGCCTTCGGCTTGGTCACCAAGCAGGGCAGCAATCTCTTCATCACCGACAAGGCGTCCACGGAAATCAGTTCCGAGATGAAGTCCAAGCTCCTCATCCGCTTGAACCAGTTGGTGCGCGCCAAGAACCCGCACCTGGGCATCAACCCCATCGTCGAACTGCTGCACGCCCTCATCGAGCGCTCGAAGACGGATGCCGACCTGTTGAAGGCAGCCAAGGGCTCCACGGAGTTCACGGTCTCGGAACTCGCCCGCATCAACCAGCGCATCCTCACCCAGGTCGAGCAGCTCAGCAAGGTCTCCAAAGTGTTTTCCGAGCAAATCAATGCCTTAAAGGCCTTTGACTTCAACGATTCCAGGCGGATGGACCTCAACCCGGTGACGTTGGGCCTGCTGGTCGAGGCCGCCAACAAGTTGAACGCGGAAAAAATAACCGTTGAATCGGATGACGCCCTGCTCCTGGAACAACTGTCCACCGTCACGGCCTCAAAGCCGAAGGCCAACAACCTCCTCGTGGAACTCAAGGAAATGCCGGGCCTCGTGTCCCTGCTTTCCACCCACGCAAGGGAGGGGAAGAAGCTCTGGCTCAGCTTCTACTTTCCCGGGATCAAGGCCTTGCTGGACGTCAACGGCCTGGAATTCATCGGCCCCTTTTCGAAGCTGAACGGCCTGCTGGGGGAATGAAATGGCCCGCATCCTCTTCACGGTCTGCGGCCTCGGCCTCGGCCACGCGACCCGGAGCTCGGTGCTCATCCGAAGCCTCTTCAAGCGCCACCAGGTCTTCATCGCCAGCTACGGTTCGGGGTATGAATACCTCGGCCGCGAGTTCAGGGAGGAAATGGCCCGCAATGGGGCCAAACTCCACTGGTTTGAACTGGTCTTCAAGGGCAGCCAATACCTCAAGGCCCGCACGTTCTTCCAGAGCCTGCCCCTCCTGCCGAGGGTTGCTGCCACCAACTTCCAGAAAATGGTGCAGCTGGTGCGCGACTTCAAGCCCGACCTCATCATCTCGGACTTCGACGTCAACGGCCTCTACGTCGGGCACTTGTTCCGCATCCCGGTCATCACGATTTCCAACATGCACCTCATGAACTACGTGAAACCCCACCTAAAATTCAACCAGATGGTGGAATACTATTTGACGGAAAAACCGGTGCTCAACGCCTTCATCGCCTCCAAGTACTTCATCATCCCCTCGCTCATCAAGCCCGAGCCCAGGGAGAAAAACGTCCACTTCTTCCACCCCATCGTCCGCGAGAGCCTGCTGGCCGCTGTCCCCCCTGTCGAAGGAAAGCACGTGCTCGTGTACGGCTCGGATGAGCAGATTGACCCCGTGCTTAAACTCCTGCCCCTCTTCCCGGACAAGAAATTCATCGTCTACGGAAAAAACGTTGCACGCAAGGACCGCAACCTGCAGTTCAAGGTGTTCTCCGAAAAAGGATTCGCCAAAGACCTGCTGTCCGCGCAGGCCGTGCTATGCCACGGGGGGACCTCGATTCTCTACGAAATCGTGGTCTTCAAGAAACCCGTCTACGTCTTCACCAAACCCGACTTCTTCGAACGCTATTTCAACGGCCTGCTCGCCCAAAACCTGGGCTTCGGCGAATTGTACGAGCATGCCTCCAGGGAAAACCTCTCGCTCTTCTTCCGCAACCTCGACTTTTACCGGCAGGCCCTGGACGCGGCCAACATCCAGCCCGACAACAAGGCCATCCTCAAAAAAATAAACGAAATCATCGAAGCAGAGGAAAAGCGGAGAAAGCCAGCCTTCGACTTGCCGGAGACCCTGGCCGACATCAAGCGAAGGCTGGTGGCCAACTACGCGGTGCTCGCCCGGTCCAGGCACCTCTCACAATTAAAAACCCTATTAGGGCACAGTAAATGAATTGCTTGAGGGTTTTGCTTGAAGATAGCCATTATTGGGGCGGGAAAGGTCGGTTCCACGGCCGCCTTCCTGATGGCATTCAAGAACCTGGGAGACATCATTCTCGTTGACCTGGTGGAGGGCCTGCCGCAAGGGCATGCCCTGGACTTGATGGAGGCCTCGCCCCTGCTGGGTTTCGAGCACTCCGTTCTCGGCTGCAATGACTTCCGATGCATGGCCGGCGCGGAAATCGCCGTCATTACAGCCGGTGTGCCGAGGAAGCCCGGCATGTCGAGGCTGGACCTGCTGAACACCAACAAGCGGATCGTCGAAGAAGTATGCAGGCACATCAAAAAATCCGCTGCCAAGAACTGCATCGTCATCGTGGTGACCAACCCCTTGGACGTCCTGTGCATGGTGGCAAAAAAGGCGCTGGGCTTTCCAAGGCAGAGGCTCATCGGCATGTCCGGATTGCTGGACTCCTCCCGGATGAGTTACTTTATCGGCAAAGAGCTGGGCATTCCCGCCAAACACGTTTACTCGACGGTGTTGGGCAGCCACGGCGACAACATGGTGCCCTTGACCCGGCATACAAGGGTTGGAGGGAAACCCGTTGAAAAACTCTTGTCCAAGCGGAAGCTGGCTGAAATCATTGAACACACCCAGCAGGCCGGAGCCGAAATCGTGGCTCACCTAAAAACGGGCTCGGCTTTTTTCGCTCCCGCGGCAGCCATCACGGAAATGGTGGAAGCCATCGTGAAAAACAAAAAGAAAACCCTCCCCTGTTCGGCCTACCTCGAAGGAGAATACGGTTTGCACGGCGTGTTTGTCGGGGTTCCCTGCGTTTTAGGCAAAAAAGGCCTTGAAAAAATCACCGAATTAAAGTTATCCAGCGAAGAGCTGGCCTTGCTCCGCAAGTCAGCAGAGGAAACCCGGAAAGCCGTCAAGGAAACAGGCATCTGATTGGCACCGGAAACGGGTTCACAGTTCCTTCAACGCCTTTTCAACCCGGTCCATGGCCTCGTGGATGACGGAAACGGGCGTGGCATAGCACAAGCGCACGTGGTTCTTGCTGCCGCAGGCCTCGCCTGGCACCACCGTGACCAGGGCCTGGTCCACCAGGTAATTGGCCAGTTCAAGCCCTGAACGCACTTTTCCGCCGAAGCAGCCGCGCACGTCGGGGAAGGCGTAGAAAGCCCCTTCGGGGTTCACGACCTTGAAGCCAGGGAGCTTCTTGAGCCTGGCCACCAAGGCGTTCCGTCGTTCCTCGAAGACGCGCACCATTTCCTTGACCGAGTCCTGGGGCCCGCGCAGGGCTTCGAGGCCGGCCTTTTGAGCCAGGCTGTCCGGGTGACTGGTTGAATGGCCTTGCACGTACGCCATCCGCTTGATGACTTCTTTGGGGGCATGGGCATAGCCCAGCCTCCAGCCGGTCATGGCATAGGTCTTCGAGAACGCGTTCACGGTAATCGTGTGCGCGCGCACCTCGGCGCCGAACGAGGCAGGCGAGAAATGCTTTTTCCCGTCGAACACGAAGGGCTCGTACACTTCGTCGGAGACCAGCCAGAAATTTCTTTCGACCGCGAGCGCCGCCACCCGCTTCAAGTCCTTTTCGTCCATCACGGCTCCGGTTGGATTGGAGGGGCTGGAGAGAATCACCATCTTGGTGCGCGGTGTCAACGCCTCCTCCATGTCCTCCGCGCGCAACTTGAATCGCTCGTCGGTTTGCACGAGGACTGGGGTGGCGGAGGCCAGCTTGATTTGCTCGAGGTGCGAAACCCAGTAAGGCAGGCCCAGCACGCATTCGTCGCCTTCCTGGAGCAGGGCCTGAGTGGCGTTGAAGAGGGCCTGCTTGCCGCCGACCGTGGCCATGACTTCTTCCCAGGAAGCCGGGATGTCATTCGCCTTTCCCAGTTTTTCCGCAATCGCCTGCCGCAATTCCTTGATGCCCTCGGCCGGCGTGTAATACGTGAAGTTCTCGTCGAGCGCCTTCTTGGCCGCGGCCTTCACGTTTTCAGGAGTGGGAAAATCGGTTTCGCCGACGTCGAAGCGGAGCACGGGTTTGCCTTGCGCCTTCAAGTCCCTGGCTTTCTTGATTACTTCGAAGATGGGGTTGGCTTCCGCTTTTGACACGCGTTCCGCGAAGGGTTCCGTCATTTCCTTTCACTCCCTGGTTTCCAGGACTTCCGCCTGGTTCCAACCGCAGGCCAGGCCCCATAGCCTGGGCAGGAAGCCAAAGGGGCAGCCCGAAAAGTATTCCACGGAATACACTTTGTTGAGGTAGGGCTTGGACTCGATGCCGTTCACGCCCCGCAGTCTTTCGTCTTCGAAGTTCAGCACCACGTACTTCACGCCCAGTTCCTGCAGGGAGCGTTCAGAGCCGGTTCCCTGGGATTGCAGGAAGCCCAGGCCCTCTTGGAAGCGGCTGCCTGTCTTGGCGGCCTCGAAGTGGAGGGAAGTCAGCAGCCGGTCGTCGAGGCCCGTGGCAAACGCAATCCATTGGCTGAGGCTGGGCTCGGCCAAAATGAGGCCCTGGTTTTGCCGGGCCCGGAATTCCAGGAACTCGATGGCGGGAAAGTCGTGTTGCTGCATCTTGGGGTAGACCAGTTGAAAGGAAACGATGACCGCGGAAAGGAAGAGGAAGGCCGTCAAGATGTAGGCGAAGGCCCTGAACTTCTGCTCGCCCCGCACCAGGGAGAGCAGCACTGCGCCCGAATAGAACAGGAACTTCACGTGCTCCCAGGGGCGGAGGAAGGTGCTGGCGGCGTAGGAGGCCACGCCCAGGGTTGAAAGCGTGAACCAGTAGAACCAGAACCGCGTCCAGCCCGCGATGGCGCGCTTGGCCTGGCACGCGTAGAGGAGGGGCACCGCGAAGGCCAGGGAGGCCAGGGCCATGACCGGCAAAGCCTCGCGTAGGTTGAATTGGATGAAGGCCATGCCAGCGGAAATGCTTTGCCCGGCGACCAGCTTCCAGTCCACGGAGAAAAGGTATACGCCGAGGAAGGCCAGGGCGGCCACGGCGAAGTGGCGCATGCTGCGCCAGTGCCGGTAGTAGGCGGCGGTAAAGGACGCCACCACGACGAGGGCCGCCAACTGGTTCCAGAGGATGGCCGAGGCAATCACGAGGGGGGCTAGTGCCTTTCGGTCGTGCCGGTAGAGGAGGAAGCCGGCGGGCAGGAGGAAGAGGACGATGTTTTCGGGGCTGTCGTAGGCGGCCGCGAGGAGGGGCGCGCCCCATGCAATCAGGAGCGAGGCCAGTAAGGCCATTCTCGGGCCAGCCAGGGCGCGCACGAAGGCGAACACGCTCAAAACCGTGAGCGTGGAAAACAAGGGCAACAGCACCGCGCCCACCCACACCAGGTCAAAGCCGGTGGCCATCTGGATGCCGGCCAACAGCAGGCGGTACAGGGGGGGATAGAATTCGGCTCGGTTCAGGGAACCCGAGTAAATGGTTTCCCAGGCCCGCGTCAAATGAAAGGGAGCATCATAGCTCAAGGGCACGCCGTAGAACAGCACGGGCGCAAACCGGAGCACGGCCCCCATCAACAAGACCATCAAGAGCTCACGGGCATACTTCATGTCCAACCCAAAGCCGGAAGGGGTTAAATGGTTAACGGCAGCGGACTTCAGAGATATTTCGCAAATTCCTCTTCCGTGACTTTGGCGAGTTGCAATGCCCGCCGGAGGGTTCTCCTTTTGAGTTCGCGATGCAGGGGGATGACCGTGCCGATTCTGCCTTGAGGCGTCTCCTTTTTGAGCACGACGTGGTCACCGCTCTGTCGCGCGACGCCAAAGCCAAACTTGTTGCACAAAATCTTCAGGCACTCGAAGCCAGAAACAGGTTTAAGTCTTGGCAACCGCGGCCACCTCGAACTTCGTCAGCACGGAGTGAGCTTTCCCCTTTTCGGGAAATTCCTCCAGATAGAGTTCGGTGGCCAGCTTCAGGTTCTTGACTGCTTCCGCAATCGTGTGCCCTTGGCTGGCCGTGCCAACCTCGGGACACTCGGCAACAAACAGGTCGTCTTCCTTTACCACAACAGCCGTAAAGGCTCTAGTCTTTTGCCGCATGTATTTACCTATGCCTCTCAAACTATTTAATTGTTTCCAGCCAAAGGCAGGAAAAAGCGCGGAGAGTGGGATTTGAACCCACGCGCCCTTGCGGGCTCTCGCTCTCGAGGCGAGTGCGTTTACCAGATTCCGCCATCTCCGCGGCTGACGAGGCGTCAGCCGGCACCGCATACGTCGTCCCGCCTGCGGCGGGACATAAATATGCCGCCAACCACGCTTCCTGCCCCTTCGCTCTTGCTCCGGGGAAAAGGCCAGCTTTCACCGGCCGTCGCCGTCAATACTGTAAATCGAACTTCTTTTTCAACTTTGTCAATTGGTAGAGGGCGTCCAAATCGGCTTGGAAGAGGAGGCCGGACAGCTTTTTGCCCCTGGAAATGCCGACCACGGGCACGCCCTTGGAGGCGAAGAAGCCCATGAGCTTCTCGGCCGGGGTTCCGGCTTCGAAGACCGGCAGCCGCTTTGCCAGTTGGCCAACGGTCAAGGCGCCCAGGCGCTTGGATTTCTCCACGGCCAGCAAGTCATCGGTCGAGAGGTAGCCAATGCCCGTGCCGCCTTTCACGAGGAGCAGGCCCGTGTTTTTTTCGGCCATGGCCTTGAGCGCGTCCTCGAACCGCATGCCCTCGTCCACGGCGGAAAACTTTTTCGACACGATTTTCCCGTAGTCCGCGCCGCGAATGGTTTCCTTCATGGCCGTGAGGTCGCGTTCATAGGTGGCGCCAAAGTAGAGGAACACCGCGATGACGACCAGCATGAGGCTGCCGCCCAGCAAGCCCAGCAACGCCATCAGGAAAGCAAAGCCCAGGCTAATCTTGGAGGCAAGCGCGGTGGCCTTGGCGTGGCCCATGACCATGGAGAGGAGCGCGCGCAACACCCTTCCCCCGTCCATGGGCAGCGCGGGCACGAAGAGATTGAACGCGCCCAGCATCAGGTTCACCCACAGCAAGGCGAAGAGGGGATAGGCCAGCATGGCTTCCTCGACCAGGGCGTAATCGGCTTGGCCGGAGAACAACGCGTGCGGCCACGGCAGGCCGGGCACCACTGCTACCAGGAAGAGGATGAGGAACACGACCAGGAAATTGAACAACGGCCCGGCGATGGCCACCAGGAACTCGTCCAACGGCTTTTCAGGCATTTCCTCGGCCATGGAGATGCCGCCAATCGGCAGCAACACGATTTTTTCCACGCGCACGTGCTTGGACAAGGCGACCAGGGAGTGGAACAACTCGTGGACGAACACGCTGACGAAGAGGAAGACCAGCATGACCATGCTGGGCACGAAACTCGCGGCGTCAAAGACCAGCAGGAACACGGCGAGCGCTGCAAACAGCCACACGAAGGTGGGGTGCAGTTCGACGCCAATGCCGAAAACGCTTCCCAGTTTCAGGCCAGCCATACCATGGCTGGGGTGGCAGCGCTTTTTAATTCCATTGCCTTAAAGGCAGCCGATAACCGCGACGGCGACGGCTTTCGCTTCCACGGCATCCCGGGCCTGCCGCACCTGGAACCGGCCGTCCGGGTAGAGGCAAACCGGTTTGCCTTGCACCCGCACCAGAACCAACCGGGGGGTTTCGGCTTCCACTTCCAGGCCATTGGCGCGCAGCCGCTGGCAGGTTGTCTGCCAGTCCAGGGAAAGCCTTTGCCTGGGCACCACGTCGAATGCCAGGCGGTTCTTGCAGGGCCGCATCCCGAATTCACTCCATTCCACGCCAAAACACCCGGACGATATGTTTTTAAGCGGTTAAATCCTATTAAATGACTTGATTAGATGGGTTTACTATGGCTGTTGGGTTGACTAACTTGGATTTTGGGGCCATGACTTCGCAGGTCATTGGGTACGCGCAGAACTCCATCATTGCCTTAATCGTTTTAGTCGCTTTTTTCCTGGTCAGCAAAATCGTGGGCAAGTACACGACCATCCTCATCCGCCGGATTTCGCGGGCCATCAAGCTCGAGGAAACCATTGCCGGGCACGGCCTCGGAGACGCCCTGCTGGGCTTCAGGCTCACGGAAATAATCACGATCCTCGTTGAACTCTACATCGCGTTGCTGTTCTTCGGCACGGCCACCGACCTGGTTGGATTGGCTTACTTCAGCAACATCGTGGCCTCCATCATGAACTACGTGCCGAACCTCATCGAGGGCATTGCCGTGCTGGTCGGCACCCTGTTCCTCGGGGACTTCATTTCCGAGAAGATCCGGAGGCGCGGCATCTTCGCCTTCAAGGACCAGGTCGCGAGCTTCGTGGAGATATTCGTCATTTACGTGGGCATCATCATTGCCTTGCCCATCATCCTGCCGGCAGCCGAGACCACGATTTTGTTGGACATCCTGCGCCTCGCCATGATCACCATCGTCATCGCGGTCGGCTTGGGCGTGGGACTGGCAATTGGCTTGGGCTTCAAGGCCCCCATCGAGCGCGCCGCGCTCGCCAACCAGGACATGTTCGATGCCTTGGTCGGAGCCGTCAACCTCAAGAAGCGGAAGGGCAAGAGCTGGAAGAACCTGCTGGACTAAGCCAGCTGAAGGCGCCTGGGTCGTTTCTACTCCTTTATTTCGACGTCGTCGATGATGCCGTCTCCATCCAGGTCCAGGCCCTCCACTATGCGGGCGTGCAGGCGCTCGTCGAATTTGTTGGGTTTCGCCATTTCATGGGTTTGCTTGATTAACCCGATGATGGCGGCCCGCGTGCCCGCATTGCGTTTGCCGGCGATGACGAGGATGGCGCGGTTGGGATAGGAGGGGTGCCTGATTTTCTCGATGAAGCCGGTCGCGTCCTCGGCATACTCCTTGTCGCTGGCCTTGGATTTCACGAGCCACTGGCCGCCGCTGGAGGCAAACCGGATGCTCAAATGCTCGTTGAGTTCCTCGGCCAACCGGTTCGTGATGGGGCCGCCGAGGAGGATCAGGTTCGAGTTCTCTTTCTCGACCGAGGGAATCTGCGTGTCCAAGTAGATGAGGGGATAGTTTATTTCGTTGCAGAGCGAGCCCAGGAAGGCCGCGAGTTCAACGGCCAGGTGGCCGTCGCGCGCCCGCGCCTTCAACTCCCCATGCGGGTCAGGGCTGCCGACCACGATTTTGGCGTCGAACCGCCCGCCCTCGGTGATGAAGGGCTCCAGGAATTCCTTGAGCGCGGGTTCGAGTTGCTTGGCCGTGCCAGGCGAGGACGTGAACTCCGCTTTTCTCGCGTTCTCGGCCGAGGCCACGAGGGAAAACGAGTCATAGTTGCAGCGGAAGAATTTCGCGAGCGCGCCCTGCTTTTCCTCGGTGCGTGACACCTCAATCAAGCCGCTGGCTTTCAGCTGCTTGACATAGTAGTAAACGGTTTGCTCGTTGAGGCCCAGTTTTTTCGCGATTTCCGCGGGATAGGATTCCTGCCTGCGCAGGAGTTTCACGATTTGCCAGGCCGACTCGTTCAGCAGGGGCTTCAAGGCTTCCACGGAGTCCACGCGCTTGGTGGGCACGCGCTTCTCGCCATCCAACAACAGGAAATCCGCCACGCATTCACCATTACAAGTTTTGTTATACTACTATTATGGGTTAGTTAGTATTAGTGTAGTTAGTCTTTAAAAGCCTTGGGGTTTCCGTTATGCCCAGGCTTATACTGGCTGTAATGGGCTTTCAACGGGGTATTTAAACTCTAATGCCCCAGAATAGTTCCATTGCTTCTTATTTTGCGGTGCAACCCCCATGTGTGGAATCATTGGCTATAAAGGCGGAGACCAGGCTGTATCCATCGTCTTGGAAGGCCTTAAAACCCTCGAATACCGTGGATATGATTCCTGGGGCATCGCTTTTCTCGATGGAACGGGCCTCCAAGTAAAGAAAAACGTGGGCAAGATAGGCAATTTCAAGGGGTTTAAGGCGTTGCCTGAGGCAAACCTGGCCCTGGGCCACACGAGATGGGCCACCCACGGGGGGGTAACCCAGTCCAATGCCCACCCCCACTTGTCCAACAATAAGCGCATTGCCGTGGCCCACAACGGCATCGTGGAAAACTACCAGGCCCTGCGCAAGCGCCTGCAGGCCGCGGGTTACACGTTCCACTCCCAGACCGACACCGAGACCATCCCCCTGCTCGTCGAAGACTTCCTGAAAAAAGGCGACGACTTCCCCACCGCGGTGCGGCACACCTGCCTGCTGCTCGAAGGCCGGTATTCCTTTATCGTCCTCGACGCGGATTCCGGGCAGCTCATCGGCGCCCGAAATGGTTCCCCGCTCCTGGCCGGCCTCGGCAAAGACGAATTCTTCCTCGCTTCCGACATCCCGGCTTTCCTCCCCCACACCAACCAGGTCGTGTTCCTCGACGACCAGCAGCTTGTCCTCATCGATTCCGCGCTCCGGTTATTTGACCTTCGCTCCGGAAAGCAGCTGCCCGTGAAGCCGCAGAAGATTTCCTGGACGCCCGAACAGGCAGAGAAGGGAAAGTTCCCGCACTTCATGCTCAAGGAAATCCTCGAGCAGCGCGAATCCGTTTCTCGTGCCCTGGTGCAGGACGACGAGCAGCTCGAAAAAATCGCGCAACTAATCACCCGTGCCAAGCAAACGGTGCTGGTCGGCTGCGGCACCGCCGGAAAGATGTGCCTCGCGGGAACCTACCTGTTCGCGAAGATCGCGGGCAGGCAGACGCACTTTTGCGTGGGCTCGGAATTCCCGAACTTCGCCCCCTTCGTCGGGCCTGACACGTTGGTGATTGCCGTCTCCCAAAGCGGGGAGACGGCGGACACCCTCGAGGCCCTTTCCATCGCCAAGAAACGCGGCGCGAAAGTGGTCTCCCTCCTCAACGTGTACGGAAGCACCATGATGCGCCAGTCCGATTACAACCTGCTCATCAACGCCGGCCCTGAGAAGGCCGTGGCCTCCACCAAGGCTGCCACCGGCCAATTGGCCGTGCTGGCCCTGCTGGCCTATGCCACGGCCGGACGCCTGGCCGAGGGCCGGAAAGCCCTTCAAATAGCAAGCGCCGCCCTGGCCCGGACGCTGGATGATGCGCAGTGCAAGCGGCTCAAGGCCCTTGCGCAGAAAATAAAGGCCAAGGAAAACTTGTACATCATCGGCCGCGGCCTGCACTATCCCATCGCCCTCGAATCCGCCATCAAGCTGCAGGAGGTTTCCTACATCCATGCCGAAGGCTTTGCCGGCGGGGAATTGAAGCATGGCCCCATAGCCCTCATCGAGAAGAGAACCCCCTGCATCGTCCTGGCTGCCTGCGATGAGACCCAGGCAGAAGTCCTGAGCAACGCCATGGAGGTCAAGTCGCGAGGGGCTTACATCATCGGCCTGGCACCCCAGGACAACGAGGTCTTCGACCTCCACCTCCCCGTGCCCGACCTTGGCATCGCTTCCGCTATCGCGGAACTCGTGCCCGTGCAATTGCTTGCCTACTATCTCGCGGTGTTGCGTGGGAATGACCCGGACAAGCCGCGCAACCTCGCGAAAAGCGTGACGGTGAAATGATGTCCTCCTTGAACGACAACGGGAACGGGAAAATCTTCGGCACCGACGGCATCCGGGGAAAAGCGAACGTCTACCCCATGACGCCGGAAATCGCGTTGCGCGTGGGCAAAGCCGTTGCAACCGTCCTCCAGCGCGCGGACAAGAAACGGCAAGGCAAGCCCAAAATCGTCATCGGCAAGGACACGCGCTTGTCCGGCTACATGCTTGAGACCGCGTTGACTTCCGGCATCGTCTCCCAGGGCGCGCACGTCTTCCTGGTGGGCCCGATGCCAACGCCCGCCATCGCGCACCTGACCAAGTCCATGAACGCGGACGCGGGCATCGTGATTTCGGCTTCCCACAACCCCGCGCACGACAACGGCATCAAGGTGTTCGACCACGCCGGCTACAAGCTGGGCGAGGACCTCGAAGACCGGATCGAACAGCTCGTCAACTCCAACGGCTTTGACTCGGGAGAGGTCACGGGCAACGACATCGGCAAGGCCTTCCGCATCGATGACGCCCGGGGCCGCTACATCGAGTTCTGCAAGTCCTCGATTGACAATCTCAGCCTGCAGGGCCTCAAAGTGGTCCTGGACTGCGCCAATGGCGCGGCCTACCACATCGCGCCCTACATTTTTTCCGAGCTCGGCGCCCAAGTGGTTTCCCTGAACACCGAGCCAGATGGCCTGAACATCAACCTCAACTGCGGTGCCCTGCACCCGGAGCAGATGCAACGGGAAGTCCGCAGGCAGAAAGCCGACTTGGGCATTGCCCTGGACGGGGACGCCGACCGCATCATCGTCTGCGACGAAAAGGGAAAACTGGTGGACGGCGATCATTTACTCGCGCTCATGGCCCTGGACTTGAAGGCCAAGGGCAAGCTGGCCCGCGACACCGTGGTCTCAACCGTCATGGCCAACCTGGGCTTCCACGAGGCCATGAGGCAGGCAGGCCTCCAGGTCAAGGTCACGCAAGTGGGAGACAAGTACGTCATTGACGAGATGCGCAGGGGCGGTTTCGTGCTTGGCGGCGAGCAATCCGGGCACCTCGTGTTCCACGAGTACTCGACCACCGGGGACGGCATCATCACGGGCCTCCAGTTGCTGCGGCTCCTGTGCGAAAAGCGGCAGCCCCTCTCCCGGCTGGCACGGTGCATGAAAGCCTATCCCCAGGTGCTGGTCAACCTCAAGGTCAGGGAAAAACGGCCCTTCGAGGCCATGGAGGGCGTGCAGGAAAGAATCCATTATGTAGAGGGCAAGCTGGGCTCCGAGGGCCGCGTACTGGTCCGCTACTCGGGCACCGAGAACCTGGCGCGCGTCATGATTGAAGGCAAGCACCAAACCGAAATAAGTAAGCTTGCGCAGTCCATTGCATCGGAAATCCGGAAGGTGATTGGTGCATGAACCCAAAAGTTTTGAAGGAAGGGGGCCTCGACTACTACTTCGAAGACTTTTCCGCCTGCCCCCTCCAGGAGTTGAAGAAATTCAGGCACCCCTGGGAAATGGTGGAAGGCAAGAATTCCCTGGTCAACCCTGGCGCTTCCCGCATCGAGGGCGAAGTCCACCCAACTGTCGTCATCAAGGGCAACGTCGTCATCGGCAAGGGCACGGTAGTCGAGCCCTTCACCGTCATCGAGGGGCCGTGCATCATCGGCGAGAACGTCACCATCCGCCCCCACGTCTGGATTCGGCCCGTGACCGTCATCGGCAACGGCTGCGTCATCGGCAAGGGCGTCGAGATGAAGAACGCCCTCCTCTTCAACGGCGCGAAAATCGGCACCAACTGCTTCGTCGGCGACAGCGTCCTTGGACAAGGGACGCGTATCGGTTCCGGCACCATCCTTGGCAACCGGCGCTTTGACCAGCAGGTCGTGCAGGTGAAAATCAGGGGCGAGAAACTTTCCACGGGTTCGGACAAGTTCGGCTGCATTCTCGGCGACTACGCCCGGCTCGGTGCGAACGTCGTTACCTCTCCCGGTACCCTGGTCGGGGCGCACACCTGGGTCACGGCGCAAAGCATCCAGGGCTTCCTGCCCGCGGACAAGCTCGTCAAAGGCGTTACCCAAGCCCAGGTAGTGGACAAGGCCAGGGTCGAACTCAAGGCCAGGGACGCCAAGGGAAAGGCCTAAACCGCTTTCCCGGTAACTGCGTCGATGCCGACCTTGCGGGTGCGCTGGCCTTCCTTCAACGTGGCCTGCCAGATGGGCCAGTGGAGTTCCTCGATTTTGTGCACCAGAATGTTTTTCCATAGCTTGCCCAGGACCTCGGGGATTTCCTTCCGGCCGTAGATTTCGCGTTCCTTGGCCAGGGCCTCCGCGCGCACGAACGGCAGGTTCCGGATGGACTGCAGGAGGTCGTGCCTTTCATGGGGCGGCAAGTCAAACTCCTTCAACAGCCAGTAATGGAGTTCGTTGTTCTTCTTGGTCTTGCCCAGCAACCGTTTGAAGTGCAGCTTGTCGAGGACGGGGCGGACTTTTTTCTCGTCCAACAGCGTGTGCTTCACGATTTCCTGTAAGGACATCTCCTTGCGGCCCAGCAGGCGCACGAACTGGATTTCGTCCTCGCCCAACTCGTACACTTCCTTCAAGCCCTTGCTTTCCACGAACCGGTCCTTCAAGAAGTGGATGAATTCCCCGCTCATGGAATTAACGAAGCATTCCCGGGCAATGAATTCCTTGCGCTGGTTGTAGACATCGTATTTGACGCGCCAAATCGTGACATACTTCAATTGCAGGTCCTCGATGACTTCCTCGCTGCCCAGCAAGCCCAGGACTTTCCTGTGCCGCAGGCCATCCACCACGCGCTGCGCCGCCTGCTGGTTCACGCGGGCAGGCAAGGCCAGCAACTCGGTCTGCCCGCCGAAGCCCGCTTCCACGGCTTCGGGGACGGGTTTCCCCTGTTTTTCCTCCCCCGCCGTTTCCTGGGCCTCTTCCTCGGCCTCCTTTTCTTCTTCCGCTTCCACGGGGCTTTCCTCGCCGGCTTTGGCTGCCGCCGGTTTCCCGGTTCCCTCTTCCTTCTCCACGTACTCCTTCAACCGCACGAACTCCTCGTCCACTACAAGTCCATGCCGCTTCAGCATCGCGAGCACGTTCTCCGCGTCGGCTGTGCTCTTGTACTTCTGGTTAAGCACCTGCACGCTCTTCTCCACGGTCTCGATGCTGGTCTCGCCCTCTTCTTCCAGGCGGCGCAACAACATGCTCACCGCCAACTGCTCCACCTGCTTGGCCCCCAACTCCACGGAACGCTCCGTGGTCTCCGCCTCACGGCCCTCGTGCTGGGACAACCGGGGCCTGATTTTCATGATGAAGGCGCGGCTCGTTTCCTCCGTCCGATCCCCCACCAGCGCCGTGCCAATCGGCAGGGTCTTCACGAAACTCGGCTTCTTGTACTTAAAGGGCACGATGGTCGGGCTGCGCTTGTAAATGGCCTTGATGTCGTCGTCGAACACCAGCTTGTGGGTGACCATCACATCCAATTGGCTCAACACCTTGGTGTCAATGGCCGAAGGCTGCTGCGTGGCAAACACCAGGGAACAACCCGGTCGACGCCCCTGCTTCACGTACTCGACCAGGGCATGCGTGGCCGGGGTCTTGACGTTGCCACTCGGGATAAGGGTGTGCGCCTCGTCGATGAACAGCCAGGTAGGCGGAATATCCGTTTCCAGGACGTCAACCCCCTCCTCTTCCTGGAACTTCTTGGCGGCCTCCTTCCGCGTGGACAGCTTCCTGGCCGCCAACAGCCTCCTCGCCAGTATCCCGATGACCAGGGCCGTGACATTGTCGTCCAGGAAACTCGTGTCAATGACCGTTAACTGGCCTTCCTTGCTGATTTCCACCAAGGGCGTGCCCCTATCACTGAAAATCCCCCAGTTCTTGGCGGCCTCAAATCGGGAAACCAGGGCACGAATGGAGTCCTGCTTGTACCCCTTGTCCCTCGAATTCAATTCCGCATCCGTTTCCAGGCAGGCAATGAGGTCATCCAGGGAATAAGACCGCCTGCGGGCTGGGAACTTCTTGCCATCCAGGTTCTCATACCCCAACTCGACTTTCTTCAGCGTCTTTTCCAGTAAGAGGCCCGTGGGGCTGAACCGGTCAATGCCGTAGGTCAGGCACCAGTCATCCGAAGTCAAGAGGCTGGGCTGCATGGTGAAGGTAGCGTCATAGGTCTCCTTAGGCGTCTGGCTCTTGATGCCCTCTGGGATGAACACGCGCAAGCTGTCCAGGCCCTCCGGCTGCAAGCCCCAGTCCGGCATCAACGCGAGCTCCTTTTCCTCCTTATTCGGGTACTTCATGCTCCAAAACACGCCAACCGGGTCAATGACCACCGTTCCCACGTTCTTGTTCTTGCGCGCGAGTTCCTCGGCCATGACCCCCATGATATACGATTTACCCGAACCCCGGGCCCCGCAAACGAACACCACGTGCGGGTTCAACGAGTCCAAGTAGACGTGCCGTTCCTTGAACTCTTCTTCCACTACCTTTCCAACCAGCAACGCGCCCTCATACCCGTACTTCTTCCAAATGTTTTTCTTGCGGCCAATGAACACGTTGCCCTTCTCCGGGTCCTCCAAGAACTTGAGCGGCAACCCCTCCTTCAAGGGAGTCAAATCCCCTTGGCCGGCCGCAACGGTCCTGGCAATCAACTCCCTGCGGATTTCCTCCTTGCTGGGCTGCGGGGTTTTTGCCTCCACCGGTCCTTCTTCGCCCGCCGAAGACCCCGCTTCCCCGGCCCCTGCCTCCGGCAGGGCCTGCGCCGCCTTGATGCCTTCCTCCCGGGTGTCTCCCTCCTTGAACAAGTCATTCCAGTCGCCGGCACTTAAGTCATCGCCTTCCTCGATGTCCAGGGGCGGCTTCGGTTCCCCTGGCTCGTCTTCCTCGTCATCGTCGTCCCCGCCCTCACTCGACGCAACGCCGGCCCCGGCTTCTTCAACCCCCTTCTTGCGTACCCTGATTTTAGGGGCAGCCTTCCGAGGGCTCCCGCGGCGAGCCTGAACAGGCGCCGGCATTTCCGCCCCCGCCACCGGCGCAGCCCCGCTGCCCGGCTTGGTGGCCACGGTTTTCTCGGCTTCCTGGGCCCTCTTTTCCTCGGCCTCCGAGAGCTCGTCCAGGGACTGCTCTTCATGGCTTTTCCCGGTCAAGACCTCTTCAAAGAGGTCGGTCTTCGGCGCGGCCTTGAGCTTCACCACCCGCTCCCCTGCCCCCAAGGGCCTGGGCTTCTCCCCCGAACCAGCGGCTACCGCGTCCTTCCCCTCTCCATCCGGCATGCTTTATATTAATGTTAACCCTTAATAAATTCCTTTGGTTTCAGTTATCTTGCAGTCTGGGCAACGGCTGCCCAGATGCGAGGCCGAAAGGCCGAGCCAGCCCTGTGCAATGCACAGGGCATTTCCCCGAAGACTTTGTCTTCGGGGCCTCGTCTCCCAGGGGGAGACAAGGTCGCAAACCCTTTGTAAAAAGGCCGTGCCATTCGTGAGAATGGCACCTTTTCGCAGGGCTTTTGTAAAAAGCCCTTGGGCTGGTAGTCGAATGGTAAGACGCCGCGTTCGCAACGCGGAGACTCGGGGTTCGATTCCCCGCCAGTCCATAGCCGCCTGAAGGTGGCGGCTGCACACGATACGTCGTCCCATCTCGCCTGAAGGGCTCGATGGGACATAAATAGGCTTTGCTGCAGGTAATGGTCATGGTCAAAGTCGGTCCCAGCATCTTGAACGCGGACTTCGCGCACCTGGCCGAGGAAATCGGCAAGGTGAAGAACGCGGACTTCATCCACGTGGACGTGATGGACGGCCACTACGTGCCGAACCTCTCCATGGGCGTTCCCGTCGTCAAGGCCCTCCGGAAAGTGACCGACCTCCCCATTGAAGTCCACTTGATGGTTTCAAACCCGGACCGGTTCATCAAGCCCTTTGCCGAGGCCGGGGCGAATGGGGCCATTTTCCACGTTGAAACGGTTGCCAACCCCCTGCAAACCATCAAACTCATGCAAGTCAACGACCTGGTCAAAGGCATTTCGGCCAACGCCCGGGTGGACATAGAAAAACTGTTCCCCTTTCTCGCCGACGTCGACCTGGCACAAGTCATGACCGTCGAAGCAGGTTTTGGCGGCCAAGCCTTTAACGTGAACGCGGTCTACAAAATCCAGCAACTCGCGCGCTACCTCAAAGAGAAAAAGATTGCCTGCGACGTCGAGGTCGACGGCGGAATAGACCTGGAAACCGGCTTGCGCTGCCTCAAGGCAGGAGCCAACGTCTTGGTGGCCGGAACCACCGTCTTCGCGTCCGCCAACCCAGCGGAAGCGGTAGAACAACTCAAGGCCTTGAAGCCCTGACGTTTTTCACTCCCAGCAAATCGTGGCCGGCGGCTTGTGCGTCACGTCGTAGAACACGGCCGTTATTCCCTTGAGTTTCCGGATGCCCTTCACCATTTTCTCCACCAAGGCGGGAGGCAGGGGGGCGAATTTCGCGGTCATGGCCTCGGTGGAGAACACCGGCCTCAACACGATGGACTCGCCTTCTCCGGCGTTGACCGCGAGGGGCACGAGCACCACGGGAAACTGCCATATCCGGTCATACCACCTGGTTTTTGCCATTGCCTGGTTGACCACGTCATCGGCTTCCCGCAACGAGTCCAGCCGGCTGCGCGTCAAATAGCCGGGCCTGACCCTCACCGATTCAATGGCCTTCGGTTCAAGCAGCCACACCACGCGGTTGACTTCCTTGACCTCGTTGGTGAGCCGCGTCGAGCATTCCTCCAAGGCGGTCCAGCTTGCCTGGCCCTGCAACGCCACGGCCAACCGGTAGGTGCGCTCGTCTCCCTGCACGCCCACGCTTCGAAGGGGCAGCACCTGGGCCTTCAACCCGAACTTGCTTGCCAAGGCGTTCACGCGTTCCCCCAAGCCCTCCGGCACGGGTTCGGTTTGGCCGTTCGAGCAAAGGGCCCGGATGGCGAGCCCCGGCCCGGGAAAGGGATGCCGTTTCACGATTGCCCCGGGCAAGCCGAGCTGGACGCCGAGTTCCCGGACCTCGTCCTTGTACAACTCCTTGATGGGCTCCACCAGCAAACCGGCTTCCATCATTTCCTTGAGCGAGTCAATGCGGTTGTGATGTGTTTTGATGCGGCAGGCGTGCCTCGTGCCCGCGCTTTCAATGGTGTCCGGGTAAATCGTGCCCTGGCCCAGCAGCCAGTCCTCGGGCTTGAGGTTCAGCCGCCGCAGCTCCTGATTGGCAAGCTTCACGAAGAGTCCTCCGATGACCTTCCGCTTCTGCTCCGGCTCCACCACGCCCCTTAGGGCTTCGTAGAATTCCTTGCCCGCGTCCACCACGTGCAGCGGCGACATCTTGAGCTTCTTCAGTGCCCGCTCCACGGCCAAGCTTTCCTCCTTGCGCATGAAGCCGTGGTCGACGTGCAAGGCATAGATGCGCTTGGAGCCAATGGCCTTGTTCAGCAGCGCCAGCGAAACCACCGAGTCAACGCCGCCGCTGATAAGCAGGAACACGTTCTTCTTCCCGACTTCCCTTCGAAGCTCCTTCACCTTCTGCGCGGCAAACCCCTTCACGTTCCAGCTCTTCTTGCACTTGCAGACCTTGAACAGGAAGTTCTTCAGCATCCGCCCGCCTTGCGGGGTATGCGTTACCTCGACGTGGAACTGCACGCCGAACATCCTGCGCTTGAAGTCCGCGATGGCCGCGTGCGGGCAGTCAGGCGTCGAGCCGATGATTTCGAAGCCGGGGGGCAGCCTTGCGACCGTGTCACCATGGCTCATCCACACGGTTTCGTGGTCCGAGAGGCCGGCAAAGAGGCCCTCTTTCTTCTTGACCATGAGCGCGGCCTTGCCGTACTCTTTCACCGTGCCGGGAACCACCTTGCCGCCCAACTCGTGGCCCATCACCTGGTGCCCGTAGCAGATGCCGAGGACGGGTTTCCGGGTCTTGAACAGTTCGGGGTTATAGGGCGTGCCCTGGGAGTCGTAGACGCTTCCCGGCCCCCCACTGAGGATGATTCCCTTGGCTTTGCGGAGCTCGGCCAGGGGCGTGAGCGGGTCCTTGATCTCCGAGTAAACCCCCAGGCGGCGGACGCGGTTGGCAATGAGGTGGGCATATTGTCCGCCGAAATCGAGAACGAAGATTAGGTCTTTCGCTGCCATACTGTGTTAGGATGGGAAAAGGTTAAAAGGCAAAGCGCGTCCCCCATCCAGGAAAAGAAGGAAAGGGCAGCGCGGAGGACGAGATTCGAACTCGTGCTTCCTTGCGGAAACCAGCTCGCTGGAACCTTCCTGCGGCCTTATCAGGCAGGGCCATACAACGTATGACCCCTTTTCGCAGGCCTTTTGTAAACCCTTACAGGGTTCAAGGCCTTTCCAGGCTGGCGCATTAGACCACTCTGCCACCTCCGCGGCGCTGGTATCCAATTCCATCCGAAAACGATTAATAAGGGGTGGGGTTTGCCGGAAAAACAGAGTAAGTGAAAAGAGGTAAGCCAGGGAGCTGCAGCACCCGGTTACAGGCGCCACCCCCGAAGGGGATTGAGCAGTGTGACTTACCTCCTTAACTCCCAATACTTTACTGATAGGCGTCCATCGTGTTTAAAAATGCTTTTCCCGGGGCTCACTACATAAGGGGAAAAAGAAAAAACAGGGGCCGCGGCTGTTCCCAGCCGCGCCAATCCTCGACTGGTTTGATCATCCGGCTATCGCGGCTGCGCCGCCCATCATGGCGCCCAGGCCAATCATGCCCAGCACCATGACGAGAATCGTGCCCACAACTATGCCCACGATTAATGCCGCGACAAAGAAGGAAATCGCACCGAAAATGAGGCGAATGCCGTTCGCGGTTCCCACTGCTGCGCCGTTGATGTAGAGCGACCACAGGAAGAAAACCAGGCCCACGATGGCGGCAACGCCGAGGGCGCCGCCTGCCATGGCCATGGCATTCGCGGGGGTCACGCTGCCCATCATGCCCAGGCCCATCATGCCGAGCACCGCGCCAACGATGGCTGAAACGACGCCCAGGAACGAGCCATAACCCAGGTAGCCCACGGTGTTGCGGGTGTTTCCGCTGCCGTGGAATACCATCTTGGCCAGCATGGCTGCCAGCCAGCCGGTGGCTACCAAGATGATGGCTGCCACGACTGCTCCAACCACCCAACCCACTACATTCATTTGACCGCCGACCACGCCAGATATGGCGCTGGCAACAATTGAAAACAAGGCGGCAAGAATTGCTCCTTCTTTCATGGTTTGCGGGCCAAGGTCCTTGAAAGCCTGCTTGGGCTTAGTCAAGACGCCTGGCAATGCACCGAAGTTGAATCCCATCCATTACCCCTCCATTCAGAAAATGCTTGATTGGGTTCCAAAAACCCACTATAAGAGGAAATAACTCGTATTTAAGCCTTTGGTCGCCTGTTTTTGGGGGGTTTTTCCGGGAATACCTTTAAATTCCTTCCAGGAGTTTAATTGATGGGTTGAATCGCTTTCTGTTTGGCGTTGACGAGGAGGGGAATGACTTGAACTTCACTGTTTTCGTGGCGTTGATGGGCGTCTTGTTGGTGCTGGGTTGCACCCAGGCGGGTACAAGCACCCAGGCAGGCAGCGGAAGGCCCAGTGCCGTGGCTGGCGGAGAGCCGGTAAAGCCCTTGTCCGTGGAAGCACCCGCACCGGCAACGGAAGCGCTTTCCACGCCGGCCCCGGTGACTCCAGTGGCTCCGGCCGTTGGCCCGGTGGCGGAGGCAACCCCTCCCGTTGACGGCTTGGTCGTCGAAAAGGGCGACACCATTCGGGTGTTTTACAAGGGAACCTTTGACGATGGCACCGTGTTTGACTCCACGGAGAAGAACGGGAACCGGCCCATGGAATTCGTGGCCGGCATGGGCTTGATGATTCTGGGCTTTGACGCGGCCGTGCTCGGCATGAAAGTGGGCGAGGAAAAATCCATTCACTTGTCTGCCGAGGAATCCTATGGCTTGCCCGACCCCAAACCGGTCAAGGAGGGTTCCTTGGCGGAATTGAAGCAGCAAGGCATCGAGCCAAAAGTCGGGGACACGTTGTACGCGGAGGGCGTGCCCTTTCCTTTGTCCGTGGTCGGGGTAACGGCCACGCATGCGAGCGTGGACTTCAACCATCCCATGGTGGGCAAGGCCCTCAACTTCTGGATAAAGATTGAGAACATCTCCAAGCCCGAGAAAGCAGCAGAGGGAAGCACTCAATGAATTCGGACTGCGTGTTCTGCAAGGTCGTGGCCGGGCAGTTGCCTTGTGTGAAAGTCTTTGAAAACGAGCACGTGGTTTCCTTCATGGACATCTATCCGGCTGCGGACGGCCATTGCCTGGTCGTGCTCAAGCGGCACGCGCCCACCGTGGCCGAGGCCCGGGACGAGGAACTTGCGGCCGCCATCCTGGCCGCCAAGAAGCTGGGTGCGGCCGTCATGAAGGCCACGGACAGCCCGGGCTTCAACATCTTGCAGTCCAACGACCGGGTCGCAGGGCAAGTCATTTTCCACGTGCACTTCCACGTGATTCCCCGCAAGGCGGATGACGGCTTGAACTTCGTGCACAATCGCTTCAAAGCCGAAATGCCCGGGCTTGAAACCGTAAGCGAACGAATAAAAGCCCACCTCAAGAAGTAATAGTTAAAGCGGTCAGGCTGATACTGGTATATTTATGTCCCATCGCAGATGGGACGACGTATGCGGTGTCAACTGACGCCTCGTCAGTTGCGGGAGTAGTCAAGCGGCCAACGACACCGGGTTGAGGGCCCGCGCCCTAGCGGCTACGGCGGTTCGAATCCGCCCTCCCGCACTCCTTTTTTTTCGCCTTTTTCCGGCTTTTCCGGCGTTTTTTGGCGAACGGATATCATTAAATTCGTTCAGGGGCATAAAAGAGGTCATGCGACCGGTTCGCCTCATGTCCTTGGAGAAGAAGGTCTTGTACGGCATCTGCCGCTATCCGGACCTGAACGACGTCGAGTTGGCGCAGCGGCTGGAAGTCAAGCGTTCCTCGCTTACCGCGGTCCGCAACCGCTTGACCCGGAAAGGCGTGGTGAAAAACTTTTATTTGCCTAACCTGGAACGGTTGAACGTAACCGTGATGGGTGCCTGCTTTGGTTCGTTCAAGCCCGGCATCCAGTTTACCAAGCGGCGGCAGACCGCCGCTTTTGCCAAGATTTCGAGAGTGCCTTACCTTGTTTTTGCGAAAACGACTGATACGGATTACCTTGGTTTTTTTTTGGGGCGGGATTACGCGGAAGTCAAGTGGTTGTTGCACGAGCTGTGGGTGGATCGGTATACGGCGCTCGGGTTTCTCGCCGAAACCACGCTGGTCATGAGCCCCGTGAAGCTTGCCCATACCGAGCGCTTCTTTGATTTCACCGACAAACTCCGGGAGCTCTTTGCTTACAAGTTGGAGGCATTGCCTTGAAGCGGATGAAGAAAACCCTCACCCATCGCGAGAAAAAGGTGATGGTGGCCTTGCTTCGCTTTCCTGAATTGACGAATAGTTCCCTTGCCGGCAAGCTGGGCTTAAGTGTTTCCACGGTTTCAGCCATCAAAAACCGGTTGCTGGAAGAGGGTTATCTCGTGCAAAAAGCGTGGGTGAACCTGCAGGCCCTTGGATGCAAGTATCTGGGCGCCATTCACTTCAAGGTCAACCCCTTGTCTTCCGCGGCCCACCGGAAGGCGGCCAAGGCGAAAATCCTGGAAATCTTGAAGCCCATCGTCGCCAGCTTCGAGGAAACCGAGAGCACGCATTTCGCGCATTTCCGGGACTACCGGGAGTTCCACAACAAGTTGACCGAATTGAAGGCGTTCCTGGGCGGGTTCCCCTATCTCCTGGAGGACCCCAAGTGCGCGCTCATCATCCTCGACGAAACGCGGTTCAGCCGCTTTGATTTTGCCGACCTCACCGAAAAGTTGTTGGATGAGAAATAGTCTCACGTGAAGCCCGGGACGTGCTGCAGCAAGCCGATCTTGTACTGCCAGTGGCTCACGCTGCCCCTTTCCGCGTCCTCGTGCATTTTCTGGGTCCGGATTTGAACTTCAAAGGCTGTTTCCTCGTCCCATTTCAGGACCGTGTGCAGGGAACGGTAATTGTTCTTGGGCTTGGCAATGTAGTCGTCGAACTCGCTGGCGACGAAGTCGAATTCCATGTGCAGCAGGTTGGCGAGCCGGTAACAGTCCTCTGCCGAGTCAACGATGAACCGGATGCCCAGCAAGTCGTATATCTTTTCCGGTGGCCGGGCCTTTATCAGCATCTTGAAGTGGATGCTTCCCAGGCTTTTGACCCTGAAGTCAATCGCGCACCGCAGCTTGTTTTCCTCCAGCAAGCCCACGAGGACGGAAAGAATGGGTTCCAGTTTGGCGGAGGCCAGGGTCATTCTCTTTTCAATGCCTTCCAGCAACTCGCGTTCCGGCACCTTGAAGAACTCGCCGGGGGAAGGCAGCGGCACGCACAACCGGCAATTGCCGTCTGCCGCTCCGCTCTCTAGACAATACTGGTGAGCCGACATGGCAGTATATGGCCCATTCGGGAAAATATAGGTTGCTTCCCTTGTTTAATCACAGGTCCCTGTCTTGCCTACAAGGGCAAAAGCAATTATGGGCCGCAATCGACTTTCCCCTTCCCGTAACCGTACAAGGAATAGCAGGATTACAAGAACCCGATTAAAAACTGGAAATAGCCTTTAGGGGGCGGCTGGTGGACGTAGCCGGCGAACCGGCATCCCAACGAATATTCTTGCCAAAACCAGGAATTCCCGTGGAGTGACGCCCACCTGTTTGGCCGTCTCATAGCATAACTTAACGAACTGGGCTCTCAATCTTCCAATTAATTCGGTTCTCTCCGCCGTCTGGTTCGCTGGAATCCTATCCATCGGGATACCCATCTCCCGCACAATTTCCAAATGCTGGGGTATCACTTGGTCTTGTCCCCTCTGAAGCACATTCATAGTTTTAAGCAACGCAGTCAATCGTCTGGTCGTTTCCTGGCTTATTACCTTATCCCCCACACCATGCACCATCACAGGCGGCACGCCAGGCATGACCGGTTTAAACTCGGTCCAAGCCTTTCTGTCAGCGTCATGGTATGTCCTTAAAGGAATTCGCTTTTTTCCAGTAGGCTGGTGTTCGAGGTGATGGATTAGTATCGAAAGCTGCTTTTCAGGTGGCAGTTCTTGTACAAACTTTCTTGCGCTAGGGGGGAAACTGTGTAATGTATGGTGGAATCCAAACAAGTCTGACAAAAGTGAATCCAGCAGGCCCTGGAGTCGGCCATGGCTTCCAGTAATTGCATCATGGCCGGTGCCAGGCACCCGTTCATAATAAATGTCATCGGTTGGCAGGTTTCGTGCCTGTCTCCATCTACGTATTTCTTCAGCAATCCGCTCTGTGCGGCCGTGAAAGGAAAGAATGTCCCTCTCCCCGTGGGTCAATACAATGGGTACTCGAAGGCGTGCCAGCCGCCTCATGGATGGGTCTCCCAGGAACCCGAAAATTTTTCCTGCCTCAAAATTTTCAGCAAATTGGACTGCCGCCATGTCACGGTACTGCGGGGACACGATTCTTTGTATGACGTGTCCCCGGGTTTCTTCTGGTTGAATCCCTATGGGCCTGCCACTAAGCCCCGCTTCTCTTTGCACGTGGTAGGGGCTCATCCCAAGTATGCCGGCGATCTCATGCCGGTTTGCATGCTTGGCGCCATACCATAACGCGGCAGTAGCACCCAAACTCCACCCTGACAGCACCGCTTTTTTCGCGCCGGTCAGTAAATGCATGGCTTGAATGGCCCGATCGATGTCGGCCTTCATGGTTGCTTCCGTAAAACTTCCAAACTCCTTGTTTTCATAGGTGCCAGTCCATTCAAAAGTGATGACCGGCAGGCCCCTGGAGGAAAGCTCTTTGAGGATATTCTGTTCCTTGAGCTTTTGGGCTTCCGCAAAGGCGGCAAAGGCCTTCTGGCCCTCCTCGCTTTTCCGCATTTCCCTGAATGTAGTCCGGTCAACACCGGCTTTTTGGCCGGGAGGGGGAATCATTCCCTTGAGATAAACAATTCCAACCGGTGCACGGGCCAGCCCGGGCAGCATTCTCGCTTTAAAGGTTCGCCCACTAGTCAAGTGAATGTCAACTTGATGTAAGCCGATGCTCTCCTGGCCTTCAACGTGTCTGGCCTGTAAAGGTTCCACGGTCACCGACTTAATTCCCGTGTGCTGCTGGGTGGCAGGATTGAATTCAATGGTATGGGGCACTGCTTTTCCGCGCCATTCAACTGGCGCAGGCCCTAGCGCTGGTCGAAGGAGGCGCGGCCAGCGAGACAACTTTGACCTTCGCGGTTCTAGGGGGCCGGGCATAGTAACTAATTGCGTTCAGGTGCAGTTAAACCTTTTGGGCCTTAAAAACTCCGGTCAGGAGGGTCATTTAACCGTCTTATGCCCCTTTTCCCGCCATTCTGCGAGGCCGCCTTGGAGGCTTTGCACGCCCTGGAAGCCCATCCAGGAGAGGATGGCGGCCGCCATGCTGCTCCGCTGGCCGTGCTCGCACACGCATACCATGGCCTTGCCCTTGAAGGCCGCCAGCTCCCCGGCACGGGCCTGCAGTTCCTGCACGGGCACGTGCACCGCGCCCTCCAAGTGGTCCACGAGGAATTCATCCACGGAACGCACGTCCAACACCACCGGCCTCTTCTTGGACTTCAATTGCTTGACCAACTCTTCGGCCTCGATTTCCCGAAGGGGCGGTTTCACTCGCTCACCCTCACGTCCACGCGCGGGCAGAAGTCGTTCAACGGGCACCGGCTGCAAGCCGGCTTGCGGGCCATGCAGGTATGGCGACCGTGCCAGATGAGCAGCGTCGAAAAGGGCCACCATTTCCCGCGCGGCAGCAACGCGCACAGGGCTCGCTCGATTTTGTCCTGGTCATCGAACTTCGTCAACCCCAGCCGCTGCGAGACCCGCCATACGTGCGTGTCCACGGGAATGCCGTCCACGATTCCAAAGGCTGACGCCAACACGATGTTCGCGGTCTTCCGCGCCACGCCCGGCAACTCCGTCAATTCCGCCATCGACTCCGGCACCCGGCCGCCGTGCCTTTCCACGATTATCTTGCACGTGTTCACGATGTTTTTGGCCTTGTTCTTGTAGAACCCCGTGGAATGGATTTCCCGTTCCAGTGTTTTCAGGTCCGCGTTCGCGTAGTCGGCCGCCGACCCATACTTCTTGAACAACGCGGGCGTGACCTGGTTGACGCGGGCATCCGTGCACTGCGCGGAGAGCATGGTTGCCACCAGCAACTCCAAGGGGTTCGCATGCCGTAACTCGACTTTGGCGTCTGGATACGCCTTGTGGAGCCGCTTGAAGGCCTCGGCCGCCGCTTCTCGGGGGGAGAGCCTCGCCATGCAAGGAGGGTAAGGGCGTTGTCTTTAAAACCATTCCCCGCCCAAAATCCCTGGACGCAGCCGTAGTCTAGTGGCAGGATGAGAGCTTCCCAAGCTTTCGACCCGGGTTCGACCCCCGGCGGCTGCACTCCAGCCTTTTTACAAAAGGCTGGCGAAAAAGTGGCATACTAGGCATGCCACAGCCTTTTTACAAAAGGCTGGCGAAAAAGTGCCATACAGGGTATGGCACAGCCGGTCATGCGCCGGTGGTTGCACCATGTTCCAGGCATTGATGAATGCGAGCGGCTTCTTTTGGTCGCTTGCCTACCTGCTAATTATTTGGCGGGGCTTCAAGGACCAGACCTATGGAATGCCCTTGTTTGCCTTGTGCGCCAACCTCTCCTGGGAGTTCATTTTTTCGTTCCTGTACCCGCCGGCCGCCCCCCAGCTTTACATCAACGTTGCATGGCTCTTTTTGGATGTATTCATCGCATTGGAATTCCTGAAATTCGGGCGAAACGAGTTTCCCCGTCTTTCCCCCCAACAATTTTATGCATGCTTTGTGCTGGTCCTGCTCACGGCCTTTGGCTTGGTGTTGTTGGTCAGCCAAGAATTCCACGACTTTGACGGCGTGTATGCTGCCTTCGGACAGAACCTGGTGATGTCCATGTTGTTCGTTGCCATGCTGTTGAACCGCGGCAATTTGAGGGGCCAATCTGCTTCCATTGCGGTGCTCAAATTGCTGGGAACGGCTGCCGCGAGCCTCGCATTCTATTTGTATAAACCGGTTGCCCAGGAATCCATTTTGCTGCCTTTCCTTTTCGCATCCATTCTGGGGTGGGACCTGCTGTATGCGGGGCTGGTCTACTCGTTTTCCCGTAAGACAAGCGGATTCGGGGCTTCTACCGTACCCTGATGTTTGAGATGCGCAGCCCGTTTCTCACGCAGTCGAAGACGTCCGGGTTGTTGCCTTGCCGGAGGAGTTCCGCGGTCTGGGCGGGCGCCACGCCATCCAGGAGCGCGGCCTTCAGTTCCCCTCGGTCGTAGTAGTTGCGGCAGGCCTTGCCCGAAATGCGGGCGGTCATGGCCGCGTCAATGATTCTCGACACCTGCCAGTCTTGCAGGGTTCCCGGCAACTCGATGGCGGGCTTGTTGGAAGGCGGCCGGTTCTGCACGTACGTGGCGGCCGGCGCCGTCAGGGTTCCCATCTCATACCCTAAAAGGGTCTTGCCCAAACCAAGGCATTGTTCGAGGCTTCTTTCCTTGGCCGACGTGCCCTTTCCCGAGACAAAGAATTCAGCCATGACGTCCTCGTTGTAGAGCCGGCGGCACACCGCGTCCGAGCGGCGCACGACGTTGGCAATGCGCTTGCCTTGCTCGCGCTTGACCTTCAATTCCTTGGCCAGGACTTCTTCTTCGGTCAAGGGCTTGGCAATGGGTGACTTGCGCTCGAATTTCGGCTTCTCCTTTTCCATGCCCCGCGTGAAGCCTGGCCCGATGGGCTTGCCCATGGCAATCCGGACGCATTCCTGGAGGCCAATCCCGGTCTTGAACGTATAACCCTTGCCGGTCAACAAGTAGTCGATGACCATGGCCTTGTCATACCGCCACCGGCAGTCCGCGTTCTTGGACTGCATGACTTCCGTTATCCGGAGGGCCTCGGCCTTGGTCATGCCCGGAATCGGGTTCTCCTCGACGGGCTGCACCTGGAGGGCAGACACCACCTGGAAAGACAACAACACCATGAAAATGGCGAGCCAGAGCCTGGAATTCATGCAGAAAACCCTTTGATTGCCCAAATTGAGGCACGAACCCTATAAAAACCCTTTTGCCCTTGGCAACCATCCAATGCCTTGCATTGGGGGGCATCGTCCTGCAAGGCAGGACAAGGAAGCGTTTACGGAAAATCATGGGTAAACCCATTAAAATCCTTTTGCCATTCCATTGCGTTGAATGCAGGCCAAGCAATTCGTGACCCTCACGTTTTCCCTGGCGGCCAACGGCCGGCCGGAAGTCTACGACTTTCTCTGGACCTACCTGCCGAAGGCCCTCCAGCAGACGGGGTGCAAGAAACTCCGCCTCGAAATCAACCGCTTGGAGCCCTTGAACCGGATTTACACGCGGTTGAACCTCCCCCATGAACGCATTCAAGAGATATTCAACCGGTTCTGCCAGAGCCACCACCTGCGCCGCAGGGCTTCCCTGGACGCCTACCAGGACAAGACCAGCCTGGCCGCGGAACTGGACGCCAAAAACCTGGCCCCGTTGTTCAAGGACTACAACGTCTTGTTCGACCTCTTCTTCGCGGACATCGTCGTCAAGGCGGACAACGGCTTGTTCGTGGACATGGCGGACGGCTTCTCCAACATGGTGGTAGTTGAAGGCACCCAGCCAAAACTCAGGCAATTCGAGGGCCTGCTCCAGAAACTCTGCAAGGCCCCGGTGCGGTTCAGTTACTCGGAGGGCGAGAAGGCCTCCATGGAGCCGGGCAACCACTTGACGCCCCTCATGCACCTCTACACGCGGCACGAACTCAACAAAATGCATTTGTTCGAGCGGAGGCTCGTCAACGTCGTGGCCGAGAAAGCCACCGTGCTGCGAAAGGAGCGCGCGAAGACCCCGCGCAAGGGCCGCTTCGACTTCTTCGTGGAGACCTTTGACGGCAAACGCATGGGCGTGGAAGTGCTGACGCGGCCCAGCGAGGGAAAGCTCAAGGAAAAACTGGCCTATGCCGTGGACGTGGACGAATTCGTTTTCGTCTTGCCGGACGGGAGCCTCAACACCCACCGGCGCCCCACCCAGAAAGTGTTCCACAAGCAGGACCGGAGCACGCCCCTCTCCCCGGTGTTCAACAACCCCAAACTCCGGGTCTGGTTGTTTGACGTGAAAACCCACCAGTTCACGGTGAAAGACAAACTCAACAAGGTCTTCAACACCGGGAAAACCCCTCATTGACCGATAAATACGTTTAAATAGGTTGTTCGCGTCAATTCTTTGACTGGTCGGAGGGACGTGTAGCGCAGCCTGGATAGCGCGTCAGCCTTCTAAGCTGAGGGTCGTGGGTTCAAATCCCACCACGTCCGCTTTCCCTTAAAACAACTTCCTCGGGTGAATGGAGTATGACGGACTTCAAGCAGGCAGTCGCAAGGGCCCTGGAGAAAGCCATCGCCTTGCCGGATTTCCCGGCCGACCAAGTCGCGGGATTGCTGGAGGCGCCGCCCAAGCCCGAGCTCGGCGACTACGCCTTTCCCTGCTTCAAGCTCGCGGCCGCCTTCAAGAAAGCCCCTCCCGTCATCGCCCAGGAGCTCGCCAAGAAAATCGTGAAACCCGCGGACATCAGCGAGGCCAAGGCCTTCGGCCCCTACCTCAACTTCTTCGTGCAAAAGCAGGCGCTCGCCGAAAAAGTATTGCAGCAGGTGCGGTCAGAGCGCGAAAAATTCGGTTCAAGTTCGGCGGGCAAGGGCAAGACCATTGTCAACGAGTACTATGGCCCCAACACCAACAAGCCCCTGCACCTCGGGCACTTGCGCAACATCTGCCTGGGCCTGGCCGTGAACCGCCTCTTTGCCAACCACGGTTTCAAGGTGGTGCGCACCACCATCTACAATGACCGGGGCGCGGCCATCTGCAAGGCCATGCTGGCCTACGAGCGCTGGGGCGAGGGAAAGACTCCGGAAAGCGAGGCCCTCAAATCCGACCACTTCGTGGGCGACTGGTATGTGCGGTTCGTGAAGGAGGCCGCGAAGGACCCTTCCCTCGAAAGCCAAGCCATCGAAATGATTCGGAAGTGGGAGGAGGGCGACAAGAGAGTGCGCGCCCTCTGGCGAAAGACGCTGGACTGGGTGCTTGAGGGCTATAAGGAGACCACGGGCCGCCTTGGCGTGGTGCTTGACAAGGAATACCATGAGAGCGAGTTCTACGACCAGGGCAAGCAGATGGTCGAGGAAGGCCTCGGCAAGGGCGTCTTCCAACGGGACGAGAAGGGCGGAATCGTGGCCGACCTCGAGGAATACGGGCTCGGGAAGAAGCACCTGCTTCGCTCGGACGGCACCTGCCTCTACATCACCCAAGACCTTTACCTGGCCAAAGCCCGCTATGACGAATTCCATTTCGACAAAGCCATTTACGTGGTCGCCTCGGAGCAGAACCTGCACTTCCGGCAGTTGTTCCGCTGCCTCCAGCTCCTCGGCCACGCGTGGGCGGAACGGCTCTATCACCTGAGCTATGGCCTGGTCAACCTCCCCGAAGGCAGGATGAAGTCCCGAGAAGGGACCGTGGTTGACGCCGACGACCTCCTCGACGAACTCGAGCTTCTGGCCAAGGAGGAACTGCGCAAGCGCTACGCTGACCTCAAGGAAAAGGAGCTCAACGAACGCGCCAACGTCATCGCCTTGTCAGCGCTCAAGTTCTACATGGTGCGCGTCGACCCGGTCAAGGACATGGTCTTCAACCCATCGGAAAGCATTTCCTTTGACGGCGAAACCGGGCCCTACCTCCTCTACGCGTACGCGCGCGCAAAAAGCATCCTTGCCAAGGCCGGCAAGCTACCGAAAAAAGTCGACTATGTGCGGCTCTCCCACGAGAAAGAAAAGCGCCTGCTGGCCCTCCTGGAAGGCTATCCCCAGGTCGTGCACGACTCCCTGGCAGCTGTCACCACCCACAAAATCGCGCAGTTCCTCCTGCAATTGGCCTCGGAATTCAACGCCTACTACCATGAGGTGCCGGTGCTGCAAGCCGAAACACAAACCATGGAAGCCCGGCTGGCGCTCGTGGAAGCCGTGTCCATCGTCTTGCAGAACGCCTTGCACCTGCTGGCCATCGACGTCCTGGAACGGATGTAGTCCAGACACCAGCTATTTTTGTTGCACGAGTTGAATGCGCGGATAGGGGATGACTATGCCGTTTTCCTTGAACGCCCGCTGGATGCGCTCGTAGAGGTCGCTCCGGGCCTGGCCGCGTTCCTCGGCATTCTTAATCCACACCCGCAGCATCAGCTTGACGCCGGAATCGCCAAAGCCCTTGTGGACGGCCTCGTTCCGCTTTCCCTGGATGACGAAGGGGCTTTCCCGGCAGGCCTGGAGCAACAGGGCCTTGGCCTTGTCGTAATCGCTTTCATAGCTTATCTGCAGGGGCATCCACAGGCGGTAAGTCGGGTCCTTGATGGTGTAGTTATAGATTTCCCGCTTCGTCAACTCCGCGTTGGGAATGGTGAGGTAAATGTTTTCCTTGGTGCGGATGCGGGTGCTCCTCCAGCCGATGTCGATGACGTACCCCCACTCGTCGGCATCGTCTTCCTTGCGTTGCTGGGCGCTGGACCGCAGGGAAATCCGGTCGCCCACCTTGAACGGCTTGTCGGTCAACAACACGAAGCCCGCAATCAGGTTTGAAAGGGTTTCCTGGGCGGCGAGGGCCACGGCAATGCCTCCCACGCCCAGCACGGCGATGATGGCAGTCAAGTCGATGTTGTAGGCGCCCAGGATAAACGCCAGCGCGACAAAGTAGATGAAAAACGTCGTGAACCGCTTGGCGATTTTCAAGCCAAACTCCGTGATTTTTCGCCGCCGCCCGATGAAGGACTTGGCCGAAAAATTCCAGTCAATGAACCAGGCCAGGACGGCCTGCAAAAGATAGGCCACCACCAACACCATGACCATGAAAGCCGCGTTGAGCGCGAGCTGGCCCAGGGAATTCAAGCCAAACAAGTTCAGCAAATTCTGGGCGGCTAGGTCACCATTTGCTTGCAGTAACATGGGCATCCTTCACTCCACGTAAATGGCGGGCTTCAAGGGGAAGGCGTTCCGGGCCTTGTTCAAGGGGTCCCGGGAAGGGCACTCATCCAATGCCACGGGTTTGCCGGTTTCCCCTGCCTTTCTTGCCGCGGCCCGGGCAAAGGCCTCGATTTGCTTGCCCTGGGCCTTGAACTCAGGCCGGGCCATCAAGGCCTTCATGGCCAACCCCACATCGGGCTTGCCCTTGCAGGCTTCCCGTACCACGGCAAGGGCGGTTGCCTTCCACTTGGCCGCCACAAAGACGTAAACTGCCTTTGGCTTCTGGATTTTCGAGAGCGCCAACACATTCTTCAAGTCCGCTTTAACACTTTCCACGAAGGCTTCCGCGGTTTCTGCCCCCACGTCAATCCTGGACGCATCACAGGCAGGCCACTTGCTCAGCGACACAAAACCCTTTTCCTTGGTTGACTGCCACAGTTCCTCGGCCAGGTGGGGCGCGAAAGGAGAGAGCATCTGGACCAGGCTCCGCACCGCAAACCACTTCACGTTCCTATCCCTGCATTCCAGCCGGCCCAGGTCGTTGGCGAACTCCATGAGCGCCTGAAGCGCGTAATTGAACCGCATGTTCTCCATGTGCTCGGTGACCCGCTGGATGGTGCGATGCGCCTTCGACAACAGCAGCCGCTCGGACTGGGCCAGGTCTTTCTCCTTCGCCTCGCCCCGGGCCATGCCGCCCTTGCTGGCTTCCACCAGGCGGTAAACGCGTTCCAGGAACCTCCGTGCGGATTCAACCCCCTGGTCGCTCCACTCGAATTCCTTTTCCGGCAGGGCCGCGAACAAGATGAACACGCGTGCGGTGTCGGCCCCAAACCTTTCGATGATCTCGCCCGGGTCCACTACGTTGCCCAGGCTCTTGGACATCTTCGCGCCGTCCTTCAACACCATGCCCTGGGCCAGCAGCCGCTGGAAGGGCTCGTCCACCTCCAAGAGGCCGAGGTCCCGCAAGGCCTTGGTGAAGAACCGCGCATAGAGGAGGTGCAGGATGGCGTGCTCGATGCCGCCAATGTACTGGTCCACGGGCATCCACTGCCAGACCTTCTTCTCGTCAAACGGTTTTTTGGCCTCCCGGGGAGAAGAATACCGCAGGAAATACCAGGCACTGTCCACAAAGGTGTCCATGGTGTCGGTTTCCCTCCGCGCCTTGGCCCTGCACCTCGGACAAGTCGTTTCGACGAAGGACTTCACGTGCTGCAAGGGGTTTCCCACCAAGCCAAATTCCGCTGCATCCGGGAGCCTGACCGGTAGCTTGTCCTCGGGAACCGGGACCACGCCGCATTTATCGCAGTACACGACCGGAATCGGCGTGCCCCAAAACCGCTGCCTGGAAACCAGCCAGTCCCGTATCTTGTAATTGACCGCGCGCTTGGCCAGCCGCTCCTTGACGAGGTGCGTGGCCACCTTGGGCATAGCTTCCGCGCTCGATAAGCCGTTGAACGGTCCCGAGTTGACCATGATTCCCTCGTCGACGAAGGCGCGTTCCATGCACTCAGGAGCCAGTTTCCGGTCCCTGGGCTGGACAACGACCCTGACTTCGCAGCCATACTTTTTCGCGAACTCGAAGTCGCGCTGGTCGTGCGCCGGCGTCCCCATCACGGCGCCCGTGCCATAGTCCATGAGCACGAAGTTCGTCAGGAAGACCGGGATTTCCCTGCCTGTGACTGGGTTTATGGCTTTGACGCCCAAATCGAAGCCCAACTTATCCTTGTCCGGGTTGACCCGGTCGATGTGCGACAGCCACTTCATTTCGGAAATGAACTTCAACGCGTCCTTCTCCTTCGGCGTCCCCTTTACCAGTTCGAGCGCCAGCGGGTGCTCCGGGGCCAGCACCAGGAAAGTGACCCCATAAATCGTGTTCCAGTGGGCGGTATAGGTGCTGATGACGTGATGCGAGTCCTTGACCTTGAAGAAGATTTCAACGCCCTCGCTTTTCCCGATCCAGTTCTGCTGCATGACGCGGACGCGTTCCGGCCACTCCGTGAGCTTGTCAATGCCGGCCAGTAGCTCGTCCGCGTACGCGGTGATCTTCAAAAACCATTGCTCCAGCGCCTTCTCCGAAACTTCCGTTCCACACCGCCAGCAGCTGCCATTGACGACCTGTTCGTTGGCCAGCACGGTCTGGCACTTCTCACACCAGTTGACGGGCGCGTTCTTCCGGTAGGCCAGGCCTTTTTCCATGAGCTTGAGGAAAATCCACTGGTTCCACTTGTAGTACTCGGGCTCGCAGGTCTTCACCATGCGGCTCCAGTCATAGCTGAACCCCATCTGGATTTGCTGGCCCCGCATCTGGTTGATTTTCTCGTACGTCCACAGCCTGGGGTTGGCCTTGTGCTCGATGGCGGCGTTCTCCGCCGGCAAGCCAAACGAGTCATACCCCATGGGGTACAAGACGTTGAAGCCCTGCATGCGCTTGAACCGCGCCAGCGCATCGCCAATCGCGTAGTTCCTCACGTGCCCCATGTGGAGCTTTCCCGAGGGGTAGGGGAACATCTCCAAGACATAGTACTTGTCTTTCTCGGGGTCCTCGGTTACCTCGAAAACCGTGGCCTCGGCCCAAAACCGCTGCCACTTGTTCTCGATTTCCTTGTGGTCGAACGCCATGGAATCCCTTCATCACCATTAGCCTAAAATCGCTTTATAAACGTTTTTATGCCATCAGCGGGCGTTTTTTTGCCGGCCTTGCCTGAGGACCGGATAACATTTTCAGCACCGGTGAAAAGGCAGCGGCCGGCCGGCGCTGGTGGGCGCGCGCCCAAGCCAACGCGAATTGCCTCCTACGCGCCAGGCTTTGCAGGGCTGCCAACCGCTCGACTTTCCTGAATTTTTCGCCGGCATAGTTTTCCACCAACCGCAGGTAACGCCGGTAAGCCATTCCCCCGATGAAGGGCATCCGGCCGACCAGGTGCCTGAACAAGGCCCTTGGCGGAAACCCCATCTTGATGCCCAAATTGATGGCCAGGGCATCCGCCAGTTGCTCTTCCACCATCTCACGGACCTGGCGGTTTCCCAGGCCGGGAAACCGCAGCGGGTTGTGTGCCCACTCGTGGAACAACGTGGTAATGCCTTGCAGGGTGAGCCGCCCCCGCTGGAAAAGAAAGGCCTTGGGCAACCGGATTTCTTCGCGCAGTTCCCCGTTGCCCGCAATCTGCGTCACGTGCTCGCCTTGCACGCGGTAGCCCAGGCCATCGAACAAGGACTCTTGCCCGGGCTCCACGCCGATGGCCACGCGCGCAATGTTTCGCTGCATGGTCTTCCACGCCAGCCGCTGCGCCTCGGAGAGGTTGCCTCGCTTCAACACGTCCCGTATGTGGAATAAAGCGGTGGTCCTGAGCTCTTCAAGTGCTTCTCCCAGAGATGGGTCCTGCATGTGCTTCACCCCGACTGCCTGACGCCTCTCCGCTCCAAGGCGTTGGCATCCTCCCCGCTGGCCGAGGAAAGTACTTGCATTTCCACGTTTTTCGCGCTCTGCGGCACCTCAATCAACTCATAGGGCGCGAATTCCACGATGTTCCGGATTTCCACGGGCGTGGCATACCGCTTCGAGTACCATATAATCAGGGCAGTATCGGTTTCTTCCACGCGTTCCACCTTGACGAGATAGGGGCTTCCCGTAATCCGCTGCATGTACAGGCCCACCACCATGCTGGCATTGAAGTCAACGGCCGGCAAATCCGGTTTGGGCGCTAACTGGGCGTACGTATTCTCCCAAAGCCCTTGGAAGGATTCCTTGCCCCTGTGCACTTCCACTTCCGTTCCCGCCCGCGAAAATGGCCCTGACGCCAGCCGCTTGAACCGGGTCCTGGCAGCCGCCACTACATCCACGGCCTTGGCGGTCAATTGGCACGTTCCTTCCACGCATTGGGGTGAATGCGTTTCGCTGCAACTGGGGTCAGTCGACAAAACCGTTGGACACATCACGGTCAGGCACCCTGCTTCCCGTTTCTTCAGCCAGGGAGACAAAAATTTCCGGTTGATGGCCGTATTCCGGCCCCCGTTGGCACAGTCACAACAGCCTTCCACGGCTTTCACGCACTCCGCGGAGGTGCTGCAGGCCCTGAGCTGCGATTCCGGGATTTCCTGCAACGGGTTCACCGTGAACTCATTGGAGCGCAGGGGAATGCGAATCCGGCAGTTTGCTTCACTCAGCGGCCTTTGCTCCAGGCAATCTAGGCCCAGTTGGAAGACAAGCCGGTGCCTGCCGGGAATGTCCACCCGGTTCTCGGTCCATTCCAGGAAATTCTGGCCCTCCGCCTTCTTTGGAAGCCCCTCCCATCCGCATTGCTTGACGAACTTGGGCAGTTCCCTCCACTGGCCTTCAACCAGGGACTCCACGGCATAATCATTGCAGCCCCCGAAGTAAACCGGCTTCATGGAGTTGTTCCGGAGCTGGACCAGGACCTCGCTGCCAGCATCCACTTTTTCAGGCTTCACGCTGGCCTCGAAAAACACGCCCGCCTTTTCCGTGGCTTTCTTGGGCCAAAAGAACACGGCATCCCTGTTTTTTGCGTCCACCAGCAACCGGTATTTGTCTCCCCGCGGACAAGCACAAGCCGTGCACGTGTTCAGGGTGCGCTCCACGTACTGGTAGTCATAAATCTCAACACCTCGTGCCTGGTAATAGGCTTTGAGGGCGTCGGCTTCCCCTGAAAACTCTTTTCCAACCGGTTCCCAGGGGTTTCCCTGGCATTGCACGGGCTCCAACTCCACCCACACCCGTTCTTCAATTGCTTTCTGGGCGCAGCCGCTCAACCCCAGCACCAGCAAGCCAACCAAACCAGCCAGCAAGGCCCTATCCATTCGCGTTGGCCTCCGCACTCCCAACCAACTCTTTTTCCGACAAGGGTTTGCAGTCCTTGGGACAGGACTGGCCGTTCTCCCAGCCATCGCAGGCCCCGTTCCCGCACGTGCGCTCCAAGGCATTGCACCCGGAAAACAACAGCGCTAAAACAAGTAACGCGATGATGGCCGAATTCATTTCAAATCGCCCCCCCTTTTTTCTTCCAACCCGCCAAGTCATCCAGGAACCGTTTCACGGTCTTCCCCACGTGCTCGGGCTGCGTGCTAAGTATTACGGCGGCCTCCCTTAATAATTCTCCTGCCTCCAGCCCCCGCTCCTCGTCGCTCATCAACTCGAACCACTCCTTTTTGGCCTCGCCGCCCTTTTTCTCCAGCTTCCTAGCGGCCTTCCACTTCTCGAACAGCTCCCGCGCCCTGCCAGGCACCTGCCCGGGCCGGCAGCCCAGCAACCGCGCTGCTTCCCCCAAGGCACCGGCTTCCCCTTGCCCTGTCATCCTCGCCGCGTTGCCGCAAACAAAGTTCAGGCGCACCACTCCGTCCTGGATGCGGGAAGCGTTCAAGACTTTAAGGCACTCGATTTCCGACGTATTGTCCAAGTGCGTGCCCCCACAGGCTTCGACATCCAAGTCCCCTATTTTCACGATGCGCAATAGCTTCCCCGGAATGAAGCCACCCTGGTAAATCCGCATGCCAAACCTTTCCTCGGCCTCCTCGCGGGGCACCAGCAGCTTCTCCACCCGCACGCCCTTTTTGATGAATTCGTTGGCCCTTGCCTCGATTTCCTTCAACTGCTCGTCCGAGAGGGCCTCAAAATGGGTGATGTCCAGCCGCGCTTTTTCCGGGGTTTTGGCCGCGCCCGCCTGCCAACAGTGGCTGCCAAAAATAAGCCGGCACACCCCATTGAGGAGGTGCGCGCCCGTGTGGTGCTGGGAGAGCTGCTTCCGCCGCTCGAAGTCGATTTTGCAGGTAACCGCCTGGCCCGCGCGAAAAGCCGGTTCCTCCGCCAGCACGTGCACGATTTTCCCGTCCTGCTTGAACGCCTCCACGACCGGAACCCCTTCCAAGGAGCCCAGGTCATGCACCTGTCCCCCCGAGGTGGGATAGAACCCGGTCTGGTCCAAGACCACCATCCGCCCCACGGCTGCCAGCACCTTGCCCGAAAACTCGTTCGTCTTCCACGCATTATAGTAAAGCACCCGGGTCTCCGGCAACCCCTCCGGTAACCGGACACGCTGGACCTTCTTGGTCTGTGTTTTTTGCTCGGCCTGCTCATGCCTTTCTGCCACGCGTGCAAAGAAGTCCTCCGGGACCCTCACTTCCTTGCCCGCCTTCGCGGCCTCTTCCTGCACGAGTTCCGGGCTGATCCCCTGCGAGTCATACCATTCAATGAGTTGCTCCGCTGACACGCCCTTCCCCAGCTCCTTTTGAATGATTTGGTGCGCGCGCTCCCGCGTCTCGGCATACCGCTTTTCCTCGGCTTCCAGGATTTCCTGCACCTCGTCAATGCCCTCGTCCAGTTCCGGGTAGAGGGGCTTCAAGTACGCGGAATGCCAGGCCGCGGCCTCGGCGAAGTCCAGCTTCCACCCATACCTTTGGATGAAGTCCAGCGCGCGGCGGATGATGACCCGCAAATTGTAGCCGCCGCCCACGTTACTGGGCAAGGCCCCATCATGTAGGGCGACCAGGGCCGCGCGCGAGTGCTCGGCCACGCTGTAGAGGGCGGCCAGGGGCAGGATTTGCCCCTTTAACGCGTTTGCCTCCAATCCCAGTTGCCGGGCTACGAAGGCCCAGGTCTTGCCGATGTCCTCGACTTCGTCGACGTTCAGGTAAGCCGAATAGGGCAGGAACCGCTGCACGAGTTTCTCGTCGGCCTTGACGCCTGTGAGGCCCTTCAACTTCTTGACCACCGTTGGGAACGTGGTTTCATAGCTCGTGCTCTTGCCCTGCGTGAACCACGGAATCCGCTCGTGGCCCTGGCCCATGTCCAGCACCTTGATGTCCAACTCCTCGCTGCCGGTCTCCGTGGCACGATACTGCATGTACACCTGGTTGCCCATCTCGCAGCCCCGGGAAAAGAACTCGATGCAGGGCCCAAAGGTTCCCCCACCCGCCCAGGCGTCCTCGTGCAGGATGAGCTCCTCCTTCGGCACCCCCATGCCCTTGTGAATCCAATTGAAGTACTCCTCCAGGTAGCGGGGCATGTCGTAGTCCTGCTTTTTCTCGAAGTGCAGCTGGCCCAGCATGTCAAAGCACACGTAGTGCGAGCCCGTAATCCCCACGTTATCGATGTCGTTGAAGCGCAGGGAGAGCTGGGGGATGATGACCGCGCGCGCGGGCGGCTTTATCTCCCCCGAAACCACGTAGGGCTGGAAGCCGTACACGCTGGCCCCCACCCAGTAAACGTCCTCGCGCCAGCGCGCGACCACCGGCTTGCGGGGCAGGGACTTGTAGCCCAGGTCGACGAAATGCTTTTCGAAGGCCTTCCAGGCCTCCAGGTAATCGAACTGCTTCTTCGCCGGGCTGTTCCCGATGAAGGTGAAGCCTCCCTGGCAGGCCGCATCCCCACACACTTTCCGCGTGGCGTCCACCGCCCAGTAGTTCTTGCCGCACTTCTCGCACGTGCCGCGGGAAAGGCCGAGCTCCCGGAGCTTTGCCACGGGATAATGCTTTTCCGGCTCCCGCTGGCAGGCCTTGCGGAATTCCTCCTTAACCTGCTTATCCGGTTTCATGTACCCAAAACAAGCGAAGAAAAGAATAAATACCGTCCTACTTAATCAGGAAGAACGCCGCAGCGCCCGCCGCCAGCAGGGCGGCCGCAATGACTTTGCCGAACGAGGCATCGCGTTGCGCGCCCCGAAGCAGTTCCTCTTCGGACTTGTAGGAAACGACGAGTTTTTGCTCGCCGGACTTCAACACCACCCGGCTGCCCTCGCTTTCCGCCTGGCCCAGGACGTAAACGGGTTGGCCTGGGACCAGGGCCCACACCCTAGTGGTTGTTGGCTTGCCGCCGCCCAGCGACAAACGGAACCCGCCTGCAGAGAGGGTGTTGCCCGGGCTTTGCTCGTTCTTGTCCACCACCAGGGGCGCGTCGACTTCCGCACCCTCCTGCAAGTCCACGAGTACGCTCCCTGTTTCGTCTTCCACCAGGAACCGGCGTGACTCGGTGCGCGCTTCAATGGTTTCCCATTCAGGGGTCGAATGGATTTTTCCGTCGGCTTCGCGCCGCGTGTGCATGCGTTCCTGCCTGCGTTCAATCCGGTAGTACACGCATTCACCGGGCCGCTCGGGCACCGGCAGGGGAGTAAGGGCTTTCACCGTGCCCTTGACTTCTGTTTTTCGTCCTGGCTCGAGGTCCCTGCATTTCGTGGACTGAATGGACATGATTTCCTGCTTGCGCTTCTCGGTCTGCGCGCTCCACCAATAGCTTGCCCCTGCAAGCAGCCAGCAGGTGCCGGCGACAATCAAGTTCAGCATGCGGAGAATAAGGCCAAACTAGTAATTAAAGTTGCTGGCGTGAGGGGTTAAGAGAAAAGTGTGGGCAGCGGGCCGTAAGCCGCCTTCTGTTTTAGATGGCATTCGCCTGAGCCCCTTTCGGGTTGCACCCAACCGGGAGCGCGTTTCATCCCAGCCTTTCGGCCAGGTCTCGTTTCTGTTCCCCCGGGCACCATTTCTGGCGCTGGTTTCGATAGGTGGGCGGACTTTCCTCATCCCTCGCCCTTTCGGGCTCGGGACGCAGCCATCCACCCGCTACCCACGCATATATTGGTCACGTCGGCGAATAAAAACCTTGGTGTTTGGGAAAGCAAAGAAGTAGGGGGTATGGGGCGGCGGCCGAAGTTTTTGAGGCTTCAACCGCCGCCATTGGGTAAAATGGGGTTTAAAACATTTGACAAGAATATAACTTGCGCTATATTTCTGCCGTCAAATGTTTTATAGAATACGCGTAAGTTCTGGCGTTAAAAGTTGGTCAATGACTTGATGCCCCTGAAAACCCCTTCTTTTTCAAAAGCGCTTGACTGGTATTCTTCTCTTCTTCGCCGCAGCGTGTGAAGGTTCATTCTTTCACCCCTCGTATGCCTTACACGCCCCCACTATAAAGAATTTGTTAGTTTACTTTTCGAAGCAGGGATGCGGGAAAAAGTTGCCTGGCCGACAGGTGCCGGGCTTGGAGGCCTGGCGAGGCCTGCCCGAAATTAAAAGAAAAGAAGTAGAAAAACGGTGCGCCGTCTTTCAGTGTTTTTACTGGTAGCCGACGCACTCTCTGTTGGCCTTGACTACCTCTTCGTCAGGGATAGTCCCGGGCGCGGCATCGGGGAACCGGCTGCTAAGCTTCTGCTTGATGCAGTCCCACATGCTCGCGTTCTTGGTAGAAGTTGTCTGCGGTGTTGGCCCGGTATAGGTTCCCAAGGGAGTCTCAGGTGCTTGGATGGCTGGCTGTCCTGCCGGAACGGCGGGCGGCTGCACGGTCGAAGCTGATGGCCCCATGGGTTCTTCTACGACAGGTGCTGTAGGCTCCTCAACAGTTGGCTGCTGGGGTTCCTCGACCACTGGAGCGACTGGCTCTTCGGTCACGGGTGCCTTGGGCGCCTGCTGGGCGCATCCACTTAAGACAACCAATCCCACAATCAAGAGTGCGATTGCTGCTTTGAATGCGTTCATAAAAATCTTGATAGATTGACGTCGAAGAGGTTTATATAGGTATCGTTTTAGCCAGGCAAAACGATTATATTTGCCGAATGCGTGGAATATTGCATGGCGCGCACGCGCGAGTTCAAGAACGGCATTCCGCTCTTCATTGCCCTCGACCACCGGGCGCGGGGCGGCATGGGCCTCAATCAAGCCCTGCGCGAAGCCGCTGCTGCTGGCGGGCGTTGCTTCATGGAAATCGACCCCCTGCTGTTGTACGTGCTCGAAAAAAAGTATTGGATGCCGTCCACGCCGGCAGCGTCAAAGGCTTTCCGGGAAAACCAGGCCTACTTCGAGCGGCACCGCAGGGAAATAATGAAGAATGCTAGACTGTATGATCGCGTCTTCGGCGTCCTGGCCTCCCGGGATGTAACGGTCATCCCCTTGGAACGCAATTCGTTGCTCAACATCCGGCACCGCTTGGGAGACAAGGCCTCGCCCGACTTGCACGAGCTGCTCACTGTCACGCACCGGGAAAGGTCTTGGGTCGGGCGCCTGATGCGGGAAGCAGAGCAAGTGGATTTCGTGGTCGCGCACCCCAACCACGTTTATCGCCTCAAGCTGCGGATGCACCTGCCGGAGGAACGCCTGCACTGGATTCACGAACCCGACCGGGCAGTCGTCGGGCGCGGCCTCCGAGGCGAAGCCGAACTGCTTGCGCGCCGCGCGCTGGTGCGGCGGACGCGGGAACGGCGACCCCGAGCGAGACCACAGCCTGAGGAAGCGCGGCCCCAGCCGAGACGTTCCCGTGTTTGGGCGCCCTTCAATGCCGTGGCAAACCGCTTCAGACGCTGGCGTGGCAAGTAGTCCTACGGCTGCTGACTGGCTGCGAGCGGAACGATTAAATTGTCCGGCTGCGTGATTATTTCATGTCGGCACCGAAAACCCGTGAACCCAAGGGCGAACCGAATTATTTCGGAATCGATCACTGGGAGGGGGGAGGAAAGGGGATGAAGGAAAGGCTGGCGCCGTTCATTCGGCCCGGCGTGCGTTGTTTCCTCGAGGTGAGGAAGCGGGACGCTGAGCTGTACAACGCTGGCGGTGCCGTCCTCGCGACGGCCAGTTCCAATCCGACCACCTATCTCGAATTGATGGAATGGTTGCATGGGGTGGGCGTAAAAATCGTGCCCTTGGACAGGGAAAGCATTACCCGGTTCCTTTGGAAGCGGAAGCTGCTCAATCCGGGGTATGCCCGGACGTATGTCCAGGATCTTTTGCGCGAACGAGGTTGGCGCCACACAATCCTCGCCGAGGCGGCACCGGGCGACCTCGTGGTCATGCACCCGGTGCATCTCCGGCGTTACCAGCGCAGATTCCACGTGCCGCCCAGCCACTGCATCTTCGTGGACAAGATCCCAAAGGCCTGGCGGATATGGCTAAGCAGGAAAATGGACCGCAGGGTCTTGAAAAAAAGGGCACGCTTCAAAGCCGCCCGGCTCGCGCGATTCCGCGAAAGTCAGTCGAAGCTCAAACGAGTCCGGCCTCACGGTTAGTCACGGAAAATCCTTGCCTTGGGGGGAAAGGGAACCATTTTATTTATCGGTGCCGTAATTGGTTCATGGCCCCGGCAAAACCGACCGAACCCAAAGGAGGCTGGCCGATGTTCTTCGGGTTCAGTCACGACAAGGGGGGCGGGAAAGGGTTTGAAACCGCTTTGAGTGCCTACGCAAGATTGGGTGCAAGGTGCTTTTTGGAGGTCACTGCCGATGACCTGCGGTTGCTACGGGCAGCCAATCGTGGGCTTCCCATGCTGCAGCATGAATTGGATAAAAGGGGCAAGACGCATGCGGACTGGCTGGCATACTGTGAAACGGGTAGCTATCTACAGCTCGTGAAATGGCTGGATGCCCGACGGATTCGTATCATTCCCCTGGACAAGCGGAGTACGATGAACGTCACCGAGAACCTAAAAGCCTATCAAGACGAAGGCGCGCTCGCCCGGTTACTCAGGATTCCGCATGACACACCAGTCCGGGGAAAAGAGGATGAAGCGCTCTACTATATGATGAGCCTCGTGCGGGAAAGGCAATGGCGTCACCTGCTTTGGTTGAAGGCGCGACCTAAGGATATGGTAGTCATGCATCCCGGGCATCTCACCCGCATCCGCGACGTGTTCCCGATTCCGCGGGCACGCTTCCGGTTCATCGACCGCTTTGCCCCCATGAAAGGGTGGAGGCTACCGGTTGTTCGGAGGCTTTCGCCCGCCCGTCAGCGCCTGGAGGCACGCATTGTCCAATGGCGTCGCCGGGAAAAGAGAAAACGGCTGTTGGCATGGCACGTTAAGCACGCGCAGCCTCACGGCTAAGCAGAGAAAAAATTCTTTTTGGTAGAAAAAAAGAATTTTTGCGGGGTCACCCCCGCAATTGGATGAAGAATTGGGAAGCCCTTTCGCCGCAAGGCGAAAGGCCGTCCCATGCGAAGCATGGGACTTTTTCCCAGGGCTTTTGTAAAAAGCCCTCATGCATTGGTATTTGACTCGAGTTCAACGTTCTCTCGACCTATTAGTATGGGTGGGCTTAAACGGTCGCCGAAGCTCCCGCCTTACACCCCCCACCTATCAACCGGGTATTATAGCCCGGGGTCTCGTGCCTACACTCTTCCCCCGGAGGGGAAAAGGTTCGGCAATGGTTGCGTATTTTCAGGGACTTCTTCGAGCTTAGATGCTTTCAGCTCTTATAAGTCACAGCGTGGCTACCCAGCGATGCCTTGTCAGACAACTGGTACACCAGAGACCGCGCCCCATCGTTCCTCTCGTACTCAATGGAGCTTCCCCTCACGCAACCCGCATCCCCAACAGATAGTAACCAAACTGGCTCGCACCGTTTTTAACCCAACTAACGAAAGGCTTTAATGAGTTAACACCTCCACCCTTGGCTGCTTATGCACAGCCAGGATGCCTTGAGCCGACGGCGAGGTCGCAAACCGTGGGGTCGATGTGTACTCTCACCCACGACCACTCAGTTACCCCCAGGGTAAGTTCACTGTCAGACCAGGGCCCCATCACAGGGCCGCTGATGTTCGCTAAGCCCATGTTTCCATTCTGCGTTCCTTGCTGTGTAGAACACAGTCAAGCCTGCTTTTGCCTTTGCACTCTACGGTGAATTTCTGACTCACCTGAGCAGACCTTTGGGCGCCCCTGATACATTTTCAGGGGCGTGCCGCCCCAGCCTAACTACCCATCAAATGTTGTCCCCCCTGTGAAGGGGTTAGCCACATAGTTTTCATAGGATGGTGTTTCATTGTCGCCTCCACAGTCCCTGACGAGACTGCTTCGGTGGCTCCCATCTACGCTGCACGACAAAAACCATATAGCAACATCAGACTGTAGTAAACCTCCGTGGGGTCTTCTCTTCCCGTTGGGGATCCGCGGCAGGGACAGTATGGGTCTCGTTATACGCTTGGTGCAAGTCGGCAATAAACCGACAAGGTATTACGCTACCGTGAGAGCCTCAGAGTTAGGCCCGCTCTTTACCAGCGCTTAGGCCCCTTGAACGGGGGTTTCACGTACTGGCAGTGAGCACGTATCAGCAACTATACTAACGATTACTCGCTAGCAGTTACCTGTGTTTTTGTTAAACAGTCGGACCCATCTTGTTATTGCAACCTGCACTCTTGTGGAGCACAGGCACCCCTTATACCAAAGATACGGGGCTATTTTGCCGAGTTCCCTTAACCGGGTTACCCTGCGACGCCTTGGCCTTCTCAGCCAGGGGCACCCTTCTCGGATCTGGGTACGGTCACACAAGGTCCTTCGCGGTTCTCTTTTCATGGGCACCAGGGCTCGGCAGAACTTTGCAGCTATTCCCGGATTTGGCCTCCTTCTCGCCATTACGGCTCTCCAAAGGCCTATTCCGGTTAAATCCACAGACGAGTGGACTCCGCCTACCTCGATGCGTCGAAAACCGCGCTTTCGTTGCCGAAGATGTACTTGTGTGGCACAGGAATGTGAACCTGTTTCCCTTTCGTCCCCACCGTGTTACGGGGGGCCTTAGGACCGGCTAACTCTTAGCTAAGGATTAGCGCTAAGAAACCCTTGCCCTTTCGGCGGAAGAGATTCTCTCTCTTCTTCTGTTATTACTAGCCCCAGGATCCATATAACTGAACGGTCCACAGGAATTTTCACCCCTGCTTCTGCCCATTCAGTTCACCTCCCTACAAGATTACCCCCACTGGGGGCACTCCGGGGTATCGGCAGTTGGCTTTAGCCCAGATAATCTTCAAGGCCCTCATCCTAGATGGGTGAGCTGTTACGCACTCTTTAAAGGGTGGCTGCTTCTAAGCCAACCTCCCCATTGTATATGGATGAAGACGCTTTTCAGCCTTTTACACTTAGCCAACATTTTTGGGCCTTAACCTCGGTCTGGGTTGTTCCCCTCTAGGACAGTCGGCTTACCCGCCTGCCCCTGCTCTGGCCTTCTACGATGAAAACGGATTGGGAGTTTGACAACGAAGCTGGAACTTTCGAACCAGTACTTCATAATCAGTATCTCTACCCCGCTCTCGATCTCCAGCCAGGTAACCCTGAGAGGTTATTCGGAGGGAGCCCGCAATTGCCCGGTTAGAATGGCCTATTACTCCTACTCGCTGGTCACCCGAACAGTTAGACTAGAACCGGTACCGGACCTCCATCCCCCGGATGGGGGATTTCGTCCTGCCTACGAGTAGCTCACCGGGCTTCGGGCCTCAGGACAGTGACTTGAGCATTTTCATACTCTCGCCCTCATTGCTTGCGGCGACTTGCTTTCGCTTCGGCTGCCTCCATGATGGAGTTAACCTCGCCACTGCCCTGAACTCCCTGGGTCGTGCTTCAAGACGAACGACAGAACACTGATCAGTCTCGCTCGCGCGCCCCCTTGCGGGAGCTTGCTTTGCAAGACGTCGACTCTTTCGTGCCCTGTCAGTCTATGACCATATAGTTTCAGACGCTTTTCAACCCCTGCCAAGGGTACTTTTCAACTTTCCCTCACGGTACTAGTTTGCTATCGGCCTCAACGAGTGTTTAGAGTTCGAAGATGATGACTCCGAATCTTTCCACGCAAAATCCAATGCGCAGTACTCTGGGACAGCTGGACTCAACTCGCAACCTTGCGCCTACGAGGCTCTCACTCTCTGTGGCGCCCCATTCCAGGGGACTTCGGCTTAAGTTACGAGTTGTACCAGCGCCCGAACCCCACATCTCCCGTGCCTCGCGGCACGGGATTCGGTTTGCTCTATGCTCTGTTCGATCGACTTTACTAAGAGCATCTCGGTTGATTTCTTTTCCACCCGGTACTAAGATATTTCAATTCCCGGGGTTCCTACTCCTTACGGAGTGATTGAGGGATCCTGGGTTCAATGCCTGCATGCGGCTCGCCCAGGCTTATCGCAGCTTGCCACGCCCTTCATCAGCTGTTGAGCCAAGTCATTCACTATACGGCTTACAGAACGCTGAACTCGATGCGTCTACCAATGCATGACTTCATCGGCACCTTTTCGGTTCACAGCCCTCGGCTCCCCCAGGGGGGAACGTCATTGGCTGGCAACCTATCCGAACGGGAAGAACGGATTCAGTGCCTCATCCAACCGTGGAAAAAAAGCTTCCCACGGACTTAATCAATACCTTAATGATTAAGCATAAACTCGAGTCGTCCACTCGTTTTGGCGCGCGTCTATTTATGGCCCATTGCAAATGGGCCGACGTACAGCGCGCAGCCGCCGCTTTCGTGCGGCTAATGGACTCTGGGGGACTCGAACCCCCGGCCTCCTCGTTGCAAACGAGGCGCTCTACCAACTGAGCTAAGAGCCCGGAACCAAACATTGGTTCACCGTTCACTTAATCTTTAGTTGTTCGAAAGCTTAACTGCGCCCCGAACTCGGGAAACGCATTGCAACCGTTAAGCAGCCTTTTTGCCCGGGGCAAAAAGCCTGGGGAAAAAACGTGGGCTGAAGCCCACTACCGCCTCATTTGACGTGGAGACCACGTTGCCGGTCAAACGCCTTTTGTTCGCTCGCCATTTTGGGTTTGCAGGCAGCAATGTCCTATTACCCCCCGTTAGGGGGGCAAATTGGAAGGAGGTGATCCGTCCGCAGGTTCCCCTACGGACACCTTGTTACAACTTAGCCCTTCTCGCAAAACCCAGAATCAGTGCAGCTCAGTGAAGAATTGCAATTCATCTGGACTCTACTCGAATGGCTTGATGGGCGGTGTGTGCAAAGCGCAGGGACATATTCACCGCGCGATAGTGACGCGCGATTACTGGGGATTCCAACTTCATGAGGGTGAGTTCCAACCCTCAATCCGAACTGAGGTTGGGTTTAGGGGATTACCGTGCCCTTTCGGGTTAGGGACCCATTGTCCCAACCATTGTGTGCCGCGTGTAGCCCAGGAGATTCGGGCCATACAGATCTACCGTAGCCCACTCCTTCCTCGAGATTGCTCTCGCTGTCCCCCTAGAGTGCTCCCATCCCCCGTTGCCTGAGTTGACAGGACGCTTCATAGTACGAGCTGACGATGACCATACAACACCTCTCAGCGTGTCAGGAAAGCCCTTTAGACTGTCCATCATCCTGCTGTCGCCCCTGGTGAGTTGTTTGGCGTTGAGTCCGATTAAACCGCAGCATCCACCCCTTGTAGTGCGCTCCCGCCAATTCCATTAAGTTTCACCCTTGCGAGTGTACTTCCCAGGCGGCGGACTTAATGACTTCTCTTCGGCACACCCGCACTTCGTGAGTGCTAGTACACCTAGTCCGCATCGTTTACGGCTGAGACTAACCGGGTATCTAATCCGGGTCGCTCCCTCAGCTTTCGTCCCTCACCGTCAGGTTCGTCCTCGTAGAGCGCCTTCGCTACGGGTGGTCCTTCAAGGATCACAGCATTTCACCGCTACCCCTGAAATTCCCTCTACGTCTTCCGACCTCGAGCCTTGCAGTATCCTTGGCCATTCGACTCGTTAAGCGAGCCGATTTCACCGAGGACTTACAGGGCCGGCTACGGACGCTTTAGGCCCAATATTAGTGGATACCACTCGGGCGCTGCGTATTACCGCGGCGGCTGGCACGCATGTTGCCCCCCCCTTATTCATCAGGCTTTCTAGACCTGATAAAAGGTCCGTGAGGACCACTCGGAATTCCTCTGTCACGCTTTCGCGCATTGCAGAATTTTCGCGCCTGCTGCACCCCGTAGGGCTAGGGTCCTTATCTCAGTACCCTTCTCCGGGCTCCAACTTACATTGCCCGTAGGGATCGTAGGTTTGGTGGGCAGTTACCCCGCCAACAGCCTAATCCCCCGCAGTCCCATCCACCGGCGATACACCGTAAGGGGTTTTTCGTTTGGGCAAAAGAGCCTTCCAGCACCGATTGCCTATGGGGTATTATGCCCAGTTTCCCGGGTTTTGCCCCTCCAATGGGTAGGTTAACTACGTGTTACTGAGCCGTATGCCAGAGGCTCGTACGAACCTCTCAGACTTGCATGGCTTAGTCGAATTCCGATAGCAGTATCCTCCAGCAGGATCAGCTGGAATTGGTTTGCTAACTCAATGGAATTGGTTTAACTCTATGGAAAATTTTGTGAAAACGTTTGGCAAGAACAAACCCGTAAAGGCTCATTCGCCAAACGTTTTCAGGCATTACTGCCTGCAAATTTCCCATGGCGAACGAAACATTGTTTCGTTTGACCGACTTCACACCCAAAACAGCTTGGGTGCTCACGCGCCCCTTTCGGGGCCAGGGGCCCAACGCACGCCGACGGCAGAGGCCATAAAGCCTCTGGTAGCATGCTGGGCCAATTCAGTATTGGGAAATCCCCTTGCGGGAACCTACTGAATGCAACTGGTTAAATGCCAGGAATTGCTGACTCGCTGGCTGCCAGTATCAGAGATCCGGTATTCGAGCTTATCGCTGAATGACTGAATTCTATATAATATAGTGTCCTAAATTTATAAACCTATCGGGTTGCCACCCCTTTAACGCCTTCCATTGCGTTCAGGGCAAACGTTAATTAATGTAGGCGGCATTTGAAATGTTATGGGCGAACCCAGGCGCATACGCCTGTTAGGCAGTCGTATTTCCACCCACCAAAAAAGGCATGAGTTAGCTGCATTTCTGCGGCGAGCGCGAACGGGCTCTTTCGGGGGCTACGGCTGGCGATTGAACGCCGGTTTGCCCGAGTATGATAGAGAGCTTCATTACCCTGTCAAGGACTTAGTGCGGGAATTTTTCCGCTCAGGTCGGCCGGTTGAGGTGCTGGATGGGGGTTGTGGCACGGCCCAAGCAGCGGCTGAACTCAAGCAGCATTTTGGCGATAGGGTAAATGTTTCGGGTATCGGCTTGGTGCGACTTCCCAGCAGGGAGGAATTGGAAAAGAATCGTCACAAATGGCGCTTTTCGAGCGGGCGCTTAGTCTTCGGCGAGGATAAGGACTACTTCCAGGCCAGAAGTTTAGTCGAACAGTTCCATGCGAACCGGAAGTTGCTTGCCAATTATTGGGCGGGCCTCATGGAAACGCATGCTTTCGGCGGCAAAAGATTTGATGTGATTATTTCTACCCTTGCGCTGAAGCATTCTAGGTACGTTTTATATTCCGTCGAAAATCTGCTTAATCATCTAAGTCCGGGCGGGGCGGCTTTGTTGAATCTGGAGAAAATCGCCCATGGTTCGCGCCCTGCTTTCACCCGTACTGTGCGAGGCATGCGGCGAGCAGGCTGCAAAGTGAGCGACCTGGGGGGTCATCGAGTGCTTGTTAGGCGGCCGATTACCCTCACTAGCCCCATTGCCCTTTTGGAATCACCTTAGCAATTATAAAGAAATCGCCCATCAGGTCGATACCGTGCCTTCATCGAATCACTTTATCGGCAGCCTTGTCCTGATGCGCCCCCTGGAGTGGTCGAAGAGCCTGGCCAACATGCTCTTGGCAGCCATCGTGGCCAACGGCTTCCAGCCCTTCGACCCCTTCACTTTTGCCCTCGCGTTCATCGCGGTCGGGCCCTGCTTGTGGGGCGGCTTGTACGCGCTCAATGACTTCACCGACCGGCACAAGGACACCCTGCACCCCGTCAAGCGCCGCAGGCCCATCCCTTCCGGGCAGATTTCGCCGCGCGCCGCGCTTGGCCTCGCTGCCTTCCTCATCGCCCTGGCGTTCTACCTCGCCGTCTACATCCTGCGAAACCCGTTGTTCGCCGTTTGCCTCCTGGGCATGCTCGTCAACCAAGTCCTTTACACGGTGAAGCCCTTCGAGTTCAAGAAGCGGCCGGTGGTTGATTTGGTTTCCGGCAGCGCCGTCAACCCCGTCCTGCGCTTCTACTCGGGGTGGGTGTTGTTCGGAGAAGGCGCCAACCCGGCGTTCAACGCGCCCTGGCTGTTGCTCGCCTTCCTCGTCGGCATCCAGTTCGGTGGTTACACGCTGTACAAGCTCGGCAGCAAGAAGGTCGAGAAGACGGTGGGGTATAAGTCAAGCATCGTGTTGTTCGGCGAACAGGAAATCAAGTTGATTGCCCACTTCGCCATCTTCGTCGGCGTCGTCTCCTACTTCCTTGCCCTCTACCACGGCATCCTGCCCCTGAAGTTTGTGTGGCTGGGCATCGGCTCGCTGTTGTTGACGCCCGTCTACTGGAAGACCCTCGCCGACCCCAAACACATGGACGTCAAAAACATGTACCGCGTCCTCTACCTGCACGCGATTGGGTTCATCCTCGGCTTCCTTGCCCTAGCGTTCTGGGCGTAAACCCAACGCAAGGCTTTTATTCTTCGGTCGTGCTTATCTATCATTCATGCGTCGAGCAACCAATGGGCATAGCAGGGTTTCCCTGTCCGAGCGCCGCATCCTGCGCGGCGAGGCCCTCGCGGCTTTCCACGGCGCGCTGGTGACCGCCAACGGCCGGGACGCTTTCCCGGTTTCGCGTGCAGTGGGGCAGGCGCTGGGGCACGCCGAAGACATTAGGTCCATCCATGAGCAGCGGCTGGGAAGCCGTTTCGCGCAACGCATTCGTGGCGCCGCCCGCCGGTTCGAGGCACGCAACCGCGCCGTGCAGAAGGCGGTCGCCCTCCATGGTTACACAAGGGATGGCCGCAAGAACCCGGCGAGGCTCTTCCTGCACGTCTTCGGCCGCCTGCCGAAAGGGCCCGTAGACTACATCGTGCACGGCGGGCTCATCGTTTTTTACGTTCCGCACACGGAACGCAACATCGCCAATAAGGCATTGGCAGCGCAAATCTTCTACGAGCACCACGCAATCAAGCCTACGGAGTTGTACAATGCCGTCGTGTCCCTCACCGGTCCCAACTGGGAGAAGGCCGCGACCAATATCCCCCACGAGGAGTTGCACGGCTTCTTCAATTTGGAGGGACACCATGGGAACACCCGTTCCGGGACTGTGGCGGACCAGCTCTCGGCCCTGGTTGGCCGGAAGTTCACTCCATCCAATGTCCGGCGCTTCCGGAAATTGTCCCGGCAGTTCATCCACGAGTACCTCCTAAAAGATGAAATCCTCGCGTGCTTCACTGCACCGAAAGAATGGGTCATTCCCATGCGGCAGGTGACAAGCCCCATGCTCCTGCCCTGGCGAGACTTCTTTCTGCAGGACAGCCACCGTGCCTGGGGGCCGGTCATCCGGGATGCCTTTGACTCGCGTCGCGTGGTTGGGCTCACGCGCGACACCCTTCACGCCCTCAAAGGTGCCTTGCGTCGGGGCGTCCCGCATGCAGCAGCCCTTCACACGGCTTTGACCACGCCGTTCGTGGACATCCCCCGTACCATGGACGCCCTGGTAGGCGCCTATTCCAATGGCAGGGCGGGGAAAAAATAAAAGAAAAAAGCCGGTAAACCCGCGGAAAAAATACTACCGCCCCACCACGGGCATGGTGGGGCACGTATGCGTCGCAGCCGCACGCAAGCGGCTGTTTACGTCTTCGCGCGGTATCGCAGGTACTTCTTCTTCCGCTTCTTGCGGCGCATCTTTTTCTTCTTCCACTTCCATCGCTGGCGGGCGTGCGTCTTCTTGAAGCGGCTGGAGTCCTTTGAGGTGGTAGCCATTCGCTTTCACTCCTTTAGTGTAACAAAGCATTGGGCGAAAGGAATAATAACGTTCATCTTATCCCATGCCGAATGTTTTGCCCAGCATTTCTCTCGACAAAACGTATTTTGGGTTGACTTCGACGAGGTCGTAGGGCAGCAGCGAGGCCGCCTTGCTTAACAGGGTGTTCAACGCGATGTAGGAAACGCTGATGCCGGCCGCGAACAACAGCCGCTCGTAGGCCACGATGGGGATGAGTGCCATCCATTGCTCGGTGGTCATGGGCACGGTCCACACCCAGAGCGCGCCGCCGATGGCGTGCGCGGTGAAGGTTGCGCCCAGACTGCGGGCGAACAAGTGCTTGCGGAACAGCCAGCACAGCACGGGGATGAACCAGTACAGCGAGTAAAACCAGGCCGTTCGCCCCACCGGGTGCAGGAGGAACAGGAGGATGGCCGCAAACGAGATGATGCGGCTCGAGGAATTCCGCCTGCTGCCGAAGTAGATGCTGGCGAAGACCATGGGCAGCAGCCAGCCAATAGTGGAAAGGTCGAGGGCCTTGCCGTGGAGGAAGGCATCCACCAGTTGCGCGGCGAACACGAGCAGGGCACCAGCAATGGGGCCGAGGAAGCCGCCGGCCAGGGGCCCGATGAACTGGAAGAACGTGAAAAACTGGTTGGGTTTGCCAAGCAGGGACGAAAAATTCAGCTGGTTGGAGGCCATGACCATAGCTAGGAAGAGCACGGTGAACAGCAGCCCCTGGGGCGTGAAAATCTTCCTCCAATCCAATCCAATTCCCTCGAATAAGGCAGAATAATACGCACCATACGACGTAAAGGTTTTTAAAGGCGCTTAAGCGGGGCTACGCGGTGGGGTCGGGATTCCCTGGCCCGGCCAGGACGGGCGAACCCGGGAAGGGCAGTTAGCCCACTGCTGCTCATCAGGCAGCTTTTTTTTCTCGCCCCCATCAGGGTGGGAATTGTTTTTTTGCAAGGAGCTAGCCATATGACTACTCTTTGAGGGGTTTAAAAACGAAAGTAGACCACATTTCCGGTGCGGTTGGGGTTCAGGCCTTTGCCCAGTGCTTGCCCGTGACCTTCTGGAGGGGGCCCTCTTTTTTCCCGGTGGCCCAGTTCATGCGGGCCTTTTTCCGGGCCTCCAGCTCGTCGGGGTTGGTCGTGATGAGTTCGTGTTCTTCTTCCGAGGCGATGACTTTGATGGGGATGTGCTCGTTCATGGCGAACAACAGGCCTTCCCCGATGTCCGCCGTGAGCAGGTAGTTTTCTTCTTCGATGTTCAGGTTGAACTTGTCGGCCAGGGTCTTGATGACGGCAGGCTCCTGCCGTAACAGTATCTTCCAAGAGGTGTTCGCCAGAATCGTGTTGCCTGCCTCGGTGGCCAGCAGGTCGGTGACCTCTTGCGTGATGATGACGATGCCCAACGCGTATTTCCTCGAGGTCTTGATGAGCTCGAACAGGTAATCGGCTTGCTCGCCGTGTCGGAGGAGGCTCCAGGCCTCGTCCACGACCAGCAGCTTCCGGCTCTTGTCCTCGCGCATCTTGTTGACGACGAATTCCAGGATGAGGAACATCATGATGGGCTTGACCTGCTTGGGCATCTTCTCGATGTTGAAGGAGATGTTCGCGCTCGCGAAGTCCAGCTTGGTCTGCCGGTTCATGAAGCTGAACGCGCCCTCCGTGTACAGCCGCACCCGGTTCTCCAGGGTAATCAAATCGCGTAACTCGTTGTGTTCCGCGTGCTTTTTGTGCCGCTGGATGAACGCGTGCAGGTCTCCGAGGGTGGGCGGGGTCTTCGACCACGTGGCCTTGTCGTTGGGGATGATGCCTTTTTCCTCGTAAATCGAGAGCACGGCCTTGTCCAGGAGGTTCTTCTGTTCTTCGGTGAGCTCGCCGAGCATGAGGCGGAACAGGTCCATCAGGGAAAGCGTTTTCTCCCCGAAGTCGCCGCCCATCAGGTCGAAGGGGTTGATGATGGTCTCGCTTTCCCGGCTGATTTCGACGAGTTGCCCTCCCAAATCCCCGATGAGCTCCGAGTATTCCCCTTGGGGGTCGATGACCATGGTCTTGATGCCTTTCAGGAAGTTCCTCAGGATGTAGAGTTTGACGGCAAAGCTCTTTCCCCCGCCCGAGGTGCCGAGCACGAGCCCGTTGTAGTTCACGAACTTGTACACGTCCAGGATGATGGGCACCTTGTTTTCCTTGTTGACCGCGAACATGACGCCGGTTTCGTCGAAGTTGAGGAAGCTGCTCGTGAACGGGAAGCAGGCCGAGAGCGCGTTGCTGGGGATGTTGCGGTTCACGCGCAGCTTGTCGCTGAACACGGGGTAAATGGACTGCATGGCCTGCTGCATCTTCATGAGGGGCACGCGGGGGATGACGAGGATGGAGTTCAGGTCCGCGGTGATGCGGCGCGTCAACAGGTCGAGTTCGCGTTTGCCCTTGGCCTTCACGTTCACGTAGAGGGCCAGGTCGAACAGTTTTTCCTCGCCTTTCTGCAGCTTTTCCAGGGTGCGGTAGGTGTCGTTGTACTGGACTTTGAGGAGGGGGTTGACCAGGCCCTTGGACTCGGCTGCCAGCATGTCGGACTCCTGCTTGATGAGTTCCCGGTTGAGGTTGGACAACACGTATTCCAGGGGCGTGGGAGTAACGTACATGACGAGGTCGAAGTTGCCTTCCGCGAGGATGATGGGGTTCAGCCAGCCTTCCCGCACCAGCCGGGGGTAGGCGTGGGCCGCCACCACTCGGTTGAATTCCTCGTTGACTTGGATGCGGTTGAACTCGTTTTTCAAGTAGGTGGGCTTGAGCCAGTCCGCGCGCTTGCGCTTGCCCGTGTCCTCGAAGTAACTGGACAGCAGCTGGTTGATTTCCTCGGTGGCGAGTCTTTTCACGGTCAAGCCGCATTTGCGGAGTTTTTCCTGGCAGAGCTTGACCCGGGCGTCCAGCTGGTTGACGGCGTGTTCCTTGTTGAGCGCCTTTTCCTCTTCGCCTTTGCCTGCCCGGTCCTTGCCGCCCAGCAGGCGGTCGATGGGGGGCGTGGAAGCAAGGGAATCGAATGGAACCACGACGTAGAACAAGCGGTTCTTGACGTTGTTTTTCTCGATGAATTGCTGGACGAAGCCGCGGAAGGAGTAGAACCGTTCCAGCAGCTGGTCGTTCTCGTGTTCTTCCACTCCCTTCTTGAGGTTGTACAAGTAGTCTTCGAGGTTCATTTTCACGGTCCGCATCACGATTTGCACGGGGAAGTCCAGGGAGTTCAGGAAGGCCTTGTAGGCCGAGATGATGGCCACTTGCTCGATTTCCGAGAGAATCGTGAAGTTGAGGGGCAGCACCTGGAGGAGGGCGCGCATGCTGCCGTCCTTGAGGTAAATCGTGTCCGCCTCAATCCGGTCCACTTCCATGAACTTCTCGAGCTTCCGGGCCTTGTCTTCCTCGCTGCCCTTGGTCTCGTGAACGGATTTGGCGTAGGTGTAGAATGCCTGGAGGTAGCCCATGAAGTCGAAGAAGGCGAAGCCCAGGCCCATGAACATCAGCAGGCTGCCGATGACGATTTCGGCCTCGAAGCCCCAGTCAATGCCCTCGCTGAGGAAGATGAAGGCGGCAGTGCCGAAGAACAAGGCAATCCAGAACAACTGGGCAAAGCTCAGGTTCGCGATTATTTTTTCCTCATATTTGAGGTTCTGCGGGATTTCATAGGCAGGCATGAAGCGTTACTCCTTGGCGTAGCTCAGGGGCTTTTCCACGGGGCTCAGGTAGGAGCTCGGCGGGGTGATGTAGCTGACGACGTTCGCGATGTTCGGCGAGTACGCCTTGACGGAGTGCACGCCGCGCAACGCCGCAATCAAGAGGATGGCCAGGTTGATGGAGAAGATGATGAAGTAGGCCGTGCTCGGGATGAGGAACTTGAAGTCCGGGCTGGAGAGCCCGGCCAGGGTCAGGTCCATGACCTTCAGGGTGATCGTGTCGATGAGCTGGATGAAGACCGCGGAGCCGAAGATGTTCAGGATGGCGGAACCATAGGTTTTCATGGGCGGGATGAAGAACAGGAACAAGCCCAGCGGGAAAATGACCACGCCGATGAGCAGCAGGGCATACCGCATGAACAGCGTGAACCACAAAAGCGAGGAACTGAACGCCAAGTAGTAGAGGCTGAACAGGTTCAGGGACTCGATGGCTTCAAAGCTGAAGAGGCTCTCGAACTTGGCGTCCCAGAACACCAGGGAAACCCCGGAGCCCAGGTCCAGGAGGATGGAGTAAAGCAGGTACGAGGCGTTCAAGACGATGACCAGGAACAAGGCGTTCTTGAACCAGACCTTTGCCTCCTCGCGTTGGCCAACGTCATAGGCACCGAGCACGAACTTCAACCCCGCCACCAGGAACAACAGGATGTAGAAGGCCGAAATTACGGAGACAATCAGCTTCCAGTGGTCGAACAGGTCCAAGGGATTGGGGTTGGAGAGGATGAACGTCTTTATCGCGCTCAGGAACGGGTTGATGAACAGGACCAGCTCCTGTTTTTGCTTGGCGACGATCGCATCGGCCGTGCCCTGCGGGATGTCCCGGATTTCTTCCACAAACTGGGCGGAGGCCTGCGACAAGAGCAGGAGGAAAACCAGGACGGCCAAGGTTCTGTGCCCCATAAAACCCACCCAATTATGCGAATTCCATTATATAATTCCATTCTATAAAGGTGATTTAAAACCTAATCCAGCCACTTGCCGAGATACCGCTGGATTAGCAGGAAAATGAAAACGTTGGCCGCGAAATAGCCTGTCACGAGGACCATCAAGTCCCAGTTGGCTTTCGTGCGCAGCACGGCCCGCTTTGCGGCCTTGGCCGAGGCAAAGCTGCCATCCGATTCGAAGAAGGCCTGCACCAGCCCATACGACTCCCTGGCCGTGATGGCAAAGGACGCATTGCCGTCGTTGTTAGTAATCCCGTAAGCGGTTTTTTCGCCGTACTTGATGGAAATGTTTTTTCCCGGCAAGGGCACGCCTCCCGGCCGTGAGAGGTTCACCTGGATGGCCATGGGTTCCTGGAAGTCATAGTCGGCCTTGTCCAGTGCCAGGGTCAGGGCGGTTGCGTTCAGGTCCAAGAACACGCATTGGCTGCTTTCATTGAATTCGTTGAAGTCGCTGAGGAGTCTGAGGGCGCATTGCTCGGGTTTCTGGTCCAGGCCCAGCGTGAGGTTATAGGCGTACACGCCGCTGGAGAGCCTTCGCTCGTAGGCCAGCTCGACCAAACCGGATTTCTTCCTGCTTTCCTTGCGGGTCCGCTCCAGGTAGAGGAAGTCATACGGGGAGAGCCTCCGCTTGACGCCATACGCGGCCTCGCTCAGGGAATAGGTGGCACCATCCAGGTCCAACAAGAGCTCGTTCATCGGAGCTGTGGTGGACCATTCCAGGTGGGCCTGCCGCAAGCCGTTGAGGTCCTCGTACCGGAACTGCAGCGCGTAATCGAAGTCCTGCCGGATGCCGGTGAACGAATCGCTCACCGTGAGGTAATAGTCCCTGACCTCGCTGGAGGACTGCTGGCACACTTGCGCGGTCTGCGTGCAGGCGCCGGTAACCGGGTCATGGGCCGTGCACACGGTTTGGTAGTCATAATGAAGGACCAGGATGCTGGCCACCACTTGCAGTTCCGCGGCCAGGGTGTTCGTGCCTGGCACGGTTTGGATGCTGGGGTTCAGGCTGGAACCAAGGTAGGAGCCATTCCGGGTGACGCGGAGGGAGGAGTCCTCATCGGCCACCGAGTAATTCGTCAGGCAATCCCCTGGCTCGGTGCCAAACGGCGCCACCACGCCATAGTTGTACCGCAGCTTGGCCGTCATGTTTTTGGGCAGCAGCCACTGGCCGTCCGTTTTGTCGTACACCGCGGGCAGCACGTAGAGGAACCGGATCCAGGCATTCTTTATGACCAGGTTGCTTTGCGGCAGGGTGCCGCTCGGTGGGCTGCCCACCAGGATGTTGTCATCCCATTCCAGGATGGCCGCGTGGTTGGGCAGCAGGTCGTTTCCGATCCAGAGCTCGGCGAACAACTCCTTTTTTTCCCCCAGCGAGAGGTTGTTTTCGTCGAGCACCAGCTGGCAGGCTTCCACGTCTCCCGGGAAGCCCTGGCAATCCGCGGGAATCAGGGGCAGTGCCTGGGTGGAAACCGTGCCCCCCACCAGCAGGAAAAGAATGGCTGCTACCCGGCTTGGCCTCATCCCCGAAAACCCATGCACTGGAAGCACAAACAGGATTTAACGCTATGGGCCCCAATTAGGGGAGCAGGTAGTCGGTCAACGGGAAGGCCGCGGCAATGATGACCAGGCCGATGATGGCGCCTTGGAGGCCGCGCTTGGCTTCTTCCTTGGCCTGTGGCGAGTCCGCGAACATCCACTTCACGCCGTTGATGACCAAGAAGATGACGGCGATGACTCCCGCAACGCTCAGCACCAGGTTTTTGACCTTGTTCAAGGGGGCCAGGATGTTGGCCAGGGACTGCGCGTCCGAGGCATTGGTGTCGGCCGCCACCACCACCGCGTTCAGCAACAGGAAAGCAAGCAGGGCGAGTGGGTTCCGGAGTTCCATGCCATCCATTACGCCGAACCCGAATAAAAACCTATCTGTCGACGGGTTTGGCTGCGAGCCGCTGCGAGCCGTAGCGAGCACATAGGCATAAAAAACGTTAAAGGCCAATAAAGTCATGGAGTTAAAGGTCGTTGCCGTTCTGGCCGTTGTGCTGGTGGCCTTGATTGCGTTGGGTTTCTTCAACCTCTTGCCGGGCCTCTCCAAGAAAACGGTCCAGGAATGCGAGGACCAGCCGGGCAGCCTGTTGAAGGACGTGTGCTATTCCTTGAAGGCCCGGAACGAGAAGAACGCGGACTGGTGCAATAGCGTTTACTCGGAGGCCGCCAAAAAGAAGTGCCTGGCCCAGTTCAAGTCCACAACACCTGGTTCGGTGGCAAGCCCTTCCACGGGCACGGAAGGTCAGCAGCCTGCATCGGGTGAAACCCCTGTGCCGGCAGGCGGTTCGAAGCCGGAAGCCAAGCCCGTGCCCAAGACCCTGGCCGAAGCCAAAGTAATCGACTTGATGCCGGCCAAAGCCGAGTATGGCTCGGATTACTCGGTTGAAAGGGACGAGGAGTTTGGTTCGGGGGAAACCGGGTATGCGGAGGGAAGGCTGTTGGCCCTCAAGAAGGCCGAGGAGTCCGGCGGCAGCACGGCCATTGAAGTGAAGGTCATCCGGTTCCAGTCCAAGTCCAATGCTAAAGACTATTTCAGCAAGGAAAAGGGCACCATGAAAACCGATGAGACCACGAAAGCCTTTGACGAGGGGTTGGGCTCGACCTGCTTTTCCATCAAGTTCGAGGGAGGCGTCATCCAGAAGACCGCGAGAGTGCTCTGCCGCCGGGACGAAATCGCGTTCACGGTGTTCGTTGAAAACAAGGACACCAGCAAGAGCCCGGACGGCTACGTGAAACTGTTCGGGCAAGCCATCGAGGCCAGGCTCGACCAGGCCGTGAAGTGATGCCATGAAAAAAACCAAGATTGTTTGCACGGTCGGACCGGCCTGCCTGGAGCCAAATGTCCTCCGGCAAATGGCTGCCGCCGGCATGGACTGCGTGCGCATCAACTGCGCGCACGGGGACCCCAGGCAATGGAGCCAGGCCATCCGGCAAGTCCGAAGCGTGGCCGACGTGCCGGTCCTGATTGACACCAAGGGGCTGGATTTGAGGGCAGGCATGAAGGCGCCCATCGAAGTGAAGAAGGGGGACGAGCTTTCCTTCGGCTTCCACCCGGGCCACGCCTACTGGTTCAACCACGACTTTTTTCGGCAGGCCAAGGTCGGCCACAGCGTGTTCTTCTCCGATGGCCTCATCGAGGCCAAGATCATCGAGAAGCAGGCCACTGCCGTGAGGCTGCGGTTTGTCTCTGCTGGGGAACTCTACGACCACGTGGGCGTGAACGTCTTGGGCGTGAAATTCAACGTGCCGGCCCTCCAGAAAAAGGATTACGAGAACCTGGCCTTTGCCCGGAAACACAACGTGGACTTCGTGGCCTTGTCCTTCGCCCAAACCGAGCGCGACGTCCTCGCCGTGAAAAAAGCGCTCAAGGGAACCGACATCCAGGTCATCGCCAAAATCGAGAACCGCCAGGGCGTGAAGCACTTCGACAAAATCCTTGAGGCCAGCGACGGCATCATGGTGGCGAGAGGCGATTTGGGCGTTGAACTGCCCCAGGAACGCGTGCCCCTCCTGCAAAAGGAGTTCATCCGCAAATGCAATGCAGCCGGGAAATTCGTCATCGTGGCCACGCAGGTTTTGGAGTCCATGATTCACCGGCCGCGGGCCACCCGTGCGGAGACCAGCGACGCAGCCAACGCCATCCTGGACGGGGCCGATGCCCTCATGTTGAGCGGGGAAACCGCGAAAGGCGAGTTTCCCGTGGAAGCCGTGAAAACCCTGGCCTCGATTGCCCGGGCCACCGAGCACATGGCCAAGAGCACGTTTGCCGAAGGCGCGGGCCGCAACGTGTCCAAAGCCATTGCCTCGGCCGCCGCGGCCTCCTGCACCATGCTGCACGTCAGCAAGGTCATTGTCATGACGAGGTCAGGCTATACCGCCCGCCTCATTTCAAGGTATCGGCTCCAGCAGCCCATCCTGGCAGTCACGGCCTCGCCTGCCGTCAAACGGCAACTCATGCTCTACTATGGCGTGCAGCCCTGCCACTACCCTGGCCAGGCGGAAAAGAACCGGATCATCCCGGTGGCCAAGTGGCTGCATGCGAAAGGTTTAATTGAGGGAAGCGACTTGTTGTTGTTCACGGCGGGAAGGTTTGCCACGCAGCCCGCGACCAACATGATTCAAATCAATTGGGCCAAGGAAGTCATAAACGCAAGCGAGCGAAGCGGGTAAGGGTGAACAAGCGCATGCCGGTGAAGTTCATTGTCTGGTTTGACGACGTGGGCAAGGACGACATTCCCACGGTGGGCGGCAAGGGCGCGAATCTGGGCGAGATGGCCAACAACCGCTTCCCGATTCCCAACGGCTTCATCGTGACCACGCAGGCCTATTACCATTTCCTCGAACGCACGGGCATCAAGCAAAAAATCCTGGCCCTCTTAGAGCCCCTGGACGTCGATGACACCGCAGCCCTGGAAGCCGTGACCGAACAGGTGCGGGAACTCATCCTCTCCGCCCGGATGCCCGAAGAAATCGGGGTCGAAATCCAGAAAGCCTACCAGCGCATCGAACAAAAAAAGGTGGGTTGGGGCAACCTCTCCAGCAGCGAGCAGCCCTATGTCGCGGTCCGGAGTTCGGCGACGGCCGAGGACCTGCCCGAGGCCAGCTTTGCCGGCCAGCAGGAGACCTATTTGAACGTCATCGGCCGGCCGGAAGTGGTCAAAGCCGTGCAAAACTGCTGGGCCTCGCTGTTCACGCCGCGCGCGGTCTTCTACCGCAAGAAGCAGGGCTTTGGCACGGAAAGAGTGGGGATTGCGGTAGTCGTCCAGAAAATGGTGAACTCCGAGGCCTCAGGTGTCATGTTCACGGCTGACCCGGGCGGGGACTTGGACAAGATCGTTGTCGAAGCCGCTTTCGGCCTCGGGGAAGTCGTGGTGGGCGGAACCCTCAAGCCCGACAACTATGTCGTGGACAAGGAAAGCCTGCAGATTGTCCACAAGGAACTCGCCAAACAGGACTGGATGCTGGCCCGGGCCTCCAAGGGAAACAAGCAGGTCAACCTGAAACCCGAACTCAGGGAAAAGCAGAAGATTTCCGACAAACTCATTTTGGAGGTCGCGCGTCTGGGCCTGAAACTCGAACAACATTATGGCAAGCCCCAGGACGTGGAGTTCGCCGTGGAAGGCGGCAAGATGTTTTTGGTTCAAACGCGTGCCATTACCACGCTCCACAAGTTGAAGGAAAAAGTGGAGGTGGCGGGAGACGTGCAGCCCCTGCTTAAAGGGCTTGCGGCCTCTCCAGGCGTGGTGTCCGGCGTGGTCAGCGTGGTGCCGGATGTCAAGGACATCGCCAAGGTGCAGCCTGGCCACGTCCTCGTAACCGTGATGACCAACCCCAGCTGGGTGCCCATCATGAAAAAGTGCGCGGCCATTGTCACGGACGAGGGGGGGAGGACCAGCCACGCCGCCATTGTTTCCCGCGAACTCCAGATTCCCTGCGTGGTGGGCTCGGAACAGGCCACCCGGGTCTTGAAGGACGGCATGACGATTACGGTGGACGGCTTCAAGGGCCTGGTCTACGCCGGCACGCCGCCCCTGAAAAAGGCGGCCAGCCAGGAAAACGCGGCGGTGGAAGTGGTTTCGGATGCCGAGGTTCCCGTCCTCGAAAAGGCCTTGCGGCTTCCAGGCCAGGTAACGGATGTCCTGCGCAAGCAAGCCGTACTCAATGCCTTGCGGTCGCGCGCCATCAAAGTCAAGGTCAACGTGGCCCTGCCCGAGGCCGCCGAGAACGCCGAGAAAACCGGCGCGGACGGGGTTGGCTTGCTGCGCGCCGAGCACATGATTACGGCTTCCGGCGAGCACCCGGCGGAGTTCCTGCGGCGCGGCGAAGCCAAGAAACTCGTTGAGGTGGTGCGGGAGGACATCCGGAAAGTGGCTTCCCACTTCAAGGGCAAGCCGGTATGGTATCGGACCTTTGACGCGCGCACGGACGAGTTCCGTGAGCTGGCCGGGGGCGAGAAAGAACCCCACGAGGAAAACCCCATGATTGGCTGGCACGGCATCCGACGCGACCTCGACGAACCCGAATTGTTCAAGGCCCAGTTGCGGGCCATCTTCCAATTGCGCAAAGAAGGTTACACGAACATCGGCGTCATGCTGCCCTTCGTTATTTCCGTCGACGAAGTGCGGAAGGCCAAGGCCCTGATGGTGGAATGCGGTTTTGACTTGAACGACCCCTTCTTCGAGTTCGGCGTCATGGTGGAAACCCCGGCCGCCTGCTGGGTCATCGACGAGCTCCTCGCCGAAAAAATCCGCTTCATCTCCTTCGGCACCAACGACTTGACCCAGTTGACGCTGGGCATCGACCGCAACAACGAGCGCATCCAGAAACAGTTCAGCGAGATGCATCCCGCGGTGCTGCGCGAAATCGAGCACGTCATCGCGGCCTGTAAGAAGGCGGGAGTCAAGACCAGCATCTGCGGACAGGCCGCCAGCAACCCGGAAATGGTGAAAACGCTCATCGGCTACGGCATCGACTCGGTTTCCGCCAACATCGACGCGGTGGAAACCATCAGGGCCCTGACGCTTTCCCTGGCCAAAGAACAAGCGTTGGGCCAGCGGTGACTACGCGTACTTTCCCGGCCGACATCACACCAACACCGGCGCCCTCGGCGATCGACTTCGCATCTCCCCCCAAATTAGAAAAGTGCCCCGACCGGGATTTGAACCCGGGTTACGGGCTTGAAAGGCCCATGTGCTTGACCGCTGCACTATCGAGGCAAAAGGGGGTGGCTGGTTTATAAATTAATTCATTCTAAAATAGGTTATCTGCAAACCCATTCAATTGGCGTTAAAATGGTTTTTAAAGGTTTGCAGCGTTTTTTGGTGTGATTGCATGGCATCGTTTCCGGTCTCCATGAACAGGCTGTTCACCAATGTATGGGTGTGCATGTCCTGCAATGCCAAGATGCGGTCCAGTCCCGGGACTTCCCCACCCAAGTGCCGGAAATGCGGTTCCAAGCGGTTCCGCCAAAAGAACAAGCAGAAGAAGGCGTAAACCCTTCAGCCCGACCCTCTGCCCCCCGTCTGCTTTCAATTTAAAGTCTTTGGCCCTACACCCTAGGGGTTGAATGAAGCCACTGGCAGCCATCAAAGTCTTGCGGCCCACTAATTGCTTCATGGCCGCGTTGGCCACCGCGATAGGCTATTGGGCTTCCCTTTCCCGGTTCCTGGTAACGGTCGACCTTTTCACTGCCATGCTGGCGGCTTTCCTGGTGTGCGGCGCGGGCCAGGCCATCAACGACTACTTTGACCGCTCCATTGACCGGAAAACGAAGCCCCACCGGCCCATCCCCAGCGGAAAGCTTTCCGCGCGCTTCGTGTTAGCCGAGTCCCTGTTCCTGTTCGTGGCCGGCAATGCCTTGGCCTACCAAGTCAATGCCGCGGCTTTCCTGATTTCCCTGGTCTTCACCGGACTGCTCCTGGCCTATTCCTCGCTGCTCAAGAAAATGAAGTACGTGGGCAACTGGATTGTCGCCTCGGGAACGGCGGTAACGCTCTTGTTCGGGGCCTCGGTTTCTGGCAGCTATTTTCCCGTGATATTCCTTGCCTTCAGCGCCATGCTCGCCAACCTCGGCCGGGAACTCACAAAGGACCTCGAAGACCTGGAAGGAGACCAGGGCCACAAGGTGAGCCTGCCCATGCTCATCGGCCATTCCCCGGTGAAGAGCCTCATCCTGTTCTGCTACGCCTTTGCCGTGGCCGTGGCCTTGTTCGCGGGAACCCGCTACTATTATGAGAAGGCCTGGTTCTTTCCCCTCATCGTCTTCTCCGGCATCGTCTTCGCCTATGCCGGATTCCAGGCCCTGAGCGACGAGTTCAGGAAAGCCCAGGGCCTCTCCAAGCAGGCCATGATGCTCGCGCTGTTGGCCTTCGCCTCGGTGGTGCTGTGAATGCGGCAGGAACTCCTGGCCAGGGCCCTCTCCCTCCTTGAACGGCATGGCTTCCGGGTCGCGACCTTCTACCACACCAACAGCTGCTTTGACTTGATCGCGCGGAGCCCGAACCTCACCCTCTTGGTGAAGGTGTTCGGCAACATCGATGCGCTGCGGCCGGAGCACGCCACCGAGCTCCGGAAACTGGAAAAGATTTTCAACGCCGAAGCCCTCATCCTCGGCGAAAAAACCAAGGCCTTTTCCCTGCAGCGGGGCATGGTTTACGAGCGCCACGACATCCCGGTGCTGAACCTGGGCTCCTTCGCCGACCTCTTGGACGAGCGCGCGCCCTACATCAAATACTACAAGGGCAAGTCCATCGTCGAACTCGATGCGGATGCCATGCGCCGGAAACGGGAGGAAGCCGGCAAACCACTCTCCGAGGTGGCGGAGCAGGTGGGCCTCGCCAAGGAGAGCCTCCACCGCTTTGAGGCCGGGGCCTCGACTTCCCTGGACACGGCGCGCAAGCTGGAAGCCTACTTCAAGTGCACGCTCATCAAGCAAGCCAATTTCTTGGGGGAAACCGGGCACGAGCCCATCCCGGAACGGGAACTGTTCTCCGAGCACTTTGAAGACGAGCTCTTGCAGAAAATCCATGACCTGGGCCTGAAACTCGCGGAATTCCACCGCGCGCCCTTTGACGCATTCACCCAGCCCTCGGAGGGGCTGCTCATCAGCCTGGGACACAAGAAGGCGGACATCCAGAGAAAGGCGTTGGACCTCGGCAAGTCCGGGGAAACGCTGGCTGCACACGCCGTCATCCTCGCCAAGGAATTCAAGGCACGGAAAGTCGAGGACATCCCGGTCATCGGCGAAGAAGACCTCGAAACCCTCCACAAGGCCAAGGACCTGCTCAAGTTGATACGGGAACGGGAGAAACTGAGGTAGGGCAGATGCCAGCAGACGTTTTCCGGCTCAAACGCGAGCAACTCGTCGCCTTCCTGGAGCAATCCCAGGCCATCCGCTCCCGGGAAGTCCGGGAAGCCTTTCTCGCCGTGCCCCGCGAAGCCTTTTTTCCCGTGGGCGCGCGGGAACAAGCCTATGTGGACGCGGCCTTTCCCATTGGCCACGGCCAAACCATTTCCCAGCCCTCCACCCTTGCCTCCATGCTGGAACTGCTGCAGGTGCGGCCCGGCCAGAAAGTCCTGGAAGTGGGCTCGGGCTGTGGTTACGTCCTTGCTTTGCTCGCGCATCTCGTGGGCGCAGCGGGAAAGGTGTTTGGTGTCGAGTTGTTGGAGGAACTCGCCGGGCAATCCAAGAAGAACCTGGCAGCGATGGGTTGCAGGAACGCGGAATCCGTGCAGGGAGACGGCTCCCAGGGCCTCCCGGAACACGCGCCCTTCGACCGCATCCTGGTCTCGGCCGCCTGCCCCTTCATCCCCAAGCCCTTGTTCGACCAGTTGGCGGACGGCGGGAGGGTGGTCGGGCCGGTCGGGGACGCACACACCCAGACCCTGACCAGTTTACACAAAAAAAGGGGCCAGCTCCTCAAAGAAGAGTTCTCGGAAAACTATTACGTTTTCGTGCCCTTAAAGGGCAGGCATGGCTTCGGGGGCGGGATGGCATGAACTATCGGGAAGCCGTGGCCTGGCTGGATTCCTTTGACGAGTTCTCGATGAAGCTGGGCCTGGAGCGCGTGGAGCGTTTCCTCCGCATGGCCAAACTCGATTTCGCTGACTTGAAAGTCATCCACGTGGCGGGCTCGAACGGCAAGGGCAGCGTGGCCTCGATGCTGGCGCGCATCCTGCGCGTGGAAGGCTACAAGGTCGGCCTCTACACCAGTCCCCATCTGCTGGACTACCCCGAGCGAATCGCGGTCAACTGCCGGCCTTGCACGAAGAAAGCGTTTGCCTCCCTGATGTCGTGGGCCCGGAAAATCGTGGACCTGATGGAGGAAAGGCCCATGCACTTCGAGGTCCTGACCTGCGCTGCGCTCAAGCATTTCTTGGATGAAAAAGTGGATTTCCTGGTGTGCGAGGTCGGCCTGGGCGGCCGCCTCGACGCGACGAATGTCTTGAACGGCCTGGTCAACGTCATCACCAACATTTCCCTGGAGCACACGCAAATCCTCGGCGACACCCTCCGGCAAATCGCGTCCGAGAAAGCCGGCATCATCAAATTCAATTCATTGGCGGTGACGAACGCCGAAGGCGAGGCCCTTGCCACCATCCAGCGGATGGCGCGCGCGAAGAACGCGGCCGTCATCCGGCCCCGCTATGAGTTGGCGGAGTCAACCGACCGGGGCAGCACGTTCGACTTGTTGTATCCCTGCAAGCTTTCCGGCCTCAGGGTTTCCCTGCTGGGCTTTCACCAGGTCGAGAACGCGGCCCTCGCGGCTTCTGCGGCCTATCTCCTCCGCAAGCGCGGCTTCCCGGTCTCCGACCGCGCCATCCGCCTGGGACTGGAAAAGACCTTTTGGCCCTGCCGCCTGCAGGTCATCTCCCGCCGAAGGCGGCCCTTGACCCTCATTGACGCCGGCCACAACCCGGACTGCTTGAAGCGCTTGTCCCAATCCCTCAAGCTCTTTTCCTTCAAACAGTTGTTCGTGGTGTTCGGCTGTTACCGGGACAAGGACTTCCGGGAAATGCTGGACTATCTTTCCCCCAAAGCCGACACCCTCATCCTGGCGAAACCGAAGAGCTGGCGCGCCGCCGAAACAGCGGAGTTGCGGCCTTTTTCGCGTGCCCGCCAGACCCTGCAGGAAGCCACGGTCTCGGCCGCCATCGAGCAAGCCGAGAAACTCGCCGGAAGAGACGACCTCCTCCTGGTCTGCGGCTCGCTTTCGGTGGCGCGCGAGGCCATGAAGCATTGGAAGCTGAAAATCAGGGCCGTCTGCTGACCCGGCACCGTCGACTAGCTAAAACCACTTGCTGAGGCTTGCCTGGGCGCCCTTTTCCTCGGTTTTTTTCTCGAGCTTGTCCAAGGCGTTCATGACTCGTTCCAGGGAGAAGTCGTGTTGTTCGCACAGGAGTTCCTTGACGCGCTCGCGGTCGGGTTTCCTGAACTCGGGCAAGGGCACCTCGTTGAACTTCGGGTTCAAGAAGATTTCCTCGATTTCGCGGTAATCGAAGCCCGGCGTGTACCCGGTCGCCTCCACGATTTTCTCGAAGGAATCGTTGTCTTGCACCAGTTTCAGCGCTTTCTTGGGGCCGATGTTGGGGAACTTCTCGTTGAAGTCCGTTCCGATGAGCAGGCCGATCCACACCAGCTTGCGGCGGTCAATCTTCAGGGTTTCCAGGCACTTCTGCAACTCGATGAGTTCCGGGCTCACGTCAATGAAGAGGTTTCGGCCAGGCATCTTCCGCTTGCCGGTCACGGCAATGTTCCGCAGCACGCGGCTAGCGCCAAACAGCAGGGAGTCATAGTCCTGGCTCACGCAGCCGAACAATGTGCCCCTGGAAACCATGCCCGCGATTTGGGCTTCGCCTTCGTCGAGCGCTTGAACCAGGGGCAGGCCCAGGGCCTCGATGAGTTTCTTCGCTTCGGCAATCATCTCAGGCGTCAACCGCACCGACCTGGCCCCCATCTTCCGCGCCTCCTCCAAGTCCCCGGCCTTCAAGGCCTCTTCGTGCCTGGCCAGGGCCTCGGTTCGAATCCTTTTTCGTTCCTCGAGGGTCTCTTTTTTGAGTTTGCTGGGCACCCCGTCAAAGACAAAGACCGGCTTGACGTCTTTTTCCAGCAAGTTTACCGTCCGATACAGCAAGCCAGTCAAATGGCTGGTGACATTTCCATGGGAGTCCATCAAGGGCGTGCCGTCATAGCTGCGGATGCTGGAGAGGAACTGGTACAGGATGTTGTGGGAGTCAATGCCGACGCGCCGGCCCTTCAAATAGTCCAGGGAAATCTCTTCCCTGACCAGCAGCTCGCCAATGGCCGTGCCCATGCGAACAAGTAGGGGCGAAAATTACTTAATCCAATGAAGCCCGTCCAACTTCCCCCACAAAAGAACCGGAAAATGTACTAAAACGCACAGTTTTAAATTTTTTTTAACGGCAGGAGACGAATTAATTGCCTTGAGCGGCAGACAAAATCCAAAAAGCCTTGGATGTATTTAAACATTCCGCCCTTTTTACTGTGCCAAGATAACGTTTATATACAAGGTAGGGCCCAATGGTATTGGCCCTGAAAAGGGCCAAAGACTTAGTGTTGGTGAGCTAACCCGATTCGCATATCTAGGTCTTTGCAGAACTCTCTTAGCAGCTGGAGAAGAAGCGGCAACGCTTCTTTCTCCCTACTTTTTCCCCTTTCTTGGCCCTGCCAAATTTGGGCAAACGCACAACCCGAATAGTACAGGTGCCCTGCCTGTCGCAATCCTTTTCTTGGGGGCCTGCAATCAACGTTCTTAAACGTATGGCCCCACAACTTTGTCCATGAATTTCGGTTTGCTGTTGGCCGCCTTTCTATTGGTCGCCTTGGCCGTAACCTGGTTGTTCAAGAAATTCACGCGGTTCCAAACCCACTACGTTATTACGCTCATCCGCACCAAGAAGCCCCTGCCCTTGTTCGACCAGTTGGCACGGATTGGAAGACCCCTGGACTGGTTCGCGGAAGCCGGCCTGGTCCTTGGCTTTGGGGCCTTCGCCGTGGACTACCTGTACTTGCGACACAAGCCCCTCGCCCAGCGCCTGGCCTTGTTCGCGGCAGCCATTGCCGGGCTCTATGCGGTCTTCTACGGCCTTGACTTTGCCTTGGCCGGCCTGATGTCCGGCAACCCACTCATGAAACCCCTGTTCTGGGTTTTCTCGCTGGCCTATGGCCTGTTGGGCTTTGCCGGCTTCACCATCCTGGCCCTGATTGTACAGGCAGCCGACATCGTTTCCAAGTTCTTGTTGGGCAAAAAGGCTTGCCCCGGCGTCGCGCCCCTGATTCCGGGAGTGGAAATCCCGAACGTGCCCATTGTCGTGCCCGTGCACGCCTGGCTCTCCCTGCTCCTCATCCTGCTCATCCACGAAGGCATGCACGGCATCCTGGCCCGCCGCGAAAAAATAAAGGTCAAGTCGGCCGGCCTCTTGCTGTTGGGGTTCCTACCCATCGGAGCATTCGTGGAACCGGATGACAAGGAACTCAAGGCAGCCAGGGACCGGAGCCAGCTGCGCTTGTACGCCGCCGGGCCTACCGCCAACCTGTTTTCCCTGGTCGTCATCCAGGTGCTGGTGTTGGTCTTGGCAGCCGGCTTGGCTGCCTTCGTGAACCCCTGGGCCACTCAAATCCACGAGGCCAGCGTCAGCCAGGTGGTGGTCGAAAGCGTTTCCGAGAACTTCTCGTTCTGTGGCGACACCTATGACAGCCCCGCCCACCGGGCCCTTGAAAAGGGGATGGTCATTCAGGCCATCAACGGCAAGCCCGTGAAACGGGCCAGCGATGTTTCCAGCGAGATTGCCTTGAACAAGTTCAAGCCGGTTTCCTTTTCCCTGGGCCTGGCGGATGGTACGTTGGTCCAGAAAACCATTTCCCCCAACGAACTCGGTTTGTTCGGCTTCGTCGTCCGGGAAGTCGGCAACCCGGGCTTTGAGGTGCCCCCGGCCTACACCTTCTACCGCCTGGCCATTGGCATGGTGTTCAGCTTCCTCAACTGGCTGTTCATCCTGAACTTCCTGGTGGCAACCGTCAACTTCCTTCCCTTGGGAGTCTTCGACGGAGGCAGAATCGCGCAACTCCTCTTCCTCCCCTACCTCGGCTTCCTACGCATGCCCCGCAAGGCCACCATGAAACTGATTGGAAGGCTATTCCTCGTCCCCCTCGCGGCCCTGTTCCTGCTCAACGCGCTGCCGCTGTTTTTTTGAGGAAACGAAGCGAGAAATAGAAAATGAGGGGTGTCCCCCGGCTTGTAAAAGGGGCCGGGGGATGGATTCCTTTCTTTACCGGATGTAGTCGATGTCGAGGCCGCTCTTGCGGTTCGCGCTGCGGCTGCTGCTCCTCGCTTCAACGACTTCCTCGTCCCTGCCCTTGATGTAGGGGCTGTGGACGCCGGTGAAGATGGAGATGACTTCCATTCGGTTCTCGAAGGTGGGGTCGACTCTCGCGCCCCAGATGACCGTTGCCTTGGGGTCAATCCGCTCGGTCAGCAACTCGCCGACGTCGTTGGCTTCTCCCAGGGTCAACTCGGGTCCGCCCGTGATGTGAATCAAGGCACCGCTGGCGCCCGCAATGTCGACGTCGAGCAAGGCGTTCTTCAGGGTGTCTTCAACGACTTCGTTGACCTTGTCCACGCTCTTGGACTCGCCGACCGCGATGACGGACAGCCCGTGGCTGCTCATCACGCTGCGCACATCCGCGTAGTCCAAGTTAATCAGGCTTGGCTGCGTGATGGTCTCGGTGATGCCGCGCACGGTGCGCGCCACGACTTCGTCTGCCACCTTGAACGCGTCCTGGATGGGCAGGTTGGGCACCAGCTCCACCAAGCGGTTGTTGTCGATTACGACTACCGTGTCGCAGACGTTCCTCAAAGTGTCGATTCCTTCTTCGGCCTTGATGAGCCTCGCCTTTTCAAGCGCGAAGGGGTAGGTGACCATTGCAATCACAATGGCGCCCTGTTCTTTGGCTATCTCGGCGACGATTGGGGCTGAGCCGGTTCCGGTTCCGCCGCCCATTCCGGCCGAGATGAAGAGCATGTCCACGCCGCTCAGGACTTCTTCGAGGGCTGCGCGCGAGACTTCGGCTGCCTTGGCCCCGATTTCTGGGTAGCCGCCGGCTCCGAGTCCCCTCGTGACGCTCTTTCCAATCAGTATCTTGGTTACTTCGTCGTTGACGATGGCCAGGTGCTGCTTGTCCGTGTTGATGGCACACAGCTGCGCGCCTGAAATGCCCATGGTGGCCAACCGGTTGATGGCGTTACAGCCCGCTCCGCCGGCTCCGATGACCATGATCTTTGGTGCACCGAATTCTTCTAACTTGTCTTCAACGCTCGCGGTACTGGTTTCGCGGGCGCCTTCAATTAACGACTTCATTACATCACCCCTCACTAAAAACTGCCACAATTCGCTAACGTATTGGGAGTTAACGCATCGGGAGTCTTTTTTGGCTTTTTATGACTTTATAATTGCAAAACCCCGGCGAAAAGGCAAAGGCCCTGCAATATCATAAAAATTGCTTATATTGTGCGTAAACTCCTTTATATACGTTTTGTTTCGGAAAATAAACCAAATTAACACTCTTTTCAGGGTAAAGCATATGCCTTTATAAACAAAGCCCGCTTTAATTGCTTGGGCTAGGTTGGGGAGCTAGTGGTTCCCTGTGACCGGACATCCACTTCAGCCGGGACCGAAACCCGAGAGGCGGTTGTCCAGGCAGCATTGGGCTCATTGCCACGGCATTGACCTTCTGTCCTGTGAGGTTAACCGCTTAAGTGAACCCCGCCAGGCCCGGAAGGGGTAGCTTAAACGGCTGATGCTCAGAGGGCTACGGAAGCGAGCACGCGCAATGCCAAACCCTTGTTTCTTGACGCAATCCACTATCGGGTGCGCCCACTTTTACGCTTTCCTCCACCGGCCGGCGATTGTGGAACCCCTACTTCCACGATTAACGAAGAAAATAAGCAAAAAAAGAACGTTAATTAGGGCGAATTGAACGATTTGAAGTGTAATAAATTGATTTGCCGCCAATTAAGGTCGCAGAAAACCATGAACTTGTCCGTTTTTTGCCGGTCTGGCTAGGCTGTTAATGCGTCTTTGGGTTTGACTGCCAGCCGGTGGCAAACGTTTTTATTACCTAATCAGGTCACTCCTATAAAGCTGTTTTTCGCTTTGCCCCGGTAGCTCAGTCCGGTTAGAGCGGTCGGCTGTTAACCGACAGGTCAGCGGTTCGAATCCGCTCTGGGGCGCTCTCATTTTTTCATCTGCTGCTCGTGGAAGCGACAGCGGAAGGCGCGCAGTCCGCTGAAACACTCCATTTGGGCTCCCATTCCCCGCCCGCATTGAGGCCAATGTCCAGTGCCTGCTCGATGCGGCACTCACAGGCATTTGCTGTGCCGTCGTTCGCCGCATTTCCCGGCGGCGCGACCCGGATGAGGGTAAGCTGCTGCACCTTCGCTGGCAAGGTGTCGGAGGTGTTTGTTTCAAAGCGGGGCACGTTGAGCACGAGGATGCGATTGTCTTTTCTCACGATGTTTTCTTCCGAGTCATCCGATATAAGGGTCTCGCCCTTGTAGGGCGCTTGCGCGCCAAACATTTCATGATGCACTGCTAATTCATTGCTTGTGCCCGCCCTGTAGAGCGTGGTGCCCTTCGACTTTTGTTCCACCCTGCACTGAGCTGCATCGCTGCCTGGGGCCAGACTGGCGTCCACGACGTGCGCGAATTTGGCGAGCACTCCGTGGGGTGGCTTGTTCGTGATGGCGTAGGCGCCCAGTTGCGTGACCTTGAGGTCACCGAAAGCGGGGTCGATGGGTCCCTGCGTCACCAACTGGATGCTCTGGCAACCACATGTAGGGGGTTCCGGCAGGAGAGGCGCCGTTGGCGCTGGCAGGGGTACGGGCAGGGCCTCTTTTTTTTGCTTGACTGGCAGTGGAAGGCCTGCAAAGTCTTGGGTGAAGTAGGCATAGCCTCGCTCGATGGCGATGCCCATCCCGGCATGGGTGTAAGCCGGGTTCAAGATATTGGTTTCGTGCCCGCTGCTGTGCATCCACAAACTCACTGCTTCCTCGGCCAAGGCAAGGGCATCCATGGAAAGGCTTCGGCCATTGAGGGGAATCGAGGCAATGTTTTCCGCCCACCCCTTTGCTTTCCCGCCCAGGCCCGCGTCCAGCAAGCGGCCGGCCAATTCCCTTTCCCCTGAAACCGTGTGGCTGAGTTCGGCGTTTTCCGCCATGGCCTGGCTATGGGCCTGGGCAGCGATGGCCAGCCTTGAATCCCACTGCAAGGGCGGCAGGCCTTCGGCCAATCGCTGGTGGTTTACTTTCAGGAAAGCCAGCCTGGCCAGCTGTTCGGCTCGAATCTTCTCCGGGTCAAAGGCCTCGCCAAAGGCAACTGCGTAGGACACCGGGTAAAACGCGTCGGGCTGGAACGTGCTTTCACTCAAGGAGGACTCGTTCCTTGCAAAGCGCAGGTCTGCCTTCTTGTTGTTGAGGGTGAGTTCGAGTCCATAGGCTTCCGTTGGCGTCAAGGCCTGTCGTGGAAATTCGAAACTCCATTCCACTCTGGGTGGGCTGCCAGGAATCAACTCGCCCAGCACCGGAGGCGTTCGCGCAGCCATGCCCTTGCCCTTGGATTTGAAGGCAAGCACGCCACCACCTGCCAGGGGCAGGAACAAGGGCCCAGTGGTTCCCTCCTGGAGGCGGCGGTAGAATTGCACGACTCGGATGCTACGCGTTTCCAGGGGGGCTGCTGCGTCCAGGTTGGGGTAGCGGGGCGCATAGACTTCCACCACCCGCTCATAGGCCTTGGGGTTGATGACGCCCGGAACATTCGGGTAGTCGTCCACTTCCCCCTGGTAGTAGGCGAACAATTCCAGGGGCTGTGTGGGTCGTGCCTCCAAATCGCGGAGGTGGATTTTCAGGCCCACGGGATGGTCGGCGTACAAACCGTTTTGCCACAAGCCATAATCGATGCCAAGCGTGGCGTACAGCGTGCGCTCGCGGAGGCCCAGGCCTCTCATGTCCTTGAACGCCTGCTCGAAGGCCCCTTCCTTTGAGTACAGGGTCAGCTGGTAGGGCAATTCGCCGAATTGGCTGCCGTCCAGTTCAGGGTCTTCCAGGGTTGCATCAAAATAGTGGCTGAACCCCTCTGCATTCACCACTCCATTGAATTCATCATCTTGGGGCAAGTACACGTAAAACAATTGATTGGTTTCCCGTTGCTGGCCCGGCACCTGGTTGTCCAGGACCTGAATATCAGGGGGTTGCAACCAGTCCAGGGTTTCCTGTCCATCCACCGAATGCTTTTCGGGCCTGAACAGCGGCGCGCGGAGGACGAAGCCAGTGCTTTCCGGGGTCACGGTGAACTCGATTTGCCGGGGCCAGGGGAACCGGTGGCTCATCTGTTCCTGGTCCACGCCCATCCATTCCTTGGAGAGATTGGCCAGCAGGCTTTCCTGGACTTGTTCGGGTGTGGCCCCCCCGCTGCCCGGTGCATTGGTTCCGGCGTCCGCGCCGGTGGAAGGCGGTTTCACGGATTCCTTGTCCAGACCGAGTTTTTCCTTGAGGCCCAGGGGGTCAAGGGAGGTAAGCAGGCTCACCCCGAGGAAGCTGCCGACCAAGACCAGGAGGATAAGCCAAACCGGGATGGCGCCTCTTTGCCCCATATGCATGCATATCTTGTGTTCGGGGGGTGTTTAAAGCGTTTTCGCTGGGTTAGGGACCTGTCCCGAGAGAACCCTTGCCCCTTTAGGGGGTATAAAATGCTTCCGCCGCCCGCCCAAACTGAAAGGGCTTGGCGTGGATGCGGGTGCCTGTCCTGCATGGCTCGTGCACGCTGCGAATCCAGGCTTCGATGCCTTTCTCGCGCAGTGGGCTGATGGTTTTTGGGTGCAGGATTTTGGCGCCGAATCTGCTCAGTTCCTCTGCCTCGTCGTAGTTGAGCTCACGTAGGGGCCGTGCCTTCCACACGCGCTTGGGGTCGGCGCTGTAGAGGCCGCCCACGTCCTTCCACAGTTCGAGCCGGTTCGCGTCCACGGCGTTGGCGACGATGGCGGCCGAGTAGTCGGTTCCGCCGCGGCCCAAGCAGACCACGTTACCGTTCCCGTCCATGCCGAAGTAGCCCGTGATGACCGGCACCTCCCCGTGCCGGAGCCGGGCCACGATTTTGCGGAAGTTCTTGCAGGTTAAAGGCATTATTGGGCGGGCCCCCTCCACATGGTCTTCCACCATCAGACCGGCTTCGTCGGCATCGTACGCTTTTGCTTGGATACCGGCTTCCTGCAGGTGTGCAACGATGAGCCTGGCCGCGAACCGCTCCCCAAACGCATAGATGGGGTCGGCTGCCCGTGGTAAAAGGCCATGCATGGCGTGCACGTTGTGGAGTGCGCACTCCAGCCGCTGAAACCCTTGCCTGAGTTCATGCAGGCACCATTCCCGTGCTTTCCCGGCTTCCACGCCTTCAAGGGCGGAAAGGTGCCTTGCCTGCAAGCTCTTCATGGACTCCAGGATCCCCAGCCGGTCCTTGCCGGCTCTCTCGGCGGTTGCAATGAGCTGGTCGGTCACGCCTTGTAGGGCGCTGTTGACAAGGATTATCTGCTCGCCGCACGCCAGCCTTGGCTCTAGGATGGTTGCCAGCCGCCGGAGGTCTGCGGAGGTGCGGAGGACGCTGCCACCGAACTTCATCACCGTGCGCATGAAAATCATCCAAAACCATATGACTACTTCACTCTGCTCGGGAGCGGTTTAATTGTTTCGCTGCCTCGACGAGGTCTGCGACCACCGCGCTGGCCGTTGCATCCATTCCCGCCCCCCTGCCGGCGAAAAACAATTCGCCTGCGAAATCGCCTTTCACCACTATCGCGTTCATTTCGTCGTCGACCCTTGCCAGCGGGTCATCCAGCGGCAGCTCTTTCGGCGAAACGCGCAGGCTTGCCTCTCCTTTCCTTGTTGTTGCCTCCGCCACCAGCTTTATTTTCTTGCCCGCTGCCCGGGCTGCACGTACGTCTGCTTGAGTAACGTGCGTTATGCCCTTAAGTTCCACAGTCATTTCATCGCTTTCCCCTCCGAACGCCAGCCGTGAAAGGATGACGAGCTTGTGCATTGCGTCACTGCCTTCAACGTCGAGCCGTGGATTCGCTTCGGCAAACCCTTTTTCCTGCGCGAGCTTCAATGCATCTGCGTACTCTAACACTCCGCCCTCCATTTTGGTGAGGATGAAGTTGCAGGTGCCATTCAATATGCCGCGGATGCTTTCGATTTTGTTTCCGACCAGGCCCCTTTCCAGCGCGAGCAGGATGGGGATGCCGCCCCCCACGCTTGCCTCATAGAACACCCTTCTGCGTGCTTTTTCCGCCTCGGCAAAAATCTCTGGGCCGTCCCTTGCCAGCAAGGCCTTGTTTGCCGTCACCACGTGTTTGCCGTTCCTCAGCGCCTGCAGGATGTATTCCCTTGCCGGGGAATAGCCGCCAATGAGTTCAATGACGACGTCGATAGTTGGGTCTTCGAGTATTTCGTTGACATCGGTCGACAGGATTTCCTTCGCTACCTTGACCGGCCTTTCCCGGTCAATGTGGCAGTCGACGATTCTCTTTAGTTCGAGGCACATCCCAGTCCGCTCGCGGATGAGGCCAGCGTTTTTCTGCAGCAATCTTACCACGCCCGTGCCCACCGTGCCGAAACCAATCAAACCCAGTCTGGTCGTTTGCATGCCTGTTGCCTCCCCTTTACATGCTGCGCGCACCGAAGCTGCTGATGCACGAGACGATTTTCGTGGCACCCAGCCCCTTCGCCGTGAACGCCGAACGCATGGCTTCGCCAATGGCCTTGGCGGTTTTCTTGGATTCGGAGAGGGCGAAGACGCTCGGCCCCGAACCGGCGATGCTGCATCCAAGGCAGCCTGCTTCGATGGCGGCTTGTTTTGCTTCCCTGAATCCCGGGATGAGTTTCTGCCGCACCGGTTCAATCAGACAGTCGTCGATGGCCTTTCCTATGGTGGCAGGGTCGTTGAGGAAGAAACCGGATACAAGCGCCGCCACGTTTCCCGTGTTTTTCACCAAACCCGCCAACGGCACTTTGCGGGGAAGGGCTTCTCTTGCCTGCCGGGTCCGTATTTCGATGTCCGGCTTCACCAGGGTGACGTAGACACTGGCAGAGAACGGGATGCGAATGAAGTCAAGGGGGGTATAGCTCCTTATCAGCACGACGCCGCCCAGCAGGGCAGGTGCCACGTTGTCGGCGTGGAAACCGCTGGCCACGCCCTCGGCTTTTACGCAGGCTTCAAGGGCTTCTTCCTTGTTCTGGCCGTTTCCAAACAGTTTAAGGGCAGCGTAGGCGCCGGCGGCCGCGCTTGCTCCGCTGCTGCCCAGGCCCGAATTCAAGGGAAGCCCTTTTTCGAGTTCCAGTTCGATGCCTTCCCCTCGTATGCCGAGCTTTTCGAGCACCTGCTGTGCGGCGACCGAGGCCGTGTTCTTGGCCGGGTCCAGCGGGAGGCGTCCACCGTCGTTGTGGATGTGCGTGAGGCGGACGCCTTTTCCGGTTACGCGGCGTGCCTTCACAATGTCCCCAATCCCTTCCAAGGCGAACCCGAGCACGTCGAAACCAGGTCCGACGTTGGCGACGCTGGCTGGCGCGAAAATCTTTACGTCGTCCATGCATGCACCTCAAACGCCGGCAAGCGCCTCCTCCAAGTCGGAGATCAGGTCGTCCGCGTTCTCGATGCCGCAGGAGAGCCTGAGCAAGCCGTCGTGGATGCCTCGCTTCAATCGTTCTTCGCGGGAAAGGGAGGAATGGCTCATGGTGGGGGGATGCGAAACCAGGGATTCAACGCCGCCCAGGCTTTCCCCAAAGGTCCATAGGCTGAGCCCCCGCACGAACTTTTTGGCGCTCGCCAGTCCGCCTTTCAACTCGAAGGAGAACGTGCCGCCGTGTCCCGTGGCCTGTGCCAGGAAGCGCTCTCGTTTCGGGTGGGAGGACAGCGTAGTGGAGTACACTCTCTTCACCTTTGGATGGCGTTCAAGGAAGGCGGCGATTTTTTCGTGGTTGGCCTCGTGTTTCTGCATCCTCAAGTAAAGCGTCTTGATGCCGCGCAGGGTCAGATAGCACTCGAATGGCGAGAGGACCGCGCCCGTGGCCTTAATCAGGTGGCCGAGTTTCTCTTGGAGGGATGCGTCGTCGAAGGACAACGAGCCCCCGACGACGTCGTTGTGCCCTGCCAGGTATTTCGTCAAGCTGTGCACGACCACGTCGGCCCCGAACTTCTTGGGTTGCTGGAATGCAGGGCTCAGGAGGGTGTTGTCGACCACGTAAAGCAGGCCGTGCTTTTTTGCGACTTCCCCAACCCCCTGGAGGTCGATGACGTCCAGCAGTGGATTGGTTGGGGACTCCACGAACACCATTTTCGTGTCCTTTGTGACGTAGTCCGTGATGCGGTCAGGGGAATCCATTTGCACGAAATCACTGCGGAGGCCGAACTTGTTGAGCACGGTCTTCATCAAGCGGAACGTTCCCCCATAGGTTTCCTCGCAAAAGAGGACGTGGTCATACTGTTTGAGGGTTTGGAACAGCGCCAGTTCGGCGGCGATGCCGGATCCGAAGCAGACCGAGTGCTTGTATCCCTCCAGTTCGGAGATGCTTCGCTCTAGCACCCGGCGTGAGGGGTTGGCGGCACGGGAATACTCGAAGCCCAATGGTTTTCCTATTCCAAGCTGCCGGAAGGTCACGGCTGGCTGGATTGCCGACACTACCGCCCCCGTGACGGGGTCCTGCTGGCTGCCGGAATGCACGCACAAGGTGTCGAAGCGTTGGCTCATCACATACTCTTGGCGTCCGCTTAAATAAGGCTTCTTGAAAGATAAATTCCTAGGAAGAATAATTATGAAAAGAATTATTCCAAAGATAATTTTTTAGAACCTGAACTTCAGTTCCTCGAACACCATCAGCATGTCCGCATCCAGTAGGTAGTCATGGAAGCGTTCGCTGAATTCTTCCACGGTTTCACGGCATTTGGAGAGGTCCTCGCAGGTGAGGTTGACCCATAAGCCGTAGGGACCGCAGGTGAGAATGGCTCGGACGACCTTCGGGTGGTTGAGGAAGTAGGTTTTCATCCGTGCCCTGGCCTTGGAGTCCAGGTTTTTCAGCTTGACCAGGAGGTCAAAGCGGTGGAGGCCGAACTTCTGGAGGTCCAGGACGGCCCAGAACGCCTGGATGATTCCCTGCCTGACCAGGCGCCTTATTTTGTACCGAACCTGGTCGACGCTTAAGCCGGTCTTCAGGGCCAGCTCGGTGAGGCTTATCCTTGCGTCGTCGGACAACCGGTTCAGCACCAGCCCATCGGCTTCGCTCATTTTGGCCGGCGCCTGTTCCACGAGTTCCGTGGGGGGCGCGTCGAGGAAGTCCTTGGCGAAGGATGCATCCGCGCGGATGGAGAGGATTTCGGAAACTTTTTGCCCGCCTAAAATCGCTTCGGGCGCTTGCCTGAACTTGTATTCGCCCACGTGGGCTTGGTAGAAGAGCTGGTCGATTTTTTCTTCGCCGCACACGGCCCTGAATTCTTCCAAGGTTTTGTTCAATTCGAACATCCCCTTGTGCTCGACCTGGAAGACCAGGTCCCAGGCACCCTGGGTCTTGTACGCGAAAACGATTTCCTTCTGCCGGTTCAGGAGTTCAACGATTCGGCTGCCGCTTTCCCTGGGAAGGTTGTGGAAGGAGACAAAAACCGAGGTAATCATTTTGCCCAGCGCGAACGAGTTCGGCACCACAACATAGCCCCTGATCACGCCTTGTTTTTCGAGTTTCGCCAGGCGGTAGCGCACGCTGTCCGGGGAAAGCCCCAGCAATTTTCCCAGGTTCCGGTAGCTGGTCCGGCAGTTCTTGGACAGGAGGAAGGCAAGTTTTCGGTCCCTGGCATCCAGGGATTCAACAGCAGCACGCATGATCCATCATTCGTTAAATATGAATTTAAACCTATTTTTTTCCATGTAAACATGAAAAACTACGCCATTTATTTTATTTTTACTTGTCTGCTTGGCTATTACCGACGTTGTTTTCCTTCTCCGATGGTTGTTCGGGCCCTGGGAATACCTCATGAACAAGTAGAAGAAAAATGCGTTATAACTGGATAAGTAGTAAATTTTTTCCATGAAAACATAATAATTAAGCGTATTGGCTATTTAGATATGGATGTAGGTAGATATACGGGGTGGTGGCATGAAAAAGCGACAAACGGGCAAGTGCGTGCAGTTGGCTTGCGGCATGCTCTGCGGGGGTGAGTTGATTCCCTACGATGAGACGGATTTCTATGAAAGGGACTTCGACTGTGAGACTGGGTGTTGAACGGCTTGGGTGGGCCCAGGAACCGCGGCTCAAGGGCCAGTGCCGGGGGCGCGATGAGTTCAGGGCCGCGTGAATTGAGTGTTCCGCCGTGAAAATCACGCGTTTGCGCGCGTGCAATAAGGAAACCTAGTCATTTACGTAAACGGCGTTCAGTTGCTACTTGCCGCCATCACGCCGCCTTCTTCGCCGCAATTTTTTTCTTCACGATTTTGAGGGCGATGAACTGGTCTCTTTCCAGGCCCTCCAAGCGCATGCTGATAATCTTCACTTTTTCCTTGAGCCGTGGGATGAGGATGAATTCCAATGAATTGACCCTGCGCTTGGTTTTCTCGATTTCGCGCACCAGCCGCTTCAAGGCATTCTCGGTTTCCCCCAGCTTGATGACCATTTCCAGCGCGCCCTCAAAGGCGGAAGCGGCCTCGTCGATTTTGGCGGACGTGCCCACCACGCTGTAGCCGCGCTCGGTCAGGGTTTTCTTGACATCCCTTCCCCGGATTTCCGGGATTTTGACGCCCATCACGTTCTTCACCTGCACGTTGATGCCGGAAGCGGTTTTGACCGCTAAGGCGACCGCCTCCAGCTCGTGGATGCCGTGGTAGGCTTCGGCCACGGCCAGCCCCTGGAAGGCAGCAGTCATCTGCGTGTTGAGCTCGTTCCGCAAGTCCTTGGCCTTGCCTAGTATCTTGAAGAACTCGAGGATGAGGACGTCCTGCTTTTGTTTCAGCAGGTTATGCCCTTTCTCGGCCAAAACCACCCGGCCCCGGGTTTCGATGAGTTCCAGGCGAGTGGTCTTGATGTCTTCCTCGGCCATGCCCTCACTCCTTCCGGAAGCGCTTGCCATACTTGGCGATGTAGTCCTTCTTGATCCTCTTCAACTCGGTTTCAGGCAGGCCCGACAACAGTTCCCAGCCCAAGTCCAGCGACTGATGGATTTCCCGGTTCTCGTGCTTGCCCTGCCGCACGAACCGGTTCTCAAAGGCGTCCGCGAACTTCAAGTACTTCCGGTCGTTTTCGGTGAGGGCTTCCTCGCCCACCACGGCCGAGAGGCTTCGCAAGTCGCGTCCCGTGGCATACGCGGCGTACAACTGGTCTGCCACCCCCCGGTGGTCTTCCCGCGTTTTCTCGCCGCCAATGCCGAGGTTCATGAGCCTCGACAAGCTGGGCAGCACGTCAATGGGGGGAAAAATGCCCTTCCGGTGCAAGTCGTTGTTCAGCACAATCTGGCCTTCCGTGATGTAGCCCGTGAGATCCGGAATGGGGTGCGTGATGTCCCCACCAGGCATGGAGAGAATAGACAACTGCGTGATGGAGCCCTTTTTTCCCTTGACGATGCCGGCCCGCTCGTAAATGGAGGCCAGGTCCGTGTACATGTAGCCCGGATAGCCCCTTCGCCCTGGAACCTCTTCCCTTGCCCCGGCAATCTCGCGGAGGGACTCGCAGTAGTTGGTCATGTCCGTGAGGATGACGAGGATGTGCATGTCCTTTTCATACGCCAGGTATTCAGCGGTTGTAAGCGCCATTCTTGGCGTAATCAGCCTTTCCACCGAGGGGTCGTCCGCGAGGTTGAGGAACAGCACGGCCCTTTCCAGGGCTCCTGTCATCTCAAAGTCCCGCATGAAGAACGCTGCTTCCTCGTGGGTTATTCCGATGGCGGCAAACACCACCGCGAACTTGTCGGTTCCCTTCAGCACCTTGGCCTGCCTCGCGATTTGGACCGCGACATCGTTGTGCGGCATGCCAGCGCCCGAAAAAATAGGCAGCTTCTGACCCCGCACCAGGGTGTTCATGACGTCAATGGTGCTGATGCCGGTCTGGATGAAGTCCTCGGGCTTCCGCCGCGCGGTCGGGTTGATGGACGAACCAATGATGTCGATTTTTTCGTCGGCAATGATGGTGGGGCCGTTGTCGCGGGGCTCGCCCAAGCCATTGAACACACGGCCCAGCATTTCATCCGAAACGCTGATGCGCATGGTTTCGCCCAGGAACCGGACCCTTGTGTGCTGGGTGTCAACGCCTGTCGTGCTCCCGAAAATCTGCACCACGGCCCTTCCCTTGGCCGTGTCCAATACCTGGCCTTTCCTGCGCTCGCCGTTGGGCAGGATGACTTCCACGAGCTCGTTGTAGCCAATGGCTTCCACCCGGTCCACGAAGACGAGGGGGCCGGCAACGTCGGTAACGGTCTGGTATTCCTTTATCGCCATGTTTTCACCTATCCTGTGCTAACCCCCTTACAGGGGGCCGACGCTCCTGGCCAGCTTGCCGAACGCATTCTCTATTTCGGAGAGGATGGCGTTGACCTTCTTATCAGCGTCCTCTTCCCTGATTTCCTTCATTCGGGCAATCTGGGCCCGGACCGGCATCTCCACGATGGACTTGAGCTGGGCGCCCAACTCGAGGGCGTGCACGGCCTTTTCATGGAATTTCATGATGGTCTTCAGCATGAGGTACTGCTTTTGGAGCGAGACATACGCGTCAATTTCGTCGTACGCGCTTTGCTGGAGGAAGTCCTCACGCAGCATCCTTGCCGCGTCCAGGATGGCTTGCTCCTTTTCAGGCAAGGCATCCGTTCCAACCAGTTGCACGATCTGCTGTAATTCGGACTCCTTCTGGAGCATGGCCATGGCATTCGTCCTCAAATCCACCCACTCCGCGGAAAGCGTGTTCAGGTAGGTGGGTTCCAGCAAATCCAGGTACAGCGAATAGCTCTTCAGCCAGTTGATGGCCGGGAAGTGCCTGCGTTGCGCGAGCTTGGCGTCCAGCGCCCAAAACACTTTGGTTACGCGCAACGTGTTCTGGGAAACCGGTTCCGAGATGTCGCCGCCCGGCGGGCTTACCGCGCCGATGATGGTGACGCTGCCATTTTTTTGCTTGCCTCCCAGGCATTCGACCCTGCCCGCGCGCTCATAGAATTCAGCGAGCCGCCTGGCCAGGTAAGGGGGGTAGCCTTCTTCGCCCGGCATTTCCTCGAGCCGGCCGGAGATTTCACGCATGGCTTCCGCCCACCGGGAAGTGGAGTCCGCCATTAATGCGACGTCATAGCCCATGTCCCGGTAATACTCGGCGATGGTGATGCCCGTGTAAATGCTTGCCTCCCTGGCCGCCACCGGCATGTTGGAGGTGTTGGCAATCAGGATGGTGCGCTGCATCAAGGGCTTCTTGCTGCGGGGGTCCTGCAATTCCGGGAACTCGGTCAGCACTTCCGTCATTTCGTTGCCGCGCTCTCCACAGCCCACGTAGACCACGATTTGGGCGTCACTCCACTTGGCCAGGGACTGCTGGCAAACCGTTTTACCGGAGCCGAAGGGGCCGGGAATGCAGGCCGTTCCCCCCTTTGACACCGGGAAAAACGTGTCAATGATGCGCATGCCCGTGGCAAGCGGCGTATCCGGCATCAGCCTGGCCTTGTAGGGCCTGGGTTTCCTCACCGGCCACTTCTGGAGCAGCGAGACCCTGGTTTTCTTGCCCTGGTCCTCGATGACGGCAATGGTTTCCTCCAAGGAAAACTTGCCGCTGCTGATGCTGGCAATCTTTCCGTGCACGTCCGGCGGCACCATGACCCGGTGCTGGATGAGCTCGGTTTCCTGGACTTCGCCCAGGATGTTGCCGCCCTCGACCACGTCTCCCGCCTTGGCCGTGGCCTTGAATTCCCATTTCTTCTTGCGGTCCAAGGCATCTGTTTTGGCGCCCCTGGCGATGAACGTGCCGTGCTGGGCGCGGATGATTTCAAGTGGCCGTTGGATGCCGTCATAGATGGACGTCAGGAGTCCTGGGCCGAGTTCCACGCTGAGCGGCAGCGCCGTGTTCTCCACTTTCTTGCCGGGCTGCAGGCCGGACGTGTCCTCGTACACCTGTAAAATGGCTTCTTCCCCGCTGAGCTTGATGACCTCGCCAATCAGGCCTTCCTCGCCCACCTTTACCACGTCAAACATGCGTGCGCCCTGCATTTTTTCCGCCGTAACAACGGGTCCAATGATTCGCTTGATTACGCCCATCCATCCACCTCATTTGATTAAGTCAACGCCCAACGCCCTTCGCACCAGCGAGCGAAGCGATTCGGCTTCCTCGACCACGGTTCCGAGCCGGTCCGGCACGGTAATGATCACGGGTTTGGCGATTCGCTCGATTCTTTTCTTCATCCGCCAGTCGAATTTCTGCAAAAGGGTTTCGTTAATGATTATCAGGCCCAGGTTCTCGCGTTCCAGGAGTTCGGCCAGCTTTTTTTCCGCCGTCTTGTCCTCGTAAACGTGGACCTCCCGGATGCCCGCCAGCCTGAAGCCGGTTGACGTGGCCCGGTCGCCAATCACCGCAATGTTGTGTGGGAATTCTTCCATGCTTCAAAACCTCTATGACGGTATAATCAACATCTCCTTTGCCATCGCGGGAGGCAGGCGGTATTCCTTGGCCCGGATGACTTTTCGCACGTTGTTCACTTCGTTTTCCTTGAGATAGAGGAAGCCCACCAAGGCGCCCAAGGACAGGATGCTGCGCCGCAGGGTTCGGAGGCTTTGCTCGACGATCCGGTGCGCGAGCCGGGTTTCAAGGGCTGCCAAGGACTTGCCCGCGCCCTTGGAGGGGACGATGCCGCCCTCCGAGGGGGCCAGCCCCATGCGTTTCTGTGCCGCCAGGAGGAGGGCCTCGAAGCCCTTCTCCCCTTGGGGGTGCGCCTTCAGCAAAGCCTGCAGTTCTTCCCTGTCCAGGCTTCCGCCTGGAACGAACAGCGAGCCAATGTATTCATCGGTCTTGCCTTCCCTTCTAAGCCGCAACGCGTTCACCAGGTTCTTGGCATCCACTTCGGCTTCCACGAGCTGGCGGATGACGCGTTCACTGCCACCGGTATCGCTTACTTCGACCGCAAGTTTGGCGTAATAATGGAGGTCCAGGGCTTCCAGGAACGCATTCATGTCCTTGCTTTCCCCGAATTTTTTCCAGGCCCTTTCCAGGACCCAACCGTACTCCGTGCCGGCCAGCAATCCAACGAGTTCCTGGATGCTGTCTTCTTCCAGCAGCCGGGCGAGGGTTGCCTTGGAGAGGCTCCCGCACCTGACCAAGTAGGGCTCAATCTCGGCTCGCGGCTTTTTCTCGTATTTTCCCAGCAAAATGGTTTTGAGGTTGTGCACGTCCCATTTCCGCAGGATGGCGGCAAGCACCGGCAACGCGGCCTTGGGCGCGATTTTCAATAGCTTGCTGGCGGCCCGCGCATAGTTGAGGCCCAGCGCCAATTCCACGCGGTTGATGCCGCTGTAATTCAGGGAGGTTGCCACCAGGTCCTCCCGGTAACTGGTTCGCTCCAGGAAGCCAATGACTTCCTTCAAGTCACTGGCTCCGACCAGGGCTTCCAGGTCCTTGCCCTTGAACAGCAGGGCCTGCATGGCCTTGACCCTGGCATTGGAGTAGCCATACGTCAGGGCCCTGGCCGCCGTGGAACCCTCGAGTCCGTAAACCATTACTGGACACCCCTGCCAAACAATTCAGCGTAAGCCGTTTTCCGGATGCCTTCCCGGTTTTCCGCGAAAAGCTGTTCCAACGTGCAGTCCATGCGTATCTTGCCGTCTGCGGAAGTTATGATGGCGCCGCCCACTGCCTTCAGCGGCTCCTTGGCCAGCAAGTTCTTGTGTTTCTTGCCGACCTCGGACTTCAGGTCCTGGGAATTGAGGTGGACAACGGCTTTGCCGCCGAACTCCTGCAAGCCGGCCTCGACTAACTGGCCGAGGCGCTTGTAGTAGGAGGCGCCGTTCCCGGCTTCCTTGAACGCCTCCCACACCCGGTCAATCGCCTGGTCCACCTGCCGGGACTTGGCATCGTTTACCAGCCGGTTGGCGGCCAGCCTGGCCGAGGTCAGTCGCTCGTTTTTCTCGGCTTCAACGACTTTGGCTATGCTTTCCCTGGCGATAGTCAACACTTTCTCGCGTTCCGTGTTGGCTGCCGCTAGGATGCGACGCCTCTCCTGGTCGGCTCCCGCCAGTAGGGCGTCGGCCTCCTTTTTGGCGTCCAGCAGTATTTCCTTCTGCAGCGTATCCAAGCCCACGTGAATCCCTTTACCCCGCAATCTTCAGGGTCAGCATGATGGCGATGACGAAACCGAAGATGACAATGGTTTCGGGGATGACCAGCCAGATAAGCAATTTGCTGGCTTCCTCGGGTTTCTCCGCTATGACGCCCATCGCCGATGAGCCGATAGCGCTCTGCACCCAGGCAGTTCCCAAAGCCCCGCCGATGATGGAAAGGCCGGCTGCCATCGCGATTCCTGCTGTTGTTTCGAATAATGGCATTTTCTATCAACCTCCGAGTGTGTGTTTTCTCTCGCACCTGAATGGCGCGAACTTTTCCCCCCCACCGTGATGAAACTTGGAGAAGAATTCAACGAAATTAAGCCTTGACCCCTGTACCAGGCTCTCAAACATGCCGAGCACGGCATTGAAGAGGTGCCCGAAAAGGAACAAGGGCAAAGTTATTATAAGCCAGAGGCCCTGCTCGGGCTTGGGCAGCACCAGGTCATTCAATATCATGGCCACGATGACCGAGCTCAAGCCAACCGCCGCGATTCTCGAGTAGGAGAGGATGTTGCCCGCGACTCCGGGAATCTCAATCAAGCCCATGGGGCCCTCCGCGTACACGATGGCGAGCACGGAAACCCCCAGAACCCCGCCTGCCGCCAGCAGCATGCCCGGGCCAAACACGTTGAACAACAGAGTGGCAACCAGCAGGGCACCGGCCACAATGGTTCCAATCCAGCCCAGCTTGCCCACGGCGTGCTTGTAGTTCTTTTCCATGCACTCGGTGAGGAAGCCCAGGAAGTAGCCCAGCACCATGGTGGCCAAACCCATCAACACCGTCAACAGGATGAGGGTGGGCACGGACTCCATGCGCTCCAAGCCATGGTAGAGTTCAACCCCCAGGAGTTTGTGGTGGGAAAAGCCGAAGAACTCGTCGTAGATTGCACCGAACGCGATGGAGGGGATGCTGAAGACGAACCATATCTTGCCCACGTTGTTGAGCAGGCCCCCGGCCTCGGTTTTCTTGACAATCAGGTGCGCCAAGGCCAAGGAGAGCAGGCCGTATCCCGCGTCTCCCAGCATGGCGCCATAAAAGACGGCGAGCGCGAACGTGAACACGATGGTGGGATCGATTTCGTGGCTTTTGGGAATGGACACGAATTCCATGAGGAACTGGAAGGGCGCAAACGGTTGGGGGTTGTCCAAGAGCGTGGGGCTTTCCTCGGCTTCGTGCTCCAGCACCACCAGGTTCTGGCCGAATCGCTGGGCCAGGGCTTCCTTGAGCTTGGCTGCCTGGGGCAGGGGCACAAAGCCCTCCAATACAAAGGCGTCCCGGGTCCGGCCGAACTTCTGCAGGATGTCCAGCCGTTGCTTCTCGATTTCAAGGGATTCGATGAGGAACTCGATGTGATTCCAGTGCTTCCTTGAATGCAGGCCGATTTCCTGTTCCACTAGTTCCCGGCGTTTTTTGAGGGCCTCGACTCGTTTTTCGAGGTTGGCCAAGAGCTCGGAAGGGGTTCCCCGCTCGGTGGGAAGCCGCAGCCGGATGGTTCCCGCCTTTTCCAGGGCGTCCCGGGCCTGGGCCTCCCTTCCTTTTTCGATGGCCAGCAGGAACACGGTGCGGGTTTTGTCAAGGGGTTTGGCGGCAAGCAAGTGCTTGGAGCTGACGACGGAAAGGGCGTTCCGCAGGGGATGCATTTTTTGCGTGGCCACGAGCCCTGCCAAGACTGTTGCCGAGTTCGCCTGGAGGCTGGCCAAGTCCACATGGAAATGGGCGAAGTACTTGAGCTGGCCCCTTGCGTCCGCGATGGAAGTTCTCTCGGCGTCCAAGCGTTCGAGTTCGGTCTTGAGTTCGCCGAGTCGGACGTCGATGCCCAGGCCTTTGGCTTCGCGCAGAACCTGGGGCAGGGGCTTGGCCTGTAATCGGGTAGTGGGTTGAGGTGAGAGGAGTTTTTTCACGGCATAAAGCCTGACCAGTTCTTCGTTGACGGCGTTGGCTTCCTCTGTGGTTTGCCCGGTTTCGAGGCCCTGGTCCCTGCATTCTTCGACGTGGACCAAGCCCAGTTCGTGCAGGGCTTCCACGATTTGGGGGCGGTCTCTTTTGAGGCCCAGCACCTGGATTTTAAGCATTTTCACGGGCTTGAACATGGCATCATCCTAGGACTTGCTTGGCCATCCGTTGCACGGCTTCCGGGGCAAGGGTTTTGGCTGAAAGCCTTTCCGCCTCTTTCTGGGCTTGCTTGGTTATCCGCTCGGCCTCGGCCTCGATTTCCCGTCGGGCCTTTGAAAGCAACTGGTTCTTGAGTTGGTTGGCTTCCTCGCCCGCTTTTTCCTGGATGCGCTTGGCTTCCTCGGCGGCCTTTTTCAGGATTTGCTCTTTTTGTTGGCTGGCGGCTTCCAGGAGCCTGGTTTTTTCGTCCTCGGCTTTTCTCAGCCCGGCGATGTTCGAGGCTAGTTCTGATTCCATCGACTCACCAACAAAAACCCATTTTTATCCCAAAATGCCCCTCTAAAAGGATACCCCTGTCTTTTTCGCTGAATTAGAGGATTCAATGCATTCAAACACTGAAATCATTTTAAAGCTTTCTCAGGGCTTTTCGCGGTCAATAAATCAATGATGGCCTCCGTAGCCAAAAACCCTGCAACCAGCGCGCCAAAAACAAAGGGCGGCCAAGCCTCCACCCCCCAATAATGCAGCTTCCACCCCAAAACATGAACGAAAACCGCCATCAACAGTAAAGGAAGGGACACCATTAGCCCCAACGCCCAAACATACCTCTGCCCGAGTTTCACGGCTTTTGACGCCTTTTTCCGCACGGCCCGCTTCCGCGGTTTCCTCGCCCGCCTCCTCGCCTGCTTCCGCGGCTTTCGTTTGGCCATGTTATATATGACTCAATAATTAGTCTTAATAGGGCATCCGGTGAGCTACTCACTTCGCTCCCACACTTGCCGGAGCCGGTCAAGGTCTACCGCGGTTGGGGGAAAGGTCTCGCCCGATAATATATAGCGCGCGCCCACCCAGGCCTCAATTCGCTGGGCCAATTCCGCCGGCTGGTGCTGCCCCAGGTTCAAACTCAGCTTGGGAGCCGAGCCGGAGTACCATTCCAGCCGCTTGCGCCGGATTTCTCTTGCGTCTTTTCTGCGTCGGTTCCGCCTCCACCCTCGTTCCTGAACGCCCATTTTGATGCCAAATTCGTCGTGGCCAATGATGGGCACCACGATATCCGCTCGCCGCACATGGTACATGAAATCGCCTGCCCTGGGGTTCCCCGTTATGTGACCGGCCGCATCCACGGTAACGGGAAACCCGGGGGGATGCCTTTGCCAGTACAGGTATAAATTGCCAGCGACTTCGGCCGAGGTTACGCCTGCATTACAGTAGAAAAGTATCCGCAACCCGTTCGGCGGCAACGGTTTTTTCTCGATGGGCTTCGGTGGCCGGAACCAGGGCAGGAGTTTCTTCTTTCGCCGAATCCATTCGCGCACCCGGTACCGGAGCGCTGGTTTTTGCGGCCGTTCCATGAATTAATACCTGTTGCCTGGAATAAATAGCTTTCCCCTTCTCAAGGCCGTTGACGCCCAATAATTACCTTTATAATAGTGTCAGGGGTCAATTTAGCCAGCAGGCTGCAATCCATTTGCGCTTAATCTTATCGGCGAGCTGTGCCATACGAAGTATGGCGCCTTTTCGCCAACCTTTTGTAAAAAGGCTGCGGGGGTGGCAGAGTGGTCTAATGCGGCAGCCTGCTAAGCTGTTTTCCGAAAGGAAGCGCGCGTTCAAATCGCGCCCCCCGCGCTTTTTTTCTTTACCTGAAGTAACAATTTCCTGTGGCATCCACCTGAACCAGTTTGTGGGCGTTGCAGGTGGTCCGCAGTTCAGATGAACTGCCCGCATAGAAATGGACGTTAACCACTTCCTTCTTCAGGGTCTGAACCAATTCTGCCGCGGGCACGAAATCCGCATCGCCGCTGGCAAGCAAAGCCACGTCATACATGTCGAGATAGGCGCTGCGCAGCATATCGGACACATTTGCCGAGTTCGCGGTAAAACGATTCATAGGCGAACGATTCCGCAAACCCGTTGTTCTTGATGGCATGGTAGAAGTTGGAACCATCGATGAAGAGGTAGGCCTTTTTAGCGGGCATGAATAAGAGTAAGCCCGGGCTTGCCGAAGCAATCCCGGGGCTGCAATACTAATCACTTGCATGGAACTTTTATTTAAAGGTTGTCCTTCTGGTTATGTTTAAGTAATTGGGTGCGTGCTGGCAACGGCTTCCCGCAGGTGCGGGTTTTCGTTGTTGTAAATCCAGGTGAGGCCTTTCAGGGAAACGGCGATCTTGTTGCCGCTTTCCAGATATTTCAGGATGACTTTCAGGGTGTTATGGTTGACCTTCCGCGGCAGCAGCCGCTTGGAGGGGCTTCTCGCGAAAGTCTCCTGGTGCCGGAAATTGGCGTACTGCCTTTGGCGGGCATGCACCCCCCATCTCTCGACGTCGGCCTTGCGGCCCATCTCGTCAAGGTCGCGCCCAGCCTCCGCTATTGCCCGCTGGGTCGCTTCGGAGAACACGGTCGGATTTCTGGCCCAGAGCCCGGTGAGCGGGCCACGCTTATGCCTCCTGAACGGGTCAGGCATCGGTTTATGGGGCCCTGGCTTCGGCATATCATAGATAGAAGCCGCCCTGGAATTTAAGATTTTCCTCGATTACGGTCCGGCGGCTTTCGCTTTCCGAACCCGCAACAGATAAATGCAGCCTTGCGCTTATTCAACGTGATGGACATGATTCCATTCTTAACTCCCAAGAAGGCATTACAAAATGAACTTCGTTCTCCACACCCGGAGGATGTCTGCGTCCCAGAGCATGTTCGGCTCCGGCGGGTTGCCAAGCTCGTGGAACAAGATAAGGTCCCAGTATTTCGGGTTCACCGAGCGGAAGTCCTCAAAGACCAGGCCTACGTTTCCGGCCGGCTCTTGTCAGGCGAACTCCGCCGCGGACTGAAACTCGACTACGGCACCTCGTTCCTCGAAGTCAAGGACGTCAAGTCACGCTATTTGGGCGTGAACCTGCTCCGCAGGGGCGAGGAAGGCAGCATCCTCCTCCGCACCAACGACTTCGAGAGCCTCCTCACCGGAAGCGTCATCTCGTTCGGGTGAACGCTCCGACGCGTTGCCATCCCCAGGCTCAACCATAGCGGAGGAGCCTACCCACCTTCTTGACGAAGCGTTTGCCGCGTGCGAGGCGGCGCTTCCAGGGGGTCATCTTGCGTTCAGACCTGATTCTCCGGCGCTCTTCCAGGACATGCTTCTTCGTGAGCGCATAGGCCTCTTCGATCGGGATGGCCTTTCCCGGCCTGCGGTCGCGTGCCACCAGTTGCCAAGTGCGTGACAGGCTCCTGAAGGAGGTCGCACGGATCAATGCCCCGGGGAACCGCTTCATCAGGTCACCCTCCATGGCCAGTTCGATGAGGCTGCCCACCCCTTTTCCCCGGAGGTGCCGGTATGCCGCTTCCTCGTCGAACGGGAAAAAGCTCACGGTGTGCAGGAGGGTCCTCGCCTTGCTCCTGTCGATGTTCACTGCGATGCGGCCGATGGAGTACGGCATTTCTAAGCCCATGCGCCCGATCGCTTGCCGTATGGCCGGGTTCGTGACGAAGGGTTTCGAACGGTCGCGAGCTTGCAGTCCGGCGACGACGTTGTAGATCAATCCATCGCGGCCATATTTGGTTACCAGGGTGGCGTTTTCCATGGCATTGAGACTGATTCCCCACCGACTCTTGTCAGGTCCGGGCAGGGCACAGAAATAGGCCTTTAGGTAAATAAAAGCCTTGCCTCCCCGAAAAATACCTTTTTTTACCTTGCGGCTCCCAGATAGGGTGTATGGGCATCGAATTCCGCCAAGGCGAGACCAAGACCTGGAAGCAGCTGGAACCGGAAGCGGCCCCTGCGGCTGCCCCTACAGGCAAAAGTGCGGCCTTCGAGGTCTCCGGCTCCTATATGACCGGCCAAGGCGTGGTGCTGTCAGGGGAAGTCGTGGAAGGAACGCTGCGCAAGGGCATGTCCCTCACCTTACAAGGGCGGAAAGGCAAGGTCCTGGAGATCAACCTGGGCCTGCGCTCCATCAAGGCCGCAAAGGCCGGCGAAAGGGTCTCCGTGCTCTTGGACCGTGCCATCGGAAGCTTCGTCCGCCATGGGGATGTGTTGGCGTTCGGCAGCGGTAAGTAGTCATTCGATGAGCACGACGTTCGACTGTCCCCGAAAGTCGTTGTCGGCCGTGATGAGGGTGGCGCGCTTTTTTTCGGCCGTGACCAAGACAATGGCGTCAGCCATGCCGAGCCCTGTTTCCAGGCTTTTGTCGGCAGCCAGCAGCGAGAGTTCTTGGGTGAGGTCGACGATGGTCGTCCACGCCACAATCTTGGCTACGTTATCGGCCGCAGTCTGGTCGTCGAACGTTTTCTTTATCTTTTTGTACACTTCGTAAAGCACCACGGTCGGCGTAAAGTGATTTTTTGGATTGGCGTTCTCCACGTATTTGGCGACCTTATCGGCTAACGGTCCTTTGGCGAAGAAGGATACCCATGCGGACGAGTCAATCAAAGCGTTCATGTTTTTCCCTCAAATCCTTGATGTCTAAACCCTTAAGAGAACCCCGCGCGTCTTTTAGGGCGCCTACTTTAATCACATACAGGATATTTCCTTTTTTCAGGGTGACTAGTTTGTCCCCCACCTTTATCTCAAGATCCCGCCGATCCTCTTTCGGTATCACGATTTGAAATTTCGATGAAACGGTCATAGACCCCATTAAATCACCTTACAGAATAATACCCAAACCCCTATAAATAACTTACGCTTTATCTATCGATAAAGAAAACGTAAGACGTTCTTGGGTGGCCTAGAAGTAGGTTTAAATTGCTATTCCGGTTAGATTTATGCCTGCACGGGTACCAAAGTGGCTAAATGGGCGGGACTCAAGAAGCCTTTTTTGCTGCGGCAAAAAAGCCTTGGGAAAAACCAGGGAAAAGGTTTGAGAGATCCCGTGGCTTAGTGCCTCCGGCGGTTCGAATCCGCCCCCGTGCATTCATTCTTCTATCTTCTCGTCCTTCGTGTCCAGGGCCTCGAAGTCGGGGGCTTGGTCGCCGGGTTTAAGCATGGGTTCATCATTCTGGCCTATGCATCTATTGTGGGAACGAGGAAATCCAACTTGGTTGATTACTTGCAGTCTAGGCACACCAGGAAACAGAAGTCTCTGATTTCTGCGTTCGTGAGTCCCTCGCAGAGGGAAACGTCCCGAGTGCTTGGGACCAACCCGGCCAAGCAGGCTTCTTGTTCGACTACTTCCTTGAGGCCCCGGCAGGTGTCAGCGTCATGTACTAACAGCCCATAGCAACTGGATTTCTTAAACAGGAATTCCCCCCAGCGGAGTTTCTCCTCGGGGAATCCAGCCCTAGTGCACAGTCCGAAGTCTTTCTTGGCAGCCGCGAGCGCGATATAGCAGCTTCCCCTTAACGATCGCCATTCTGAGGCGTCCTTTATCTTGTCACAGAGGCTTTCATCCATCAGTTCAAAGGCCATGCGGTCATAACAGCCGTCCCCTTCTTTCATTTTGCCACACAGCGAGGCGTCTTCCCTGGTACGCGCCACCGCGAAATAGCAGTCTTCTTGGGTAACGTCCGCGAACGACACCTTGTCTTTCGGCAGCAGGTCACAGGCCGCCAGGTTCAAGCCCCGGTAACACGCGTCCTGGTCATCGTAGTTGTCCATCGCCTCACAATAGGCGTAGCTTTGTGTTTGCAACAAAGGAACCCCATTCGTGGGTGGGCTTTTTCCCCGAAGGGGGCCGGGCGTGGCCGGAGCCGGGTTCGTACAGCCGAGTAAAAGCAGTAAAAGCACGAGCAAGGCAGCGAGGCACCACGCAAAGCGCATGGCAATAAATTGCACTAAAGGACTATATTAGGCTATTGTTTTGGTTCTATCGGTGGTCGTCGTCCCGTAATTCCCCCAGCACTTCCTCCAGGCTTGCCAGCATCGGCGTGCACTTCTTGTTCGAACACGCCAGGTAGGCGCGTTGGCCGTGCCGGACTTCCGACCCGTATTTGACGCAGCGGCGGGGCTCAAACACTTTCATGCAGGCGCGCGCGTCGGCGAGGGCCTGCTCGTCCACCTTCGCCGAGTAGAAACTGACGACCACCGGGTTCAAGAACTTGTACAGCGCCAGGCCATACAGGGAAGCATACAACCCATGCTCGTGGTAGGTAAGCGAGAACGTCTTCAACACGCGCTCGGCGATCTCCTTGTACTTGGTCTCGCCCAGGATGGCCGCATGCCGCGTCAACGCCGTGGCCGCCAACAGGTTCTCTTTGATGGGGGCAAGGGACTCGTTGAGGAAGCCAATGGCCTTTTTTTCCGGCAATGCGTCGTTGAAGGCGTTGCGTTTGGCGTTCCAGAAGTTCTGAACCAAAAATTCCAGGGCCTCCCGGGCCTTGTAAAGGTAAAGCGGGTTGCCCGAATACTCATAGCCCTCGATGAGCGCATTCGCCAGCGCGGCGTTGTCCATCAGCAACCCGTATTTTTGCGGTCGCAGGCTATCAACATAGTGGCAGGCCCCTTTCTTGAGGTCGAAGCAGTGCGCCAGCAGGAAGTCCAGGCAACGCAAGCCCCGGTCCACGAGTTCCTTCCGGTCCAGTAAAACCCCCGCCTTGAGGTAAGACGAGGCCATAGCGGCGTTTGCGTCCACGTAGAGGGTTCGGTCCACGAAGGGCGCTTTGTGCCTGGCCCGGTCATCCGGCGCGGCGTGGTAATAGGCTTCGTCCGCGTCCTGGGAACCATAGAAAAAGCCCTGGGGGTCGGACAAGGTCTTGTCCACATAGGCAACCGTGCGCTCGGCGATGGCCTTGAAGTCCGGCCGCTGGGTAACCAGGTGCGCGTCCAGGTAGCAGTGCAGCAACTCCGCGTTCAGCTCCAGCAGTTTCTCAAAATGCGGAACCGACCACTCGCGGTTCATCGAGTAGCGGTAGAACCCACCCGCGGTTTCGTCGAAGATGCCGGTGATGCCTTGCAGGGTCTTCTCGGCCATGGCCAGCGCCTGCCGGTCTTTCGCGACGTGGTAGTGCAGCAAACAAAACTGGATGGTTTCCGGCACGGGAAACTTGGGCTGGTCGCCGAAGCCGCCATGGGCTTCGTCGAAGTCGGCTTTCAGCAGGTTCGCGATTTGCTCGGGCGCGCTTTTCTCGAGTTGCCCGGGCAGTTCCCGGAAGGGGATGGGCTCTTCGACGCGCGTGGCCGCGCGCGCCAGCAACTCGGCGCGGTTGTTCTTCCACTCCTCGTTCACGCTGGCAAGGTAGGGTGCGAGCTGTCGTGGCGGAATATACGTTCCGCCGCCCACCATTTTTCCATCCGGCGTCAGGAGGGCCGTGGTCGGGTAACCGCCCAGGTTGTAGCGCTCGCCGATGTCCGGGCGCTGGTCGAGCCAGACCTTGACTGGCACGAACTGCTCGTTGATGACCTGGGCACAGCCTTTGTCCGAGTAACTGGTCTCGTCCATGACGTGGCACCAATGGCACCACACGGCCGAAAGGTCCAATAACACGAGTTTATCGGCTTTCCGGGCCCTTTCGAAGGTTTCGGGCTTCCACTCGTTCCACTCAATGAGTTCTGTCATGCTCCCCGTAAGCGATGGGATGGCAACGCATTTTAATGGTTTTGGCCTTTCCATTGGGCATGGAAAGCGGGAAACTTCGCGAGGCCGTGGCCTTGTTCAACGAGCAAAAGTTTTTCGAGTGCCATGAAGTCTTGGAAGTCCTTTGGCGTGTCGAGAAGGGAAAGGACAAGCGCTTCTACCAGGGCATCCTGCAATTTGCGGTCGCGCTCGAACACCACAAGCGCGGCAATGCGGGCGGGTTCTTCAAGGTCTTGCAGGACGCGCGGCAGTCGTTGGAAGGGTATCCCACGCCGTACCAGGGAATCAAGTTGCAGAAGCTGCGGGATGACCTCGAGGGCTGGTGGGATTATGCCATCGGTCGTTCAAAGACCACACCAGGCTTCCCCCACATCGAGTTCACCCAGGGGATTATACTTGGCTGAACCGAAGAAAATCGTTTCGCTTGCGCCGAGCAACACGCAAATCGTTTTGGGCCTGGGCTTGCAGGACAAAATCGTCGGCTGCACGCGGTTCTGTCCGAAGTTCGACGCCAAGAAACCGCCCGTAATCGTCGGGGGCTGGCTGGACGTGGACTACGACAAGGTCGCGGCCTTGAAGCCCGACCTGGTGTTGACCTCGACGTTCTTGCAGGAACGCATTGCCGATGTCTTGGAAGAAAGGGGGTTGAAAGTGTTCCACGTCGACCCGAAAGATTTGTCAGACGTCTTGCAGTCGTTTGCCGACCTCGGCAAGGCCTTGGGCGAGCCACAAACAGGCAAAGACTTGCAGCACCTGGTTCAAAGGCAGTTAAGGGGGATCCAGCAGCAGACCCGGGGCCTGCCCAGGAAACGCGTCTACGTCGAGGAATGGCACAAGCCGCCCACCGCTTCCGGCAACTGGGTGCCCGAAATCGTGGAAACCGCGGGCGGCATCTCGGGGCTGGCCGGGCCCGGCATGCGTTCGGCTCCGGTGTCCACCGAACAAGTCCAGCAATTCGACCCCGAGGTCATCGTTGCGGCCTGGTGCGGGTTCTGTGGCAAGGAAGATTTGGGTGTGATTCGCAACCGCGAAGGCTGGCAGGGCATCACGGCCATCAAGACCGGGCGCGTGCACTCGCTGGACGACAATTATCTCAACAGCCCGGACCCCCGCCTCGGCGAAGGGGCGAAGCGGTTGGCCGCGCTATTTCATCCAGATATTTTCTAACTCATTTCTTCCCGTATTCCAACGCAATCAGCGTGTTCGAGCGCACGATGTCGGGCAGCGAGGCCTTGAGGTCGTACGTGACCAGCTTCTTCAGGGACTTGATGTCTTGGGTGCGGATGACGATGGTGAAATCCCATTCCCCGGTCGTGGAATAGATTTCCTGGACGTCCGCCAGCTTGAGCAGCGCTTGGATGGTCTGGTCGGGATCGTTCTTGGAGTGCCTCACGCTCACCTGGCACAAGGCCAACAACGGTTTGCCGGCCTTCTCGTAATCCAATTCGATGGTGAACCGCTTGAGGAACCCGCTCTTGACGAGCTTCACCACCCGCGCGGCAGCCGTGGAAGCCGGTATTTTCAGCTTCTTGGCCAACCCAGCCACCTTGATGCGGCTGTCTAGGGCAAGCAATTCCACCAATTTCTGGTCCAATTCATCCATATTATTGTTTTTCCAGCAAAAGGATGATAAATAGCTGGGTTTTCTCCAGGCGCAGGACTAATTAGTTGGTCGAACCCTAGTATTGTATGCTCGGAACCGTGGTAAACACCATCGCTGTCGCCGCCGGGGGCTTGTTGGGGGCTAGGCTGCGGCTGAAAACTAGTCAGGCCCAGTTCGCCGCAATCGGATTGTTGACCTTGTACCTGGCCATCCAAGGCGTGTCCGCCGCCCAAAACCCGTTGGTGGTCCTGGTCAGCCTTTTGGGCGGCCACGCGCTCGGCGAGCGCCTGCGAATTGATGCGCGCTTGCAGTCCTTGACCAGGCACGCGCCCGCGACCGGCGAGCAAGGCATGAGCCTGGTGCTCAACACCTTTCTCTTGTTCTGCGTCGGCCCCCTCACCATTCTGGGTGCGCTCAACGACGGCTTGAAGGGAGACGCCAGCCTGCTGTACTCCAAGTCGGCTCTGGACTTCTTTTCCGCGGTGGCCTTCGCCGCCACCGCGGGCCCGATCATCGCCTTGACCGCCGTACCGCTTCTGTTGTTCCAAGGGGGATTGACGTTGCTCGCTGGCACGCTCAAACCATTTTTCTCCCCGCACGCCCTCGCCAACCTGACCGGTGTCAGCAGCATCCTCCTGCTGGGCCTGGCCCTGAACCTCCTGGAACTCAAGCCCGTGAAAGTCGCGAACTACCTGCCTGCGTTGGTGCTGGCCGTTGCGTTCAGCCAACTAATGTGAAGTCTTCGGCAAAAACCCGCTCAAGAGGACGGCGAACACCAGGTTTCCCGCCAGGTGGGCCAAAGCAAAGGGCAGCGAGCCCAAAAAGTATTCGATGTCCAGGCCTCCTGCGCTGCCGAAGTTGATGGTGAGCTCGAAGACCAGGGTGCCGGCCAGGGTGGCGTTGACGAGGTCCATGGAAGTCACGGGCCTGCGCCCAGCGACCAGGGTGGCGGTGTAGGCAGCCAAGGCCCCGCCCAGGACCTGGTAAATCGTCCAACTCCCAAAGCCATAGCCGGAGATGCCGTCAATGACCAGGTTGGAGAGGAAAAACCCTAGGAACGCCATCAAGAGGCCCTGGTCCAGGCCCAGGGAGAGGGCCGTGAAGACGATGATCGGAAGGATGGGCTTGATGGAGGGCAGGGGCAGGAGGAGGAGCCGGCCCAACACGGCTACCAGGAGCAGCAAGAAAAAGCGGTCCTCGCTGGGCTTGGCCATCAGCTCACCTGCGCGTCTACGATTTTTTCCAGCCGCCACTCGAGGCGCGTTTCTTTTTCCAGTCGAAGCATGCTCACGCCGACCTTCGCGTACTCGTCGTCCACGTAGAGCGCCCAATAGTAATCGTCGGGCGCGGGCTTGCCTGCCACCGAAGTCACAAAGGCTCCCAGGGGGGAGTCCGTGTAGGCCAAGGGAATGAGTGGCTTCAAGGCATCCAAGGCCGTGGTGCCCGCAGGAAAGGAACCGCTTGCCTGGGCCAGCACTTGCCCGTCCGCCACCACGGAAACGGAGACCGAAACCGGTTGGGTGCCGTCATTCGTTTGACTTAAGCATCCGGACAGTAAGGCGCTTACCGTTAACAGCACGAGTAAGGCTGACCAGGCTGAATTTTTGTTCATCGTTTTTCCTCAGCGAAAGCAGGGGCTTCAAGAACGCAGCAAAGCCCGCGTTAGTCAGGGTGTGCACGGCGGAAAAGGGCAGCGAAGTCAGGAAGTAAAGGGGCAACCCCATCAGGCCCGTAAACCATCCGATGCCGAGCAGGCCGCCGGACACGTTCACGATTAACTCGAACACGAGGGTTCCGAAAACCGTTAACGCTATCAGGGCTTTGCCGGTGGGCTTTCCGAAACCCCGGTGCACGCCGCCAAACAAGCCAGCCAAACCGGCTCCCAGGGCTTGGAAGACCGTCCAAGGGCCTTGGAGGCCGGGCACGAAGAAATTGGAGACCACGTAAGCGGAACTGCCCAAGACGAAGCCTTCCTTGACGCCGAAGAGGAGGCCGGCCAGCACCGCGAAGGGGATGATGGGTTCCACGGAGGGGAGGCCGGAGGGAACGTACTTCAAGGCCACGCGGCCAAGGACCGAGGCAGCCAAGAGGCCGAAGAACAAGGCAAAGTCCTTTAGTTCCCGCTCGGTTTTAACGCCCTCTATTTCCTTGCCCAGCGCCTCGATTTTTTTCGTGACTGCAGGCCTCAACGGTTTCTCTTCTTGGAGTTGGATTTGTTGTGCGTGCATGGTTTTGCCTCAGAACTCGGTGCCGACGCGTGCCAGGATGCCTTGGTCGAAGGGATGCTTCATTTTTTGGAGGTGGGTAACCAGGTCAGCAGCGTCGTTGACGGCCTTCAGTTCCTGGTGGCTGCCGGTCAAGAGGAGCTCGGTGTCCTTGGCCTTGGCTTGGATGACGTCGAGTACGTCGCTTTCCCGGATTAGCCCTAACTGTACCGCGTACAAGATTTCATCAATGATAACCATATCGAATTCTCCAGAGGCAACCGCTTTTTTTGTGGCCGCCAGTGCCTCGGCCGCTGCTTTCAGGTGCGCGGGTTTGGGTTTTCCGATGACCCAGGAGGGGCTGCCATACCGCTCCAGCGTGAACCCCGGAAATTGCTTCAAGGCCAGGAGTTCCCCGTACTCTTGAAAATCCTGGTTGCCCTCGATTCCGCACTTCATGAACTGCAAGAGATGCACCTTGAAACCCCTTCCCAATGCCCTTAAACCCTCTCCAATGGCTGCCGTGGTCTTGCCCTTGCCGTTCCCCCAAAACACTTGCACCAGGCCAAAACTGGGTTTGGATGGCATGTATTCCCCTACCTCTTCTCCCACGAAAAGAAAGAAAAAGGCCGCGGTGGTTGCGGGAGGTAATAGGAACCCGCTGGCGGTTCCTATTTGCACAGCGCCCAACCGCATTCCACGCAACTCGTGCAGCCCTCCGCAATCTTCAGGCTCGTGCTGCACTCCGGGCAGTTCTTCAAGTCCCCGAACTTGCCGTTGGATGGCACGGTGGGGAGCTGGCCGCCTGCAGGGTTCGACAAGAGCAACGTGCTGCTGCCCGTGTACGTGGCTTGGGTGAGCATCCCCTTGGGAGCCGCTTGGGCCGTTACGGCCATCGGCTGCCCATGCGATGGTTGTGCAGGCATGGCCTCCACGGTTTCCACCTTTTTCTTGGGTGCGTTCAAGACCTGGTTCTTGATGGAGTTGTCGCGGTAAACCGTGACGTCCTTGCATCCCAACTGGTAGGCCAGCAGGTAGCTCTTCCGCATGTCTTCCACGGTCGCGTCCGTCGGGAAGTTGTTGGTCTTGGAAATGCTGGAGTCCACCCACCGCTGGAAGGCTGCCAGCATGCGGATGTGGTCCTCGGGTTTCAAGTCACGTGCCGTAACAAAGGTCTTCTTGAGTTCGGGCGGCATGTAGGCAATGTTTTGGAGGCTGCCCTCGTTCTTGCAGATGTCGTCCATGAGCTGCTCGTCGTACAAGCCTTCCTGCTTCATGACGCGTTCGAAGACCGGGTCCACGTAGTAAAAGCTGCCGACTTTCACGTTTTTCTCGAAGACCAGGCTGAACACGGGCTCGATGCCGGAACTGCAGCCCGCAATCATGGAAATGCTGCCGGTGGGGGCGATGACCGTGGTATAACCGTTGCGGACCCCGTATTTCTGGACATCCTTCGCGACCTGTTCCCAGTCAAAGTGCCAACTGCTCTTGTCCTCGGAAGCCGAGAAAGGCAGTTTTCCCTCCGGGTAAAAGCTCTTGTCGTAGAAGGGCAGGTTTCCCCGCGTCTTCGCGAGCTCGATGGACTCGACTTTCGAGTAATAGTTGACGAACTCCGCCAATTGCTCGCCGAACTTCCGGCCCTCTTCCGTGTCATACCCGAGCTTTAACTCGTACAAGAGGTCGCCAAAGCCCATGATGCCCAAGCCGATCTTGCGGGTGTCCAAGGCCATGCGCTCCACGGCCGGCAAGGGAAACTTGTTGACTTCGATGACGTTGTCCAGGAACTTGGAAGCGGTTAGCACCACGTCCTTCATGCCATCCCAGTCAACGGTTGTGGTGCCGTCCTCGTGTTCCTGGGCAAACGCCCAGACATTGATGCTGCCCAGGTTGCAGGACTCATTGGGGTAGAGCAGGACCTCTCCACAGGGGTTGGTCGTGACAATGGGGCCCAGGTACTCGTAGAAGGGATTGTACTTGTTGACGTGGTCGAAGAAAATGACTCCGGGCTCGGCGGATTCCCAGGCCTGGTAGACGATCATGTCGAACAGCCGCCTTGGGTCCACGGTCCGCACTACTTCCCCGCTTCTCGGGTTGGTCAAGGGATAGGGCTTGTCCTGGTTGTAATGGTCCCAGAAGTCCGCCATGACCAGGACCGAGATGTTGAAGTTCCTCAAGGCCTTGTTGCCTTCCTTGGCTTTGATGAACTTCTCGATGTCCGGATGGTTGGAGTTCAGGATGCCCATGTTGGCGCCCCGCCGGATTCCCCCTTGTTTGATAACTTCCGTCATGGTGTCAAACAACCGCATGAAACTCAGGGGGCCAGAGGCAATGCCGGTCGTGGAACTGACGAAGTCGCCTTCGGGCCGGAGCTTGGAAAAATTATAACCCATGCCGCCGCCGGCCTTGAAGATGATGGAGGTCTGCTTCAAGGTCTCCATGATGTCCTCAATGGAGTCCTTCACGTCCATGACAAAACAGGCCGAACCCATGCCCAGGGGGTTGCCAAAATTGGCTATCGCCGGGGTATTGGGCTCGAACTTCCTTTCCGTCATCAAATCGAAGTAGGCATCGATGTCCTTCGCGTGGTCATTGAATTCCCCGCCTTTCAGCATCTCGAGGAACTTGCCCCAGGCCACCTTCATTTTCTTGTCCGCGTTGTGGCGGTCGTAGACCCGTTTGAGGGCCTCCAAGTGGTAGGCGTTCAAGGCATAGGGGCCGACGAACAGCTTGCCCCCGTATTTTTCGTTGTCAAAGGCCTCCAGGGGATGGGCTTTTTGCTTGCCGTGCCAGTCGTAGACGCGGGTGTCGGCCAGGAGGTCTGGCAACGCGCCGTGAATGGCCACCCGGGAAAACAATTGCTTCGGCGTCTCCAGCAGGTGCCCGGCGGCATCCTTGCGCAGGTAACGGGATTTCAGCACGCGCAAGGCATTCAAGTCAAAGCGTTTGTCGATTTCATCGATCTCGGTTTTCTCCAGCACCAGGGACTTTTCCTTCCTGAGTTCGGCGCGCTGCTGCCGGTAAAGGATGTAGGCCTTGGCCGTGCGGGCGTGCCCGGCCTCAATGAGCACTTTTTCAACCGTGTCCTGGATGCGTTCGATTTCGGGGATTTCGTTTTCTTCAAGGCCATGGGAAAGCTCTTCCATGACCTTCTGGGACAGCTTTTGGGCCAGGGCATAATCCCTGCCGCCCACTGATTTGGCAGCCTTATAGATGGCCTTGGTGATTTTTTCCGGGGTAAAGGGCATGACCCTGCCATCGCGTTTCTTGACTACCGTGATTCGCTTCGCATTCATAGACATCCCCCGAAAACTCTCTTTTCCCCGATTAAGTTTGGATTCAAAACAATTGCACTATCCTTATTACGTGCTTTATTTAAAAACTTGTATTATGGCCCTCTAGTGATTCGATAAACTAATTTTTGGCCGAATAAACGCAGTAATCCGAACTTTTGGCTGCGCACAAAAGGAAGTCGGTTCAGATTTGAACCTAACCAGGTTCCCTTTCTTTTGGGATGCAAACAGGCCTTTTTTCATGTAGCATGCGCGTAAAAACTTTTTGCCCCCCAAAAATTTCATGCGCGAAACCCTGGCCTTGCTGGCCTTTTTTGCACTGCTGTCCGGTTGCCTGCAACCCGCATTTAACGGCGAACCAGGTGAATTCGTGCCACGCGCCTGCGCATCCATGGACAAATGCATTCGCTTGGAAGTGGTGTCCACTCCGGCCGGGCTCCGGGAGGGGCTCATGCACCGCCCGGGCCTGGAAAAAAACACGGGCCTGCTCCTCGTCTTCCCCGTAGAAGCCAAGCACGCCATCTGGATGAAGGACATGCGGTTCCCGATTGACATCCTCTGGCTGGATTCCACGGGAAAAATCATGGCATTGGAGGAAAACCTGCCCCCCTGCCGGCAAGAGCCCTGCGAGGTATTCGCGCCATCCACGCCTGCCCGCTATGCCTTGGAAGTGCCGGCCGGCTATGCACGGGAAAACGGGTTAAAAACAGGGAAAACGATTGAACTTTCCTTACTTGCGGACCAGGGAACCCATGCCGAACTTCCGGCTTGAACCAGCCCTAGAACTTTGGGCAGACAAACCAGCGCCGGGCATGGCCCACTTACCGTGCGCGCCACTGGATTGGAGGCCAGGCGATGGCTTTGATTCCTTGGAAGACCCGCCCCAGCTGGCCAGCCCGCCGCCCAAGCTGCTTTCAAAGTCCGAGTCCGACAGCTTGCTGTCCGACTTCCGGGTTTTCCACGCCAGGAGGCCACCTGCCAGGATGGCCGCAATCACAATGCCCACCAGGGCCTGGGAGCCATACGCTCCTAACGCGCTCAAGTTAAGGAAACCTGCCTTGGTGGCTTCCTCTTTTTGCTTCACGTTTTCCGCAAGAAGGCCTTGGACCTCCGATTGAATGCCTTTGACGTTGGACTGCATTTCCGTCAACGCCGTCTTGGTCTGGTCGTCCAAGGCGTCAGTTTGGGTCTGGACCCCTGAAATGGCTTCACTCAGCGAGTCCAGTTTGTGGTTCAATTCCTCATAGGATTGCTTGGAGACATCCAGCAAGTCATTGAATTTCTTGCTGATTTGCTCCTTGGACTCCTTCAAGGACTCCAATTGCGTGGTTGCTTCGGTCAACTTCTGCGTGGTCTGGTCCACTTCCGGCTTTGCCACCGGGTTGATGACCTTTACCTTGGTCTCGCTGGTGTCCCGCAACAGTTTATCGTCATAGGCCAGGGCCAGCAAGGCATACTCGCCTTCCTGCAAGCCCATGTGGGTCACGTACACGGTCAACCCATCAACATCCCCTGGGCTATTGTCCCGCACAAAGTAGGCTACCACGCCCTTTCCCGTGAGCGGGTTCGGGCTAAAAACCCCGGTATTGGTCAATACCCCCACCAAATACTTGTCGTCGTCGAGTTTTGCCCCGGCCGGGCCGAAAAAGACCTTGGTTTCATCGAATTTATTGGTGGGAATGGCCGTATAGTTGAAGGACCACACCGTGAACTTGGACAGGGAATCCGGGCTGTCAAACACGCCACCGGAAAAATCGGTTGTTTCCGCCGCCGAAGCAGTCAACGAGTAAAGCAGCAACCCAATGCCCAGCAGCCAATAGTATTTCACGCTTTATCCCATATAAGTAAATGATTACCCCATTAATATACTTTGCGCTTCGAAAAACGAAACCCGCTTAATAGTAGTTCGGCGCCTCTTCCGTGATGGTCACATCGTGGGGATGGGATTCTTTGAGACTGGCCTCGGTTACCCGGAACAGCACGCCCTTCCTGCGCAGTTCTTCAATGGTTTTGGCGCCACACAAGCCCATGCCGGCCCGCAACCCGCCCACCAACTGGTAAATGGTTTCCTCGACCAAGCCCTTGTAGGGAACAACGCCTTCAATGCCCTGGGGAACCAGCTTGGCCTTCTCCGCCACGTCGCCCTGGAAGTAACGTTCCTTGCCACCCTCCACCATGGCCGAAACCGAGCCCATGCCCCGGTACTGCTTGTACTTGCGGTTGTTCAAGTAAATGAGTTTGCCGGGTGTTTCGTCACAGCCGGCCAGGAGGCTGCCCAGCATCACGGAATGCGCGCCGGCGGCAATCGCCTTGGTCAAGTCCCCGCTGTACTTGGCCCCGCCATCCGAGATGAGCGGCACCTGGTACTTCTCGGCCGCCTTGCTGCAGGCCAGCACGGCCGAAATCTGGGGCACCCCAACACCTGTAACCACGCGGGTCGTGCAAATCGCGCCGGGGCCGACTCCCACCTTGATGCAGTCCGCTCCCGCCGCAATGAGGTCATGGGCAGCGGCTTCCGTGGCCACGTTGCCTGCAATGAGCTCGCACTTGTAATTCTTCTTGTAACGTCGCGTGGCCTCGACCACGTTCTTCGAGTGCCCATGCGAGGTGTCCAGCACCAGCACGTCGACTTCCACGTCCAACAACTTCCGCACCCGTTCGTCGTCGTTCGGCCCAACGGCCGCTCCAACCACTAGCCTGCCTTTCTTGTCCTTGTTGGCTTCGGGGTGCAGTTGCCGGTTGTAAATGTCTTTCACGGTGACCAGGCCAGTCAGCCTTCCCTTGGCATCCACGATAGGCAGCTTTTCGATGCGGTTCTGGTGCATGATGTCCTTGGCTTCCGCCATGCCCAGCACCTGGTTGCAGGTGATGAGCTTGGTGGTCATGATTTCCTCGACCAGGGTTTCCGGGTTTTCCTCGAACATCAAATCCCTGGAAGTCACCAAGCCCACCAGCTTGTTGTTCTGCACGACCGGGAAGGAGTTGATGCCGTGCTGCTTGCGCAAGGCAAAGATTGTTTTCAGCGAGTCCTTGGGCGAGACCGTGATGGGTTCGGCAATCACATAGAATTCCGCGCGCTTGACTTTGTCAGCTTCCTGGGCCTGTCGTTCAATGGAGAGGTTGCGGTGGATGATGCCGATTCCGCCCTGCCGCGCCATGGCAATGGCCATCCGCGACTCGGTAACCGTGTCCATGGCCGCGGACAGAATGGGGATGTTCAGGGAAAGGCGCTTGGTGAGCCTGGTGCGCACGTCCGCCTGGCTGGGCAGGATTTCAGAGGCAGCGGGCTCCAACAGGACATCGTCAAACGTCAACCCCAGGGCTTGACGCAATTTATCAGAAGAAGAGGCTTTTACCATACTATATTAGTGGGGCATGAATTTAAAAACGTAATCAAAAGCAGGTAGTTTAATGCCTGGGAAACGCCTGGATTCGGCCGATAACACGTTGGACGTCTTGTTGTTTGGCGCGGTGGGCGCCGGCAACGCGACCTACCAGCAAGCCCTCCTGGAAAACCCGCCCAAGCAGGTAACCTACCACTTTCCAGCTGGTTGGAAGGACTTCTACCGGTTTTCGGGTTTCTCCTTTCCCGGCCAGCCAGCGCAGCCCCGCTCCATCAAAGTGTTTCCCCACACCGAGTGGGTTTCCTGTCCCGACGTGGACTTGATTCATGCCAGCAGCCGCTTCATCGTGAGCGCAATTCCCACCGTGCTCAGCATGGACGGCTATGACATCCTCTCCCTGGCCTGGGCCCAGAGCCCCTTTCATGGTTTGGTCCAGCGGATACAGGGGTTGTTGGCGCGCAGCCCCAACGTCAAGCAGTTGATGCCGCACACCAAGTGGGCGTTCAAGGAACTGGCGAACCGCTTGCCGTATCCCGAAGAAAAAATGACGCTCGTGCATCCGATGGTCCGGCCCCAGCCCCAGTCCATTCCCGACAACCCGGTACCGGTCATCCTCTTCGTGGGCAACAACTTCGAGCGCAAGGGTGGCCGCTGTCTCCTCGAAGCCTTCAAGGGGTTTGGGGAAAAAAACCGGGCTAAATTGGTCGTAGCCGGCTTAATGCATGACGCGGAAAAAATTCGTTACGAGTTTGCGGGCGTGAAGAACCTCGAACTCCGCCCTTACGTGCAAGACCGTCCGGCCTTGCTCGGCCTCTACCGGCAAGCCGATTTCTTTTGCCTGCCCACCCTGGCCGACGCCGGGCCCTATGCCGTCCTCGAAGCCCTGTCCTTTGGCTTGCCGGTCATCAGCTCGCGGATGTGCGCTATTCCGGAAATGGTCGAAGAAGGCAGGGAAGGGTTTTTGACCGAACCCGGGGATGTTCCGGGCCTGCGAAACGCCTTGGAAGCCCTGCTCGCCGATGCCCAGAAACGGAGGCGCATGGGAAGGGCCGCGCTGGAAAAAATCCAGGCGAACTATTCACCGGAAGCCGTCCAGCCCATCCTCCGAAGAGTCTACGCCGAGGCGGTTCAATGAAGGTCTTCGTGGCCAACACCGCGGCCATGGGCTCCCCCACCTACTTGCGCGCCATGTTCTCCAAGCCGCCCAAGGACGTGGAATACTTCTATCCGGAGAGCTATTTGTCGCATCCAAGGCTGCAGGGCTGCGTTGACCCCGCACACGCCCTACCCGTGTGGGAGTTCAGCCCCACGGACTTGTTTTGCCTGCTGCACCGCCCGTTCGGCGAGATTTGGTGGCGGTTCCCCCGCGCCTTCGTGACCCTCTCTCCCCGACTCAAGGAAATGGACTTGGTGGAATCCAACCACATCGTTTTCGCGGAAAAACCCGGCATCATCAACGTGGACCAGTTGTGGGGCGACGCCCCCTTTACCCCCCTGGGAAAACGGATTGCGGAAAAGCTGCTGGCCTTGCCGCGCTGCAAGAAAATAGTCTTGCACTCCGAGCACTCCAAGCAGACGCTGTTGCGCCGGGTGAAGGTAGAGGAATCGAAGATTGCAGTCATTCCCTGCCTCCTCGAGCCAATGCCCTTGCCCCGGAAAAAACACGAGGGCTTCCACCTCCTGTTCGTCGGCCGCGACTTCGAGCGGAAGGGCGGGTTGGAGCTCTTGGCGGCCTTTGAGCGGCTTTCCCGGGAAGTGGGTGGCCTGCGCCTCTCCCTGGTCACCCGCCAAGCCAACGTTCCCCTGCAAGCCCTGCAAGCCATCCAGTCCAACCCGGCCATCCAGGCCTACTTTGACGTGGACTTGGCCCGCGTGCACTCCTTGTTTGCGGAGGCGGACGCCTACTGCATGCCCTCGCGGTGGGAGGGGTTTGGGGTGGCGGCCGTGGAGGCCCTGTTCTATGGCTTGCCCCTCGTGGTCTCGGACGTGCAGGGCCTGGGTGAAAAAATCACGGATGGAAGAAACGGTTTCGTCTGCCGGCCCGGGGACGCGGAATCCGTTTACGTGGGCCTGAAGCAACTCGTTGAATCAAGGGCTTTGTGTACGCGCATGGGCCGGGAAAGCCGGAAACGGTTTGACCAGCAATTCAATCCCGACGAAATCCGGCGGAAACTGAAAGCCGTCTACGAGGAAGCGGCTGGTTCCGGTTCACGGGAACGAATTTAAAAGCATGATTCACGGAAGGTACTTGAATGGGTTCTGCATCCACGGGAATGGCTTTTTTGCTGGCCGCCAAGCACGCGCTCCGGCCCCTCTTCGGCACCGGGAGAAACGAGCTTGCCCGGAGCCTGCTGCGTTCCCTCTTTTTTGCCACGCACCCGGGCTTCTTTGAAAAGCTGCCCCTGCAACACCACCGCCCTCACGCCCAGTTCATCCACGAAGTCATCGAGCGGCTGGCGCCCAGCATGCGGTTCCTGGTGTCCCTTGAAACCGGTTGCTTCCTCTACGACCTGGCCCGAAACGGTTCCGGGCAAGGGGCCATCGTGGAAATCGGGAGCTACCATGGGGCCTCCACCTGTTGCCTGGCAGCGGGCTCCAAGGCAGCGAACCGCGAAAAAGTGTATGCCGTTGACCCCCAACTCATGCACCGGGGACAGGCCCTCGAAGAAAACCTCCGCACGGCGGGCGTGACCGCCTGGGTGGAGGTCTGCCGGGACTTCTCGCAGCCGGCGGCCAGGCGCTGGCCACGCGACCAGAAAATCAGGCTGCTCTTCATCGACGGCGACCACTCCTATGTCGGCGCCAAAACCGATTTCCTGGAATGGGAGCCATTCGTGTGCAAGGACGGCTGGATTGTCTTCCACGATTTTTCGCCTGCCGAGTTCGAGGTCTGCGCGGCAGTCAACGACTTCGTCTTGGACAACCCAGCCTACCACCACTTCGGGCGCTTCGACTTTCCCGGCGATGAAGTCAGCTGGACTTTCTTCTGCCAGAAAAAAACAGCCACGCCGTGAATGCCTAGACCTGGAAGTTTTCAGGTGCCCGAAAGCTCCTGGTTATGCGAAGGTTTTCAGGCACATGCCGCCGGATCAGAGTTGTCAGTTCCTTCAAGGCGGCTTCCGGAAACCCGGAGCCAATGAAATGCGCCCTGGCCTCCGCCATTTTTGCATCGGCTCTTTCAAGGTCATCCTGCTGCCTGGCCTCCACTTCCTCCGCATAGGCCTGGCAGCCCTCCAACAAGTGCAGCACCCGCTCAAGTGGCGCCTTGGCCAGGGCCAGGCGCGTCCTTGCTTGTTCCTGGGTCATGCCATTGGGTTCCACTTGCTGCAGCTCCCGCTCGAGGTCAGCGAGGTGGGCCAGGGTTTGCCGGATGCCGGTTTCCAGGGGAAAAATCGTGGTCTGGCCATGGGAGGGCATGAAAGCCCCGCAATGCCTTACGTCAGCCCGGAGCCCGCCCAACTGCTGGGCCATCCAGGGTTTCACGCGGTTCTCGTCGTGATAGAATTCCAGTGCCTTGAACTGCTCGGCCAAGCGGTTCCGGCGTGCAGCAAGTACGAGACGTCGCCGTTTTTCTTCGGGCATGAGTGGTCGTTCTTTCGCGGCGTCTCGTGCCAATAGGCCGCGGAGAAACGAATTTTTTGGCCCACCCGGTTTTTTCATGGATTCCGGTTTTGGCGGTTCCGGCATATCATTTACGTATTTACGGGCCTTAATAATCTTTGTCCTTCAGTTGCCTCCCCGGAGCCGCTGCTTTAAGTGGGTGGACTTGTGCTTTCGGGGCTTGAAGGGCTTGCACCGGGCGATGCGGGGGTGCAGGCCCCGCTTGGCCAGCTCCCGCCTGATGACGGCCGTGGAAGGCCCCTGGTCGTAGCCCAGGGCAATCACGTCCGGCTTGAACCTCGCCACCGACTTGTAGAGGTCGTCGGCAAAGCCGAGCACGGCTTGGTCCACTTTTTTGAGGGCCCGCACCATGGCCAGCCGCTGCCGCTCGTCGAACAAGGGCTTCCGGTGCTTGATGCGCTGCACGTTGACGTCGCGGGCCACGATGACGGTAAGCCGCCGACCCAACCGCTTGGCCTGCCGAAGGTAGCTGAGGTGCCCGGGGTGCAGCAGGTCGAAGGTGCCGAAGGCGAGCACGGTTTTGCGGGCCATAGCAAACAGTAGCCTGGAGAGGGTTTAAATCTCTCACCCGTAGAACCTTAAATAGCGGGCAAATTGGGCTAACTTTTATTAGCTCATTGGCTCTCATGGATTGCATGAACCTCTCCGAGCGCCTCGAACTCATCCGGCGCAACACCGTGGAGCTTGTCACCGAGGAAGACATCCGGAAAGTCTTGGAGACCAAGAAGAAGCCCATAACCTATTGCGGCTACGAGACTTCAGGGGAAGTGCACCTGGGCCACATGGTAACGGTTACCAAGCTTATGGACTTGGAGAAGGCCGGCTTCCACGTCAAGATTTTGTTGGCCGACTGGCACGCCATGCTCAACCGCAAGGGTTCGAAGGAGGAAATCAGTGCCATGGCCAAGCTCGACCAGAAGCAGTTCGCGAAGCTCGGCCTTGAGGACCCGGAATTCGTTTTGGGCAGCGACTTCCAGCAGACCCCCGAATACGTCGAAGACGTGTTGAAGTTGTCGATTGCCACGACCTTGAACCGCGCCATGCGCTCCATGCAGGAAGTCGCGCGCGACTTCGAGAACGCGCACGTGTGCCAGATGATTTACCCCTTGATGCAGATTGCGGACATCAAGCACTTGAAGGTGGACGTCGCGCAGGCCGGCATCGAGCAGCGGAAAATCCACATGCTGGGCCGCGAGACCATGCACGCGATTAATTATCCGGTGTTCGGCTGCGTTCATACTCCGCTCGTGAACTCCTTGTTGGGTCCCGGCAAGAAGATGAGTTCCAGCATCCCGGACTCCATGATTTCGGTGCGGGACTCCGAGGAAGCCATCAAGAAGAAGCTCGTCAAGGCCTACTGCCCAGAAGGAACCGTGGAAGACAACCCCGTGATGGAAATCGCGAAGTACGTCTTGTTCCCGCGCCTGGGAAAACTGAGGGTCGAGCGGCCTGCCAAGTTCGGCGGCAACGCGGAGTTTGCCTCCATGCAGGAACTCGAAGCCGCTTTCGCGGAAAAGAAACTGCACCCCCTGGACTTGAAGAACGCGGTAGCGTTTGAAACCGCGCGGGTGCTGGCCCCGGTGCGGAAGGCCTTCGAAAAATAGCTTTAAATACCTGTAAAGCCATATAGTTGACGTCCATGAACCCCTTGAACGCTTTTTTCCATCCAGGCAAGACCGCCAAGGACTGCCTGGCCCACCCCAACCTCGTGGTTTCCCTGGCCCTGGTCGTGCTGCCCACCCTCGTGCTGGTGGGGTTGGCTGCCCTGTTGAGGGCACCGATTTCCACCAAGCCCGTAGTGGATGCCGCCAAGGACGTCGTGTTCTGGATTGTTTCCACGGCCTTCCTCTACGTGTTATTGTACCTCTTGAAGGGAAAGGCCGTGCAAGGCAAGTTCGTGGGCCTTCTGAGCGCGCTTTCCTTGACGCGGTTGTTCAATGCGGTGCTCGTGGTACTGTCCTTCCTGGTAGCGTTCCTGTTGTTGCCGGGTTTGTTCGCCGAGTTGAAGGGCGTGCAACAGGCTTCCTCCCTCCAGGACCTGCAGGCAATCGCTCAACGGGTGCCCTTGAGCTCGGACTTCTTTTCCCTGGGCCTGGGTTTCCTGTTCCTGGGAATCGGCTTGTTGTTGGCCCTGGAATCCCTGTTCGTCTGGTATGCCGTCATTGCCGCCACGGGGCCGGGTGGCACGCTCAAGAACCTCGTGGTGCTGGCCCTGGTCTTGGCCGTGGTGGGCCTGTTTTCAGGCTATTTTTGAGCCCAAAATCGGTCATTCGTTCCCGTTAAAGGGCAAAATCGGCGAAGATTTATAAACCAGTTGAGTGGAATAAAAATCTATACATGCGCACACCCAACATGAAAGTCAAGTGCCCTGAGTGCAAGGAGGGCTTTGACTTGAGCGTCAACGACTACGAGGAAGACGACCTCCTCCAGTGCCCCGAGTGCACAGTCGATTTGGTCATCAAGGTGGACAATGGCAAATTCAAGCTAGTCACCGAAAAAGAAAAGTACTTCGACGAAGAAATCGCGGAAGAGTTCGGCGCAGCCGAAGAAGTGGAAGAGGAATAGTCCGGTCAGCCTACTTTTATTAAGGAGTTAAACGCCATTTAATGCATGGCTGGCTCAACCCCGAGACCCACCCGGTTTGCCGAACGCCACCAACGGGTGACCCGACCCTTGTTGGAACGCCTGCGGGACCCCAAACGCAAGCAAGTCGATTCCAGGCGGTTCATTTAGCTTGAACTTTTTTGCGCGCAAGTCCGAGTAGTCGGGAACGGTTTGGAGGAGGCCTAGCCTGGCTAGGCGTGCCAGTGAGTGGCGAGTGGTTCGCTCGGGGAGCCCGGTCAATTGCCGGATAAGCACGGGGCTGGCATCCGGCACCGTGGCCAGTGCCTCGAAAACCAGCATCAGGGCCCTGGACTTGAAGTAGCCTTCCCTAATCAAGTAGACAAACTAAATCCCTTCTAATGGGAGAGGCAAAGTAAATCCCTTCTCGGAAAGGAAAGGGATGCGTTACGGGATTCTTGCATATCCACCTAGTGACCCCTTATTCCTTAAAAGGCTATAGATACCGGCAAACAGGGCTTCCCTGCCCCCGTTAACCCTTATTAACCTGTTTCTCTATAATTGCGTGGATTCCATGCTTCGCGTCCAGAACACCTTGTCCAAGCAGTTGGAGGACTTCAAGCCCTTGAAGGACCGGGAAGTTCGCATGTACGTCTGCGGCCCCACGGTGTACGGGCCCGGGCACATCGGTCACGCGCGCACCTACACGGCCTTCGACGTCATCCGCCGCTACCTGGAATATTCCGGTTACAAGGTGCGTTACGTCGTCAACCTCACCGACGTCCACGACGACATGATCAAGCGCGCCAACGAGCAGGGAATAACGATTTTCGAGCTCGCCGAAAAAAACATCAAGCTCTTCTTCAAGGACATGGACGCGCTCGGCATCAAGCCCGCGAACGAAAACCCGCGTGTCACCGAACACATCAAGGAAATCATTGACACCATCCAGGCCCTGGAAAAAAACGGGTTCGCCTACGAGACCGAAGACGGCGTCTACTATTCCGTGACCAGATTCAAGGGCTATGGCCGGCTCTCCGGCATCAAGCTGGACAAGCGCGTCACCGGCACGCGCGTGGAAACCGACAAGTACGAGAAGGAAAACGTCACGGACTTCGCGTTGTGGAAGAAGGCCAAGCCCGGGGAGCCCTCCTGGGAGAGCCCCTGGGGCCAGGGAAGGCCGGGCTGGCACATTGAATGCAGTGTCATGGCGCGCAAGCACCTGGGCGAGCAACTGGACATCCACGGCGGGGCCATTGACCTGATTTTCCCCCACCACGAGAACGAAATCGCGCAAAGCGAGGCCGCCTTCGGCAAAGCCCCCTTCGTCAAGTACTGGCTGCACACCGGCTTTTTGAACGTGAAAGGCGAGAAGATGTCCAAGAGTTTGGGCAACTACATCACCATCCCCGAACTCCTAGCCAGGTACGACCCCAAGGTTTTCCGCTTCTTCATCGCCAACGTGCACTACCGTTCCCGCATCGACTTCAGCGAGGACGCCATGGCCCAGGCCAAGGCTGGCCTGGAAAAATTCAACCGCCTCATCGAGGCCCTCCAAGAAGTCAAGGGAGGCAAGGACCACCCTGCAGCCCTCCACCTGGTGAATGAGACCCGGACCGCCTTCACCGAGCACATGGACGCGGACTTCAACACTCCGAACGCGTTCGCGACCTTGTTCAACTTCGTCAGCGAAGCCAACAAGCTGTTGGCCGAGGCAGCAGCCGAGGCAGCAGCCGAGGCGACAGCCGAGACCGCGTTGTCGGAAAAGGACGCCAAGGCCTTGCTGGACTTCCTGCGGGAAATAAACCAGGTGTTCAACTGTTTTTCGTTCGAGCGCGCCAAGGCCGAGTTACCCGCCGAAGCCAAGAAGCTCCTCGACGAACGCGAGGCCGCCCGCAAGGCCAAGGACTTCAAGAAGTCCGACGAGTTCCGCGCCAAGCTCCGCGCCCTGGGCATCGAACTGGACGACACCAGGGACGGCGTGAAGTGGCGGAAAGTGGCTTAAACGCTCAAAGCCACCGACGCAGGGTCCTGGCTATCCGGCCCCCGATTTTCTTAACTTTTTGTGCCCGGCGGAAGCGGCGCACACCAGCAATTTGCCGCGAAAGATTTCGTGCTTCGGCCGTTGACAATTTGGGAACTGGGTGTTCTCGAATAGACCCCTTCCTTGTTGCGGCACGTGCTTCACTTGCCCGCCATCGAGTCATTTTCCGGTCCAGCGAATCCGGAACCAGGTAGTGGACCCGGATGCCACGCGCTTCCAGACCCCGAGCCAGTTCAGCCCAAAAACGCCTGAATTGCAGGTTCCCGATGGAACCATCCAGTGAACCAACGGCCGCAGCAGAGGTCTCAAGGCCGACACTCAACGAGCCCCTTTGCCCGATTGCCTGCACTTGTTCTTCCGCGTGATTGGTGCTAATGACGAACGGCTTGTAAGGACTGTGCTTAGCCATTATAGGGCACCTTTAAGCATGCGTACAATCCCTGCCCGCGTGGCCTTCCGTGGGTTTACTGCCATGCTGCCCCGGAAGCTGTCGCGGGCGATGGCCGCCAAGTCGGTTTGGGCCACGCCCAGCTCGGACAGGTGCGCGCGCAAGCCAGTCTTTTTCGTTGCCCGGCCGATGAGGCGCGGCAAGTCGTTTGCGTGCTTTCCCCCCACCAACTCGGCGACAACCGCATACTTTTTCCGCGCCGCGCCCAGATTGTAGTCCACGACGTGCGGCAAGAGGAGCGCGTTGGTCTCGCCGTGGGAGACGTTGAACTTGCCGCCAATCGAGTGGGCAACGGCATGGCAGGCGCCCACTCCCGTCGAAGCAATCGTCATGCCGGCCAGGTTCGCACCCAACATCACGGCCTCCCGTGCCACAAAATCCCGTGGCCGGCGCCAGGCCCGCGAGAGGTTGTCCCACACGAGTTCCATGGCGCGTTCGTTGATGGCATCGGTCAACTTCGTGGCTTTCAGGCAGACGTAACCTTCGAGGGCGTGCGTAAACGCGTCAAAGCCTGCCGCGGCCGTAACGAACTTGGGGCAGCTCACGGTGAGCAAGGGGTCGACGAGCGCGACTGAGGGAAACATCCAATCGCTTTTCAGGACTTTCTTGACGCGCGCGCAGCGGTCAGTAATCACGGCTGCCTTCGTGGCCTCGCTGCCCGTGCCAGCCGTGGTCGGAACCGCGATGAAGGGCAGGCCCGACCGCTTTAACGGCCTTCGGCCATCCAGGTAATCGAGGACGCTGCCCGTGTGCGTGGCCAGGATGGCCGCGGCTTTTGCGACGTCCAGGGGGCTGCCGCCGCCCAAGCCTATCACCAAGTCGGCCTTGCATTCCCGGGCAAGGTGCGCGCACTCGTCCACGGTTTCAATGGAGGGGTTTTCTTCCACGCCCTCGAAGACCACCGGATGGAATTTGCGCAGCTGCTGCACGGCGTCGAACAGTTTGCCGGTTCGTTGCATGGCCTTGCGGCCCGTGACCACCAGGACGCGCCTGGGATTGAAGCGCGTGACTTGTTCGCCTAACTGCTTGAAGCAGCCGCGCCCGAAAACCGTTTGGGTGGGCAACCGGAATTCCGCGTAGGCCATGCGTTCACAGCTTGGACTTTTTTTCGAGCATCCAGTAGACGCCGCCAAAGGCGATACAGAACACGATGGAACGCAGGATGGCCTCGTTGATGTCGAGGGTCCGCGCATACCCGTAGTCGAAACCCAGGCTAACGACCAGCGACACCACGGTCGCAATCGAACTCACTTTCGCCGCTTTCTTCCACGTCATAACCATCACTTGAGTTTTTTCCGCAGGAACAACTTGATTTCGGGGCCGCCCTTGCCCAGCAGGCTGCCGGGTTGGGCCACGGCGGAAACCAGTTTCCAGCCCCTGCGGCCCAGCGCCTTCAAGTCCTCTTCCGAGGAAAACGCCGCAACCTTGTAATCGAATTTGTCGCCGGTGTAGGGGGCTTCAGGGGCTTCGGCTTCCTGGATGACTTCCTTGCCCTCGTTCCCGATCTGCTTGGCCACGCGTTCATGGCAGTGGTCGCAGATGATGCTATTGTCATCGGCCCGCCAGTACTGGATTTTGGGCAAGGCGCTGGCCGGCCGGCCACACAACTCGCACTTGATGATATCCGGTGCCATGCTATTACCCAACGATTAACTGGTTAATAAAGGTTTTCGAGTGGGGTCAGAGGGATTTGAACCCCCATCAACCGGTCTGGAGCCGGTCGCACTGCCGGGTTATGCTATGACCCCAAGCGGATAGTATATGATTGGGGCAGGGTATAAAAACCCATTTCAACGGCCCAGCCAGGCAGGCAGGGCGCGCCTCCACCGCTTGCGGGTAATCCAGGCAAACCAGTAAACCGACCGGAGCACCAGGGTTGGCCAGCTGCACCCTTGCTTGGTGGCTTGCCCCAGGCAATGGCTCAAGCTGACCTCGTCGAATTCGCGTGAAAAAACGACTTCCTCTTTGAAGGCGCGGCACACGCCTTCGTTCCAGCCCTCGAACAAGTCATCCATCAACAGCTTGCCGCCCGCGACCAGGAAGGGCTTCCACAGCCGGAGGTCTTGCACGGCAAACGGGTACTCGTGCAAGGCATCAATCCACAGCAAGTGAATGGGTTTAGTCCATTGGCCAGCCGCTGCCTCGGAAGTCATCCGCTGGGGCACCACCCAGGGCTCCACGCCCGAGGCTTTCACGTTTTGCTGGAATGCCTCAAAGGTGGGGGGAACGTCGATGCCACTGCCCTTGCCTTCAAAGGGGTCCACGGCATACACGCGGGCCGAAGCGTTTCCAGCTGCCTTCAAGCCCAGGGCCAGGCAAACCGTGGACTTGCCCTTGAACGAACCGATTTCAACGATGGTTGCGCCTGCCGGCAGGGCCTTGGCCGTCCGGTAGAGGGTGAGGGCATCGGTGCTGCTGAGAAATCCCTCCAAGCCGTTCATCCACTGCAGCAACTGCCGTTCCGCGTCATCCACTGGTCTGGGCTTTTCCGTCATTGCCACCACTTCACCTTGTACAACCCGGCCTGCTTTCGGTGGTGGCCCAGGGTGAGGTGCTCCAAGCGCCTGACTCTCCCGTTTTTCACTTCCAGGAAGTAGACGACGTAATTGGGTTGATGGATGTCCAGCCACTTCCGATGAGGGTAACGCAGCAGCAAGCCCATGAGCACGCGGTTCGTGTTCCCGTGCCCGACCACCAAAACCGTTTCATCGCCAAACCGGTTCGCCAGCCAGGAACAGAAGGGCTTCAAGCGCTGGGCAACGTCCACGTAGTTTTCCCCGCCCGGCACCCGGAAGCGAAACCGGTCTTTTTGGCGCCGGGGCCACACCCCGGGAAAGGATTCCTCTATTTCCGCGAGGGCCAGGCCCTCGAGCCTGCCATAGCCAATCTCCCGCAAGGCATGCTTCTTCAATAGCTTCACGCCCAGCTGCTTGGTTGCCAGGGAAGCCGTTGAAACCGCGCGCTGCAAGTCGCTTGAAACCACTGCAATGGGTTTTTCCCGGACCGCCAGCCTGGCCAGGAGGCGGGCCTGGCTTTGGCCCACGGAGGTGAGGGGCGAGTCCCTTCTTCCCTGCAACCGCTTCTCCCGGTTCCACTGGGTTTGCCCGTGCCGGGCCAGAATCAGCTTCATCTACGCAAGACCTTCTGCTTGTATGTCAGTGCCTTCTTGACGTGCAAGGCAATGCCTTCCGCGTCCAACTCATATTTCTTGTAAAGGGGCTTGGATTCCCCGGACTCGCCGAAAAGGTCATGGGTGCCATGCCGGTAAACATAGGCCGGTTGTTCTCTTGCCAGCACTTCGCACACCACCGAGCCCAGCCCGCCCAACACCGAGTGGTCTTCGACCGTGAACAGGAAGCCATCGCGTTTCGCGTACTTGACCACGGTTTGCGCGTCAAACGGTTTGATGGACGCGGTGTTTACCACTCCGATGTCAAACCCCTGGGCCTTCAACAACCCGCGTGCCTTTAACGCCTCGGCCACCATGGGGCCAATCGCGAACACCATCAAATCTCTTCCGTCTTGGAGGACGCTGGCTTTGCCGAGCTTGAACCGATATTTTTCATCGTAGAGGAGCGGCGTTTTCTCCCGCACTAATCGCACGTAGAACGGTCCCCTTTCCCGCGCCGCGAGCTCGATGACTTGGCTGGTCTCGACCGCGTCCGCGGGCGCGATGACGGTCAGGTTCGGCAGGGTGCGCGCCACGGCCAGGTCTTCGAGGCTCTGGTGGCTGGCGCCATCCGGCCCGGTCATCAGGCCGGCATGCGTTACCACGACTTTCACGTTGGCCTTGGAAAAAGCCAAGGCATTGCGGAACTGGTCCAAGGCCCGGGTCGTGGCAAACATGGCGAAAGTGGAAGCAAACACGGTTTTGCCGCTCAACGCCAGGCCCGTGGCCGCGCCCAACATGTTTTGCTCGGCAATGCCGAAGTTGAAGAAACGGTCGGGGAACTTCTTGGCGAACAGCCCTGTCTTGGTGGAACCGGAGAGGTCGGCATCAAGGACGACCACGTTTTTGTCTTTCGCGCCGAGCGCAACGAGGGTCTCGCCGTACGCGTCGCGCATGGCTTTGGCGTCACCCACTTTCAGGGGGCCAACCGGCTTCGGCTGTTCGAGGCTACCCAAATTTCTCACCCAACTCGGTCATGGCGCGCTGCATCTCTTCCTTGGTGAGCGCGCGCCCGTGATAGTCTCCCTTGTCCTGCGTGAACGAAACCCCTTTTCCCTTCGAGGTGTTGGCCTGGATGAAGAAAGGCCGCTGGCCGCTGGATTCGGCTTTCTCGAGCACGTCCAGTATTTGGTTGTAATCGTGTCCATCGATTTCGGCCACGTTCCAGCCGAAGGCCTTGAACTTGTCCAGCATGGGCATGATATTCATGACGTTTTCGACGGCTCCATCAATCTGGAACTTGTTCCAGTCCAGGATGGCCACGAGGTTGTCCAGCTTGTAGTGCGCGGCCGACATGGCGGCCTCCCAAATCTGTCCCTCCTGGCTCTCGCCGTCGCCCAGCATGCAGTACACCCTCCAAGGCTTTTGGTCGAGTTTGGCGGCCAATGCCATGCCCACGGCCATGGACAGGCCCTGTCCAAGGGTTCCCGTGCTGGCCTCGACTCCCGGGCATTTCAAGAGGTTGGGATGCCCCTGCAGCCTTGAATTGACCTGCCGGAAGGTTTTAAGCTCTTCGACCGGGATGTACCCTGCCTCGGCCAGGGCCGCGTAGAGCACGGGCGTGCAGTGGCCCTTGCTCAAGACGAAGCGGTCGCGGTCAGCCCATTTTGGGTTCTGGGGGTCGTGCTTCATCTGGTGGAAGTAAAGCGTGGCCACGATGTCCGTTGCCGACATGCTGCCTCCGGGGTGCCCGGAGTTGGCCCAGTAAGTCATGTTCAGGATGTGCACGCGCATGCGGTGGGCAATCTTCTTGAGCCGCTCGATTAGCTGCACGCGCGTTTCACTCATGTGACCACGAATCCCTATGATAAGCACAATCATTTCCTGGGCAAGTGCTTGAACTTTTCCCAGTCGTCGAGGAAAGCCTTCAGCCCCTTGTCCGTCAACGGATGGCGAAGCATCTTCTCGAGGACCTCGAAGGGCAGCGTGGCCACGTGCGCGCCCAATTTCGCGGCCTGCACGACGTGCATCGGGTGCCGGATGCTCGCAGCCAGCACCTGGGTCTTGAAACCGTAATTCCGGAAAATCTGGCAGATTTCCCCAACCAGTTCCATGCCGTCCTGGCCCGCGTCATCCAAGCGACCCACGAAGGGGCTGACATAGGTTGCCCCGGCTTTTGCCGCCAGCAAAGCCTGGTTAGCGGAAAAAACAAGCGTCACGTTCACCTTGATGCCCTTGTCGGCCAAGGCCTTGGTGGCCTTCAAGCCCTCCGCGGTCATCGGGCACTTGATGACCACGTTCTTGGCGTACTTGCTGTATTCCAGGCCCTCCTTAATCATGCCGGCGGCGTCCGTGCTCACGACTTCGGCGCTGATGTCCCCCTTGCAAATCGAGCAGATTTCCTGGATGACTTGCCTGAAATCCCGGCCTTCTTTGGCGATGAGGGTTGGGTTGGTGGTAACTCCATCCAGGATGCCCCATTCCACGGCCTTGCGTATTTGCTCGACGTTGGCCGTATCCAAGAAGATTTTCATGGTTTCCCGCAAACCCATTTGGGGCAAAAAAGGGTTAAAAAGCTACGCCTTGCCCGAAACGAGTTTTCGCCGGGTTTTCTCGATTTCCGACCGGGCTTCCCGGTCCAGGAGCTCGGGCAACTTGAAGCGGTTCCGCTGGAGTTCCCCCATGAACTCCCCGGACTCGATGCGTTTCAAGGCCTTCCGCATCTCCCGTCGCACTTCCCGGCCGATGATTTTGGGGCCAACCGTCAGGGCTCCGTACTTGGCGGTCTCGCTCACGCGCGAGAGCATGCCATGGATGCCCTGCTCGTGAACCAAGCGCGCCACGTAATAGGGTTCTAGAACGCAACAAGAGTAGGCGACTTCCGGGGAATACCCTGCATTCACCAGCGTCTCAAAGCTGGCTTTCATGAGCTCTATCAGGCCGCCGACGATGGGTCCCTGCTCGGAGAACAAGTCCGTGATGCCTTCCTCGCGGAAGCTCGACCACAACAGGTTCCGGCGTGGGAAGCCCAGGGCTTCGCACAAGGCCTTCGCAGTCTGCGAGGCCTTCCCCGAAAAATTGTTGCCGATGCCAACCGATGCCCTTGCGCTCAATGCTTTCCCCGTCGGCACCAGCATCTCCTTGGCGGGGACTCCCGGCGCGAGGAGGATGACATCCACGAACCAGGGCAGATGTACCTCGTTGAACGCCACCGAATAACCTTGCGCGAAGACCACGGTCTGGCCTGGCCGCAGGAAGGGAACGATGTGCTTGTCCAGGACTTCCCGGTGCGCGGTATCCGCGACCAGCACCAGGAGGAGGTCCGCTGCGAGCGTGGCTGCGGTGATGGTCATCACCTGGTGCCTGGCTTTTTCGGCTTCCTTCCAAGACTTTCCCCTGCGCAGGCCCACGATGACTTTGAACCCCTGGCGCTTGAGCAACTCGGCTTGCACGCGGCCTTGCGGGCCAAAGCCGATGACGGCAATGGTTTTGCCCTTCAAGGGCTTTAACGAGGGTTTGCGACCCTTTAACACCTTCAAGGCACTCCCCCCAACCGTTGCTCGGCCAGCACCCGGGCCGCCCACGCCGGGCTCAACACGCTTTCCTCAGCGAACCGCAAGAGTTCTTCGGTGCGCGCGCCAATCGCCTGCACTCTTTCCAAAACCGCTGCCCGGTCAAAGGCCTTGCCGGAAACCACGGGCTCCGCCGAAACCGCGATGAGGCCACCCGCGTTCACCAAATAGTCCGGAGCATACAAGATGCCCTGCTCGTGCAAGGCCTCTCCGGCTTCCTGGGAAGCCAGCTGGTTGTTGGCCGCACCGCACACGATTTTGCAGGCCAGTGCCTCAACTGTTTTCGCGTTCAACGCGTCACCCAACGCGCACGGCGCGAATACATCGGCTTCCACCGAATGAATTTCTTCGGGCGCGACCACCTGGACGCCGAATTTTTTCTTCGCTTCCTGCACGCGGGCCTTGATGAGGTCGGCGCACACCACATGAGCCCCGGCCTGCACCAACAAAGCCACCAATTCACGGCCCACGCTGCCCACGCCTTGCACGGCCACCGTCCGGCCAGCCAGTGATTCCTTTCCAAACACTTTTTTCGCGCAGGCCTTCATGCCCTGCAGGACGCCGAGCGCGGTATAGGGCGAAGGGCTCCCGCTGCCCCCCATTTTCTCGGGCAAGCCCACCACGTAGCGCGTGCCTTGCCGGATGCAGGCCATGTCCTCCGTCGTCGTCCCCGAATCCTCGGTCGTAATGTAGGCGCCCTTTAGCGAGTCAACGAATTGCCCGAAGTCAGCGAAAAAGGCAGCCCGTTCTTTCACGTCCAACCCCTTCAAGTCCGCGTCAATCACGGCCTTGCCGCCGCCCAGGGGCAGGCCGGCCAGCGCGGCCTTGTAGCTCATGGCAGCGGCGAGGGCCTGGGCATCGGCTTCGGCTTCGTCCAGGGAAGCATATTTTCGGGCCCGGGTGCCTCCCAGGGCCGGGCCCAGGGCCAGGCTGTCAAGGGCTACAACGGCTTGGATGCCGCTGGCCTCCTGCGACCAGGAAACCGTGCGAGCAGCCGCTGGCGAGAAACTCAAGGGCGATTGCCGGTACTCGCCAGAGTAGTACATGACAGAACTGGGTCGGAAAGGGATTTTAAATCCTTGAGGGCCGCTATTTGACGAACGTCAGCCAGTCCAGGAACTGCTTGACCTTGCCGTGCGTGACATCCCGGTAGGCCTGCTGGAGTTGCTTGGTGTAGTTGCCGGGCTTGCCGGAGCCGATTTTGCGGTTGTCGACTTCGACGACGGGCGTTATCTCCGCGGCCGTGCCCGTCAAAAAGCATTCGTCCGCCGAGTAGACGTCGTCGCGGGTGAAGACCTCTTCCTTGATGAAGGCGTTGACGATGCCGGCGTTGACCAGGTCGAAAACCGTTTTGCGCGTCATGCCCTCCAAGGCAATCGAGGTCGGAGGAGTCCACAGCGAGCCATGGCGGAAGATGAAAATGTTTTCCGCGCTGGCTTCCGCGACATAGCCGTTGGCGTCCAACATGATGGCTTCGTCAAAGCCCGACTGCACGGCCTCCTGCTTGGCCAATACACTATTCACGTAGTTGCCGGCGGTCTTCGCGTCGTTCATGGTGCTGTCCACCTGGGGGCGCAGGAACGAGGAGACCTTGGCGCGGATGCCCTTTTCTTCGCCGGTTTTTCCAAGGTAGGCATCCCAGGGAAACGCGGCCACCATGGTCTTGGGTTTCATGCCCACAATGTTGAGGCCCATCTTGCCGTAGGGCAGGTAGACCAGGGGCCGGATGTAACATTCTTTCAAGCCGTTCTTGGCCACGAGCTTGACCACGACCTTCTTGAGTTCGTCAACGGAATGCGGGAAGCCAAACCCCAGGATATGCGCCGAATCCTTTAGCCGGGTCAGGTGGTCGTGCAACTTGAAAATGGCCGGGCCCTTGTCCGTCTTGTAGCAGCGGATGCCCTCGAAGACGGCCGTGCCATATTGGAGGGCATGCGTGAGGACGTGGACTTTCGCGTCCTTCCACTTGACGAACTTGCCATCCATCCAGATGAACTTGGCTTCCTGCATGGGATTCACTTAAACCAATAACCGAACTCCTTTAAATCAATTTTTCCGCGGGAAACGATGACGCCCTCGCGCTTGAGCAGGGCAACCTTCTTCTTCAACCCGTGCGCGTAGCCGCCCAGGCTACCATCTGAGGCAATCACGCGGTGGCAGGGGGTGCGCGGCGCGTCCGGGTTACGGTTGCACGCGTTGCCCACCGCGCGGGCCGCCTTGGGGTGGCCGACCGCTTTGGCGAGTGCCTTGTAGGTAGTTACCTTGCCGCGGGGGATACGGCGCATGGCGACGTAGACTTTTTCAGCAAAGGAGTTAGACATAGTTAGTTTCCTATATAGGCGAACTTTATAGGGCAATCCCGACGCAAGCATTAAATATTGGATAGAAACATGTTATATTGGGGGCAACCCTGGGTGGCGGAAACCTTCTCTAGGCGAAACCGCCGCTCTACTGCTTATTTTGGATATATAATCAGACCGAATCCGTCTATCACGCCTCGTTGGTTTTGTCTGAATTTTGATTTAATTGAATTGAAGAGTTGCGGCTCACTCTTGTTTAATGACTTGTGGATGGCGTAACAAACAAAATCAGCCACCTGCAACGGCGGCCTCTCAATACAGGTCTTGAATTCAGGTTTGGCGACAAGCGGCAACGAAGTCCACTTGGTTCCCATTGACAAAAAGCTTTCCAGCTTGCTACGATAAAGTTTATCCAAGCCTGGCCCACGTGATTCGAGAACTGGCTGGCCAACAGTTTTCGTACGTTCCGCTAAATGCCTCTGGAATCGCTCACACGTGTACAGAAACGCCAAATTGTATGGGTCTTGCGGCAACGGGTATTTTGCCACCAGTTTTTCCTTGTGAATTGCGGTTGCCACTAATTGAATTGGCAAGCCATTAATCAGGCGATAAAATCGCGTGACTTTTCCGCGGAGTTCTGCCGCGTTCATGCCAGAGAATACGTCCCGTGCATTATACATGTAGGATGCATGGAGCCTGAACCCAGCCAAGCCCCGAATTTCCGGAAATTCCTTATGGATAAACGCTTCCAAGGCCTGGCAAATTTCACCATAATCGGATTCTGACGCAATACAGCCGCCCATTATAAAATAAGGCGATGAGGGATTAATCACGTCCAACCGAGGCACATTGCTTTCGTCAAGATAAAGGTAATCCATTTACTATAACAGCATAACAAAGCGTTTTTAACCCCTTAATCGCTTAATGTATTTGATAAATTTGAACGCACAAATTCAACTAACTCGCAGAATCTATAAAGAAATGCGAAAAATGCCCAAGTGGAGGCTCATGTTCCTCCTCCAAGAAAAAGGCCCCCTGTCCGCCTACCAGGCCGCGAAGGAACTCAAGTGGAGCCCGGGCAAGGTGCACGGCGTCATCCGCGCCCTGCAACGCTCGGAGGCCGTCAAATGCAAGCTCAAGGTCGTGAACGGGCGGGCCGTGAAGATGATGGAATTGGTGCGTTAGCCAGCAAAAAAATGCTGCCCGGCTTATTTCTTCCGCAACTCCACTTCATTGTCTGTAATTACGATTCGATGCTCGCGGATCATGACGCGCAAGCGGTCTTTTTCAGCATCAGGCACACCAGGCGCCTTCAAACGCGCTTCAGCCAACTCAATGAATTTCCTGGCCCTGGTGATTTCGGCGCTTGCCGCGGCGCCGTGCCTTGTAATATGGTCCGCAGTTCCAGTCGCACCCGGGTTCACTCTAAATTGGCGGCGAGTCGCTATCGCCGTTTTATGAAGCGTACTATAATCAGTGCCAAGCCAAGTCATTCGCCGCGTGTTAGGCCCCCCTCGAACATACTTTAATCTCCGTGGAAGCATGTGGATTAATCAACGTTAAACCACTATATTAATTTTCCTAAAGCCGTATCTTTTTAACCCTCTCCCAGCCCATTCCTTGCATGAACCCCGTTTCCCGCATGACCGCCCCCCGGGTTTTGGCCCTCAAGGGCAAGGAACCCTTGACCATGCTCACGGCTTATGATTACCCGACCGCGCGGCTGGTGGACGAGGCCGGCATCGAGATGATTTTGGTGGGCGACAGCCTGGGCAACGTCGTGCTAGGCTATGAGTCCACGCTGCCCGTGACCATGCAAGAAATGCTGCACCACTGCAAGGCCGTGGCGCGGGGCGCCAAGCAGGCGCTGTTGATTGGCGACCTGCCCTTTATGTCTTATCAAGCGAGCGTCGAGCAGGCCGTGACCAACGCCGGCCGCTTCGTGAAAGAAGGCGGCATGCACGCCGTCAAACTCGAGGGCGGGCGCGAGCACGTGGACAAAATAAAGGCGATTCTCAACGCAGGCATCCCCGTGCAAGGCCACCTGGGGTTGAAGCCGCAGAGCGTGCATGCCATGGGCGGTTACAAGGTCCAAGGCAAGACCGAGGACAGCGTCCGGCAAATGGTGGAAGACGCGAAGGCGCTGGACCAGGCCGGCATTTTCTCGCTGGTGTTGGAGGGAGTGGTGCCCGAGGCCGCGAAGAAGATTACCGAAGCAATCAGGTGCCCGACCATTGGCATCGGCGCGGGAAAGGACTGCGACGGTCAGGTCCTGGTCTTGCACGACTTGCTGGGCATCACCAGCAGCTTCTGCAAGCCGCCGAGCTTTGCCAAGGAATACGCGCACCTGGGCGCAGACATCCTGAAAGCCGTGCAGGCCTACAAGCAGGACGTCAAGCAGAAAAAGTTTCCCTAAAAACTGAAGGCCTAGCGAGCGCCTAGCGAGCCCGGCTGCGGGTTGCTCCCGTCCTTCCTGTGCGGCGTGCTTCTTCGCGGCGTGCCCTTTTCAGGCGAGCATTCCGCTCCAATAGTCTAATGCGTTCCAAGGCCTTTGCCCGGTTGAGTGTAGCCTTTGCCAGGGGCGGCATTGCCATGGACTTTGGAATTCGACTTCGTGGAGTCGCTTCTCCCATGGCCCTGCGCCGCATCACTGCTGCCTGCGCACCAAGCCCCAAAAACGGGCCCACGGTTCTTCCAACCTCCTTCAAGGCGGCCTGCCAAGGACCGGACTTTCTCGATTTGGCGCCTACCGTGGTTTCAACCATATAGTAGTTATTGCTTGGGGGGTTATTAAAGCTTCCTGTTTTGCCCGCCAAAGGCATTTAAGCAGGTTTGACGCTACATCCTGACGATTTCGATGATCGTCATCGTTTCCGGTTTTGCGGGCAGCGGTAAGTCCACGTTGGCCGAGCGGCTGGCCAAAAAGCAGGGCTTGAAGTGCGTGCACGCCTCGGGGTTGCTGCGCCAGCTCCAGGAGCGGACGGCCTCCGAACTCAAGGCAGACGAAGCCAAGGCCAACACCGGTTGGTGGGAGAGCAGGGAAGGCAAGGCCTATTTGGAGCGGCGCTTGAAGGACTCCTCCATGGACCAGGCCCTCGACGCCGAGTTGCTGAGGATTGCCAAAGCCGGCGACGTCGTACTCGACTCCTGGACCATGCCCTGGCTGTTCAAGGGGAACGCGTTCAAGGTGTGGTTGAAGACCTCGCTGGACGTGCGGGCCAAGAGAGTGGCTGGCCGCGACAAACTGGACGAAAAGGAAGTCCAGGCCAAGCTCGCGGAGCGCGACGAGAAGACCGCGACCATTTACCGGAAAATCTACGGCTTCGAACTCGGAAAGGACTTGAAGCCCTTCAGCCTGGTGCTGGACACGGACAAGCTAAACGAGAAACAAGTGTTCGAGGCCTGCGTGGACGCGCTCGAAAAGTGGCTGAAAACGCAACGATTCGTCTGCTAGTCCCGTTTAGGGAAGCGGGTTCTTGTTGGCCAGCTTGATGTCCGCGGCGGTGACCGTCTTGCGGTTTGCGTGCTTGGAGAATTCCGCGGCCTGTTGCGAGATTTTGACGCCGATTTCTTCCAACAACTCGGCGAGGGCTTCGACGGCGTCCTCGCTGACCCGGCCTGCGCCCGCCTTGCGGATGATGCGGTCCACGGCGGCCAAGGGAAGGATGCGTTCAGCCATGAAACTACTGTACGCCAACAAATATATAAAATTAGCTGGTTTTAAGCCGAAAAACGCCGCAAAAAGGCTTTTCCGGGCGTAAAACCACTTTAACGGACGGATTCGCACCGGAAATGAGGTCTCCAAGGATTTAAATCCGTTTACCGCCTAGGGTGTGTGGGAAGCCCATGGGATTCGTGCAGCATGCCTTAATCAAGCCTGAGACAATGGAGACCCGCCTATACCAGGAAGTGCTGGCCGCGCGCGTGGCCGACAAAGGCAACACCCTGGTCGTTGCCCCCACCGCGTTGGGAAAGACGGTGGTCGCGGCCTTGGTGAGCGCGCACGTGCTGTCCAAGCAGCCGGAAAAGAAAATCGTTTTCCTGGCCCCCACGAAACCACTCGCCGTCCAGCACGAGGCCTCGTTCAAGAAGTTCATGAACGTGGCCGAAGAAAAAATCGGGTTGTTGACCGGTTCGGTGCCGCCCAAGGAACGCGAGGAAATCTGGCGGAACGCGACCCTTATCAGCGCCACGCCCCAGACCATTGAAAACGACTTGGTCACCGGCCGGATTTCCCTCGAAGGCGTGGGCTTGCTGATTTTCGACGAAGCCCATCGAAGCGTCAAGGACTACACGTATGTCTTCATCGCGCAGCACTACCTGCGGCAATGCAGGTCTCCCTTGATTCTCGCGTTGACTGCCTCTCCCGGCAGCGACGAGGCAAAAATCCAGGACGTGTGCAAGAACCTGTTCATCCAGAACATCGAGGTCAAGACCGCGAAGGACCTGGATGTACAGCCCTACACGAAGGAAATCAACGTCAAATGGGAACTCGTCGAATTGCCCAAGGAGTTCCTGGAAATCAAGAAGCACTTGGAGGTGTTCCTCAAGGAACAGCTGCTGTTCCTGAAAAAGTGCGGCTACGCCAAGACTATTAACTCCAGTTATTACGGCAAAAGGCAGCTGCTGGAGCTCCAGGCGCTTATCCGCCGGGACATCGGTTCCAAGGCCAAGAACAACCCCCTGGTGTACGCGGCGGCCTCCCGCCTGGCCGCGTTGTTGAAGGTCAGCCACGCGCACACGCTTTTGGAGACGCAGGGCATTTCCTCGTTGCACGATTACTTTGGGCGCATGGAGGACGGGCTTGGCAAGTCCAGCGCCTCCAAGGCCCTGGGGTTCACCTGGAAGCATGACAGCATTCAAGCGGCGCGGGCCTTGACGGAAAAACTGCACCAGCAGAACGTCACCCACCCCAAACTCGCGAAGCTCGTGGAAATCCTGGAAAAGCAGTTCAGGGAAAACCCGGAAAGCCGGGCCATTGTCTTCAACCACTACCGGGACTCGGCGAAGAAATTGGTGGAAGAGCTGGGCAAGCGGGAGGGCCTGCGGCCCCTGCGCTTCGTCGGCCAGGCCACGAAAGGCGAGAAGGACAAGGGCATGACGCAGAAGGAGCAGACCCGGGCCATCCAGGAATTCAAGGCCGGGGCCTTTAATGTGCTGGTTGCAACGTCCGTGGCCGAGGAAGGCCTTGACATTCCCGCCGTGGACTTGGTGGTGTTCTATGAGAGCGTGCCCTCCGAGATTCGAACCATTCAGCGGCGCGGGCGCACCGGCCGGTTTGCCACCGGGAAGGTGGTCATCCTGCTGGCGAAGGGCACGCGCGATGAAACGTTTTACTGGGTGAGCGTGCACAAGGAGCGGCGCATGCAGAAAACCCTGCACAAGCTCCGCAACGACTTCGGCGAACAGGCCGCGGCTTTGCCGGATGCCGCCCTGGACCGGCAAGCCACCCTCCTGCCGTACACCCAGGAAGTCCATGAAAAGGTCTTGATTTACGTTGACACCCGCGAACAGCAGTCCAGCGTCCTCGAAGAACTGGCAGCCAAGAACGCCTTGATTAAAGTCCAGCAGCTGGAAGTGGGAGACTACGTCTTGACCGACCAAATCGTCGTCGAGCGCAAGACCGTCGAAGACTTCCTGAACAGCATGTTGGATGGCCGGCTGTTCGACCAGTGCCTCAAGATGTCCTCGAACTACGAGATGCCCTTACTCCTCATCGAGGGCAAGCCGGAAGACCTTTACAGTTCCCGGAACATCCACAAGAACGCGGTCGTGGGCGCGTTGACCACCATCGCCTTGCATTACCGGTTGCCGGTCTTGTTCACGCGCAACGCGGAAGAAACCGCGGACTTCTTGTATGTAACCGCCAAGCGCGAGCAGCTCAACGAAGGAAGGGACATCCGCTTGCGCGTGGGACGAAAGGGCTTGACCTTGCCCGAACAACAGTTGTTCATCATGGAGAGTTTGCCCCTGGTGGGCCCCTCCATGGCGCGTGCCCTGCTCAAGAAGTTCGGCTCGATTGAAAAACTGGTGCAGGCCTCCGACGGAGAATTGCAGGAAGTCGAGAAGATGGGGCCGAAAAAAGCGAAGGCCATCCGCGCCGTGCTGACGGCGAAGTGGACGGGGCCAAACGAATAACCGTTCGTCTACCCTGGGGCGTCGCGCATGCGATTAAGGCAGTGGGCGGCGTCCCGTAAGCCGTTATAGAGCACATGATAAATGTTCGACATCCTGCTGTGTGCAGTGGCTGCCTCCGCAGGGGTTAATTTTCCATTCTGCGCCCAGATATCCAGGACATGACTTACTACCCGCTGGCACTCTGGCATGCGTTGAATAAAGCGGTACTTTTTAGCCAGTTTTCTGTAGGCTTGATACAGGTCTTCGACTGTTTCCATTCCCCCCATTTGGCGCACCCGTTCTTCCAGGGCGTCCGGAGACAGGTCGCGGATTTCAGCGGGCAACTTCCGCATTATAGACTTGACTGCTTGGCGCTTTCTCGGGTCGCTAATTCCGGTGCAGGCTTCCATCAAAATGAAACCCGCCATGTTAGCGCTCGTGGCCCGGATATGGTTACGGTCCGCTTTGGTTCGCTCCTTGTACTCGAATTCAAAGGGCAACCGCAGGGCCTGTCGCACGGCGAATTTCGTGAGCGGTTCAATCGCAGCCAACTGCCGCCGCCAGAGGACATCGACTTGCCCAGCCAAGGCACGAAAGGCCTCGAGTCGCCGAATCCGGCGCTCGCTTCGGCGAGCACTTCGTCTTTCGCTTCCCCTGTTTGATTGAGCGGGGCCCGACATGCAAGAACCAATGCTTTGCCACTTATTAATTCTTTGGCCAAAATAGGGGCCAGAGTTTTTTTTCTGCTTCTGCCGGGGTCAAGATTTGGATGTGCTTGTACTTTTTCAGGCTTGTCAAGTGCTTGTCGCCACTCACTAGGTAACGGGCATCGGCTTCGACTGCGCACTCCAGGAACTTGTCGTCCGTCGGGTCTTCTTTTACGCGTTTTATTGCCGTCTTTGGCTTGACGAGCACGGTCAACCGCCGGTATTGCATCAACAGAAAAGTTCGTGCTACCTTGTCCGTTCGACTGGTTATTTCCTCGCGTCCCAGCACACCCTCGAGTTCGTCCAGCATTTCAGTGGACGTGAAGCATGCGATCTTCCCCAGAAGAAACTGTTCGAACAATTTGGCCGAGTGCCCCTGTTTGCCGAGGAGGGTCGAGACCAGGACATTGGTGTCAAATACGACGTGTGGCTTACCGGGCACGGTGGACGATTTCATTTATTTCGGCCTCGGAAAGTTTGTCCTTTATTTGACGTCTGATTTTCTGAAATTCGGCGACCACTTTGTGCGGGTCGACCTTCCGGAGGATAATCGTGTCCCGGTCGAGCGGCACCACGGTAAAAACTGTTTCCGTGCTCGAGTCCGTGAAGCGCCTGGTTTGCTTCGGGATGATTATCTGTCCCTTGGTGGACATCTTCGTGGTCTCAACGATGGTTGCCATCACATCACCTAACCATATGTGCTCAAACAACTATTTAAGCGTTTCTTACAAGTAAGAATAGGTCTTAAGTCAGCTCTCGAGCGACACCAACGCAATCTTCTCATTGACGAGCTGCTCAAGCGAGGCGACTTTCAGCGCGTCCTTGTTGAGGCCATAGGCCTGGAGCAGGAAGGCCTGGTTTCTCCGGGCGCTTTCGGCGAGCAGCCCGGGTTCTTCGACGAAGGACAGGCTCTTGCAGGCTGCCTGGAAGGCGCGCTTGGCTGCGTTCGGGCCTCCTGCAGCACAGGCCATGAGCACGCAGTCGTTGAAGCCCTCCCGAACTTGCAGGAGGTCGAGGGCAGCAGCCAATTGCTTGCGGCCCGAGACCCGGAGCAGGAATTCTAACCCAGGCTGGTTAACAAAGTTGCTTTTGTCCAGGAAAGCGTTAATTGTTTGGTCAGCTGCCTGCAAAAGCTGGCTTTCCGAGGCCAAGGGCTTAAGCGCAATAAGTTGGACAAAGGAGGCAAGGCCTTCCCCGGCAGCCGATAGGTTTTTTATTGTTGTGTCCATACAATTGATGGATGCGTGCCCTGCGGCATAGGCCAGGGCCCCGTGTTCAAATTCTTTTAATCGCATGGCCATTAAAAGAAGGGCAATGGCTTTTTAAGCCGTTTTAACTGGGTTGGAGGAACGTTATAATGACGCAATGGCATATGAAAAGCAATAAACTCGCTTCCGGTGGCATCAACTACGCGAAGAACCGCTGCGACAAGAAACTGGCGTGGAAGGGCGGAGACTTTGCGGCCACGACCATTGCCCAGGAGCCAGAAACCCTGGTAGTCCAAGCCCGGGGCCTGGTAGTCAAGCACAAGGCCCGGAAAGCCCGGGAAGCCGCGGTTACCGACCAAAAGACCGGTAAAACCGTTAAAGGCGTCATTGTCACGGTTTCCGGCAACGAAGCCAACCGACACTTTGCCCGGCAGAACATCATGACCAAGGGGGCCATCATCAGCGTCAAATTAGGCGATAAAACCGTTAAAGCCCGGGTAACCTCCCGGCCTGGCCAGGTCGGCGTGGTGCAAGCCGTGCTCGCCCCCGAGGCAGAAAAGGCCGCAGAAGCCGCGGCAGCTACAAAGCAGGCAAAAGCAAGCGCTTCCAAGGCAAAAAAGGCCAAAAAAGCCGAAAAGGCCTGAAAATAAGGCCTTGACTCTTTTTCACCGCAGTGATGTACCGAAAGCTTTAAATAGATGGTGGTGGGCTATTTATATTAGTTCCCATTCGCTTTATTCTACTTCCTTCAATCGAAGAGGTGTAGGACATCGGCGTCAAATCGGTTTCAACCAGCATATCCGGAAAGGTGGTGTAATGACTAGCACGAAGTGCCCTGAATGCAACTCGTTCAAGGTGAACCGCGACGAGGAGCGCGGAGAAATCACGTGCGACAGCTGTGGTTTGGTGTTGTCGGACGAGATTGTCGACGTGGGCAAGGAATGGAGGAGCTTTGACTCCGACCAGTTCGAGGAAAGAGCCCGCACGGGTTCCCCCATGAAGTACGTGAAACTCAACAAGGGCCTGGTCACCATGATTGACCGGCGCGGCACCGACTTGCGGGGCAACAAGCTGTCCAGCAAGAGCCGCGCCCAGATGTATAGGCTCATCAAGTGGCATAAGCGGGCCAGCATCAGCTCTTCCATGCAGCGGAACCTGAGCATCGCGCTCACCGAGTTGCGGAGGGTGGCCAGTTACCTGAACATCCCCGAGCAACTGGTTGAAGCGGCTGCGCTGCTCTACCGTAAGACGGTGAAGAAGGGCCTCATCCGCGGCCGCCTCATCGAAGCGGTTGTTGCGGCCGTGCTCTACACGGTGTGCAGGACCTACAACGTGCCCCGCACCCTGAACGAGATGGCCGAGGCATCCGGTCTCACGAAGAAGGAAATCGGCAGGACCTACCGGTTCCTGGTCCGCGAGCTCAAGCTCGACGTGCCCCTGACCAACCCCATCCACTACATCCCCAGGTTCGCCTCCGAGCTGAACCTCTCGGGAGAGGTGCAGGAAGAGGGCAGGCGCATCCTCGAGGAAGCCATTGGCAACGGCCTGATTTCAGGCCGCGGCCCGACCGGTGTGGCGGCCGCAGCCGTCTATATCGCGGGCCTGCTGAAGGGCGAGCGCCGGACCCAGAAAGAGGTCGCCAACGTGGCGGGTGTAACCGAAGTCACCATCCGAAACCGCTACCGCGAACTCAAAAAGAGACTTAACATAGAGGTTACCGCTTAACCGCGGTAAACCTTCTCCTTTTTCTTTTTCTTGCGGCCCTGCCATTCAGGCTGCCCTAAGCGACCGAGTCATTCGTTATACCGGTCGGTAAAATATCTCCAGCCTGACTTGCCTTCACCCATGAGGTCGCCGTTTACGTACACCTTGACGCCGTTCACGCCGGGAAATTGGGTCACGGTAAAATAAAACTGGGCTTCAAGGTAACGGTCTTCGCAGTAATTCCCGGCCCACAAGCGGTCGCCGACTAGGTAGACGTTGGCCACGCCGTCCGTGACGCGGACCTTCTCAAAATCAAGCGCGCCGTCTTCGATGGGCCGGACAAAGTTCATTCCCTGAAACAGGGGATTCCTATACAGGCCAAGCAATTCCGCGAGCGCGGCCCGCAGCGCATCCCCTTCAGGGAAGGCGGCAGGCGATTCATGGAAGGCGACCACGCCAGGGCACTGCTCGAGCGCGATCCCGACATCCCCCGCCGGTTTGATGACCGCCACCCTGATTTTTTGCACCGCTGATTTCGTCATACCAAACACCAAGGCCAACACCACGAGGGCTATTGCCAAAAGCCAGGCACGCATGCACCATTAAACGATGAATGCAAATTTAATGCTTATGGCTCCCACAATCAGCATGCTCTACGCGCTTTTCGTCCTCAAATTCGTGGTCGCGGTGGCCACTGTCCTGATTACTACGGCCATCGCCGAGCGCATCAACCCGCGCCTGGCCGGCATCATCGCAGGCCTGCCTCAGGGAAGCGCCATCGGCTTGTTCTTCTTCGGGCTGGAGCAGGGCCCGGAATTCGCGGCGAAGAGCGCGGTCTTTGTGCTCGCAGGCATGCTGGCCGTGCAGGCCGGGGTGTATTGTTACTACCAGGTATCGAAGCGAACCCGGAAGCATGGCTTGGTTCTCTCGCTGGCTGGCTCCCTACTCGGCTACCTGGCCGCGGCCTTCGCACTGCGCCCAATCGAATTCACGATTGTCACCGCGCCCCTGGCGCTCCTCTTGTCCCTGTTCATTTTCACCTACCTGTTCAAGGAAATTCGCAACACCAAAATCAGCCAACGCATCCGGCTCACGCCCCAGGTATTGGCCTTCCGGGCTGCCTTGGCTGGAGCCATTGTCCTGGCCGTCACCGAAGCCGCTTACACCGTGGGCTCCGAGTGGGCTGGGTTGTTTTCCGCCTTCGGCATCACCACCTGGCCCACGCTCCTCATCGTGCACCACGCGTATGGAGGCAAGCAAACCCATCCCATCATCAAGAACCTGCCCATCGGCTTGGGCGGGATGCTGGTGTATTGCCTGACCGTTTACTTCGCATATCAGGCCATGGGTGTTTACGCCGGCACAAGCGCTGCAATCGGGACGACGCTCGCGTATCTAGGCCTTTACACGCTGGCGAAAAAGAAGTGGAACTGGCTCCCGTAAAAAACGGCTATTTCTTCTTGGCCCCCGCATGGGGGTTGGCTGCCGGCTTGGCCGCCGAAGGGGCTTTGGCCGCGCCTTTCCTGCCGAAGCCGGGCTTGTCGCGGAGTTCTGCTTTGTGGCCGCGCACGGTGTGGGGCGGGCCTTTCTTGAAGTTCGCGATGATGTGGCCCGTGTCGCCGTGGGCGCCCATCACTTTGCCCACGATTTTCTTGCCGCCACTGGAGGTCCAGATGACTTTTTGGCCGGCCAAGGGCGCGGCCTGGGCAGCCGACGTGATTCCCGGAACCTCCATGACCCATTTCCTGGGGTTCATGGTCGCGACGCCGCGCGCGAAACTGAGAAAGATTGCCTTCATGCTTGATTCACCCTCAAAAAAACGCAAAAACGCGAATTGGTTTTGCCTAAATTGTTTGGCGTGCAAAACCTTTAATAAAGCAAGCCCCCTTGACTTAACTGGGGTTATTATGCTGATAGCGGGCATTGACGAGGCCGGGCGCGGGCCCGCGATTGGCCCCATGGTGCTCGCGGTTGCCTCCATCGAGAAGGGAGACGAGGAACGGCTCGTGGAAATGGGGGTAACCGATTCCAAACTGCTTTCCCCGGCCAAGAGGGAGGCGTTTTACCCCCAAATCAAGGCCCTGTGCCGGGAAACCCTTTCCACGCAGATCGCGGCCCAGGAAATAGATGAACTCCGCGAGCGGCAGAGCCTCAACGAAATCGAGGCCATGCGCATCGGCTGGCTGCTGAATAACCTCCACGTCAAGCCGGACGTGGTCTACGTGGATGCCCCGGACGTCATCCAGGAAAACTTCGGCAAACGCATCGAACGCTACTGCGATTTCTCGGTCAAAATCGTTTCCGAGCACAAGGCGGACCTGAATTACCCCATTTGTGGCGCGGCCTCGGTCATCGCCAAGGTCGAGCGCGACGAGGAAATAAAGAAGCTGGCGAAAACCTATGGCGAGATGGGCTCCGGCTACCCGCACGACGAAGTCACCATCCGCTTTATAAAAAATTGGCTGCAACAAAACAATAAGCTGCCGGACTTTGTGCGGAAAAGCTGGGACACCAACCAGCGCCTGCTCAACGAACGGTTCCAGAAAAAGCTGCACTCGTGGAAAGGGTGACGGACATGCCCGCGAACGCCAACCAGGCCAGGAAGGAAAGGGATTTCTCGCGCTTCGAGCGCCTCGAAGAATTAATGGATGAGTTGATGCAGGAACTCATGGAAGTCGAGGGCTTTGAGGCCCTGGATGGAAGGAACCCGGTCTTGTTCGGCTTCAGCATGCGGTTTGACGCGGATGGCCGGCCAAGGATAGAGGAATTCGGCAACGTCAAGCCCCGAGTCGGGGCACCCCTCGGCATACCCACCGGAGGGCAGTCCGGCGCACGCCAGGAAGGCGGGGCCTGGCAGCCACTGGTGGACGTGAACCGGCAAGGCGAGCAAGCCACGATTTCCGTGGAATTGCCGGGCATCCGACGGGAGGACTTGAAGGTCAGGGTGGCCAAGTCCGCGGTCACGGTGCAGGTGGAAGGCGACACCCCCTATTACAAGGAAATCGAGTTCGGCGAAAGAATCGCTGCCGGCTCCGTGAAAGCCCTGTACAAGAACGGCATCCTCGAAATCGGCTTGAAAACCGAGCACCCCACGCGCAACGGAAAAGCGGTAAGGGTTCACTGATTGACGGGTTCGGAGGGCGGCTGTGGCTGGACTGGCTCAGGGACTGCTTCTCCGACTGGTTCGGCCGGCTCTACCGGCGCGCCCGTGGCCTGCGCGAACTGGGCGGTTGCCTGTTCGTCGCTTTGCCCGGGTTGCTTGGGGGCCAGGTTCTTCCCGAAGTAATCGTGGAATTTCTTGGTCGTGAACAATTTGTAGGTGATGCCGGCCTTTTCCTTGCGGATGAAGCCCTTTTCCTTGAGGATTTTGATGTGCTCATAGGCCTTGGAATTGCGGAAATGGATGACCTGCGCCTGCGTCACCGGCTGCTTGTAGGCGATGTAGGCCAGGGTCTTCAAAACGCCTTGGTGGAAGCTCGGGATGTTGGCCAGGTGGCTTACCTTGTCCTCGAGTTCCGGCTTCACCTTCATGCGCAGGCCGGTTTCTTCTTCCGCGATGATTAAAGCTGAATCGCGTTCCTCGTATTCGTGCATCAACTCGTTCAAGGCCACCCGGGCCTCCGCGACATTGGTTTCGCCGATGCGCGCCAACTCATGCAAGGAGATGACTCCAGGGGACATGAACAAAGCGGCTTCCAGCGCCTTCTTGAGGAACTTTCCTTCCATGGGGGCTCACTGGTAAGGTTAATGCTTTCCGGTTATTAAGGCTTATCCCAGGATGCCGGTCTCAAAGCATTCCAGGCAATGCATGAACTCGATGAGGAGGAAGACGACGTAAATCAGGATGAAGATGAGGCCGAACTGCTTGCGGATGCCCTCGTGCTTGAGCAGGGCATAGGTCAACAGCGAGTTCACGAGGAGGAGGGTCACGAGTGGCAGCAGGAACACCTGGAAGTCGACCACGGTTTCCTTGATGAGGAGCGCGGTTCCCATGACCAGGGTCAGGTTGATGACGGTGCTGCCCAGGATGTCGCCGATGGCCAGTGAGGTGTAACCCCTTCGGAGGGCGGTGAGGTCAATCATGAGCTCGGGCAGGGTGGTGCCGAAGGCGATGACTGTCATGCCGATGAGCGCGGGCGCGACCCCGATGAGGTCCGCGATTTTCACGCCGTAGTCGACCGTGAACTTGGCCGCCACCACCACGACGACCATGCCCAGGACAAACCACAGCATGGACTTATGGACTTCTTTCTTGGTCACGCCGTCCTTCACTTGGAGGGTAATCCGTTCCTTGACCACGAAAAAGCAGTACAAGAAGAAAATCAGGATGAAGATGAGGCCCTCGAAGAAGCCCACCCGGTTGCGGGGCAAAATGATGAGGGGCAGCAAGCTGATGAGGAGGAGGAGTTCCGCGCTTTCGATGATTTTCTCGCGCTTCACGTTGATGGTGCGCAGCAGGGCCCCCGCACCCAGGACCAGGGAGATGTTGGCGATGCTGCTACCCAAAGCATCCCCGATGGCCATGGCCGTGTTGCCCGAAAAGGCGGCCATCACCGAGACCGCGAAGTCCGGGATGGAAGTGGCAAAGGCGATGAGGATGAAGCCGACTGCCAACTGGGAAACCTGGTAGAACTCGGAAATCTTGATGCAGGCATCAATGACTATCTCGCTGCTCTTCGCCAGCACGGCAATGGAGACCAGGAGGGCCACCAACTCGAAGTACATGTATTAATCAATTCACTTCAGGTTTAAAAAGACTGTGTCTCGCGTTTTCTGCCCGAAACCAAGTAGAAGGCTTTCCGTTTCCCCAGCCAGGTCAACTCGCTGAGCAGGGGCTGCGCCGGGTTCAGGGAGGAGCTGGCCCCCACAAATTCAATGTCGGCTGCCTTGAACCAGCCCAAAACGGTTTGCGCTGAGACATAGGTTTCGTGGGGGTGCACATGCTTGTCCGCCAAATACGTGCGTTCGAGGTCCGAGGGGGGAATGCCTTGCAGGAACCGAGCAGCTGCCTCGATCCGGTTCTCTTGGTCCCTGCCGCCCAGGCAGAAGAACAACTGCCGTTGCAGGCGGTCCACCAGCTTGCCGAACACGCTGTAGAGGCCCAGGGTCAGGAGTCCCCCTGGCCTGACTCTCCGTGCCACGTGGGAAAATGCTTGGCCGCTGTCCGGGCAATGGTGGAGTACGCCCAGGGAGAAGACGTGGTCAAAGGAGGTAGAAAGTGGCAAGCAATGGAGATCGGCGCGGACAAAGGAAATGGATTGGATGCCGTGCCGTTCCGCGGTTTCCCGGGCGCGTTGCAGGGAAGCCCTGCAGAGGTCGAGAGCGGTCACTTGCGCGCCGTGGAAGGCCAGGGAACAGCTTATTTCTCCGGTGCCACACCCGATGTCCAGGATGCGCTGGCCCGGGCCAAAGTCGCGGGCCGTGAGGCCCAAATGGGCGAGGATGCGGTCTGAATGCCTGGCAGGGTCATAGCGGCCCCGGAAATGGGCCAGGGACGGGTAGGGGTAGCGTTCATAGAACTGGTTCACCCGGCAAGGGATGGAATCCATTAAAACCCCTTGAATCGGCCTCTAAAGCCCTTAAAACCATTGTATGGGGGTACAGATGCTTTTTTAAGTCCTTGCATGATAGAATGGGTTATATTACGGCGATTGACTGCCGTTTTGACTTGTTTTACTGGAGGGAAAACATGGTTGACTTGAGCCCACAAGAAGAGAAGATTGTGAACGCCATGAAGGACATCGGCGCCGTGGACGAATCCCACGTGAAATCCGCTGACCAGATTGGCGACAAGGCAAACCTGCCGAAAGGCCTGGTAACCAACCTCTTGACCAACCTCTGCAACAAGAAGGTCATCAAGAGACTGGCACGGGAGAAAGCGGCAGGCTACTACGTCATGCCCCAATAAATCGATTGAATTGCTCTCCAACTGCTTTTCCCCCGTCAACGGGGAATTAACCATGCCCAGCTTCCGCTTGCTCAACAGCAATCATCATAGTAACCACAGTGGGGGCAGCGGCTCCGCTGCCTGCTGCCCGAAATCTCGTCAAAAGCTGTCCCACAGCGCGGGCACTCCCGGGTTTCCCCCATGCACCCACCAATAAAGTATATTAACCACTTTCATTACTTTAACCTATCGAACCAAAATGGCGAGATACAAGGTTTCCTACGACAAGAGCCTCTGCATCGGCGCCTTTGCCTGCGTGGCCGCGTGCCCCAAGCACTTCGCGCAGGCCGGGGACAAGGCGGACCTGATTGGCGCGGACAACGCCAAGGACTTGCAAGAAAAAGAAATCGGCGAAGAAGACCTCGAAACCTGCAAGGACGCGGAAGGCGTGTGCCCGGTGAATTGCATCAAGGTTGTGGAAACAAAGTGAGGCGCGGCCTACTGTCCCTTCAGCCAATCGATGAGGAGCCTTACCCCGCAGCCGGTGCCGCCCTTTTGCAGGTAGGGCCTGAACTGGTCCGGCGCTTCCAGGAAGGCCGTTCCCGCGATGTCCAGGTGCGCCCACGGGGTTTTTTCCACGAAATAGCTCAAGAAGGCCGCGCCGATAATGGCCCCTGCCTGGCCCTCGACCTTTGAAATGTTGCCCACGTCCGCGACCTCGCTCTTCGTCCATTCCTTGTACTCGTCGGGAAGCGGCAGTTGCCACACCCATTCCCCGGTGGCTTGGCCGGCTTGAATGAGTTGCTCGGCAAGCTTCTGGTCGTTGCCCATGACGCCCGTGTAATAGCTGCCGAGCGCGACGACTACCGCGCCCGTGAGGGTGGCAAGGTCGACGATGCAGTCCGGCTTCTGCTTTTCCGCATAGCTCAAGGCGTCCGCCAGAATCACGCGCCCCTCCGCGTCGGTGTGAATGATCTCAATGGTTTTCCCGTTCAAGGCCTTGACCACGTCCCCTGGCTTGGAGGCGTCGGCGGCCGGCATGTTCTCGGTGAACGCCATCACGGCCAAGAGGTGCAGGGGCAGGCCGAGCTTTGCAGCGGCCAGAACCGTTCCTGCGGCGGTGGCGGCGCCGGACATGTCTTCCTTCATGTACCGCATGGCCGGCCAGGGCTTGAGATTGATTCCTCCCGAGTCAAACGTAATCCCTTTCCCGACGAGCGCGACTTTCTTCTTGGCGCCAGCGCCCCTGTACTCCAGCACGACGAAGCGGGGCTCGTGGGCGCTGCCCTTGTTGACGCCCAGCAACCCATTCATGCCCATCTTCGTAATCTGCTTCTGGTCGAAGACCATGGCCTTGACTCCGACCTTCTTCGCCTCTACCGCAATGCGTTTGGCGAGGTCGGCCGGACGCTTGCTGGCCGCCGGGGTGTTGACCAGGTCGCGCACGAGGTAAACGGAATCGCATACCATGGAGGCCTCTTCGACGGCTTTTTTGAGGGCTGCGTCCGCGTGTGGCAAGAGCAGCGTGACCTCATCCAGTTCCTTGATTTTCTCCAAGTCCAGGGTCTTGTACTGCGTGAACTGGTAGACGGATAACGCGGCGGCTTCGGCTACGGCACGCACCCGGTCGGCAGTGGAGGCGCCGGCGACGTTGCACTGGTGGAGGGTGGTGCCAACTGCCTTGTAGCCCAGGCCCTTCGCGGACAAGGTGGCTTGGGCCGAGGCCCGTCGCAGGGTTTCCAGCGAGCACTTGGCTTGGTCGCCCAGGCCCACGAAAACCGCGCGGCGAAAGGGAAACTTGCCGGAAGTCGTTACCGAAATGGCCTGCGATACATCCCCTGTGAACTCTTTTTTGGCCAGGGCCGCCTTGAGTTCGCCGTGCACGGCCACATCGATGGCGTCTGCTTCCCGGGAGAGCTTTCCGTCGTTGAACAAGCCGAGGACCAGAGCATCGCCCTTGAAGGAGAGGGGGTCGGAAAGGGTCTGGGTGGAGAGCCGGAGTTTCATGGAATCACAGTAAGCACGAACCCCTAACGTTTTTTAACCGCTTGCCCGATGATGCCGGGGTCGCAGGTGCCGGGATGCACCCTGCACCAGGCCGCGCACTTTTTGGCGAGCGCCTCCACTGGGTAGAAGAGGCCGCACTCAGGGCAGGCGAAAAGGTTTTTTGCGGGCATGCGCTCCCAATAAGAGGGCATTAGGCTAAAATAGCCTGCCTGAACAGTTCAAATAAAGTTGAATTATTCAAATAAATTCTTAATAAGTTCCGTGGGGAAAGAGGGGTATGAAGCACACCATCCTCGCGCCCTTCCAGGAGGACCCCGAACCGCTGTTCGCGGGCATCCGGGAGTTTCCCACCGAGAAAATCATCCTCCTCTCGCCCCTCAACGCCCTTGGAAACGCGGAGGCGGCGAAAAGGGAACTGGCACGCTTCAAGATCCCCGTGGAAATCGAGACCATCGAGGACGAGAATTCCCTGGAGGAAACCTTCGCGGCCTTCGCCCACGTGAAGGCCAAGGAAAAAGGCAAGCCCCTAATGGTCAACCTTAGTTCCACGATGGGAACCTTCGGCTGCGCGGCGCTCAGCGCCTGCTTTGTCAACGGCTTGAAGGCCTTCGAGTTCATGGATGACAAGCTCATCGTGTTCCCGGTCCTCAAGTTCTCGTACTATGACCTGCTTTCCGACAAGAAACTCGACATCATGCGGCTTCTGAAAACGCAGGGACGCATTTCGTCCCTCGAAGCAATAAGCAAGCAGCTGAAGCTGGGGCCCAGCCTCGTCAACTACCACTTGTACGGCAACGAAAAAAATCAGGGCCTCAAGGAACTCGGCCTCGTCGAAGTCAACCGGGAAAAAGGAAGAATCGCCTTGACCCTCACGTCCCTTGGAAAACTGCTCCTCCAGGAAAGGGAAAGAAAAAAGTAGGAGCCGAACCCTCGGCCCCCACTCTTTCTGAGGGGTCAGTGCTTTGCGAGGAGCTTCATGCCGTAGAACATCAGGCCCAAGGCAATCAACCGTATGACGTCGATGTAGGGCTCCAGGAAGGGCGCACTCAAAGCGCCGGCTCCCGCCGGCACGCCCAGCCAGGTCAAGAGAAACAGGCTGCAAAAGGGGCAGGTCGCGCCCCAGACGGCCAAGAAGCCACCGACGCCTCCCGCCGTGGCACAGGTTTTTGGGCCGCCCTGCCGCTGCTTCCACAGGGCCAGGAAAGCCCCTGTAGCCAGTGAGAACAGGAAGGCGAAAACCCAGTCGTTGATGATAACGGGGTTGTCAGGTGCACGCATGGGTCCATAGGGGCCCAGGAAATAATACTGCAAGGCACCCATGACCAAAAAGCCCAGCGCAAACCATTGGGGCTGCGCCTTCACCGATTCAACTGCATGATTGCATATTCCACAAGTCATTTTTCACTCCCCCAGCACATGAGCTGATTGAACGAATTAGGGTCTCGCGATTTAAATAATTTGGTTTGGAGACTTCAAAGCAATTTGAATTGTGTTGCGTTGAACTTTTCCCCAGGCTTTTTGCCGAAGGCAAAAAGGCGGTTCAAAAGAATTTGAACTGGTGTCGGGCCTTGAACAATGCAACCAACACGACAACCCCGACCAGCGCCCACTTGGCCCAGTCTGTCGCGAACACGACCTTGCCGATATTGAAGGCGTGCACGGCCACCAGGAGGACGGCCACGTAGACGAGCGAGTGCAGGCGCTTCCAGTTTTGCCCGCCCAGCAACCGCACCATGCCATCACTGGAAGTCAAGGCCAGGGCCGTGACAATGGTCAAGGCCAGCAAGCCCAACAAGAGCATGAAGCCGTCGGGCTGGAAAATGAGGCCCAGGTCTCCCCCCAAGAGGTGAGCGACCGCCAATGCCACGTGCGTCCAAGCAAAAGCGCAGCCCCACAAGCCGATGTAGCGGCGGTTGGCCAGCAGGCTGGTGACGAACGGGTGGCGGAGGACGCGGCTCAACGGCGAAAGGCATACCGCGAACACGATGATGGCCAGGCCAATCGAGGCATACCCGCTCACGAACGCCACTATTTTCAGGGGGTCCTCCGGCACCAGGTACTGGACGCCGAAGGCCACGGCCAGCCAGAGGGCCGCAAAAAAGTAGTGGTAATATTTGGTGTCAGGCCGCATCCAGGAAATGGATTCCGACCCTTTTTTAAACGAAGTCTCCGAGGTGCTTTTGGGGCTTGGGTTGGGCTGCCGCTGCCGGGTCCACGAAGCCCGCCACCCGGACGCCGGCCCGCCGCAGCACCGTGCCCGGGTGTTGGCCGAGAAACGATTGGAGCAGGCCCCGCACGGTCTGCTGGAGAATTGGAAGGCTTTCAGTGGGTTCTTCGAGGGTTTTGTTCCGCGTCAAGGCCTTGAGGTCACTGGCCACGGCAATGAAGCCAATGGACTTGAACAAGACTCCCCGGTCACGGGCACGCGCGATGACGTCCTCGCAGAGCTTGTCCGTGAAGGCCGCGATTTTTTCGAAGTCCGCCGTGTTCTCGGACAGGGTGCCAATGCGGGAAATCTGCTGCGAGTCGGCGGGCGGGGCAACAGGGCTGTCGTCCAGGCCCTGGGCGGCCAAGTGGAAGTAGTGGCCCCGGCTTTCCCCGAACCAGGCTATGAGGGTGGCCAGGGGTAGGGCCGCCAGTTGCCCGATAGTTTGGATGCCGTGTCCCGTCAAAACTTCCTCGGTTTTTGCGCCCACGTACAACAGCTTGCCTACTTGGAGGGGCGCCAGGAACTCGGCTTCCCTGCCTGGTTGCACTACCGTCAAGCCGTCGGGTTTTCGGAAGTCGGACGCGGTCTTGGCCAAGAGCTTGTTGGAGGCAATGCCAACCGAGCAGGTGAGGCCGGTTTTTTCCAGGATGCGGGCCTTGAGTTCGCGTCCCAGGGCCTCTGCTTTCCCGAAGTCGCCTTGCAGGCGCTGCGTGACCTCCAGGAAAGCCTCGTCGATGCTGGCCGGTTCAAAGGCGTCGGCGTACGCTTGGAGGAGTTGCATGACTTGGTCGGAGACCTGGGAATAGTAATCGATGTCGGTCGGCAGGAAAACCGCGTCCACGGCATTCTTTGCCGCGCGCCTGGCGAAGGAAACCGGCATCCCGGACTTGATGCCGAGCTTGCGGGCCACGTAGTTCGCGGTGGTCACGGCCCCGCTGTCCAGGCCACGTGTGTAGTTGCAGATGACCACGGGCTTGCCTTTCAGGGCGGGGTTCCGCTGCTCCTCGCAGGAGGCGAAGAACGAGTCCAGGTCCAGGTGGAGGATGACGCGCAAGGCCATAGAAGCCTAGGAGCTCAAACCGTTAAAAAGCCCTTGGAGGGGTGGTTTCCGGTGCGGGGCCGTCTAACGGCCTTATCCGCCGCCCGCGACCTGTTTCTTGGAGCCCTTGCCGTTGGGGCTGCCTTTCCAGATCTTGTCGACGTTCACGGTCAAGAGGTAGAGTTTCTTGAGCTCGTGGGGGTCCGCGTACTTGAGGACGTCGAGTTCGGGGGCAAACATCTCGCTGTACCGATCCCTTCTCCGGATGAGCTTGAGCTTGCCGTCAATGGTGAGGAGCACCATGGGCGCACGCTTGAGGGTGTTGAAGTTGCTGGCCAGCACGCTGCTGTAGGCCCCGCAGTCGGTGATGGCGAGGATGTCGTCTTCTTCGAGCTTGGGCAGCGAGCGGTTCAAGCCGAGCTTGTCGATGACGTCGCAGCTCCGGCCCGTGATGGCGTATTTTTCGGTGGGCTTGCGCGCCATCTTGGTGGCTGGCAGGATGTCATAATACTGCTTGTAAATCATGGGGTCCGGCAGGAAGGAATAGGTGCTGCCGTCCGTTATCGCCATCTTCTTCTTGCCGACCTGCTTGACGCTGACCACGGTTACGAGGCCCAGCCCCGCATTGGCGCAGATGAACTTGCCGGGCTCGAAGATGAGGGTGGGCTTCGGAAGCTTGTACTTGGCCAAGAGCTCTTCGAAGTCCTCCACGAACTGTTCCCCCATGTCCTCGGGGTCGAAGAACTCGTGCCCCGCATAGTCGTAGGGGAAGCCACCGCCGAGGTCAATGTACTTTATCTTGCAGTTGTGCTCCTGGCAGTATTTCATCCACTTGAGAAGGCGCTGGGCGGCAATCAAGTACACCTTGGGGTCGTAGATGTAGCTGCCGTGGAAGTGGAAGCCGATGAGGTCAATCCACTTGGACTTGATGGCGAAGTCAACGGCTTTTTTGGTCATGTTGGCCGGAATCCCATATTGCTGGTCGCGCGTGGTGTACTTGCCGAGGGTGATGAGGGGGTTGAGGCGGATGAACGCGCGGATTTTCTGCCGAATGCGCTGGCCCGCCGCCTCCATGCGCTGCAGTTCCTCCATGCTGTCCGCCGTTATCGCCATGACCCCGACCTTCGTGGCAAAGATGATGTCCTGCTCGGTCTTGTAGAGGTTGGTGAAGGTAATCTGCTTGGGCTCGAAGTCGGCCAACAAGCCGAGAATGATTTCGCCGACCGTGCTCGCGTCTAGGTCGAAGCCCTCCTCGCGCGCGATGCGCAATATCTCGAGGTTGGCGTTTATCTTCCCCGCATACTGCGGCCGAAGCTTGGGGTAGGGGAAGGCGCGCATGAAGCGCTTCAGGCGGGAGCGGACTTCCTTCTCGATGAAGACGTAGAGCGGCGTACCGTATTTTTTGGCGAGCAGCTTCACGCTGACGTCATCGATGTAAAGGGTTCCCGCGTTGTCCTGGCTCAGGTACTTCCAGCGGGGCCGCAAATAGCGTTGGGGCGTCCGGTAGGAGGGATGGCTTGCCTGCTTGCGTTTGGCGGGGCGTTTTCGACGCCTTGAAACGCCGCTTTTCTTTTTCATTCGGGTTTGTCACCGCAAAAATCCGTAAGCGATGCACATCTTTGCATGCTTAATGTTTAAAAACGTTAAGCCTCTAGCCCATTGCGATGCGTTACGCGTTTTCCCAGGAGTGGACGGAGCGGGCCAGGCAGGTGGCCCAGGAGCTCGGGTTTGCCCACATCGTTTCCGGGCGCGTGTACTGCATCCTCAGCCAGGGCTCGAAGACCAAACGAACGATTGCCCGCATCCATGGCCTGCCGAAGGCCCTGCAGGTCGGCGCCGGGCTTTCCCCGTTGTACGTCATCGAACTGGTTTCGGAGAAGTTCCTCCGGCAATCCCCGGAGGACCGCCTGCGCACGCTGATCCACGAGCTCATGCACGTGCCCCACAACTTTGGCGGGGGCTTCCGGCACCACAAGCATTACGTGAGCCACCGACAGGTCGAGGAAATGTACCAGCAATACGTGGCCCACCGGCAACCAGCTTAGTCGGAGTTCTTGGGCATGGCGCCCTGCTTCTTGGTCCACCAATAGGCGGCGTAACTCGAGGCCAGGGTGGAGACCACCAGCAAAACCGTGTACCAACCGATGTCTTTGGGTTGCATGTTGAAGGCGGGGTTGCTGAAAATGGTGGCCAGCGTGTTCGGGACCAGCACCGCGGTTCCGAGCACGGTCAGGTAGGTCATGACCAGGGCCATGCGGTTGTTCAGGACCTGCAACTGGTTGTTGTAAATGCTTTGCAGGACTTCGAGGCCCGAGGCCAGGACCTCGGACATGTGCTCGCTCAACTGGATTTGGCGGTTGACGTCGTCGCTCAAGACGCCCACGCGGGCCAGCAGCTGGGGGTCATCGGTTATCTGTTCGGCGTCGCCCAGGCGCAGCGTGTTGAGCACGTCCAGGCTCACCCACAGGGTGCTCAAATAGGTGATGAGCGCGTGCTTCATCTTGTAAATCTTGGGGCCCAGCGTGCGCCTCGGGGTCTTCGGGTCCATGAGGTGCTTGCTCAGGGCATCCCCTTGTTCCTCGATTTCGCGGAGGTGGTCGAAGTTCCGGCCGTTGTTTTCGTCCACGATCCGCACCAGGACCAGGGTCTGCTTGTCCGTCGAGGGGATGTGCTTGGGAATCTTGCGCATGAAGGTTTCCGCGTAACGCCTGAGCTTCACGAGCCGGGTCACGGCGCGGCCGTGCACGGTTACCACGACGTTGCGGCGGATGAGGATAAGCAGCGGGCTCACCACGACTTCCAGGCCCTCCACGTTCACGGCGGGAAGCACCAAGCCCAGTTCCGTGTCGAGGTCTTCATAGCCTTGCGTGCGGCCGTCAAACAGGAGGTTGACGATTTTTTCGCTGAAACCCAATGCCAGCACGGCTTCCCTGCCATCCTTGGCCATGTCATAGGCCCAGTAGTCCACCCAGGAAATCGTGGACTTGGCCACCAGGTCGGCGAAGTCCGAGCAGTCCTCGGACTCGATTTTGACCACGTCGCCCGTGCCTGGGAGGGCCACGCAAAAGGCCGACCGTTCCTCGCCCTTCGATGAAACGGCTGGCATGAACTGAACTGGCTGAACGGCTACCATGGACTTCCTCCGGCTCACCATATAAGAAGGGGTGCAAAATAGGTATATAAATGTTCGCTTTCAAGTAATGGGTATTAAGTCAGTTCAATTAGTTCAATTTGCCCGGTTTATGGCGGCAAAAGGCTAATTCTTGATTTAATTGCATTGAGGTAAGAGAAAATGAATTTTTCGGAAATGAATCTAAACGAAGGATTAGTTAACAAGCTAAAGGAAATGGGGATCGTAACCCCGACGGAAATACAGGAGCAAATCATCCCCGCCGTGCTGCAAGGCCGCGACTTGATTGCGGAATCGGAGACCGGCTCGGGTAAGACCCTGGGTTTTGCCGTGCCCATCGTGCACTCCACCACCAAGGAAGGCTATGTGAAGGCCATGGTGCTCGCTCCCACGCGTGAACTTGCCCAGCAAATCGGCAAGGAATTCGACAAAATCGGCGAAGGCCAGCTGTTTACTGCCACGGTTTATGGCGGCGCGGGCTTGATCCCCCAAATCCAGGCTGCCAAGCAGGCGGACATCGTGGTTGGGACCCCTGGAAGGGTGCTGGACCTCATCCAGCGGGGGAGCCTCCGCCTGGACCGCGTGAAAATCGTGGTCTTGGACGAAGCAGACCGGATGCTGGACATGGGTTTCATTGAAGACCTGGAAAGAATCCTTTCCTACGTGCCCAAACAGCGGCAAACCATGTTGTTGAGCGCCACCATGCCAAGGGAAGTGGTCAAGCTGGGCCACAAGTACCTGAACGACCCCTTGGAGTTCAGGGTGGACGCGGACATCAAGGGCCGGCAACTCAAGCAGACCTATTACCTGGTCAACGGCCGGGAAAAGCCCACGGCGCTCGCCCTGCTGTTGAAGGCCTCGGGCCACGAGTTGGCCCTGATTTTTTGCCGCACCAAGCGCGGCTCGGAGAACCTGGCCCGCTCCCTGGGAAGGTACGGCATCAAGGCCAAGTACCTGAATGGAGACCTGCCGCAGAACAAGCGGGAACGCATCGTCGAGGAATTCAAGGAATTCAAGTTTCGCGTGCTGGTGGCAACGGATGTGGCCTCGAGGGGACTGCACATCGACTTCGTCACGCACGTCTACAACTACGAGATTCCGGACCAGCTCGATAACTATATCCACCGCGTCGGGCGGACGGCGCGCGCGGGAAAAGCCGGGGAAGCCATTTCCCTGGTGTCCGAACAGGACTATTCCTACCTGCGCCCCATCCGAAGCTTCTTCGAGGGAAGAATCGAGCAGGGAGACCTCAACAAGGTTGCGGAACAGTTCCCGGAAGCGCTCAAGGAAATCCAGAACCCCTCCCCAGTTGCCTACCACGACGAGGGAGGAGAAGACCGGGGGCACGGCGGATACAGCGGCCGCGGGCCCCGCAGTCACGGCGGCGGATTCCATAAGCGCCCAGGCGGAAGCCGGTTTTCACACGGGGGCAGAAGCTCCTATGGCGGAGGCCATGGGGGGAGCGGCTCCCACGGCCCCAGCCGAGGCCCTAGCCGAGGGTATGGCTCCCATGCAGGGGCCGGGGCAAGTGGCCGCAGCCAGGGCTATGGCGGACCTTCCCGTGGCGAAGGATATGGCAGCCGCCACAATGAGGCGGCCCAGGACTCTGGGGAGGGACGCGGTTACCAGGGGCATGGAGGTCATGGGGGATCCAGGTTTGGGGGCTCGGGGAGAGGCAAGGGCTTCCACCAGAAACACCCGTCGCCCCGCTCGAACAGCTCCTTCCGGGCCAGGCGCCGCGAGCACTCCTATTAGCGCACTCACCTTAAGGATTCAGTGTTTTTGGGCGGCGTGCAGGACTTCCACTGCCTCGATTTCCCTGCGCTTGACCCGGCCCAAGGCATACAAGTAGGCGTTTATTACCTGGTCCAGGTCCAGCCCGCGCTTGAAGCCGTGCCTGGCCACGTCCGCCAAGTAGAGCTTAACCAATCCAAAGGCCTGTTCTTCCTCGCTCACCCCAGCGGTTTAGGCCTTGCCCCGGCCCGAAGGGCCTCGGCTGCGGCCTCGGCTGCTGCCTCGGCAGGCACCGGTTTTTCCTGGACTCTTTTCTTGACTTCCCGCAATTCGTGCAACAAGTTCTTGAACATGCCGGCCTCGGTCGAGGGAACCGGCACCCGAACGGTTTTCACCCTGGTGCGCGTGACCACTCGGACTTGGGGCTTGGCCCGCACAATCTTGGTCGGCAGCCTGCCTTTCTTCACGTAGGCCTTGAACTTCTTCCACGCGCGCGCGGCCTGCTCGAAGGTTTTCCCTTCCCTCAACTGCTGGCGCATGAAGTACTGGTAGGTGCCGAGGCCCTTCTTGCGCACAATTCGGACCACCTTTTTGACGCGCACCTTCTTCTTTTTCTCGGCCGCGATTTTCCTGGCCGCCTGCTTGCGCACGCGCTTGACCGCCTGCCGGGCCTTCTTGGTCTCCTTTTCCTCGACGGCCAGCTTCTTCTTCAGCGCCTTGACCTGCTTCCTTGCTTCAGCCATAAGAAAACGTATATACTAGGCGGCTAACACGCTTTTAATGCTTGCCCCGGGGGTTTAAAAGGCTCGGCTCGCCGCTCAAGCCGCGACCTTTTCCTTGTTGAGGGCGATGAAGATTTCGCCGAAGAATTCGTCTTGCCAGATGTTGACCTGCTGCTTGTTGGCTAGGAACAGCAGGGGGATGAAAGTGTCGACGATTTGCATGACTTCCTTGCCCGCGACCACGCGCGAGAACAAGGTCAGGCCGGTGTTGTCCACCGACTTCTGGATGAGCTTGAACAGTTCCGCCATTTTCTTGTCCAGGTTGTAGTCCTGCGTGGGAATCTTGAAGTCCGGCTGCTCGATGAGGCGCTTGTCCGAGCCCTTGGACTTGGTTTTCTCCAGCATGCCCTCGATGAGGTCCACCAAGGCATCCAAGGAGACCTTGCCCTCGCGGACCTTGTGCTCGAGCTTCAAGTCCGGAAAGTACTCGTCGAAAAACTTTTTCTCTTCCGTGGCCGCCTGTTCCTGCTGCTGGAGGAGCGCGGCCTCCTCGGGGTCGAGTTCTTCAATCGAGGAAAGCTTGAGCACGCGGGACTTGAACTTCAACAGCAGGGCGCTGCACAGGATGGCGTTCGCAGGCAACCGCAGGTCGTTGCCGCTCAGGCCCTGGACCTTCGCGAGGTACTTTTGCGCGAGGTCCGCGATGTCGATGTTCCAGGGGTCCATCTGGTTGCTCTTCACGAGATCAATGAGAATGGTCTTCCAGGCCGGCTGGTCAATCAACTGCACCAGGTCCACGCGGCCCCCGTTCATCGGGGTCTGCGCCGTGTAATCGGGCTTGGCTTCGGGCTCCGAGAAGTCCTCCGGCGACTCCGGGGTCTCTGGTTCGAGGTTGTCCGGCAACTCCATCCGCTCCATAGGCCCTTGGATTAGGCGGGCCGCTTATTTAAAGGTTTGGGGTTCGATTTACCAATCCCCGCCATGAAAAGGCTTAAAAAGGCCTAATGCGTTGTATGTAGCGCTGGTGCAGGCAAATGGAGCGCGTGAAAACAGGCATTCCCGGCTTTGACGACCTCGTCCAAGGAGGCATCCCCAAGGGGGCCTCCATCCTGGTCAGCGGGGGAACCGGCTGTGGGAAATCCATTTTCGCCATGCAATTCATTTACAATGGAGCCAAGCAATTCAACGAACCCGGCCTCTACGTGACCCTGGAAACCAACCTCAAGAACCTGGCCTGGGACATGCAGAACTTCAACTGGGACATCAAGCCCCTCCAGGACGCCGGCCTGATGAAGATTTACCGCCTCAACCTCGGGGTCAGCGGGGACCCGGCCAACATCGAGGACCAAATCGAGGCCGAACTCGAAGTCATTTCCGCCATGGTGAAGGAACTCGGCGCCAAGCGCATCGTCATTGACTCCACCACGGCTTTCGGGGTCTGGATCCGCGAGGAAGGCAAGCTCCGCGGCACCCTCTACAAGTTCGTTGATGCTTTAAAAGACCTGGACTGCACGACTCTCTTGACCGCGGAAGTCCGGGGAGACAAGCACGTCATGAGCGCGTTCGGCGTCGAGGAATTCGTCGCCGACGGGGTGGTCGCGTTGTACTTCACGCCGCCCTTCCGCAGCCTCTTCGTGCGCAAGATGCGGGGCACCAACCACTCGAAAAAGATTCACCCCCTCGACATCTCGGCGCAGGGCCTGAAGGTCAACCCCAAAGACGAAATCATGTGGGACGCGGTGAAGTAAAGGGCGGAAAACGGTTTACGTGCCCTCTTCCCAGCCCGTCATGTACTTGTGCTGTTCCTTGGTGAGCGCGTCGTGCTTGACGCCCAGGGCCTTCAATTGGAGGCTGGCGATGGCGTCGTCGATTTCCTTGGGCAGCACGTGCACGCCGGGGCCCAATTTGCCCTTCTTCTTGACCCCATATTCCAGGGCGAGGGCCTGCCCGCAAAAGGACAAGGCCATGACCACGGAGGGATGGCCTTCCGCCGCGGCCAGGTTGACCAGGCGGCCTTCGCCGCAGACGAAGACCTTGCGGCCGTTCTTGAGCGTGTACTCGTCCAGCTGCCAGCGCACGCGGCGCTTGCCCTTGGCTTGCTGGTTGAGCGAAGCCATGTCGATTTCGTTGTCGAAGTGCCCGGAGTTCGCCACGATGGCGCCCTCCTTCATCGCGGACAGGTGGGCCATGGAGATGACGTGCTTGTTGCCGGTAACGGCAACGAAGATGTCGCCGAGCTTGGCGGCCTCGGCCATGGGCATGACGCGGAAGCCGTCCATGCGGGCCTGCAGCGCGCGCACGGGGTCGACCTCGCACACGATGACTTCACAGGCCATGCCTTTGCCGCGCGCAGCCACTCCCTTTCCGCACTCGCCGTAGCCGATGACGACCAGGATTTTCCCCGCCAGCATGACCGAAGTCGCGCGGAGGATTCCGTCGAGCGTGCTCTGCCCGGTGCCATAATAGTTGTCGAACAAGTGCTTGGTGCGGTTGTCGTTCACGGCGATGACCGGGTACTTCAAGGCCTTGGCGGCTTCCATGGCCTTCAAGCGGTTGACCCCGGTAGTGGTTTCCTCGGTGCCCACCACGAGCTTGCCCAGCAGGTCGGTGCGGTTCTTGTGGATTTCGGAAATCAGGTCACAGCCGTCGTCGACGGTTGCATCCGGGTTGAAGTCGAGGACGCGTTGGAGGTTATCGTAATACTCTTGCTTGGTCTCGCCCTTCCAGGCGAAGACGTTGACGCCTTCCTTGGCCAGGGCAGCCGCGACGTCGTCCTGGGTGGAGAGGGGGTTGCAGCCGGTGATGGCCACCTTGGCCCCGCCTGCCACCAGGGTGCGCACCAGGACCGCGGTCTCCTTGGTGACGTGGAGTGCCATGCCAATGGTCAGGCCCTTGAAAGGCTTTTCCTTGGCAAAGCGTTTCTTGACCTCCAAAAGGGCTTGCATGTGCCCTTCCGCGAACTCGATGTTCATCTTGCCCTGCTCGGCCAATGAGAGGTCCTTCACTTTATACGCTTCCGCCATGCCATCACTCCAATGCCTTTGAATGCACAAACGTTTTTAAGGGTTGAGCCGTCCCCGGGGCTCACCGCATCCGCGTCCAATCGGGTTTCAAGAACTTTTCGACCGCGATTTTTTCGGCCAGCTGCCGTTCTTCCGGGGTCAGGGGCTCTTCGACGAGGCGGGCGTGGAAGTTTTCCTCGAAGCCCTTGCGGATGGCGGCCGCGACCTCGAAATAGGAATACTTTTTGCCGGCCTCCTGGTTGACGGAGGTCACGCGCTGTTTTACGTCGGAAATCAGCTTGTCCCGGATTTTCTCGTTGGGCACCTTCAGCAGGGAAAACATCTTGTCCACGTCCACGTCGATGAGCAGGGTGCCGTGCTGGAGGATGGTTTTCTCTTTCCGGGTCTGGGCGTTGCCGGACACCTTCCGCCCGTTCACGATGAGGTCGTTCAAGGGCACGAAGGCGGCCTGCAAGCCCAGCTCCCTCAAACCGTGGACCAGGGCCCCGCAGACCTTCCGGTAGGAGTCCAGGATGTTCTTGGGCACCAGGCCCGAGTCCAGGGGGCAGACAAAGCTGTAGGTCAACTCCGAGTCATGGTAGACCGCTCCCCCTCCCGTGCTTCGCCGGATGCAGTCAATGCCTTCGGCCGCGCATTTCGCGGTGTCCACTTCCTGTTCGAGGCTCTGGAAGTAGCCAATCGTCACCGCACGGGGCTTCCACCGGTAAAAGCGCACCGTGGGCTTGCCGTAGGCCAGGCAATTCTTCAAGAGGGCCTCGTCTATGGCCATGTTCATGGCCGGCTTCACGTAATCGTCGAGGATGAACCTGAATTCCACGTTCTCACTTTTCCATTCCTGCCGCCATCAGGATGGCGTGCGCCAGGTCCTCGGGCGAAAAGCCGAACACCTGGATCTCGTTTTCCGCGAGGAACCCCGAAAGGCTTTCCGCCATGAATTTTTTGTCGAGCGGCAGGCCCATGAACCGGTTCTCAATCATGCGAATGGAATCTTCAGGGTAAATGAAGAAGTCGCCAGTCACTTTCACGGCCTCGATGAGTTTTCCTTTCGGGTCGAAGTCGAGCTCGATTTTGACGAGCTTCCCCTGGGGAATCTTGTACACGGAATGACCTTGCATGTCCTCACTTCCCCGGGGGCTGCCAGCGCAGCACTGGCTCGCGGGCGGCCTTCACGGCGTCCAAGCGCTTCACGAAGGTGGTGTGCGGCGCGCCCTTCACCAGGCCCGGGTTGGACTGGGCTTCCCCGTGAATCCGGACCATGGTTTCAATGAAGGCATCCAGGGTCTGCTTGCTCTCGGTTTCAGTTGGTTCAATCATGATGGCGCCGTGCACGATGAGGGGAAAGTAAATGGTGGGGGAGTGGAAGCCGTAGTCGAGCAGCCGCTTCGCGATGTCCATGGTGGTTACGCCATTGGGCATGCCTTCATCGCTTAACACGAACTCGTGCTGGCACACCCGGTCGTACGCCAAGTGATAGTGTTTCCGGAGCCGGGCCATCATGTAATTGGCGTTCAAGACCGCGTTTTCCCCGACTTTACGTAGCCCCTCGCGTCCCAGGGACTTGATATAGGTGTAGGCCCTCGATAAAATGCCATAGTTGCCCTGGAAAGCCTTGACCCGGCCGATGGAATGCGGTTTATTGTAGTCCAGGGTGTATTTTTCGCCCACCTTTTCGACGGAAGGCTTGGGCAGGAAGGGCACCAGATGGCTTTTAACGCCTACTGGGCCTGAACCGGGGCCCCCGCCGCCGTGGGGGGTTGAAAACGTCTTGTGCAGGTTCAACTGGATGATGTCGAATCCCAAGTCCCCGGGGCGGACGATGCCGACGTTGGCGTTGAGGTTGGCGCCATCGCAGTACATGAGGCCGCCCTTCGCGTGCACTATTTTCGCGATTTCCTCGATGGTGGGGTCAAACAAGCCCAGGGTGTTCGGGTTCGTGAGCATGAACACGGCCACGTTCTCGCTCATTTTCGCGCGCAAGTCATCCAAATCAACCGAGCCGTTCTTGTTGGACTTGACTTCCACGACCTTGAAACCACACATGTTCGCGGAAGCCGGGTTGGTGCCGTGAGAGGAATCCGGTTCGAGGACGGTGTTCCGCTGCACGCCCTCCCCCTTGTGCTCGAAATACTTTTTGGCAGTCATGATGCCGGTCAATTCTCCGTGCGCGCCTGCAGCTGGCTGGAGCGTCAGGCGGGCCATGCCCGTGATTTCGGCTAGGTCCTTCTCCAATTCGTACATCAATTGCAACGCGCCCTGGGACATCTCGACGGGCTGCATGGGATGGATAAGACCATGACCTGGCAACGCGGCCATCGCGTCATTGACTTTCGGGTTGTACTTCATGGTGCAGCTGCCCAGGGGATAAAAGCCGTTGTCCACGCCGTAGTTGAGCTTTGACAGGCCGATGTAGTGCCGGATGACGTCGACTTCGTTCACTTCCGGGAGGCCGAGTTCCTTGCGCAGGTATTTGGCGGGAATGGCCTGCTTGACCTCGGTCAGGGGCACATCCACTTTCAGCGTGATGTGGTTGCTGGTGCGCCCGGGAACGCTGCGCTCGTAAATGAGCTTGACATCGCTCATCGGCAGCCCTCCAGGACTTTCGCCAGGTGGTCGATTTGGGCTTTGGAGTTCATTTCCGTGCAGCAGACGAGCAGGCAATTCTTCAGTTCCGGGTAATACGCCCCCAGGTCCAGTGGAGGAATGATGCCGGCCTCCATCATGGCTTCGCTGGCCTTCTTCGCATCGGGCACGCGCAGGGCGAACTCGTTGTAGAAGGGCTGGTTGAACAGCGGTTGCACGCCCCTGATTTTGCATAGCTGGGCGTGGGCGTAGTGGGCCTTCTGGAAAGACTGCTGGGCCACGCGCTGCAGGCCCTGCCTGCCGACCAGTGAAAGGTAAATGGTGGCCATCAAGGCGATCAAGCCGGTGTTCGTACAGATGTTGGAAACGCTTCGCTCGCGGCGGATGTGCTGCTCGCGCGCCTGCAGGGTCATGACATAGCCTTCCTTGCCCTCGCTGTCCACGGTTTTTCCGACGAGGCGCCCTGGCAGGGTGCGGACGTATTCCTTCTTCGTGGCCATGAAGCCCAGATAGGGGCCGCCGTACATCATGGGGATGCCGAAGCCCTGTCCTTCCCCGACCACGAAGTCGGCGCCCAGTTTTCCCGGGGCCTCCAGCAAGCCCAAAGAACTGCCTTCCGTCACAGTGGTTACGAGCACCGCGCCCTTCGCGTGCGCGATTTCCGCGGCCTGGTCGACTTCCTCGATGCAGCCGAAGAAGTTCGGGCTCTGCACCATGACCGCCGAGGTCTTGTCCGAAACCACGGCTTTCAAGGAATCCCAGTCGGTCTTGCCGTCTTTATAGCCGACTTCGACGACTTCAACGCCTTTCGACCAGCAATAGGTGCGGATGACTTCCCGGTAATGGGGGTGCACGGTCTTGGAAATCACGAGTTGCTTGCGCTGGTTGACCTGCCAGGCGCCGGCAATGGTTTCGCCCAGGGCCGTGGAGCCGTCGTAGACGGAAGCATTGGAGACCTCGAGCCCGGTCAATTCCGTGATGTGGGTCTGGAACTCGAAGATGGCCCGCAAGGTGCCCTGCGAAACCTCGGCCTGGTAAGGCGTGTAAGCGGTGTAGAACTCGCCGCGGAAGGCCAGGTAGGGCACGGCGCTGGGCGTGAAGTGGTTATACGCCCCCGCCCCCAGGAAGATGGCGTGCGTGGCCGCGTTGGCGTTCTTGGCGCCAAGGTCGGTCAGCAACTGTGTGACCTCGACCTCGCTCATTTCGGTGGAAACGTTCAGCAAGCCCTTTACTTTCTTCGCGGCCGGGATGTCCTGGAACAGCTCGTCAACGGATTTCACGCCGATGGCTTGAAGCATTTCCCGGCTTTCCTTCTCCGTGTTCGGAACGTAGTCCAAGCCATCCCCACTGTGAACGCTAAGCGAAAATATTCAATGCTTGAGCGATGCAAGATAGGCATCGTATTGTTCGGCGGTCATGAGGTTGTTCAATTCATTCAAGTCCTTGGCCTTGAACCTGAACAGCCAGCCGGCCGTGAACGGTTCCTTGTTGACGAGTTCGGGTTTCTCCGTAACTGCCTTGTTAAGCTCAGTGACCTTGCCGCTGAGCGGCGCATAGACGTCCGAAACCGATTTCACGGATTCGACGACGGCAATGCTCTCGAATTGCTTGAACTCGCGGCCCTCCTTGGGCAGCTCCACGTAAACGATGTCGGTCAGGGCGTGCTGGGCGTAATCCGAAATGCCCATGGTCGCGGTATCCCCCTCGATCTTCACCCACTCGTGTTCCTTGGTATATCTCAGTTCCCTCGGATTCTCCATTGGAAATCCCCCACCTTTTGACTGTTATGATTGAACTTAGCAAGCCTTTTTAAGCGTTACCCGCGGCTACTTCTTCCGCTTGTAAAACGGCATCGGAACCATCCGGGCCTTGTGGAACTCGGCCCGGATGCGCACGTCCACCGTGTTCCCCACCTCGGCGAGGCCCTCGGAGACATAGGCCATGCCGATGTTCTTTCCCAGCGTGGGAGAGGGGCAGCCGGAAGTCACCTTCCCAACCTCGCGGTTGGCCATGTACAACAGGTAATTGTGCCGTGCAACGGCCTTGTCCAGCATCTCGAAGCCCACCAGCTTTTTCTTGATGCCCTCGTGCTTCTGCCGGACCAACGCGGCCTTGCCGACAAAGGACTTCTTGTCCAGGTGCACGACCCAGCCGTACACGCATTCCAGGGGCGTAGTGCACTCGTCGATGTCGTTGCCGTACAACATGTAGCCGGACTCGGTGCGAAGCGTGTCCCGCGCGCCAAGGCCGCAGGGCTTCAAGCCGTGTTCCCTGCCCAGTTCAAAGAGCTTCTCCCACATGCGTTCCGCGTACTGGGCGGGAAAGTAAATCTCGAAGCCGTCCTCACCCGTGTAACCGGAACGCGAAAGCATGGCGTCCACGCCGTCCAGTTTTCCGAGCGCGAAGCGATAGTACTTGATGACGTTCAGGTTGATGTCCACCATCTTCTGCAGGATGACTTCCGCGAAGGGCCCCTGCAGGTCGAGTTTCGCGGTGTCATCGGTTTCGTCGATGACCTGGCAATCGAGGTTCCTGGCCGCCTGCACGCTGAGAATCTGGTTCAAGTCCTTGTCCTTGGTTCCGGCGTTAACGACCATCATGTAGTCCTGGGGGCCAAACCGGTTGACCGTGCAGTCATCCATGATGCCGCCCTGGTCATTGCACATCACGCACAACGCGACCTGGCCGTCCACGAGCTTCGAGCAATCCCGGGAAACGACTTCCTGGATGAGGTCCAGCGCCTGCCGGCCCTTGACGCGTATCTCGCCCATGTGGCTGGTGTCGAACAAGCCGGCCTGGTTGCGGGTAGCGTGGTGCTCGTCGATGACCGTGGTGTAATAGACGGGCATGTCAAAGCCCGCGAAGTCCACGATGTGCGCCCCATACCGCACATGCGCATCATACAATGGAGTCCTTTTACCCATAAACGCCCTACAGTAGAAGTCCTCTAACCATTTTAAACCCTTGCCTTTGCTGGTTGAGCTGCATCAAAACTGGACAAACCGCTTGAACTCGTTATAGCGGCCGCGGATATCCGTCATGGAAAGACCCCGCAAGGCGTCGCAGGAGAAGTCCTCGGCGTTGAAGCTGGCCACGACCGAGCCATAAACAAGGGCCTTGCGCACGTTTTTCTCGCTCAAATCCCGGGTCTTCGCCAGGTAACCCAGCATGGCTCCCGCAAAACAGTCCCCCGCGCCGGTTGGGTCGCGCACGGTCTCCAGGGGATACCCTGGCACGGCGAAGAAACGGTTGTCGTAGAACAGCACCGCGCCGTGCTCGCCCTTCTTGATGATGGCAATGCGCGAGTCCAGCTTCAGGATTTCCCGCGCGGCCCTGACGAGGTTCGGGGTCTTGAACAGCATGCGCGCCTCGCCGTCGTTCATCAGGGCGACGTCGACTTCTCTCACGACCTTCAAGACGTTCTTGCGCTCGCGCTTGATGTAGTAGTCCATGGTGTCGCTCATGACGAGCCTGGGCCGCTTTCGCATCTGGCCCAGCACGTCCAACTGGAGTTGGGGCGAGATGTTGCCGAGGAACAGGAACGGTGCCTGCCGGTAGGCTTCGGGAAGCATGGGCTGGAAGTCCGCGAAAACATTCAACTCCGTTTTCACGGTGTGGGCCTGGTTCAAGTCGAAGTCATAGAAGCCGTTCCACCGAAAAGTATTTCCTGCCGCGACTTCGAGGCCGGCCGTGTCGATGCCACGCGATTCCAGGAAGCGAAGGTGTTCCCTCGGATAATCCTTTCCCACGACGGCCACCAGGCCGGGCTTGGTGAAGAAAGAGGCCGCAACCGAGGCATAGAAGGCGCTGCCGCCGGCAATGTTTTTCCGCCGGCCAAAGGGGGTTCTGATGTCATCCAATGCCACGGCGCCAAGGATAACGAGTTGAGGCATGCAGGGATGAGGAGAAAAAAGCTTTTATTCTGGGTAGTAGGCATTGCCTTCGATGGTGCCCTTGCGCCGCCCGTTTTCGTCCACCACCATTAACTCTTCTTCGACGCCCGCTGCCATGCCGGCGAGGTTCCTGGTTTTCTTGACTTTCACGACGCGGCCGACTTCCTCCAACCCCAGTACCAAGTCATCCACCTTGTACACCCTTTCCCCGGCCTGGTCATAGGCGTAAAAGCCGTCCGGCCCCTCCAAGTCCTTGAAGGAACCGTGGAGCCGCCATTCCAAGGCCTGCGGGTCATCGGCGAGTTCCGGGAACAAGGCGGCGTTTTTAGCGGGCGTTGCCCCTGCACTTGCACCGGGGAACGGTCCTTGCCCCATAAGCGAAACCAGTTCCACGGCCATGACCCATACCAGGGCAATGGCAAGGCCGAGGGCCAGCCAATTGGCTTTCGCTCGCTTCGCTTGCTTCGCTCGCTGCGCTCGCTGCATACCAGGGTTTAACCGCAAAACAAATATATAATGGTTGCGCTCCAGTAGTTGCCATGACCCCGCCGCAGCTCGGAAAACCGGCGCTCCGCTTTTTTTTCTCCGGCGTCCTGTACGCCTTGCTCGGCATCGGCGTTGCCTCCCTCATTTTCCCCAACAACATCGGCATCGTCTCGGTCTTCTTCACCTCCATTGCCTTGATTCCCATGATTGACCGGCTGTTTGCCTTGACCGAGCTCCTCGAAGGCAGGGAGACCGTGGTCGAGCGCAAGGGAGTCTCCTTCACGGAACTGAACACCCACGGCCAGGCAGTCACCCTGTCCAGCCTCTTCCAGGACAACAAGAAACTCTTCAAGGCCTACCTCTACTCGTTTGCCGGCATCTTCCTGGTGTTTGCCTTGCTCACCCTGTGGCTGCCCGATGACCAGACCTACCGGTTGTTCGGCGAACAGTCCGCCTTCGGCCCGGGCGGCAGGAGCCCGGTAGGGGAAGCCGTGAACTTCAGCGGCTTCTTCTGGAGCGTACTCCAAAACAATTTCGGCGTGCTCGTGGTCGCGTTCCTCATCGCCTTGCTGTTCGAGTATGGCACGACCTTCATCGTGGTCTGGAATGCCTCGGTGTGGGGCCACGTCTTCGCCGCGCAGGCGGAAAACATTGTCTACGTCTCCGGCCTGGACCCCTGGGCGCAGTTCGCGTTAATCATGCTCTCAGTGCTGCCGCACACCCTGGCCGAGGCAGCCGTTTACTTCCTGGGCGCCATGGCAGGTGGCATCCTGAACAAGGCCCTGGCCCGCGAGCAGTGGTTCGGGCAGCGGTTCCTCCAGATAACCAGTCACGTCGCGCTCACCCTGGGGATTGCCCTGCTCCTCTTGTTCGCGGCCGCGTTCCTCGAAGACGTGGTGCCAGGACTCCTCCTGCCCTAGGCTGTCGTGCGTTAAAAAAAAGAAAAAGAAGGGAAAGGGAATAGTCGCCTATTCCCCTCGCATTCACGTGGCGTCCGAGTCTTCCTCGGTTCCGCCGAGGTTGAAACTCTGGGAACGCTCGGCCAGCTTGTGCTTTCCGTCCAAGGTCCACACCCGAACGGTTGCCCTGCCGGCCCTGCGGGTCGTGTAGTGGCTCGCCGTGAACGGCGTGTCCGCGTTCGCGGCCAACGAGACCAAGCCGATTTGCTTGGACAAGAGGATTCCGTTCGTCCTTTCAAGGACCGTCACCACCATGACCTGTCCTTGGCCGGTCGTGGCCTTCAAGGTCGTGGTCAAGGCGACCGGCTGCAGTACGCCGGTCTTGGCTCCTGAAGCCGCGACCGCTGGACTGGTAGCCGTTGCCTGGGTCACCTTACAGGTATTGGTTGCCGTGCAATCCTGTACGGGTGGCGCGTTATAGGCCACCGCATCGGTGAACTCGTTGTTGGCTGGACTTGAGTCCTGGCCGCTCGTGACCCCCATGGGGTCAATGACCATCCGAGCCGAAATGGCTGCGGTGTTGCCAGTGGGCCTTGTCACCTGAATGGAGAACAGGGTCGCGTAGTCGCTGGCCTGGGCAAGCGCCTGCTGCAGCCCATAATAGCCTGTTAACCCATAGGTTTGCCCGGAGGGCTTTCTCAGCCTGGCCGCGCTGACCTGTTCTACTGGCACCTTAACCGCACTAACCGGCACCCCGGTGATGAAGTACCTGACATAGACGCCGCCAAAGGTGTCCAGGTTCAAAGGCGTTCCGTTGTTTTTCACCTTGAAGTCGAAGGTGAGGACTTGCCTGCCCTCGGCGTCCGTGGTCGGGGTATGGGTGACCAGGGCTTCAAGGTCATAGGCTCCGCTGCCAGGCGGCTGGCCTACTCCCCCTGGAAGGGGCACGTTGCCGACTCTGACCGAACCAGTCTTCGAGTTCTTGGAATCGTTCTTCAATTCATCTATGGCCAACTCTCCAGGAGGATTGACCGTGGCAACCAGTTGCTGGCTCCATTCCTGGCTTGAGACGTTGGCTGGCCGCGCAGCAGGTGCCACGGCGTCCACCATGAAATCAAAGGTTCCCTGGCTTGCCGCAAGGGAAGCGCTTCCCACTGCATTTATGTACTGCGTGGGGTCGCTGCCCACTTTCACCTCTACTGAGAGCGGGCCGTTATAGGCCGCGTCCGAGGTGTTGGTTACCGTGACCTTGACGGCAAAGGCTTCGCCGAGCCGCAAGGGATTCGCGCTCTTCTGGCCGCTCAAGTAGGGCGCGTCAACGGCTGAAACCACGAAGTCCGGCTTTACGTTCCTGAACTGGACTTTGCCGGTTGACTTGTGGAAGCTGACTCCACTGCCCTGGCGTATCTTCTTGGGCGTGCAGGTAATGGTTGCCGTGCTTCCGGCTGATGCAGCCGTGAAACCCGTCAAGGTGGCTTGGGCCGTGAAGGTGCTGCCGCTTGCATACACTTGGGGCACGGTGAACTGCGCGTCTTCTTTTCCGTTAACAGCGATTTCAACCTTAAATGGGAGGGTGCTATTCGGTGGCCGCATGGTGGACTCGCCCGTGCAATTCACGACCAAGGGGCTGCCGGTTGCCGCCACGGCAGGCGCGCTTAGCGCGGCTTTGGTGGGGTTGGCTCCAACCACCGAAATTTCTTTTGCGGTTACTTTCTGAGCCGCTGCGGCTTCCCCTGTGGGGTTGAACCAGCCGAACAAGTCCTCTAACCAGCCGGCCGAAACCGTTGAGGCTATCAGCAAAAACGCTAACGAGACTACGAGCAATCTTTTGTCCACGCAAATCCCTCCAATGAAACCTTTAAACAGGCCCGTACTAATAGATGGACAGGTAATATATAAGCCTTTCCAGTTACGGGGGGGAATTAGCGCTCAGCGGGCGGCCCGCACCCAAGCCCCAAGCAGATCCATGGCCCCGGCCGTGCCAGTTAGGGCCCTGGGTGGCACTAGGTCCCGGTCTGCCACGCGGCGCGAGAACGCGATGGCCTGCAGTTCAACTAACTTCTGGCCCTGCGAATCCACGGCGCCATTGTACAACAGGATTCCGTCGTGGGTGACGCACATCACCGAAGAATACACGCCGCCGGTGGCGTTGGCGATTTGGCCGCCCGTGAAAGTAAACCGAACGCATTGCGTGGTCTCGCCCAAAATCACACGGGACGGGTCCATGGCAGCACTTATCGTTCCAACCATGGCCTGTGCTTCGGCAACCGTTGGAACGGAAGGCGTGTTAGCCGGTGGCTTTGCTTGGCTGGAATCCACTTTGAGGCAGGACTCCCTGCTTCCCTGGCTGGAAAGGCATATAACGGCAGGGTCATTCCGGTTCATGGAGTAAAACATGCGCCAGCGAAAGGGTTTGCCCTCAACATAACTCTCGGTGTCATCCCGCATTTTTCCGTGCTTGTAATACTTGGAAGACTTGGAGTACATGGTTCGGCTGCCGGCCATGTTTTCCGGACTGCTCAGGACCATCATGCCCGTGTACTTAACGTAATACTCGCCGGCCATGTTGGCGTTGAACTGGGTCAGAACCGTGGCCGGGTCATCAGGTTGCTGGGCCGGTGGAGTGGCTGCCGGGGGAACCGTGCCAGGGACTTCCGGAACACTGGTTCCAGGCGTTGTGGTTCCAGGCGTTGGCAGGGTGGACGGAACGGGGGTTCCACCGGGCGGGGCCTCGGTTCCTGTTTGGCCTGGCTCGGGTGCGCCGGCCTCGTCCGGGCCTCCGGCTGCGCTGTCCCCTGCCTCTGAACCACCCATCACTGCGCCAGTGGCTTCATCGCCTGGGCCGCCAAAGTCTTGACTGAATTTTTCTTCCACCAACAACTTGTTGGGGCCCCGGGGGTTGATTTGCCAAACCCGTATCCTGGCCTTCACCTTGCCGGTCAAGGACAGGACGTCATCGCTCACGGTTTGCGGGACATTCGCTTGCAGGGTCAGATACTCGGCTTCTTTGCCGTGGGTGACGCCTTGCGCGTCCTCCAATAACAGGATAGCCAGCACGGGACCGCTGCCCTCGGTGGCGGTGACCGTGGCGCCAAAGCGCACGGGCCGCACCGCACCCGCCACGGCGCTTGACAGGCTGGTGAATGGATTGGTAACCGTTACCTGGGTCACGGCCGTGGTCGCGTTCTTGGGGGTCGCGGCACCCAACTTGCGGGTAATGCTTTTTTCCCGCAGCAACGTGGGCTTGCCATTGGGTGGAATCTGCCATACGCGCACCAAGCCGCGCACCGTTCCAGTTACCGCCATGGCATCATCGCTGACGGTCTGGGGTTGGTTGGTCTGCTGCAAGTCCAAGAGCAGGCTGTCCTTGCCCTGGGTTTTTCCCTCGCTTTGCAGCCGCAGGACGACGAGCACCTTGCCGCTGCCCTTCGTGGCCGAAACCTTTGCGCTCAAGCGAACGGGCCTGATTTGTCCAACGACCTCGCCTGCCGGCTCCAGCTTCAAGTCCGTGATGTTGGCCTTGCTCACGACTTCCGGCTTGGCTGCCGGGGGAGACGCTTTCTTCTTGGCGGCTTCGCCGGTGGGATTGAACCATTTGAAGAAATCATCCCAGAACGCGGCCGAGACCGTCGAAAAAACCAGCAAAAACGCCAATGCGACGACGAACAGCTTTTTACCCAAGGGATTACCCAAAATAATTGATTATAAGTAGTATATAAGCCTTGCCAATCGGCCCGGGAACCGCCTTGCCGGTTATTGGGGGAACTGCACCTGGACTTTGACGGTGTTGTTGTTCTCGTTGCCCTCCAAGACCTGGGCATCCGGGTCCGCGACCACGTAGAGGGTATACGGCTTGCGAGCCGCTGAAATGTTCCGCACCTTGTACTCGATGACCTGGCCGGGGTCAAAGCGTTCCGCGACCAGGAAAGAAGTGTTATCGACCCCGCCAAACAGCAGGTCGTCCGCCTTGAGGAAGACCCTGAACTTTTCCGCGAGGTAGGCATTGGAGTTGTTGGCCACTTTCACCGAGAGCTCGGAGGGCCCTGACACCCGCACGCCATCGATTTCGACGTCCGGAATGGAGGGGTTCACGTCCACGTGGGCTTCGTTGTTGGCCTCGTTGTCTTCGTGCAGGACTCCCGTGGAGTCCACCAACGCGTTTATCTGCGCGTAGTTCCCGGAAAACCGCACCCGCATCTTGGGGAACTCGTATTCCTGCTCGGCTTGCAGGACCTGGGGGATGCGTAACACGAAGTACCTCGTGTCCGCGTTCGGCAATTCCAGCCGCACGTAGGTTCCCTTGGGCGCGGGCAGGGGGCTGATGTTTTTCACCCGCAACGAGACGTAGGTTTCCTGCATTTCCGCGGGCGGGTTGGGTTCAACGTCCAAGAATGAAATCACCAGGTCCGGTTCCCCGTAGACGTGGAACACCTGCCGGTGCTCGTTGTTGGCTTCGCTGGTTTCGCTTACGCCGTTGCCGGCGTCCACCCAGGTAGTCAAAGCATAGTCGCCGGCATCGGTGAGACTCAACTCGAACTTGGTTTCCGCGGAGGCCTTGGCGCCCAGGCCCTCCAACGAAAACGACCGGGTGAACACGACTTCCTTCTTGTTCTTCACTTCCACGTTCACCTGGAAGGCGGCCGCGTTGCCGGTGCCGGCATTGCTGTACTTCACGGCCACGGGAAACGCTTTTAGGGTAACAGGTTGGGGCAGGATGTTAATCGCGTCCACCACCAAATCGGCTTGGAGGGAAGCTTGTTCGGGCGCGGGCCTCGGCTCTGGCCTCGGCTGCGGCCTCGGCTGCTCACGAACGGGTTCGGGCACAGGCGCAGGGGTTTCGGCCACGGTCTTCGGCTCTTCCGCGCTTGGCGGCACCGTTGCCCCGGGGACCGGTTCCGGTCCTTTGGCGGCCGGTGGTTGAACGGGCTGGGCCGGCTGGGTGGTCAACAAAAAGAAGCCGACCAGCACAACCAGGGCCAGGATGAGGAGGACGGGCAGGAAATCGTTTTTTTCCGGGCTTCCAGTCAGTTCCCGCAAATCGTCCAATCAAATACCCCTAGGATTCTGCCTTAAAAGAATTTATAAGCCTTTTTGCTGGCCTAAAACCGCGGAAACCTGCTGGAAAACACTCTCCACGCTTTGGTTGCCGTCCACGTTTTTCAGGATGCCCTGTCCCTGGTAGTAGGCGAGGAGTGGCTTGGCGGACTCCAGGTAAATGCTGAAACGCTTTTCGATTACTTCGGGCTGGTCGTCCGCGCGCTGGAACAAGGGCACGCCGCACGCGTCACACACGCCGGGCTTCCTGGGCGGGATGTTCTCGCCGTAGACCTTGTTGCACTTCGGGCACTGCCTCCGCGCGGAAAGCCTCCGGACTACCGTCTCGCGGCTCGAGTCCACGTTCAATGCCAGGTCGATTTTTACCTGGTGCACGCGCATGATTTTTTCGAAGAGCTCGGCCTGCTCCATGTTCCGTGGGAAGCCGTCCAAGACCAGGCTCTTCCCCTTCAAGCGCGCGAGGTTCGAGGCCACGATTTCCGCGACCAACTCGTTGCTGACCAAGGCACCGGACTTCATGATGGGCTCGACCTGCTTGCCAAACGGCGTGCCAGCAGCGGCTTCTTTCCGGAGGAGGTCGCCAGTCGAGAGTTGTTCGAAGCCATACTCCCGGTGCAGGAACTGCGCGATGGTTCCTTTACCCGTTCCCGGTGGGCCCAACAAGACGATGTTCATGGAGACCGCTTGGATTGAAGGGGATAAATAATTTAAAGCCACGTGTCGGCGGAATTGCCGCAGCTGCACGTGCCTGGGTGGCGGCGAAGGCAACCGATTTATTCCGGCTCCATGACAATGGTGCCGTCAAATTTCACCAAATAGGTAAATGTTTCAAGAGGCGCAGAATCCATGGGGGGCCAAAAGCCGCAATACGTTTCAACGACCACCACGTAGCCCTTCTCGGTTTTGCCTTGGCTATAAATCCGGTCTGGTTCCATCATACAGGTCTCCTGGTTGAAGGTTCCGCAGCCGTCCGCGACCCTGAACCACTGCTGATGGAAGTATTCCCGGACAATGCCGACCTCATCCGGTTCCGGCGCCTCGCAGCCCTTGAACACGGTGTCGGTCGTGCACTGCTGGCTTCCGTCCGGCTGGCATTCACAGCGGCTGGCGCCGTAAACGGGTTTGCAGTCAACCCGCGTCCCGCATGTTTTTTCGTCGAGCGTTTCACAGGCGACCAAGTTGGGCGGCACCGGAGGCGGCGCAACCTTTACGCCTCTCCCCCACTGGCACTGGTTGTCCACGCACAGGCAATTGACAGTGGGAGGGTAATCGTGACCCATGCTGAAAAGGCATTCCGAAACACGGATGTCCGCAATCTGGCACCATTCTGCCTCCTTAACACTTTGAGGAATACGCAGGGCGGCTTCAGCTGTGCTTCGGCACGTGTCCATTACACACTGCCCACTGCTTCCCCCCACACAATCCACATCGATTACGCATGGAGCATACGTGGAGTTACCACAAAATCCGCCAATGCCTGGCGACTTAACCACGCACGCGACTTCATGGGTTGCGGCATCCAACCAAAGAGTGGCAACGGGGGGAGCATCAAAAACACCATCAAAAACGTCGACTTTGTAGTAACTGGCAACCTTAAACGACTCCCCGCAATCCCGCCGAATGGACTCAAGGTTCTTCTGAACCGCGGCCTCAAACCAAAACAACGTATAAATCCCCGCATCGGGGTACTCGGCCAAAAGCGCGCGAACCTCCGGCAAAGACTTAACCAGACCCATAACCCCCTCCAAAGGCAAAGGCTTCACCGGACGCGGAACGCCGCCACCCATCACACAACCCGCGACAAGAACAAGCAAAAACAAGAACCCAACAAAAACCACGCTACGAAGCGGGACCATAGCAAGATAGAAGTCTTATGCATTATTTATTCTTACCTAAATTGTTAGGCTTTGCCCGCACTTCCACGTCCAGCACGACCTGCACCTTGACAGGGGAAAAGCTGCGCACCACGCGCCAGGCCCGAACCTCGACCGAGCGGCCGAACTTCCGGGCCACGGCTTCCACGCGCCGCAGGGGCTCGGCCAAGGGGTTTTGCTTGTCCGTGAACTGGTAGAAATGGATGAACCCGCCGGCGGGTTTGAGGGCGAGGAAAGCGGCTTCCAGGAAGTCCTCCCCTCCATGGGGCAGGGGCATGACGACGCGGTCGCATAGGCCGCGCAGGCGCTTTGGCACGACCTTGTTCACGTCACCAAGGATGGGCTCGACGCGGTCTTCCACGTGGTTGAGGCGGATGTTCTCCTTCAGGTTCTTGACCGCAGTTGGATTGAGTTCGACGGCATAGGCCTTCGCCATCGGCGAGTGCCGGGCAAACAAGATGGGAAACGGCCCCACCCCGGCAAAGAACGCTCCAACCACTTCCCCTGGCTGGATGAGTTGCGCGATGCGCAGGCGTTCCCCGGAGAGGCGGGGACTGAAGAACACCTTGTCAAGGTCGACGACGAACTCGCAGCCGGCCTCCTTGTAGTGCGCGCGCTTCTGTTTTTTTCCCGCGAGCCAGGAAATCTTTTGCACGCGGAATTTTCCCTTGTGAGCGGACGCGATTTGGTACACGGACTCCAACGCGGCATTGACTTCCAGCAGGGCACGGCCGATGAGCCCCGCTTTCTTCTTGAGCGCGTCCGGCACCTCTATGACGGCCAGGCTTCCCACGGTGTCAAAGGAGCCAATCAAGGCCTTGCGCTCGGCTGGCGACAGCTTTCTCTCCAATGCCTCTTCCAGCGAGCGCGGGCGGACATGCAAGCGCTCGAGTTTCCACTGCACGGTTTTCGCGGACGGCGCCAAAGACTTCAGCTTTTTCGCCTGGGCCTGCGAGGGCCTGCGGGCCAGCGGGAAGAACACGGCCCCGGCAGCGTGCGCGGGCTTGAGGTTCCCGTCGAACAAACCGTTTTCCTTGAGGAAGACGATGGCCTTCTGGGCTTCGCTTGGAACCACTTGGAGGCAAATCGACATGGTTAATAAATTGCTTGCAATGCCTTTATATCCTATGCCAATCACGGACTTCATCCGGGACTACTTCGAGAAGCCGGCCCTCGGCCATGGCGGATACAACCTGGTCAACACCCTGGTGTACGCGGCCATCCTCTTGCTCGTGGCCTTCAAAGTCGTTTACCCCCAGCTCGACAAGCGCGGCGTGAAGTTCAACGTCCAGTTCATGCTCGCGCTCCTGCCCTTCATCTTGTTCGGCTCCTCGGCCCGCGTCCTCGAAGACATGGGCCTGCTGCCCCGCAGCTTCAACCCCCTGGAATTCGGTTACTACACCTACACGCCGGGCATCTACATCGCGGTCGGGCTGCTGACCATCCTCTCGCTTTTCGTCGCCCGTTTTGCCGCGGCGAAGACCGGCTTCAGCTTCTACAAAATCCTGGGCGGCATCGGACTTGGCCTGGCCCTGCCCGTGGTCTTGTTCGAGTTCACGCGGTTCAGGGCCTGGGAGGGCTTTGCCGGCATCGCCCTCGGTTTCGCGGTGCTGACGGGCATCGTTTGCCTGGCCGTTGAACGGGCCTGGTGGAAGGACTTTTCCCGGAACAAGCTCAACGTCTTGGCCGTGGGGGGCCAGGCGCTGGACGGCGTGGCCACCTTCGTCGCCATGCAATTCTACCAGTGCGGCGAGCAGCACGTGGTGAGCCGCGCGGTCATCGACTTGGGGGGGCCGCTGGCCTTTCCCATCGTCAAGATGTTTTTAATCGCGGTCATCCTCTTCTACGTCGAAAAAGAGGTCAAGGAAAAAAACCTCAACGACTACATCAAGGTGTTCATCGTCATCCTCGGCTTCGCCACGGGAACCAGAGACCTGTTCACGGTGGGCGTGGGCACCTGCCTGTGAGCAAGGATTAAATAGAGGCAAGTGCGTTAATTCTTTCATGCGCGTCCATTCTTCCATTCCCGAGCCAAGGAAGGGTTTCACCCAGGGAAAACGGCTGCAAACCGAGACACATTTGCAGGAGCGGTTTCGGGGGCGAAGGAGCCGGTTGGTTGGAGTTGCGCAATCGCTTGAAGCGCATTTCCGCCAGGAAGCCATTTTTGCCGGCCGCAGCCGACAGGATGCCGCACGACATATACAGGCAATCAAGGAATGGCAGGCCTTTGGAAAGGCGTTGGCTACCGCCAGCCCGCTCCAGCTCAAGTCCTTGGAAACCGAGATGGCCACAAAAGTCCACCGGCTCCGCGTCCAACGAAACGTTCGGTTGTGGCACCGCGACCCGGCTGAAATCGCGCGGGCAAAACACGGGGCCATCCATTGGCAGCGTGAAATCGACTCCTTGCTGGACGCCTTGACCTACTATTGTTTTGACATCCTCCCCACCCTAAAGGGTGGGGATTCCCTTTGTGTGGGAGAAGTCGGCGAGTGTGCGTTGGAACGCATCGCCTTGGTTGCGGACGTAGGCG
>JAGVWE010000004.1:187188-318120 GCA_018304425.1 Candidatus Iainarchaeum sp. | reverse complement strand
TGCATGCAGTGCGGCAAAGTCCTTGAAAACGACGGCTCGCACCTCTACTTCCAGCGGTTCTGCAGCCAGCTTTGCAAGGAAAAATACATGGAATTGTAGTTACTTGCGACCCACAGGTTACGCTGATTGAATGAACGCCAAAGTTATTGCCGCTTACGTGTTTAGCGCGGCCCTGCTCGCGGCCCTCCTCTACTTCGTGGACCTCGGCGAGGTCTGGCGGCAGGCGGCTTCCTTTGGGGCAATTCCTTCGCTGGTTTTCATGGCCATCTACGCCGCCAACTTCTTTTTCCGGGCCGTGAAATGGAAGTACCTGCTCAAGCCCTTCGCCGAAGTCAGCCTTTCGGATTCGTATCACTTCACCATGATTGGGTTCTTCGCCAACAACCTCTTGCCGGCCCGCATCGGGGAACTCGTGCGCGCCTATGCGTTGAGCAAGAAAACCGGCTTGGGCAAAGTCAAGTCGTTCGCCACCGTCATCGTGGACCGCGTCACGGACGGAACGGCGCTCATCGGATTGTTTGCGTTGGCCTTCTTCTTGTCCGAGCGCGTGCCGGAAGGGGTTGACCAGCTCGTGGTGCTGCCGGCCGCGGTGTTCGCCGTGTTGTTCGTGGCCTTCCTGTTCCCGCAGAAGGCGCGGCAGGCATTCAAGCCCTTCATCCGGCGCCTGCCGCTTTTGCGCGAAAAAATCGATTTCCTGTTCGAGGAAACCATTGTCGGGGGAAAGGCCTTGCGCGGCAACCAGAAACGCAAGGCCGTGATTTGGGGGAGCTCGGCCATGGTTTGGGCCCTGCATGTCGTGTCCTTTTATTACGTGGCACAGCAAATGAACCTGGGCCTGGGCCTGCTGGACATCGGCTTGATGACGGCCCTGGCCAGCTTCGCAGTCATGGTTCCGGCAGCGCCCGGTTACATCGGCACCTATGAAGCCGCCATCACGGCCTTCTTCGTCGCCTATGGCCTGGACGTCAGCCAGGGCCTGGCCTTCGCGGTCATCACCCATCTCCTGCAGGTGGCGGTGATTACGGGCCTCGGTTATTATTCGGTGCACCGGGAAGGCATGAAGGTCAGCCAGTTGCTGGGCCGGAACGGAGTGCAAAGGCAATAGATTAAAATAGCGGCGTGTGGAAAGGAATTAGTATGGGCACCTACCGGAACCCCAACCCAAAGGCCAGGCGACCGCCAAAAGTGGCTACTTCCACGTTTTACCGGAAGGCCAGCATCGCATTCCCAGACCTGTTCTTCGAGGGCGGAAAACCCCACCGTCCGACGATTGGCTTCTTCAGGGGCCTTGTATTCAACGGCGCCAGGTTCGCCCGCACGAAAGGCGGAGGCATTCTGCTGCTTTCAGGCCCCCAGACCTGGACTCTGCGGTTCATGCGCGCTGACCACCCCGTAAGGGTGCGCATGCAACGGGCCGTGGACACGCTGCAGACACGCGGGCTGCCGGTGCGGTTGCGGAAGAACGTGAAGGAACCCGACTACGAATTCCATGGCGGGCTGATCCGGCCGCCTGGATTCGTGAAGAGAACCTGGTGGAACCTGGGAAAGCAGACGGGGTAAAAAGGTTAAGCCATGCCGTGGTCGCGGCAAGCATTGGCCCGCCACTTTATTTTTTCTTTTTCGCTATCGGCTGGAAGGGCAGCGAAGTTACGCGTAGGCGGGTAAAAGTTTGCAGCCAAATAGAATTCATGTCCACGCAAGAAGAAGTGATGGCATACGCCGGTTTTTCCTGCACATAAACAATCTTTGGTTTCATGGATTCCCCCCTTTTAACCCGCCAAAAAGGGGCGGCGCAGCATGGTACCATTTAAGAAAGACATTGAATTGTGTCACGGCGTGGCTCAACACCTGGCGCACCACGGAAAAAGACGGCTTTGCGTCAATGTTGCTGACGGTGATGCCAGCAACCTCCGGATCACCACGGGGTGAATTTTGTGCAACCACGGCAACAATAGGGTAGTGGAAGCCCTTTAATTTTTCGGTACCAAGTTGGTTCAATTCCACTATAGCGTCTTCTACATCCATTTTGCTCGTATACAGATGGCACCGAAGCATTTAAAAGAATTTACGTCGATTGTCGAATAACGTGCAGGCTTTGCAGCAGTGCCGGGAGTGCGGGGCTGCGCTCCAGGAAAGAAAGGCTCACCAGGCAAGAACCCCGTTCCGGGAGCGGGCCGAAGCCGAGCAAATCCTCGGATGGATTGCCTTCGACCCCTCGAAGGAGGAAAACGCGCGCGTGCTCAAGTCAGCCGACGAATTCGACTTGATGAAGAACGCGCGCGGCGAACTGATTTACGCCGTGAAAAACATCCCCGAACTCAGCAAGCAGGAAGCCTTGCTGGTCAAGGAAGTCCTCCAGGAATTCCGGGAACGCGAAATCGAGAAAGAACAGCACGCCCTCATCGAGAACACCCTGGAAGCCTACTGCCGCAAGAACTTCCTGAAGCTGGACGCCGACCAACGGGATTACCTGTCCCGGGTGCTGGACTCGCTCATCTTCGACTTCGGCCCCATCAGCTGGATGTTGCGCGACGAGCACCTGGAAGAGATTGCCATCATCGGCCTCGGCCGGGAAAAACCCGTGCAAGTGTATTACGTCGGCATGGGCTGGCTGCGCTCCAACGTCTGCTTCACCGACGAAACCGTGGTCCGCAACCTAATCAACAAGATGAGCCGCAAAATCGGGCGGAGACTGACCCTGCAGACGCCGAAACTCAACGCCACGCTGCCGGGCGGGGCGCGGCTGAACGCCAGCATGGAGCCCATTGCCTTCACCGGGCCCAACGCCACCATCCGGAAGTTCAGGGCCAAGCCCTTCACGCCCCAGGACCTGGTGCGGCAAGGCACTGTTTCCGCAGAGGCGCTGGCCTTTCTCTGGATGCTCATGGAAACCGATTTCAGCCTGCTAATAGGGGGAAACACGGGTTCCGGCAAGACGAGTACTTTGAACGCCTTGTTCGAGTTCGTGCCAAAAGACGAGCGCATCATCGTGGTGGAGGAAACCCCGGAAATCAACCTCCCCCACCGACACCTCGTCAAACTCAACGTCGTGGACAACCTCGGCATCGGCATGAAGGAACTCATCGTGGACACCTTGCGGATGCGGCCCGACCGCATCGTGGTGGGGGAAATCCGGAACCCGGAAGAGGTTTCCGCCTTCGTGGACACCCTGCTGGCCGGGCAGGGCAAGGGCAGCTACGCCACCTTCCACGCGCAGTCGGGGAGCGAGGCGCTGACGCGGCTCAAGAAACTCGGAGTCCTCGAAATGGACCTGGCCTCCATTGACCTCATCCTGGTGCAGAAGCGGTGGAACAGCATCGACCTCGCCTCGAATGCACGCACCGAAGTCCGGCGCGTCATCGAGTTGAGCGAGGTGGTCATGCAGCAGGGCCGCGCGGGCCTGAACACCTTGTTCGAATTCGATTACGCCGGGAAAACCCTGCAGAAGAAGAACGAGAGCACGCGCCTCCGCGAGAAACTGTGCCGGACGTTCGGCTTGAGCGAGGCCGCGTTGGGCGAGGAACTCGCGCGGCGGGAAAGACTCCTGCTGGAAACAGCCGACAAGAACGCGGCCGTGGAGGCGACAGTCCTTGTTTGAAAACGAGCTGGACTGGCTGCGCGCCAACCTGAAGGTGGCGGGCATGAACGTGGAAGCGGAAAGGTATGCCGAGCAGGCCCTGAAAGCGGCTGCCCTGGTGGGCCTGCTGGTGTGGTTCGTGGGAAGCATCGCATCCGCAAAAATGGCTTCCGGGCTGTTATACGCCTTCCTTTCAATGGTTCTCGCGTTGGGCGTCTTCCTCTATTTGCCGGTGCTGAAGAAGAAGGAACTGGCCGGCCAGGTGGAGAAGGACCTGCCCTTCGCGCTCATGCAGGTCAGCGTGGAATTGAACATGAACGTGCCCTTCGAGAAAACCCTGGAAAGCATCGAGACCGGGAGCTATGGTTTGCTGGCCCGGGAGTTCAGGAAAGTCCTGCGCGAGATACGGGAAAGCGGTGCCAGCATCCAGGAAGCCTTGTTCCACTTGAGCGAACGCATTGACTCCAGCATGTTGAAGCGCGCGGTCTCGCAGTTGGTGAGCGTGTACGAGCAGGGAAGCCGGAACAAGAACGGCGAGCCCATCCGGCAGCTGGCCAAGGAGCTGTTGCTGAAGCAGAAGGCCGAGTCCAAGGAGTTCTCCGGCAAACTCGTGGTGTTCTCGCTGCTGTTCATCGCGGTTTCCGCCATCATTCCCGCGTTCTTCCAGGCCTACGTCGTCATCGGCTCCATGTTCTTGAAGATGAAGTTCACGGCCGCGCAAATCCTCGTCAGGCCGCGCAAATCCTCGTCATTGCCCTGGTGTTGTTTCCGGCGGTGGACCTGGCCGTGCTCGCGGTCATCAAGGCCAAGACTCCGGCCTTCATGAGGGAATGAGATGACACCAAATCCAGTCCACATTCGAACTACCGCCCTGTTGAGCCCCTTCGGGGCGAAACAGGGCACGTCCACAGACGCCTTCGGCCAGTTGGGCCTGTCGAAGGCAGGCCTCGTCCCGTCGACCGAAGGGAGACGGGACCAGTCCACAGATGTAAACTGGCTGTGGCAGTTTGGGGAATGAGATGCCGAAATGGATTGCCATTGGAAGGAAAAGGGAGTCATTCGAGGAACGGCTCGTGGAAAGGGAGCAGCGGGCCGCCTTCAGGGAACTGCTGCGCAAGGCCCTCGTGCAGGGCGCCGGGCTCTCCGTGCTGGCGTTGCTGGCGGCCCTCTACTTCCAGCTCAAGGAACTCTACATAATCTGTTTGGCGTTGGCTTCCTTCCTCTTGCCTCCCGTCCTGCATTACTCCCTGCGCCTCTACCTGGAAGAACAGCGGAAGCGCGGCATCGAGCGGCTGGTGCCGGACGTCCTGTTGCAGGCATCGGTTTTTCCTTCGGGCACGCCCATGACGCGCATCGTGAAATACCTGGGGGAAGCCAGTTACGGCGAACTCTCCCAGGAGTTTCGGAAGGCGCACACCGAGTTGCTGTTGGGCTCGTCCGTGGAGGAGGCCCTGGGCGGGATGGCCAAACGAGTCGGCTCCCAGAGCCTTTCCAGGGCCCTGAACCTGCTGGTGCAGGGCTACAATTCGGGGGCCGACATGAGCCAGACCTTCAAGGAGGCCGCGGAGGACCTGCTGGAAACCCAGTCCATCCTCCGCGAACGGGTTTCCAGCCTGGTCGTCGAAAAATACACGTTGCTGCTGGCGGGCGGCGTCATCGTTCCCCTGGTGCTGGCCCTCATTTCGGGCATTGTCTCGGGCCTCAACTTTGACGCCCTCACCGGCCTCGACCTCGGCCTGGACGCGCGGTCGAGAAAGGAATTGCTGAACGCGGCCCTGCTGGGCAACCAGGGCTACATCGCGGAGTATGCCCTCATCGCCTCCCTGTTCATCGCCAACCAGGAAAACAACCTGCGGAAAGCAGTCCTCTACGCGTTGTTCTTGCTGCCCCTGAGCCTCGCCGTGTACAATTTGGCGTGAGGCCCACCATGAAACTTCCCTGCAAAGCCGTTTTAACTGACCCGAAACTGCTGGCGGCCTTTCAAAAATTGGGGCATCGGCCTTTCAAAAATTGGGGCATGGGACGACGGAGGACAAAGAGCTCCAGAGCGCAATCAGCCGGGCAATGGATGCCATACAGGAAAATGCCTGGCGCGGCATCCAACTCCTCAAAAGATTAATTCCACGGAAGTACAAGACTTATGGCGCGGAAAATCTGCGGAAAATCAATTTGCCGAACGGTTGGCGTCTGATTTACTTCATAGGGAAGAACGAAGCTGTCACGGTAAGCACCATTCTTGAATGGTTAGACCACAAAAATTATGAACGACGGTTCAAGTATTGATTTTGCGCTTGATGGTATCCCAATGTAATTCCGGGTGCTTCATGTAATAGTCGACCAGTTTTGGGTTCCAGAGCCAGATAATGCCTCCAGTTTCGGCCATATGAATCTTTCCCGCGTGCTCCAAATAGTCGAGGATGAGGTTGAAGGTCTGGTACATCATCTTCTTGGGCAGGCTGCGGTAGAGCGCGGCCTTGGTCGGGTAGTCCTCGGCTTTCTGGATGGCTTCCTCGACCATTAAAACGGTGTCAAGCCGGGGGTAACGCAAAACGTTGGAGGGCTTGAAGACGGTCAGGGTTTTAGCCGATTTCATACCTATATCAGTTGATATAGTAGTTAATTTAAGGTTTACGTGGCCGCTGGCCTGCCGGCTCTGTTGAAAATCTCGTGTTTTTTTGGTTAGTTTGAGGTTGTGGGTGGTGTAGCGGGCGTGGAGTTCGGCCCGCTGGCTGCGGGCCGAGCGGGCGAGGACGTGGCTGCCGCTGCGGCGTTTGATGGCGGAGAACACGGCTTCGACGTTGGAGCGTTGGTGGTACACGCGTTCGTTGAACTGGCGTTGCATGTACTTGCGGTTAATGCCTTTGACAGTGCCTTTGCGTCGGGGAACCATGGCGGTCAGCCCGTGGTGTTTGGCAAACGCGTACACGCGTTCCACGTCATAGTCCGCGTCGGCCACGAGGACGCAAGGGAACCGGTACGCGTGCCGCAGCAAGTACTCTGTGTCTACAAAGTCGCGGCGTGGCCGCACGCGCACTCGTAAACTCATGACGCGCTTGGAACGCGCGTCAACCAACACGGTAGCTTGCACGGGCACGCGCGGCATCTTTCCATCGATTCGGTGCAAGTAATGGTAGGACGGGTTCGTCAACGAGAAATAGGTGCCGTCCATGGCGCCCACACGGAACAGGGGTTGTCCAGCGGCAACACGCAGCAACCACTGCCACAAACGCAACGGCAAGCGCATTGACATCTTCGCCAACGCACTATACGTTGGCACTTTAAAACCGAGGCCGCGCAACAGCGCGGCCACGCGCCTATACGATAAGCGGAGTTCCTGCTTCAACAACAACGCCAACGCATGCCGCCAAAACGCGTACTTCTTGGGCCCAAAACGATGCAAAAACCGCGGCACCCGCGCCAACCACAACAAACGCTTGATTTTTCTAACTATACGCCCATCCCGCATACGGAAACCACCACCATTGGTTTCCCCACCCCAGCCCAATAACGGCTGGGGTGGTTAATAATACTTTTTCAACAGAGCCTGGCCTGCCGCAACCCTTAAAAACAAGTCAGCGCTTTATTGGACTGCATGCCCGATATCCGGATCGACCTCGTGGAATCCGAGCCGCGGAACTTCAGCGATTTCACGCTCATCGAGGGCTTCCCCGGCATGGGCTTGATTGGCACCATCGGGGCCAAGTACCTCATCGAGCGGTTGAAGTTCCGGGAACACGGCTACCTCGACTCCGACATCTTCGTGCCCGTCATCCGCATCCACGAAGGCATGCCGGTCAACCCCTCGCGGATTTACGTCCACGACAAGCTGAAACTCATCATCCTCATCTCCGAGCAAATCATTCCCAAGGCCTACACCACGAAAATCGCGAAAGCCGTCGTCGACTGGGTGCGCAAGAAGGGCATCAAGCGCATCATCTCCTTGTCCGGCATCCACACGGAACCCGACGCGAACGCGAAGAACATCATTTACGGCATTGCGACCAGCGACAAGACCAAGGCGCTGCTCAAACAACACGGCGTGGAAATCATCGAGGACGGGATTACGACGGGCGTTACCGCCATGATTTTACTGCAACTCAAGAACTCGGAGATTGAAGCGTTTTCCATCATGGGCAACGTCAACATCGCGGCCGACTACCGGGCTTCCGCGGAACTCGTCAAGAAACTCGACGAAATCCTGGGCCTGGACATCGACGTGAGCCCCCTGCTCAAGGAAGCCAAGGAAACCGAGCAGGAACTCCGCGTGCAAATGGAGCGCATGAAGGACGCCCACGACGCCTCCGAAAAGTTCGAAGGCAAGCCCCCCCTGATTACCTGAACGGGCCGGCAAACGCCCCCGAAAAGCCCCCCAAAAAAGCAAGCCTTAAATAGTCGGAAGGCCTTAATTCTTTTGGATTCAGATGAGTGCACTAGGCAGGCGTTTGCGCCGGCCCATTGACTTCGTGCGCGAGCGCGCCCGGGGATGGAAGCAGACCGGTGCCAGAATGGGCCACAGCCTGGTTGGTGGCGGTCTCCGGGAGCGGGAAAGCCAGTTCCACCCGCAAAACCCGCACAAAATCGGTTTTTGGGCCAAGTTGTGGATGTGGCTGACGAGCTCTTCGGAATTGCGGGCCATCGAGGACAAACGGCTGGCATGGGAGTATAAGTACCTCGAGGACCAGCGCAAGGCCCGGCAAGGCGGGCAATAACAATAACACAGTTTCCCCTTACCTTTAAATACCTGAACCGCGCATAGTTAATCAGGGATTCACTTGACTGCTACTGCTACCAGGCCTTCACCGGCTGCCCGCGCCACGGTCCGCGCCCGCGGGACAGGGAGAGCACGACCGCACGGACAGCCAAGCGGGGCGCACGGCGCGCACCAGTACTGGGAACCGCACACGCCCGAAGAAATCCATCTCGCCTCCGAGTGGAAGGAGCTCACCAGAGAAGAACACAAGCTGGCCCACGAACTGGACCGGCTCGCCGCTGACCAACCAGCCGCGCTCCAGGCATTCGAGGCCAGAAAGAACCTTACCATGGGGATACGAAGAAATCCTGTGACCGGGGAGATGGAGCGGGTGGCTCCCATCAAGTTCATGTTGCAGGACGAGCCTGGCTCGTACGGGGGCTCGTACCAGTATGGAATAACCAATAAGGAATTTGAAGCCGCCTGGAGGCAACTCAGGCGCATGTCCCCCACCGACCCGCGCAGGGCCGAATTGATTAAAAGAGTGTACGACTTGAACGTGCGCGCCCAACGGCAAGCCATGGCGGGAGAGATGCAGAACCTTCCGCCGGAAGTCCGGAGGAACATGCGGTTGACCGCGTGGAAGAACCGGTTCATGTACCTGACCGGGGTCCGCTCCCTTTTGAAGCTTCCAGAAACAATCCTGGACCGCCTCCACCTCAAATCAGTTCCCTTCATTGGCAAACCGCTCTACAACCTCCTAACCTTCCCGTCCCGGTGGCTAAACAAGGTGACCGGGATGGCACCCCTCAGCATGGAGGAAGCATTCGGCGGCAAATGGCAGGGACAGTTCGGATTGCGGTCACCGGGATACCTTGCGCCCTCCTACCAGGACACCGATGCGATGCGGTATCTCGGCATCTCCGACGAACAGGCGAGAAGAAAGATGGAAATAGCGGAGCGCAAGCGCCGAATCCTGGAACAAGACCCGCGAATGGCCCACGTGGCCATGGGCAGCGAACACTAGGCTTGCCGTCAGGCCCGGTTGACGCGCGTCCCGCGCACGCACACGAAAACGGCTAAGAGGCCCAGCACGAACAAGGCCAGGGCCAGCGGCTCTTCGGGGAGCGAGGGCAGGTTCAAGAGGCTTCCGCCTGTTCCCTTGTCGCCGAGGCTGACGTTCAAGACATTGCCCTCGGCTTTCGCGGTCGCCGAGCCATCGTCCCGGCCCTGGACGTTGATGCCGTTCTGCTTGAAGGCCTCCAACAAGGGAATCAATTGGCCGTTTTCCGCGTACCATAAGCCGGTCTCGGGGTCATAGTAGAAGGCGCCATTGCGGCCCTGCGCGGCTTTGAGGGTTTCCGGCTTTTCCTTGTCGAACTGGATTTGAGGCACGCCGTCCTTTTCGCTGAACTTGAGGGTGTGCTCTTTTCCATCGTCGGTCACGAACTTCAGTCCATCCGGGGTCTGGATGGCTTTGCCGACGAAGTCCTGGGCCTTGCCGGTCTTCTTGTCGATGACTTTCAGGTGCTGCTTGCAGTCCTTGTCCGCGTAAAGGATGTAACGGTGTTCCTCGGTTTCGAAGACCTGGAAGGGCCCCAGCTTGTCCAGGGACTTGTTGAAGTTCGCGGCCGCGGCCATGGCCCTATCCGAGTCCGGGTTGCCCTGCACCTCGAACTGGACTGCGGGTTCCTCGCAGCCGGTCTCCGGGTTCTGCGTGGTTTCGAGCTTGGCTTTCAAGCCGGCCACGTCGTTTTGCTCGAGCACGGCCTGCTTGTGGTGCTTGAGGTAGACCAGCAGTTCTCCCGTCGTGGTCTTATAGGTAATCGAACCGTTCTCGAACTGGATGGACTTGAGGTTTCCAAGGCTGGGCAGCCCATCCGAGGACTGGGGCAGCTTGACGGGCAAGAGCTTCGAGCCCGGGACCGGGGTGTAGACCTCGAGCCTGGCGTCCGCGCCTTCCGCGATTTTCCGCGGGGTGCCCTCGGCGATGATGCGCGGCTCCCTGCTGTCCTTGACGGGCTTGATGACCGGGTGCGAGTCGCTTACCACCAGTTGCACGCGGCCGAAGGCGTCGTAGAGGTTGTTGGAGCTCAGGCCGAGCCCGGTCTGTTCTTCCACGCCCTTCTGGATGCAGTCCAAGACGTTGTCGAGTTTTACGTAGGCCATGCCGTCCACGTTGACTTCCAAGAGGAGCTTGTTGTTGTCCGGCACCGTGACCTTGGTGATGGTTTGCGGGATTTCCTCGGCCGGGATTTTCGTGTTGGTTTCCTCGAGCCGCACGTGGTCCTCGCTGGTGACCAGGTCTCTGGTCTTCCCGTCCTTGTCCGTGTACGACAGCTTGCCTTTCTCGAAGTCGAATTCCAGGGCGGCACCCGTCTTATCATCCTTCACGATCTTCTTCCCGTCCATGATGTACTCGCTGGGCAGGATTTCGCAGCCCTTGCCACACCAGAAGGAGAACAGCTTGGAGCCGTGGAGCTGGCCCTGGGCCTCGGTCTTCAGGGCCAGGGTGGCCTGCAGGATGTCGTACTTCAGGCCCTTCTCGACGAAGTCGCTGACCTGGTCGCCTATCTCGTCAAAGGCCTCGCGGGTGAAGGAATTGGTGTCGCTCTTCAAGGCGTCCAGGTACTTGTCCTTGAATTCATCGATTTTGTGGGCCACTTTCTCGGTGGACAACTCGTTTTCGCTGGCGGCGTCCTTCTTTTTCTCGGACGCGGTGGGGGCAAAGTAGTGGATGTAGTAGCCTTCCTCGTCGTCCACGCAGTCCTGCAGTATGGGGGCCAAGACGATTTGCTGGACGGCGGAAACGAAGACCCCGGCCCAGAAGAACGTGAAATAGGACAGGGTCTCCATGGTGCCCAAGGCGAGGCCGATGCGGCTCTCCCCGAACAGGGAGTCCTTGCCCAAGCCGAAGAAGTTCTTGGAAATGACCTGGCTGCAGGTCGTTTCGTCCTTCTTGGCCTTGACCAGGTCAATGGTGCCCCCGTCGATGTCCCCGGTTTTTCCCTTGAGGTTGGTGTGGTGCGCGAACGCAATCAGGGTCTGGCCTTTCTCGCGCGCGCGCTGGGTCTGCAGGTCTTCCAGGAAATACGAGTTCGCGCGCTCGTTGAGGTAAAAGTAGGGCGAGAACTCCCATTGCTCGGGCGGCGCTTCCCGGTTGCCGGGGTTGATGCTGACCAGGCAGCCCGGGCAGTTCTCCTGGGTGTGCAGGAAAAAGGCGAGGTTCTCGGTTTCGCTGCGCAGTTCCTGCCTGGTAATCGCGTTGTAGAGGTCCTTCAAGGGATTGAACTTCTGGGAGACCTCGTCGTACACGAACTTCCAGGGCAGCTTTTGCAGGACCTGGTTGAAGATGTCTCCCTGGTCGCTGCCCTCGTTGGCGAAGAAGTCGATGTAGGCGTCCTTGTAGATGGCCGCATCCTTGGTATAAATCAGGAGGTCCTTCCACTCATCGGGAAGCATGTACACGGAGAAGTCCTCCGAGCCGAGGCCGCGCTTGGCCCAGTTGTAGGCAAAGGGAATCGCGGTCCACTTGAAGCCGCCCTTCAACGTGAAATAGGTCTTGAGCAGGTCCTCTTCTTCTTGCAGGGCCTTGCTTAAAATGCTGGTGTAGCGGCGGCCGCCGTATCCCTTGGTCAGCAAATCCCTATACCATTCCTCGGAGTTCCGGGCCGCCCGGTCTGCCCGGAAGTACCTGGCACGCGTGCCCGTGAGGTCGGCGGCGAACATTTCCGGGGTAATCTCCTGGGCTTCCGCCCAGCCCATGCGGTAATAGGGAACCTGGCCGGAAGCCTTTTCCTGGATGAGGGGCAGGGTGGTGTGGTCGAGTTGGATGAACGTTCCATCGTTTAACCGGACCGTGAACTCCCCAGTCTCGTATTTCTGTATCTCGTTGTGGAGGCTGGCCACGTCCACGTACCCAACCTCCTTGCCGGTGGGCTTTGGCTCGTAGATGAGGAGGTTCCTTCCCCTGGTCTCCATCCGCGAGCCATCCGTGAGCGCCTCATTCCAGTTCGCCCAGTGCCCGTCGTTCCGGAACTTGCGCATGACTTCCCTGTAATACCGGTGCTCTTGGAGGAACGGCCTGTATTTTCCCGTCAAGGCGTCCTTCATTGCGAAGTCGCGCCAGCTGAAGTTGGGGTTGTTATGGCTCCACTCGTCGGGCCAGTCATAGCCCAGCACATCGTCGTACTCCAAGGCGTTGCTCGAAGCCACGCGGCCGTACTCGACGAGGGCCGCCTTGTGCTCGGGGCTGCCATTGCCGAATTGCTTGATGGCTTGCTGCATGGAATCCTCGGCCTCGTCTTCGAGGAGCTTCATGGACTTGGAGAACTTCCGCGCCTCGTTCATGTAGTTCACGATGGCGCGCTGGTCCTCGACGCTCGTGACCTTGGTGAGGAGCCCGTCCTTGGCCCATAGCTTGCCCCACCAGTTGTAGGAGACCTCGGACTTGGACAGGTAACGGCCCATGGCGGGATTGACCGGGTCCCAGCTGGTCATGGGCTGGACAAGGGACTCGAAGTAGCCCGCGTCCTGGATGCGCTTGGTGGCCGCCTTCATGCGGGTCAGGGTCAGCCACGAAGAGGGCTGGAAGAGCCTGGACTTGCGGATGGCTTGCATGAAGGGGAAGTCCTCGAACTTGGGCAGATAGCCCCTCGTCTGGCCGACGGCCCATAGACGCCTGGACTCCGCGACCAGGGTGGGCGCGGCCGTTCCAACGACCAGTTGCGCGGAATACCAGCTGTTGAAGTACTTGTCGAACAAGGAATAGGTGTTTATCACGCACTTGGAGTTCATGCAATTGGTCTGCATGCGGGCGTCGAAGTCCTCGGCCAGGATGCTGTTGGGAATCAAGGCCATTTCCTTTCGCTCTCCGCCCTTGTACTGGAACTCGTTGCGGTCTTCGAGGCTCATGTAGCCGCGCAGCGTGTCGTCTTCTTCGGCGGTCAGGTTGCGGAAGTGCCGGTTGCCGTCCATGAATTCCTGGAAGTCGTTGGCCACGTTCTTGAAGTCGGCCACGACCCCCGCGCCCGAGTTGCGGTACTGGAGGTTGACCGCGTTCACCGCGCAGTTGCCGGTCAGGCTCTCGCAGCGGGCCGTGCGCACGCTGTCCTGGAGGCTCAAGCCAAAGGCGAAGGGCCCGGCAATGGTGCGGTTCAAGAGAAAGCCGACGGCCATGGGCTCGACTTTTTGGGTGGGGATTTTCACGGCCACGGCCACGTTCTCGTCCTGGCTGGGGTTGGTGACAATCAATTGGTTGGCGTCGAGCTTGTCGCGGTCCTTGTCCTTGGGGGTTCCTGCGGAGAGTTCGCTGCCGACCACTCCCTCGCGTAGGAGTTCCTGGATGGCCTGGGTTTCCTGAGCCGAGAGGGAATCGGTTTTGCAGGCAAACTGGGTGGTGGCTCCCGGTGGCGTGGTGGCTCCGGAAGCAGAAGGCTGCGGCGAAGTAGTAGGAACCGCAGCGGCCTTGGCTGGAGGCGCGGCCTGGAAGAAGAGTTCGAGGTTGCCGGCCCTCGCCAGGGGAGAGGAAGGCACCGTGGTTCCGGGGGGAGACGCGGCGGAAGGCGCCGAACGGTCGGCGAACGCGAGGGGCGCGAAAACAGTGTTGAGTAACAGGCAAGCCAGGAACAGGGCTTGAACGTGTTTTTTGCCGGACTGCATTCCCATACCCCTTATATTATTTGCAAACCCCTTACTATTACTGCGTTGATTCCGGTTATTTAATCCTACGCCTAGCCAAAATACGCCTAGCCCAAGCCAAAGTACACCAGGTAAAGGATTCCCGTAATGCTCCAGGGGAACACCAGCAAGACCACGGCCCAGGCCAGGAACAGCGTGCAATAAAGCCCGGCCAGGGTGGACAGCCAGCCCCGCAGACCCCACTTCCGTTGGCAGTGCTCCTTCCAGTACAAGGCCGTGAAGGCCAGGGGCAGGGCCAGCAAGGCCAGGACCAGGGCCACAAACAAGAGCCGGGCCTCCACCATGACATAGCCGAAAACCGTTTCAGGGAGCGTGGGCCTGAACTCGGGGGGAATCTCTCCATAGGTGGCCTTGCCCAGGGTGGACAACCAGTCCGGCCAGTACACGAGGTTGATTAAAGCAAAGGCCACGAGGAAGAGGGCAACCAAGGCTGACTTGAGCCAGGTCCACTGGAAGCCCGCGGCCAACCGCTTGCGCAAGGCGTTGGTGAGCAGGGCCAAAACAAAGGCAGGCAAAACCGTGAGGGCACTCAGCCTCAACAGGTCGAAAACCGTGTTTACGACCAGGGGAACCAGTTCCAGGGCCATGAAATCATGTACGGTGAAACTAATATATATAGGTATTGAGGCCGTGGGGGGGAGGCCGGAAGGCAAAACCTTTAATTGCGGGAAAGCGTTAATGGTGTGTGGTTTGGGTGACTGAAGAAATTCCGCGGAGGCTGCGACGCAAGATGGGCGGGCAGCCGGTGGCCGAAGCACCGGCTTCCACGGCCGCGCCTGCCGCAGGGGCTGCGCCGGCAGCAGCGGGGAAAAAGCCGGGCTTCCTTGAATCCTTGTTTGGCTCCGGGTTCGGCAAAAAAAAGCCGGCCGTGAAACCCGAGCTCGAAGAAGAAGTCGAGGAACTGTTTGAGCAGATGGAGCCCGAGGCAGAGCCAAAGCCCAGGAAGGGCGGAAAAAAAGACCAGCAGGTGGCAACGCCTGCAACGGGTCAGACCGCCGAGGGCATGACGTACCACGAGCGGAGAAGGCTTGAACGCGAGGGCAAGCCGCCGTTGACCGGGCAACCGGTGGCGGGTGGACCGGCTCCATCGGAGGGCTTGCCACCTGGCTTGCCGGTGGGCTCGCCTGCGGGCTCGCCTGCGGGCTCGCAGCGGTTGACGCGTCGGCAGCAGCGGCTCGCGGAAAGAGAAAAACAGCCGGGGACCGCGCAGGCCGTGGGCCCGCAATCGGGGGGAGCGCAGCCGGCCGCGGAATCACCCGGGGAACTGGCGGGCCTGGATGTGGGCGACTTGTTGTCCACGGGCAAGAAGAAAAAGAAGGGCAAGGCAGCGGCTGAATCAGTGGATGACCTGGACGAAGAGGACTTGAGCGGGGAAGAGCTTGGCGGCGAAGAAGGCGAAGGAAGCCTGGATGAATTGGCCGGCGAAGAAGACTTGGGCGGGGAGGAAGGGGAGGACTTGGAGAGCCTCGGCGGAGAAGAGTTGTTGACGCAGCCGTGCCCGCATTGCCGGCGCCAGGCCAAGGACATCGCTTATTGCCCGAATTGTGGCAGCGGCCTGTGCGAGCAATGCGCGCCCGAGCGCGTGAAGTTGCTGGACCAGGTCAAGTGGACCTGCCCCAAGTGCAGGGCCCAGTTCAAGGTGAAGGCGAAGGCCGGAAAGGGTTAGGGTGCCCCGGTCGAGCCAGTGGCCAGGCTGGAGAACAGGTCGTCCACGGGCTTGCAGCCCCAGTCCACGTAGTTGAAGACCTCGGGGTCCAGCATGGTGGCCTGCCATAGGATGAGTTCCGCGAACGCCGAGACCTGGATGGGGTCTTCGCCGGGCGCCTGTTCCATGAGGATGAGGTTGCCCTGGCTTTGCGCGCTGTCGCCCACCGTGTTGATGAGCCTTGAAATCATGTCCGCCTTCAGGGGGGGCTCGCCGGTGGCCTGCAAGGGCACGTTGCAAATCAGGTCTTCGTGGGGCGGTTGTCCGGGCGTGAATTTGCTGGTGCGGCCCGTGGCCACCGCAGTCGTCTTGCTGAAGTGCATCAAGACGTATAGGTAGGGGCTGTCCAGGCTGGAGACATTGGATTTCGCGAGGTAAAAGACGTAGTCATAGGAGTCCGCGATGGGGGCCAGGATGTCGCGCACGTTCTCGTAGAGGACTTTTTGGGTGATCAAATCGATTTGCGCGTCATCCGCGTAGTCTTCCTTGACGAAGGCCAGGAGGTGGTCGATTTCCGCGTTGGGGTCGTAGAGGTTTTGGTTGGGGTTGCGGGGCGTGCTGCTGTAGAGGATGGTCTTGAGCGCCGCGGTCGAGTAGTCCATGCTGAACTGCCTGGAGAGCTGGGCGGCCACGGAGTTGCCGTAGCCGTTGGCCACGAAGTAGAGGAACGAGGAAAGCCCGGTGATGATGACCAGGAAGAACAAGGCGTCCGTGATGGCGGCCTGCCCCCGCTGCCCTCGCTCCGCTCGCTGCGCTCGCTGCGCTCGCTGTCGTTGCATCACTTCCACGCCGCCACCACCAAGTGCATGGGTTTCACGATTTTGTCTTCTTCCACGACCACGGGAAAGACCTTGAGCAGCAACCGCTTGTCCTTGACGAAGGCCGGCGAAAGCTCGAAGTCGGGGTCCATGCCCTGGGCCAGGCAGGAGAGCTTTTGCCTGGAGCCGTCCAGGGCCGGCATTTTGTGGAATTCGAGGTTGAAGGGGTTGATTTGCCTGCTTCCGTTGGGGGCCGTGAACGCGTTGGTGATGCCGGCCAGGTACTGGACTTCCGCGATGTTCAGGCTGGCGCAAAGCCGTTCGAAGTCTTCGACGCCCACGATGTAGCCGTTGGACTGCAGGACCCTCGCCACTTCGAGGACGGCACGGTCAGAGGCCAGGTCGCTGTTCCGCTTGTCGAAGGCGTTGAAGGCGAACGTGAACGACGAAAAGAAGATGATGAGGCCGACCAGGATGGGAATCAACGAGGGCAGGTCGTCCCCCAGCGGGCCAATGAATCCCTTGGCGGTCTTTATCCCGGCAGGCATAGGAAGCCCTTCTTGTCTCCGTTGTCGCAGGTGAGGTCGCGGTTGGCTTTCGCGTAGCAGCCGGCTTGTTCGAGCCTGACCAGGCACTGGTTGGCTTCGGCCAGGCAGGGAACGATGTAGAGGGTGGCCTTGCCGCCCACTATTTCCTTGACCATGGCGATGGCGTTGATGGGGGGCCGGGCCTGGGGGTCAATGACCGCGCCCTCCTCGTCGCCCAGGATGCGCAACAGGGGCTCGGAGGAGAAAATCACGACGTCGGCGTCGGTTTTCAGGGAGTTCGCTGCCAGGGAGTTCTTGAACTCCTTGTCGCGGCGGGCGAACGCGCTGAAGATGAGGTAGTTGAGGTTTTTGCCGTTGACTTCCGTGGCCTGCTGCGAGATTTTCACGGTGTAAAAAAACGTGTCCCCGGAGACCCGGAGCTCGGCGGGAAAATAGTAGAAGGTGCTGTCGCAGTAGGTGGGGGAGTTCACCAGGGCCTCGGACTTCACCTTGACGCGGTCCAGCAGGAGGTTCAACTCGTTGGTGGTCACTATCTTGACGAGCACGAAGGAAAAGAAGGCCACGATGGCGAAGATGGCCGTGACGAAGATGAGGAGGTTGAGTTTGCTCAACGTGAAGCCCAGCATGCCTTCACCCTGCCTTCCGCTTGTACGCGCAGAGAATGGGGTAACTCCCCGTCAAATCGAATTTGCTGACCAGGACATAGTTGCCATTGTCGATGCCGATGTCTGCCTTGAAGTCCTGGGCCTCGTATTTTTCGGGGTCGGAAACCTCTTGGCCGGTGCAGGTCTCGCCCAAGCCGAAGGTGGTGTTGATGGAGATGCGCAGGCACTTGCTGATGGAGAACTTGGGGCTCGAATAGCTCAAAAGCGTGCAGCTCTTGCGCGAGCCGCCGCAGAAGGCCGCGCAGATGCGTTCGTCTTCAAAGCCCTTTATCCGCACCGAGGTGTCCTTCTCCCCCTGGCAGGCGGGAAAATACAGGCCCAGGTTTTCCTTGCCCTTCTGCTTGACGATGTTCTCCAGCGTCGTCTTGAGCTTCTCCATCTCGCCCTCGACTTCGCCCTTGCACTTGATTTCCGCGACCTGGTCGAGCGCGCGGTAACCCAAGAGGATGACGAACGTCATGATGACGACAGCCACGAGCAACTCGAAGGGAGCTGACTCCTGCCCCTTTTGGCCAAAGGAACGCATGGTAAGTAGAAGGGCATTCAGGTATTTAAACGTGCGCGCCGGCTTCACAGGATTTTTTCGGCGCTCTGCCGGATGGGCTGGCTCCTGCGGAACATCTGCTTGACGAGGGTAATGAGGAGCAGGGCCGCGATCATGAAGACAATCAGCAGGTAAATGGAGCTCCACTCGCTTTGGCCTTTCTCGTCGAGTCCCAAAACCCTTTTGCCTGCGGGCAAAAGCGTTTGCGGAAAATGGGGGGCCTGAGCCCCTGAAACCCGTGCCATGTACAGTTAGACGGCCGAAGAATTATTTAAAGGTTTGCTGGCAAACCCGCACCGGAAATGCGGTTCAGAAAGGCATTTAAATGGGTTCACGCATAAGTGTTTGGACGGGGAAACGACATGACCTTGCCTATTAGGGTGCGGCTGGTAGTGGAAGGCAACGTGCAGGGAGTAGGCTATCGCGCCTACGTCAAGCAGGTGGCACGGGGCCTCCGCATAAAAGGGTGTTCCAAGAACCTGGATGACGGCACGGTGGAAGCCTATTGTGAGGCGCCTTCCAGGGAGGCCTTGGACGCCTTCAAGAGGAAACTATACGTCAAGGGCGACGCCGAAAACCCGTTCAGCGCGCACGTGGCCGCCATCACGGTTTTCACTGAAAGAGACCAGGCATTCAAGCCCAAGGCAAACGTGTTCAAGACTTTTTGGATTGACTTCGGGGCTAAGCTTTCCCTAGCGGAACGGGAAATGATTGAAAAGACGGAGATAGCTGGGCTCATGCTCTTGGGGGTTGGCTCGGACGTGAAAGGTCTGAGCGCAGATGTGAAAGGCGTGGGCATGGACGTGAAAGGTCTGAGCGCAGACGTGAAAGGTGTGGGCATGGACGTGAAAGGCGTGGGCGCGGGCGTGAAAGGCGTCGACAAAACGCTGTCCGAGTCCAAGCAGGTGCTCACCGAGTTCAAGGACGAGTCCAAGGCAAGCTTCAAAAAACTGGAAAAAACCATGCACGGCGTTGATCACACGCTCACCGAGTTCAAGAACCAGGCAAACCAGAAATTGGACGATGTAAACCAGACCATGACCGGGTTCAAGGACCAAACCGTTGGAAACTTTTCCTCGTTGGACGTCAAGTACGGCACGGTTTCGGGTTCACTGGACAAAATCAATGCGCAATTAGAAGCATTGAACGGGATCCTCAAGCGAATCGCGGCCAAAATCCTGTCGGCGTGAAAACGAGTCAAGCGTTCCTGGCAAGGGCCACCAGGCAACAACGGTCTTCTTCCCTGGCGCAGCCGCACTGGGCGGCCCAACCCGGGTCCCTGCCATATGCTTTGAGCGTGTCCCCCAGCCTAGAGCCATAGTCGCAGAGCACCGCCAGTCTGGCGGCCCGACCCGGTTCCCCCTGGTACTCAATGACTTTGCCGTCCTCAACGACGTTGAAGTTTTTGTCTCCCGCGAAGTCCCCTGGGGACACGCAGACCTGGTCTTCGGCGAGCTGCCGGGTCTCAATGGCAATCGTCCTCGCATTCAACGATTCGCCGACCGAAAACCGGACCATGTCCGTTACCTTCAACTCGCCGATGGAGTTGAGCAAGTTCTTCACGGCCCCCATGGCATGTTGAGTGGGGGTAAAGTCCTCGGGCGTGAAGCAACATATCAGCAAGCGGCTAAAGAACAGCAGGCCAAGGAGGACAAGCCCGACCACCACAGGGACTAGCAGGGAGCGAAAGCGCATACGCGTAAGCGCGACCTTAGTTGCGGACGATGGCAACCAAGCAGCAGCGGTCTTCCTGGCCCGAGCAACCGCATTCGCCGAGCCAGCTGGAGTCCTTGCCGTAGTCCTCGGTGAGGGTCTTCTCAATCCGGTCGCCGTAATCGCAGACCACCGCGAGCTTGGTGGTGCGGTCAGATTTCCCCGAGTAAACGACGATGCCCTGGCCCACGACCTTGAAGCTCTCGTCGTCCGCAAAGTCTCCCCCGGAAACGCAGACCTGGTCTTCGGCGAGCTGCCGGGTCTCAATGGCAATCGTCCTCGCGTTCAGGGACTTGCCAGCCGAAAACGTGACCGTGTCCGTCACCTTCAATTCGCCGATGGAGTTGATGGAACTCTTGACGAACTCAATGGCCTTGGCCTGGGGCTCGGTTTGCACGCCCACCATGACGTTGCGGAGGATGCCGAACAGGATGCCGAGGATGGCCAAGGCAACCACGGCCGCGATGAGCAGCTTGAAGACATCGAAGGCCTGACCGGACTGACCCAGGAAACGCATGGATTTCACGCTAATAGATAAGCCAAAGGTATATATAAACCTTCTTCCGGCGGGCTTCTTTCGGGCGGCTAGTCGAAGCCCTTGCCGAACTTTATCTCGCACTCGACTTCGCAGTCCTGGGAGCCGGCAATCGAGCAACGGTAGTAAACCGAGGTGAGCATGCGTTGGTTGACGGTGACGGCGACCGGGGCGTTCGAGGAAAAGGCCTGGCCAAAGGCGTCCAGGGAAACGCATTCCGGCCGCAGATTCATCTTATCGGCGAAGCTCGCGCTCGAGTAGCCCCCTTCCTTGAGGATGATGTCCTCCACCTTCAGCACCTGGCCGTTGGGCTGCTTTCTCGCTGACTGCGCGGCCTGCACGAGCTTGTCGTAACTGATCTTGTCTTCGAGGCCACGCAACTGCTGGACCGCGCCCAAGATAATCATGAGGATGAGCAGGGCCAGGATGGCGCCGATGAGCAGCTTGAAGGCCTCGAAGGCCTGCCCGCGCTGGCCGACGTGGAAGAGCAGGGCCATGCATTCAACCCCCGATGAATCCCCCGGTCAAGGCGTTGCTGGCAATCATGCTGCCCACGAACACCACGACCGCGATGGGCATGGCTTTCGCGATGTTCAGCCTCACCAGCAACTCGTTGTCCTGCTCGATGCGCGTGGTGAAGTAGGTCATGATGAACACCAGTTCGATGATGTAAAAGGCGACGATGAAAACGAATTGGGTGGGCGAGGCTATCTGGCCGATGGCTTCCGCGTTTATCAAGGCATTGAGGTTCACGCCCGAAAAACTCGAGCCAAGGCCGCCTGCCCCGGCCTCGGAACCGGATTCCTGGGTCTGGCGGAGGATGCTGGAAGAGGAAATGCTGAATAGGGTGATGATGACGATTTTTTGCAGGGTGGTGGTTATTCCCAATACGATGGGCGCGATGAACGTGCTCATGCTCCGCATGACGCCGGTAACGTCTTGCACGAGCTGGGTGAGGGTGCGGTTGACCTTGTCGGCGTTGTCCATCTGGATGGACAGCGAAATCAGGGTGCGCGCGGCCACGTTCACGCCCAATTGCACGGAGTCGATGAGCAGCTGCATGCCGCCCCGGATGAGGCTGCTGGGGTTGTTCTTCAGCGCGCCGTATCCTGAGTCGAAGACGGCGGCTTCCAGGGGCATGCCGAGCAGGGAGATGTTGTCGATGGCCTTTCCGAACACGGCTTCGCTGATCGCGTACTGGGGGAGGAACTCGCGGGTGTGCCGCATCGCGTCCTCGACTGGCTTGTTTTCCCCCATGCGGGAGGCAAGGACGTACAGGGCGTCCTTGAACTCGGATTCCATGCGCTCGATGGTTTCCTGGGCCTGGCGCTTGTAGATGCTCGTGTAGTGCAAGTAAACGTAGACCAGGAGGGAGAACGTCAACAGCATGCCGAAGATGAAGTTGTAGGGCGTGACGTCGAATTCCGAGCGCGAGAAGAAGGTCTGCTTTTCGACGGACAATTGCGTGGGAATCTTTTCCCTGCGGATGCCGAGCGCGACCAGTTCCCGGTAACGGGTTCCGCCTTCCGCGAAGTAGTCCAGGGCCTTGCCGTCTTTTTGGAGGGCCACCGCCTCGGAGAGGTCTGCCTTGAGCACCTGCAGCGGCCGTTCCTTGACCAGGCTCAGGGGGGGAATGCCTTCCACGGAAAGGAAGTAGGAGAAGGCGATGCCGAGGACCAGGACCAGGGCCATCACGAAGTAAATGCTGATTTGCCCGCCCTTGGTGCGGATGACTCCCTTGGGGGGGAGCCCTGGAAAGTTGTCCGGGATGACCGGCGAAATGTAAGTCGGGGGCCGTTGCCGGATGAGGCCGGAGGCGAACACGATGGTGAGCAGGGGGATGAATACGTTGTAGATTAAGAACAGGGCAATGGGGTTGGCAAGGGGCGCGCCGCTGAAGGTCGAGCCCACGGGCAAGACAATGATGAGGATGAGGGGCAACAGCACGCCGATGTAGAACAGCATGGTGGTGGGCTGCGAGAGGGCGCGCGCGTAGTTCTCCATCTTGAGCTTGATGGAGTCCAGGATGTCCTGCATGGTCTTGTCCAGCAACGCATAGCGCTTGGCTTCCGTGTTTTCGAGCACGGAGGCGCGGATCATCATGAGGGCGTGCTTGAACTCGTCGCTGAACTTGCCCCAGCGGTAGGCGAGTTCGTCGAGGGCCTCGGACAGCGAGCCGTGAACGCCGAGCTGGACTTCCCAGAGCACGCGGCGGAAGTCGTCCGCGATTTTTCCGCGGCCGTGGTTGGCCGCGAACTCGACGGCTTTTTCGAGGTTGGGCACGAGTTTCATGGACATGATCATGTAGCCCACGATGTCCGGAACGTAGGTCAGGGCGCGCAGCTGCTCTTCCTTGGCCGCTTCCAGGGGAAAGTTCTGGATGAACGAGCCGATGCCCATGCCGACCAGGACAAAGGGCGCGAACAACAGCACGGGGGTCAGGTAGGCCACGCCGAAAAAGCCGTCAACGAGGGGCGCGAGGGGGCTGAAGTAGAGTGCGGCTCCCAGGATGAGGCCCACGAAGAGGCTGGCGTAGAGCGAAACCTTGATGGCGGCCGTGAACTCCTCGGCGGAGAGCTTCCACCCCAGGAATTCGATGGCTTCCTTGTAAACGGGCTGCAGCACGGCCCCCCGGCCAAGGCCCGGGGCCAAGGCATGCATGCGCTTGCAGAACAACACGAAGGGGACCTGTTTTTCCCTGACCAGCGCGGTCTCCCCTGCCTCGAATTCCGGCATGGACACCTTTATCTCGCGGTACATCTGGCCGGGCGTCATGTCCCGCAAGGCGTTGGGGTTGGGCCGGGGCATCTACATCAACTTTTCTTCCTCGCCAGCAGCCGCTTGATGAACTGCTGCTGGAGCCAGTTCTTCCACTGGCCGAGCGCGGCCTCGCAGTCCGCGCTCCCCTCTTCTTCGAGCTGTTTTTCCTTGATGAGCAGCAGCTTGTTCTTGGCGATGATGGCGTTCTCGGCTTCCAGGAGCTCGGGAAGGGAGTACTTGTTCTTCATCTCCACGAGGAACGCCTTGGAGGACGCGTCCATCTTGATTTGCTCCCACATCTGCTTCATGGTCAGGCCACTGGTGGCCCCGATTTTGGAGAACAACTCGGATTCCTTGAGGCTGTCCTCCAGCAACTCGAGTTCGTCTTTCTTGGCGTCGAACAGCATCAGGTCCAGCAGGGCATTCTCTTCCTCGGGGTCATGCGTCCAGTGCTTCTTGACTTCGGTGAGCTGCACGACGCGGCGGTTCCGCTTCAGGGAGCCGGCGAAGCGGATGGGCCGCGCCACGACCACGATGTCGGTTGCCTTGAAGGACGTGTTCGGAACCTCCAAGTCGTTCACCACCCTATCCCAGACGCTGTACGCCGAGTCGCCGTGGATGGTGCCCATGACGATGTTTCCGGCCGCGCCCACCCGCATGGCCTCGTACAAGACTTTTGCCTCCTTGCTCCGGACCTCTCCCAGAATCAACGCGGAATCGCCGAGGCGCAACGCGGTGCGCAGCGATTCCTCGGGGGCCACCTCGGACTCGGTCATGCTCACGCCGATGGGGGACCTGGTTTTAAGCCGCTGGATGTTGAAGCCGATGTCCTTCAGGTAGGGCACCGGGATTTCCAGGGTGTCCTCTTGGACGAGGATGCGGGAGTTCTGGGGGATTTCCAGCATCAAGGCCGTCATCAGCGAGGTCTTTCCGGAGCCCCTGGAACCCGTCACCAGCATGGTGGCTTGGTTGTCGATGAAAAAGGACAGGAGGCCGGCGCACAACGGGGAAAGCATTTTCACGTCAATGAACTGGGGCAGGGTCCAAGGAGTCGTCTTGTGGAGGCGGAAGGCAAAGGCAGGTCCATCCGGACTCAACGGGGGCCCGATGACCGCGACCCTGGTTTCCAGGTCCGGCAAGTCGAAGTCGAGCACGGGGTGGGCTTCGTCGAACGGCCGGCCGGACATGGCGCGCATCTTGGAAATCAGGGAGTCCGCTTCTTCCTCGGTGTAAATGACGTTGGTCTGGCAGCTGCCGAAGTCCGAGTGCACGGCGTAAATGGGTTTGCGGCCGATGGGCGCGTCCAGATAGATGTCGGTCAGCCGCCGGTCGTTCAACAGGATTTCGAGGATTCCATAGCCCACCGTGTACCGCGCGACGAGCTGGCTCAACTCGATGATTTCCTCGGTGGAGAGCGCGATGTTGCTGGCGCGCGCGATTTCCCGGATGGTGGCCTGGTACACGCGTTCGAAGTATTTCCGGCTCTTCGCCAGCGCGCTCAGGGAGGTCTTGCCGGGCTTGTACGTGGCGACGATTTCGCGCGTCTTGCTCAGGACGAAGTATTTTTCGGGCGGGAGCGAGTATTCGGGGGGGTTGATGACGTACATCTTCTCGGTCTTCGCGGGGTGCGAGAAAATCTGGACGACGGAGTCGGCGACCTGGTACTCGTCCAACAACTCGAGCTTCTCGGTTTCCTCGAAGAGGAGCCGCGAGCCGATGAAGCTGGGCTTCACCTGGGCCTCGAAGAAGACGCGGTAGACTTCAGCGGTCTCCGGGGTCTTCTTGAGTTGCAACAGAATGTTTTTGGCCTTCCGGATGAGGGTGGTGGCCTCCAACCCGTCCTTGAGGTGCAGGAGGGTCTTGAGGTAGACCTCGCATTGCTGGGCCGGGGGCCGCTTCTCGAGTTCCTCCTTTTCGCGCTTCAATTCCTGGAGGCAGCGGATGTAGGCCGCGATGGGGTCGATGGCCAGCAACTCGTGGGAAATGGTGACGATGGCGTCATGGCGCAAGCCGAAAGCCGACTCGCCTTCCACTTTCGCGTCCCCGAGGTGCTGCGGGCCCCAGATGCTTTCGACCTCGAACTTCTGGATGAGCTGGCTGACTTCGAGGAGCATCTTCGTCTGGTCCTCGTTGTACACCCGCTCATAGACTTCGGCCAAGACGATCAGGTCGGCCTCGACTTCCGCGAACACCCGCAGGACGTGGTTCCGGCACGCCCAGTCCCCGGCGATGTTCGAACTGTACACGCAGTCCCGGCAGTCAATCAGCAGGTGCTTCTTTCCCCCCGACTCCTTGACCACGTAGGGCCCGACCTCAAACCCGCCAATCTTCACGCCAACAACCCCTTGCCCAATCCCTTCCACCCCTGGAAGGCTTTTCGCGATTAAATTAGGCTAATGTTATATTAATACTCATCGCCGGCTGGCGGGTTTGCGGGCCTTCTCATAGGCGGTTACGAGCTTGGTCCACAAGTGCAGGGATTTGCGGCGGATTTCCTTGCCAACTTTAATGCAGGCTTTGCACGTTTGAGTGAAGCGCCAGCGGTCGTCCTCGGAAGCACGCCAAACGGCCTGGTGCTTTTTGCACAGATTCCAGGCAACTATTTGGTCCTCCAATGCATCCAGTTCGGGGTTCGTCACCTGCACAGCCACTTTAACCATGAAAACACCTCAATCCAGGCCGAGACTCGCCTTGAGGGCGGCGTCCACTTTCTGCATGGTGGCTTCCGTAAGGAAACCGAGTTTTTTTACGAACCGGTGCTGAATGGACACGGTACGGATGTGGTTCAGCAATAACAAGCTGTCCTTGGTGAGGCCGCCCTCCCCGGTTCTGACAAAGACCGTAAACGGATATTCCTTTTTTGTCTGCGAAGTAAACAACGCGACAATGGTGGTCGGGCTGGACGCATTTCCAAAATCGCTCTGGATAACCAGGGCAGGGCGGCGCTTCCCTTGCTCAGAGCCCTGCACCGGGTCGAAATCGGCCAAAACCACGTCGCCACGTTTAATAATCATCCAATAACCTGTCCACTTCGGCATCCGCCGCAGCGCCTTCCTCCGCCAACTCGAGGCTCAACTTGGCCATCTTCTTGTAGCCTTCCACCATGAGCGCGTCCCGGGCCTTCCTGGAGAGCGACCGGGTGCCTTCCTTCGTTGGGTGGACGAGCTTCGAAATGACTTCCGCATAGCTCTCGCGGTGATGCGCTTTGAGGGCGTCGAGTTCCTTCTTGAGTTTCACGGGAACCATGATGGTCGTGGTAGCAGCCAATATAATCACCTATAGGTACATATAGAAAGCTATATTTAAGGCTTTCGGGTTTGGGGCTTTCAGCCGTGCACGGAAAATTCAGCCGTGCACGGGAGATTCAGCCGTGCACGTCGTACAAGTAGACGCGGGCCTGGTACAAGGCGCTCAGGACGGCGAGGAACACGCTGGCCAAGAGCATGGAGAGATAGTAGACCAGCATGAAGCCGAACCCCATCGCGGCCACGCCGCCCAGGGCCAGGACTGGAATCATGAGCAGCAAGGCCACCAGGTAAAAAGCGGAAAAGGTGGCCGAGCTGACCAGCATGTGCAACACCATGAGCTTGAAGTTCGGCCAATAGTTTTTCTTGCCCAACTCGAGGGCGCGGGCAAGGGATGCCCTGACCCCGGTTCCTTCCACGAACGGCAACGAGAACAAGACCGTGGTGAAGGGGGCTATCACGATGAGCAACACGAGGAAGGCGAAGAACAACAAGAAGAACACGGCCAGGCCGCCGCCCAAGGAACCCAACACGGCTTCCTCGGAGGGCGCGGCCCCTCCCTGGATTTGCTGGCCCAGGGAGGCCAGGCTTGGAAGGAAGGACAGGCCGACGACGAGTGCGAAAACCCCTACGACGAGGCTCAGCAGCACCCACCACGCCAGCCACAGCTTGAAGGCCTGGAAGAGGTGGGCCAGGGTGTTCTGGAATGCGGAACCGAAGTCCACCTTGTTTTGCTCGAGTTTGGCGTAGCCGAGGTTGAAGTAGAGGCCGCCGAAGAATGCCATGGACAGGACCAGGCCCAGGCCTGCGACCACGACGGCCAGCAACAGGGCCAGCGGGCCCAGGAACGCGGAAACCCCCAGCAACAACAGGCCGAGGAAGAACAGGACGCCGAAGGCGATGAGCTGCACCACCGACAACACGAGCACGCCAATGATTAACTCGACGTTGAAGCAGTTGTCGATGATGGCCTCGTAGGCCGACCAGATTTTGCCCATGCTTACCCGAAACACTAACGGCGACGAAGTATTTAATTGTTTGGTGCAGGAAAGGGGTATGCAGTTCCGTTTCTCGAAGGCCGAACTCCGGAAGGCCGGCAAGTTCTTGGCCGGGTTCGTCGCGGCCTTCTTTGCCTTGAACTTTTTGGCGCGGCTCGTGCCCTTGGAAGCCATCGAAGGCCTGGTGGCAGGGGCGGCATTGGCGGGCCTGAATTTTTTCGGAGTGAACGGCGTGCTCTTGGCCGGTGAACCGGTCCTCCTCCAGGTCGAGGGCCTGGCCTTGCCCGTGGCGATAAGCTACTTGTGCACGGGCCTCCTGGAAACGATTGTGCTGGTGTCCGCCGTCCTCGCCAGCTTTGGCATCCCGTGGCGGGAGCGGGTCAAGGGCGCTGGCCTGGGCATCCTTATTTCATTTATATTTAATATAATAAGGATTGATGGGACTATCCTGATGATTAAGGCGCAGGGCCTCGTCCTCGGAGAGTTGACGCATGACCTCTTCTTCCGCGCCTTCCTGTTCCTCTCCATCGCGGGCTACTACGCGTGGTGGTTCAGGCGAAGCACACGGCAACGGACGGGTTGACTGGCTTTTCACAATTTTCCTATTGCTTCCAAGAGTTTTTCGTGCCCTTTGACCAGTCTGCCGAATTCTTCCAGTTCTTCGCAAACAATTTTGCACCGCAAACTACTGTCTTTTGAGTTCCCTGCTTTTGCCGTGTTGTATCCACTCCCTGATTTCGTTGTCGGAACAATAATGCCCGCGTATACCTAAAAGCACGGTAGCGTTTTTCGGGTTGTCTTCAATGGCGAGCCGCTGGTTGTTCAAATATTCATATAGTGCCAAAAATCATTAATAAGGCTAAAGGCAGTGGCTTTTGTCGGTTTGGCTGAAGGCAATGCTTTTAAAGGGGTTTTGACATTAAGGGGTTGGCATGGAGGGTATTATAGTCAGACTGGTGATGAGGGGCAACGTCCAGGGAGTTGGCTATAGGGCCTACGTAAAACAAGTGGCCAGAAACCTTGGCATTAGGGGGCACGCCAGAAACCTCGACGATGGCGGCGTTGAAATCTACTGTGAGGCTCCAAACAAGAAAGCCCTCGAAGAATTCAAGAAAAAAATAGACTTAAAAGGAAACCCAGAAGACCCTTTCTCATTGCACGTTGAACGAATCCAGGAATTTTCAGAAAAAACAAAAGAATTCAAGCCAGGCAAAAACGCCTTCAAAGGCTTCTGGATCGACTACGGCAAGGCAGACATTCAAAGAGAAATACTCGAAAAAACGGAAATAGGTGGGCTCATCCTCCACGGGATGAATAACACACTGCACGAATTCAAAGGCGAATCAAAAACAAGCTTTGAAAAACTGGAAAAAACCATGCACGGCGTTGATCACACGCTCACCGAGTTCAAGAACCAGGCAAACCAGAAATTGGACGATGTAAACCAGACCATGACCAGGTTCAAGGACCAAACCGTTGGAAACTTTTCCTCGTTGGACGTCAAGTACGGCACGGTTTCGGGTTCACTGGACAAAATCAATGAGAACCTCGAAAAACTGACGACGGCCATCCAACAGGCAATCAAATCGATTAACCCAAATCACTAACGTTGGGCCCCGCAAAAATGGATCCGATGGGCACAGGAAGGGACAGATCTTTTCCGGCGTTCAAGTACAGGGAAATGGCTTCCTTGGTTCTCTTGATTAACGCATCATAAGTCTTGGCCTGGGTATGACAGCCCGGAAGCTCCACGACCTCTGAAATAAGGTAACCGTCTTCTCCTTGCTCAACCACGACATTGAATTTTCTAAGCATATGGAAAAATATGGGTCGGCAGTTTTATATAGTCTTTGGAGACGTGGCGGGCTACTACGCGTGGTGGTTCAGGCGGGCGACAAACCAGTTTAAATAACGCCGGCCCATGAAAAGGTTAATATAGCTCCTGCTGGTATAGAATAGATATGCCTAATTTAGAGGGGGAAATATCCAAGCGGGACCTGGCATTGCTGGTGGTTGCGGTCGTCATCGGGGGAGGCGTGCTCGCCTTCCTGTGGTCGCAGAGCCAGTACGTGCAACCCCTCAACTTGAACGCTTCCTATGCCATCGACTATGCGGGCCTGCAAGTCAACAAGGACGTCTCGATTTCCGCGAAAGGACACGAGGAACGGATTTTGGCCCCGGAAAACGCGGACCTGGTGCTGTTGACGGTGGTCCCGAACGCCTTGGCCGACTCCCTTGCCACGGCAGAGGTCTCTGCCACCGGCGAAGTCGAGAAACTCGAAGAATACAGCCTCGTGGTCGTGAAACCCAAGGAAGGCCGACAGGTCTCCCTGTCCATGCGCTTGCCCAACACCCACCGCAACCTCTCAACGGTTACCCTCGCCTTGCCCACTCCCTTTTACGAATCGCTTTCCGAAGAACAGCGCACCGCGCTCTTCACCGAGTTGAAGGGCTTTGAACTGGTGTGGCTGCCAGTCGAAGAAATGCGGGCCACCGAAGAAAAACTGGCCACCCGCGTGTCAGGGGCGTTGACCGCATGAAACGCAAGTACGGCCTGATGTTGGGCATCATCGGCATCCTGGCCATCGGCTTCCTGGCCGGCCAACTGCTTTGCTCGCCCACCAACGGCCAACCCAGCAAACAGATTTGGAGCAAGGCCTGCACCACGAAGGACGCGGAAAAGGCCGCCGAAAAAAAGGCCGGCGAAGACGCGGGACAGAAAGCGATTGCCAGTTCAGGCGGCAGCGCAACGATTATCGTGGGGGGCGCGCCCGCGGACGCGGCAGTCGCGGTAAAAAAGGCAGTCGAGAAAACCGCTGCGGAAGCCACCGAGGACACTCAAGAGGAGAAGGCCCCCGGAGCAGGAGCCAAGAAACCCCCGGTGTGCCCTTGCCAGCCCGACAAGGACGGCAAGCCACGCAAGGAATGCCCTCCAGAAGAACGCGTGACTCCTAAAGAACACAAAAAAGCCACCGACGAAGAATGCACGCCTCTGGAAGAAGAACGCAAGGACGGCACGCCCCCCCTGCCTGGGACCGAACCGGGAACTCCGCCAGGCGGCCCGCCGGCTGAAACCGTGAAGCCACCCAAGACGGTTCTATGCCCCCCGCCCGAGGAAATGAAGGCACCCATTGTCTTTGACGAGATGTCGGAACTGCACCCCATGCGCGTGCACGAGCGGTTGATTTGCATTGACCAGTCGAAGGCACAACAGGACATCAAGGACGAGGAAATAAAGCTCTCCAAAGGATGGTTCAAGCACTACACGGTTCAGGGCGACCTCACAGACTACGTGAAAGTGGAAGTCAGGGACGCCGACCCCCATTACCCGGACGAACAACCGTACTTGTTGCGGGTAACGATTGACTTCCGCGAGAAAATGAAGCGGGACGCGGCCGCCCTCGACAACGACATGCGCGGCAGCCTCACCTTCCTTGGGCCGAACAACGAGCCCATCATCAACCAGTACGGGGGCCCCATTAACCTGGCCTTGGAAGCCAAGCGCGACCCCGACGTCAGGAAACAAGACTTCTTTTTGGTGTCCAGGCTGTTCCACTTCAAGCACCCCATGGTCGTGTTCGGCAAAGGCGATCTGGTGACGGAAAAAGTGGTGTTCACCGAGGACACCGTGAACCCCGTTCAAAAGCCTCTACTGGTGGTCAACAACCTGGGCGTGCCCTTGACCCTCACCACGAAGGCTACCGGGGACAACACCTGCGACGCATTCGACAACGTGGACGTGGACGCCCAGAGCGCCTTGGCTGGCCTCATCCAACCCGAGTTCGCCCGCGCAAGCCGGCAAAAAATTGAGTCGGCACCGAACGACATCCCCCACAATAGTTACAACTGTCCCGTGACCACGCCCACGCGCCTGCGGGAAAGCACCGTGCAACCCATCCGCACCGTTGACGTGCAAAACGATTTCATCGAATTGACGGAGGCAACCCCCAAAGAAGAAAGAGACCAGTTGAAGGAACTCTACAAGGGAGACGCCATCCAGGGCACGCTCTATAATTACCCTGACATCCAGAACGACCTTGACGCGCCGTTCCAGCCCTGCATGGACAGTTACTGCGCGTGCCCGGCCTTGACGGGTTCCCTGGCCGAACTCCGGCAAACCTTCGAAAAATACCGCGGCATCGTGTTCGAGGACTCCCAGAACTACGTGGACTCGTTCCCAGGCAAGCCCTTCAGCTTCGGCGTCCTCGTGAACGCGGCCGACTATGGCAAGCCCGAGGCCTGTGACTTGAAGCCCTTCCTCGGAGACACGGTGGTGCCCCAGGGCAAGACCAGTTACGTGCGGTTCGTGCAAGAAGTCGCGCCAGGCGTGGCGGCAGACCAGCAGGCGCCCTACACCGTGAAAGTCGAGGCCCCCACAGCCGACGAAACCAAGCAAAAGGACTTGGGCAAGACCATGAACGAGGCCTGGCTCTATGCTTCCACGGAAGGCGTGAAGGTAGACGCCCAGCAGGCCACGATTTACACGTTCGCACAACGCTTTACCCCGGACGCCTCGGCGTACCTGGGACCGGTGGCGAGAATCATCCGCGAAGACCTGTGGCCGGATGCGGTCAACCTTGACACCATGTATTCCAGCATCCTGTCCAAGGAAGTCTGCGTGGGCTCGGTGGAAAACATCCAGTTCGAGGAAGTCCTCAACCAAGTCGTTGACAACGCCGCGCAAGGCAAGCGGAAATTCTATGGAAGCATGGACTACTTCATACCCATCAAGAACTGGCGCGTCCAAAACATGTTCGCGCGCATGATTGGCACCAAGCTCGGCTGCCTCTATGGCTATAGCCCGGTGCAGGCCCTGCCCTTCGCGAAAGTCGAGGCCAAGGACGACAGCGGCAACCCCATCCCGGCCACCGACGCCGCCACGCATCCAACGGCTTTCATGACCATGTTGTTCAACTCGGTTGACTGGTATAACCGGTTCCTCGAAAAACTCTTCGTCGGAGACACGGCGGCCAACGCCAAGGAATACAAGGAAGCCATGTCCAAACGCGATGCCTTGGACGCCAAGTCGGCTTCCATGATGGCGGACGCGACCAAACTCGAGACCGCCTTGACCGCCGGAAAGTTCGGGGAAACCGCGGCCTTGGCCTCCAAGCTGCGCATCAGCTTCAGCGAATTAAAAGACGTCGCGGGCAACAACCCCTTGCTCAACGAAATGTACGTGGACAATTTCCAGCCCATCGACGAGGAACTCGCGAAAATCAAGGGCATGAAATTGCCCGAACCCATCCAGCAATTGCTGGACGCGGGCGGCAACTGCTATGCTGCCATCGGCAACCATGAGGCCGTGTACTGCTTCACCGTGGAAAGCACGGTCGCGAACTGGCCGCCGGCCAGCGGCCAAGTAGTCGTCGGGCAAACCGTTGTGCAAGACGGCGTCACCTACTACATCGGCGAAAACGCCACGAGCGTGTCAAGCTACTTCCAGCAAGCCGAGCTCAGCAAGTACAAGAAGGCCCTCATCCCCATCATCATGATTCCCTGGACCACGCTCGCGCCCCTGAAATGGAGGGCCGTGGAACCCATACCACCGTTGCCCACGCCGGTTCCCACCCCGGTTCCTACTCCGGTTCCAACACCCGTACCCACTCCCGTTCCTACTCCAGTCCCAACACCTGTGCCCACTCCCACACCCGTGCCCACCCCAACTCCTGTTCCTACTCCGACCCCCACACCCACACCAGTGCCAACCCCCACCCCTATTCCGGCACCCGTGGAACCCGATACAGTGAAGGTGCCCGCGCCCCCGGCAAAAACACCCCAAAAACTCCTGGATGACTTGGAAGGCGAGATAAAGAACCTCAACCAGTTGGAGACCCGGTTGGACTCGGCTAGAAGCGAGTTGGCGCTTTACGAGGGAAAAGGACCTCGTGGACCGTTGTCCGCCGGAGACCGGGGCAAGATTACGAGTCTTGAAGCCGAAATCAAGGACCTCGAGGCTTCCATCGCACAAGGCCAGCGGCGCGTGGGCATGCTGGCAGACGAACTCGGCCAGCAAAACGCGTTGGCACAACTCGGGGAAATCGCGAAAAGGCCGGTCAAGCCTGCTGATATCAGCAAGGCCATGCAGGAAGCCGCGGAAAGAGAGGCCGCCAAGGACTCAACTGGCACTATAAGGAAGTACTTGGATGCAGGCGATAGCGCCGAAGCTGCGTTGCTGAAAACCGGTAACAAAGAAGTCGTCGACGAAGTGCTGGCCCCCAAGGGCCTCCACTCGCGCGTGAAAGCGTTCTTGGACGATTTGCTGGGCAAGATAAAAGGCGTGGCACCTGGAGCGGTCAAAGCGGCAACGGAAACGCTTGCCACTACCTTGGCGCGTGAATCCGCTGCGTTGCGGGGCGACGCCTTGCAGTTGCGTTACCTCTACGAGCGGAAGGCCGTGCACCAGCAACGCATTGCCAGCGTCGAATGGTCTGCTGCCGAGAAAGCCGAGAGCCAACGCATCCTGGCCATGCTTGACGAGCAAATCCAGAAGGTCGAGGCCCGCATTGCACGGGCCCGCGGCCGGTTTGCCGCGATGGGCAAACTCGACGAATTCGAGGCCATCCTGAACGCGGAAGGCAAGGAGGTCGCGGCCTACGCCAAGCGCTTGGCCGACCTTGAAGCCAAGGCCGCGGCGGAAGCGAAAGCGGTTACTGGCGTGGATGACTTGTTGGCTAGAATCAGCCAACGGGAAGCCGAGCTCAATAAATTGGTTGAGGCACGGAATGCTTTGCAGAAGGAATTCGATGCGTTTAGGGGCGAGATAGACTGGCCCCGCACCGGCACCCTGGAAGAATATGACAAAGGAATTGCACAATTTCAGAAGAGGCTGGCTGAATTGGACGACGAAATTCTGGCCAAAGAAATGGGCATCCAAGCGATGAGGAAAGACGCCATTGGACGGGGTGCGGCCACCAGACTCGCAGAAGCCGAGAAAGCCGTTACCGGCGCCGCCAAGGACGTGGTAGCAGAAGCAGATTACGTGGCCAAGCTGAGGCAGGCCGTGGCCCAGGGCGCCGAGGACGCCGCGCGATTGAATGCCCCATTGATTAATTTTTACCAGCAGACGCTGCGTAGACTCAAGGCCTTGGAGACCCGGGAACTCACGCAACAACCCATCATCTCCCAGCCAGAGCGACCCGTCGTCGACGGGCGAAAGGCGGCCCTACAGAAAGGCATTGAGAGAATGGAGGCCGACATCAAACAAGTTTACGGCGCGGAACGAGGCACGCAAATCATTAAATCCATGAGGGAAGTGGCTGATGCCGAGGCCACGCTGGCCCGGTTGCAGGCCGCCGCCGTGGACAAGCCCCTAACATCAACCCAGGACGGCCAAATTCGGCCCCTTGACAGGGAAAAGATTACCGAGCCGCCGAAGGCGGCTGCAGGCTCAGCTGAGGCGGTCGAGGTAGCAACAAGACTCGAGGCCGCGAAGACCCAGTTGGCTGCCCTGAAGAAACAAGCGGAAGCGCAGGCCAAGAAGATAGCTGACCTGACCGATGAATTGAACAGCTTGCGGGCTTCGGGTGGCGCAAAAGTGCCGGAACTCGAACAAAAGCTTATCCCAGAAGCAAGAAGGGCACAACAGGCACTGGCAAGGCAAATCGATGACCTTGAAAAGGAAATTGCTGCATTGACTGCGAAAGCGGCTGCAACTCCGGCGGCAACCATGCCGGGCGCCGGCGCGGAACCATCCGGGGTCACGGAGGCAAGGAAGTGGCTGGCAGAAGACCAAAAGGAAATCGCAAAACTCGACGGAGACCTCAAGGCGGCCCAAGCAAGGCTCAACGACCCCAAGGCTTCGGCCGAGCAACTGGCTAACGCGCGACGCAACGTGGCAAGAATTGAAGACGACTTGAAAGCGGCACGCGCGCGAGCGGTAGAAAACCAGGGAATCATTGACTGGTGGACGGGCACTAGCAAACCAGTCGTTGCAGAACCAATTGGTCCGCCCCTCGCGAGGCTTGCGGAACCCGGAGGGGCCAAGGAAGGCGGGGCTGCTGTGGGAGGGGGAGCACCGGCGACCGGCGGCACGACCGTGGCACCAGGCACGGGTGCAGCTCCAGGCGCCGCGGCAGCGGCCAAGACCACGGGAGACGCCGTGCGGTTCTGGTCCTGGGCGCGGTTGCGGGGTAGCATGGCCCGATTGCTCAGCAACTTCAAGGGCTGGGCGGGCGCGTTACGGGCCACGCAACTCATTGCCCACGCGCACCCCGCGACCTGGGTGGCGGTAGGCATTGGCCACATGCTGAGAGCCACTGGCAAGGGCATTGCCTGGAGCGCGGACAAGATTGGCGTAGCCGAACCGATTCAGGCGGCTGGCAAGGCAGTAGCTGCCAAGTTCGCGCCGGCCGCGAAATGGTTTAAGACGGCGCAGGACTGGAAGACGGTAAACACGGCTTGGAAGGCATTCCGGGCCGCCAAGGGCGCCAAGGCCGGAGCCGTTGCCGCGGTGAGGGTGGCAGGCAAGTTTGGCGCATTCGCTACCACGAAGACGGGTTCGGTGCTGGTGAAAGCCGTTCCCTTCGTGGGATGGGCGCTGGCAGCAGGCGAAGTCATCCAGCAAGGCATTGCCTGGTGGCAGTTCAGCAGCGAAGCCAATGACTTGATTGCGGGCCTCAAGGGAGGCCGGGGCAACCAGGTCGAGGTAGCGGCCAGCTATGGAGTCAATGCAGGCAACGCATACTTAATCATCCACCCGGGCCTCCGCCCCCTGGAAAAAGAACCCTCCATGCCCTTGAACGACGAGGATGCCACCGTGTTCTCGGGCAACACCGTGTTGTTCCAGGCCGGGGCCAAGGAAGCCGAGAAACTGGGCCGGACCCTGTACTATACGTTCAGCGGCCGACCGTACGCGGCTGACCCGGGTTACTTGGACGCGTTGTCCTTGAAGCGGCAGGCCACTGCCTTGGACGGCAAAACCATTGACCACAGCCTCAAACTGAGGCCGCCCGCACAAGGCCAAAAGAATGCGAGCCCCACACGGTTCGAAGGCCTGTACGATTTATGCAACGGCAAAGCCTATGCAGAGGACTGCTATAAGCCGTTCTACTACGCGTTGAACAAGAAGTCCGTGAAACTCGAGGCCGGCAACGGCGGCGACTCCTATGGGTTGGACGAGGCCCGGAAAATGATTGCCTGCTCGGAAGCCTTTGACGAGGGCAAGGACAAGGACCCGGCCTACGCGTACTGCGCGGACTTCTACAAGGAGAACGCGGACTACTTCATAGACAAGGAACGCAACGACCCCATCACGTGCATGGGCAACGGCACCTGCACGACCCTCGCCATTTACGACCTGGAAGTGGACGGCGATGACCCCGAAAAGTCCATGACCTACCACCTCGAACTCGACAAGCAGGTCAACCCCGGCTCGGACGACGAATGGATTGGCAGCAACTTCGGCTTGCCGAGCTACGGCGAGTACAAGAACGCCGTGGAAGCCTATGTCATGGGCAGGGACAGCGACACGAAACGCATCAGCGATGCAATGGTGAAACTCAAAGACGAGTACAAGCTGTTAAGGCTACTCGACGAGGGCTTTGATAGGGAATACGACAAAGTGGATGGCGGTGAACAAGGCAACAACCAGTCGTTCTATACATTGCTGGCAGAATTCAAGAAGTTGGACCCCGATGTCGGCACCGTCATTGACGACGTCCTGAAAAACCACGGCATTGTCTTTAGCCCAACCTATGGAATTTACAATGGAACCAATGCCATGGAGATGAGCATCACGCTGAAGGACCCCTCGGCCTGGTTTAACCAGAACCTCACGGACATGCCGGGTGACTGGAGTGTGCCCGCCACCAAGGTCGTGCTCACCAAGGTCTACCATGTCCCGGCAGCTCCCGACCCCAAGGGCTATCCTTACCTCTCGCTGGTCAAGCTGCCGGAGGACCAGGACTACTGGTTTGCCTGGAAGTGCGGCTACCAGAACCAGCACGAGGCCTGGTACAAGAAACTCGGCAACGGCGTCATGTGCGCGGGAGGCCACCTCGAGAACAACGCCGGCGTGTACACCAACTGATTGCTGGAAGGGGGTACGGCCCATTCTAAGTCCATGCGGCCGGATACCTCAAAGCGTCAAGGAAATGCCCGTGGAATTCAACCCCCAGCCAAAGGCGAGAAAAACAGGCTTTTTTAAAAACGGCAGGGTTAAATTTAAATAATGCTTTGGGTTTAGTAGTAGTTGATGTGGGTTGAAAGGCAAGCAGGCCCTGGCTTCAGGCAGTTGGACGCGCTGTACAAGATAGTGGCCGTCATCGGCCCCCGGCAGGCCGGAAAAACCACTTTCCTCCGGGAGCAAATGGCCAAGGGGAGGGACGTGTCTTACGTCAGCCTCGACGACCCAAGCGCCAAATCCCTGTTCGACGGCGACGTGAAAAGGTTCGAGCAACAGTACTTGGCCAAGGACCGCCCAACCATCATTGACGAAGTGCAATATGGGAAGGAAGCAGGAATCAAGCTGAAGTACCTGGCGGATGCGGGTTACAAGCTCTGGGTGAGCGCCTCCTCGCAAGCGCTTTTGGAGGCAAGCGTGCTTTCCCACCTCACGGGACGGGTCGGAATCCTCACGCTTCCCAACTTCAGCCTCGGCGAGTTCCTCTCCGCGAAAGGCCAGAAAGCATTCGTCGCCGACATCCTTCGGCGGCACGTGTGGGAGCACGCGGTGTACGGCGGTTACCCGGCGGTGGTGCTGGCGGAATCGCCGGAAGCCAAGAAGACCCTCCTGAAGAACCTCTTCACCACGGCTCTTCTAAAGGACACTTTCATGGCATTCGGCATCAACGACCAGGAAAAACTCGAACGGCTCGCCAAATACCTGGCCGCGAACATCGGCACGGAGATAAACTATGGCGCCATCTCCAAAAAACTCGGCATCAGCACGCCCACGCTCCAAAAATACATGGATGCACTCGAAAAAAGCTACCTCATCACGCGGGTAAGGCCCTATTTCACGAACAAGGGCCTCGAGCTGGCCAAACAACCCAAGCTCTACTTCAACGACACTGGCATGAGAAACGCGATCATGGATGCCTTCCCGAACGAACTCGAAAACGAGGGAAAGATGTTCGAAAACTACGTGCTCAACGAAATCCGGAAGGCCGGCTTCACCCCAAACTACTGGAAAAGCAAGAGCAAGGCCGAAGTCGACTTCGTCGTGCAGAAAGAGGGACGCCTCATCCCCATTGAAGTCAAAACGTTTGCGGCCGGAAAAATCGAAAGAAGCCTCCGCTCGTTCATCGAAAAATACAAGCCCAAAAAAGCGCTGGTCGTGGCATACGAAGGTGAAAAAGTGAAAACGGTCCTCAATGGATGCGAGATAAGCGTGATAACCGCGGACGAAATCCCGGCGCAACTGGACTAAAAGCGGGGCATTCGTTGGGGGCTCAAAAGCAAGGCAGCAGGCAGGCAAAGGGTTTATTAAATACTTTAATATACTACTTCGTCAGCCATTAATTATAGCGGGTGAAATAGGTAATGGGTTTGTCGGAGATGTTAGGCGGCTTTTACTCGGCCTTGGAGGAGCGGTTCTTTGGCTTCGCCGACTTCCTGGACGGCAAGGGGCTCCCGGTCTACGGCTTGATTGACGCGTTGGAACAACGCGGCATTCCCGCCTTCCCCGTGTTCACCGCCTTGTTCTTGGTGGTGTTGGGCCTGGTGCTGGGCCTGGTCTTCGTGGGCACCAGCTATGACGTGCAATTGACCACTCATTTCGTGGACCAGTTCAGCCAGCCGGTCAGCGGCGTGCAAGTCCAGGTCAAGGGCGAGGACGGCAAACGGTTTGCCCTCGAAAAAGACGTGCTACGCGACGGGGAAACGGTTGCCGTTAAGGGCGTGCCGATTGGCGCGACCCTGATAGTCGTGGGCGCCAAGGAAGGTTACCTGTCGGGTTCCGGCGAAGTCAAGGTCAACGAGAAGTCTGCCAGCGTGGCCGTGCAGTTGCAGAAGGAAGTCAGCACCATCCTGGGAAGGCTCTCCCTGGTTGACTCGCAGACCAAGGACCAGATAAAGAACGCGAAGGTCGTGGCACGGCTTTCCACGGGCGAGGAAATCTCCTGCGAAGTCGAAGGCAACGGCCTGGTGTCCTGCCTCGGCGTTCCCGAAGGCGAGGACGTGGAATTGAAGGTCTACGCGGACAACTACGAGGAAAAGGCGTTCGTCCTGCGGTTCTCCGAGGGCTCGACCTCGGAACTGGAGGTTCCGCCCAAGGCCAGCGCCACCATCGGCTTGTCCAACGCGATTTTCAGGGTGTTCGACGCGGACTCGAAGACCCTGGTGCCCGAGGTCTCGGTCAAGGTGTATGACGCCAAGAGCGGCGAGCTCATCCTGGACGACGTGGACGAGGACGGGGAATACTTCACGAAGATAGCCAAGGGCACGAGCATCCGGTACGTGGTATCCGCGGAGGGCTACATTGCCTTCGACTCCTCGGTTGAACTCATCAGCAAGACCCTGCGGGACGACAGCGAGGTCGTGCAAGTCGAGCTCCGCAAGGGCGGCGCATCCATTCACGTCACGGTCACGGCGCAGGACAGCAGCCTCGTGTTGTCCAACGCGGCCGTGGAATTGTATGACGCGCAAGCCGAGTTCATGGACTCGGGCTTGACCCAGTTCGGTGGAGACGTTTACTTCCGGAACCTGGACGCGCAGCAAAAGTACTACGTCACGGCCAACGCGGAACGGTATCTGCCGGCCCGAATCGAGGTCAACGCCCAACAGCAAACCGAGTACACCCTTCCGTTGGCGCGGGCCGCGCCTGACAACTCGACTACCCTGAGCGTGTTCGTCTCCGACTCCAAGGGCGATGCCGCCAACGACGCGGTGCTGACCTTCTACGAGTCCGTGGCGGGGGGCGAGTTGCCGTTAGGCGTTTCCCAGACGAGGACCGACATCACGGGCTACGCCAAGGCGGTGGTTCCCGTCGGCAAAACGCTGTTGGTCACGGCCGTCAAGGAAAACGAGAAAGGCGAGGCCTCCCTGGCAACGGATGCGAGGGCCGAGAACCGGCTTGAAATCTTCATGAAAACCGACCGAGGCGTGTTCGCCTTGTCCTTGGTGGACGCGCAGGGCCAGCCGATGGCGGCGGGCAACATCGTGGTGTCGTCCACGAGCGGCAACGTCCTCTACTCGGGCCCGGTAACGGGCGGCACGGTGTACTTCAACCCCGGCGGCTTGAAGACCGTGAAAGTGAGTTACACGGGCCGGGATGGCGCGTTGTTCGAGGAAGAGGTCTTCGTGGAAGGCAAGAATGCCTTGAGCCTCACGATTGGCGAGCAGAAGGTCACGGGCCTGGCCCCCGAAGTCCAGTTCATGGGCTTCGAGGACCCCAACGGGAACAAGGTGGAGGGAATCGTCAAGGGCCAGGACTATTACGCGGTGTTCAAGACGGCGTGGCCGGACGGGAAATACGTGGGCGGCATGCACTTCCGGTTCGGGCCCGACGAAATCAGGTTCGCGGACTCCAGCGATGCGGGCATCATTGGCTTCACGGGCCTGGCTCCCAGGTTCGCGTATGGACGCAGTTACACGCCGCAGCCGAGTCCCGGCTTCGAAGGCATTGACTTGCGGAACCGGGGCTTGCCCGGGGAATACAACCGGTGGCTGGAATTGTATCACGAGGGAGGCGCGGCGGAACGCGTGTACAAGGTGCGGTTGAAAGCCAAGGAAACCGCTGCCAGCAGCTCGTATCCCCTGTATTACCGGGCCTGGACCCGGATTGGCTCGGCCTATTATAGGCTGCCCAGGGATCCGTTGTTGGAGGGCCTGGAGTTCTCCGCCCAGCGCACGGGCTTGTACGCGGAAACCAACCGCGTCGACGTGCCGGTGTTCAACGCCCGGCCCACCTGCAAGGACGAGTTCTGCGCGACCTACCGGTTCCTCGCCGAAGACGGGACCGTGTTCGAGGCCGGCAACTTCCACGCGGTGGTGGGGAACAAGTATGCCTTGGAAGTCGAGGTCGCGCCCGCACGGGAAGTCAGCGTCACGGTCAAGGGCGCGACTTCGAGGAACGCGCCCAAGATTTTCTTCACGGGTTACGGCGTGGAACAGTTCGCGGACTTCCCGGATAAGGATTCGACGGACACGGACCTCACGGCCAAGGACTTGAAGGTCTTGCCGGGCGGCCCGGTCCAGGTGCGGCTCTACTTCAAGGCCGTGGAAAAGGGTTCGGCGGCCTTGACCGTGCAATTGATTTCGGCCGTGAGCGCGGTGACGCAGAACTTCAACTTCGAGGTCAGCCAGGACCAGGGCATGACGGCCACGGTCTCGCCCGACCGCGTCCTGGTCGGACAGGACTTCACGGTCTTGTTGAAGGCCGGGGACGGTTCCTTTGTTGAGCGGGCGGTCCTGACGTTCTACGGCGAAGGCAACGCGCCCCTGCGGGTCATCCAGGGCACGGGCACCGTGAACAAGGGCTTGAACGGCTTGTACCTAGTCAAGAACGCTTTTCCCGCGGGAACCCTGCGGTTCACGGCCAACGCGGCCGACTATAAGCCCCTGGAAGGCGTGGTCGAAATAGGCCGGGACGGGGTGTTAACGGCGCCGCAAGCCGTGGAAGTCAACATCCCCAAGGGGCAGAAGAACGCGGACGAGCGGTTCGACTTGCGGAATACCTCTTCGGACCGCGTGCAGGACCTCACCGTTGAAGTCGTGAAGATAGGGGACTTCCCGGAGGACCTGGACCTGCGGGTTACGCCGCCGAACGCGATTGAACCCAATGCCAGTGGCAAGGTGACGGTGGCAGGCGAGTACAGCGGCAAGGCCGAGCGCGCGCACGGCGAAGCCGACGTGATTTTCAGGGGACGGATTTTTGGCAAGTTCCGCGTCGAAGCGCAGACGCGGGTGGTGCTGGACTACAACCGGCCGCTGGACCCCAACTGCGTGGAATTCAGTTCGGCGCGGCTCGTGACCTACCTGTTGACCGAGCCGGCGAGCACGCAGGCCGTGCAGATTACGGCGAAAAACAAGTGCGCCACGGAAGTCGAGTTGCAGTCAGCCGTGGTGCCGGTGGGGGTGCCTGACCAGAGCATCCGCGTGGCCGTTGAAAACCTCTTGCTGGGGCCGGCGGGAAGCCAGACCGACACCCGGACCATCAACGTCAGCGTGGTCAACGAACTGGAACGGAATTACGCGGAAAAGCAGCGGTTCCTCTACGACGTGTGGTTCAGGAGCGACTTGTTGTCGAAGTCCCTGCCCTTGGAAGTCGTGTTGTGGAACAAGGACTCTGCCTTGCAGGTGTCCAGGAACATCGACGTTTACCTGTCGGATACTGGCGTGGGAGAGGCCAAGGTCACGGTGCCCATTTATGCGACCAACGTGGGGTACGCGGACATCCAGAACCTCAGCTTCTCGGTGGGGGGAAGGTTCCAGTCCGGGAACGCCAAGATCGAGATTGAGCCCAAGTTCCCGGTGCAGGTGCTGCGGCGGGGCCAGAGCCTCATGCCCCCCTATTACGTGGTGGCGAGGGCGCAGCGGACCGAGAAGACCACTCCCCTGGACGTCCAGGAGATCGGGATGCGGGGCATCATCAACGGGAAAACCCATGACTTCGGCCCCATAATTGTCACGGTGCACATCTCGCCCAAGCAATGCCTGGTGGTCAGTCCCGCGTTTATTGAGTTCAAGTCCAAGCGGGCCACGGAAGGGGCCTTGCAGGAAGCCCTGACCGTCAAGAACAGTTGCGCGGAAGAGGTCCGGGTTTTGGGCGCGGAACCCAAGCGGATTGGCGCCAACGAACTGGATTTGGCGGTCAAGGACACGGTGCTCTTCCCCGGGGCCTCGACCACGGTCAATTTGACGCTCAAGAAGAACGAGGCCTACTTCACGTCGAGCCCGGTGCCGGTGTACTTGCGCGCGTTGCTGGTGCGCAGCAACAAATTCGTTTCCTCGCAGCCAATCAGCGTGCAGCTGGAGTTGGGCAAGTCGGCCACGCTCAAAGGCGAGGCCGCCACCGAGCCCGAGGAAATCCCGGTGTGCGACAAAAACGAGCGGAAAAAGGTTTCCTTCCCCAAAATCGCGAAGCAGGCGGACTGCGACAAGGCTTACTGCGATGCCGAGCAGTTGGGCCAGTTCCTGGCCAAGCGCATCCAGGAAAAGCTGCGGGACGCGCAGAAGCAGATTACCGCGCACTACAAGAACGAGGTCGCGAACACGGGTTGCTATGCGGACAACGCGGCCCTCAACGAAGGCTATTGCCTGTTCGAGAACCTGGGCTTGCGGCCCGACAAGTTCGAAGTCTATTTCGCGAACGACGTGCTCAGCGTGGAAGCGTTGAAGGACGGCTTCGCGAAGAAGGCCCCGGAGTTGAACGCCTACAACGTCAAGTTCCCGGCCACGGAAGACGAGTACCGGCAGAGCCTGGCCACGGGCTACGGCAAGCAGCTCTTCTTCTCCGACGCCTTCGAGGGCTGCGGCCTCTACAAGGCCCGGCTGTCGGGCGCGGTCAAGGTGCAGGGCGGGAGAATGATTACAGATGCCATGGATGTTTACCTGGATTTGCGCTCTGAATTGGAGGAAGGCGAAAACGTGCGGCAGTTGACCCAGCAATGCGAGAACAAAATCCAGAACGCGATGGCGTTCCTGCCCCTGGACGCGGGCTACTCGGCGGACAACACGCGGAACGCCTGGCCCGGCCTGGTGACTTATGCGGACGACAAAATGGAGGGCCTGGCCAAGGAGTTCGCGTCCTCCCTGTTCAACTCGGACAAGCGGGTCCGGAAAGGCGAGCCGGAATTCAACCGGGTGCGCTTGGCCACCGGGGACACGCAGGGCTACCTCGTCAAACTCGACCTGATTCGCTCCACGGAGGCCGGCCAGAAGATGACGATTAACGCGTTGGTGAAGGACTTCGAGGGCGGCGAGGAGGCCGCGAAGGCCAAGGTCGAAAAGCAAATCGTGCAGAGCGCGGCGCTGGCCATGCGGGAGCTCAGCGAGCGCAAAATCGATGGCTGCATCACGGACAACGAGAACGCGTTCTGGTTGAAGTCCACCGAGAAAATCGGGCAACTGGAGCTCAACGCCTGCCCGAACCCGTTGACGGTCAGCCAGAACACCGCGTGCTGTGACTTCAACGTGTTCAGCGACGTCTCCGAGCCGGTCAAGGTGTCGGTGAAGCAGGAAACGGCGTTCAACGGCTTGAAGGAATTCTACGTGCAGGCCCAGGTGGAGAACCGCGAGCAACGGGTGTACCGCGGCAAGCCCTTTGAGGAAACCCGGAAGGAAGAAGTGGGCGCGCAGGCGTTTTCCGCCATGGACTTGAAGGAAAAGGACTTGAAGGGCCGCTATTACAAGAACTTCCAGGTGTGCGCGTTGGGCGACGCGCACGCGCAGATGGTGCAGGGCAAGAAGCTCGTGTTGGGCGCGCAGTCCGCGGTGCACGCCAAGAAGGCCGCGAAGGACGGAACCGTTTCCCTGCAGGTGTGCGCCCTGCACCCCTATGACTTCATGGACCGCATCGCCAAGGAACCGCTAGCGGATGGCGAGACCAAGGAATTGTATGCCACCCTGGGCTGGAAGGGCGGCCCCGACGAAATCACGTTGAGCAACTTGAAGAACCTCGAGGACGCCAAGGCGCGGATGGACGACGCCACCAAGATTTTGGCGGACGCGCCGGCCGAGGGGCAGACTGCGTATGACAAGAAGTTCACGTTGCAGAAGTTCGGCGGCCTGGGCGTCTTCCTGGTCGGGTGCGGGAGCGCCAAGTTCATTGCGGCTGCGGCCGGCTTCCCGGTGGGGGCCTTTAGCTTCTTCTGGGACTGCATAGTTCCCGTTGGCGTCGCTGGCTTGGATTACGCCGGCGTCTTGGGCAAGGTGGGAACCACGATTTCCAAGGCGGGTTCCGGGGTTTACTCGACTGCCAAGCGCACCGTTGGTTTGGGTTCGCCGGAAACCGTGACCGAAAAACAGGTGGCGGACTTCCAGGCGCAGGCCGAACAGATTGCCAGCGGAAAGGCGAGCGGAAAGGACTTGGAGGACTTCAAGAGCAAGACCGAGGACATGCTGGTGACGGTGGGCATTGGCAGTTCGGCCGGCAAGGTAGTGATTCCGGCCATCCCGGCCACCATCCGGAGGGTTACTGGCACGGCATTGGAGAAGGCGGCTGCGGCCGGCGGCGGAGAGGCCGCGGTCAAGGAAGCCGTGGAAGAGGGGGCCAAACTGGCTGGCGCCGAGGGCGCGGCCAAGGAATTGGTCATCCCGGAGCTGAAGAAGCCGTTGACCGAAAAAAGCGCCAAAAAAATCTTTGGCCAGGTATCGGAAGAGCTTGCCACCGCTGAAAGCAACGCCCGGTGGACCGCGCAACTGGATTCATTGGACAAAACCGCCAGGAAAACTTTCAACAGGGAGTACGCGGAAGAACTCGAGAAATACTTGTTCGACAACTATTACACGAAAGGCAAGCAGTTGACTGAAACGGAGTTGCAGGAAGCCTTGTTGAAGGCGCGGCAGGAAGTGGCCCCCGTGGTTCTCAACCGGCCCGCATTCAGGGCGGGTCACTTCGACACGGCGCTCAGGGCAGAGGCGAGGAAACTCATCACGGAAGCCGACGAAGCCGCGTTGAAAAAGCTGACGAGCGAGAACGTGGAAGCGGCGTTCAAGAGTGCAATCCTTCCTGACAACATCAACACCAAGAACATGCTGCGAACTTTTACGCCGGGAAGGAACGTGGGTGGCTGGAACGTAACCGATTTCAGTCCAGGCGGCAATGCCCAGATTATGCAGTGGTCGGATGAACTTGCGCCCAAGATTGTGGATGCCATTGAAACCAAGGCAGGTGGGGGCCTTATTCCAACGCCTGGCGCAACGCCCTTTAGGGCAGCGGTGAGGCAGGAAGTAGAGCATGCCTTGCGCGACGCGGTGTGGACCAGCAATGGCAGCATTGCCAAAAACCAGCTCACCGCCGCCGTCAATGCAAGGGTGGCTGATGTGGTGAAAGCCGAGAAAACCGTGTGGAGTGCGCTGGCCGGTGTTCAAACCCTTTCAGCCAAGGAATCCGTTGCCCTCGGCGAAAAAGAGGAAAAAATCATGAAAGACATCCTCGAGGAAATGCGGAAGACCGGAGTCAAGGGCAAGGGCTCGGGGGCCATCAAGAAATTCTTTACTGACACTATCTTGAAGGCGAGCGGCAAGGGCGCCTTGAAGTTGTTGGGCGGCGTGGTTTCCGGGTTGTTCGCGCAGTTCATGGGGTTGCTGGCTTGGGAAGCGTACTGGCAGTTCGCCGCCGAACCCATTACTCCCACGGAAAGCATTGTCGCGTCCGCGACCGTGAAGACGCCGGACGGAAAGGTTGTGACGGCGGAGATGCCGGACGAGAAGTTCAAGCGGGGCGAGACCTACAAGGTGACCATGAAGCGCGTGGGCGACTTCGTCGAGAAAAAGATTTCACTCGTAACGGACCTAGCAGCGGTGGACCAGAGCAAGAAGCTCGAGGACTGCACGGGCAAGGCGTTTGACAAGGACGTTTCCAAGGCCCTGCACAATTTGCGGCCCAACGCCGGGTTGTGGGGCGAAAAAGGAAAAACGGAAGCAAGGTACGTGAAAACCTATTACGAAGCCATTGGGCATCACTCGACGGAGATAGCGGCAAAAGCCGGGGTGCCAGAGGCCCTGCTGATCGTCCTCGGCATCTGGCAAACGGACCTGGGCGCGAAAACCAATTACGAGTACATCACGGGGTGCGGCAAGCCCGACCCCAAGTTCAAGGGCCTTGCCGAGAGCTTTGACTGCGCGGCCGGGGAAGTCAAGTCCCTGCTGGCTGCTTGCCCCGGAGAAGAAGCCCAGCAGTTTGCGTGCGTCCTGCAAGCCTATGGCAAGAAGTACCGCGCGCCTGCCGAGCCGGACCTGGACGAGTTATATGACACGTATACCCGGTGGAACGCCACGCGGGCCACGTGAGGGGCAAGGGGCAAAGCCGAAGTATATTTATATAAGTTCACCAAGTAATGTTATTAAAGGCGGAAAACGATGAAGCTGGGAAAAATCGTGCTCGTGGTGGGGTTGCTGGCCGTGGCCGCCTACCTGTACAACACGGCTCCCAGGCAGGACACGGGGGGAACGGGCGCGAACGTGAAGACTGACATCAACCTTCCAAGGGTGGGGGGCAGCGTTTCCACGGATGAATTGAATGGTTATTGGTCGGAAAAAGGGATCCAGGCGGTGGGCCTCGACTTTTCGGCGGCCGCTTTGGCGGAAAGCGAGTGGCAGGCGTTGAAGGAAAAATTTTCGGCCGCAACCGGCAAGGCGGACAGCAAGGCAACCGCTGAACTGGCCGGGGTGTATGCTTCGATGGCGGACGCTGGGTTGAACGAGGAAGCGTACAACGCGCGCGTGGCCCGAATCGATGGCCTCGCGTTCAGCGACTACTGTTCGAGCCTGGCCTTGTTCAGGGAACGCGATGGCTTTGGCGCGAAGCGGTTGCAGGCGCTGAAAAGCTATGCCCTGCAGTACGGCAACTTTTTGGCTGAGTACCCAAACGAGAGCGAACGATTGGGGTTCGCGGAGTTGGGCTTGGATGTCGCGGCCGAGGAAGCCCGGCACGTCCAGCGACTGGAAGCCGTGAAAGGCCTTGAAACGGCTTGTGGAGGCGTTTAAATGAGGGCACGCATGGTTTGGGTGGCGTTCCTGGCCCTGGCCTTGTTCGCGGCCAACGCGGCCGCGGAGTGCGCGTTGCCCTTGAACCAGTCGGCGGCGGGTGGTTTGGAAGGCCAAGCCGATTTCACGAACTGGTATGGCGGGGGCGGCTGCACCCTGCAGCAGGGCCAGGCCTTGAAGGCAACCTATGGCGGCCGCGACGTGTTGTCCATCACGCTCATGCGGGTCTACGACAAAGCCGACCAATGGGATTTCGCGTTCGGCATCCCGGGAATGGAAGCCCTGTGGGGCACCATGCGGACGTGGAAGGAAGACGACGAAGCGGAATACTTTTTGACGTTTGAGAAACGCGACATGGATGCCTGGAACGTGGTTCCGGGCACGGAGAGCGCGAAAATCATGCTGGACCTGGACGTGGAAGGCAATGCCGTGGACGTCGATGGCGCGAGGATAATCGTCAGCGCACGGGGCAAGGCGTTCCTCGAAAACAAGCTGGCCAACAAACCGGAGGCCACCCAGCTCAACCAGAAGGGGCTCAAGGTAACGGTCAAGGGAGTCGAGCAGGGCAGCGAATCCTTTGTGCTGGGGCCGGATGGAGTCATCGAGTTGTCGTTGAAGCAGAAGCCCTTGGAGCGCGCGCCCTTCAAGCTGGTGCTGGAAGGCGTGCCCATGACCAACCCCAAGCCGCCGAGGGTATACTTTTACCTCAACCGCCTCCAGCAGGGCCTGCAGGGCCAGCCAGGCGCGGGCGCGCCCTTTGACCCCATTGCGCGGAAAGCCATTCCCTTTACTTCGACTTCCATGGACTTGAAGGACACCGGCGGCTATTACGTGGTCAACGATGTCAGCAGGAACTGCGTGGCGAGGGGCGAGGTCGTGGACTGCACGGTACTGGTGGACACCGTGAACGGCAAGCCTTTGAACCAGTTGACGGACGACGCAATGCAGGTTTTGGTGTTCAGCAACTTCGAGCCAGGGGAGGACGGCAAGGGCGTCTTGTCCGCCAACGAGATTGCGGTCATCACGCTCAAGTTCGGGAAACGCGAGGCCAAGCCCTTGGACGTCTCCATCTGGCAGCAGGGCGTGTACGGGGAACCCGCGGACGTCGTTTGCTCCGCGGAGGTCATCAACGCCAAGAAGGAATGCGAGCTCTCCGCACGGAACTTCGTGGTCTTCTTCGAGTCCGTGATCGAGAACAAGCCCGTGTACTTCAACGCGAAGAAGAGTGGAACCGGCTTGTTCCACAACGACGTCATGGACATCGAGGTCAAGGCCGGCCGGAAAATTCCGGAACTCACGGGCTACAAGGCAAAGGTGCCGGGCCAGGCCACCATGCCGTTGAACCTCAACAGCGGGAAAGACTTGGGCATTTCATCGGGCTACTATTATGTCACGGCCAACGACTGTGTGAACCGAACCATGGGTTCGGTTTCTGCCGCAGTACAGTGCCCCGTGGAAGTCGGCAAGTTCAACAACATCGAGTTGCCGAGCCTGGTGGCGGCCAAGGACCTGTACCTGACCGTGTTCTCGGACGTCAAGGCCGACGGCTCCGAGGGAGTCCTCGACGATGACGGCGAGTTCAAGTCCATCCATTTGACGTTCAAGCGCGACGCGGAAAACGCGCCCTGCCTCACCATTACCGAGTGCCTGGCCATGATGGGGCGGAAGCTGCAGGCCGTCCTGGACGAGGGAAGGGCGCCCGCGCCCGAGCGCAAGGAAAAATAGCTATTTAAAGGACTTATTCCTTTAATTGCTCGATGCGCGGCACGGCAAAGGGTTTCACGCTTTTCACGGCACTGGTCTCCATCATCCTCATCGTGTTGGCCGTGCTGCTGGCGCAGTCCATGATCCGGACGGAGCGGAACGTCACGGACACGATTTCGGACATCCAGGAACAGCAGGAAATGCAGGCCATGGCGGATTTGGCCCGGGCGGACGCCATGCAGGTGTTCAACTTCGGCATCCGCTACCAGATCGAGCAGTACCTGACGAACCCCCAGAACTCGATTTTGATTACGCCGGACACCGTGACCTGGAACGAGCTGGTCAGGGACTTCGCAATCGCTAACTTTGGGGGAACGGACTCGGGGGTACAGTTCGCGAACCGCACCGCGAACCACTTGACGAACATCCTGGGCTCGGGGAAGGGCCAGGACTTCAAGAGCTTCCGCCTGGACCTGGAGAGCAACGTCGAACAGATGCGGGTGGTGCTGCAGAAACTGTTCCAGGAGAGCGTGAAGCAGGACGACTTCTTCGAAGTCATCGACTGCCCGAACGGCGTGTACAAGGAGTGCGTGGGCACGTTTTACGTGAACCTCAACATGTCCCGGATAAGCGACGAAGACTATGAGATGCTGCCCCAAATCCGGGTGACCAACCGGGACACGGGCCGCGTAATCAAGGAGCCCATCCTGCCGCGCAGCAATTTCCGGATTTACGTGCCCCTCCGCATATTCAAGGCCCTGGCCGGGGCGAAGGCATTGGCGCACACGCCCAATGACGCCGCGCCCACGGACAGCGACTTCATCCGCAATGAGGCGGATTATGGCTTGTTGAGTGCCAGAATCCACAATGAGTTGGAGGAGTTGAAGCTCGGCGTGTGCGACCCCGGCAGTTGCGGGGCAAGGAACAACCCCTACCTGCCGGCGGGGCACAGCCAGGGAGACCCCTGTCCCGGGGATAGCCGGCCTCCGGGCATACCGCCCGTGCACGTGGACTTGAGCGGGTTGGCGAGCATGGGAATCGATTTCGCGGGAAACTATGGGGTGAAGGACCGGCAGAGCATGGGGGATATGTTGCGGGAAATCATCAAGCAGCGCCTGAACTTTGTCGCGAACGCGTTGGCCGCGGAGTACGGGGTGGGGGAGGACGAGGGCTTTGACGTGAAGCGGATTGGTCCAGGCGTGTTGTCGCAGGTGGACGTGGGAACCGCGTCCGAGATTTCCAAGAAAATCGAGTACGCCCAAAGCGGCACCGCTTCTACGGGCACGTTCACGGGCAGCTCGGGTTATCCTAATTCGCCTCTGCTGTCGGGAGGCATGTGCCCGAACCTGGTCGAGGGGGTGGGGGCCTACTTTGAGCGGGACGCGGAGGAAAACTGGGAGCCCAAGACCCAGTATGTCCCGATTGGTTCCTGCATCGAGGGGGGCGCGGCCGAGCACGTGGAGTGCACGGAGGCCAAGGAGTTTGACGCTTTCCTTTCGTTCGTGGAAAACGATGACCAGTACAAGGTCAACAAGGACAATGAAAACACGTATGTAATCCGGTTACATGATGGGGGCTTGAGCGGGTTCACGCACCGGTTCATGGGCCAGGACAATGCCTGTGCCCTGGATGCCCCGCCCCAAGAGCAAGCCGATTGCCAGGCCGTGGTGGCCACGGATTGGACGTGCTACTCGGTGAACGTGCCTCCCTCGCCAACCGGGGGGATGCCGGCCCTGCCAACCGGGGGGAGCGCGCAAAGCGGTTGTTTCACGCAGCCCTAGCAAGGCAGCCGGCAAAAAAAGGGCGGGAAGCCGAAACCCGCGTAACCCCCTTTTTTAGGGCGTTAAAGGCGGTAGAAGAAGAATTTAAATAGAGGATAAGTATATATATACAATCACCCAACAAAGTATATTAATCGAGTAAAATTATTTAGTGATTTAAGGGGTTGAGGTCGGGTATGGGGCTGAAAGACCTTTACTATAAGCTGGAGGACGCTTACTATGGTTTCCTGGACAAGCTGGACAAGGCCGGCATCCCGGTTTACTCGCTGATTGACCCCATTGAAGCCCAGAACATCCCTTCCTTCCCGATTGTCCTCGGCTTGCTGCTCGTCGTCTTGGGCGTGGCCGGCTGGTTTTTGCTGGGCGCGGTGGCTCCCGGCGAGTCCACGCTCTCGCTTTCCGTGGTGGACGAGGAAGGCAACCCGTTGGGGAACGCGATTGTAACCGTGAAGGTGGCGGGCAAGGATTCTTTTGTGGTCAACACCAGTGAAACGGGGTTGGTGGAAGTGCGGGTGCCGGTCAACCAGGCAGTCGAGTTGACGGCGAAAAAAGACGAGTTCGAAACCGTGCAGGAATTGTTCACCGCGAAAGAGCCGCGGGCAAGCCATGCGATTACCCTGAAGTCCGCTGCCAAGGAAATCCTCAAAACCGTCAAGTTCTTGAAGGCCGGGACCAATGAGCTGGTGACAGGGGAAATCACGGTCCGGTTTTCCTGCGGTGGCAACAGCTCTTTCAACCAGACCAAGACCACTTCCAATGGAAGGCTGGACCTGTCGGTTCCAAAGGACTGCGGCATCCTCTACGCGAGCCCCTTGAACGGCTTCAAGACGGAAAACGACTCCATTGACTTGAGCACGGCGGAGACCGCGGAAGTCTTCCTGGACGCCCCAACCCAGGACGCCGGGGCGTTAACCGTTTCCGTGCTGAGCTCGGACGGCCAGGCCCTGGCAGGCATCACGGTCTACCTCAAGGCCTTCGGTTCCACCAGCCAAATCGCGGAGGCCACGACCACGTCGGCGGGAACGGTGGTCTTCAACGACGTCGTCCCAGGCAAATACTACGTTACCACTTATGACCCCACGGGGGCCTTCGCCGAATTCGATTCCTCGGTCGCGGGAGACGTCAAGGAAGTGCTGCCCAAGCAGAGCGCGGGCCTGTCGGTGCGGCTGGCGAAGAAAGCGGTCGGGAAAATCCGGCTGGTGCTCCGCGACTCGCAGAGCCAGGAACCCGTCGCCAACGCCCTGGTCACGCTTTCCAAGGGGGACAAGAGCATTGCCTCCCAGTTGACCGCGGCCAACGGTTCCGCGGAGTTCTCGGTGGGGGAGAACGTGGCCTACGAGATTTTGGTGGACCACGCGGAGTACTTGTTGTTCAAGAAATCGGGAATCATGCCCGGCGAACAAGCCGTGGACCTGCGCCTGGAAAAGGCCACGGCGCAGAACGCGGGCTCCTTGACGGTAACAGTCGCGGACGAAAGCAACAACCCGGTCGAGGACGCGAGGCTGCGGCTCAAGAAAGCGGATGGCACGGCCATCGGCAGCGAGATAGTAACAGGTGCGAACGGCGAAGCCGTGTTTTCACGGGTCGAGGACGGCACCTACTACGTTTACGCTTACAAGCCGGGCTTTGGCGAGGCCACCTCGCTGCCCGTGCAGATGAGCCGGAGGCAGGTCAACCGCGCCTCCATTGTTTTGCCCATCGGCATGGGCGCCGTCGAAGTGAGGGTGACCAACGAGGAGGGCGCAATCGTGGCCGGTGCCTCCGTGCGCGCGCTGTCGGTTTCCAAGAACGAGTCCCTGGCCGAGCAGATGGCGGACTCGGACGGCGTGGCCAGGGTGGAAGTGCGGGCCGACAAGACCGTTTACTTTGTGGTGAATGCGCAGGACTATCTGCCGTACACCACGATTCCCGTGCAGCCGGTCAAGGACGTGACGCAAACGATTGCCGTGATGCTGGGAAAAACCGTTTCAAAGACCGAAATCGAGTTGATGGGCCTCTACTCCGGGGCGGACGCGGTGAAGAACGCCTTGAACCCCGGGCAGAAGTACACGGCGCGGCTGCGGTTGAAGCTCCCGCCGGGCAGCAGCTTCGAAGAGGCCGGCATCCACTTGCGGACCGGGGAAAACGACTTGTTTGAAAGCGATGGCCTGTACCTGTCGAATGTCCGGGCCGCGACCTCCCAGATTACGAGGGGGCAGTCGTTCACGCCCTACGACGGGTACTCGATTGACTCCACGCGCCTTACCACCGGCAACGGGAAGTGGGCGAACATCGTGTTCCCCAACGCGATGGGCGGCATTTACGAGGCCGAAGCCGACGTGATGGTGCGGGACACCGTGCCCCTCGGCACGGTATTGCCCCTGCATTACCGGGGCTGGGCCAAGACTGGGGGAGGCTTCATCCGGTTCCCGGCCGACAACATCCTGGGCAGCAAGGTGTCGGTCGCGGGAAGGTATGACCTCTACGCGAACACGAAGACCCGGTCGTTCAGCGCGGGCCCCAGCACGTTGTGCGATGACGCCTTCTGCTATACCTTTGGCTTGGAGGATTTGGGCACGGGCATCCAGACGGCGGTCCTCGAAGACTATCCCGCCAGGATCCAGAGCAGTTACAAGCTGAGCTTCACGGTCACCAGCATTTCGGACCGGCAGTTCAACAGCACGGAACTCCACGTGGAGAACGCGGCCTCCGCGGTCTCGTTCTCGGAGTACAGCGTCACGGACGTCTCGGGCATGGAGAAGAAGGGCACCCTGGACGGCTCGCAGCTGGTGGTTCCCGTGGGGAACATGGGAAGGGACGACGACGTGTTCGGCAGCGTGAAACTCCGGACCAAGCGCGAGGGGGTAACGGATGTCGTGGTCTCGCTGGTGTCCCAGGGGCAGAGGGTGTTCGAGCGGAGGATCAGGCTGAACGTCCTGGCCGCCGCCGAAATGGAGCTGGAAGTGCTGCCGAAAATCATCGTGCCCTTCATCAACAACAACCTCCTCATCAAGGTCACGGAAAAGGGAACCGACAACACGATTTCGGATGCCACCGTGACCATCCGGCGCAATGACGTTACCCTCGTCAGCGGGAAGACGAACTCGGAAGGCATCTTCGTCTACCAGTTGACCCCCACCGGGGCCGGCTCCAAGATAACGGTTTTGGTGGAAAAGCCGGGGTATAGGTCCACGGAAAGGGTCATCACGGTTTCGGAGAACATCCTCACGGTGCGGCCCGGGCAGATAAAGGACTTGCTGGTCATCGGCTCGAACCCCGAAAAAGAGCACTCCCTCTTCCTCGGCAACCAGACCGAAATCCCCCTCGTCGTCGAAGAAGTCCGGGAGAGCACGGCCTTCAAGGAGTTCTTCAAATTCACTTTCGCGGACAGCTATGCGGGCACCGAGCTTCCCACCAACAGCGACCAGAACCTGCAGTTCGTCATCGGCTTGACGCCCGCGGCTGCGCGCATCCTGGAGCCCAAGAAGGTTTCCGGGAGCCTGGACGTCGTGGTGTCCAACCGGGAGTTCAACCGGCAGTGGACGGCCAGCATCCCCGTCGAGTTGCGCATCGGGTTCGGCGACGAAGTGGATGAGGCCGGCTGCTTCAGCGTCTTCCCCCAGGACCTCGAGATTTCCACGAACGCCGGCGTGAAAACCTATGAATTGACGCTCAAAAACAACTGTGCGGTGAACGGCCAGGCCATTCCCTTGACGAATGTTGAAGTCAAGGTCGTGGAAGCCAACAAGAACCCCTTGGGGGAGTTCTTCCTCTCGGTGGACGCCTCCGAGGGCGGCGCGAACCGGGTGCGCTTGACCAACCAGCCGGCCAAGGCCTTGAACGTGTTGGCCGAGAACGCGGAAGTGCCGCTTACCCTGGAATTCAAGCCGGCCGAGGTTTCTTCCGGCGAGTCGAAGCCGACCCTCGTGTTCACGGCGGCGCATAACACGGCTTCGGGCCAGGAACGGCTGACGCAGAACGTGCGGGCCCTGGTCCGCATCAACGACCTCGTGCAATGCGTTGAATTCATTGGAGCCGACAAGCTGGTCGTTTCCTCGAACCCCTTCAACCTCGGCTACGGGCAATACAATGCCAACACGACGTATGACCCCTTCAATTACGCCATCCCCGACGCGTACCGGAATTCCTACGGGTATAGCACGGGGGTCACGCAGCCGTTTTCCGGTTACCAGAACCCGCAATCCAACGTGCCGGTGTCCAGCTCCCAGTACGTGGTGAACGAGCAAGGCGTGCCCATTGACCCGGGCACGCGGCAGCCCTATCCCCAGAACTACCCCGACCAGGTCAACAACCCGAATTACGGCTACTACAACCAGCCCTATAACCAGGCCACCTATAACTCCCAGTATTCGAGTTACCCGGCCAACCTCCGCGCTTACCCGTACTCGGACTACCGCGCGCCCAACTACAACTACGACGTGTACGGCGGCCAGGCCACGGGCCAGACCAAGGGGAACAGCAGCAACTTCGGCGTGAAAAACAACTGCGCTTCCGCGGTGGTCATCGACTTCAACCCCGAGGCCGGGCTGCTCGTGAGCCCCCAGCGGTCGGTTGTTCTCGAACCCAACAGCGAGCAAACCGTTTCCGTGCAGTCGTCCTACGTGCTGGGCAACTACTCGGTGGAGGCCAGGGGCAAGCTCAAGAACTCGAAGGAGCCCTCCGTGCCGCTGCGCACCATCACCGTGACGGTGGACAACGAGTTCAGCCGCAGCTACTCCGACTGCATCGACATCGACCCTGCCGGCACCATCAGCCTGCAGAACTTCGTGGGCAAGCCCAAGAAACTCGAGGTCATCAACAAGTGTTACGCGGAAGGCATCCGCGTGGAGCCCGTGCCCTCGTCCATCAGCTTCTCGAACCGGGACATGATTTTGTCGTGGAGCGTGAAAGGCGAGCGGCTTGAAACCAAGTCCACGGGCAAGGTCACGCAAATCGTTTCCTTTGACTTGATTCCCAACACCCAGCAGTACCAGAACAACGCCCCGCCCTTCCCCTTCGAGGGCAGCCCCATGGCCAAGCTGGGCAACCTCAGCTACTTCGCCACGGCCGGCTATTACCGGGTGAACGCGCCCACCGACCTGGTCGTGTTCTTCTCGAACCGGCTGGGCTCCAGGTCTTCCAGGGTCTTCCACGTCACCATCCAGGACCTGCTCGCATTGGGCGAGTTCGCGGAGCGCTGGATGAGTTATGGAGACCCCAACGCGACGCCCCAGTCCTGCCTGAACCCGGACGCCTTCAAGCTGAGCAACCACACCTTTAAGGGCACCGAAAACGACTGCATTCCCGCTGACCTCCTGGAAAAGAACGGCGGGGTGTACGTGTACGACACGGCCAAGGACATGCCGATGCCCTTCTTCCGGTTCGCAAAGCAGACCCCGGGAGGCGAAGTCGGCGGCTGCGGGAGAATGGACCGCATCACCGGCATCCAGGTCAAGGACAACCGCATCGAGAAGAACGGCGTCGTGGTGAGCTTTGAAATCAACCGCTATTCCTTGGAAGAGAACCTGCGCTCGCTGGGCCAGACCATCTTCACGTTGGGCGGCCTGTTGGGCGGCGAAATGCCGAAGGGCGGCCACGACATTATCATGCGGGTGGACGCGAGCGAGGACAACGAGGCCGGGGGCTGGAACGGCCGGGCCACGAAGTTCTCGGAGACCGTGACGGTAACCGTGGAAAGGGCCATCAACGGCAAGCGGGGCAATGTCATCCTGCCCCTGAACTTCTGCATCAACCAAGGCGAGCCGAGGAAGGTGCAGGTCAAGGCAACCGACCAGTTCGCGTGCGAGAACGGCAAGTCAGGCCAGGGCGTGGTAACCGATTACGGGTTTGACAAGCTGTTGTTCGACTGGCGGTGGGGCGGCGAGAAAAAGGAGGGCGTGAACCCCTTCACGTGCGGCCAGTACGAGTACGAGGCGGGAGCCGATGGAAAGCTGGGCAAGGCCAAGCCGGATGAAACCAATTATAAGTTCTGCGACGCCGTGCAGTTCGGCGAGTCCGTGGCGCAAAAGGCTTCCCTGGTCAGCGAGGCCATGAAGAACCTGCCCAAAGAGAACGCGTTGGGCGAACGGATTAGTTCCCTGTACTTGTACAAGCACCTCATCAAGGCGGTTACCCTCAAGGGCGTGGACAAGGATTCCAAGAGCCCGATGCAGAACAGGCTCTACTTCGTGGGAAGGGATGGCACCCAGGACAACGTCCTGCTGCGGGGCGAGAGCCTGGGCGTGCTGACCACGCGCATGGAGCAGCTGGCCTTGCAGTTCTTGCAGGCCGCAAAGGCCCCCATTGAAAGCCTGAGGGACCCGGCCAAGGCCAAGAACCTGGTCGACCGCACGAGGGAAATCATGGCGAACCGGTTGCTGCTGGACGAGTTCCAGAACATCCAGCGGGACATGGTCATCCAGATTCCGTTCGCGCCCACGAAAGCCATTGGCTTGAAAATCACGCCCGCCGAGTACCAGGCCGTGCTCAAGCAGTTGGGCGCGCACTCGTTCGAGGAAACGGGTTACTCGTTCACCGGCTCCTACAATGGAGTGGACGTCGAGGGCGGCTTCTACTTGTTGACGCTCGAAGAATACCAGCGGTTCCAGCAAACGGTTGCCAGCCTGCCGAACCCGGAGTCCTTCGTGTTCGACACCTTCAAGTCCAGGCCGGCCGCGGAACAGAAGGCCCTCACCTTGAAGGCCTTGAACCTCTTGAAGGACTCCATGGAGTTCCGGGTGGGCATCCGCGACAAGCTGGGCTTGACCGAAGAAGAAAAGCTGAAGCTCATGCGGGATGGTTCCCTGGACCGGGTCGCGGAAGTCAGCGCTTACAAGGACCGGTACAAGTTCGCTTCGGAAGGCATTTACAAGCTGTACAAGGACAACATCGAGTTCAACGCGTACCTGAAAGAGGACGGGTTGAGCAGCGACTTCAAGGACGACTTCCAGGAAGCCTTCAAGGACAAGCTGGGCAAGACGGCCGGCGGCACCAAGGGCGAGTTGAAGCCCTTCAAGGAATGGCTGTTCTGCGACGACTCCGAGGAATGCGAGAAGAACCCCAAGCAAATCACGAAGTTCGATAGTGGCTTGTACCGGGTCAGGCTCCAGGTGTACCGGGACGGGATGGTTATCGTGCGCATGAAATTCGAGAAGCCCCTCAAGGCCATCCGCGAACGGTTTGCCTCGAACCCCTTGTTCGGCTTGCCCTTGGACAACCTGGTCGGGTTGAAGGGTGCGGAGTTGCTGCGGGAAGGCTATGGCACCACGTACAAGGTGGATTCGGGTGAGCAGGACAAGATGTTCTTCTCCTACGCCGACAGCGAGAGCGCCAGGGTCGCGAAAGCCATTGGCGGCGACAAACCTGGTTACCGGCACGTGTTGTTCGATTACGTGAACCGCTATGACGACACCAAGACTGGAAAAATCTTGAGCCTGGTGCTGCCGACCGGCAAAGTCAACGACCAGTACGTGCCCGGCGCGCTAATCTACCAGCCCTCGGATCCCGTGCCCCTGCAGTTGGAAGTCGAGAAAACCAGCAAGGACTTGTTCACCCCGGCCGGCCTCATCTACCAGTTCAACGTCAAGGGAGCCACGCCCGGCAACGAGTTCATCAAGTGGGAAGCCAGTGCAAACACCATCACCGGGAAGACCGGCAAGTTCCTGGAAACCGTGGAAGCCGTGGGCCGGCTGTGCAAGGGCAAGGGCAGCGACAAGTACCATGCCGTCATGTTCGACGACCAGCCAAAGAATGGACGGGCCGTGTTGAAGGCGGTAACCTTCGTGCCCACGCGCTCGGGAGAGGTAACGGCCAGCGAACTCCAGGTGTACTGCGGCAAGGACAAGTTCAAGCTCACGGCCTGGGACGAGGGCCAGGCCAAGTCCATTGAAGGCGAGCAAGCGATTACCCTCAACCAGCGCGGCGAGCGGCTGAACTCGGATTACACGTTCGAGAACCTCGTGAAGCTCCTGGGCCAGGGCAGGGTCTGCGTGGAAATGAAGGAAGACCAGACCGTGAAAGTGGGCTCGGAAGTCAAGGGGCCCGGCATGAACCTCTACTGGAACCAGGCGGAACTGCTGAAGCAAACCGAGCAGGGGACGGCGGCGCAGCCAAAGCCCCCGCAGCCCGCGCAGGTCCAGGAAGTAACCGCCACTTTGACCGACAACGCCATTGCCTTGAGCCCGTCCACGGTGAACGCGGGAACGGTTAGGTTTAATATCACCAATAACGGGAATAATAAGCATACGTTCGCCATAGGGGGCAGTGAAGTCATCCTCGAAAAGGGCGCTTCACAGTCCATGAGCGTGACGCTGCCCGCCGGCCAACACGAGGCCAGCTGCAGCATCCACGGGGGAATGAAGGCAACGCTTACCGCAAACTAGGGTCGAGAACATGGGTTTCCTGGATGGATTGAAAGAGTTTTATTTCCAGCTCGAGGACGGCTACTACGCATTACTCGACAAGATAGACAAGGTCATCCCGGTCTACAAAATCATTGACCCCATTGACCGCATCCTGCCCAGCTTCCCCATCATGGCCCTGCTGTTCCTGGTGGCGCTGGCCGTGGCCGCCAACTTCGCTTTCACGATGGCCTTCCAGGGCTTCAACACCAGCCTCACGGTGCGGGTGCTGGACACGGAGGACATTGGCTTGCCCAACATGCTGGTCAGCGTCTCCTACTCGGACGGAAAAACCGAGGCCCTGACCACGGACGCCTTTGGCCAGGTGCAGTTGCGGGTGCCGAAGGGCGGCAAGGTCACCCTGACCGTGGGAGGCGAGGGCTACAAGAGCCAGACCAAGTCCGTGGAGGCCACGGCGGACGAGCAAACCGAGACCATTGCCCTCGAAAAAAGCGGGGCAGCGGCGGGGAGCGCGAGCACGCGCACCCTGCGGTTCCTCAACGAGTTGGGCCAGCCGATTACGGATGAACTGCGCGTGGAATTCCGGTGCAAGAGCCCCTACGTGAAGGCGCCTGACGCCATGGTCGTCTCCAACGGGAAAGCCGTCGTGGAAGAACCCGCCGGCTGCGGGCAATTGATTGCAACGATCTCCGACTCCGAGCGGTGGGCCAACCTGGCCTCGGTGAGCGTGGACTCGGACGTGAAAACCGTTTACCTCGAAGGCGTGGTGGCCGAAGCCGGCCGGATCATCGTCAACGTTTCCGCGCGGGGCCAGCCCCTGAGCGGCGTGGACGTGGACTTGTTCCGCTACGAGGACCTGCTGGCGAACCCGGAAGTCGGGCCCGTGGACTCGACGGTTGCTTATGACGGCCAGGCCGTGTTCAACAAGCCCCAGGGCAGTTACCTCGTGAAAGCCTATGACTCCACCGGCAACTATGGCTTGCGGCAATCCGAGCGCATAACGGTGTACGCCGGGCAGAGCGCGACCGTCAACCTCGAGCTGACCTCGAACGTGAAGGGAAAAATCGCGTTCAAAATCGTGGACAAGGCCACGCGCCAGGCCCTTGCCGGCGCGCGGGTGACCTTGAGGCTGGCCGCGGATGACAGCGAATTCAAGTCCCTTGAAACGGGTGCGGACGGCGTCGTGGTGTTCAACGTCTCGGACGACGTGGACTACCGGGTGACCGTGGAAGCCGCAGGCTATGTCCTCGAAAAAGTGGCGAGCGCGCGGATTTCCGCGAACACCCCCGAAATCGCGTTGGAAAAGTGCTCGGCCCAGAAGTGCGGGTTGCTGTCCGTGCAGGTTTTGGACGAGGACGGGAGCCCGGTGGACAATGCCAGCGTGGCCTTGTACGTGCCGGAAACCAATTTCGTGGCCGGCTATGAAAGCGAGACCTCGGACGCCAACGGTTTGGCAAGGTTCGCGGGCGTGAAACCCGGCTTGTACTACGCGTTTGCCTTCCGCGAGTTCGGCGCCGGCCGGAGCAACGACTTCCGGTTCGGGGGCGGAACCACTAGCGGTGGAGGCATTGACGTGACGGTGGCCATGCAGGTGGGCAAGGGCACCCTCTACGTGAACGCGGTCAACAAGGACAACAAGGCCATTCCCTTTGCCCTGGTGACGGTGTACAGCACGCTGACCAACGGCAAAATCGGCGCCTCGTACACGGACGCGAACGGCTCGTTCTCCATTGAAACCAAGGCCGACAAGGAAGTCTATGTAAGCGCGGCCAAGGACGGTTATTCAACGTATGTTTCGCCGAGCCGGAAAATCCAGGCCAGCGGGTACACGGGTTTCACCGCGGTCCTCGAACCCAGCATCATCGACCGGCCGGCCGAAGTCAAGTTCCTGGGCTTGTTCAAGGGAGAAAGGCTGGCCACCAACCTGGCGGCCGGCGAAGAGTACACGGGGAGGTGGCAGTTGAGGCTGCCGGATGCGCTCCCCTACAAGGAGGCCGGCCTCCACATCCGCACCGGCGACGACCTCATCATGGAAAAGGATGACCTCTACCTCAAGGGAGTCAATGCCCCGGGCGCGAGCCTCATCAAGTCAACGGCCTTCGACGAGCGCAGCGGCCTCGACGAGTCCGGCTACGATTACACGAACGGGGACGCGAAGTGGCTGAACGCCTACTGGCGGAACCCCAAGCCCGGCATCTACGAGTTGGAGGCCACGGTGCAGGTGCGGAAAACGGCTTCCGTGGGCGACGAATTGAACGTCTATTACCGGGCCTGGGCCGTTGACGGGGTCGTGGTCAGGGACCCGGCGGATGACTTCATCGAGACCACGGAATTGTATGACAACGCCTACAAGCAGACCTACCAAGTCGGGGCCAGCACCCTCTGCGACCAGGACTTCTGCTTTGACGCGTCCATCCGGAACCTCCAGGAAGACCTCTTGGAGAACGTAACCGACACCTACCAGGCCCAGGTGTTCACGGAATACGAGATGATTTTCACGCTCACCAACAACTCGAAGGCCTTGTACCACACCAACGCCAACCTCCGCGTAACCAACCCCGACCTGTCGCTCATCTTCCTGGACTACACGGTCAACGACGCGGACGGGAGGCCGCGCGTGGGCAACGTCAACGGCCCCGAGTTCCCCCGGCTGGACGTCGGCAACCTGGCCCCCAACAAGCGGATAACGGGCCGGTTCCGGTTCGCCACCCAGCGCGCCATCAACGGGGTCATCAACTTCCGCCTGGTGTCCGACCAGCAGATTGCCTTCGACCGGTTCATCAACGTCGCGGTGGCGGCCTCCAAGCAGCTGCTCATCCAGTTAGAGCGGAGCACGCTGTCCTCCGGCATCGAAAACGACCTGGTCTTCAACCTCGTCGACTCCGGCACCAACCTCGAAGTGGACAACGCCACCTGCCGCCTGGAAGACAAGCGGGGCAACGTCATCGTCAAGGCGAAAACCGATTCCAAGGGAAGGGCCGTGATTCGCGTGCCCGCGCAGTTGCCGGGCGTGCAACTCGTGCTCCAATGCGAGAAGGAAAAGTTCGACCAAGAGGAAGCCGAGATAACCGTTACCTCCAACATCCTGGAAATCCAGCCCAACCAGTTGGGCATGAGCCTGAACGCGAAGTCCAAGCCCGAAGCCGAGACCGGCTTCCACGCCAAGAACGTGGCCAACTTCCCCTTGAAAGTGCTGTCCATCGAGTTGGTGGGCAACTTCAAGAACCTCTTGGACGAGCAGCAGACGAGGAACTGGCTGGTCTCGAACTACAATAACTACGTCATCCAGCCGGGCCAGACCCTGGACGGCACCCTCCGGGTGTTCTTAAGCGATGACGGCAAGGCCTTGACCGACCGCGTGGACTTGGACGGCAAGTTCCTGGTGACCGTGACCAACTTTGGCCAGGAATGGGTGTTCGAAATACCGGCCAGAATCGGCATCGGCTTGTCCGGCGATGTTGACAGCCCGGGTTGCCTGACCCTGACCCGCAACAAGTGGGAGACAACCACCGAAGGCAACCCCGTGAACGTCGAGTTCCAGATCCAGAACAATTGCACGATTAACGGCCAGCCCGTGCCCCTGCGCAGGCTCGAAGCCCAGCTCGCCTTCCAAGGCAACCAGTTGGGCGAGTACCGGGTCACCATTGGCCAGACCGAAGTCGAGTTGCGCTCCGCGTACAGCCGGGCCATCGTCAGCGAAGTGAAGGCCGGGGAAACGCTGAACGCGATTTTGACCTTCACGCCCTACGGCGGCACCATGGGCGAGGCAAAGGCCGACGTCTCCTTTTCGGCGCGCAACCCCAAGGAAGACAAGGACCAGTTGCTGGAATCCAAGCTGGGCACGCAAATCAACATCGTGAACATCAAGGACTGCGTGAGCTTCGACCGGCACCTCATCGCCATGCCCGAGAAAGGCAACGCCTCCTTCACGATTAACACGAAGAAGTGCGGCGGGAAAACCGGCTTCGAGTTGAAGTCCGACCTCGAACTCTCCGTCAAGGAATTCGTGTTGGACGGCGATGGCTCGCAGCAGGTGCAGGTCTTCGCCGGTGAAGAGGTTCCCGGCCAGTACGGCGTGGTCGTGAAGTCCAAGGCCCAGAACGAGAAACAAGAACAGTTGCTGAAAAACATCCGCGTGCGCGTGGACTCCATCGGTTGCCTGGCGCTCTCCAAGTACGAGTTCGACGTCCTCGACCAGCCGAAAGACGACTTCGACGGCTATGACACCGCGCAGTTGACCAACAAGTGCATCGAAAAAGGAGTCGATGTGACCGTCAACTACCAGGACTGGGGCGAGGCCTTCAAGGACGGCCTCAAAATAGGCATTGGAACGTTCCTCTTGGGGACGCTGGCCGGCGTCATCCAAGGCAAGAGCATCACGGAAGCCATCACCGGCCCGGAGTGCACGGACGACAAGGACTGCGGGCAAGGCCAGGTCTGCCGGAAAAACCATTGCGAGGACAAGGTGGCGGCCAAGGACGAGAAAACCGTGACCAAGGATGGCACGGAATACATCCGAAAGCCCACCGGCAAATGGGTGGTCAAAAGCAGTGGTGAAACCGTGACCGACGACTTCGCCAAGAGCCTCGAAGCAGACCTCGCGAAACAACCCGCCTCCACGGCCCCCACAACTACGACAAGCGGGTCCACTGCCGGCGTCGACCCCGCCAAATCCGCTCAGCTTGCGAAAACGCAGCGCTCCCTGGATTCCGATAACAGCGTCACAACCATCGCCACGTTTACCGGGCTTTCAAACGACGAAATAATTGACGAGCTCGCGGCGCCCGACGGCGCTGCCTTCCTTGTCAAATCAGGCGACGAATACTTCGTGCTGAATGCAAACGGGGACAAGCTCACCGGCGACATTGGAAAAGATGCCGCCGACCGCATAGTGGCTGCCTATAACAGGGTACTGGCCGCCAAAAAGGCTAAAGGGCAAACGACTACCGTTAACGTGGACGCGCTGCTCAGCGAGGCCGGGACGGAAGTGGCGGCCGCTGAAAGCGCAAAAGTAGAGGCCGAGAAGCTACTCCACCTCCAAACAGCGAGGAAAAAACTCGATGTAGCCGCGGCCGCGAACCCGTCCACGGAACAACAAGTGAAAATCAGCGAATGGCGCGTGAAAGCCAAGGCCATCGAAGAAAAAATGGGCGGAACGCAACCAGCGGCACAACCTGGCTCCACTGCGTTAATCCAGGAAAGCATTAGGCTTTACACCCAGCAAATAACTCAAATGGATAACTCAAGCGACAACGCAAAGACGAAAAGAGGCTTCTATCTGGAGACGGCGCAACACTTGAGCGACTTAAAGAACAATCCGGCCGCAACCGATACCCAAAAAAAGGAAATTAATAAACTCATTGCCGACATCGGCAAAAAACTAGATACGTTGTCGGCTGCTCCGGCCTTAAGCGGCAACTCGCGCCAACAACCGAGTGGAAGTGTTGGCGCGGCCGTCGCCGGCTTGCCGGCCACGGGCAGGGCCGCGCCAAGTGGGGGAAGCGGGGGCAGTAGCGGAGGCGTGAGCCCGACTGACATCATTGGCACGTTGACGGGTGCCATCACGGGCAGCAAGGGCAGCGCCGTGCAGGCCCTGCTGGCCACGGCCATTGGAACCGTGGTCTCCTACTATGGCCAGGGCGAGGAAGACATGCCCACCATCCAGAAGGACATTGAAATCAAGGGCTTCGAGTTGTACACGGGCTTCCCCGCGGACAAGGAAGAAGGAGTCAAGGACACGGAAGTCCTGGTCAGCCGCGAGAAAGGCGACGGCAAGCCCGTCATCAGCACGAGCCGGGACCTGAAAAACAATTCCAGGACCGAAAAACAGCAGTTCAAGTTCACGAACAACTCGACGCCGCGCTTCACCACCGAGCCCGAGAACCCAAGAGTCAAGTACCTGGTCGTGAAAGCCATCGAACACAAGTACGCGGACAAGACCTATGACGCCAAAGACTTCGACAAGGCCAAGTTGGACGAGGAAAAACCGGTTCCCATGGACCAGAAGTTCCGGTTGCAGTTCAACGCCGTGCCCCCCGAGGCCCGAATCGACTACAAACCCGAGCTCATGAACTGCCAGTCGGGAGTTAGGACGGGTAGAACCGGGCCGGACGCCATTCCCCGCATCAAACTGGACTGGGGCTGGAGAGCGATAACCGCCAACGAATGCGACACCGACAACGGTACCGCGATATTCTGCGACGCCACGCAGTTCAGCATCGCCTTGCTGCAAAAGATTAACACCCTGCAAAAGGACTTCATCGAGCGGAACACGCCCTACTCGTGTCCAACGGCCTTGGAGCCCCTCAGCACCAGGACCGCGACCATCGGAGGCAAGGACATCGGCTTGAGCCGCCTCGAAGCCAAGCGGACGGGCAGCGACTACAACGTGTCCATGGAAGTGACCAACAACAACCCCGGCGAAGTCGAGGTCCAGGTCAAGGCCTACGCCGTCGAAGTGCTGAGCGGCAAGAACTACAAGTGCAGTCCCGAGAGCCTCACCGTGAAAGTCAACAAGTCGACCACGGTTGGATGCAAGCTCACCGGCTTGCCTGACGGCAATTACCGGGTGCGGGCCGACATCCTGCCCAACCTGGCTTGCCCGGGCTGCCAGAACAACGCGGGCTCGGACAGCCTCGAAGTCAGTTTCTCGGTGGGAACCAATTCCCTGGCCCAGTGCACCCCGTATTCGACGAGCCGCATGGAGGACTTCCTGGCGGCTTCCGGCATAACTGGGCCAACGGCGCAGGGCTTCCTGAACCGGATCCACTTCAAGGCCAACCTCATCAAGGACCGCTTCACGGCCGACTTCCAGCGCGACTTCGACGAGTACGCGCGGACCCAGAGCTTCTTCGGCGCGCCCACGGAATACAAGAACCCCGTGGACGGCTTGTACAAGTACTTCCGGGACCCGGAACGGTTCACGTTCAAGCCCCGGTTCGGCCAGCAGAACCCCGAAGGCTATATGCTGCCGGGGCCCGGCATCTACGATGTCACGCTCAACATCACCTACGACGATGCACGTTGGAAGCTGTTCGACGGCAACAAGTTGACGGCCCGCATCGAGGTGTTGCTGGACCGCTTGGACAGCCCCGAACCCGACAGCCCCTTCTACCACCTGCCCTTCGATGGCCCCATCGGGGTCAGCAACGGGAGGGTAGGCTATGGAGTCAATTACAAGGGTGACCGCATCAAGGTGAACGCGAACCCGGCCGAGGAAGCCGTTCACACCGTGGAAATCCCGGGCAGCACGCCGGTGCAGAACGGAGTCATCGAGGTCTTCGACAAGTCCAATGACTTCAAGCGCCTCAACGTCGACCGAAGGGGCACCATCCTCGAAGTGAGCCGGGGAGCCATCAACCAGATAACCTACAGCCCCAGCAAGGCCACGCCCCTCATCCTGAAGATGACCAACCGCAACGACGAGGCCTGGGCGTTCTACAGCCTCGCCATCGGGGGCAACGCCGCCAACCTGGGCCCGGTTTCCTCGAAGTGGAACGGCATAGGCTATAGTTGTTCGAGCTTCGACGATAGGAGAATGATTGAAGCGTTCTACGAGACGCCGGACCAGCACGGCCTGGAAACCAAGTGCGCGTTGTTGGGCGGGGAAATCGCCGCGACCAGCTATGGCTTCGAGTTCTGCAAGCCCCTGGACTACGGCAACGTCTACCTGAAGACCATTTACTATACGCCCCAGAACCAGGAAAGCAAAATCCACTTGAACGTGGGCAACGACAAGGCATCATTCATTGCCCAGGCAGGCGGGGGAAGCGATGCCCTCCTCTACGGTGTCCCTGAGGTAAGCAGCTTGCTGGACGGGCACCAGGTGGAAAGCATTGGAGACGTCTTGAAGCTGGTGGCAAAACAGTTCGTCTGCATTTCGGGCACGGATGCCCGGGCGGACTTCTGGTGGAACCCCAAGAAGGTCTCGGACACGGACTTCATGAAAGCCGAGGAATTGGCGATTACGACGGCCACCACGCCTGAAAAGGCATGCATCGAGTCAAAGTAGGAGTAGAACGACATGGGCTTGGGCCAGAACCTCAAAGACTTTTATTATTCCCTGGAAGACGGTTATTACAAGGTACTGGACGGCCTCAACAAGGTCATCCCGATTTACAAGGTCGTGGACCCCATCGACCAGGTCATGCCCAGCTTCCTGTTGCTGGTCCTGCTGCTGGTTGTCGGCGCGGTGGGCGCGTTCTTCTTGTTGCAGCCGGGCCTCACGCCGCCCCCATTGGGGCCCAAAACCGTTTTGAGCCTGCAGGTCACGGACGCGGCCGGCAACCCGTTGGGCAATGCCTCGGTTTCCTTGACCGCGGACGCGGACACGTTCACGTTGACCACGGACTCGCAGGGCGCGGTATCCATTGAGTTGCCGGAGGGCAGCCAGGTGGCCTTGATAGTCACCAGGGACGGCTTTGAAGGCGTGCAGAAGTCGTTTGTCTTCGGCAAGGACACGGCCGAGCAACGGCTGGCCTTGGCCGAAAAAGCGGGGGGAACCGGGAATGGGGGCCTGGGGCCGGAAGCGCTGGGCAAAAGCATTTCCTTCACGGATGCCTCGGGGCAAAAGATTTTGAAGCCCTTGACGGTGCGGCTGAGTTGCTCGAACCTGGGAGTGAGCTTCCTGCAGGACACTTACACGGTGACCAATGGAACGCTGTCCTATGTGCCGCCGGACGGCTGTGGCAGCGTGCTCGTGAACGTGGAGGGCAGCGGCATTTCCTCGGACTCGTTTGTCGACGACGGCTCGGGCGTATTGCACTTGCAGCAGGCCGTTGTCCGGGAGGGAGGAATCCTGGTGCGGTTGAACCCGGCTTTGGACGGCACCCAGGTCGAGTTGAGGGACGCGGTGGGGGTTTCCGTGGACCAGGGTTTCACGAGTTACGGCGAGAAGGCCTTCAAGACGACGCCCGGCACCTATTACGTGGTGGTAACGGATACTTCGGGGGCGTATGCGAACGCGCAGTCCGACAAGTTCGTGGTCTACGCGGACCAGACCAAGACCGTTGACGTGACCCTGACCAAGGAAGTCCAGGCCGTCATCAACGTCAAGGTCTTGGACAAGGTTTCGGGGAACGCCGTGACGGCGGCCAAGGTGACCCTCAAGCGGGAGACCGGGGAAGCGATTGGCTCGCAGGCCGTGGAACAAGGCAAGAGCCAGGTTACCTTCAGCTTGGAGGAAAAGGGCAAGTACTTCGTGGAAGCCTACCACGACGACTACCTTTCCTCGGCGGACGTGGCGGTTGACGCGAGCAACGCCTCGAAGGCCCAGCCCTTGAACGTCGAGGTAAAGCTGGAAAAGCTGACGCCCGAGAACTCGGGGCAGGTCGAGGTGCTGGTGCAGGACGAGGAAAAGCAGCCGGTGGTCAACGCCAAGGTCAACATGTATTACGCGCTGACCAAGTTCATTTGCGAGGCCTGTGGCGCGCCATCGACTGACGACAAGGGCCTAGTCCGATTCAAGGGCTTGAAGCCCGGCAAGTATCTCGCGTACGCGCAGAAGTTCCCCGCCACGGGCAAGAGCCCGGAACAGGAACTGCTGGTCAAGCAAATAACGAAGTTCACCATTGACATGAAAATCGGCTTCGGCACCCTGAAAGTCAACGCCAGGGACGCGGACGGGCAGGGCGTGCCCTTCGTGGACGTGGAAGTGTTCAATGCCGCGGGCACCAAACTGGGCACGCTTTCCGCGGACGACAAGGGCGTTGCCACTCACCCGACAAAGGCCGATACAGCGGTGTACGCCCGGGTTTCGAAGACGGGGAGGACTTCCTGGACTTCCAGGGTGGAACAAGTGTTCCCCGACCAGACCATCGAATTCAACGCCCTGCTGGTCGAAAAAATCGAGGGCAGGGAACCCAAAATCGTGTTCGAGGGCTTGTTCGACAAGACCAACACCAAGGTCAAGGCCATGGTGCCCGGGGAAAGGTACAAGGTGCGGTTCTACGTGCAGGTACCGAGTGCTTCGACGTTGAAGGCCTTGACGTTTTTCCTGCGCACGGGCTCCGAGAACGCCGTGGAAAAGGATGCCTGGTTCGTCAACAACCTGAACATCCCGACTACCAGCATCATCCGGGGCACGACCTGGAACCCGCCGGCCGGCAACGACCGGGCCCTGTTGACGAACGGGGACGCGAAGTGGGCCGAGGTCTCGTGGATGGATAATAAGGGCATGCAGCCCGGCATCTACAACGTGGACGTGGAGCTGAAGGTGAGGCAGGAAGCCCAGGCAGGCGCGGCCCTCCCCTTGAGTTACCGCATCCAAGCCGAGGAATTGCAGGGCAAGTTCCTCCGCGACCCCGTGGACTCGACGTTGGGGGATAGGAAGGAAACCGCGGACAAGAAGGAATTGTATGCCAACAGCTACGATAAGACCTTTAATGTCGGCCAGGCCGAGTCCTGCGCCAACGGCTTCTGCTACAGCGAGAAAGTGTTCGACCCCATTGACGACGTGTACTTGAAGGAGCCCTTCCAGTTGCGGGTCTTCCAGAAGTACCGGTTCGAGAGCACGGTCACGAATGACTCGCCCACCGTCCACGACAACGCCAACCTCCGGATAAGGGTCACGCAGGACGGCCTCAAAATGGATGACCGCCTGGTCATCGACAAGTACACGGTCGTCAACGCGGACTCCACGCCCTTCAGCGAGACCGGGCAACGGTTCGAGTTGCCGCCCATCGGCTTGGGGCGGTTCACGCAAAGCAAGACCGCCAAGACCCAGCTCGAAGTCGAGGCCCGCAAGCAAGGGCAGACCAACGTACAGCAACTGATGGTCTCCAGCGGGAGGGAGGCCTTCAACCGGTTGACGGCGTTCACGATTTTCTCCGAGCAGCAGCTGAAAATCGACTTGGACCAGGATGTTATCCCGGCCTACATCGAGACCCGGGTCATTGTCCACATAACCTATGCGGGTGGCGAGAACTCGGGCTTTGACACCGACGGTGCGCTGGTGCGGTTGCGGCGCCGCACGCCCGACCTCGCGGAAACCGTGCAGATTAAGACCACGGGGCCCAAGGGAACCGTTGAATTCGTCTTCCCTGCTTCCCCGCCGGGCACGAAGCTCACGGTGGAAGTCGAGAAACGCGGGTTCATGGGCGAAGCGGTTGCCCTGGAAATCAGCGACAAGCCCGTGGACTTCTCGCCCGCCACCCTCACCTATTCCCTGGGGCTGACGACCAACAACGAGCGCGACGCCGAGCTGAAGATTACCAGCAAAGTGCCCCAGAAACTCTACATCTCCAAGCTCCTGGTCAAGGGAGACAAGTTCCGGGGCCTCCTCGACCTGCAGAAGATGCAGAACTACCTGAACCAGTACACGGTGCAGCCCTTCTGGCTCGAGGAAAACACGACGAAGAGCCTGAACGTCAAGGCCACGGTCTCCGCGTTGGCCAAGCTGTTGAAGGAAAAGACGAGCGTGGAGGGCAGCCTCTACATCGAGTTGAGCAACGAGAGCCGCACCGCGACCTACGTTTACTCGGTGCCCTTGAAGGTGGACATCGGCTTGGCGGAAAAGCCGAAGATAGCCAATTGCCTGACCGTGCAGCCCAATGCCTGGAAGGACACGACTTTCACCAGCAAGCTGGTCAAGGAAATCGTGGTCAAAAACAACTGCGTCACGAAAGACGGAACCCCCATGGGGTTGAACAACTTGACTGCCATGATGGTGTGGCAGGGAGACATCGTTGGCTACGTGGAAATCACGTTAAACGACACCTCGGCGGGAGCCGCGCCCACCATGCTGGTGCAGTCCAACCGGCAGACCAAGCTGTTCGAGACCGTGCCGGCCGACAAGGAGTACGTGGGAAGCCTTACTTTCACGCCCCTGCCGGACGCCAGCGTGCTCGGCAAGACCGCCAAGTTCTCGGTCATCCTGGACGCGGAAGTCTTGTCCGACACCGGCCCGGTGTCGGTGGGCACGAGCAAGGTGGACGGCGAGCTCCTGATTACGAACCTCGACCAGTGCGTCAAGTTCACGCCGGACTCCCAGAACGGGGTGCGCATCAAGCGGGGAGACGAGGACGGCAACGAAAAGTTCCAGGTGGACACCAAGGCCTGCGGCAACGTGGACGTCGACTTTAAGTTCTGCGACCACGACGACTGCCGCGGCGGCGCCAGCGAGGGCGGCATCAACCTCGAGCCCTTCGAGATTTCGAACGCCAAGCCCGATAAAACGTATGACGTCCTCGTGACGAAGAAAACCGTGCCAGGCTACTACGGTGTTCCCGTGTACGCGCGCCCGGCCGGCGGAGGCTGGCGGCAGATAGCAGAGTACAAGGTGATTGTCGAGTCCGACGGCTACCTGGACTTCGACAAGTACACGTTCTACACGCCGCCCGGCCAAACCGACTCGGCCATCCTCAAGAACTTCAAGCTGAGGGAAGACGTAGCCGTAACAGCCGACATGTGCGCGTGGGACGAGTCCTCCAAGTCAGGGGTTGGGAAATCCATTGCCGCGGGAGTCGTGGTGGGTGCCCTTGTCGTGATTGCTGGGGCGGTGCCCCTCATTGGAATCATCGTTGCCGTAGTCGTGGCCGTGGTCCTGGCGATATTCGGCGTCTTCGACGAGGACTGCCATGATACCACGGACACGCATACCCTGCCGGACTACGTCATCAACCTTAACGGGGTCGGAAAGAAGGGCGCGGCCATCTATCTCCCACCCGACGCGCAAAGCGTCATCCTGGACAAGGAAAAACTGGTCGGGATGTTCAACCTCGCCATTGCGGACTGCCTGGACTGCGGTTCAAAGAATTCCACTCAAACCGTGGGCGTCAACTTCCAGAACCTCGGCATCTTGGACGAAAAGCCGACGTACGCGATTGCCACCATTTTGACCAAGATCCACCACCACGGGGACCCCCTGCATGCGGGAAAAGCGGCCGTTACGTGCGATAACGGGGAGTTCGCGGGCTACTGGATAGGGGCTCCAACCAACCAGGGCGCCTGCGTGGAAGCCAGCGACGGCGAGTACCGGGAGCCCATCCACGTGCGCTTCATCACCCAAACCGAGAAACTCGAGATACCGAGACTCGACTTTGACACGTTTGCGTGCAATGCAGGCACCTCCTTGGGCGTGAACGGGCCGGGAGCCTTGCCCAAAACCAGGCTGAACTGGAACTGGAACGGCTCGGACGCCATCCAGGCGGACTCCTGCAACGCGGACAATGCCAATGGCATCTACTGCGACGCCACGCAATTGAACATCGCCATAGTCAAAAGGCTGGAGGCGTTTGATGAATTCCTCAAGGCCAACAACTACCAGTTCACGTGCCCCTCAACGGATGAAACCGGCAAGGTGACCACCCAGTTCAATACGGACAACGCACTGCATACGGTGGATGCCGGAAGCGTGGGCGCAAGCAGCATCATCGGCACCCAGAACGGCGACGACATGACCGTCCAGGTGACTGCCACGAACAACGGCACGGCGCCTGCGGATGCCAGCGTTTCGGTGCGCATGAACGGGACGGCGGGAGGCCTGAAAACCTGCACCATTGCCTTGGCGGGCATCAGCAACCTCGCGGGCGTGAACTCGAAGACCGGCGAGTGCATCATGGCCGACCTCGCGGACGGCATCTACACGGCGGTGGCGGAAGTCACTTCGTCCTCGGCTGCCTCGATTGACTCGGCTTCGGTGGCGTTCGCGTTCAGGGTGAACCTCAACCCGCAGCCCAGCGAGATCGAGCAGAAAACGGGGTGCGGCACGCCGCGGAGCACGGAGACAACGTATGGGGAGTCCACCATCAACCGGTTCATCAAGGCGGATTCGTCCGTCAACTGGACTGCCCGCGTGCCCAATGTCCAGGCCCTCAACCAGTTGACCAAGTTCAACGCCATGCTCATGGCCGACGGCTATTCCGAGGACTTCATCAAGGACTTCGGCGAGTATTACACGAACGTGGCCTTTGCCGACGCTGACACGGCTTTCCATAGCCTGGGAACCGCGCCCGGCAACAAGAAGTACGGGTTCAACCAGCTTTACCTGCAGCAAAACAAGCTGTTCTTCACCCGCCGATTCGAAAACAACGTGAACACCATTCAGGCCGGCATATACGAAGTCGAACTGGGCCCCCTGTTCACGAACGACTGGCGGTTCTTCGACGACCAAGGCAACGTCAAAGGCAAGATGAGCGTTTCCCTGTACCGGGTGGCCGACCCGGTGCCGAACTCCATGTTCTACCGGCTGCCCTTTGACGGTCTCGTGGGCCTCAAAAAGGACCGGTTTGACCGGCAGGGCTACGGGGTTTCCTTCGTGAACCTCAACCCCACGGAAACGGTCCGGATTGACAACGGTGCCGTGGCCTTGACGAGCTACCCGGATGCGGGCTCCAACCCCATGAACAAGATTTTCACGTCCATCGAAAAAGACATCAAGACCATCAACACGTCGCCGCAATTCAAGGGCATCGTGTTGCGCATGGAGACCCAGGGAGAGGGCGCCGTGAAGATGACGATGGCGCCCAGTTATGCCACGCCCGTGGTGCTGGAGATGAACAAGAAGGAGATAAGCACCGAACCGTTTGGGGCGTTCTACCTCTTGTCTGACAAGGAGTTGCCGGTGAACACGGGCACGAGCTTGACGGAGTGGAGCGGCGCGGGGGCTTGCCTGAACTTCGACGGCCAACTCGTCACCGAGGCTTTCTTCCACAAACCGGATAGGTCTGCGACCCAGAAAGACCGCTTGTTCAACTTCCAGAACGCGTACACCGTGGACTGGTCAAAGGCGGATTATGCTGGCAAAGTGGACTTGCGCACCATTATCTACACGCCCAGGCACATGAGCGCGGTGTTGCGGGCCGAAGAACCCAAGGGTTCCCTGAACTTCCTCACGGCAGACGAGTACGGTGCCGTGGTGAAACTGCAGGGCATCAGCAGCATGCAATACAACCGGCCGGGAAGGGCGACCAGCGATTACATCAACTCGGTGGAGGACGTGTTTAGCCTGGTTAAACGCCAGCTGCTCTGCGCCCGGGAAGAGGGAACCAGCGTCAGCTTCTTCTGGGACCCCACCCGCATCTACAAGCAAGCAGGGGCCAAGCAAAGCATCCACGACTTCACGCAGAAGCTGGAAGCCGGAAAGACCTGCATTGGCTACTCGGCAAGCAGTCCGCCAAGAACGGGTTCCACGGCAATCCAGGGAAACAGTTAAATAGGCCAATGAAGACATATCATATGACAAAAACCAAGATGGTGACTCGATGAAAACACGCCAATTACTGCTCATTTTAGCCATTAGCGCCTTAATCGTGCTGGCTGGTTGCACCCTTCCCTCGACTGGGTTTGCCGGTGAATCGGTGGTCTGTGCGAAAGAAAATGAAGATGGGGTAAAGAAGGAATGCGGTTCCTTTGGAATGTTCGGAGCGCCAAGCCAGGAGGAAAAGGACGCTGCCGCGAAAGGTTGCGCGGTCGAAGCCCAGACCGCCGCCGACACGCGGTGCGCGGCTTTTTGCAAGGCGGAGGCCTGCAATTCCGGGAAAGCCACCGTAAAGGTAACAGGATATGAAGTGAAAAGGGGGTTTTCGAAGTATTATGGGGTCGTAACCTATGACTATTCCTGTGTGTGCTATTCGGGCACCACCTCAGTTGGCGGGGGCAGCCCCGATTCCGGAGGAGGCGGAGCTGCAGGTGGCCCGACCACTTCAAGCAACGAATGCAATGCGGACGCGAAGAAAGCGGCGGATGCGGCCTTGGTGCAATCCCACCAGAGCAAGAAAAAGAACCCAACGGAGTGGCAGGCGGCTTATGAGACGGCCTGCGGCACCTGCGAGGGCGAGGGCAAGTGCAAAATACTGAACAAGAACTGCGTGCCCTGCGGCGAGGACGAAGGAACCCAAGCCGGCGAAGCACCCCGCGACGGCAGTGGCGCCAACCAGGCGACCCAGGCAGACGTTGATTGCTCGACGAAGGCCGCTGCCGGCCAAGGAAAAAATGATGCGGCCCTGTATTGGACGCAGTGCGGCCAAGCCGGCGAGTGCGATGGCGGCAAGGGAACGTGTGGCAAGGGAACAGCAGACTATTGTGCCTGCATCCCCAAACCCACGGGAAGCACCGGAGGAAGCCCGCCAACGACTGGAGGAGGAGGCGGGGGTGGCGGGCCGACCACGGGGGATGGTTGCAAGTGGACCGAGGATGACGACCGCGAAGTGGCACAGAGAGTGCCCAAGAACCCAAGCAAAACACTCGACCAACTGGCCAGAGACGTCTGCAAAGAAAAGTTCTGCTCCAACAAGAAGGACCACTGTGACTGGGACTCCGAAAAAAAATGCTTCTGCCCCGGCAGCACCGCCCAAAACCAATCCGTTTCACCTGAGCAGCCCGGAAACACCTGCGTGAACTGGGAACCAGGTGAACCGGGAGAGGGATGCGGGCCCGGCGGCGTGCAGGCCGTGAACCAAACCGGCACGGGTTCCGCGACAACCGATAACCCCACCCTCGACGGAACCGAAACCACCACGATTCCAAGCGGCGAGCAACCAACCGGCAGCGTGCCAGGCACGGGCGCGGACAACGAATGGACCGGCACGGGAACGACGGGCACAAGCACCCAAGGCACTGGCACCGGGTTCCCGGCCTACGCACAACCCGACTACTGGAGCCAAGAACGCGGCCCCAACCGCTACCGGTAAACGGCTTCCCCGGAACCCCTGTCTTTCGGCCAGCCAACCAAAACGCTTAAATAAACCAATACCGTAATCAATATCATGGCCATGAAACAGTATTGCATCACCCTGGAGCCCAAGCTGGTCAAAGAAGTCGACGCATGCGTGAAATCAGAGGGCCTGCACAGCTCGCGCAACGACTTCGTGCGGGACGCGGTCAGGGAAAAAGTCCTGGCCGTTCGGCGGGAGCGGATGCGGCGGGACTTCCAAAAGCTGGCCGAAAAAGCCAGGGCACGGGGCTTCACCGGGCGGTTTCCAACCCGGGAAGAACGAGCCCAGTTGGCGGACGAACTCTTACGGGAAAAAGGCCTGCTATAGAATCAACCAAAACCCGCCGGTTCCCGCACGTCAATCAGGTGGCGTACCGGCTCGAAGTCCTTGACGTTCCAGGTAACAATCGCACAGGCTTGCCACCTCAAAGCCAATGCGACGTGCAGGCTATCCGGATAATGAACGCCCAGCAATTCTATTTCCTTGGCCCTGCGTTTGTTGGATTCATCGGGACCAACCAGCGTCACCCGAATGCCGTGTTCTGCAAACAAAGCCAAGGCTTCCTCCGGGGAAGAGTAAGCATGACACCGGATTTCTTTTAACGTCACATCGGAGAGAATGACCTCGAAACGCCCTTGGCAATGAACCAAAAAATCCATGGAAAACTGATACATCAACCTAAACGGTTTCCCCATGTCCCCGCGGATGACGGCAATAAATACATTCGAGTCCAGGTAAACCCGCTGCATGCAGGGAATGGATCGCAACCAGCTTATATAATTATTCGTCGATTGCCGAAATAATGGGTAATTGGTTGGTGTGGGTTGGGCAACGGGGAAGGCTATTAACCTCTTCGCGCTTTGTAGGTAGCATGCTGACGTTCCTTGGCTTCCTGGGGGAAATGTTCGCGGACGCCAACTTCGTCCTCAAGATATTCATTCTGCTGACCATCGTCTCGTGGGCGCGCATGCACCTGGGGAAGAGCGCACTGTCCTACATCCTGATTGCGGGCTTCTGTTACTTCGTGTTTTTCAGCGATTTGTGGGCATTGTTCGGCGGCGTTTACCTGCTGTACATGCTGTTCATGCTGGGCTTTGCCTCCATCATCATCGACTTCTTCTTCGTCACCCAGAGCCAGGGAATGCCCCAGCAGGGCCAGGAAGAACAGGGAAGCCCGGTGGACTCCGGGAAAGACGTCATGGAACGCATGCACGGCATGAGGCACCCGCACCCCGGCTTGGGGGCGAGGCCGCGGCCACCGCCCATGATGCCAGGATAAAGAGGGAAAACCATGAACGAAAAAGGAAACATCGTGCTGTTCATTGCCATCGCGGTGCCGCTCATCATCGTCCTTCCCCCCCTAATCATGGAACTCATCCCCGAAGCCAAGATCATCTTCCAGGTCATCAGCATCTTCATGCTTTACACCACGGTGCGCGGCTACCTGGGAGACGGGCCGCTGACCATCGTCATCGCGGCCATCCTCATCTACTTCCTGGTGTTCAAGTGGTTCTTCGTCTTCGCCTCCGCCTACATGTTCCAGTTGCTGCTGAGCATCCAGGTGTTCTCCGTGGTAATCTGGGGCATCGGCACCAGGCTGCGGAACCCCGCGACGGGGCAATGAGGGCCAAAAGCTTAAATACACTAAACGCACTATAATTAGTGTGGAGGTGTTCGCTTGAACAAAACTACGCTGACCCTGGCCATCCCGGCGTCGCTGAAAAAGGAAATGCACGGGATCCGCGGCGTGAACTGGAGCGAGGAAACCCGGTGCCTGCTTGAAGACCGAATAAAGCGGTTGAAACTCTTGCAGGAACTCGATGAGTTGACGAAGCATAGTTCCCTGACTGAGGAAGACGTCATTGAAATCGGGCGGAAAATAAAAGCTGGAGTGGCTCGAAGGCACGGTATCAGGGTTTGAGGGTGGAGTTCTCTTGTTGCCGAAAACGCTGGTCGTGGACGCAAACGTCTTTATTGCGGCAACGCTTGCGGATTCTGGCACCCGGAAGGCCTTGCTCAAAGCCATCGGCATCCAACTTCTTACTCCGGAATTCACCAAGATCGAGTTGCGTAAATACATGGGCGAAATAGCTACCAGGCTCAAGACGCAAAAAGCGGCTGTAGCGAAGAAGATGGAGGACATCTTTGAAGCGGCAAAAATCGTGGAAATCCCGAAAAACGAATATGCCCAGTACGCGGAAGAGGCGCACAAACTAAGCCCTGACCCGAATGATGTCCCTTACATGGCGCTGGCACTTGCCAAGCAATGCCCCCTGTGGTCCCAGGACAAAGCCCTGAAGAGACAAAGCAAGATAGTTGTGCTGGATACGGCCGAGATAATAGCCACCCTGAAAACGGCAGGCAAAGTAATTTAAAGGCCGACAAACCTATCAATTACAGGGGCATGACATGACCGGGTTTCTGTTGAGTTACTGGGGCGGGTTGTTTGAAAACCTCGAGATTGCCTTAATCCTGTTCTTCTTCATCTGGCTGCTGAGCTGGGCCAAGGGAACCCTGGGCAGCGCCAAGCTCGCCGTGTTGTTCGCGTTCCTCGTCACCTATTTGACCGTTTACTCCTACCGCGAACTGGTGTGGCTGACGGTGCTGCTGTTCCTGTTCACGACCTTCGGCAAGGACTTGTTCGAAAAAGTCCAGATATTCAAGGGCTGAGACCATGGACACTTTCACCTTCCTCGTGGCCCTCATGCTCTTGATGCTGGCCTTCCAGTTCGGCGAGAACTGGCTGATATTCGCGGTCATCGCCATCGTTGTCCTCGGCATGCGCAGCATGACCATGGCCCTCATGATACTGGTTTCGGCCGGCGTGCTGTACTTCGTCTCCAAGACGGCGGACATCAACGCCTACTGGCCGGTCATCGTCTTCGGCCTCATCGTGGTCTCCCTGGCCCTGGGCCTGAAGGAAAAAGAACAGCAGCCCGAAATGTATCCCCCGGACATGGGCTACGGCGACATGCTGGGCGGCATGGGAGGCATGGGTGGCTACGGCGGCCTCGGCGGGCTGGGCGGGTAACCATGCGACCCCTGCACTTCTCCTTGATTGCCTTCGCCATCGTGGTTGCCACCTACCTTGACTTCCTGTGGGTCGCGGCCCTGCTGGGCGCGGTCCTGGCCTTCGGCTTGCTGGGCACGGTCCTGAACCGCGTGGGAAGGACGACGGGCGGCCTTGCCCATGGCCTGGGCGAAGACGTGGAACGGGAATACGCGGCCTTCGAGGGCGCGCATGGCAGTCACCCGGACCCGGAATTGTTGCCGGACATGGTGAAGGCCGTTGGCGGCAAGACCGCGGAATACTGGTGGAACCGCAAGCAGGGCGCGACCGAGATGAACCCCGCGCAACCCTACGCGGATGACACGCACAGGAACACGAGCAAGTACCTAGGCAGCCGCGTCATCACGGGCTCGACCCGGCTCATGAAGTGGCTGGTGGAAAGAGTGTTCCACATGGGGCACGTGCACGGCCACGAAGGGGAACTGCAGCCGAGGCCGCGGCCGAAGGCGGGGGAGCAGGGCACGGGGACGCCCATGGGGCGCACGGCGGCGGGCATGGCGAGGGGCACGGAAGCCACTGACCCACGGCTTTAAATAGTTCGACGAACAGTATGGGTATGAGGACCGCTAATGAAATTCAACCGGTTTGCCTTGCTTCTTGCCTTAAGCGCCTTGATTGTGTTGGCGGGCTGCAATTTGCCCATCGCAGGAAAGGCAACTGAAACAGGCAGGTCAACTTTTGGGGAGGTGCCCGTAAAAGTGCCGCCTGGAACAGCGCCTGAGCAACGGGAGGCTGCCTGCGAGGCAGAAGAGAAAAGGATAAGTGAAGAAAACGACACCACCGCATGCAAGAGAAACGCAGAGTTAAACTGCAAGGACACGGCAACCGAGTATTGCAAGCCAGATAATTATGAGCTTACAATGGCAGTATGCAACCCACACAACACCCAGGTGCATGTCGAGTGCACGTATGACTGTGTTTGCACGCCGATAGGAACCCCGCCGTCAAGCGGCAGCCAAGGCCCTACAGGGCCAAGCACGCCGTCAGGCGGTGGAGCCCCCGTGTCCGGCGGAAATGCACCGACTGGCCCAAACACTTCCGGCAATCCCAATGCTGGTTGTGCATTCAGCCCCGCAGACAAACAGAAAATTCTTAATGAAGGGGCAGAAAAGGGGGCAGGGGCTAAGGCACTCAAAGGAGTGCAGATTTGTAACACGCATACTTGTGCGACGGCTGGAAAACAATGTGCATATAGTTTAGCGTCAGGGTTTGACGACCCCGGAAAATGTGAATGCGGCGGCGCAGGGGGGTCCTTACCCAGCTCGGGAGGACCAGGGCCAACCGGGCCTATCACAGAAGGCGGAGAAGAACCTTCTCCTGGCGGCGTGGGCCCGCAGGGGCCGACGACGGGTTTGCCTACCGAAAGACAGCCCGCGGACGAGGAACCATTGGGGGCAGCCAAGTAAGGCGCTCAAGCGACAACCATGGGAAGGTTGCCTGGCATCCCCCTAAAACTTATTTCTTTTGTTGTTCGAGCCGGGCCAGGGTTTCGCGGTTGGTTTCCAGGATTTTTTTGAGCAGGTCCTGCAGGGCCCTGCTGCCTGCCTTCAACTCTCCGAGGTCTTTCTCGAACTGGTTGAGGCGCGCTTCCAAGGCGGACTGGGAAAGGGAAGGCGAAGCCAGTTTCTCGTGCAACAAATCGACTTTGCCGTGCAGGTCATCGAGTTTCAGGCCCTGTTCTTCGAGGGCCGCGTGCGCGGTCGTCTCCCGCAACTCCTCTTCTTCGCGGTCGTCGAGCAGGGAATCCCGCACGCTCTCCGGAGAGGGCTCGGCTGGCGCCTGGGGTTGGGCTGTGGCGGGAGCATTGGCTTGGGACAGCACGCGCTGGATTTCGGCTTCGCTTAAGCCGATGTCGGCCAGGGTCTGCCGGATGGTTGGAACGTCGATGCCCGAGTCCAGCATGCGCTTGACGGTTTCCTGCACGACTTGCGCGTCAACCATGGAATGCACCAAAATGGCAGTATAAGGATGATTAAACATATATAAATACATAAAGCCTATATATTGGCTGGGTTCCGGGAATGCAGTTATTCCAGTTACGGGATGGGCCGTGGGAGCGGTTGTTCAACGGCTCCCTCCAAGGCCATGAAATCGAGGTCTACTCGAATCCCCAGAGCGTGTTGCTGGTCCTGGTCTACGAAAAACAGGGCGAGCGGGTCGTGGGCGCGGTCGCGGACTTGTACCAGGCCTTCCACGCGGACGGAGACACCGAGGACTTCCTCTACAAGCTTCCCCTCGAAGCCCTGGTGGTCGCGCGCCACGACCGCGGACAGGCTGGAAGCCAGGGGCAGACCCTGAAGTTCCTGTTGCTGGCCTCCCAACCGGTGTACGTGCCTTGGAAGGAAGAGGAGTTCGTGCGCGACCTCGACGAGGCCCTGCAGGGGCTGGCGGCGGCCGCGCAAACCGTGAAAGACGTCGCGAAAGGCTATGACTTGAAGCTCGTGGAACTCCACCAGGCCGAAGCCGGCGTGCAACGGGTTTTCTTCTCCCAGCCACTCATGGTGCCCTTGCTTGCCTCAAATTCCGCGCCCGGCCGCGAGGAATCCGTGGCCGTGCAGGGCAAGGCCGAGGCGCGGCTGGGCCGCACCATGAACGGGTTGCCGGTAACCGAGCCCCTGGAATTCTTTGCGCGGACCCTGGTAGTGGGGGGAAAGCCGGGAGAGCGGAGGCACGTGCTCCACTTGCTGTTGGAGTCCGCCTTGTTGTCCAACCTGCCGGCCGTGGTGTTCGCGGAGGGCCAGGAGTTTGACGGCCTCGCGGAACCCGCCAAGGACGCGGGGGCCATGGGGGCCTCGGCTATGGCCTCGGCCGGAAAAACGGATTCAGGGGAAGCCGAGCCCATGGGCTTTCCAATCCGGCACTTCAAGCCCCTTGAAAACCTTTTCGTGGACCTCAACCTGTTGGACTCGAATCACTTGCTGGACTCCTTTGGAGTCGTGGAACAGGAGGTCAAGGACCTGGTCAAGCTGGCCGCGGCCGGGGCCAAGCTCAAGAACCTGGATGACCTTATTTTGCGCGTGAAAACGTTTGCGGCAAGCGACAAGCTGTCGGAAGCCAAAATCAATCACGCGGTGCGGGTGCTGGCCGTGATTGACTCGCGGTACAAGGGCTTGTTCGTGGGCTCCAACGACTTCGAGGAAATCGCGAAGAACTGGTTGAAGGCCGTTGGTCGGACCAGCCTCATCCACTTGCAGGGCCTGGATGACCGGGCCAGGGCCTGGGTGGTGCACAACGTGCTCAAGGGCCTGATGGAAGCCTACCGGGCACGGGGCGAGAGTGCGGGGTTGCGGGCCTGGGTGGCGTTGCCTGAGGCCAGGGAATTCCTGGAACGCGGCAACGCGGACCCGCTTGCAGGCGAAATCACGCAGCTCCTCTTGAAGCTGCCGGACTACGGAGTCGGGGTGGCCGTGAGCGCGGACAAGGAGATGGACTTGAAACCCGGGTATGCCCAGTACGTGGAGGCGAGAGCGGAAATCGTGGCAGGCGATGATTGTGGCCTGAACCTCCGGGGCCGGAAGAATTACCGCGTGCTGTTGCGGCCGGGCCTGAGCCGGTGCGGCGAGCGATGAGTCAAACCCTTTTTTCGGCTTTTTGTTTGAGCGCGTTGAGGCGTTCTTCGAGGATCTTGTCGAGGCCCGCGTAAGTGACGAACTCGAGGGGGTTGATGCTGTCGACCACGTACTTCATTTCCTGGACCGGTTCGAGTTTGGCGTAGGTGTCCTTGACGCGCTGCAACTCGTTTTCGAGGTAGGCGAGGCGTTCGTTGAGGCGCGAGAGCTCGGTGGAGAACCGGTCGGCCATGCCCTGCATTTCGAGGGTGGAAGCGCCGCCCACGCTGGCTCCCGCCCCGCTGTGGTCTTCGAGGGACTTGAGTTTCTTGTTGAGCACGAGCACGTTGCGGCCCAGGATTTTTTCGTTGCGCACCAGGAACTTCATTTTCTGGGTGATGATGAGGATGCTGGAGTTGAGGGCGCGGATGTCCCGGGAAACGGAGTCAAAGACCGGGGGGTTGAGGCCGCGGGGGACGCCCTGCGAGGGGGCGGAGCCGGAAGGGCCTTGTCGTTGTGCCAGTCGTTGCTCGCGGGTGGGCATGGAAACCGGTTACATTAGGGCCGAGGTTAATTAAAAGGTTTGCGGGGTTTGGCAGCGGAAAAGACGGGTGTTCCCAAAGGGCTAAGCCCGCATTGCAAGCATACCGGCAAGTCAACCGGAGGACGCCGCGGCTCTCCATGCCAAGAGTCATTGCCACTTTTCATGGCGCGATTCAAGGCGGCCTTGCGGCGTTTGGAGAACTGGCCTGGTGGAACCGCGTTCAATGGAAACTCGTTGCGTGTCTTGCCCGTAAGAGACTGAATGTGCCTAGGCGGTTAAAAAGCTATCTTAAAAGCCTTTTTGGGTTCATGGCTGGGTATGGCCGTGAGAAAGGTTTCCGGGCTGTTGCTCGACATCGACTCCACCCAGGACGAGCAGGGGCTGGCCTGCATCCGCCTCTTCTTGCGCACCGGGAAAGGCATTGAGTGCTTTACCGACCCGGACTTCCGGCCCTACTTTTACGTGCTCTGCGATGACGCGGCCAAGCGGAAGAAAGAGTTGGAGGGCATGGAGTGGCAGGACGCCAACCGGAAAGTCAGGCTCTTGAAGGCCGAGGCCGTGGAGAAAGCCAATGCCGGGAACGCGTTGAAGGTCTCCTTCAAGAACACCTCGGACCTGACGTTCGTGCGCGGCGAGATACGGAAGGCAGCCGGCGTCAAGGAAACCCGCGAGTACGACATCCCGTTCGCCAAGCGCTACGTGATTGACAAGGGCCTGGAGCCCATGGGCTATGCCGTGGTGGAAGCGGATGCCGAAAACAGGGCGTTGCGCGTGGCCTGCGACCGGGAACGCGACGAGGCCGTGAAACGGCTCCGGGTGTGCTGCTTTGACCTGGAAACCCTGTCACCGGGACGGTTTTCCGACCCCAAACGGGATGCCATTGTCATGATTTCCTACGCGGACGCGGACGAGCAGCACGTGTTCACTTTCGGGAAGAAAGTCAAGCGCGATTACGTCACGGTGTTCGACGACGAACGCGGCATGGTCCAGGCCCTAGTGGACAAGATAAAGGAAAAGGACCCGGACATCGTGGTCACGTACAATGGGGACTCGTTTGACTTCCCGTACCTGAAGGAGCGGTGCCAGCGGCTGGGATTGAAGTTCGACGTCAACGCGGATGGCAGTGAGCCCGTGGTCCGGCAGAAGGGCATGGACAAGGCCGTCAAGGTGCGGGGAAGGCAGCACGTCGACGCCTTCCAAATCGTGCGGTTGCTGGCGCGGCTGGGCGTCCTGGACCTCGTCAAGTTCGACTTGGAGGCCGTGGCGAAGGCCTTGTATGGCGAGGAAAAGGAGAAGGTCAAGCCGGAGGAAATCAACCAGGCCTGGGACTCCGGCAAGGGCCTGGAGCGGGTCGCGGACTACAATCTGGCGGACGCGGCGTATACTTTGAGGATTGCACGGGATTACCTGCCGTTGACCGTGGAGATGGCGAAGCTCACCAAGCAGACCGCGTTCGACGTGAGCCGCAGCAGCACCGGCATCCTCGTCGAGTACCTCTTGATTGACAAGAGTTACCGGAACAACCTGTTGATTCCCAACAAGCCCCGGGAAGAAGAGGTCGAGGCGCGGGCGGAGAAGAGCTTCGAGGGCGGCTACGTCAAGAGCCCGGTGCCGGGCCTGCACGAGAACATCGCGGTGCTGGACTTCCGCTCCATGTATCCAAGCATCATTGTCTCGCACCACATTTCGCCTGACACCCTGAACTGCGCCTGCTGCAAGGGGCTTGACAAGCACAAGGCGCCGACGGGAGACTGGTTTTGCGACAAGCGACAGGGCTTTTTCTCGAGCCTCTTGGAGGACATCCTGAACAAGCGCATTGAAATCCAAAAGCAAATGAAAGCGGTGGCTAAAGATACCACCGAGTACAAGGTGCTGTATGCCAGGCAGTGGGCGCTGAAGATTTTGTTGAACTCTTTTTATGGCGTGCTGGGCTATGCGCGGTTCCGCTGGTATTCGCGGGAGTGCGCTACGGCGGTTACCGCGTGGGGCCGGCACTATGTGCACGAAGTGCTGCAAGCCGCCGAAAACGATGGTTTTACGCCGCTATATGCCGATTCGGACAGCGCATTTTTGATTTTGCCGCGGGAAAAAAGCGAAGACGACGTAAAGAAATTCGCAAAAAAAGTGAACGAGGCGTTGCCGGGCGTCATGGAGTTGGAGTTCGAGGGCTATTACCGGCGCGGCATCTTCGTGACGAAGAAGGAGGGCGGTGCCGCGAAGAAGAAGTATGCGTTGATGGACTTCGAGGGCAACCTGACCATCGTGGGCTTCGAGTACGTGAGGAGAGACTGGGCGCAGATTGCGAAGGAAACGCAGAAGCGCGTCATCGAGGCCGTGTTGAAGGAGGGGAAGCCGGACAAGGCCGTGAAGGTCGTGCGTGAGACCATCGAGCGGTTGAAGCAGGGAAGGGTGCCGAAGGAGGAGCTCTTCATGTACACGATGTTGCGGCGCACGGTGGGAAAGTACGAGCAGGTGGCGCCGCATGTGGCGGCCGCGGAGAAGGCCATCAAGCGGGGCAAGGACATCGGGGTCGGCTCGGTGCTTGAATTCATCATCACGAAGTCGGGGAAAACCATTTCCGAGAAAGCCGAGCTCGCGGAGTTCGTGCGGGAAGGAGACTATGACGCGGAGTATTACATCAACAACCAGGTCGTGCCGGCGGTCATCAAAATCATGCGGGAACTGGGGTACAGTGAGCAGGACTTGGTGCATGGCGGCAAGCAGTCCTCGTTGGGGGCGTTCACGTGAGCGGGCGAAACAACACGCTACATAACCTGGTTGGGGGGAAACCCCGGCCAAGGAACGCCAACGACTTTGAGCGTGCCGGCCGGTGCCCGGGCTTGCTTTCCGGGGGTTGTTGGCGGCCGTTTGGCTGATTAAACGCATCCATTAGGCGAAGGCATGGGGTTTTAAGCTTTTGGGGAACTTTGTTGGTGGGATGTTGGATGGATGAAACCATTGCGAAAAACTACGTGAGGGCAGGCAAAATACTGCATGAATTGCAGAAAAAGGCCAGAAAAATGGTTAAGCCAGGCGCTAAACTGCTTGATATCGCTGAATGCCTGGAGAAGGAAATCACTGATATAGACAAAGAAGCTGGGCCGGCCTTCCCGGCTAACCTGTCCGTAAACGATGAAGCCGCCCATTACAGTCCCTGCGTGGACGATGAACGGGTGGTCGGGGAAGGGGACTTGATCAAGGTGGACTTGGGCGTGCAAGTCCAGGGCTACATCGCGGACGCGGCTTTTTCCCTGGACTTTTCCGGGGAATGGGGGAAGCTCTTGGAGGCCAGCGAAAGGGCCTTGGAGAACGCCATTGCCGGGGTAAGGGTTGGCGCGGAGGTCGGGAAAATCGGGCAAGCCATCGAGGACACGATTAAGGGGTATGGCTTCAAGCCCGTGCAGAACCTGTGCGGGCACGGCCTCGAGCAGTGGACCACGCACTCCAATCCCAGCATGCCCAACGTGGGCTTGAAGCAGTCCAGGAAACTCGTGGAAGGCATGGCGATTGCCATTGAACCCTTTGCAACCAATGGCCGCGGGCTCATCCACGAGGGAAGCGCCTGCGAAATCTATGGCTTGCAGGAGCCGAGGCCCATCCGGAACCCGGAAGCCCGGAAAATCATGGAATTCATTGCCGGCAAGTACAAGACCCTGCCCTGGAGCGAACGGTATGCCCACAACGAGTTGAAGTTGCCGGACTTCAAGCGGAGGATGGGCTTGCGGGAGCTCCTGCTCAAGGGCTGCATCCGGCCCTACCCGGTTTTGCTGGAGCAAAAGGGCGCCATGGTGGCACAGGCCGAAACCTGCATGATATTAAAGGACAACGACGTAATAGTGCTGGTGTAAGCCCATGGCATTAAAGGTGGACGCGGAAACCCTTGTCTTGGCTGCCTTGATTGCGTTGACGGTTTTCGCGTGGATGTTTTCCCTCAACGCTTCCGGCGTGAAGCTCTCCGAAATCGTGATGCTCGGCAAGCTGGGAGAAAACCTCGACAAGGTGCTGTCGCTCCCCTTCTACGCGTTTCTCCTATTGTTTCCCCTCACACTGGCCCTGGTGGCCTCTTTTTCGGAGGTCAAGGAAAAGGAGAACATGCACCTGGCCTCCGCCGTGGGACTGGTGCTCGGAGGGTTTGCCGCCCTCTTCCTGTTCAAGAACCTCGTGGACTTCGCCTGGCCGCTGACGTTCTACGCCTTGAGCGTCTTCCTCTTCATTGAAATCGTTTACTGGTATTTGTCCACGGTGAAGGGGAACGCGTTGGTGAAAGCCATCACCGCGGGATACGGCTACGTGGCGCTGCTCATCAGCTTCGGCGTGTTCGCCTCCATTGCCCTGGCAGTGAACGGAAACCCCGCCACCTACCTGAACGACTTCGAGTCCGCTGTGGTCTCCAACTCCCTGGTCGGCGCCGGCACCCGGGCATTGGTGGAAGAAAACGCGAGCCTTGTCATCATCAACCAGCGCATGCTCTTGGACGGCCTCCTGGAAACCGAGGAATACCAGAAACTCGGGGAAAGCCTGGACCCGAGGGTTGCGGCGTTCGCCAAAAAAGTGCAGGCCAAGAAACTCGAACTCGGCTCCAAGGCCTACCGACAGGAAGTCGTTGAAAGGCTGAAAGCCAAGAAACCCGTGGAACCCAGCGAAGCCGAAAAACAGAGCGCGTTCGCCACCCTGAAAGCCCGGGTGCCCCTCTTCGCAGTCATCGAGAAAAACTTTTGGTTCGTCGTGGCCTTCGTCTTCACGAGCATGTTCTACTTGCTCACAAAATTCGTTTTCAAGCCGCTGCTCATCATTTACACGGTCTTATTGGACAAGGCCCTCAAGTTCGCGTACACCCAGTTGTTGCTGAACAGCAACCGGGTAACGGCCTACGACGAAGAGCCCGCTCCCCCGGAAGAACGGAAAGGCGGGGGCCAGGGCTGGATTTAGCCGGACGAAGGTGGCGGCTGGACGCCCTATGTCGTCCCACCTGTGGTGGGACATAAATATTCCGCCTAGGAGTGGTTTTAAAAAAGCCCCCTCCGTTAATCTGTATCGTTGCACCCATAGTGTAGCCAGGATAGCATAGCAGCTTGCGGAGCTGCCGGCCAGGGTTCAAATCCCTGTGGGTGCGCTTGCCCCGGCAAAAGGGGTTGGCCCCGTAGTGTAGTCTGGATTGCATAAGAGCCTCCGGAGCTCTAGGCTTGGGTTCAAATCCCAACGGGGTCGCTAGGGCTTTTTACAACCATCAAAAGCTTCGCTTTTGGTGGCGTCGTCCACGAAGTGGACAACGAAGCCCTGGGAAAAGGTGGCATACCACGTATGCCACTGCCTTTCTTCAATGGCAAGCCATAAAAACCCTTTCCCAGCCTCTTAGGTTTGAAGCAGGCAAAGCACGGCATATTTATGTCCCATCGAGCAGCAGCGAGATGGGACGACGTATGCGGTGCCAGCTGACGCTTCGTCAGCTGCACGGGTAACGAAGCGGCCAAACGTGCTGGCTTCAGGGGCCAGTGGCTTAGTGCCTTCGCAGGTTCGAATCCTGCCCCGTGCATTCCACCCCTTCGAGCGAAGCGAGAAGGGGTTGCATTCGGACGTTTTCGCCAGCCTTTTGTAAAAAGGCTGTTCGGATCCTGCCCCGTGCACTTTCCTTTTTCTCCGGCTTCTGCCGTGCCTTCGCTGGTTCGCCTGTCTCCTGCAAGGCAGGAAGCGTTTTCCCCCAGGCTTTTTGGCGAAGCCAAAAAGGCTGCGCGAAAACCATTAAATACGGGTTCGCACTTGAATAGGGCATGGCCGTTGAACGGGTCTTGTACGAGGAGCAGGCGCCGGTGGGTTGGGCGTTCAAGGGCTTCTGGTTGGCGTTGGTCGCGGCGTTGGCCGCGTTGTTGTACTATCTCTCCCAGCAGGCCGTGGGAATCGAGTCACTGGCGCCGGGCCTGGCCGCGCTGGGCCTGGTAGTCCTGGCCTTTTATTGGTTGTACTTGATGCGGTTCGTGGCCACCGAGCAGGCATTGGAGATCCGTTTGCCGTTTTACTCGTACCGGGTGCCGGTGCAAGACATTTCGTCGGCGGAACTCGTGGACCGCGTCCCGTTCTACATCGGGTGGGGCGTCCGCATGAGCCTAGACACGCTTTACTTCGTTTCCCAGCACAAGCAGTCCATGTTGGTGCACAAGAAGTCCGGGCACTTCAAGAAACTCGTGTTGACGGCCAGGGAACCAGTTAAACTGATGGCCGGCATCCAGGCGGCCCAGCGGCTGCTGCAAGAAAGACAGGAACAAGCGGCTGCGGAAGGCAAACCATAACCTATTTAAACTCCGCAGACGGAAGATATGTGAGCGATTAACCTATGAGAAGGAATTTACTTCATAGCCGGCGATAACGCCCTACTTGACTTGGCTAGCTATGAAACTATTCTCAGCGCTTGTCCCTCTTTTAGCGAAGCCAATACTGAGGGCAGTCCCATGCCGCGCATGGGACGTTTTCGCACACCTTTTGTAAAAAGGCGTAATGGCTGGTGTGGTCTATCGGTTAGGATAGAAGGCTGTGGACCTTCTGAACGGGGTTCAATTCCCCGCACCGGCCCTTTCTTTTCTTCAACCGAACGGGTTGAGTTAGTTCACCACGGGTTACTCCATCATTGGGGGTAGCCCAACAACTTCTCTTGGAGGTGGGTTGGGTTATGACGACTAGTCGCAAGACTGACAGAAGGGGTTTAGTTCACCCGGGTCGAGTTGGCCGGGGTTTCGCGAACGGACTATGAACGGTTGGTGAAACCGAAAGCGGAAGCGAACCGCGCAGCGGAGCCAGCGGCACGGGAAATACTCGAGGCCGTGCGCAGGCGCGGCGACGCTGCCCTGCGCGAATTCACGCGGCGGTTCGACCGGGTCACGCTATCGGCAAACGAACTGGAAGTGGGCGCGGCCGAGAAACGCGCGGCCCTGCGCGGCCTGACAAAGGAACAGCGGAGCGCGTTGAAGTGCGCGACGAAGAACCTCGCGGATTTCCAGCGGGCGGCCCTGCCTAAAAGCTGGGCAAAAGGCTTCGGTAACGGCATATACGCGGGGCAGACCGTGCGGCCCATCGAGCGCGTCGGGGTCTATGTCCCTGCCGGGCGATATCCGCTGCCATCGACCGCGCTGATGAACCTGGTGCCCGCGCAGGTGGCGGGCGTGCGCGAGAAAATCGTGTGCACGCCGCCGCGGAAGGACGGGAAAGCGAATCCCTTGATCGTGGCTGCTTGCCTGCTGGCGGGAGCCGACCGCATCTTCAAGGTTGGGGGCGCGCAAGCCATTGCCGCGATGGCGTACGGCACGGAAAGCATTCCACGCGTGGACAAGGTTTTCGGGCCGGGAAACGCGTATGTCACGGCGGCCAAGCGGCTCGTCTACGGCGAGGTCGGCATCGACTTGCTGGCCGGGCCCACCGAACTGCTGGTGCTGGCGAAAAGCGGGAACCCGGAATGGATGGCCGCCGACCTCTTGGCTTCCGCCGAGCACGAGCCCAACGCGCGCAGCGTGCTGGTCACGACTTCGCGGAAGCTGGCGCGGCAAGTGGAAAAGGAGTTAAAGCAGCAGTTGGGGGAACTGGCGACCGGCCAAGTTGCACGGCAGTCGCTGAAACGAAACGGGCTGATTGTCCTCGCAAAAAACGAGGCACAGGTCCTGCGGTTCGCCAACGACTTCGCGGCCGAGCACGCCGAGGTCTGGGGCTTCGGCCAACGGTTTGTGGATGGGCTCGTCAACGCGGGCACGGTTTTCCTGGGGCCTTGGAGTCCCAAGGCGGCCGGAGACTATGCGAGCGGCACCAACCACGTTTTGCCGACCGGGCGCGCGGCCCGGTTCTCGTCCGGGTTGAGCGTGCTTGAGTTCATGCGGTTCCAGAACGTGGAAAGGCTGTCGCGCAGGGGTTTGGAGGCCTTGCGGCCGGCCGTCGCGTGCCTGGCCCGGGAAGAGGGGCTGGACGCGCACAGGAAGTCGGTGGAGAAACGGTTCGAGGTGAAACGGAAATGATGGGAATGCGAGGAGAGGTCATGGAAGCGGAAAAGTACGTTCCGCCCATAGCCGGGAGGCTGGGCAAGCTGCGACTGGACTTCGGTGAGAACACGGTGGGGCCGAGCCCGAAGGTGGTGAAGGCGTTGCGGGGCCTGACGGCTGAAGTGGTGGCCGCTTATCCGGAGAGCCGGCGGCTGGCGGAGAAGGTGGCGGCCTACTGCAAGGTGCGGCCGGAGAACGTCCTGCTGTTCAACGGCTCGGACGAGGCCATCGACAAGATTTTCGACGCCATCCGGAGGCCGCGCGGCGAAGTCGTGCTCCCGGTTCCGACGTACTCACCGTTCGAGTTGTACGCGAAGCTGGCGGGATTGAAAGTGCGGGAAGTGTTGTTGGACGACGACGCAGGGTTTTCTTTCCCGCTCAAGCGCGTGCTCGGGGCGGTGAACGCGCGGACGGCCGCAATCGTGGTGTGCTCGCCCAACAACCCGACGGGAACCACGGTCACGCGCAAGCAGGTTGAACGGCTGCTGCGCCGCGCGCCGAACGCGTTGGTGCTGGTGGATGAGGCCTACATCGAGTTCGGCGGGGAGACCCTGGTCCCCATGCTCAGGAAATATGGCAACCTCCTGGTGCTGCGCACGCTGTCCAAGGCCTTCGGCTTGGCGGGGCTGCGCATGGGCTATGCCTTGGCACAGGCGCCCGTCATCGAAAGGCTGGCGGCCGCTGCAAGGCCGTATCCGGTCAGCGGAGCCGGTTTGCGGGCTGGGCTGGCGGCTTTGGGGGACCTGGCCTACATGCGGGCCTATGTCCGGGAAGTGGGGAAGAGCCGGGCCTGGCTGCGGAAGGCCCTGAAACGGTTGGGTGTGGAAGCGCGGTTCGGCAAAGCCAACGCCTTCATCCTCCGGCTGGGGTCGCAGGTGAAGTTCGTGGTGCGGAAGCTGCGCGAGCGCGGGGTGCTGGTGCGCGACCGCTCCGGTTACCCGTTGTTGGCGGGCTGCTGTCGGGTGACGATTGGCACGCGGAAGCAGATGAAACGCTTCGTGCGCGAACTGAAGGGCGTACTTGCCGAGCCCGTGCTCGTCTTCGACATCGATGGAGTGCTCGTCGACGTGCGGAAATCCTACCGCGAGGCCATCCGGTTGACAGTGGAACGGTTGACCGGGAAGAAGGCGAGCGCCGGCGAAATCCAGGCGTTGAAGAACGAGGGCGGCTACAACAGCGACTGGGAGCTGAGCCGCGAGCTGGCCAAGCGGAAGGGAAAGAAAGCGGAGCTGGCGACGGTGAAGCGAGTGTTCCAGGGGTTTTACCTCGGCAAAAACTTTGGCGGCTTGATTGCCAACGAGAAACTGCTGGCGGACAAGGAAGGGTTGAAGCGGTTGGCTGAAAGGTATCGGCTGGCGGTGTTCACGGGCAGACCGAGAGCGGAAGCCGAGTTTGCGCTGCAACGCTTTGGGGTGCGGGACTTGTTCGCGGAGGTCGTGTGCATGGAGGACGTGCCTCCCGGAAAGGCCAAGCCAGGCCCGTGGGGGTTGAAGGAGGTCCTGCGGCGGCTGGGGCCTACTTCGGGGACACGCCAGACGACCAGCAGGCGGCCCGGCGGGCGGGCTTGACCGCGGTCGGGGTGCTGCCGCCCCAAGACAAGGGAAGGGAGTTGAGGGAACTGCTCCGAAAGAACGGAGCGGGAAAGGTTTTTGGGGATGTGAATGAGGCGCTGGAGGGATGGAGATGAGGAAGGCAAGGGTGGAGCGGAAGACGAAGGAGACGCGCGTGCGCGTGGAAGTCGACCTGGACGGCACCGGAAAATTCGCGGTGCGAACGGGGATTGACTTCTTCGACCACATGCTGGAACAGGTGGCCGCGAAGAGCCTCGTGGACGTGAAGCTGGAGGCCGAGTGCGTGGACCGGTTCGACGAGCACCACTTGGTCGAGGACGCGGGCATCGCCTTGGGCCAGGCCTTGAGTCAGGCGCTGGGCGACCGAAATGGCATCAACCGCTATGGCTTTTTCGTCCTGCCCATGGACGAGAGCCTGGCCTTGTGCGCGCTGGACTTGAGCGGGCGGGGAAAGCTCGCGTTCGAGGCCGGGTTCCCGGCGAAGAAGGTCGGGGACTTGAGTGCGGAGATGGTCGAGCACTTCTTCGAAGCGCTGGCCACCAACCTAGGCTGCACGCTGCAACTGCGGTTGTTGGCGGGAAGGAACTCGCACCACATCGCGGAAGCCCTGTTCAAGTCGTTTGGAAAGGCTTTGCGGATGGCGGTCGAGCCGGATGCGAGAATGCGGGGCGTGCCGAGCACGAAGGGAAGGTTGCGGGAGGTGAAAACGTGATTGGAATCGTGGACTATGGCGCGGGCAACCTGGGCAGCCTGGGGAATGCCTTGGACTGGCTGGGTGCAAGCTACATAACCGCGTCCGGGCCGAAAGACCTGGCAGGGGCCGACAAAATCCTGCTCCCCGGTGTGGGCAACTTCGGCTCGGCCCTGGCCTCCCTTCGGCGCACGGGCTTGGAGGCGGCGCTCAGGGAGCGGGTGCGGGAGGGCACGCCTTTCCTGGGCATCTGCCTGGGGTTCCAATTGCTGTTCGAGGGGAGCGAGGAAAGCCTGGACGCGAGCGGCCTTGGGTTGCTGGGGGGAAGGGTGGAGCGGTTCACGGTTGCGCGGAAGGTGCCGCAAATCGGGTGGAACCGGTTGCGCTTGACGCGGAAGACGCGGCTCTTCGAGGGCGTCGAGGATGGCGCCTACGCGTACTTCGTGAACTCGTTCGCCGTGAAGCGGACCGCGCCCGACCTCGTGGCGGCGCGGAGCGAGTACGGCGAGTCATTCGTTTCGGCCGTGGAATGCGAAAATGTGTGGGCCGTACAGTTCCACCCGGAGAAGAGCGGCCCCGTGGGGCTGCAGGTGTTGAGGAATTTCGTGGAAGCGTGAGAACATGTTGGCGAAGAGAATCATCCCCTGCCTGGACGTGAAGGGCGGGAAGGTCGTGAAAGGAGTCCGTTTCGGATGCCTTCAGCCGGCAGGCTTGCCCGTGGAGTTGGCGGAAAAATATTATGCGGAGGGCGCGGACGAAATCGCTTTCCTGGATATCGGGGCCACGGTCGAAGAACGGAAGACCGTGGTGGAATTGGTTCGGCGGACGGCCCGGCGCGTCTTCGTGCCCTTGACCGTGGGCGGCGGCATTAAGTCGGTTAAAGCGGCCAGGGAACTGCTTTTGGCCGGGGCCGACCGGGTCACGGTCAACTCAGCGGCGGTGGAGCGGCCTGAACTCATTGGCGAGTTGGCGCGGGAGTTTGGGAGCCAGGCCGTGGTCGTGGCGATTGACGCGAAACGGGTGGGAGCAGGGTGGGAAATGTATTCGCGCGCGGGCTCGCAGGCGACCGGGCTTGACGCGGTGCAGTGGGCGAAGCAAGCCGAGGAACTGGGCGCGGGGGAACTGCTAGTAACCTCCATGGACCGCGATGGCACCAAGCAGGGGTTTGACGTGGAGTTGCTGGCGGCGATTGGGGTGCGGGCGCGCATTCCCGTCATCGCCTCGGGGGGCGCGGGCGGCCTCCAAGACTTCTACGACGCGGTTGCCGTTGGAGGCGCGGACGCCGTGCTGGCAGCGAGCGTCTTCCATTTTGGGGAGTTGACGATTGGGCAAGTGAAAGCGTTCTTGAAGGAAAAAAGGGTTGAGGTGCGACCATGATCATTCCGGCGATTGATTTGATGGATGGCAAGGCGGTGCAGCTCGTGGGCGGCCGCGAGAAGAAGTGGGAGTCCACGGACGTGGATGGCTTAGCGGAGCGGTTCAAGGGGTTCCGGGAAGTCCAGGTCATTGATTTGGATGCCGCGTTGCGCGAGGGCTCTAACCTGGAGACCGTGCAGGCGTTGTGCTGGAAGGTGCGGGCGCGGGTGGGAGGCGGCATCGACTCGGTGGAGAAAGCGGTCGCGCTGGTGGAGGCCGGGGCGAAGAAGGTCATCGTCGGGTCGAAGGCCGAGAAAGGCTTCCTGTCGGAGCTGGCTGGCGTGGTGGGAAGGGAGAAAGTGGTCGCGGCCCTGGACTCGAAGGACGGCCGCATCGTCGTGAAGGGCTGGAAGGAGGCGACGTCGCGGACTCCGGAGGAACTGCTGCCAGAGTTGGAGGACTATTGCGGGGAGTTCATGGCCACCTTTGTGGAGGTCGAGGGGCGGATGGCGGGCTTTGATTTCGGGCGCGTGGAAAGGCTGGCCAGGCTGACCCGGAACAGGCTGGTCTATGCGGGTGGGGTGTCCTCCCTGGCTGAGGTGGCGCGCCTGGACTGGCTGGGCGTGGATGCGGTGGTGGGCATGGCGTTGTACGAGGGAAGGATTTCCGTTGAGGACGCGCTGGCGTTCAATCGCCTGGACTTCGGCAAGGGCCGCGGCTTGATTCCGGCCGTGGTGCAGGATGCGGGCAACGGCGAGGTCCTGATGCTGGCCTATGTGAGCCGCGCTTCGCTGGAGAAGACCCTGCGCGAGGGCAAGGCCTGTTACTGGAGCCGGAGCCGCAAGGCGCTGTGGACGAAGGGGGAGACGAGCGGCAACTTCCAGCGCGTGCGGGAAGTGCGCTTCGACTGTGACGCGGACGCGTTGTTGTTTCGGGTCGAGCAGACCGGCAACGCGTGTCACACCAATCAACGGAGTTGCTTTTTTGGCAAGGTGGAGGAAAGAAAATGAACGAAACGAAGGAGAAATTGAAGTTGGGCATCCCGAAGGGGAGCCTGCAGGACGCGACCGTCGAGTTGTTCAACGCGGCGGGCCTGCGCATCAAGGCCACGGAAAGAAGCTACTTTCCGGCCATCAGCGACCCGGGCATCGAGGTCATGATGGTGCGCGCGCAGGAGATGGCCAGGTTCGTCGAGGACGGGGTCATGGATGCGGGCATCACGGGCAAGGACTGGATTGCGGAGAGCGGAGCGAGGGTCGAGGAGGTCAGCGAGTTGCTGTACTCCAAGCAGGGGTTCGGCAAGGTGCGCGTGGTCTTGGCTGCGCCCTGTGATTCCGGCATCAAGTCGGTGAAGGACGTGGAGGGAAAGCGCGTGGCCACCGAGTACGTGAACCTGGCAAAGGAATACCTGGCCCGCAATGGGGTGCGCGCCGCGGTCGAGTTTTCGTGGGGGGCCACGGAGGCGAAGTGCCCGCGGCTGGTGGACGCCATCGTGGAGTTGACCGAGACGGGGAGCTCGTTGAAGGCCAACAACCTCTGCATCCTGGACACGGTCATGGAGTCAACAACGCGGCTCATCGCGAACAAGGCAGCCTGGGCGGACGAGGCCAAGCGCGCTAAAATCGCGGAAATCAATACGCTGTTGCAGAGCGTGCTGTTGGGCAAGAAGAAGTCCATGCTGGTCATGAACGTGTCCGCGGAACGCCTGGATGAGCTGGTGAAAATCCTGCCCTGCCTGCGAAAACCCACCATTGCCAAGCTCTACGGCGAGGAAGGCTATGCCGTGAACGTGGCCGTGGACCGGGAGGCGGTGCCGGGCCTTATCCCGCTCATCAAGAAGGCGGGGGCCACGGACTTGGTGGAATTCGAGTTCAACCGGGTGGTGCCGTGAGGCCTTTTGACAAAAGGCCTGCGACCTTGTCCCCTTGGGGACGAGGCCCCGAAGACCGCGTCTTCGGGGAAACGTGTCCTGCTGCGCAGGACACAGCCCGAAGGCAAAACCTATTAAACTGCAAGGAACTTAGGAGGTATGGGTTATGACGACCTTTCAAAACGTGCGCGGCACGCGGGACTTTCTCCCGGAACGCATGAAGAAGAAGCAGTTCATCGAGGACACCTGCCGGCAGGTGTTCGAGTTGTACGGGTTCTATCCCCTGCAGACGCCCGCACTCGAAGAACTCGAGTTGCTGGCCAAGAAGGGGGCGGGGGGCCAGGAGATTTCCAAGGAAATTTATTGGTTCAAGGACCAGGGCGACCGCAACATCGGATTGCGGTTTGACTTGACGGTGCCAATGGGTCGCGTAGTGGCAACCAACCGGGACCTGTCGAAGCCCTTCAAGCGCTATGCAATCGGGCAGGTGTGGCGGTATGACCGGCCGGGCGCCAACCGCTACCGGGAGTTCACACAGGCGGATGCGGACACGGTGGGGGGAAACTCCACGCTCGCGGACTTCGAAGTGATTGCCTGTGCGCTCGAAATCGTGAAGCGCCTGGGCCTTGACGCAAAGGTGAAGGTGAACAACCGGAAGCTGCTCGAGGAACTCGCGAAGAAGTGCAAGGTGAAGCCCGAGCAGGTCGTGGACTGTTTCCGCAGCCTCGACAAGGCCGACAAAATCGAGTGGAAGGGCGTCGAGAAGGAACTAAAAGAGAAGGGCATCCCCACGGACATCCTGGAAGTCGTGCGCCAGAACGACGCGGCGAGCGCGATGAAGCAGGTCGGCAAGGACAGCGAAGGCCTAAAGGAAGCGCTGGACTTGATTGGGATGCTGGAAGCGCAGGGCTGCAAGGGCAAGGTGCAGTTGGACCTTTCACTCGCGCGGGGCCTGGAGTATTACACGGGCAACGTCTTCGAGGTCATGGTGCCGGGAGTGGCGAGCATCGCCGGCGGCGGAAGGTACGACAAGCTGGTCGGTCTGTATGGAGGGCAAGAGAGTCCTGCCACGGGTATCAGCTTCGGCGTCGACCGGCTGCTGGACGTCCTCGAAGACCGGTTGCCGGCGCAGAACCGGACGCGGGTGTTCGTGGCCCCCATCGGGGAAACCGCGTTGAAGCCGGCCGTTGACCTCGCGCAGAGGCTGCGCGGGATGGGCGTGAACACGGACATGGACCTCTGCGGGCGCGGCATCAGCAAGAACCTGGCGTACGCGAGCCGCTTGGGCGTGCCATTCGTCTTGATTGTCGGGGAGAAGGACCTAGCGGCAGGCGAACTCACCTTGAAGGACCTGGCGAGCGGCAAGGAAACCAAGTTAAAGGTAAGCGACTTGAATAAAGTAAACGATTTGGTGAAATAATGCTCATCAAGCGGTTCGAGGAAAGCGATGCCGTGGACGTGCTGGAAACCTTCCTGGTCTCCTGGATTTCGGCTTACCACCACAAGCTGCCCACGCACGCCTTCGAGGAAAGGGTTGCCCACATCACCCTGGACTACGTCAAGCACTTCGCGGGCAAGAAACGGTTTTGCTTCGTGGCCAGGGAACACCGGAAAGTAACCGGCTTCATTTACTGCAAGACGGGCGCATTGCATGGCACCATCGAGCAGTTCCTCGTCTTGCCCGAAAAAAAGCGGGCGGGCTTCGGCGCCGAGTTGCTGGAAAAAGCCTTGCACGAGTTCCGGCAACGGCACGCCGCCAAGGTCCGCGCGTTCATCCTCTGCGGCGAACCGGAAACGCTTGCCTTCTACCGCGCGCAAGGCTTCCAGGTCGTGAAACGCGTGTTCAGCCAGGCCCATGGGGGCACGACGGACATCTACGTCGAAAAAAACCTCTTAGGCTGCTGAAGCCGGGAAGCGGCGAGCCAAGCTTTAAAACCCTTTGCGGAGGCAATTAGTTTGAATTATTGGCCCTCCTGGCTCAGTGGTAGAGCACGTCCTTGGTAAGGACGAGGTCCCGGGTTCGATTCCCGGGGAGGGCTTTAACGTGGTCAGTCCATGGTTTTTTGGTATTCAGCGTAGAATTCCACGGGGGAATAGACTTGTTTTTCCCGGAGAATCCGCTTCACTTTTCCAACCACTCGCTTGTAGGCTTTTTCGAGGTCAAAACTTTCAGGGCGCCTGAAAATCTCCATGCCAATGGCCAAGTGCATGAATTCGTGTTCCCTGAGCTCTGACCTGCCGGTTTCATTGGGCGAAGCATACAAGGCGTGTTGCTTTGGGGTCAGCGTCCCACCTTTTAGAATAGCTGCCAATTGCCTCTGCTTCGGCTCATAACTGGGAAACCGCCGGCGGGAACCAATCATCGGGCTTTCAAGGAACGTGAATTGCGCGTCTTGCAGAACGTCTCTGCGCCAATAGAGTTCGGTGACCAGTGTTTTCAGCAAACCACTGTAATAGGAATTGAACAAAGCCTGCGACAGCGAGGGGTTTTTCCATTGCTTGTAAAGGAACTGCTTTGCTGCTGACAGCCGTTGCTCGACCAGCGACCTGCATTCAGCCGATGCATTGGCCGGCAAGGGATAATACATCTCCCGAATCAGGGTTCGGGTCTTCTCGCTGGCGAGTCCATGCATGGGCAGGAGAACCGGCTTGGGAATATACCGCAGCCTCGCGATATCGTGCTCGATTGCTTCAATCCGTGCACGGACTGCCTTCGTTCTACTGCGCGCCGTCCTGCCAGGGGTCTCCTTTCGCACCCGCCGCCTGACAAAACGGCTCTGGGCCCGGGTGAGCGGCCTGGGCTTCAATATTTCTGGGTGCCTTGGTTTGGCCATCCATTCACCTCATGACTTCCGCATAATGGGAATAAAATTCTTTGGCTGAAAGGCTGGGGTGTTCACCCAAAATCCGCCGCACCCGCACCAGGATGGCTGAATACTGGCGTTTCGACAGGGTGAAGCCGTGGGGGTTCTCCAAGGCCTCCATGCAGATGGCCAAATGGGTTAACTCGTGCTCGGCCAGCTCCGAGTAACCGCCTTCAACGGGCCTGGCATACAAGTGAAGCTGGCTCTGCTTGCCACCAGCTTCCGCGCTTTTTTCTTTCGAGTAAAGCCTGAACCGCCGGGCACCGGGCCGGGTTCTCTCCTTGCTATCAACAAAGGTCTTTGTTGGAAAATCACGCGCTGACAACTCAGCGGTAATCGTTTTCAGGAGGCTCGTATGGAATGCATCAAACAAGGCGCGCCGCGTCAGGGGATCCGCTGCCAGCCTGCGCAGGAAAGTCTTGGCAGCCGTTAACCGCCGCGCAACCAATTCCCTCTCCACTTCGGGAGCCCCTGCCGGCAAAGGGTATTCCATGTGGTCGATGAGCTTCCTGGCTTTCCACCGCTGCACGAAACCCATGGGCCGCAAACGCTTTTTTGGAACGTAACGGACCCGCGCCATTTCGCTTTCAAAATCCGAGCGGTATTCTTCGACTTTCCTCCGCAACTCGCTTCCCTTGTGGGTGGGAAAGGCGCGGCGGACGGCCCGCCCAAGCATGAAGCGCTCAAAGGCATTGAATTGCCTGGGCTTCTTTATTTCGGGACGCGCGGGCTTGGCCATAATAGGACTACGCTGTGGGAACATAAAAACCTTGCCAAAAGCCCCAGAAACCCTTAAATAACGGTTAAACCCTATTAATGGTCCTATGCACGAGCAATCCATGGAGGACTTCGTCGCCAGGTACGTGCACGACGGAGACGTCGTGAGCATCGGCACCTCCGAGGCCGGGGAAAGGTTCGTGAAAAAGCTCGCGTTGTCCGCCGAGCAACGCGGCATCCACGTGAAGTTCGTTCCGGGCTCGGCGCGGCTGGCCGCCCTCGCCTCCGCCTGCCATCTGCCCATGGTTTCCCTCAACGACCATGAAGTGGATGTAGGCATCGAGTTCGCCGCGCAAGTCGACGAGGACCTGAACTACGTGAAACGCGACACGCACTCGCTCATCCTCGACAAGATGATTGCCCAGAGCGCGGCCGAATTGTTCGTGGTCGCGGAGGCACGACACCTCGTCGAACGCCTGCATGGAAGCATTCCCTTCGAGGTCGCGGCCTTCGGCTGGAAGCGGACCCTGGCCGCACTCGAACGCATGGGCAGGGCCTCGCTTCGATTGGAACACGGCACGCCATTCAAAACCGAGACCGGCAACTACCTGGTGGACGTCAAAGTCGACAACCTCTACTCCTACGAGGACCTCGACTTCCAGGCCAAGGACCTGGCCGGAGTCCTCGAAACCGGGTTGTTCCTCGGCTACGCCGACAAACTGGTCTTGCACGACAAGCACATCCGATTGATCGACCGCGCCGACCACCTTAAGGCGTTCGCCCACCCTGAAAAAGCCTTATAAATGTTTTATGCGGTAAATCCCTACGCGACTTCTTTTGCCGTGGTAGCTCAGCCTGGTTAGAGCACCAGACTCATAATCTGGGGGTCGGCGGTTCAAATCTGCCCCACGGCACTTCCGTCATTTCGGACGCAGGATATCAAGGAATTGGAGCCTCGAACCGGAAGCGAAAAAGCTCTCGAGGGGAGCCGTGGCGGGCCCCTTCACGAAGTTGTGGCCGAACCAGTGGACGACTCTCATGCGCTGGACCCCCTTCCCGTTCTCCATCACGGGTTCCATCACGAGTTGCGGGCCCAAGTACATGACGACATGCGAGTAGGGTGCCCCCTCCAGGTTGTGGGGGCTGTCAGCATAATAGGTGCCGATGGCGGTGCCGGGCTTGATGACACCGGACGCGATGCGGTCGACGATTTCGGCCTGCGTGAAGCCCGTCCTGACATACTGTCCGTTCGCCCCTTTACCCCACCTGCGTTCGAGGACCTTGTTGCACTCGGCGAAGACGAAGGCGTTCCTGCCGGTCTCATAGTTCCGCCCATACAGTCGGGAAGCGAGGTTCCGCACCCAGCCCGTGCAGTTGCCGGGGGAATCCAGTTTGGCGTCCCCGGTTAGATAGACCCTCCGCGGCACGGGGAAGCGCGGATTCTCCAGGATTTGCTGCGCGACCTCTATCTCCCTCGCGCGCAGCTTCTCTGCGGGGGAGCGGGCCGCCACCTTGCTCAGCACCAGGCCACCGAGGAGCGCGGTCCCCAGTAGGGCCGCATTCCGCTTCCTCTTGCCCTTTGCCATGACCTCGCGGGCGGTCCTCGCGGCCGCTGCCAGCCGGGGAAATCTCGGAGAGGCGGGGTGGAGGCCGGTAGTCATGGATATAATTGGCTCGGAGGCCCTATTTAAGGGTTGCGTGGGTGCCAGGGAAACCCATTAAAACCCTTGCAAGCCCAAAGGGATTGGCCTGACCGTTTTTGTAGGGCCTCAGGGCGTAGGGTGAGAGGCAGGCGCCCCCCCAAATAAAGTCGGTCAAAAAGCCATTTGCCTCGGTAGTCTAGAGGCCAAGGATTCCGCCCTCTCACGGCGGAGACCCGGGTTCAAATCCCGGCCGGGGCATTTTTCAACCAAACCTATATTAAGTCCTTCAAGGGTAAATGGTATCGGGAGAACATGACCACGACAACCCAATCAAGCGTCCTTTCCATGAAGCACGGGAAGGAATCGGAAACGATTGACGTCAAGGTCTGGCGAGAGGGCAAAAACGTTTTGGTGCGGTGCGACAAGTACCACATCAACACCTACGGCAAAAGCATGCGGGACGCGTTCAGGAATTTGTCGGACGCACTATCCATTCATTTGGGACAAAAAGAGTAGATGGCTCACTGATTCGGTTGGCTGAACCTTGTTGCCCAACAAGGGAATTGCATGAGCAACGGCCACCTTCCACCCGTGAAACCCAAGAAGTTGATCAAGGCGCTCGCCAAAATCGGGATAGTGCCCGTGCGTTATAGCAAGGGGTCCCATGTGCAACTGGCCGGAAACCATAAGGGCCAGTACCGGCACACCACGGTTTCCCTGCATGGCGGCGGCCTGCCGCTGGGCACTTTGAAAGGGATCCTGACGGACTGCGGACTGACGCGCGAGGAATTCTTCAGACTGCTTGAGGGGTAGCAGGCTTGTTCTGGGTGTCCGAGTCGCCAAGGCTAATCGAGCTGGCGCCCGATTTTTTCCTGGATGCTGCGCCGCATGCGGGTCCACGCGCCGGTATGCAAAGCCAAATAGGCGCGGATTTGATTGCTGTTTTTCCCTTCCGACAAGGCGTTGAAGGCCATGCGCTCACGTTTGTCCAGCCCCGACTTGTCGGCGAGGGCGCGGAAATGCGGACGCAGGTCTTCCGGCACTTCGACCAGTTGGTCAGGCCGAAGCTCGTGGCTTGGCACGGATTCCTCGGCGCCGGGCGCGAAGGCCACGTCCCGCGCGCCTTTTCTTCGGAGCCAGCCTTCTTCCTTCGCGAGATTGAACGTCTGGAATTTCGCCATCTGCACGAGGTAGGGCCTCAAGTGCGGCTCGCCCGGCAGCCGCGCGAACGGAAGCTCGCGGACGACGCGCTCGACGATGACCGGCAGGATCTCGGCAAACGACCTGATTCGAACCAGGCTCCATAAGGCGTTCGCCACGCCCCCGCGAATGTTCGGCAAGTTTTCCTCGACGAGTGCCCTGCACGCGGCCTCTGGCAGATTGTTGCGACGAATCCTTTGCTTCGGCTCGGATTGCGCGGTCCTGGCGGCCTTGGCGGTTTCTCTGGCCACTTTTTTCTCGTGGCGGCGCACGGCGAGTGGAACCGGGGTGACGCCCGCAACCTCCAGCACCAGCGAAACTTCGTGCCCACGCAGTCTCACACCCATGTCCTTGAAATAGGAGACGAGCTTTGGGACGCTTTTATAGCGCTTGTAATAGCGGACGATGTCCTGGCGCTGGCTCGGGGTGAGACGGTAGATGGGGAAGCGACGAAGGTGCTTGCTCGCCTGGTCCGAATACGCCGTTAAGGACTCGAGCGCAGGATAGGCGTGGAGGGCTTCGCTGATGGCCTGGGCGCCATAGGTTTCCTCGAGGCGGCGCACGCGGGCCAAGACCGCTGCAGTACCCTTGTCGCGCACGGCCGCGAGCCTGCGGCCAATGCGAAGGATGGTGGGCAGGGGTTCGCCCTTGAAGGAAGGCATGCCTGGGTAGGCGCGGCGCCAGTCGGCGGGAGTGCGCAACGCAAACTTGCGTCTGGTGGACAGAACCTGCCCGCCTGGCACGCCATGGGTCCGACTGGTTACGACGACTTTGGATGCCGCGAACCGCGTCTCCGGATAACGGCGTAAGACCGTGTTGACGTTCACGAGACCAAACCGCGTGACCAGCTTCCGGTAGGCGTTGGAAATCTTTCTCGGGTTGGTGAAAGCGACCTCGAGCAGGCGGTCGCGGATTTCTTCCGATTGGGAGCGGTAGAGACGGGCGAATGCCAGCGCGGGTGATTGGCTTATCTCGCGTGCCACGGCTTTTTCACCCAATTCAAGGCCCAAAAACGTGATGACTCCCCTGACCCGCGCGAGGCGTTCGGTGCGCGCCTCGGGAGATTCCGGTCGCGTGGGCGGCGCGAGGGGCGCCAGGATTTCGTGGACGCGGTCGGCCACTCCGCTTCTGCGCTTGAAGTCGGTCTTGTACCTCGGCTTCGTGCGAGGTTTCCCATAATAGACGCCGTGGGGCCGTCGGGCGAACGAGAGTTCCGGATGGCCGCGAATGGTCTCCCCTATTTGGCGGTAGTGGACGCCAAAAATCGTTTGCAGCTTCTTGCGGGCTTCCACGAGGCCCGCCACGCGGGCGGCGCGGTCGGCCTCCGATTCACCGGGTTTCGGGGCGAACGGCACCAACGTTTGTCGGATGACTTGGGTGGGCGTGAGCCGGCGGGCGAAAGCCATCGAGGGTTCTGCTCGGAGGACCTTGGAAACCGTGTTCTCGGACACCCGCTTCAGCAGGCGCCGGCGGGCGGCGATGTATTCTCTGAGCCTGAGCAGGCGCTGGTCCAGGGTTTCGGCTTCCAAGGGGGCGAAACGCAGGAGCACGCGCCGGGCTTCATCTGCAGCGCGTGGCGGAGGCCCTGACTTGCGGGGAAGCTTCCCTGGCATAAAAGGCTTATGTCCTAAGCCGTATTTATACCATTCTGACCCGACAATCAACGGTTATAAACCATTTAGCCTCCATAGATTGGTAGGCCTTGAATGCCTCCGTGGCTCAGCCTGGTAGAGCAGCTGACTTGTAACGCGGTAACTACTTCCCCGCAAGGGGTGGTAGTGCGTTGCGCAAGCCATCAGCAGGTCGCGAGTTCAAATCTCGCCGGAGGCTTTAGGTGGAAAAAATGACCCTTCTCGTTGGCGTACACCATGGAAACCCACGGAACCCGGTTCCAAACTGGGTTGTGCACCAAGCCCTGAAAATAGTTGAAGGAATGCAGCCGGGGAGCGTGCTTGGACTTGAAATGACTCCCCGACGGCTCAAAGACTGGCGGAAAACTGCGGAAATAAGTTCTCTTGAACCAGTTCAAAGAATGGTCCAGGACTTGCCTAGTAAACTCAGACTTCTCGAAGAAGTTCAGGTGGCACGAGAGAAACGCGACGAGAGACTCTTGGAATTGTTTCCCCGCGAGGCTGAACCGATCATTCGAATGAACAAAATGAAAAGAAAGAGCCTAACCTCTTTAAAGGAAAGGTTCGGCATGTTCGAAGAAATAGTTGAAAACTACAAAACTTTTCTTTTCCCAAAGCTAATTAAAGCCGCTGAAATTAGAGGAGTTAAGGTGGTGCCAATGGAATCGGCCATTGCACTAAGATACAATGATAGAGTAGAACCAACAGGGATGAAAGCAGACAAGCTATTAGAAAGCCAGCGTACGGGACTTCCCGCAAAAGATCGGCTCTTTCTCAAAAGGTGGCGCGGAAAATTTTACTACTCTTACGAGCATTTAAGGGAAAAAGGCTTTTTGACCCGGCTCCGGCGCGAAAAACCAGATGCAGCTTTTTTTGGGGCTACCCATGTATTAAACCTTGCCACCCACCAGGGGGAAGCGCTTGCTTCCCTGGGTATTACCGGGAAAAATACACGTTATTTGGTAGAGCACTGGTTCCCTTTCAAGCGAACGTGGCAATCGGAGTTAAGGGAAGGGCAAAGAAAAACTGACTATCTAAAAATACTCAAAAGGTATGGTAATCGGTATGGGCGGCCACGAAGGGTTCCTCGCTCCTTCCGGAAACCCAAAGCATAGTTTCTTAGCCAAGCCACCTTCCCCCGTCCCCCTTAATTAAAGTTAAGGCACAAATAAATATTCCCTGGAGCATCTTATGCGCTTCGACCTGGAAACCATCCGCAAACACATGCAGACCTTCAATGGCCTCTTCCGCCGGCAGGCGACCAGCGGCGGCAGGGTTTACCTCAAGCTGGAGGAATGCGAGGCCATCCACATCCTGGTGGGGTTCATTTCGGCCGGGGAAAACCATGGCGTGCAAGTGTTCAGCAGCCTCAAGGACGCGCAGGTCTTCGCCCTCATGCAGGAAGGCATCGAGAACTTCGGCCTAGTGCAGCCCAACCTCCTGGCAATGGTGCTGAGCAACCTGGAATTCTATGAGCAAACCCTCGAAAGGGACGTTTCCAGGCAGGAGCGGTTGCTGCGCATTGCCACGTATTTGCTGGGGGAAATCATCTCCAAGCACCCGTTCCTTGACGGGAACAAGCGGACGGGCTTCGTCGTGGCAACGCTGTTCCTTCGGTTGAACGGCCTGCGGCTGAAGGCCTACCGGCTCAAGGACGCCGTGGACACGCTGTTGAACATCGCGCAGGGAAAGCTCTCCGCCGACCAGGTCTACGACTGGCTGCACGGGTTCGTGGACGTAAAACCATAGGTATAAATAGCGGGCGGGGGATGATTATGTCAATGGCCCGGAAACACGTCTCGAAGGCGAACACCAAGAAAATCCGCAAGGAAGTCCTGCAGGCCGCGCGCGAAGTCATCCAGGAGAACATGGCGCTGCTGCGGGAGCTCGCGAAGTACTAGTTCTGCTTAGCCGTGCAATGGCTGCCCGTGTCCCTGTTTTTTCTCGAATTGCTGGATGCGGTCGAAGGCTTGGTCAATCACATTTTCTTCCATGCAGTAGCTCAACCGGATGTGCCCTTCTCCCGTGGGCCCGAAGGCCGAGCCTGGCACCGTGACCACCTTGGCCCCGTGGAGAAGCTCCAGACAGTAGCCCACCGAGTCCCTTAGGCCCGCGACCCTGGGGAACGCGTAGTAGGCCCCGGCCAGGGGCTGGGAGGAAAAGCGTGGCAGCTCGGCCATGCGTTTTTCGACGAGACGGGCACGCTGGGCGATTTCGCCGCGGAAGTGGCTGACGCAGTCCTGAGGCCCGGTGAGGGCAGCGAGGGCGGCGTATTGCGCGGTGAGGGGAGCACAGATGCACAGGGCATCGTGCAGTTTTAGGAGCTGGTTGATGAGCCCCTCTTCGGCGTGCACGTAACCACAGCGCCAGCCGGTCATGGCGTAGGACTTCGAGAAGCTGAACACCGAGAGGGTGCGGGGCCGCATCGCTGGGATGGAGGCCAGGCTGAAGTGCCTTTCTTTTCCGAAGACGAAGTCCTCGTACGTTTCATCGGTGAGCACGAAGGCATCTGTCTGGAGGACGACCTCGGCGAGGGCACGCAAGTCCCTTTCCGGCAGCACCGAGCCCGTGGGGTTGAGGGGCGTGTTGAGGACGACCAGCTTCGTGTGCCTGGAAATCGCTTGCGCGAAGGCCTCGACATCCAGGCGCCAGCCCTCTTCCTCGACCAGGGGCACGAATTTCACGTTCCCACCGGCAACCCCTGCCTGTTCGAGGTGCGGCGAGTAATTGGGGGAAGTCATCAGCACTTCCTCGCCCTCGTTGACGAGGGCCAGCATGGCCATGCACAGGGCCTGGTTGGCTCCGACCGTGACGATGAGCTCGGTGTCGGGGTTTGCGTCGATGCGGTTGACGCGGCCGAGCTTGTCCGCTATCGCGTGGCGCAGGTCCGGCAGACCCGGTCCCATGATGTACTTGTCGACGGCGCCTTCCGCGATTTTCTGCGCGACGAAGGCCCCGATGTGGGCAGGGGTTCGGAAGGACGGCGTTCCCTGGCCCAGCGAGACCACGCCCTGCATGCTTTCCGCAAGCAAACCCATCTCCTTGATGGGGGAAATCTTGACGCGGTTGACGCGGTCGCTCGTGCCTTTCACGGTGAGCTTCTTGCCGGCGCGCTGGAAGACCGATTGGGTCATGCAAGGGCCTCCTTCAAGCGCTTGAATTCCCTGGCGAAGGCGCGTTCCGACCGCCAAGGCGTTTCCACGAACCGGTTGCCGAAGAGGATGCTTTGCACCAGCCAGGCATCCAGGCCCAGCACGCTCTCCATCAAGTCCAGCAGTTGCTGGCCATTGGGGGTGGCCAGGCGGCGGGCTTGTCGCAGGGAAATGCCGTTGTCCGCCAGCCGACCGGCAAAAGCCAGGGCGTTCAAGTAAACCCCTGCCTGCAGCACCGCGGTCAGTCGGTCGTGTTCGCGGGGGGAGAACACGTGCAGGCGCAGCCCGGCTCCCTTGAAGATGCGTTTGAGGAAACCCAGCCAGGGGTTGGCGCGCACGGGGCAGATGAAAACCGGCTGGCCTTTCATGGAGGGGACATCGGGCCCGAACATGGGGTGCACGCCTGAAACGCCGACCCCGCGCGGGGCGTGGCGGGCGAGCAGGGACACGGTTTTTTCCTGCACCGAGGTGAGGTCGCACAACAAGGCGCCGGGGTTGGCGAGCGGGGCGATGCGGGGGATGACGCGCAAGGCTTGCTTGAAGGGCAGGGAAAAGAACACGATGTCACAGGCCTCGACGAGCCGTGCGTTTGTCAGACGGGTATGCAAATCGCTCACGCTGACTTCGAGGCCCCTGCGCTTGAACAGCTTGGCCAGCAGGCGGCCCATCTTCCCCTTGCCGCCCACGATGCCGACGACCGGTCCGGACTTTGCCTTCACCATTGTCTCGCCTTCTGCATCATCAAGGCATCCACGAGCACCAACGCGGCCATGGCTTCCGCGACGGGAACGACGCGGGGACAGAGGCAGGGGTCGTGCCTGCCCTGGATTGCAATCTCCGTTTCGCGGCCGGCGTGGTCCACGGTCTTCTGGGGAAGGGCAATCGAGGAAGGCGGTTTGACGGCTATGCGTGCAATGATTTCCTCGCCCGAGCTGATGCCGCCGAGGACGCCGCCGGCCCGGTTGGTGGCGGGCACGGGTTGGTCGTCCTCCGAGGCGGTGTAGGAATCGTTGTTCTCGCTGCCCTTGAGGCGCGTGGCAGCAAAACCGGCTCCCACTTCAACGCCCTTGACGGCCGGGAGGCTCATCAGGGCCTTCGCGAGTTCGGCGTCGAGCTTGCCAAAGACCGGTTCGCCGAGGCCGGCAGGACAACCCTTCACCTGGATTTCCACAATTCCCCCCAGGGAGTCCCCGGCTGCCTTGGCTGCAAGGATGGCTTCTTCCATTCGCTTGGCTGCTGCGGGATCGGGACAGCGCACGGGGTTGGCCTCGATGGCCGCGAGGTCGGTTGCCTGGGCTTCGATGCCCGCGACGGCACGCGTGAAAGCGATAACCCTGATGCCCTGAAGGGCAAGGAGTTTCTTGGCCACGGCGCCTGCGGCTACGCGGGCAGCCGTTTCGCGGCCCGAACTGCGACCGCCTCCCCGGTGGTCGACCAAACCGAATTTCTGCAGGTACGCGTAGTCCGCGTGGCCTGGCCGGAAGACTTCCTTGAGCGCGTCGTAGTCCTTGGAGCGCGCGTCCTCGTTGCGGATGAGCAAAGCAATCGGCGTGCCCAGGGTTTTTCCTTCGAAGACCCCTGAAAGGATTTCGACGCGGTCGCTTTCCTTGCGCGCGGTAGTGACGCCGCTCTGGCCGGGCCGGCGCCGGTCGAGCTCCTTTTGGAGGTCGGCCTCGGACAGGGCCAGGTTGGAGGGGCAGCCGTCGATGATGCAGCCAATGGCCTTGCCGTGGCTCTCGCCGAACGAGGTGACTCTGAAAAGGGTGCCGAACGTGTTTCCCGTCATGCTCTCAGCCTCCGCACCACCGCGGCCCGCATGGCTTTGACGGGCGCCTTTCGGCCGGTGAATAACTGGAATTGCCGGACGCCTTGCCGGACAAAAACCTCAAGGCCGGAAACCGTCCGGCAGCCCCTGGCTTCGGCCGCGCGCAGGAGGGGCGTGTGCACGGGGTTGTAGACGCAGTCGAGAACGGTTTGCCCACGGAGCAAACGGGCCGGGATGGGCAGTGGGAAAGGCGCACCCTCCATGCCGAGGGGCGTGGCGTTCACGAGGAAATCCACGTCAAGCGAGGTAAGCGCGTGCAGCGAGCGAAGCGAGCGCAAAGCTAGGCCGTGGGCGCGGCAGAAGCTGCGCGCTTTCTCCGGGTGGCGTGCGGCAAGAGCGACTTCACAGCCGTGGACGCGCAGGCCGATGGCCGTGGCTTTCGCCATGCCGCCCGCGCCGAGTATCAAGGCTTTTTTGCCGCGCACCGGTGCAACGGTTTCAAGTGCTTCGACGGCTGCCGGGCAGTCCGTGTTGAAGGCCACCAGTTTCCCGCCGCGGGAAACCAGCGTGTTCGCGGCCCCGATTTTCCCGGCAAGCGCATCGGCCTGGTCGGCGAGGTTGAGCGCGTCCGCCTTGAAGGGCAGGGTAACGCTCAAACCCAGGAAGTTTCCTTTCCGCGCGAGGCCAACGGCTTCCGCCAAGCACTCTGCTTCGAGCGCGAGGAAGACCGCGTCCATGCCAAGGGCGTGGAAGCCCGCGTTGTGCAAGGCGGGGCTGAGGCTGTGCCCGATGGGTTTGCCGACGACGGCGCACACGGCGGAACGCTTTCCCCGTCGGAGTTCCGTTACAGTGGGTTGGCCGTCCGCCGCGGGCGTTTGGCCTTCCAGGCGGGCGAAGGCGAGGTCCGCTCCAATCAAGGGACCGAGGTGCCGGGAAACCCTTCCCAGCGGGCCCATGGCGTGGGCAATGAGGGGAACGCCTTGCCGGTGGGCGGCGAGGTGAAGGGAGAGGAGGACGCCATTGTCTTCGACGGAATCAGCGCGCGTGACTATCTTGAGGTGCTCGACTCCCTTGACGCGCGCCATCCGCTTAAGCAAGGCCATGAGTTCGGCCAAGGGAAGCGTGCGAGCCGGGAAATGCCTGGAGAGGATGACCTTTTTTTTCTTCGCGGCTGCCGCCCGCATGAGACGCTTCCGCGTCTTGGCTGGGAGCGCGAATTCCACGTCGAGGAATTCCACTCCACGTTTTAGCGCCTGGTGCAATCGCCTTTCCACCGCGGCGGGCCGGCCATTGAATTCCCCTCCCTCCCGCTTCGAGCGGAGCGTGGCGAGCACGGGCTTCCGGCAGGCGCGAATGAGCGCTTCGAGGGATTCCGCGGGGAGCAGGTCGAGGCGAAGCTCAATCAAGTCCGCGAGCCGGTTGGCTCTGGAAATCAGGCGAAGGGCCGCGCGCGTTGACGGGGCACCAATGGAGACAACGACTTTCATGGCCGGGCCTCCAAGAGGGAGCGGAGGACGTGCACGGGCACGGGCACCGAGTAGGAGCCGTCCGGGTCCATCATCCTTCCGATGGCTTGCGGCAACGCGAAGCGGATGGTTCCTGCCTCGTTCTTCTTGTCGAAGGCCATGCGGGCCAGGAGTTTCCCGGAGTCCAAGGCCGGGAGGCGGGTGGACAGGCCGAGCTTTTCCAGCAGGTGCTCCAGGGAGGCCGCTTCCACGGCGGATAGGCCGCCCAGGCGCTGGGAGAGCCGGGCCTCGAAGACCATCCCGATGGCAACCGCCTCGCCGTGGCTCAAGCCCTTGAAGCCGGCCTCCGCTTCCAGGGCGTGGCCGAGGGTGTGGCCGAAGTTGAGGGCCTTGCGTGGGCCCTGCTCGGAGGGGTCCAGGGAAACGATGCCGGCCTTGATGCGGGCGTTGCGGGCAATGAATTCCGCGAGTAAAGACTCGTCCAGGGCCAGGAGTTTTTCCGCGTGCCGGTCCATGAAGGCCAGCAGTTCCGGGTCGGCGATGACGCCGTGCTTGACGGCTTCCGCGAAGCCGTTGAGGAGTTCCCTGGGGGGCAGCGTGTCCAGGAACGCGGGCCGGATGAGAACCGCCAGGGGCTGTTTGAAGCACCCGATTGCGTTCTTGGCCTGGGAGAGGTTGACTCCCGTCTTTCCCCCGATGGCCGCGTCCACCATGGCCAGCAGGGTGGTGGGAATCAAGGCGTGGGGGATGCCGCGCATGAAGGTCGCGGCGACGAAGCCCGCAAGGTCGCAGGTGAGGCCGCCGCCCACGCCTATCAACAGCGAGTGCCGGTCCAGGCCTTGCTCGAGCAGGGTGGACGAAATTTTTTCCACGGTTGAGAGGCGCTTGCTGGCCTCGCGGTCATCCAAGGAAGCGAGGACGCAGCGCACGCCCGCGGCTTCCAGGGTTTTTTTCACGCAGGCGACAGGGGCTTTCGGGACGCCGGTGCCGGAGACTATGGCCACGGCCGATGGCTGAGCTTGGGAAATGAGGGCGGAAAGCCGGTCCAAGGCGCTGTTGCCAATGACGATTTCGTGGGCGTCCCGCGTGCCGACGAGGACAGGCACGGAAACAGTGGAAGGGCTTTTGCCGGGGTTTGGAGCCCTGGCTAGGGCAAGTACACCTTGGACTGCTTCCGGCACCGAGAGCCGGGTGGTGTCGAGAACGTGGTCGGCTGCCTGCTGGTATTGGGGCGCGCGTTCGCGGAGCAGGTGCTTGACTTCCGCAAGCCCATCAAGGGAAGTCAGCCGCGGCCGCTGGCTGCCCTGGATGCGGTGGCTGATTTCATCGGCGTCCGCGGTCAAGAGCACCAGGAGGCCGTTGCGCTTGAGGGCCGCGACATTGGCCGGGTTCAGGACCGCGCCGCCGCCACAGGCAATGACCGAGTGGTCCGCGCCCGCCAGGGAGGCGATGGCCTGGGCTTCGAGTTCGCGGAAGCCCGGCTCGCCGAACTTGTCGAAGATTTCCGGGATAAGGCGGCCCGCACGCTCCGCAACCAAGCAGTCGGTGTCGACAAAGGAAAAACCGAGCGCCTTCGCGACTTCCCTGCCGACGGCGGTCTTGCCCGTTCCCCGGAAACCAATCAACACGAGGTTCATCTTCCCACCCTTGCCAGTTCCTCGAAGAAGCGGGGAAAGCTTTTTTCGACGCAGTGGGCGCCCAGGATTTTCATGCCCTTGGCTTTCAGGCCGGCGAGGGCGAAGGCCATGGCGATGCGGTGGTCGTTGTAGGTTTGGATGGTCGCGCCGCGGGGCCTGCCTCCGATGATTTCAAGCGAGTCGCTGCCTTTCCGGGCCGTGATGCCCATGCGCTTGAGCTCGCGGGCCACCGCGTTGAGGCGGTTGGATTCCTTGAACTGGAGGTGGGCAATGCCCGTCAACCGGCTTTTACCGGAAGCAAAGGCGGCCAGGACGGCCACGGTTGGCACTAGGTCGGGGCAGGCGTTGAAGTCGGCTTCCAGGGGGTGAGGGGTGCCGTTGGCTTCCACGCGGACGCTTTCTGTAGTCATATGCACCTGTGCCCCCATCCGGCGGAGCGCGTCCAGGATAAAGCGGTCAGGCTGCAGGGAATCCTTGCACAGGCCCTTGACGACGATTTTTCCGCCGGTGAGAATGGGCGCGGCCAGCAACGCGCTCATGCCGGAGAAGTCCCCACCCACGCGCAGTGTTGTTTTCTTGAAGCGCTGGCCGGCGGGAACCACGAGGTTTTTTCCGGTGGCTGTACAGGCGACGCCGAATTTTTGCAGGAAGTCGATGGTGAGGTCGGCGAAGGGCCGGGAACTGAACTTCGCGGAAGGCACGAGTTCCGTGTCCTGCCCGGCGAAGGGCGCCAGCAAGAGGAGGCCGGAGAGGAACTGGCTGCTGCGGCTGCAGTCAACGGAAAGGATGCCACCCGCTGGCCGGCCGGCTGCAACCTGCACGGGTGGACAACCGTTGGCCTTCAGGCTCGCGGCCTTTACTCCCTGCGCGTTCAAGGCCGCGAGCAACTCGGCCACCGGACGGCGGCGCATTTCCTTGGAGCCGTCGAGGGTAACCCTTCCCTCGGAGACGAGGCAGGAAAGAGCGGTCAGGCAGCGGAGGCCGAAACCGGAGTTGCCCAAGAAGAGCTTGTCCTCGGGAACCTGGAAGCGGCCGCCCAGGCCCTGCACGCGCAGCGCGGAGGCCTTGACCGTGGAATGCACGCCCAGGGCTTCCAGGGCCTTGAGGCAGAGAAACTGGTCTTCGGCGATTAAAGGCTTTTGGATGCGCGAGACGCCGTCGGCTAGGGACGCGCAGAAAAGGGCGCGTAGAGTCTCCGCCTTGGAGGGAACCGCCTCGAGCACGGCGTTGACTTCCTGGATGGGGTTGATTTTCAGGTCCATGGGTTCCGCCTACATTGTTCTCCCCACGATGGGCGCAATTTTCCGCAGGTCCGACATCAATTGCCTGAAATCGGAGGGGAGCAGGGCTTGCTTGCCATCGCACAACGCCTTTTCCGGGTGGCTATGCACTTCGACGAGCAGGCCGTCCGCGCCGGCCGCGACCGCGGCACGGGACATCGGCTGCACGAGTTCCCGGATGCCCGCGGCATGGCTTGGGTCCACGATGACCGGCAAATGGCTTTCCTTGTGCAAGAGGGGAATCGTGTTCACGTCCAAGGTGAACCGCGTCAGGGTCTCAAAGGTCCGGATGCCCCTCGAACACAGGATGACGTTCCGGTTGCCTTCCGCCATGATGTACTCGGCCGCCAACAGGAACTCCTTGAGGGTCGAGGAGATGCCGTTCTTGAGGATGACGGGCTTGTCGATTTTGCCGACTTCCCGGAGCAAGTCGAAGTTCTGCATGTTGCGCGCGCCCACGCGCAGGATGTCCACGTACTTGGCCACGAGCTCTACATCCCGCACGTCCAGGACCTCGGTCTCCGTGACGAGCCCGGTGGCTTGCTTGGCCTTGCGCAGGAGCTTGAGGCCCTCCTCACCCATGCCCTGGAAGTCGTAGGGCGACGTCCTAGGCTTGAAGGCCGAGGCACGCAGGACGTGGGCCCCGGCTTCTTTCACGGCGTGCGCGGCTTCCAGGAGTTGTTCCTCGCCTTCGATGGCGCAGGGCCCGGCCATAATAACTAACTGTTCACCGCCGATTTTCAGGCCGTTGACCTTGACCACGGTGTTTTCCGGGTGGAATTCCCGCGAGGCCAGCTTGTAGTCCTTGAGGATGGGGATGAGTTTTTCCACGGCCGGCAGGAACTCCAGGGCCTGCTTGGGGAGCTGCCGCGTGTCGCCGATGACGCCCACCAGGGTCACTTCCTTTCCAAGCGACGCATCCACGTCGAGGCCATGGGCTCGCACGAAGTCGATGACCTGCTGGATGGCTTCCTTGGACGCGCTTGCCTTGAGCTTGATGATCATGTCAGTCCTCCTCCGGGAACGAGCCAAGCACCTTGACGAAACCACAGGGTACGCGGAGCTCGTCGAGTGCCTGCTCCACTTTTTTGTCGCCGACGAACCCCTGGAAGTCCACGAAGAACTCGTAGGCGTCCTTCTGGATCAAGGTGGGCCGGCTCCAAATCTTGGTGATGTTGAGGCCATGCGCCTGGAAGACCTTCAAGGCTTCGACGAGCGCGCCGGGCTTGTGCGGGACACTGAAGATGAGGCTGGTCTTGTCCCTGCCACCGGGCAAGGGCCGGGCCTCAATATTGCCGATGACTAAAAACCGGGTGCGGTTCAGGGCTTCGTCGGCGATGGAAGAAGCCAGGACGTCGAGGCCCGCGTGCCGGGCCGCGAACTCCGAGCAAACCGCCGCGCTGCTGTGGTAGACCAGGGCCTTCTCCGCGGCATCGGAAGTCGAGGCCGCTTCCAGGAGTTCGGCGTGCGGCAACCGGCTGGCCAGCCAGTGCGCGCACTGGGCCAGGGCCTGGGGGTGCGAGAACACCTTCTTGACCGCGGAGAGCGGCACCTTGCCGGCCAGGCAATGGTCGATGTCCAGGTTTATCTCGGCCACGATGCCTGCATGGGACTTCAGGAACATGTTGAAGGTCGCGTTGACCGCGCCGTCCGAGGAATTCTCGATGGGAACAACGCCGTAGTCGGCCAGGCCCTTTTCGACGGCCAGGAAGACCTCGGGAATCGAGGACTGGAACGCGAATTCCGGGAGGGAGCCGAAGCGCTTGGCCGCGGCCTGGTGCGAGTAACTGGTTGCCGGCCCCAGCACCGCGACCTGCAAGGGCTTCTGGGCGGCGCGGGAGGCGGCGAAGAGCTCGTGGAAGACGCCTTCGAAGGCCTTGCGGGGAAGGGTGGGATGGCTAGAAGCAAGCGCGTCCAGGATGGCGTGCTCGCGTCCGGGCACGAGGACGGCGTTCCCGCCTTTGAGGACGCCGATTCGCTTGGCTGCCTGGAGGCGCTCTGAAACGAGCGCGGCGATTTTTTCGTCGATTGCGTCGATTTTCCTGCGTTCAACTTCCAATTGCATGTCTTATCACCAAAAAAAATCCGCTTCCAAGAAGAGGGTAGCCGAGGCTGGGATTGAGGAAAGGCTCTCCGAGAAAGCAGCCTAGGCGAGGCTTAGGGAGAGCCCGTTACCAAAAATAATAGAATCCAACCAAGGAAGCAAACAGTCTGCCGACTAAAGAAGGAACTGCAACAGCGTTCAGGCAGACAAACGATTGCTCCATACTATATCACCTCCAGTACAGGAACTATTTAAGCGTTTCCCCTGGTTTGCCGATTTATAAAGGCGCAGGCAGAACCCTCCTTTCTGCTGCGATGGCCAGGACCCGGTCGATGATGCGGCCACCCAACGGAGTCAAAATGCTTTCCGGGTGGAACTGCACGCCGTAGACCGGCAGCGTGGCGTGCTCCAACGCCATGTTGACCCCATCCGGAGTGCGCGCGGTCTCGTGGAGGCAGGCCGGCAGCTTGGTGGCGGCCAGCGAGTGGTAGCGGGCCACGCGCAAAACCGGGGGCAGGCCCTCGAACAGCTTGGAGGCCTTGACCTCGACCGGGCTGGGCTTGCCGTGCACGGGCGCGACCCTGGAAACCGTTCCCCCAAAGGCCTCGGCAATGGCTTGGTGGCCCAGGCAGACCCCGAACAAGACCTTGGAGCCGGCGAACCGCTGGAGGATGGGAATCAGGTTGTTGGCCTCCCTTGGACTTGCCGGGCCAGGGGAGAGGATGACGAGCGAGAATGGGAACCGCTTTTCGAGTTCCAGGAGTTCGGCGATGGAAACCGTGTTCCGGTACACGACCAACTCGACGCCGCGCTTCCGGAACTCGTCCACCAGGTTGTAGGAAAACGAGTCGAAGTTGTCAATCAACAAGGCCTTCAAGCCCTTGCCTGTTTCAGTCAAGCAGCACGCCCCCCGATTTCTTGACTGCTTCCCGGCAGGCCGCCAGTTTTGCCTGGACTTCCGCGAACTCGTCTCCGGGCCGCGAGTCCAAAACAATTCCGGCGCCTGCCTGCAACCGCGCCTTGCCGTCCAGGAGGCGGATGGCGCGGATGACGATGGCCGAGTCCAGCACGCCCGCTGGGGTGAGGTAACAGGCCAGGCCCCCATAGAAGCCCCTGCCCTTTTTCTCCAGCCTGCGCAGGAGCTTCATGGCCTCTGGTTTTGGGGCCCCTGTCAGGGTTCCCGGGTTCATGCACACGGGGTAACAGTGGAGGGCATCCAGTTCCGGTCGCAGCTGGCCGCGGACGGTGGACACGAGGTGCTGGACGTGGGAGTACTTTTCGACCGTGAACGGCTTCGAGACCTGCCGCGTGCCGGGAACCGAAGCCCGGGCCACGTCGTTGCGCGCCAGGTCCACGAGCATGGCGTGCTCGGCGAGTTCCTTGGAGTCCGTCAGGAGCTCGGCTTCGAGGCGGGCGTCCTCTTCCGGGTCTTGGCCGCGCGGCCGCGTGCCGGCGATGGGCCGCACTTCCAGGAACCGCTGGCCATTGCCGTTCCCGTCCACGCGGTACCCCATCTCCGGCGAGGCCGCCAGGAGTTGGCCGCGCTCGAGGCCGAAAAAGAACATGTACGGCGAGGGATTGGTTGCGCGCAGCGCCTTGTAGGCGTCGAGGGGGACGGCGTTGAAGTCGAGGCTTGTTTCCGCGCTCAAGACGGCTTGGAAGACGTTGCCGGCCAGGATGTTTTCGTTGATTTCCTTGACGCCTGCGAAAAAGCTTTTCTCCGAAATGGATTCGTTGCCTGGGCCTGCCTGTTTGGGCGCGAACCGCGGCGTTAGGGGACGCGCGTCGCTGAACTTGTCGAGCAAGGCGTCGAGGCGGGCACGGCAATAGGCTTCCTGCTCATCGGAGTCATCGTCCGAAACCAACGCGTTGGCGATGAAGTGGGTTTTGTTCTTCTGGTGTTCGACGAAGAACAGGGAATCCGCGAAGTAGAACTCGTAGTCGGGTTCCGGCCTTTCCGCCAGGGGCGGCAGTTCCTCGAAGCGGTCGATGAAGTCGTGGGAGAACAGCCCGAACAGGCCGCCCGAGCACTTGAAGGGCTGGAGTGTGGGCTTGAAGGTGAAGGCCAGGACGCGGAGCGCGTCCAAGGGGGTTTTCTCGGCGAACTTTTCGTCCTCCGAACCCTTGAACGCCTTGCGGGGAATGATGCCTTTTACTTGCTTGGCTGAGAACTCCAGTCCTTCGACGAACGAGAAGGGTTTCTCGCCCACGAAGGCCAGGAACCGCTCGCCTTGGGGGCTTAAGGCGGTTATCCGCAGTTCGGGGTCGGCGAAGGAAGCCCGGAGGATGGGCTCGGCGAACCCGAGGCTGTGCTCGCCGTACCCTGAAACCACTTCCGCGGACTCGAACAAGACGCTGCCGGGTTTTCTCCCAAAGTCGGAGAGCTTCGAAAAATAGTCGGGCACGTCCAGCACGCGGTCCACGGTGTGCACGAAGGGCACCAGGGAACCGGGCTTGGCCTGCCGCAGGACCGCCAGCGAATCCTCAAACATGTTTCAAGCCTCCCGAGATGGATGCGGCGAGGGCGCGCACGCGCGCCAGCGACGCGGAAAAGTTTTTCTCCCCTACCTTGTCAATCAGGGCCGAGCCCACGATGACGCCGTCCGCGCCAGCGCGCGCAAGCGTTGCCGCTTGCCCGGCGTTGCTCACGCCGAAGCCCACGCACAGGGGTTTTCCCTTGCAGGTTTTTTTCACGCGGCGGATGAGTCGAAGGGCTTGCCTGGAAACCTTTTTCTTGGCGCCCGTGACTCCCACCGAGGAAACCAGGTAGACAAAGCCCCGCGAGGCTTCCGCTATTTTCCTGGCGCGCGCGGGGGGAGTCGAGGGCGAGACCAGCAGCACCAGGTCGAGGCCGTTCAACGCGCACGCGCGTTGCAGCGCGGTCGACTCCTCCAAGGGCAGGTCCACCACTATCAAGCCGCTCACGCCCGAAGCCGCCGCGCGCCCGGTGAAGGCGTGCACGCCGAGCCGGTGGACGAGGTTGTAGTAGGTCATGCAGAGGACGGGAACCTGGCCCCTGGTTTTCCGGGTGAATTCGGAGACGAAACCGAAATAGGTTTCCGTGTCCATCCCCCGCTTTATGGCCAGGGAACTGGCTTTTTGGATGGTTTTACCGTCCGCGATGGGGTCGGAAAAGGGCAGGCCGAGTTCCAGGACATCGGCGTGGTCGGCGACCGCCAGCGCCAACCGCATGGACTCCTCGTACGAGGGATGCCCTGCTACCAGGAAGGGCAGGAAGGCACGCTTTTTTTCCGCGCGGAGGCGTGCAAGGGTTTGCCCGATGGAAGCCGGGGTCATAGGTTCAACTCCTTGCAGGCCGTGTCCAGGTCCTTGTCGCCGCGCCCCGAGAGGTTGACCAAAACAATCGCGTCCCGTTTCAGCTTGCCCTTGAGCCTGGAGAGGTGGGCGAGGGCGTGCGCGCTTTCAAGGGCGGGAATGATTCCCTCGGCTTCCGACAACAACGTGAACGCCTTCAGGGCTTCCGGGTCCGTGGCCGAGACGTATTCCACGCGGCCATCGGCGCGGAGCCGCGCATGCATGGGCCCCACCGCGGGGTAGTCGAGGCCCGCGGAAACCGAGTGCGTGTTCTTGATCTGGCCAAAGGCGTCCTGCAAGACGAAGGTGCGCGTGCCGTGCACGACTCCAACCCCTGCATCGGGCGTTCCCGCAAACCGGGCCGCGTGCAGGCCGGACCGGATTCCGTGGCCGCCGGCCTCCACTCCCGTCAACTTCACCGATGGCTCGCCGAGGAACGCCTGGAAGACCCCGATGGAGTTGCTGCCTCCGCCCACGCAGGCAATGACCTGGTCGGGCAGCCTGCCCTCGGTTTTGAGCAATTGCCTACGGGCTTCGCGCCCGATGACGGACTGGAAATGTGCGACCATCGAGGGGAAGGGGTGCGGGCCCAGCACCGAGCCAAGCAGGTAATGGGTGTCCTCGAACGAGGCAGACCAATCGCGTAAAGCCTCGTTAATGGCGTCTTTGAGGGTTTTCGAGCCGGAGGGCACGGGCCTCACTTCCGCGCCGCAGAGGCGCATGCGTTGCACGTTCGGTTTTTGGCGCTCCATGTCGACCGTGCCCATGTAGACCTCTGCCTTCAAGCCGAGCCGCGCGGCGGCGACTGCCGTCGCCACTCCGTGTTGGCCGGCCCCGGTTTCGGCGATGAGCCGCTTTTTTTTCATGGTCCGCGCGAGGAGCGCCTGGCCCAACGCGTTGTTGAGCTTGTGTGCCCCCGTGTGCAGCAGGTCTTCGCGTTTGAGGTAGACCTTGAAGCCGAGCCGGCGCGAGAGGGTTGAGCAGTAGGTCAACGCGGTGGGTCTGCCTGCATAGTCGCGGAGCAGGGAATCGAGTTCGCGCTGGAAGGGCTTCGAGCGCTTTGCCGACTCGAAGGCCTGCCCAAGTTCCCTGAGGGGCTGCAGGAGGGTTTCCGCGACAAACGAACCGCCGAACTCGCCGAAGTATCCTTTCGCTTTCATGTTTTTCCTCCGAAGTGCCTGCGGAACGCAAAGCAGAGCTTGGGGTTCTCCATCAGCGAGGTGCCGACCAGGACCGCGTTCACGCGCTCGTCCGCGTAGGCGCGGTGGAGGTCATCGAGCGAGGAATAGCCGGACTCGGAGACGATGATTTTACCGCGCAAGTCGTTGGGGGAAGCCGAGTCAAGCACGCGCCGGGTGGTGGCCAGGTCCACCTTGAACGAGCGCAGGTCGCGGTTGTTGACGCCGATGAGTTGGGCGTTCAGGTCCAGGGCCACGCCGAGTTCTTCGGCGGAGTGGACTTCGACCAGGGCATCCAGGCCGAGTTCCACGGAATAGGCGTATAAGCCCTGTAAATGGCGTTTGCCGAGGATGCTCCCGATGAGCAGGGTGGCGCTCGCTCCCCGGAAGTGGAAGGCATCCAGTTGGGGCTTGGCGAGGACGAAGTCTTTTGCGAGCACGGGCAGGGGCGTGCGTTGCACGGCTTGCTCGAGGTCATCCGGTTGCGCGCCGAAAAACGGCTGGTCGACGAGCACGGAAACCGCGTCCGCGCACTGGGCATAGGCTTGCATGGCTGACGGTAAATCGGGTGCTTCGGTGGTCGGGCCCCCTGCGGCCGGGCTGCGACGCTTGAACTCCGCGACCAGGCCCAGCCTCCCGCGGCGGGCGAGGGCTTCCTGCAAGCGGAAGGTTCCCCGTGGGAGCGGGAGCTCGCGGAAGGCCGCCTTCTTCATGGCCTTGACTTCGAGTTCCTTGGTGGCGAGGATTTCGTCAAGCAAGTGCATTCGATTTCACCTTCAGTTGTTCGAGTTTTTCGAGGGCCTGGCCGGAGTCAATGGAGCCGCGGGCAAGGGCCATGCCTTCGGCGATGGAACCCGCGAGGCCGTTGACGTGGATGGCCGCGCCGGCGTTGAAGAGGACGACGTCGCGCTTGGCGCCGGCTTCGCCGCGGAGGACGGACAGAACGGCGGCCGCGCTTTCGTCGACGGAGTGGACTTGCAGGTCGGCGAGTGCAGCGGGCTTGAAGCCGAACTCCGCGGGCCGCAAGAAGAATTCCTTGGAGGCCTTGCCCTTGACTTCGATGCAGAGGTTTTTGCCGAGCGTGGAGAGCTCGTCGAGGCCGGGAGCGCGGGAGGCCGTGCCCTGGGAGCCGTGGACGACGAGGCAGTGTGCGAGGCCCAGGCGTTGCAGGGCTTTCGCGAGCACGCGCGCGTTCTCCGGGGAATTGGCGCCAACGAGCCGCGTGGAAGCGTTGGCTGGGTTGGCAAGGGGCCCCAGGAGGTTGAAGAGCGTGCGGAAGCCCAGCTCCCGCCGCACGCCTGCTACATAAGCCAGGGCGGGGTGGAAAGTGGGCGCAAACAGGAAACAGGCTCCGGTTTCTTCCAATAACCGCGCGCTGGCGGCTGGCGAGAGCCCGATGTTGACGCCGAGTTTTTCGAGGACGTCGGCTGCGCCCGTCTTGGAAGTGAAACCCCGGTTGCCGTGTTTCGCGACCCGGCAACCCGCGCCTGCGGCGGCGAACATCGAGGCCGTGGAGACGTTGAAGGTGCCGGCTTGGTCGCCGCCCGTGCCCACGATGTCCAAGAGGGGCTGGTCGCCGTTGGGGTGGATGGCGTGCATGAATTCCTGGAGGGCCAAGACCGCTGCCACCAGCTGGGGGGCTTCGAGGCCTTGCAGGCGGAGGCAGGTGAGCAGGCAAGCGGTTTGCGCGTCCGTGGCCTGGCCGGAGAGGATTTGGCGGAGGCCTTCTCCGAGGGCGGTGGGGGAGAGCTTTCCGTCAATGGCTTGGCTGAGGGCTGACTTTAAAGGCGATTCAAGGCCGGAGCCAAAGTAGATTCCTTCTAAAGTTAGCAGCCTTTTTGAAAAAGCCGGGGGAAAAACTGGCCTTGCCAGTGCGCACGCTGGTTAAATCAGTGGAACGGGTGCCAAAGTAAATCCCTTCTTGGCGCGTGCATACAGTTAACTTACAACCGACGAGAATTTAAAGGTTGCCCCTCGGCTTGATGGCAAGGAATGGATTGGCTTTAAAACTGCTTGGGGCGGAAATAGGTGGATACGATGCTCATCGGTTTAACGGGCAGGAATTGCGCGGGGAAGGGCACGGTGGCCGAGCACTTGAAGGCCAAGAGCTTCGGCTATGCCTCGCTTTCCGACGTCATCCGCGACGAGTTGAAGGCCCGCGGCCAGTCGGAGAGCCGCGATGCCATGATTGGCTTGGGCAACGAACTGCGCGAGAAATTCGGCCCGGCCGTGCTCGCGGAACGCATCCTGCCGCGCCTCAAGAAGGACTCGAACTGGGTGATTGACAGCATCCGCAACCCGGCCGAGGTTTCGGCCTTGAAGGCGGCGGGCAACTTCCACTTGCTGTGGATTGAGGCGCCGACCGAAGTGCGGTTCAAGCGCGCGCTGGACCGCAAGCGGACCGGGGACTCGAAGACGCTGGCCGAGTTCAGGAAAGCCGAGGAACGGGAGGCACGGAATGCGGATGCGAGCGCACAGCAACTGGATGCTTTGCGGGGGATGGCCGACGTGGAGGTCGTGAACGACGGCAGCCTCGAACACTTGTACAAGAATGCCGACGCGACGATTGCAGGGCTACCACAGAACTTCGAGCGGCCGAGCTGGGACGAGTACTTCATCCACATCGCGCGGGAGGTCTCGAGCCGAAGCAACTGCGTGAAGCGGAAGATAGGCGCGGTCATCGTGAAAGACAAGCGGCTTATCTCCACGGGCTACAATGGCACCCCGCGCGGCGTGCGCAACTGCAACGAGGGCGGCTGCCCGCGGTGCAACAGCTTCGCCAAGTCGGGAACGAATCTCGAGGAATGCGTGTGCTCGCATGCCGAGGAAAACGCCATCGTGCAGGCCTCCTACCATGGCGTGGAATTGAAGGGTTCCACCCTTTACACTACGATGAGCCCCTGCCTGCAGTGCGCGAAGATGGCCATCAACGCGGGCATTGCGAAAGTGGTGTACAACGTGGAGTACGCGGTTTCGGAGACCGCGAAACGCATCCTCCAAGAGGCGGGCGTCGAGCTGGTGCAGGCGCACGTGAAGTGAAGCCGACGGCGTTTTTTCCCACCAGCAAAAGCAAGGCTTCTGGTGGTAGCCAAACAATTAAATACCTGCTTGAAGTAAGCTATTGGGAGCCGTTTTTTGGGAGGCGAACGCATGGCGGACGAGAAGTTCATTCAATTCGTGGCGAACTACGAGGACTGGGTTTCGGTGAAGAAGCTGAAGGTCGAACCGGGCATGGAGCCCCGCACGGTCATGGAGTTCCTCGCGAGCCTGGGCACGGGCATCGACAAGAAGGTCGAGGAGAACCTGCGCAAGTGCGTGGCCTTGGACAAGCTGGACGCCGCGCTGAAAGAAGAGATAAAGCCGGGCAAGACCGAGGCCGACCTCGCCGGCGTGCTCGCGGCCGTCAACGGGCGCAAGGTCTCGGCGGTCATCAACGAGATTACGGAGCTGCCCAAGCTCCAGAAGAACGAGCGAGGCGAGTTGTTTGACTTCTGCAAGGTGTATGCCTTGCGCAAGGCGTTCAAGGAATGCAAGCTGATGATTGACTATTCCTCGATTGAGATCCCGGGCATGAAAAGGGTCATGAAGAGCAAGGTCTAGGGTTGTCCCATGCGAGGTATGAGACGTTTTTGCCAGGCCTAAAGGTTTATATCGAGGTTTTGCCCTTAAATAGCGTGTCATGAGCCTGCAGTTGGGTGTCTTGGGGCTGGATGAAGCCATTGTCAACGGCGTTCAAGCCCTGCACGCCCCGGGACTGAACCTCTTGTTCACGGCTTGGACGCTGGCCGGCGACCCCCTGGTGTGGCTGCTCCTCATTGCCGGCATTTACTGGTCTGGCCGGGAGTCGCGGGGGTTTTTCCTGGTCAACACCGTGTTGTTCACGCTGGTCGCAACCGGCATCCTCAAATTCATGGTGGGCCGGCCGCGGCCCAGCCTTCCCTGGCTGGAAGTACTCGAACACGACAAGTTTGTGACCCCCTCGTTTCCAAGCGGGCATGCAAGCCTGGCCGCCGCCATGTACGCGCACCTTGCCCCCTATTTTCCGGCGCTCAAGGCCTTGCTGGCGGTGCTGGTAATCGGGGTAGCGGTTTCAAGGGTGTACCTGGGCGTGCACTATCCCACGGACGTCATCGGGGGCCTTGCACTGGGCTGGCTGATGGGCAAAGCCAATCGCCACGTGGAAAACGTGTGGCGTCACAAGCATTTCAGGCTCACCCAGTTGGGCGACGAGGTCGCGTTGATCATCGTGGTCGTGCTGGCCATGCTGGCCCTGGCGTTCATGGACTACATCCCCCTCATCTCGGCGTTGCTTGGCTTTTACGTGGGGTTCTTCGCGTCCAAGGAACTGCGCATGGAAAAGTTCGTGGTCAAGCGAAGGCACCTCTACTGGAAGGAAGCCATCGGGTACGCGGGTTTGCTCGCCTTGCTCGCGCCCATCTACGTCTACCGGTTCGCGTGGGTGACCCCGAATGCGAGCTACATCCTCTACTTTTTGGCCGGGATCTGGACGACCCTGTTGTGGCCCCTGGGCTACGAGGAATTGTTCGTGAAACGGGGCCTGCTCATCGCCCGCCGATGAGGGCCAGGAGCCGCTCTTTCAGGCCGCAGTCGTCTTTTACGATGAGGTCGGCGAGCCGCAGCTTCTGCGAGACCTTCTGGGCCACGTTCATCATGCGCCTGGGCTTGATGAGCACGGTCTTCATGTCCTTGGCCAGGTCGATGTCGCCGTAGCCATCCGTAATCAACAAGGCGGTGTTCAAGTCAAACCGCCAGCCCCGCTCACGGAAGAGGTCGCGCAGGGCCTTCAGCTTGGTCCGCACGCGGATGCTGCCGATGACGCGGTTGCGGGTTCCGATGATTTCGCGGAGGCCCGTGATGCGGTTCTGCCGGTCGAAGACCAGGCTCGAGCCGATGATGCCGTCGAATTTGAAGCCATGCTTCCGGCGCAGGAAGTCATTGAGGTCCTGGCCGAATTCCACGCTGGATAACGTAGCTAAGACGAGTTTCGCGTTGGTCCGCTTCTTGAGTTCCTTCAAGGCCTGAATCAATTGCAGGCGGAGGCCGGGCTTGCACATCTCCAAGACCTTCCGGAAGTCGCTTCGCTTGAAGCCCTTGCCGGCGAGGAGCTTGTTGCCGTTGATGATGGCGTCCTCAATCGAGTAAATGCCGTGGGAGATGCGGCGCATGATGAGGTTGTAGATGAGTTCTCCCCTGGGAATGCCTTCTTCGACGAGGTCGGAAAAGGTGAGGTTCAAGGCTTCCTTGCCGGCATCGCTTTCGAACAGCGTGCCATCCATGTCGACCACGATGGTCTCGATTTTGCCGAACCGGAACCGCTTGCGGAGCGCCCTGCGCTTGAGCTTGAAGACCAGGGTGTTCTTGGCCAGGCCCGTGACCATCTTGGCCTCCTTGAAGGTCTTGGCCACCAGCGAAGTCAAAGCCATGCAATCCCCTAAATTAAGGCATTACGTGAATTTAAAGGCAGAGGAAAAGCCATTTATAGGGGTGGCCACACTAACATGGCATGGACCTGTTCCAGTCCCTGGTCTTGGGAGTCATCCAAGGCATCACCGAGTGGCTGCCCATCAGCAGCCAGGGCCAGGTCATGGTGCTGGCCATGCGGGTCTTCGGCTTAACCGTCCAGGAATCCGTCAGCCACTCGCTGTTCCTCCACGTGGGCACGCTGGCCGCGGCCACGGTTTACTTCCGCCACGAAATCAGGGAACTGCTCGCCTGGAAGGATCCCAAGCTTGCGCGGTTCCTCTTCGTCACCCTGCTGGCCACGGGAGTCACGGCGGTGCCCAGCCTCCTATTGCTGAAAAAACTTGCGTTGAACACCCGCCTGGTCATGCCGGTCATCGGCTTCTTCTTGGTGGCCACGGGGTTGCTGGAATTGTTCGCGCACCTGGGAAGGCACGGCTTCTTCACCAAGAAAAACGCGGTCCTGCTGGGACTGGCACAGGGCTTTTCCGTGCTGCCAGGCATCAGCCGCAGCGGCACCACGACCAGCGTGCTCTTGTTGGAGGGCTTCAAGCCCGAGCAGGCCTTTCGCCTGAGCTTCCTGCTGAGCATCCCCACCGTGGCAGCAGCCGAAGTCCTCTTCGGGGCTGCGGAGGGCTTCGTCCCCGACCCCAACATCTGGCTCGGCGTGCTCGCCTCCTTCACGGTGGGCTATGCCTCGATTGGCGTGCTCCTCAAGTTCGCGGAACGCATCAACTTCGGCTGGTGGTGCGTGGGCTTTGGCGCGTTCTACCTGCTTATTTCGGTCTTGTAAGGCCCGGGGCAGGCCCTAAAAGGCAAAGAATAAAAAGGATGCCCAACCTATTTGGGTAGGCGAGCCCATTCAGGGCAAGCCAAGGCGTATCCCGCCTTAGCGTAGTAGCTAACGCGTCTGGCTGTAGACTGTTGGACACCCGCGTAAAAGCGGGTCCAGCGCGTGGAGACGAGGCAGCGACCAGAAGATCCCCGGTGCAAATCCGGGAGGCGGGATTTTTCTTTCTCTTTGGGGGCCACAGGACTAAAAACGTGCCCCCTAAAATAGGTTTTTAAATTTTGTGCTCCCTAATTGTTGTATGGCCTACGTCGAGAAGAAGAGGATAGGAGGCAAGGAATATTTCTACCTCTCCCGGAATATTCGCGTGTCGCCGGGCAAGTGGAAGAAAATCCGGAAATACGTCGGAGCTGACCTCTCGAATCTTGCGCTGGCCGAGAAAGAACTTTCGCTGGTCCAGCCGGTCCGGCGGCTGATGACGGCCAAGCAAATGAAAATCGTCGACCGCATCAAGGCCGCCTATGCGGCGAAACACAAAATCGGGAAAAGCCTGTGGAAGACCGAGAAAGAACGCATGGTCGGCTTCGTCTACAACACCAACGCCATCGAAGGCAACTCGCTGAGTTACGAGGACACGAAGGGCGTGCTGGAAGGCAAAAAACCCAAAGCGGAACACACGAAGCGCGACGTGCAGGAAGTCAAGAACATGAAGGAATGCATCGACTTCCTCTTCGATTACAAGGGAATCATCGACCAAGACCTCGTGCTGAGACTGCACGCCCTCCAGATGCGGGGGGTCCATCCGGAAGCCGGCCGGATACGGAAAGGGCAAAACATCGTCGGAAATTACCGGCCCCCGCCCCCGGAAAAGGTGCCGAGCGAAATGGTGCGGTTCTTCTCCTGGCTCAGGGAAGCCGAAAACCTCCTGCACCCGTTTGAATTGGCCGGGCTCGTGCACCTGAAATTCGTGAAAATCCATCCCTTCATGGACGGCAACGGGCGCCTCTCCAGGCTCCTGATGAACCACGCGCTCTTCAGAAACGGTTATCCGCTGCTGAACATCTTCGACGCCGAGAAAATGCTGTATTACCTGGTGCTCAGGGAAGTCGACGCGAAGAAAAAGGAGAAACCATTCCTCAAATACCTGTATAACGTGTATGGAAACCAGTACAAGGACTTCCTGTTGGAAGGCGAAAACCGTGAACGCAAGACCAAAAACAACTAACCACCCGCTACCGGCCCATGCCGAAAAAGTCCAACCAACTGGGAGTAGAATGACAGGAAAACGCCTTGAGACGCTCCTTGGATGGGGGCGCTACAAGTTGTGGCGGCTGAAAACCATCCTCCTCGCCCCATTCAAGGAACAGGTGGACGCGTTGTACGACGAAAAGTTCTTCTCCACCTCTTACCTGCGGTTCGAGGAACGCCGCCATACGGCGCCAAAACTATTCGCCGATGTCCTCGTGAAACACCTCGACCCGCACAGCGTGGTGGACATCGGCTGCGGCATCGGAACCTACCTGCATTGCTTCCAGGAACGCGGCCGGGAAATCCTGGGCGTGGACGGCAGCAGGGCGGCGGTCAAACTGGCGCTGATTCCACCGGAAAAGATGATTGAACACGATTTGCGGAAGCCGCTGGAACTGGGGAAAAAATTCGATTTAGCCATTTGCTCGGAAGTGGCGGAACACATCCCCAACCGGGCCACCCGAACGCTCCTCGAAACGGTTACCCGCAGCTCCGACACGGTGGTCTTCAGCTCCCCCTACGGCGGCCCAAAAAGCTATTTCTACCACTGCAACGAAAAACCTGGGACGGAATGGATTCGGCTGTTCAAGGAAAACGGGTTCGAACTGGATGAAGCCACGACCGAGAACATCGCCGGAGACTTCCAGGCCGCCCTCCAAGAACACGGGGTTAGGGACCCCCTTCCCCTCGAAGTGGCCGAAAACCTGCTGGTATTCAGGAAGGGCGGAACGGCGGCCGAGAAAGGACGGGTTGGGGTTCGTGGATGATCCGCCGCGCCAAATCCTCGGATGCAGCCAGCGTCTACGAAATCTACTATCATCCCGACGTCGAACCGTTCATGCACTTCGACTGGATGCCGTTGCCGGCCTTCAAGAAGCTGTGGAAGCGGCTGATGAAGGAAAAAGAAATGTGGGTAGTCGAGGAAACGGGCAAAGTCCTGGCCTATGGCGGCTACCTCCGCGAAGTCGGAAAGTGCCGTCACGTGGTAAACATCAGCGCGTTCGCGGTGCGGCCCTGCCTCCACCGCAAGGGCCTCGGCAGCAGGCTCATGCGGTTCTTCCTGGCGCGGGCCCGCAGACAGGGAATCAAGCGCGTACAGTTGCGGGCCGAAGCCGACAACCGGAAAGCCCACTGGTTCTACCGGAAGTTCGGGTTCAAGCGAGAGGGAAGGCTCCGAAAGCACTGCAAGCAAAAAACCGGCTATGTGGACGTCATCCAATTGGCGCGCCTTTTGTAGAGCCGAAACTCTTATTAATACCGTATTAACACCATATTAATACGGGTGATTTTGCATGGTGCAGGCCATCATTTCCATCAGCAAGCGGGCCAACCGGGTCATCAACCTAGTGAAGGCCAAATACGATTTGAGGGACAAGAGCCAGGCCATCGAGAAGCTCGTCGAAGAATACGAGTATGAGGTCTTGGAGCGGCCTTTCAAGCCCGAATACGTCGAGAAGCTCAAGCGGTACCAGAAGGAGAAAAAATACCGGGTGCCAGATGTCGAAGCGTGGTTCGCGTCCATGAGGAAATGACATGTATTTCCTCGAGTCGAGCAAGCGCTTGGACAAAATAATCGCGAAAATGGCGAAAAGGGATCCGATACAGTATGCGGCCCTGCAGAAGAAAATCCGGCAAATCCTTGAAGACCCGCACCGGTTCAAGCCATTGCATGCGCCGTTACAGCACCTGCGACGTGTACATATCTACGGTTCCTTCGTTTTAACTTATACCATCGCCGAAAGCCGGAAGGCCGTGGTACTCGAAGACTACACGCACCACGACCAGGCATATTAGCGACCTTCCTGCTACAAATACTCCAAGTAAGCTAGAACCAGCAAATCCGGGAGGCGGGATTTTTCTTTCTCTTTGGGGGCCACGGGACTAAAAACGTGCCCCCTAACCGCCCGGCGAAACGTTTTTATTGCAGTTAACTCCTTAGTCTTGGCATGTGCTTGAACAAGCGGACCCTGTTGGCGGGCCTCGCGGCCGGGCTCGTCATCCTCGTGCTTTCATTCGCCTTTGAAGCGCTCATCCAGCTGGTGTTTCCCTACAAGTGGACGGAACTCGGCTCCATCCGCGACCTCAAAGACCCCTTGATGACCCTGTTCTGGCTGCATCCCTTCGTCATGGGCTTGGTCGCCGCCATGGTCTACGACGCGGTGGGGCAGAGGTTCCAAGGCAACTGGGTGGAGAAAGGCCGGAAGCTGGGCCTCCTGGTGTGGTTCATTGCCGCGGTACCCGAAGCCTACATCATTTACACGAGCAGGGTTTACCCCACGGGCTTCTACGCAAGCCTCGTGGTCGGCTACTTCGTCTACTACACGGCGGCAGGGCTCGTCATCGCGCGGCT
>JAGVWE010000004.1:0-187180 GCA_018304425.1 Candidatus Iainarchaeum sp. | reverse complement strand
GAATCAAGCGCGTCCAGCCGCCATCACGGCTTGGAAATCGGCTTCGCGGAAGGAACGCAAGACCACCCGGTCCAACCGGTCAGCGAGGCGAATGGCTTCGGCCAGGGCCGCGAACCGCTCCGCTCCGAGGCGCACCGAAAAGGAATAAGTCTTCCCCTTGAGTTGCTCGAACACGGCGCGGACGCGCGCAAGCCGTTCAGGGTCACGCAAGGAGGCACCAACCCGCTCCCAGCTCTGGCCGGAAAGGAAATCCGGAAAGTCTAGGGTGGCGTCAATCTTGCGCTTGGCGCGACGAACCGTGATCCGGCATTTCGGTCCAAGGGGGTTGCCATACAATTCCGCGCTACCCAGCGCGAACGCGCGCCGCAGCAACAGCGCCTGGTTCCAGTCGATGTGGAGGAAAACATCCCGGAAGGGAATCCCATCCACTTTGGCGTCCAAGAACGCGTCATAGGCCGGCTGGGAGCGCCTGGTGGCTTCGGGCACGCGCCTCCGGAGTGCCTTTTCCACTCGGTGGCAGCCGAGCTCGTATCGAAGCAAATCGAGGCCGGCAATTCGCCTGCGCTGGCCGTTGACGAACACTTCCCGGCCCCGCTCGGCTTTTCCCCTGAACTCGGCCACGGGCCGCTGCTGGGCCTGGGCCAACGCCCGCGCGGGACGCAGCCAGCCGGCGGGCATGGAAGCATGGGCTGGCCAGCGCGACATACAGATTAAGCAGCGCAGGAAGTATTTAAGCGCGCAGGGCTTTCGGCACCCACATCTTTCGCGCGTACATCGCGTAGCTCAAGGCAAACGAGAGAAGGGTTGAAGCGGCGATGGACATCCATACCAGGGAGAGGTCGTGGCTGGACCTAGTGAAGGCGTACGCCAAGGCAAAGGCGAGGCCGTAAAACGAGGCCATCATGACCAGGGCTTTCAGCATCTCGCCTGCGCCCTGGAAGGCCGAGGCGATGACAATCATGCCAGCGCGAAAGCAATACGTCAAGGCCACCGTGGAAACATAGGCAACGCCGAGGTTGACGACGCTCAAATCGGAGGTGAACAAGCCCATGAGGGGGCCGGCCAAGGCAAAGACCAGCGCGCCGCCCGCGAGTTCCACGGCGAACAAGAGCTTCAACGCCGAGTTCACGGTCCACTCCACGCGCTTGAGCTTCCGGGCACCAATGTTCTGGCCGACAATGGAGGTGACGGCGGTGGCGATGCCAATGGAGGGCAAGACCACGAGCTGGTCGATGCGGATACCGACTCCGTAGGCGGCCACGGCTTCCGCACCAAAGCCGCCCACCAGGGCCATCAAGAGCGTGAAGCCGCCCGCGGTGATGACCTGGCCGACCGAGGCTGGAACGCCTTTAACCAGCAACTGCCAGGCATACCCGAAGCGAGGCGAAAAGTCGCGGGGCTTGAAGCGGAGGAGGCGCCTGCGGCCGCCCAAGAGCATGAAGGCAAAGAACCCCACGGCCGCGACGTCCGCGAGGAAGGTGGCAAACCCTGCGCCCGCGACCCCCATGACCGGCAAGCCGAACAAGCCATAGATGAAAATCCAGTCCAGGAAGACGTTGAGGATGGCACCGCCTGCCAGGGCATACAAGGGAATCATGGCCTCGCCTTCCGCGCGCAGCAAGGCCATGGCCACGAACGTGAAGTAGAAGGGAATGGTGTTCAAGAGAATCCAGAACATGTACTGCTCGCCCAGGGCTAGGACTTCGGGGGAGGCGCCAAAGGCCAGGTAAAAGGGTTTCACGGCGTAGAAGCCCAGGAACGTGACCAGCAAGCCAACGACGGCTGCGACGAGGAACGAGTGCTCGGCGAGGTTGTCGGCCTTCTTGTAGTCCTTGGCGCCGATGGCTTGCGCGACCAAGGCGTTCGAGCCCACGCTCAAGCCGATGCCGATGGAGAGGATGATGAAGTACAAGGGGAAGCTCATGGACAACGCGGCAAGCGCGTTGACGCCCAGGCCGCCGACGAACATGGTGTCGACCACGTTGTACGAGGTCTCGAACATGAAGCCAATGGAGACGGGGATGCCCATGGCCAGGAGGTTGTGCAAGACCCGCCCCTGCGTGAGGTCCAGGCCCTTGTGCACGCGCTCGCCGGTCATGCAGGGAGAATAGGTTCGGCGGTTTTTTAATGGTTTGGCTGGTTGAGTGCGTGGGAACCTCTTTGATTGAAGGCGTGTTGCAGTCGTTGGTGGTCATCACCCGGGAGGGACTGGAAGCCATCCTCATCCTCGCGGCCATCATCGCCTACCTCGAAAAGGCCGGGCAGAAAAACCTGGAACGCAAGGTGTGGGTGGGCGCGGGCCTGGCCGTGCTGGCGAGCCTGGCCACGGCGTTCCTGTTCCACGCCGCCTTCGAAGCCAATGAAGGCTTGCAGGAGGTCCTGGAGGGCCTGACCCTGGTCGTGGCTTCCCTGGTCTTGTTTTACGTGAGCCACTGGTTTTTGTCCAAGGTGGAGGTCAGCCACTGGCATGCCTACATCCGGGGAAAAGTCAACCACGCCCTGGAAAAGGGCAGCGGCCTGGCACTAGCCTTGACGGCTTTCATGGCCGTCTACCGGGAGGGGTTCGAAACCGTGTTGTTCTACCAGGCATTGTCGGTTTCCGTGCCTCCCGCGGACTTGTGGACTGGGTTGGCGGCCGGGTTGCTGGTGTTGGCGGGGTTGTTTTGGCTCGTCCTCCAAATCGAGGCCCGCCTGGACTTGAAAACCATTTTCCTCGTGACCAGCACCCTGTTGATTGGCTTGTCCATCGTCTTCATGGGCCAAGGCGTGCACGAACTCCAGGAAGCCGGCTGGATTGGCGAAACCGAGTTCAAGGGTTTGCCGAAAGCCAGGGACTTCGGCGTGTTCCCAACGGTGGAAACCCTGTTCGGCCAACTTGCCGTGGGCGCGGCGGCCCTATTTTTCCTGGGCCCCCACCAAAAAAATAAAAGCGGATTGCAGTAAACAAGTAATGGAGGGAGCACCATGGTGTTGACGGCGTCATCTTACTTGAAAATGAAGCAGGGCAGCGAAGCCCCGGACTTCCAGCTGAAAGGCATCGACGGAAAGACCTATTCCTTGGCCGACTTCAAGGGAAAGAAGGGGTTGCTGGTCGTGTTCATGTGCAACCACTGCCCCTACGTCCAGCCGAAGGCCCCGAAGCTGGCGCAGTTGTTCAACGACTATTCGGGCAAGGGCCTGGGCATGATTGGCGTCAACGCCAACGATGCGGTCAAGTACCCGGAGGACGGCTTCCCGAAGATGGCGGAGTACGCTAAAAAGTTTGGGTGGCGGTTCCCCTACGTGGTGGATGAACGCCAGGCCACCGCGCACGCCTATGACGCGGCCTGCACCCCCGACCCCTACTTGTTCGACGCGGAGTTCAAGCTTGTTTACCATGGCCGCATCGACGACGCGCACGGGAAGCCCCACGAGGAAGCCCAGACCAACGAACTCGAGGAAGCCGTGCAGGCCCTGCTCGCAGGCAAGCCGGTGAAGTTCCGGACGGACGTGCCGAGCACGGGCTGCAACGTGAAGTGGAAGTAGTTGCATGAAAGCGGCGGCTAATTCAGCCTCACGGCTCACAACAGGGTAAAGAAAAAGAAGAAATCGAAAAAAACGCGTTGTTCCTAGTTTCAGCCCTTGCGGGTGAGAAAAGAGGTTTTAGTATTTCTTGTGCTTTTGGTAGCAGTCTCTGCAGTAGACTGGCTTGCCCTCTGTCGGCTTGAAGGGAACCGTTGTTTCCTTGCCGCAGTCAGAACAAGTAGCCGGGTGCATTTCCCTAGGGCCACCAAAAGATCCACCTTGGAATCCCATTGTTTCTAACTCCTTTTTTTAGACTATACGACTGAAACTAGAAAACTAGTTTACTCGTATAACTGATGGATTAATGGGCCCGTGGCTAATTTAAACCCCATGGTTTGGGGTTAAAACGGGTAAACCGCCTGGGCCTAGCCAGTGGTGCAAGGGGGGAAACGACCCGGAACACCGGCGGCCTACCGGCAAGAACCGTTGAAAATAAAAAGAAAAAAATGGTGTTTGCCTAGTTTCTTGCCCCCTTTTTGGGGGGCCCTCGCTAGCCATCTAAGCCTGGATGGGTTTAGAACTTCTTGTGCTTCTGGTAGCAGTCCCTGCAGTAGACAGGCCTGCCCTCGGTGGGCTTGAATGGAACCTGTGTTTCTTGTCCGCAGTCAGAGCAGGTCGCGGGGAACATTTCCCTTGGACCACCAAAAGATCCGCCTTGGAATCCCATTGTTTCTAACTCCTTTTTTTAGACTATACGACTGAAACTAGAAAAGCCTTTTTGCCGAGGTAAAAAGCCTTGGGAAAAAAGGTGGGCAAAACCCACTGAACTAGTTTACTCGTATAACTGATGATTTAGGAGGGAATGGTTAATTTAAAGCCGACGGTTTAAAGCCGCGGTTGAACCCGGCCTGGACGCGGTTTAAAACCGGTTCCTGGCCCTGGCGGCCGACAGTTGCCGGGCCATTTCAAGGGCTGCGTCCAGGTTGCGGAGGAAAACGGCTTCCACGTTCAACCCCAACTGGATGGGCACCGAGGAATCCTGCAAGTAGTTGAACGCGTCCAGCCACACGCTTCGCGCCAAGTCAATGGACTTCTGGGCCATGGAACCGCCCGACAAGAGGGTTTCCTCGACTTTGGGGGTCAGCTCGGCTCCCAGCCACTTCATGAACTCCAGGTGGTGCGCGTTCGAGGGCACGCTGAAGCTCAGGAAGACCTCGGCGGGCTTGGCGGAGTTTTCCACGCACTTCGAGTAATACGAGGACAGCACGGACTTCAAGGGGTTCGCGGAAAACAGGATCTGGGTGGTGAAAAACGAGGTCCCTGAAAGGGTTTTCCGGAGCAGGCGCTCGCTTTCGTCGAGGCGGGAGGGGATGAGGATGCCGCCAACGGAGAGGCCGAATCGCTCCAAGGCCATTTCAGTGGCTTCGGCAACGCTTGGCCCGGGATAGATGTTGTCCGCGTAGTTGCCGCCCACGAAAACGAAGTCCGTGAGGCCGTGGACTTTCACGGCGGAATCCAGCCAGTCCAGGAAGCCCTGCCTGCCCCGGCATTGCACGACCACCTTGTTGGCAATCACGTTCAAGCCGGTTTTCTTCCGGAGTCCCTCGGCGAACCGGCAGACATCCAGGTTGCGGTAGTAAGGCGAGCCGTGGCGGTTTTCGTCCACGACTTCGGGAACGTTCAAGGCATCAATGCAGTCAACGGTGGAGAGGCCATCGGCGAGGTCGGCCACGACCTTTTCCATGGCTTCCTCGGAAGAGAATTTGCTGGGGGGCACGACCTCAAACATCATTCGCGGGACTTTCATTCATTCACCCAGGGCCTCACGCGCCAATTGCGCGCCCCTCCCCATGTTGACGAGCTTCTGGACGGCTATCTCCCAGCGCCGCGTGCGCAGGCCGCAGTCCGGGTTGGCTTGCACCCGGGAGGCGTCTCCCACGAGCTTGGCGGCGTGCAACAGCCTTTCCTTGATGACTTCGGGGCTCTCCACGAGGTCCGAGTGGATGTCGATTACCCCGACTCCCATGTTCACGGGCACCTTGTACTCGTTGAACGACTGGATGAACTTGTAGGCTTCGGGGCTCACCATGTCAGGCTTGAAGTGGCTGACCGAGGCGTGGTTGGTGAACTCGATCAGGTAACTGTCCGCCTTGCATTCCGCGAGCTCCGGGAAGAGCACGGGGTAATTGCTGTAACACATGTGGATGGCTTTCCCGGTTCCCTTTGGCACGCCCTTGAAGCACTCGTTCATGGCCTCGGTGAACAAGGCGGACTCGCTTTCATCCGTGGTCGCGGCGGGCTCGTCTATTTGCACGATTTCCGCGCCGGCCTTGACCAGGGCGCGGACGATGGGGTTCAAGACGTGGCGGGCGAAGCCCAGCACCGCGTCGGCGCGCGCCTGCCGGAGCGCGGCAAACGGCTTCAAGCCCTTTTTCTCGTTGAGTTTCCGGTAGTATTCGACGTACGACCAGTCCACCATGGTGTAGGGCCCCGTGAAGCAGGGTTTCACCGCGTGCTGGGTGTGCTTCTGCACGAACCTGAATTCGTCCACGAACCAGTCGATGCCCTCCTGGTTGACGGAGATTTCGCCGTCGATGATGCCTTTCCGAAAATAGTTGGCGTCAAAGGAATTCACGAAGCCCGCGGTTTTAATGCCGGGAATCTGCTTGGCCAGCATGTCATACATTTCGGTGCGCGGCTGTTCGCCGTTGAAGACCCTGTCGAGGCCCGCATGCTCGAGCATGCGGATGACATAAATAGATGCGATGTCGACGATGCGCTGCTTTTCCCCGGCCGAGCGCTTGCTCCCGTCCTTTTCAAGCAGTTGCCGGAGTTCCCCGCGCTCCTCGACGTTGAATTTCTCGCCCCAGTCCATGGCGGACTTGACCCATTCCTTGTTGGCCTTGGCTTCCAACTGCTGGCGCCAGATGGGCCGCTGGATGCTGCCGACTTCCTGGCAAGCAAAGGCTTTCTTCATTTGGCTGCCTCCAGTTGTTTCGCGGCCTGGGCCAGGGACTTTACCTTGTCGAGCCCGGCCTCATACGGCACCTCGAAGAGGCGGTCGTTGGGGCCCAGGTAAAAGTTTCCGGAAAAGCCGGCTTCCTGGAGGCAGGCGCGGGCCTGCTGGGTGAGGTGCGCGGGGCTTTCGACGCCGATGCGCGCCGCGTCCACGAGGCCGAGGAAGAGGTCCTTCTTCGAGTGGAGTTTCGCGAAGTCGGTGTGGATGCAGTCCACGCCGACGAAGTCCACGGACGAGTCTTCGACGATTGGAAGGGCTTTCGAGCCGTCCGCGAGCGGGAAGTGCACGCCCAGGGTGAAGCCGGTCTTTTTGAGGGACGCGAAGAAGTCCGCGGCCCAGTCGAGTTTCTGGAACTGGTTGCGGGAGAGGTCATAGCCCACCGAGGGGTTCAAGAACAGCAGGCAATCATAGCCGTGCTTTTTCAGGTGCGGGGCTGACGCCGCCAGCGCGGCCGCATAGTCTGCCGCGAATTCCGCGGGCTCCTGGTAATAAGAGTGTTCGACGAGCCGCCAAAAAGTGTAGGGCGCTGGCAGGCATGCGAGCCCCTTGCCCGGCAGCTTGGGCAGGAACGGGATGAGTTCCCCGCCTTCGGCTGAAATCCGCTTGTTGACGTGGGGCTTCCGGTAAAAGGTGTTGGTCCGGAACCAGCGCGTCACGGGGCCGATGGCGTCCTCGCCCTCCGAGCCCTTCCGCTCAAACCCCGCAAAGGTGGCCGCGATGGGCCGGAACAAGTCCAGCCATTCGACCTGGCCGCCGGAGACGAAGGCGAAACCCTGGGCCTGGGCTTTGAGGATGGCTTGTGCGTCCTTCGAAGCCGAGGCAAGGAATTCCTCTTTTTTCGCGTGGCCATCCCGGGCCAGGCGGTGCAGGCGGATGGTGTCCGCGGAACGGGAGACCTGCCCGGCAAGCATGGCGCCCATGAAATGCATACCCATATTTGCTCCCCAACCCTTAATAAAACAAACACGTTATTCCATTATTAATAATTACTTGAACAAATTATTCTGATTGGACTATCCTGGGTTTGGCGAGGCGGGTCGCTTCCAGGGCGCTCACGAACTGGCCGCAGTTGCTGCCCACCTGGTTTTCTTCGAGGTCACCGATGCTCAGGATGACGTCAAAGCCCAGGTCCTTGAACCCCTGCACGAGCTCCGGCACGGGGTTTTCACGGCAGGCGTCAAAGGCCGGGAGCAGGCGGTTGCTCGCGGCTTTCTGGGTGGGGTTCAAGGGGGTTATCTTGACCAGGAACTTCCGCGGGTCGAAGAATTCCGCGACCCGCTTTGGTTCCACGGGATAGCCCTGCATGAGCGCGAAGTTGAGCGTGACCTTTCGGTCCCCTGCCTCGAAAAACCGTTCCCCATAGGAGGCGAGGTCGCGGAGCCCCCATTTCTTGACCGGGATGAGCTGGTCCCGCTTTGCCTCGTCCGTGGAGTGGACGGAGAACTGCAACTGGAAATGCCCCTGCCGGTACAGTCGTTGCTTGACTTCCAGGAGGGACTCGAAAAACCCTTCCCGGTCAAGGGGCGCGACCGTGGACACCGATGGAATCAGGCCGGGGGCGTCAAACCGGCGCGGCAGCTCTTCCAGGGCTTCGAGCACAGCGGGGTTGTACGCGGGCTCGCCCATGCGCGTGAACTGCACCTTGAATTTCCGGCTCGGCACCCTGCCATCGGGGAACCGCCGTCGCACCAGGTAACCGACTTGCGCAAGGATGTCCTCCTTGGAGAGGTTGCCCAGAAAAGCCTGGCCCGCGTCGCACATGAGGCAGCGCACGGGGCAGCCATGCATGACGGAGAGAATCAACACCCACTTCTGGTCAATGGACTGGCCGGGCTGGAAGGACTCCGCGAACTCGATGAGCCGGCCGTTCCCGGTCCTTGCCACGAAAACCGTGGCCAGCCCCTCTTTTCCCGTGGACTCAATCACTCGAAGCATGCGACAAAAACCCTCCCAGGAACATGGCGGCGCGCAAACCCTCACCCATTGCTATGCCGGCATGCCTAAAATTGTTTGCATCCGCGTCTCCCGCCAGGCAAAGCCCCACTCCCTCGAGGGCGCGCCCTTCCCTGCGCAAGCGCTTTTGCCAGGCCCGGGGCAGGAAATCCAGGCAGGGCTGCCGGCCGACCGCGGCCAGGACCCGATCCACTGACATTGATTGCCGCCGGCCGTTCACGGCCACTTCAAGGAGGGCCTTGTGGCCCTGGCTTGAAAGACCCCGCACCACGGCATGCGGGTACACGGCAATGCGTGGATGCTTGCCAACCGCTGCCCGGAGGCGTGGAATGCACTTCGGCTTCGAGCCCCGCAACAGCAGCCGCACACGAATGCCTTGGTCGGCGAGGTTCAAGGCATAGTCGAAGGCAATGTCTCCCGAACCGATGACGGCCAGGGTCCAACCCCTGGCTTGGCCGCGCTTCAAGGCCGGCATTTCCTCGACGGAGTAGAACAGCTTTTTGCCGGCCAGGGCTTTTTCCCCTGGAACCCCCAGTGGCCTGGGCGCCGTGCCCGTGGCAAGGACGAGGGCACGCGACCGGAAGCGCTTCCGGCCCGCGCGCACCACGAACCCATTCTTTTCCCGCGTGACGCCGGTCACCACCGCCTTTCTGACCTCCACGCCCTGCGCTCGTGCCTGGCGCTCGAACAAGGCGGCAAGTCTTTTCCCGGCAAGGCCATCCGGAAAGCCGAGGAAGTTCTCCACCCAACGCGCGTTGCGCAGCAAGCCACCGACCCGGTTTTTTTCGAGGACCAGGGGCTTGAAGCCCATGCGCTGCAACTGGATGGAAGCTGACAGCCCCGCAGGGCCAGCGCCCACCACGAGGACGTCGACGATGGCACCGCCCACGATGGCGTCACGGGTCATCGTCTCCTCCGGGCCCTGGTGCCCCGAAGCGCTTGCAGGACCTCGTCCGCGGTGAGGGCCACGGCAAAGCCATGGGAAAGGGTTTTGAGGCTGGACAGGTGCAGGTCCTCGTTGTAGGAAGCCGTTGCATCCACGACCAGATAGGGCTTGAAGTCCCGGGTGAAGGCCTCGCGGGCCAGGGTGTCACAGCAGAGGTGCGTCAGCACCCCCGAAATGACCACGGAGTCCACGCCCGCTGCCCTCAGGTGCTGCTCTAAATTGGTTCCCTGGAAGGCGCTGTAGGAGCGCTTGCGGAGGACGAGTTCCCCGGGAAGCGGCTGCAGGCGCGAAACGATGGCGGAAGCCTCGCTGCCTTCCCTGACCGAGTCCCTCCACCATTCCCCCATGAGGCCCGGGCTTTCGCCGTCGGCCACGGCATAGCGCGTGAAGACCACTGGCCGGCCGGCTTCCCGGAAGGCCGCCAGCAGGGACTGCACGTTTGGCAGGATGGCGGGGGCGGCGGGGACGAAGGCATGCGAGGCGGGGTCGAGGAAGAAGTTCTGCAGGTCGACGACGAACAAGGCGGCATGCGCAGCATGCGCAGCATGCGCAGCATGCGCAGCATGCACGGAAGGGAACTGGAATGCGGGGGGCCGTGGATGGAGGTCCCTGACTTTCTTCAACCAGGTCCTGGCCTTTTCCCCCAAGTCGCGTGGCCCCGAAACGTAGGCGACTTTTTTCATGCCCCTCTGGAAGACGGTTGGAGGAAAACAATTATAAATGACGTTGGCCTATTACTTAGCGTGATTGCATGGGCGGCTTAGTGGGTCTGACGTTTGGGGAAGACAACCCCAGGGCAGGCGGGAACACGCAGATCGTGAAGCCCAGCCAGGGCACGGGCGTGCTGGGCACCGCGAAGGTCAAAGTTATCAAGGTAGAGCAGTTTTTCGGGACCAAGGAAACCTACGTCATCGGCGAGCTCGTGGAAGGAACCATCAGCAAGAACATGACCACCGAATTCAACGGCAAAATGGTGGAAGTCATGGAAGTCGAGTCCAAGTACGGCATGGTCGCCTTGGGCAAGAAGGGCGCCAAGCTGGGCCTGATGCTGGCAGGGGACATCAAGAAAGACGATTTAAGCCCTGAAGTCGTGCTCGAATTCAAGGCCAAACCGGTTCCGCCCAAGAAGAAGGGCAGGGTTATCATTGCATGACGCCCGAGTTTGCCTGGCTGTTTGAAGTCGGCTTGATTGTGTTGGTGGCCACTGCGCTCAGCTACCTGGCCGTCATGCTCCGGCAGCCCCTGTTCCTGGCGTTCATCGCGGCCGGGCTCCTGCTGGGCCCCATGGGCCTCGCCTCCCTGAACCTCCAAATAGGCGGGATAAGCCTGGGCGTGGAAAACCTGGAAACCCTGAAGGTCCTGGGCGAGTTCGGCATCGCCTTGATGTTGTTCGCCGTGGGGGTCGAGGCCAACATCGGCAAGCTCTCCGTGCTCGGCAAAACCATTTTGCTGGGGGCCGTTGCACAGGTCGCCATCACGGTTTCCGTCGTTGCCCTGCTGAGCTCCATGGCCGGGCTGCCGTTCAACGAAGCCGTGTTCATGGGTGCTACCGTCGCCTTCGGTTCAACCACCGTCATCGTGAAGATGCTGACGGAGAGCAAGAAAATCCATGCCCTGCACGGCCAGCTCACGGTCGGCTTCCTCCTGGTCGAGGACCTGCTGGTGGTGATGGTGCTGCCCTTGCTGGCCAATTTCTCGGCCGGCCTCAACGTGGGCAGCGTGGCCGCCTCGCTGGCCCCCGCCATTGGATTGATTGCCCTCGCCTACCTCCTGCACCGCTTCGCTTACCCGCCCCTGTTCGCGTTGGCCTCGAAATCCAGTGAACTCCTGTTCCTGGCGGCCGTGGCCTGCTGCCTGTTCTTCATCGGCGTCGCGGGCCTGACCGGCTTCTCGGTCGCGGTCGCGTCCTTCATCGCCGGCGTCTCGCTTTCCTCGTTGCCGTACAGCGACGACGTGCACGAAAAAATCAAGGTCCTCCGCGACTTTTTCGCGGCCATCTTCTTCGTCACCCTCGGCATGCAGCTGGACTTCAGCGGCATCAACATCAGCCCCGCCGTCATCGCGGTCTCGCTGCTGGGCGTGTACTTCGTCAAGCCCCTCGCGTATTTCGCGGCCACGGTCCTCGGCGGCTATGGGGCGCGGAACGCGGTCTTCGCCGCGGCCGGGCTCGGCAACGTCTCGGAGTTCTCGCTCATCATCGCCAAGGAGGGCCTGCAGCTCGGCCAAATCAGCCAGGGCCTTTACTCGTGGCTCATCGTGCTGGTCGGCGCCTCCATGGCCATCGCGCCCTACTTCAACGCGGGCGACAAGAACTTTTACCGCGTCGTCAACAAGGTGAGCGAAACCTTTTTCGCGTCCAAGACCTGGAAGGGGTTTTTCCGGCGGAAGCTCGCGGCCTACGAGAACCTTGAGGAGGGCATGGCCCAGCACGCCGTGGTCGTGGGCGCGGGCCGGAACGGGTACACCATCGCGGAGATGCTGGCCGAAAGAGACGAAAGCGTGGTGCTCGTGGACCGCAACCCCGAAGTCGTGAAACACGCCATTGCACGCGGCTTCAAGGCCGTCATGGGTTCCGCGTCCAACGAGGGCATGTGGGAGAAGACCGGGTTGATGAAGGCCCGGCTCGTGATTCTGACGGTGCCGGACTTCGAGGAGGAAGTCCACATTCTCAGGGCCGTGAAGGCCAACAACCCGCGCGCCCAGGTGATTGCGCGCGCCGAGTACTTCCGGGAAGCCCTTGCCTTGTACGAGTGCGGGGCGGACTTCGTCGTCCTGCCCATGATGACCGCCACCCGCGTCTTCGCTGGAAAAATCGCGGACTTCATGGAGGGCCGCGTTGTCCTCGAAGACCGCGCCGAGCTCCTGAAAGAACTCCGGGAGTGCGCGGCCGGGGAACCCGTGGACAAGCTGGAATGGTTCAAGGTGTAAGGGGCCGCGGGTGGGGGGAAAAGCGGGAAAAACGGCCCAGCACGCGAACGTTAGCCTTAAATTGTAGTTCAGCGCTAATTATGCCATGCAATTGGTTGACCCCGTGCGGACGGTTGCGTTCGTCTTTGGCTTGCTGCTCGTGATTACGCGGATTCCCGCGGTCATCAACCCGGGCAAGTTCAAGGGCTTCGTCACGCGAATGGTGCGGAAGAACACGAAGTTCTTGGGCGCCTTGGCTGCCCTGGTGGGGGCAACCGCCTTGTACACGATTTGGCCGGAGGTCGACTTGCTCGCCATCCTGGCCTCGTTCTTCGGCGTCGTCATGGTGGGCTTTGGAGTCCTGTGCTTTGCGTTCCGCGAGGGAATCGTCGCGGTGGCCGAGGCCATGGCCAAGAAGTCGAACACCTTCATCCGGTACGCGGCCTTCTTCAAGGTCGTGGTGGGCTTGATCATCCTCTACTTGGCGCTGCCCTAACCGGGTCAAAGCCGTTGGCTTAAAAGCGTTGCCCGCCTAATTCCTTGCATGCACGAGGTCAACCTCGCGGAAGCCGTTACCTTCACGCCGAACAAGCGCGAGCCCATCCACAACTGGTTCTACTACAAGGAGGGGTTCAGCCGCGGCCTCGTCGATTACTGCATTGACCGCTACCGGATGGAGGAGCCCGTCCTCGACCCGTTCTGCGGTTCGGGCACGACCCTGCTGGCGTGCAAGCAACGCGGGCTGATGTCGGTTGGAATCGATGTCTCGCCCCTGGCCTTGCTCGCAGCCCGCGCGAAGACCCATGCCTACGACTTGGAGGGGCTGCGGAACGCGGTGCTGGAGTTGAAGAAGCTGAAGCCCGAGTTCAAGGGCAACCCGCCCAAGCAGGACTGGGTGCGGAAATTGTTTTATGCGAAGACCCTGGAAAACATTTTGTTCTACAAGGAAAGAATCGAGGAAATGAAGGACGAGCTCATCCGCGACTTCCTATTGCTGGGCCTGGTGGACACCGCTGGAAGGGTGGCCAACGCGGTCAAGGCCGGCGGGAGCCTGCGGCGCGAGAAGAAGCCCCCGCTGCCCGTCAAAAAACTTTTTTTCAGCAAGCTCAAGTTCATGTACCGCGACCTGAAAAAGAGTCCCCCTGCCCCCGAAAGGGGGCTGCCTGCCGTGGAGCCCGAAGCCGTGGAAAGCGATGCCCGCAAGACGAGTTTCGTGGAAAACCACTTCGGCGGCCTGATTACCTCGCCACCGTACCTGAACAAAATCGAGTACACGACGGTTTACAAGATGGAGTTGGCGTTGTTCTTCAAGGCCCAGGAAACCAGGCTCCGCGCGTTCATCGGCGAGGAGGCCGCGGACGAGGGCGGGGCGCCTGCGACGGGCGCTGGCTTGCCGCCGATTGCCAGGGCTTACTTCGAGGACCTTGAAAAGGTCTTGCGGAACTGCTTGCCCGCGCTGAAGCCCGGCGCCAAGGCCGTTTTCAACATCGCTGGAGGGTGCTTTCCCGACCAGTTGGTGGAAAGCGACCAGTTGCTGGCGGAGCTCGGGCAACGCGTGGGTTTCAAGCCGGTGGAGATAATTCCTTGCCGGAAAATCCAGTGCCACGCCCTGCGCTCGATGAAGACCGGCACCGTCAACGAGAGCCTGGTCGTGTTCGAGAAATAGCCTTGGAGACCGCAACGAATTAATAGTCCTTCATAGCTTATTAGCTGGGTGCTGTTTTTTGGTGGACAAAAAGGAGAAGGGCAAGGTCTTGGACCGGCTGGTGAAGGACTTCTTGCAGGGCGCCCCCGGCAAGGCCCAGTGCGTGCACTGGGAAACCTGTAATGGCTGCCGGGTCATGCCCCTCCCCTACGAAAAGCAGTTGGCGTTGAAGTCGCAGATTCTTGGACAGGAGCTGGGCCAGTTCACGGCCGGCCAAGCCGTTACCGTCGAGCCCTCGCCCAACCAAATCTATTACCGGAACAAGATTGAGTTGAGTTGCCTCAACGGGGCCATCGGGTATAGGACGCGCGAGGACTACTCGAAGGCCTTCCAGGTAAGCGATTGCCTGCTGGTGTCCAAGGAAGCCAACCAAATCGCGTTGACGGCGTTGGAGGCCTTGAAGGCGAGGAACGTTTCCTTCCACGACCCGGTCAAGCACGAAGGGTTCCTGCGCTACCTCGTGATCCGGGAGTCGAAGACGACCGGCGAGCGCATGGCGAACTTCGTTTCCTACAGCATGGTGGAGGAATTCCAGTTGCAGGAGGCCGTGCGCGCGTTGCGCGAGAAAATCGACGTCCAAAGCATCAACTGGCTGTTGCAGGACTCCCTGTCCGACCACTCCCATGGACAGGTCATCCGGACGTGGGGCGAGCCCTTCATCCGCGAAAAGCTCTTGGGCTGCACGTTCCGCATCGAGCCGAACACGTTCTTCCAGGTGAACCCCGTGCTGGCCGAGAAAATGTTCGCCGAAGCCATTGCCGGGTTAAAGGCGGAGGACAAGGTCTTGGACCTCTTCTGCGGGGTGGGGGCGTTGTCCATTCCCGCCGCCAAAAAGGCGAAGGTCGTCTACGGCATCGAGTTGGACGAGGACTCGGCGAGGCTCGCGAGGAAGAACGCGGAATTGAACGAGGTCAAGAACACGACTTTCCTGTCCGGCGACGTGCGCAAGCGCATCAAGAACCTGACGCACACCTTCGAGTACGCCTTGATTGACCCGCCGCGGTCGGGGTTGGGCGCGCGGCTCATCGAACGGGTGAAGGGCCTGGGGCCCAGGGAAATGGCTTATGTTTCCTGCAACCCGCTCTCGCTGGCCGAGGACCTGGAGCTGTTCCAGCCCGAGTACAAGGTGAAGAGCCTCAAGGGCTTTGACTTGTTCCCCAACACGCCGCACGTGGAGTGCCTGGCGTTCCTGGAACGCGTGAAGTGAACGCAAAGGCTTATTAAGAACTATAGCGCTATAGTTATTATGAACCGCGTGACGACCACCATACAGGTGAGGAACGAAACCAAGGCACGTCTCGACAACCTCAAGAAGTCCTACAAGGTAAAAACGTATGACGAAGCCATTACCACGCTTGTCCGAGTGAAACGGGGTTCCATGTATGGGGTACTGGCCAGAAAGGGAAAGAAATACTCATTAAAAGAACTCTTGAAAGACCTTAGGGATAAAAGTGACCGATTCTAGGCTCTTCCTTGACTCAAGCGTCTGGCTCGCTTATATCTTGGGGGAAAGCATGCCCCTGAAGCAATTTATCGAGTCAACGGATGAACTGTTGTTTACGTCCATTTTAAGCATGTATGAACTGTGGCGTCGCCTCCAAAAAGGGGGTTGGCAGGAGAAAGAAATATATCGCGCGCTCGAGTTTGTGCTGATAAACAGCCAAACGGCTCTGCTAAACTTTGAAGTATGCGTGCAGGCCGCCAAAGAATCCCTGAAAACGGGGCTAGCAACCGTTGACTCACTCATTTATGCTTCTGCAACCGCCAACCATGCCACCCTACTAACCCTGGACAACGACTTCAGGGGTCTCAAGAACGCAATCGTGTTGGACGCGGGGAACTAGGTTTATTGGCTGGCTTCGTCCAGGTCTTGGATGCTCTGCTCCAAGTCGTCGGAGACGTCAACCCCGGCAATCGAGGAAATGGTTTCCGGGCTCAACTCCGTGGCCTTGGCTGCCTCGGCCTGGCGCTCGAGCGTTTCGGGGCTCGGCTGCTTGGGCGGCAGCGGCGGTTTTTCGCCTTGAATGGAGACGCAGCCGAGTAAGACCACCAGGGCCAACAACAACGCAAACACTTGCTTCATGTTCCCGTCCTCACCTGCTTGTAGGCTTCGAGTTTGAAGTCGTTCCAGAGCCGGGCCGCGCCTTGCAAGACTTTTTTCCGGGCTTCAAGGCTGGTTGCGGCATTGAATTCCGCCTTTTTTTGCTCCATTTCCGAAATGAATTGGGCAACCGTGTCCTCGCTGACGCCCTTGCGCAGGAGCTTGGAGGCCTTGTCTTCGAGACTGTACAACCGGAACTTGACGAGCGAGTAAACCCTTTGCCGGAGTTCCTCGCGGCACGCGTCCCCCAGGCACTTGATTTTTTCGTCGCGCACGCTGGACTTCTCGGGCAAGCCCACGCGTTTCCGGAGGCATTCCTCGCGTGTCTCGCCTTCAAACCGCCAACAGGCCTGCACGCGCGCGTACGCGGAAACGCATTGGCCCCTGGCTTCCCCGCCCAGCGGCCGGCATTCCTCGGGCAGGAAATAGATTTCCGTGGAGCCATCCGGCTCGGTTTCCGCGAGTTCTTCGTCCGTCAACCGGAGGCGGCACTTGACGCGTTCCACGACACTGGACGGACCCAGGCACTTGGCCTTGGACTCGTCGAAGGCCGGCTTGGAGGCAGGTGCCATGGGTTCAACGGCTGCGGGTTCGGGCGCTGGCTCAGGCCGGGCAGTGGGAGGGGTTGGCTGGGGTTCCTCGGCCACGGGAAGGGGCTTCGGCTTCGCGGGCGGCGTGGACCGGCTGCCCCCGCTGTACGCTGCGAGGGCCGCGACGGAAAACAACAACATCAAGGCCACGAGCCACACCAGCTTTCCCATGACCGGATATTACCAGAAAACGTAATTTAAAGCCATTGCCGGAGCGGAAAACAGGCCCAATTGCCGCAAAGGTTTATAAGAGTTTGACGACATGTGGTCATAGGTTGCTCTGGTAGTCTAGCGGCCAGGATTCCACCCTGTCAAAACCCTTTTACAAAGGGTTTGCGGAAACGTCCCATGCGGGGCATGGGACAACCCTGCGGGGCCCGCAAAATGGGTTGCAGCGCGGTGGAGACCCGGGTTCGATTCCCGGCCAGGGCGCTTGTCCCCACAAGGGGACGCCTTATTTTCTTTTTTCTTCAATCAGCGCCTGCTTTTTCTTCCGCGAATAGCCCTTGATTTCGCGTTCCCTTCGCATGGCTTGGAGGCGGGTGCGGGCTTTCTCGGAGTAGACGAGTTTGACGGGCAAGTGGGTGCGCGTGTACCTCCCTCCCCTGCCCGCATTGTGGGCGGCCACGCGCTTTCCGAGGTCCGAGGTGTAACCACAGTAGAGGCTTTGGTCGCGGCACTCGAGGAGGTAGACGAAGTAAGGCATGCAGCCACAAGGAATAATAAGGAGAAGAAGTATTTATGCGTTGGGTTGGACAACGCATGACGGCAGCGTTCACGGTCAACGGCCAGCAGGTGAGCCGCGAGGAATTCGCCAGGTTCCTGGTGCCCTTCCTGTTCCTGCATGGGTTCCTGTTCCTGGGCGGCGGCTACCTTTTTTCGCGGCAGGACCCCGGGTTTGCCTTGATGCATTCCGGTATCGGCATCCTCGTGTACATGGTGTTCTTCGTGGCAACGTTTCCCGACAAGATTGGGGACGCCGTCAAGGGCGCGCTTGCCTCGATTGCCCTGGGCCTGGTTTTCGGGGACTACTTGTTGGACCACTTTTATGCGGGCATGCCCGCAGCCGAGTTGACTTGGCTGCACCGCGCGTACGCGGTCATGGTGGTCTTCTACCTGTACACGTACCTCTACTTTGCCCGGGAGTTCGCCTGGGCTTCCTCCAACGGAAAGCGGCCAAAACAGGGCAATAGCGGCTTTAACGGCCTTCCCGGGGGCAGAATTTTATACTGGTTCAGCGTAATGTAATGGGAAAATGAAGGGGTTAGGGCTTGCACTGGCGGCGTTGCTGTTACTGGCGTTAGCCGTTCAAGCCGAGCCGTTCTCGTTGAAGGAAGGCGAGTCCAAGCAACTGGGCGGGAACCTGGTGTTGACGGCCAAGACCGCTTCCGTGTCCGGGCAGTACGCGGAATTCGGGGCCATGCGGGGCAGCGAAGACCTGGGCACGGTGCGCATCTCCAAGGGACAGAAAAGGGATTTCGCCGGCAAATGCATTACCGTGGTCGACGTCAACCTCGACCCGACGCCGCGCAACTACGTGTCGTTCGACTTGATTGACCAGGAATGCAATCCCCAGCAGACCCAGGCCAATGACGGGAAGCCCCCGAAGGTGGAGGCATCCATGGATCCGCCGAACCCCACGCAATACGATGAGGTAATGGTTTCCGCGATTGCCAGCGACGAGTCCGGCGTGGAAAGGGTCGGCATTTACTTCAACAAGAAGCTCGTGCAAAGCTGTGACGGCAGCGCGGGGGTGTGCTTTCACCGGGCGGGCCCCTTTGAGGTGGGAACCGAGTTGCAGTTCAACGCGGTCGCGACCGACAAGGCCAACAACCTGAACGCCACGAAAGTCGTGAAAGTCGTCGTGGAAAAGGCCACGGCCCTGGACCGGCTCGTGGACGTCGAAGTCGAGCCCCGGAAGCCCGTGGACGGCAAGCCCTACCGGGTCTCGCTGCGGCCGCGCGTGAAAGGCGTCAGCGGCCTGGGGTTGCTGGTCAACGGCGAAAAAGTGTTGTCCTGCGAGAAAGCCGGCGTCAACGACTGCGCGTTCAATGGAGTGGCTGCCGGCCAGGAAGTGAAACTGCAACTCCTGTTGTATGATGTCTTCGGCCGGAAAGAGGAGTTGAAGCTGGCCGCGTTGACCGTGAGCCCGGACTCGGACGAGGACGGCTTTGCCGATGACGGAGACAATTGCCCCGGGGAAAAGAACCCCAACCAGGTGGACTCGGATGACGATGGCAGCGGAGACGCGTGCGACAACTGCCCGCGGGCGGGGAACAGCGGGCAAGCCGATGGGGACGGCGATGGGCTCGGCGATGCCTGCGACCCATGCCGTGACACGCCCCGGAACGCGGAGAACTTCAATTCCGAGACCGGTTGCTTTGAAAAGGTCGAGATGCGGAAGAACGTGTCAACGGGCGTGTTCAATTGGGGGGAAGGCCTTGTCGTGGACCTGGTGGTGGGAAACCTGGGAGAGGGCCTCTTGGAGGGCGTGGAAGTCGTGGACGAGTACGGGGCCAGCCAGTTCTCGGAGGTGGGGGACAACGAAGCCATTGAAGAAAAAGAGGGCAAGCTCGTCTTCCACGCCGTGCTGCCACCGTTGAAGCCCCGGGAGCAGAAGACGCTGCAGTTCCTGTTGAAAGCCAATTCCGCGGAGGCCCTGGCCGGGCTGGGAAAGGCCCGTGCCCTCGTGAAGGGCAGGCAGGTTGCGGTCAGCAACCAGCCCGTGGCCGTGGAGGAATTGAAGGAAAACGTTCGGGTAGTTACCCTGGGGGACAAGGAAGAGGGGGCCAAGCCGCAGAAGGGCTTCAACTGGCAGCCCCTGCTGGTGTTGTTGGTGGTGGCAGTCATTGTCGTGGTGGGGGTCACGAAGTACCTGAAGGGCGAAGGCGAGAACCCCTTCACTTACCGGGGCTGAATCCTTGGACAGACCATTGACTCGTTGAACCGGATTCTCGTCGAACGCTGAGGTAATCGCTTTGGAAGCCAAACCCTTATAAGTAGTTCAAGTTATATAATAGGAAAGACTGAACTGGACGGGTAAGGCGGTTTAATGGGCGTAGGCAAGCCATTGTGGTTGAAGCGGCGGATTCCGGTCGGGCACGCCATCCAAAACTATGCCCTGGTCAAGACCACCCTGGAAAGCCTGGGCTTGAACACGGTGTGCGAGGAAGCCAAGTGCCCGAACAGCAGCGAGTGCTGGGGGGGAGGAACCGCGACCTTCATGGTGATGGGGGATGAGTGCACGAGGGGCTGCCGGTTCTGCAACGTGAAAACGCGGCGCAACCCGAAGGCCCTGGACCCCTTCGAGCCCTTCAAGCTGGTGCAAGCCGTCAAGGTGTTCGGGTTGAAGTACGTGGTGATCACTTCCGTGGACCGCGATGACTTGCCGGACCAGGGAGCGGGGCACTTCGCGCGCTGCATCGCGGAAATCAAGAAACAGTTGCCGGGCATGCTGGTCGAGGTGCTGACTCCTGACTTCCGCGGGGAAAAGCGGCTTGTGCAGGAGGTGGCGGCGGCCTTGCCCCACGTGTACGCGCACAACCTCGAGACCACGAGGGAACTGCAACAGGGCGTGCGCGACCCCCGCGCCGGCTACGAGCAGAGCCTCTCCGTGTTGAAGGCCGTCAAGGAATTCGATTCAAGGATTTACACGAAGTCAAGCCTCATGCTGGGCTTGGGCGAAAGGGAGGCGGACGTCTTGCAGGCTATGGATGACTTGCGGGGCGTTGGATGCGACGTGCTCACCTTGGGCCAGTACCTCCAGCCCAGCAAACTGCATTTGCCAGTGAAGGAGTTCGTGTCACCAGAAAGATTCGAGTGGTATAGGCAGCGGGCCCTCGAACGGGGCTTCCTCTACGTGGCCTCCGGGCCCTTCGTGCGCAGCAGTTACAAGGCAGGGGAGCTGTTCCTGGAGGGCGTAATCAGGGCAGGAAAGCAGGTGGGGGCGGAACAGCGTGCCTAAGAAGGTGGCCTATGAGGGCCGGGTCGAGTCCTGGTCGGTCATGGACAAGGACGGCAAGACCGACGAGAAGATGATGCCCAAGCTCTCCAAGGAACAAGTCAAGGAGATGCTGCGTTGGATGGTGCTTGCCCGGGTGTTCGACGACAAGTGCTTCAAGCTGCAGCGGCAGGGACGGATGGGCACCTACGCGCAGAGCACGGGCCAGGAAGCCTGCCAGATCCCGGTCGCTTTGGCCATGCAGGAACAGGACTGGGTCTTTCCCTGCTTCCGCGAGCACCCCATCATCCTGATGCGGGGCTTTCCCATGGCCCAGTACCTGTGGTATTGGGGGGGAGACGAGCGGGGCATGAAGGTGCCCGAGGACGTGAACGTCTTCCCGGTGGCCGTGCCGGTTGGAACGCAGATGCTGCACGCGGTCGGCTATGCGTGGGGCAGCAAGCTCCAGGGAAAGGACGTTGCAACGGTGACCTATTTTGGAGACGGCGGAACCAGTGAGGGGGACTTCCATGAGGCCATGAACTTTGCCGGCGTGTTCCAGACCCCGACTCTTTTCGTGTGCCAGAACAACCAGTGGGCCATCTCGGTGCCGCGCAAGAAGCAGACCCGCGCGGAAACGCTGGCGCAAAAGGCGCTGGCCTACGGCTTCGAAGGCATCCAGGTGGATGGGAACGACGTCTTCGCGGTGTATGCCGCGGCCAAGCACGCGCTGGACAAGGCCCACGCCGGCAAGGGCCCGACGCTCCTTGAATTGATGACCTACCGCATGGGCGACCACACGACCAGCGATGACGCCAAGAAGTACCGGCCGCCCGAAGAAATAGCTTATTGGAGGGAGCGTGACCCCATCGACCGGTTGAAGAAGTACGGGAAAGCCAACGGCTTGTGGGATGAGGGCTTCGAGCAAAAGTGCCTGGACGACGCGGTGGCAACCGTGGAGAAAGCCGTCGAAGCGTACGAGGCGTTCCCGAAGCCGGAGCCCGAGGACATGTTCAAGTACATGTACAAGGAAATGACGATGGACTTGACGGAGCAGATGGCCATGCTCAAGCGATGGCTGGACGAGGAGAGGCAGGAATAGGCATGGCGATGGTGAAAGCCACCTTGGTGGAAGCCATTAACGCGGCGTTGCGCCAGGAAATGGAGCGCGACAAGCGGGTCATCGTGATTGGCGAGGACGTGGGAAAGGACGGGGGCGTGTTCCGGGTGACTGATGGCCTGTATGCGAGGTTCGGCGAGGAACGCGTCATCGACACCCCCTTGGCCGAGTCCGGGATTGTGGGCACGGCCATCGGGCTGGCGGTTTCGGGCCTTCGCCCCGTTGCCGAAGTCCAGTTCGATGGCTTCGTGTACCCGGCCTTTGACCAGTTGATTTCCCATGCCGCGCGCATCCGGAACCGGAGCCGCGGCCGCTTCCACTGTCCCCTGGTACTGCGCATGCCCTACGGGGGCGGGATTAAGGCCTTGGAGCACCACTCGGAGGCCATGGAAGCGCTGTTCGTGCACTTGCCGGGCTGTAAAGTCGTCATTCCCTCCAACCCCTATGACGCGAAGGGCTTGATGGTTTCCGCCATCCGCGAAGAGGACCCCGTGCTGTTCCTGGAACCCAAGAAACTGTACCGCGCGTTCAAGCAGGAAATCCCCGAAGAACCGTATGCGGTTCCCCTGGGGGAAGCCAGGCTGGTGCGGGAGGGCACGGACGTAACCGTGGTGTCGTATGGGAACATGGCGCGCGTGTCCAACGACGCGGCGGAGCTCGCCCAGGAGCAGGGCATCAGCGCGGAAGTCATTGACTTGCGTACGGTCAGCCCCTTGGACAAGAAAGCCGTCGTTGACTCGGTGAAGAAAACCGGGCGGGCCGTCATCGTGCACGAGGCCCCGCGGAGTTGCGGCGTGGGCGCGGAGCTGGCGGCCACGATTGCACGGCGCGCCATCCTGTCCTTGAAGGCCCCGATGGAGCGGATCACGGGCTGCGACATCATAACCCCTTATCCGAGGCTCGAAGACTATTACCTGCCGAACCCCAAGCGGGTGTTGAACGCGATTAAAAAAACGATGAGTGATTTCTGATGGCTTTTGACTTCAAGTTCCCGGACGTCGGCGAAGGCATCCACGAAGGGGAACTGGTGGAGTGGCTCGTGAAGGAAGGCGATGTCGTCAAGGCCGACCAAGCCATTGCCAACGTGGAAACCGACAAAGCCGTCGTTGAAATCCCGTGCCCGAAAGCCGGAACCGTGCTCAAGTTGCACGCGAAGGTCGGGGACACCATCAAGGTCGGCGAAGTCCTGGTGACGATTGGCTCGGCAGGGGAAAAGTATGCGGGGCCTGCGGCGGCTCCGGCGGTTACGCCTCCGGCTGCCCAGGCGAAGGCGCCGACTGCAACCGTTTCCAAGGCCCAGCCTACCGCCCCCTCGAGCATGGCGAGAGGGGGCACGCCTGCGGTGCCGGGGGCCCCGAAGGTGGCCGCCTACTCGGCTGACGCATCGGCAGCCGCCTTTGAGCCCATGCAGGTTCCCAGCCAGGTGCTGGCCATGCCGCACACCCGGCAACTGGCCCGCGAGCTGGGAGTGGACATTAAACGCGTGCCCGGCACCGGGCCGGCTGGAAGGATTACCGACGAGGACGTGAAACGGTTTGCGGGGGGAGGGGGAAGCGTGTCACCGCAAGCAGGGGCGGCCGCGGCGGGGGGCATGGCGTTGCCCGCGTTTGAGAAGGCGTCGTGGCTGGCGACCGGGGAAGAGGAGCGCGTGGCCTTGAAGGGGTTGCGGAAGAAAATCGCGGAAAACATGTCGCGCAGCAACTGGATGGTGCCCACTGCCGTGCAATTCGACGAAGTGGACGTCAGCGAGTTGGTGGAGGCGCGCGAGAAGGAGAAGGCGCGCGCGGAAAGGCAGGGCGTGAAACTGACCTACCTGGCGTTCATCGCGAAAGCGGTCGCGCACGCGTTGAAGGAGTTCCCGTACGTGAACGCGAGCCTCGACGAGGGGAAACAGGAAATCGTGCTGAAAAAGTATTACAACGTTGGAATCGCCGTGGACACGCCGGACGGGTTGATGGTGCCCGTCGTCAAGGACGCGGACCAGAAGAGCATCCTCGAAATCGCGAAAGAGATTTCGGAGAAAGCTGCGCTGGCCAGGGAGCGGAAGATTGCCTTGGGGGACCTACGGGGGGGCACCTTCACGATTACGAACATTGGTTCGGTGGGCGGCATCGGAGGCATTGCCGTGGTCAACTACCCGGAAGTCGCCATCCTGGCGCTGGGCACGATTCGGAAGCTGCCGCGCGTAGTCGAAGACCGGATACTCTTGCGGCACGTGATGAACGTGAGCCTCTCCTTTGACCACCGCGTGGTGGACGGGGCCCTGGCGGCGCGGTTCGTGAACGAGGTTAAAAAGCATTTGGAAGACCCCTATGCCATGCTCTTGGAGGTCATATAGCATGGTTATGGGCGAACTTGCCGAGCAGTTCGACGTCGCCGTGCTTGGCGCCGGGCCGGGGGGCTACGTGGCCGCCATCCGGGCCGCGCAGCTGGGCAAGCACGTGGTGGTTATCGACCCTGCGGGCATCCAGGGCCTGGGAGGCGTTTGTTTGCACGCGGGCTGCATTCCCTCGAAGGCCATCATCTATGCTTCGACGGTTGCCTCCACCCTTGAAAACGCGATGGCCCTGGGCTTTGACGTGGGCAAGGGTTGCGGGAAGGGCGCCGTGGACTTGAAGAAACTCCAGGAGTGGAAGAACAACGTCGTCCGGAAACTGGACACGGGCATCGCGGGGCTTTTCACGCAACTCGGCGTCGAAACCATTACGGGCAAGGCCTTTTTCCAGTCCTCGAACCGCGTCGGCATCGAAGGCGAGAAGGCCTCGATTCACGCCGTGGAGTTCAAGAAATGCATCATTGCCACGGGCGGTTCCCCCATTTCCTTGCCGGGGCTGGCCTTCGACGGCTCAACCGTGTTGAGTTCTGCGGAAGCGTTGGACCTGGACTTCGCGCCCGAAGAGTTCGTGGTCGTGGGCGGCGGCTACATTGGGGTGGAGTTGGGCACGGCGTTCCAGCGGTTCGGCAGCAGGGTTACGTTGATTGAATTCGGGGAACGGATTCTGCCGGGCCTGGACCCGGACCTGGTCGCGGTGGTCGAGCAGCGCATCCGGGCTGCGGGCGTCAAGATCGTCACCAAGGCCAAGGCCACGGGAGTCGAAAAAAAAGGCAAGAAGCTCGTCGTGCAAGTGGAGACCGCGAACGGGAAGCTGGAAGTGAGTGCAGACAAGGTGCTGGTCGCGGTGGGGCGGAAGACGGATGCCAGGGCCTTGAAGCTGGAGAACACGCGCGTGCAATTGGACGAGAAGGGGCTCATCAAGGTGGACGCGCAGGGGCGCACGACGGATTCGAGTATCTTCGCCGTCGGAGACATTACGCCGGGCCCCGCCCTGGCGCACAAGGCATACCGACAGGGCAAGGTGGCCGCGGAAGCCCTTGCCGGGCTCAAGTCCGCGTTCGACAACCGTTGCGTGCCCCTGGTCGTGTTTTCGAGCCCCGAGCTGGCCGTGGCCGGGCTGGGCGAAGCCGAGGCCCGGCAAAAGGGCCGCAGCGTCGTGGTGGGCAAGTTCCCGTACAGCGCTTCGGGTCGCGCGTTGAGCGTGAACCGTTCCGAGGGCTTCGTGAAAGTGGTGGGGGACGCCAAGACCCATGAGTTGTTGGGCGTGTCCATCGTGGGCGTGCAGGCCAGCAACCTCATCAGCGAGGCCTCGCTGGCGATTGAGTGTGGGGCGCTGCTCGAGGACGTCGCGCACACCATTCACCCGCACCCCACGCTGTCGGAAATGATTGCCGAAGCCTGCGAGGACGCACTCGGCGAGTGCACGCATTTGCCGTTCAAGAAGGGAGGGAAAAAATGAAATGGGTTTGGATAGTGGGAATCGTGTTGGCGTTGCTGGCTGCGGGCTGTATGCAGCCACCACAGGGCGGAACGCAGTCGCAGGGGAACGCCCAGCCGCCGTGGTCGCCGCCCATGCAGAACTACCGGGTCGAGTTGACCGTGCAAGCGCCGTTTTCGACGGCGAGCGTGGCCATCGAGGACTCGGGGAGAGTCCAGTACGCGGCCGAAGAGCAAGGCAAGCCCCCGGTGGCGGAGGAAGCGCGGGTCACCCCGGAAAAGGCCCTGGAGTTGAAGCAGTTGCTGTTGTCGAATGGTTTCATGAACCTGAACGCGGCCTACGAGGACGAGAGCCTGGCCGACGCGACTACGTACCAGATTTCGGTGAACTTCGGCGAAGCCACAAAGACAGTCGTTTGCAAGGGCTCCTGCCCCAATGAGTTCAAGGAAGTCGAGGACAAGGTGCGCGAGTTGTGGGGACGCGAAATTGTTGAAGTGGGCGTCTGATTTTTTTACAAGTGCCCTTCCACGAGCAACAACGCGAGCATGGAGGCCAGGGCCAGCCATAGGAAGACCCCGTGCCAGAGGTTGGCCTGGTCAACCGTGTGGGCTGCCGCAATGGAAGCACGCGAGGGACAGGCCTCGCAGAGGGGCCGGTTCAAGGCGTACTTGAAGACGTGGCAGGACAGCAGCCACAGGGAGAAGAACACGAGGTAGGCAAGTTCCGTATACTGTCCAAGCAGTTGGTATTGGTAGGTATAGGTGTAGGGCGCGTTGAACAGCCAGCTGGGAAGCACTTCATGCCAGTGGATGGCGATGAGCAGGACGTTCGCGAACCAGAAGTAGCGGTGGTAAGCATGCAGGCGGCGCTCGCCTCCGTAGCCCTTGTCCATGGCGAGGGCGCCACATTGCCTGGGATGTCCTAGGACCAGCCGGCCCGCCGCGAAGCGGAAGTGGTAGCAGGTCCACAGCATGAGGAGAATAAACCACCAGTGAATGGAGTCGTGGCTGAGCCACCCCCAATACAATGCACTGGCATACCAGGGCTTGCCGGCCAAGGCTACCTCGGGCTCGGTGTAATGTTCTTCCGGGAACAAGTCGGCTTGGCTGTGCGCCAGGGCATTCAAGGACAGGAATGCGAGCGCGATGAGAATAAAGAGAACGAAAACGGCGGCGTGACCGGCTTGTTTTTTCGCGAGCCGGGCACGGCCCAAGAAGAACGCAAAGCACGCGATGACCAGGAGGGCGAGTGTTTGCCAGCCTTGGGCGGTAAGTTCCTGGTGGGGAGAAGCAAGGGAGGGGTAAAGGCTGCCGAGCAGGCCGCTGAACAGGATGGCGTGCCCCAGCGGCGTGTCCCCCAGGTTTTCGTAGAGGAACAGGGCCACGAGCAGGAGGGCCACCCAGAGGAAGACGTAGGGCCCCTTGTAGTTATGGAAGATGCCGTAGTGCGCTGACACGGTGGGAACCAACAGCAAGAAGGCGAGAGCGAGAAAGAAGAGTTTCCTCATTTAAGCACCTTCTTCAGGAGTTTTTCGAAGGGGTCTTTGGAGCTGATGACGCGTTCCTTGAAGGGGATGATGGCGTTCTGCGTGATTTGAATGCCTTGCGGGCAGGACTCGGTGCAGCAGCGGGTGACATTGCAGGCGGACAAGCCGCCTTGCTCGACGAGGGGCGCGCGGTTGACCACGTTCAGGGGATGGAATTCCTGGGCCGCCGCCTTGACGAGGTTGCGTGGTCCAACGAAGTTGAGGTGCGGCGCGTCGCGCAAGACGTGGCAGACGTCATAGCAGATGAAGCAGTCAATGCACTTGCGCATTTCCTGCGCGGCCTGCACCTGCCATTCCTGCAGGCGATAGAATTCGCCGGGCTTTTTCTCGCGCGCGGGCGTGAAGTGGGCGCGCAGGTCCTTGAGCTTCTTTTGCGCGGGGGCGAAGTCGACGACGAGGTCCTTGACGGGGGGAAAGACTTTCAGGGGAAAAACGGAGAGGTCCTGCATGCCCTCCCGGATTTCGGTCTTGCAGGTGAGCACCGGCTTGCCGTTGACTTCCGCGGCACAGCTCCCGCACTGGCCGGCCCCACAGTTCCAGCGGAAGGAAAGCGTGGGGTCGAGGTGTTCCTGGATGAACTCAAGCGCGGTGAGGACGCGCATACCCTTGGTGTAGGGGACGTCGTAGGCTATGAGTTTGGCGTCCCGTTGCCGGGCGTCACTGCGGTAAACGCGTACCTTCATGCAACTCCCCCTACCATTTGATTGCCTTCGCCAGTTCGCCCTCCGGCCTGGGCACAGGGTAAACGCTTAAATTGAAGCCCTTGAAGCCCTTGGACATCACGATGTTCACGCGCCAGACTCCGTCATTGGTTTCCGGGAAGTCCTCCCGATAGTGCGCGCCACGCGATTCCTCGCGGTAGAGGGCCGCGCGCGCCGTGGCCTCCGCCGCGACCAGCATGTTGCGGACGTCCATGGCCGTGTTGAGGTCCTGGTTGTAGACCAGGGAACCGGAGACCTTCATTGAGGGTGCGAGGGCCTTGACGGCTTCGAGTTCGGCGATGGCTTGCTTCAAGCCGGTTTCCGTGCGCTTGACCCCAACGCCCTTCCACATGGCTTCCCGGATGCGGTCGCGGAGCTCGGCGGGCTTTACGCCTTCCCTGCGTTCGAGGGGCGCGGTAATCTGCGCAAGTTTTTCTTCGACTTGTTTGGCGTCGGGTTTCGCGGGCGACTGCTGGAGCGCGTACGCAGCCGCGGCCTGGCCGGCTTGCTTGCCAAACACCAGGAGCTCGGTCAAGGAATTTCCCCCCAGACGGTTGCCGCCGTGCACGCCCGCGGAGACCTCGCCGACCGCGAAGAGGCCGAGTACGTTGGACCTGTTCGTAGCCGGGTCCACCTTGATGCCGCCCATGGCGTAGTGCGCGGTCGGCGCGACCTCCATTTTTTCTTTGGTGATGTCCACTCCAGCGTACTCGAGGAACTGCTTGTGCATGCGGGGCAGCTTCTTGAGGATCTTTTCGGCGGGAAGATGCGTGACGTCCAGCCACACCCCGCCATGCTCCGTGCCCCTTCCCGCCAGGATTTCGTTGTAGATGGCGCGCGCGACCACGTCGCGGGCGGAAAGCTCGAGTCGCTTGGCGTCGTACTTGGGCATGAAGCGCTCGCCCTTCGCGTTGAACAACAACCCGCCCTCGCCGCGCACGGACTCCGTTACCAGGATACCGGAAGCGCTGGGCGGCCAAATCATGCCCGTGGGATGGAATTGCAGCATCTCCAGGTCCATGAGGATGGCTCCCACGTGGTAGGCCATGGCGATTCCGTCCCCCGTGTTCTCCCAGGCGTTGGAGTTGCGCTTGTAGGCGCGCGCATAACCCCCCGTTGCGAGGATGACCGCGCGCGCATTGAATTGCAGGAGCTTTCCCTTCTTCAAGTCATAGCCGACCGCGCCCACGCAGCGGTTGCCGTCCACGAGCAAGTCAGTCAAGTAGACTTCGTCGATGAGGCGGCCATTGCGCTTCTGCACTTGTTCGACGAGCACGTGCATCATTTCGAGGCCGGTCATGTCCCCAATGTGGCAGGTGCGCCGGTACGTGTGCGCGCCAAAGGGGCGCTGCATGATTTTCCCGTCCGGGGTGCGGTCGAAGATGGCGCCATAGGATTCTAGTTCGGAGATGGCTTGCGGGGCCTCGCGGCACATCTTTTCGACGATGCGCCAGTCGGAGAGGTTGATGCCTTCCTCCATGGTGTCCTTGGCGTGGACGAGCCAGCTGTCCTGGGGGTCGAGGTTGCCCAGCGCGGCGTTGATGCCTCCTTCCGCCATGACGGTGTGGGCTTTGCCGGCCAGGGTCTTGCCGAGGATGACCGTGTTCGCGCCGGCGTCCAGGGAGGCAATCGCGGCACGTAAGCCTGCGCCTCCCGCCCCGACAATGAGCACATCGGATTCAATCGTTTCAGCCGGTTGAGCCAAGGCAAACTCCCTTGATAATAGACTAAAGAGGGGTTTAAAGGCGTTTGGTTGCATGGATGGGTTCATGCGTTTCCGGGTGGAAAGGGACTCGTTGGGCAAGAAAAAAGTGCCAGCGGACGCCTATTATGGCGTGTTCACCCAGCGGGCGCTGGAGAACTTTCCGGTCAGCGGCTGGCCGGTTTCCCCACTGCTGATTGAATCGCTCCTCGAAATCAAGCTCGCAGCGGCACAGGCCAATGCCAGGCTGGGCGTGCTCGACCGGAAGAAAGGGGCTGCGATTGTCAGGGCGGCGCGCGAGGCGTTGCATGGAAGGTTTGCCAAGGACTTTGCATTGGATGCGTTCACGGCTGGCGGCGGAACGCCTTGGAACATGAACGCCAACGAAGTCATCGCCAACCGCGCTAATGAGTTGCTGAGCGGGAAAAAGGGAAAGTACGACCGCGTTCATCCGAACGACCACGTGAACCTGGGCCAGTCCAGCAACGATGTCATCCCCACCGCTGGAAGGCTGATGGCCTTGAAGCAAGCGGAAGAACTGCTGGAAGGCGTTGAAGTGGTGGAGGCCGCGTGCAAGCGGAAGGCGAAGGAATTCCGGCGCGTGCTGAAGTCCGCGCGCACGCACCTGCAGGACGCGGTGCCGATTACGCTGGGACAGGAGTTCGCGGCGTATGCGGAGGGCATGGGAAAGGCTCGGAAACGGATTCAGACGGCTACCGAGAGCGTGCGCCTGCTGGGCATCGGGGGAACGGCAGTGGGAACCGGGCTGAACTCGCACCCGCGATTTGCGGGGGCAATGGTGAAGAACCTGCGGAAGATTACGGGGCTGCGGCTGGGCAACGCGCGGAACCTGGTGGAGGCCACGAACTCGATGGCGGACTTCGTGGAACTGATGAATGCCGTCGAGGAATACGCGATTGAATTGAACCGGTTGTGCAACGACTTGCGGTTGCTGGCTTCGGGGCCGTACACGGGGTTCAACGAGTTGAAACTCCCCGAGGTTGAACCGGGTTCCAGCATCATGCCGGGAAAAGTCAACCCCAGCGTGCCGGAAGTCGTGAACATGGTGTGCTTCCAGGTGTCCGGGCTGGCGCATGCGGTGCGCTTGGCGGCGATGGGTGGGCAGCTGGAGTTGAATGTGTTCGCACCTTCCGTGGTGTTGAATGTAGGGCGGAGCCAGCAAATCCTGGCGAATGCCTCGAAAATCCTGGCAAGGGACTGCCTGCGTGGCATCCGGGTGAACAAGATGGCGTGCGGTTACTACTTTGATTACTCGGCAGGCATCGCGACGGCGTTGACGCCCGTCCTCGGGTACGCGAGGGCAGCCGAAATCGTGAAGCACGCGCAGAAGCAGGGGAAGAGCGTGCGGCAGGCGTTGGCAGAGGAAAGCGGGCTGGACGGCAAACAGTTGAGGGCCTGGTTGAACGCGGCTTCGCTGACCAAACCCAACCTGAAGCCAAGAAAGTGAAAAGGGACACGGGCATGAAGGCGGAAACGCGGAAGAACCTGTTGGTGTCCCTGGCCGCCGTGGTGCTGTTTTTCGCGGTGTTTGAGGCCACCCTCCGGATTTTCTACATAAGCTCGGCGGCGGAGCTGTATGCTCCCGATGCGGAACTCGAGCGCAAACTCGCTCCCAGCCACCACGCTTTGGTCAGGGCACGGGACTTTGAAATGGTTGTTCAAACGAATGCCCTGGGCCTCCGGGATGCGGAAGTCGGGGAAAAGCGGCCGGGCGTGAAACGCGTGCTCGTGCTGGGGGACAGTTATCCGTTCGGGTACGGCGTGAAGCAGGCCGAGGCTTTTCCGGCGAGGCTCGAGGAGTCGTTGCAGTCACGGGGGAAAACGGTCGAGGTAATCAACGCGGGCGTGTTCGGCTGGGGCCCTGACCAGGAACTGATTTGGTTGCGGCGCGAGGGCGTGAAGCTCAAACCGGACGTGGTGGTCATCGCGTTCTACGTGGGCAATGACGCCATTGACTCCTTCACGAAAAAGTTTTTCGTGGTGGAAGAGGGGAAGCTGAAGCGCGTGAAGCCCCTGTTGTCGGGCGAGGAACTGAATGCCCTTGAATTCCGGTCGTTTTTGCGGAAAAACTTTTTGGTGTACGCGTTCCTGTCCGAGCAGGTCCGCACCATCCTAGCGGCGAGGGCAGCTAGCGGGGAAGGCGTTGCCTTGAACGAGTTTGAGATGCTGCGCAAAGACTATTCGCCGGACATCGAAGCAGGCATGGAAGTCAGCCAGGCGGTGGTGGCCGAGATGGCGCGGGTTTCGCGGGAGGCCGGGGCGGAGCCCCTGCTCGTGGTCATTCCCACGCAGATGCAGTATGACGGGGAAAAATGGGAAGCCGTCCGGCGGCAATTCGGGTTGGAGTCCAACGGGTTTGACTTGGAGAAGCCGGACCAGGCCTTGCAGGGGTTTGCCAGAGGCCAGGGACTGGCCGTCCTGGACCTTTTGCCGGCGCTAAAGGAGGCAAGGCAGGCAGGGGCCCTGAACCTGCCGGTGGACGGGCACTGGAATGCGGCCGGGCATGAGGTGGCCGCGGAGGCCCTTGCCTCGGCGCTTGCCGTCCAGGGCATGGTTTGAAAACGGTTACGGAATTGAATGGATGCAGATTGGTGTCAGCATGCAGGCATTGGACAGCGTTTCAGGGTTCTTGAAGAAGGTGGTGCCGAAACCCATCCAGGAACTCGCGGAATTCATCCGGTTCGCGTTCATCACCGTGGTGAACACCGTGTTGTTGTTCGCGGTGTACGTGGTGGGCATCGCACCCACCTGGCTGTTTGCCCGGCTGTTCAAGGTCGACCTGGGCTTCGGAAAGGGCGTTGACCGAAGGAGCCGCTGGATCGCGTTCGAGAAAGTAAAGTCGGAGAAGAGTTTTTACAGGCAGTTTTAACCAGGTGAATGGATGTACGTGCTGGGCATTTCGTGCCATTACCATGACGCTTCCGCTACCTTGTTGAAGGACGGCGAAGTCGTGGCGGCCGCGGACGAGGAGCGGTTCACGCGGAAAAAACACGACGATGACTTTCCCGTGCACGCCATCGGCTATTGCCTGCGGCAGGCCGGCATCACCATGAAGGACGTGGACTGCGTCGGCTTCTACGAGAAGCCGCTGCTGAAGTTCGAGCGCGTGCTGTTCTCGTTCCTCCACTATTTTCCGCGCTCGCTGCCGGTTTTCCTGGCCATGATGCCGAGCTGGCTGACGGAAAAGCTGCGCATCCCGGAAACCGTGCGCAAGAAGCTGGGCTGGAAGGGCCGAATGGTGTTCATCCGCCACCACGAGAGCCATGCGGCTTCGGCTTTCTTCCCCTCGCCCTTCCAGGAGGCAGCTATCCTGACCGTGGACGGGGTGGGGGAGTGGACGACGGCCGCGTATGGCGTGGGCAGGGGCAACCAGATGGAGTTGTGGAAGGAAATGCGGTTTCCCCATAGCCTGGGCCTGTTTTACAGCATGGTCACGGGTTATCTTGGCTTCAAGGTCAACTCCGACGAGTACAAGGTCATGGGCTTGGCCGGCTACGGCAAGCCCGTGTACTACGAGAAAATGAAGCAAGTCTTCCGGTCTTTTCCTGACGGCAGTTACGAGAACAACCTGGACTACTTTGACTTCATGAGCCTGGAGCGGATGTTCTCGGCGCGGTTCGAGCGCGAGTTCGGCAGGCCGCGGAAGCCCGGGGAAAGAGTCGAACAACACCACATAGACTTGGCGTGCTCGTTGCAGCAAATCCTGGAAGAATCCATGGTGGCCCTGGCCCGGCACGTGCAAAAGGAAACAGGGCTGAAGAAGCTCTGCATGGCGGGCGGGGTTGCCTTGAACTGCGTGGCCAATGCCAGGATCCTGAAGGAAGCCGGGTTCGACGAGTTGTACGTGCAGCCGGCTGCAGGGGATTCCGGGGGCTCGATGGGCGTGGCCTTTCACGCGTACCACCACGTGCTCGGCCGACCGCGTTCTTTCGTCCTCGAAAAGCCGTACCTGGGCCCCGGGTATTCGCCGGAGGAAATCCGGGCCTACCTGGAGGCCAACCGCATCCGGCACCGGGAGCTGAGCGTGGACGGCATGCTCGGGGAAACCGCAAGGCTAATCCAGGCCAACCACATCGTGGGCTGGTTCCAGGGGAGAATGGAGTGGGGGCCGCGCGCGCTGGGGTGCAGGAGCATTCTCGCGAACGCCATGCACCCCGACATGAAGGATATCCTGAATTCGAGGGTCAAGCACCGCGAGGACTTCCGGCCCTTCGCGCCCGCCGCACTGCTTGAAGAGGCGCGGGACTACTTTGAAATCCGGCAGCCTGACCCCTTCATGGTGCTGGTGTGCGACGTCAAGAAAGGCAAGCAGAAGCTGCTGCCCTCCATCACCCACATCGATGGCACGGCCAGGCTGCAGACCGTGGACCGGAAAATAAACCCCTTGTTCCACGCCCTCATCAGGGAATTCAAGAAGCTGACGGGTGTTCCCGTGGTCATCAACACGAGCTTCAACGTCAAAGGCGAGCCCATCGTCTGCTCGCCGCATGACGCCTTCAAGTGCTTTGCGGGAACCGGCATCGACTTCCTCGTCATGGATAGGTTTATAATCGATAAGAAGGACATTAGTGGAGTTGACCGCGACAAACTGGTGAACCCATGGCGTTTGAACTGTTGAAGGACGTGGCCGCCTTCCTCTGGGAGCGCAAGGCCTGGTGGCTGCTGCCGTTATTCATCCTCCTGATCATCGTGGGGGCGTTGGTGTTGTTGGCGCAGAGTTCCGTGATTTCGGCCTTCATTTATCCGTTGCTGTGAGGGGAGCCATGACCGAACCAAGGTATGACGTCATCGTCATTGGAGCAGGGCCGGCGGGCGGCAGTGCCGCGCTTCATTCGGCGCGTGCGGGCTTGAAGACGCTGGTGCTCGAAGAGCACCTGACGACCGGCGAGCCCGTGCACTGCGGGGAATGCCTGTCCGAGGCCTGCGTGGCGAAGCTGGGCATGCCGTTGCCGGCGGAAGCCGTTTCCCTGGACGTCAAGGGCGTGCGCGTGATTTTCCCGGATGGCACCGCGAGCCTTGTCGAGGAAAAGGGCTACGTCCTCGAAAAGCACAAGTTCGAGCAATGGATTTCGGCCGAGGCGCAAAAGGCGGGCGCGGAAGTAAAGCTGGGACACCGGGTAACCGACTTGCAGCGCGTGGGCCCCCTTACGGGGGCAGGCAAACTCTGGCGCGTGGCCTGTGGAGAGAAAAGTTTTTCGGCAAAGGTGGTGGTTGACGCGACCGGCCCCCAGGCGTTGAGCAGTTCAAAGCTGGGGTTGAACAAACGGTTTGACCTCGTCATCGGCATCCAGTATGAGATGATGGACATCCCCCAGGAGGGCTGGCTGGACTTCTACCTCTGGCCCAAGCTGGCGCCGGAGGGTTATCTTTGGATGATTCCCAAGTGCGCGGGCCGCGCCAACGTGGGACTGGTGACCACGGAAAAGAACAAGGCCAAAGCGTACTTGGACGAGTTCGTCAAGCAGATGGGTTGGGAGAAAAAAGTGGTGAAGAAAACCTTTGGCGGCCCGATTCCGGCTTCGGGGCCAGTGGAGAAAACGTTTGCGGACGGCTTGTTGTTGGTGGGGGATGCGGCGGGGTTCACGAGCCCCTTGTTCGAGGGCGGCACGCACCTGGGCATCGTGTCGGGGAAGCTCGCGGCCGAGACCGCGGCGAAAGCCATTCATGGCGGGGACTGGAACGCGAAAGCCTTGTCCGAGTACGAGCGGAAATGGAAGGCCGAGTTTCCGCCCTACCCCAAAATCGTGGAAGGCAAGGAAGCCATGTATGCATTCACGGACCCTGAATTGAATCAAATGGCGCATCTCCTGCCGAAGGACTTGCTGGGCATGACGGCCTGGCAAAAGCTCGGCATCGCCTTGAAACTGTTGGTCGGCAACCACAACCTGGTGCGGAAAGGCGTCCTGCGAGTGTTCCACGCCTTCAAGTACAGCTCGGCCAAGTACTATGGGTGGTAAGGCCTGGAAACGCCTTTTAAGGCCTTTACTTCGGCTTCTGACCCAAAAACCTTAAATAGTTGATGCATGAACTATATTTCATATGAATGCCGTGCCATACAAGCTCTGCTTTGAGACCCTGGCCAACGACTTGCGGCTGCAGATTTTGGAGACCCTGAAAGAGGGGCCGAAGCCGGTGTCCGAGATTGCACGGGCCTTGGCGGCCGAGCAGAGCCGGGTCAGCCATTCATTGGAAATCCTGCGCGCCTGCAACTACGTCAACGCGGAAAAGAAGGGCAAGCAACGGATTTACTCCCTCCGCGAGATGCCGCACAGCCACGACAACCAGTCCGGGTTGTCCGTCATCCAGATCATGAACCAGCACGTAACGCATTGCTGCCAGAACGAGTGCAAGCGGCTGGACTGCAAGTAGGTGAATGCATGCAAACGCCTTTGCTTGAAATAAAGAACCTCCACGCCACCGTGGCCGGAAAAGAGATTTTGAAGGGCCTCTCGCTTACCATCCTGCCCGGAGAGGTGCACGCCATCATGGGGCCGAATGGCGCCGGCAAGAGCACGCTCAGCAATGTCCTCATGGGCCACCCCAAGTACGAGGTCACGCAGGGAACCATTTTGTTCAAGGGCAGGAACCTGGCCGAACTCCCGCCGGACCAGCGCGCCAAGGCAGGGTTGTTCCTCAGCTTCCAGTATCCCTTTGAAATCCAGGGTCTTCCATTCATCCGGTTCCTGCACGCGGCCCACAAGGCGCGGTTTCCAGGCAAGAATGAGGGCATCCTGGAATTCAGCCGCAGGCTTTCCGGGAAAGCCAAGCAGCTTGGAATGAAAGACGAACTCGTCAAACGCGAACTCAACGTCGGGTTTTCCGGCGGCGAAAAAAAGCGCGCCGAAATCCTGCAACTCATGATGCTCGAACCCGTCCTGGCGATTCTCGACGAAACCGATTCCGGCCTCGACATCGACAGCCTCAAGCTGGTGGCCGAGACCGTCAACGGCTTGCGCACGCCGGAGTCCAGCGCCCTGGTCATCACCCACTACAAGCGCATTTTGAGCTACCTCAAACCCGACCGCGTGCACGTGCTCGTGGACGGCAAAATAGTTGCTTCCGGGGACGCGGGCTTCGCCGACCAGTTGGAGGCCAAGGGCTATGCCTGGATCACCGAGGACAAGCCGCTTTCCCCTGAAGTGGCCGTGGAGGCGAGGCAATGACGCCCAAGACCAAGGAACGCGCGCTTACGACCTTCGACTACTCGAAGTACGACTTCCGCTCGGACACCAAGAAGTACGAAATCATCCTGGACAAGGGCTTGAACGAGAAAACCGTTCGGGAAATCTCGCACATCAAGAATGAACCGGAATGGATGCTGGACCTGCGTTTAAAGGCCCTCCAAGCGTTCCAGGAGAAGCCCCTCCCCAAGTGGGGCCCCGACCTCTCCGCCATCAACTTCGACGACATCATTTACTACATGAGCGCGGGAAAGAACAAGACCGACTGGAAGGACGTGCCCGACTACATCAAGAACACTTTCGACAAGCTCGGCATCCCGGAAGCCGAGAAGAAGTTCCTGGGCGGGGTGGGCGCGCAGTTCGACTCGGAAGTAATCTACCACAACATACGCAAGGACCTCGAAAAACTGGGCGTGGTCTTCCTGAGCATGGACGAGGGCCTCAAGCAGTACCCGGAGCTCGTCAAGGAATACTTCAACACCGTTATCCCCTTCGACGACAACAAGTTCGCGGCCCTGAACACCGCGGTGTGGAGCGGGGGCAGCTTCGTCTACGTGCCGAAGAACACGAAGGTCGAGGTTCCCCTGCAGGCCTACTTCCGCATCAACGCCGAGAACATGGGGCAGTTCGAGCGGACGCTTATCATCGCGGACGAGGGCGCAAAGGTGACGTACATAGAGGGCTGCTTTACCGCAGGCACGGAAATTGTGACTGAAAACGGGCACAAGCCCATTGAAGAGGTTCGAGTGGGCGAGAAGGTGCTGACGCATGCAGGCGAATACAAGGACGTTTATCAAACCCAGGTACGGCCCTACACAGGCAACCTTTTCACGATTGAATACTTTGGCGACAGCTCTGAGAAAATTGAAGCCACGGAAGAACACCCGTTCCTGGTGGTCAAGCGGCAAAAAGCAGAATACAAGAATACTGCCTGGGAACCTGGCTGGCAGCCGGCAAACGCGCTCCTGCCGGGGGATTACCTGGCCATCCCGATTGACCGGCAGACCGAAGAAAAAAGCGTGCGGGAATTCATGGTCCCAATGGGAAAAGGCGGGCACGGTTTCAAGGAAGAAACACTCACGCTTGAAACCGACGCGGACTTCTTCCGACTACTGGGCTATTATCTGTCCGAAGGCAACACGATGGGCAGCCACTACCTCGCATTCACCTTCAACAAGAACGAGACGGAATATATTGAGGACACCAAGCGGCTACTGGTCAAATACTTCCACAAGGCGCCACTGCAATACAAGGAATACAAGAATGGTATCTCGCTGGTGCTGTGTTCGACCATGGCGGCGAGGTTCTTCGAACGCGAATGCGGGAAAGGCGCCGCGGGCAAGCACGCGCCGGCTTGGGCCATGCGCGAGGCTCCGGCGAAGCAGATGGAGTTGGTCAAAGGCTTCTGGAGGGGCGATGGAAGCTTCATGCTCAAGCAGTACGGGTGGGGCGTCAAGCGCCTGTTCCGCATGAACACCATCTCGAAGACGCTGGCTAAGCAGTTGCAGGGCCTGCTGTTGCGGTTGGACATTTTCGCCGGACTCAACGAACACAAACGCAGCGGCAAGCGGCGGAACATTTACTGCGTACACGTCGGCGGAGGCTTTTTGCCGAAGTTCGCGGAAATCGTGGACACCGTGGTGGCCAACGAGGTCGCAGTGGGAAAGCAGAGCGCCTGGCAGGCGGTCAAGGAAGTCAACGCCAAGTCCTACGCGCACATCAGCAAAGAGTATGCGTTTGTGCCCATCAAAAGCGTCTCGGCCAGGGAAGTCGAAAAGGTCTCCGTTTACAATTTCAGCGTGGAGAAGGACGAAAGCTACGTGGCTGGCGGCGTGGCCGTACACAATTGCACTGCCCCAAAGTACAGTAGTGAAAGTTTGCACTCCGCGGTCGTCGAACTCATCGCGAGGCCGGGCGCGACCATCCGATACACGACCATCCAGAACTGGGCCAACAACATCTACAACCTGGTCACCAAGCGAGCTTTTGCCTACCGGAATGCTACAGTCGAATGGGTGGACGGGAACCTGGGCAGCAAGGTCACCCAGAAATACCCTTCCGTTTACCTCATGGAAGAAGGCGCCAAGGCCGAGATTTTGAGCGTGGCCCTGGCCTCCAAGGGACAACGCCAGGACGCGGGCGGAAAGGTCGTGCACCTGGCTTCCAATACCACGAGCACGATTACCAGCAAGAGCGTGAGCAAGGACGGCGGCCGCGCGACCTACCGGGGCCTGTTGAAGGTCTTCAAGGGCGCCAAGAACGTCACCAGCCACGTGCAATGCGATGCCCTCATGCTTGACCCCGCATCCAGGAGCGACACCTATCCAACCATCGAAGTCGACGAGCCGACTGCGGACATCGGGCACGAGGCCACGGTGGGCAAAATCGGCGAAGACCAGATATTCTACTTGATGTCCCGCGGCCTCAAGGAAGAGGAAGCGCGCACCATGATCGTCATGGGCTTCATCCGCGAGTTCACGCGCAGCCTCCCCATGGAGTACGCCGTGGAACTGAACCGCCTGATTGAATTGGAGATGGAGAACTCCGTCGGCTGAGCCAATGGAACCGGAAGGGAAAGGCATGGCTACTGTTGGCACGCAACCCGGCTGGCTCTCAGCCTACCGGGAGAAAAACAGGCAGGTTTTCGAGGCCTGGCCCTGGCCCTACCGCTTGTCCTCCGACGAGAGGAAGTGGAAGGAATGGCTGACCGCCTTCGCGCCCGCCGGGGGTGCGACGCGCATCGCCGAAGTGAGGGGCGCGCGCGTGCTGGGCTTCGATGAGGCGTTGCCGGCCTACGGCGAACAAATCAGGCAGGCCCTGGAATCGGAGCAGGCCCCCCATGACGCCATGGAAGCGCGGGCAAACGCCGCGTTTGCGGACTGCTTTGTCGTGGTAATCGAGGGCGCACCGGCTGAAACGGTTTCGTGGACGGTTGAATTGGGCGAGCACGCGGCCGCCAAGGTAATCGTGCTGGCCGTGGCCGGCGCGAGCGCCAAGGTGCTGGAACGCGTGAAGGGCGGGAACGGGTTGCTTGCGGAGACGGTCGTGTTGGGCGCCGGCGCGGGGGTTTCCTGCGCGCGCATCCATTTGGCTGGGGGCTGGAATGGCGTGTGCCAGCAGCAGATCCTGGCCAGGGACGCAAAATTCAGGGGACTGAACTTGTGGGTGGAAGGCGAGAACGTGAAGGGCAGCCTGTGCCTGGCGTTGAACGGCCGCGGCAGCTCCGCCGAGCAATTGGATGCGATGCTGCTGGCTGGCCGGCAGAAAGCCGACGTCCGCCTGCTGACCGTGCACAGCGGAGAGCACACCCAAGCCTATAGTTCCATGAAGAACGTGCTGAACGGCCACAGCCAGGCCAACTTCGATGGCATGGTCCGAATCCTGCCCGGCGGCCAGAAGACGGAGTCCCTGCTCGAAGCCCACAGCCTGCTGCTGAGCCGGGAAGCCAAGAGCCGCAACGTGCCGGGCCTCGAAATCGAGGCCGACGACGTGAAAGCCAAGCACTCGGCCTCGGTGAGGCACATCGAGGAAGAGCCCCTGTTTTACCTGATGAGCCGGGGCCTGCCGGCTGGGGAAGCACAGGAAATGATTATAATGGGGTTCCTGGAAAGCTTGTTACATCGCATGCCCCCCGCCTTTCACGAGCCCCTGGCCGTGGAACTCAGGCGCAAGTGGGGCGAAACCAGGGCAGGAGCTGGACACGCATGAGCCTGAACGCACAAAAAATCAGGGAAGACTTCCCCATCCTCGAGCGAAAGGTGCACGGCAAGCCCCTCGTCTACTTCGACAATGCCGCGACGACGCAGAAGCCACGGCAGGTCATCGAGGCCATGAACGATTATTACCGGAATTACAATGCCAACGTGCACCGCGCGGTGCATTCCCTGAGCGCCGAGGCCTCCAATGCCTGGGAGCAGGCGCATGAAAAGGCCGCCAAATTCGTGGGCGCCAAGTCCTGGGATGAAATGGTGTTCACCAAGAACGCGACGGAGGCCATCAACCTGGTGGCCTACAGCTTGCTCAAGAAGCAGTTGAAGGCAGGCGACGAGATTCTCTTGACCAAGATGGAGCACCACTCGAACCTCGTGCCCTGGCAGCAGCTGGCCCTGGCGCACGGGCTGAAGGTGAACTTTGCGAACGTGCGCTCGAATGGAACCCTGGACACCGAGGATTTCGAGAAGAAGCTGTCGAAGAAGACGAAGCTGGTCGCGTTCACGAACTGCTCGAACGTTTTGGGCACCATCAACCCGGCCGAGCACCTCATCAAGGTCGCGCACGAGTTCGATGCCTTGGTCTTGGTTGACGGCGCCCAGTCAACGCCCCACATGCCGGTGGACGTCCGGAACATGGATGCCGACTTTTTCGTGTTCTCGGCCCACAAGATGCTGGGCCCGACCGGAATCGGGGCCTTGTACGCGAAGAAAGACCTCCTGGAGCGCATGGAGCCGTTCCTCTACGGGGGCGACATGATTGCCGAGGTTTTTTTGGATCACACGGTGTTCAACAAGCTGCCCTGGCGGTTCGAAGCCGGCACCCCCAACATCGCGGAAGGCATCGGGTTGAGTGCCGCGATTGACTACCTGCAGAAGCTCGGCATGGAGAACGTGCGCGAGCACGAAAAGAAGGTGATGGCGGTTGCGTTGAGGGCCCTGCATGAAAGCGAGGGCGTGACCGTGTACGGCCCCGACGAAATCGAGAAGCGTTCCGGGGTCGTTTCCTTCAACCTGAAAGGCATCCACCCCCATGACGTGGCCAGCATCCTCGACCGGTACGGGATAGCGGTTCGGAGCGGGGACCACTGCGGGCAGCCCCTCATGCGCGAACTGGGAATCAAGGGCACGGCGCGCGCGAGTTTCTACGTTTACAACACGCCGGACGAAATCAAGTTGATGGCCGAAGTCCTGCACAAGGCCAAGCAATTCATGGGGTGAACGCGTGGTCGAGTTGAAGGACATCTATTCCGAGGTCATCCTGGACTTGTACAGGAACCCCGTGAACTTCGGCAGCCTGGAGAAGCCGGACCTGCACCTGGCAGGGGGAAACCCTTTGTGCGGGGACGAAGTGGCGTTTGACGTCCGGTTTGACGCGGAAACCGGGAAAGTCGCCGAGATACGGTTTAACGGGCAGGGCTGCGCCATTAGCCGGGCCGCGGAAAGCCTGGTGACCGAGCTCGTGAAAGGCAAATCCCCTGAAGAAATCACGCACTTGACGCCCGCTGATTTGTTCGAAGTGCTTGGCAACATCATTGAAACCAGGGTCAAGTGCGCGTTGCTGGGCTTGCACGTCTTGAAGGAAGGCATGCGGGCCTACCGGAATGACCCGCAGCAGACGCACGTGGTGGCGGGCATCAAAATCTGACGGGAAATTTCAGTCAAACGCCTTGAAAAAAATCTTTAAATACCCGTCGCTCATTCCATTGATGGAGTATGAGCAAGATTTATTTCACGGTCGAGGAAGCCAATGAATTACTGGCGGAAATCCGGCCCAAACTCGAGCGGGTCATGAAGCTCAACGAGGACATCAACGCCATCAGCCAAATGAACCTGGAGCCCCTCGAGGAAAGCCTGGAAAACGAGTTGCTCATGATCAACGCCAACAAGGAATTCCACCTCCAGTCCGTCGAATTCTTTTCGCTCATGGAGGAACTGGTGAAGATGGGGTGCATCGTCAAGGACCTGGAAAAGGGCCTCGTGGACTTCTACCACCGCCTGGACGACGAAGACGTTTACCTCTGCTGGAAGCTCGACGAAAAGGAAATCACGGCCTGGCACCGCCTCGACACCGGCTACGAGGACAGGAAACCGATTGCCATCCTCCAAAGAGGCTACGAGGAAAAACTGCGACGGCTGCGGTGAGCCCCAGGCACGTGTCCAGCCGCTTCTATTTCAGCAGGAAATCCGACAACCAGGCGCACGTTCCTCTCATCCATAATCGATGAGGGGCATGAACACGAATTTCCCGCGGGCGTAGTCGACGAGCATCAGATTCTCGGTGTCGGTCCGCAACCGGTCGGCGGCCAACATGGCGATCTCTTCCAACCGCTCCCGGGTCACGCCCTTCCGCATGAGTTTGGCGAACACCGCCGTCCCCCTTTTCGTCTGGCGATCAATGACTTCGTTGCAAGTCGGTGCGCCGAGCCAGGCCATCGCGATGAGCTTGTCGTGGATCGCATGGGCATAGGGCATCAGAACCTTGTAACTGGTCTCGTGCCGGAATACCCTGTTGTGCCAGCGGACATCCCTCTGGACGACCCGAATCAATTCGGCGCTTGTGGTCCCGCCCCCATGGTGTCGCTTGATGACCACCCTCAGCCCAGGATGATTGCGCGAGACGTCCATCTCCCGGACGCGATAGTATCTCCATCCGGTCTCAGGATAGGGGGGAATCGATTTTTTTTCCAGCCGATGGTCGACGTTCCTCATCCGAGCCAAGCGGGAGCCGACCGGTTTGGCTCCATTTTCCTTTACCGTCTCAGCCAAGAGGCGAGGGGCCACCCGTTCCAGTTTAGCACACGCCCTTCAAGTGCCTGGGGGCTTCCGGTTCCTTCATCGAGGCCACGGGTTCTTGCACGACTTGTTGCACGGCCTCAGCCACGAGCTTGTCCAGTTGGACCAGGGCCTCGTCTTGGAGGACCAGGTCTTCATCGGCCTGCGTGGACGGCTTGCCCGTGGCCAGCGCGTCACAGTGCTCTTTTCCCTTGGACAAGTCGAAGGAACCGATTTTTTCCGCCAAATGAATGATTTCCACCTTGTCGAGGCAGAGCAGCGGCCGCACGATTTTGATGCGCGTGGACTTGTCGATGACGGCCAGGTTTTTCAGGGTCTGGCTGCTGACCTGGCCCAGGCTCTCCCCCGTGACCAGGAAGTCGTAGCCGTGGCGCAACGCGACTTGTTCCGCGATTTTCATCATGGCGCGCTTCATCAAGACGAAATAGTATTTCCGGTTGCCGTGGCCGGCGAGCCTGGCGAGCAGGGAACTGATGTCCACGAAATAGAATTGCCCAAAGCCCAGTTTTTTGGCGAGCAGACGCGACTTGTATTCCGGTTCGTTGCCGGCGAAGACCTCGTTGGCGAAGTGGATGCAGTCCACGTGGACGCCGCGCTGCCGGGCCAGCCATCCCGCGACCGGACTGTCGATGCCGCCGCTGAGGAGGAGCAGCGCTCTCTGGGTCCCCGACACCATATGGATACCTGGCCAGGAAAAGGAATTTAAACCCGTAAAGCGCCTGTTCCACATGGCCAGCACGGATAGATATTAAAAGATATCTTTATATATCTCATATGGTGTAATAGGGGTGTGGTGCCTTGCGCAAGGGCAACTATGAAGTCCTCCTGAAACGGCACGCGTTCCTGCGGGCGCTACAGCGGCAAGTACATCCAGGCCTCATCGAGGCCACCATCGAAACCGGCCGCATGGTGCGCTTCGGCAAGGACCGCGTGAAATTCGTGAAGCGCTTCAGGGAGTTCACGGCGTCCTGCGTGGATGAAATCGTCGGCCACACCATTCGGATAGTTACAATCGAAAAAAACAGGCGGTGAAGGAAATGAATTGCCCACAATGCGGAAAGAAGATGGCGGAAGGGCGGGACAAGACCCCGGAAGGAATAGGCTATGCCTACTTCAAGTGTGGTTCCTGTGGCGAGGAAATCGTGAACATGAGCCAACTGCACGCGGTCGCCAAGGAATACCGGGAAATGAAGCGCTACACGGCGAAAATCAGCCAGTGGGGGGAAAGCCTGGCCCTGCGCATCCCCAAGGCGCTTGCCCAGGAGTATGGCCTCAAAAAGGACGGGAGAGTAACCCTGGTGCCCGAGAAGAAGGCAATTAAAATAATTGCGTAAGAAAAGGGTATGCAGGCAAAAGCTTGGGGGGATGACATGGCATGGCAGGAAGTGGCCCGCGTGGACGAAATCAGGGAAGGCGCGGCCAAGGTCGTGAGCGTCAACGGCGAGGATGTGGCCGTCTTTTTGGTGGACGGACAATACCACGCGATTGCCAATACCTGCCCCCACAAGGGCGGACCGCTCGGAGACGGCGTGCTGGACGGTTGCGTGGTCACCTGCCCCTGGCATGGCTGGAAGTTCGACGTGACCACGGGGGTTTCGGCCGTGGTGAAGAGCGTGAGCGTGCCCAAGTACAACGTGAAAGTCGAGGGCGACAAGGTATGGGTGGAAGCATGAAGGCGGGGGGCGTTGCACTGGTATTAGTGGTCGTGTTGTTGGCGGGCTGCACGGAGGCACTTGACTTCCTCAAACCCAAGCCGAAAACCCCGGAAGCCAAGGCCGAGGCGCTGGCCCGGCAGCAGACCGTGGAAGGCGAGGCGCTGGCGACGTTAGCGAACGCGTTCGACAAGACCCGCAACTGTTCCGAGGAAGAGTATTTGCGGGTGGCGGAACTGGCAAAGAGCTTCGTCAAGGACGTGAAACTCGAAACCGATCCCGCGAAGGCCCAGGCCATCGTGGCCGCATCCAAGGCCTGTGACCCACGAGTAGATGACCGCACTACGCGGCAAGCCGAAAGCGTTTACCGCATCGAGTACGAAGTGCGGCTCAGCCCCTCCTGCCCCTACCCCGAACTCTTACAACAAGTGCAAGGCCAGAAAGTGGTCGTGGAAGCCAACCTGCAGACGGGAAAGGCCCGGGTCCTGGAAGGCGACTTTGACGAGGCGGCCCGTCAACAAATCGAGGCCATGCTGCCCGGCCTTCCCCTGATGGGGAACTGCGTGGCGGCCCTGACCCTCGGCAGCGGGTTGCTGCCGGGAGCCTAGGACAAGGGTTTTAAAGGATTGGCTGCATGAAGTGTGTAACCAATCCTGGGGAGGATGAACGACATGGGAATGCCATCAGGTCATCATATCGATAGCTCGTGTGCCAGCGTCGGCAACGCTGCCGCGGAGAAAAGCGAGACCAAGGCCGAGGGCGTGCTGGAAGTAACCTCCAACGCCGCGAAAAAAATCCTGGAATTCGCCAAGAAGGAGGACAAGGAGGGCTGGCTGTTGCGCGTGAAAATCATGCCGGGCGGTTGCTCGGGGTTCACGTACGGCTTGTGGTTCGAGAAGAAAGCCGAAGCCAACGACTTGGTCATTGAAAAGAACGGGGCCAAGGTCTGCGTGGACCAAGAGAGCTGGGCCATGCTGCAGGGCTCGGTCCTCGAATACCTGGAGAGCCTCCAAGGCAGCGGTTTCGCCGTGCAAAACCCGAACGTGCACGGCGGATGCGGGTGCGGGAAGTCGTTCAGCTGAGTTGACGGCATTCATTACTTGCCTGAAATTGCTCGGTTTGCGGCCTTTAACCTACGGATTAACTCCGTGCGCGGAACGAGAAAGCGAATGTGCCCCATGCCGGCCTTTGTAAGGCCCCCATTGGAACTCAAGAAGCCTCTTGCAATGAATTCATCTTCCTTAAGCTGCAAGAGGCGCGGGCTTACGTTTTTTGGGGGGTCGGCATATATCAATAAAAGGGACTCAGGGCCATGACGTCCAAAATACTGGTTAAACCATTTGAAGCGACGGTAAAGGCTCGCAGTTGAAACAAGAGCGCCGCCTGCTAGAGAAGACAGTGCGACCCAGGCGGGGGTCCCTAAAAAAGCAAAAACGAGCGGCAAGGCGGCAGAAACAAGCATAGTTTTAGGTCTCAGAATAGGAAGGTAAGGCATTGCCCTACTAAGTGGTGCGTCCTGCGAACTTGCACCAATTTCTTGGAATTCTAATGCTCGTGCGTCCCTAGATCGATTCTCGTGTTCTGCTTGTTTGGACGAGCGAAGTTTGGAGAGCCGAAAGCGTGAAGGGGTGGCGGCACCCAGCGTCATGTGGCTTGGCAAAAGTAAGAATTGCAAGCTGTGAAATAATTCATGCTCATAAACATGTGGCTGTTCGATATCGCCGCGCAGCTCGTGTCTTTTTGGATCATATTCGGCCACGACCATCGGGTGCTTGGCGTTTTGACCTCTATAAGCGGGAGTCAATTCCCGCACAGGCACCCCATACATCCTAGAAAGCAGCCGGTAAAGCTTTCCCACCATTGGAGGTAAAGGTTTCCTAGTGCCTCGATAATAAGGCGCAAGGCGCGTGCGGCTTGCCTTGCTAAGCTTTCTTCTTTCCGCGCGTGAAATTCTCCTCGAAGGCAGAGGGACACCCAAACAAGGGTTGCTGAACCACTATATAAACGTAATTGCCAAGGACGACTATTCCTTTCCCTTGAAAAACAGCCAGTGCCTGGGCCCGGCTTTTTCCGGACTTACCTGATTAGTGAAAGGTAATGATTATATACTTGGCCAGCCAATAGATTAGTATGCAAACGGTGTGCTGGACGGCCCATGCACAGCTCAGATTCGCGGAGAAGGCAGCCAAATATGGTATAAACTATGGCGACATTGAAATGGAAGTAGTCAGACAAAAGGTGCGATTGCGGGAACCCGGAAAAGACAAATTCAAAACAATATTCAAAGTGCTGAATTGTTTTCTGACGGTTGTAAAGGTTGAAAGAAAAAATCTTGTCCATGTACTTACCCTGTGGGAATCAAATGAGAACGAGGTGAATAAATGGCGGAAAACAGTAAAATAACTTGCCACTTGTGTGGGGGCATGGCCAAGCTTCGGGTTAGAGACCTGAAACTGGCGGATGAAAAAATAACGATAAAGGGATCCCCCTACTATAAGTGCCGCAAATGCGGAGAAGAATTTGCTACGGGCAAGCAAATGCAGGAGTTGAGCGACTTGATAAACCAAAAATTTTCGTTTCGCCGACCCGTAATTTCAGCCGGGCGGTCGCTTGCAATAACCCTTCCCAAAGACCTTGCAGAATACTGTGAACTCAAACAAGGCTCAAAAGTAAGGCTGGTGCCGGAGTCCAAGAAAAAAATCGAGCTAATCATTGGATAAGGGGCTCACTCTTTTCCCTTGAAGAACAGCCAGTTCTTGGGCCCCGCGCGGTCGAATTTCACGAGGAAAAACTTGCCTTTCAGTTTTTTGCCTTTCAAGTCAACCGCAATTTTTTTGTCCGAGCGCTCGGCCAATTCAAAGCTGCCGGTGTCCCAGATTTTCACGTTGCCGGCACCGTAGTTGCCTTCCGGGATGTTGCCCTCGAAGCGCGCGTAGGCCAGCGGGTGGTCCTCGGTTTCAACCGCCAGGCGCTTGGTTGCGGGGTCGGTGGAGGGCTCCTTGGGCACGGCCCAGGACTTCAAGACGCCGCCGAGTTCCAGGCGAAAGTCCCAGTGCAGGCGCGAAGCATGGTGCTCGTGGACGACGAAAAGGTTTCCCGCCCAGTCCTTCTTCCACCCGGGTTTGGAGGCAAGGCTTTCACAGAAAGCCTCTTCCTCCGCGGCCCTTTTGGCAGGCATACGGAAACGGTGCGAAAACGGGTTTAAAAAAACATTGGCGCTGGTTAAAACGGCTTTTAGCCAGGGAGGCGGGGAAATGAAGGGAGTTTTGCTGGTTGGTTTCCTGTTGCTGCTTGCAGGAACCGTTACGGCACAAGATGTAGGCACGCGCTGTGCGGAAGGCAGCTACAATTGTTACGAGGGCAGCGTAGCGGTCTGCCAGAACGGCGAGTACGTGAAGTATGACACGGCATCAGACTATTACAGAAAATATTGTGGTGCACAGACAACGTGCGGGGAAGGCACATACACGTGCGACCAGTACAGTGTCACGGTCTGCCTGAACGGCGAATACCAGAAATTCGGCACCGACTCTGATTACTACATAAAGTATTGTCAGACGCGCCGGGTAACGTGCAGGGAAGGCACATACACGTGCGACCAGTACAGTGTCACGGTGTGCCAGAACGGCGAGTACCAGAAGTATGACACGGCCTCCGACTACTACGCGAAATACTGCGCGCCACGCGTCGACCCGGCGCCCATAGAGAGTTGTGCTGGCTACTGTGAGCGCGAGTTCAAAGACGAATACCAGGCGCGGCTCTGCATACAAGCCAAGTGCGAGGGCCAAGAGATTTCGTGCAAGGACCAGTGCTACCTCAGCGAGGGCCCCAATGGCTATCAGGACTGTTACAGGAAACGCTGTGAGACGCGCAGTGACACGGGCAGCTCGTGCGAGGAACGGTGCAGGCAAAAGGCCTGGATAACCGTTTCGGCCACGGTCGCCAATGCGAAAACCGTCGGCATCAACGAAGCGGTTTTCGCGCGCTGCCTCCGCGAGGAATGCGAAGCCCGAGACGACGGGGACAACGACGCGTTCTGCGGTTCCTCGACCTATGGCAAGTGCGAGACCGACGCGGACTGCACGAGCGGAGGCTGCTCGGGCCAGTTGTGCCAGAGCCGGTCAGAAGAAAGCAGGGCCACGACCTGCGAAGCCAGGCAATGCTACAACGCGGGCAACTACGGCCTGGGCTGCGGCTGCGTGAAGAACCAGTGCCAGTGGGCGAGACAAACACCGATCGAGCTGCCGCCCGATGACTGCAAGGACAAGTGCAGGCGCGAGTACGGCAAATACCCGGAGAAACTCGAGTACTGCGTTCGGGAGTGCAGAGGCTACGTGCCGCCCACGCGCGGCGAATGCGATGACGGCGCCGTGAAGGTCATGGTCTGCAGCGGCGGCAACTGGAACCCGGTGTTCGAGCAGCCCCCCTACTGCTCCGGCGTAAAGGTGCCGCCCAGGCCCATGCCGGTCCAGCCAACGACGGCTGGAACGTCGAGCGGCGGGGAAGGCAAGGGCACCCCCATGCCCCGAACCGAGCCCATGAAACCCATGGAGCCCACGAGGCCCGTCGAAAAATTCGGGGAACCGTGCCGGGAAGGCTGGTACAAGTGCTACCCCGAGGAGCGGACCGTGGTCTACTGCCGCGCCGGGGAGATGGTGCGCAGCCAGGACCCCAAAGAGTTTGAGATGGGGTGCGGGAGGCGCAACATCGTCCAGGCCGTGGTGAGCGCCTTCACGGGCGAGAAGGAGTGCAAGGAAGGAGAATTCCGGTGCTATGACGAGAGCCGGAAGGCCGAGGTCTGCGCGAACGGGAGTTGGCAGGGCGGGGGCGCCGACCTCTTCGCGAAGGTCTGCGTCGACACCGCTGCGTGAGGACGAAGGGGGCTTTTCGCCCCTTCCTCCTTTTTTTCTTTTATTTTTGCCTGGTTTCCGTTTAGGTTTCCGAACAGTCAAGGCTCAATAACCGGGAAGGCGTTGGCTGTATGAATGCCAGCATCCTGTTACTTCAAGGGCGGCCAAAAGCGGTGTTTAACCCTCCAATTGGACGAGGCCGACAACATCCTGGCCTGCCTGGAAAAAGCCATGACCGACGCGCGCATCGGCGAGGGAAAGATTGTGAGTTGTGCGGGCAACGTGCGGGAAGGCGTGATGAACGGGTTCAGCCAAGGCAAGTACGTGGTCAAAGAAATCAAGGACGTTCCCCTTGCCGCGGCCTCGGGAAGGTTTGTCCGCACCAAACAAGGCCTCCAAGGCGACCTGCACATCCTCTGCAAGCAGGGCATGAACTCCTTCAACGGCACCCTCGTCAAGGGCACGGCCGCGGGCGGCCTGGAAATCAAACTCGAATTCGTTGACTTGGCGGGAAGCCAGACGTTCTAGTTTTCGCCAATAAATAAGAAGATATAGCCTGCAAGTAGATAGGGGAGACCTGCATGGTTAAGACCTATAAGTTCTTCGTCGGCGGCCAGTGGCGGGAGTCGGGCAAGTTCTTGGACGTGGTTTACCCGTTTGACGGCAAGGCGTTCGCGCGCGTGCACTTGGCCCAGGAAAAGGACATCCAGGACGCGTTGGCGGCTGCGGACAAAGCCTTCCAGGTGACGCGGAAGAGCCTGGCCTGGGAGCGGGCTGAGTGGTGCAAGAAAATCGCGGACGGCCTGGTTGAACGCCGCGAGGAATTGACGAAGACGCTTTGCCTCGAAGCCGGCAAGCCCTGGGTGTACGCGGACATCGAGGTCGAGCGCGCCATCTCCACGTTCCAGTTCGCGGCCGAGGAAGCCCACCGGTTGTCCGGGGAACTCGTGCCCTTGGACGTCACGAAAGCAGCCGGCAAGCGGGTGGGCATCGCCAAGCGTTTTCCGATTGGAGTGGTTGCCGGGATAACGCCCTTCAACTTTCCCTTGAACCTGGTGGCCCACAAGGTTGCCCCGGTGCTCGCGTCCGGGAACACCCTGGTGTTGAAGCCGGCCAGCAAGACGCCGTTGAGCGCCTTGAAGCTGGCGGAAGTCGTGGAAGCGGCTGGGGTACCGACGGGGGCGTTCAACGTCGTGCCCTGCTCGTCCAAGTTGGCTGGGCCGCTCGTCGAGGACCCGCGCGTGAAGATGGTGAGCTTCACGGGCAGTGACGTCGTTGGATGGGAAATCAAGCAGCGCGCGGGCAAGAAAAAGGTTGCATTGGAGTTGGGCGGGGACGCGGCCGTCATCGTGGAGCCGGACGCGGACCTGGAAGCTGCGGTCAAGAAGTGCGTGACGGGCGCGTTCTACTATAGCGGGCAGAGCTGTGTGTCCATCCAGCGGTTGTTCGTCCATGAACGGGTGTGGGATGCGTTCATGAAACCGTTCGTCAAGCAGGCACGGGAGTTGAAGGTCGGCGAGCCCTTGAAGCCGGACACGCAGTTGGGTTGCATGATTGACGAGGAGAACGCGAAGCGCGTGCAGGAATGGGTGGAAGAAGCCCGGGTTGGCGGCGCCAAAGTCCTGTGCGGTGGCAAGCGGAGGGAAAGCTTTTTCGAGGCCACCGTGCTCACCGGCGTGCCAAAGAAGTGCAGGTTGGGCTGCATGGAGGCCTTCGGCCCCCTCGTGATTTGCATCCCCTACAAGGACTTCGACTGGGCGCTCAAGGAAGTCAACCGCTCGCGGTTCGGCTTGCAGGCCGGCCTGTTTTCGAACGACTTGAAAAAGATTTGGCGGGCGTTCGAAGAACTCGAAGTGGGCGGCTTGATAGTCAACGAAGTGTCAAGCTTCCGCGTCGACAACATGCCCTATGGCGGGGTCAAGGACAGCGGTTTCGGCCGCGAGGGCGTCAAGTACGCCATGGAAGAGATGACGGAACTCAAGCTGTTGGGGCTGAACCTGAATTAGGACGAGCAGGATGAAGACGAGGCGAAAAAATGCAAAGGGAACATGTACGAAATCCGAGGCGAAGGAGCACCGATAAAGCAGCCAGAAAACCCCTGTTTCAGTCGGTACGCGAGCATCGCAAGCAATTGCGGGGCGTGGCTGAAAGGAACCTCCTGCACCGATTCCCTTCCTTAAAGGGAAAACGCGTGCTTCGGGCGATTTCAAACTTCGAGACCACGCCGCACCTGAACGAAGTCGAAAGAGCCCGGGCCTTGCTGGGCGCTTACCACCGCGCATTTGATGTGGTGGAAAGTGCCGCTGAAAGAGCCAGAGTAGCCAAACGAATAGCCGAAATTGCTATACTGCTTGACGTTACCATCCGCACCCTCCACGGCTATGGGACACGGGGCACGCGCTCCCTGGAATCCATGGGTGTGTTCACGCGCCGCAGAAGCCCTAGGTAATCAGATTTCAATTTCCTTCCACTCGAGGTGCCGGGCCTTGAGGTAGCGCCTGGTGAAGGCGACTGATTTCCGGGCCGAGAACGGCTTGCAGGTGTACGCATCCACGGTGAACAAGGGCGGGTTGGTGGGGTGCGTGTGCTCGGCAGGATAGGAATAGAAGTGCGCGCCCGAAGTCGCCCAGTGGATCCAGCCCCCGTAGCCCATGTCCCCTGCCACATAGGCATGGGGCTTGCGCAAGGCCTTCATTTTGACGGCCTTGGACAAGGCCAATAGATAGGCCTTAATGAGCGGGGGCTTGGCGATTTCATCGTCGTGCCCTCGATGATGATGCGCTGGCGCACGAGCTTGGGTGCGAGGTTCTTCATGCTGTTCTCCACCTAAACGCAGGGGCCGCGAATAAATAAAAGGCTATCGAAGAGCCGCCAGCATCTGCACCGCGGCCTCGACCGCGCGCTTGGGGTATTCTTCGGCGCGGGCTTCGGCCTGGGCTTCGGTGGCCGGGCCGATGACGCCGAGGGCAACGGGTTTCATGAACTCCAGCGAGAGTTGCGTCAAGGCGGGCGCGAGCGCGGACAAGATGACTTCGTCGTGCCCGGTTTCCCCCGCGATGACCGCACCCAGGGTCACGACCGCGTCCACGTCCCTGCGCTGCAGCAGTTTTTTCACGGCGAGCGGCAGGTCATAAGCCCCTGGCACGTGAAGGACCTGGGAGAGGGTGCAGCCAAGGGATGCGGCGTGTTGTTCGGCGGTGCGAAGCATGCGCGAGGTCAACTCCTCGTTGAAGCGGCTGACCGCGATTCCAAGCCTGGGACGGCGTTCAGAGTTTGAGGGGCCTGGCATTCGCTCTTCCCTGCCGCTGGCCGGTGCCCGCGCGCTCGCGCAACCAACCGGGGTCGGTCAACAACTTGACGGCGTTGACGGCGTGCTTAATCGTGCGGTTGCGCATGACCTCGGCCAGGTCCTGGTCGTTCTTGCCCTCGCCCTCGTGAACGAAGACCTCGAGGACGTGCTTGTTCGTCATCAACTGTGCCCACTGGATGCCCAAAGAGGCTTCGTGCGCGCACTGCTGGTCGATGGGCATCTTGCCGGGCATGCCCAGCGCGACCACGATATGGCACTTCCTGGCCTCGAGGAGGCGCTTGCAGGCAACCGGCAGGTCCTTGATGCCCGGAACCGTGACGCGGTAAATGATGGCCTGCGGGGCCTCCCTTCGAATGGTTTGCTCGGCCAGGGAACCCATGTCCGCGCGCGCGAACATCGTGTCCGCGATGCCGATGACCGGTGTTTTAGGCATGGCTTTCCTCCTGGAGCGTCAAGGAGACGCGGTCGCCGTCTTTGAGGCCGAGTTGGTCGCGCAGCTTCTTCTCGGCGATGACTTCTGCGACGTTCTTGTGCGTGGTGCGGTCTGGGTGAATCAAGGCGGCAGGGATTTTTCCATTGACGAGGACGCGGTAGGCTTTGAGGCCGCCGAAGCTACGTTCCTCGCTTTGAAAGCCTTCCACGTGCAGGGGCTTGGCCTGGGCGAGAAAGGCGTGCAAGTCGGTTTCGTTGACGTGGAGGTTGAGGGTTCCCTTGAAGGGAGGGAAGCCGAGTTTTTCGCGGAGTTGCCGTTGGTAGGGGGGCAGGGAAAGATAGTAAGCCCCTTCCATCAAACCGGTTTCCACGGTGCCGGAAAGCGTGCAGGGGTTGCCGCTGGCTTGCAGGGACTGGCAGAGTTCGGTGTAAACGCCTTGCAGCAAGCGCTGGCCTTGGGGGGAGAGGGAGAGTTCAACGCCGAGGGGAGAGGCGCGGCGTAAAAGCAGGCTCCGGGCCTCGAGTTCGCGGAGTTGCCGGGAAACGGTTTGCTGGCTGCAATGGAGGACCCTGGCCAACCGCGTGGTCGAGGAACGGGCGGTGCCTTGCAGGCCGGCTTGTTTCAAGACCTCCAACAACAAGAAGAAGTGTTCCGAGCTCACAAGGGAATACCCCGGCTAACTACTTAAAAACGGGTTGGTTAACGGTTTCGGGTAATGCTTTGGGGGAGGGCGAGCGGAAGGCATTTAAGGGTTTTTAGGCGGCTAGGGTATGCCTTTAAATTTCTTTCTTTGGAGAAAATAGTAGAAATACATAGTGCATCTGAGTAGATGTATTTGTAGCGGCTGATTGCGCGGTGAATGGGTTGGATTGGCGTTTCCCCAAGGCAAGGATTTGGCGTTGAATTCCCTTGCGAGGCTGGCCCATGGATTCCCGTTAAAGCCGTAAAGTATGGCGTGGTCCCCTTGGTGTTAAAGCAGTTGTCCCAGCATTTCATGGTGCCCAAGCACGAAGTGGTGCCACAGGACAAGGCTCCGGAAGTCTTGAAGGCGTTCCACGCCACCAACGAAAAAATCCCGCAGATTCTGGCCAACGACCCCGTCATCGAAGAAATCGGGGCCAAGCGGGGCGACATCGTGAAGATAACACGGCACAGCCCCACGGCCGGAAGAAGCGTGTACTACCGGATCGTAGTGTAATCATTGCATTGATTGAACCAACTCCAAACCATTGAACTGGATTGGTTTAACCACCTCGGTTGCGGCTTTGAACGGCCGCAACCTGCCCTTCGGGGCTTTTCGCGGAGAAAGGTTGAAGGAGTTAGTTGGAATGAAGAATTGGCCGCTCGTACAATCCTATTTCCATAACCGGAATTTTGCTCAGATGGAGATTGACAGCTTCAACCAGTTCCTGGACAAGAAGCTCGACGAAATCGTCGAGGAAAACAAGCAGATCGTGCCCAAAATCGAGGAAGTCCGCATCGAGTTGGACAAAATCGAGGTGGGCCGGCCCCAAATCGTGGAAGCCGACGGGAGCCCGCGCACCAACTTCTACCCCATGGAGGCGCGCATCCGGAACCGGACTTACTCGGCGCCCATTTACTTGACGATGCGGTTGCTGCGGCGGGATGTGGAGCAGGACGTCAAAAGGGCGTACATCGGGGAACTGCCCATCATGCTCAAGTCGAACCGGTGCTGGTTGAACGGGAAGACCGGGGACGAACTCGTCGAGATGGGCGAGGACCCCAAGGACTTTGGCGGTTATTTCATCATCAACGGCTCTGAGAAGGCGTTGATGACCCAGGAAGTGCTGGCCTCGGACCGTGTGCTCGTGTCCAAGCAGGCACAGGACAAGATCATCGCGGAAGTGATTTCGACGCGGGGCGCGTTCAAGGGCCGCGTCAGGATCCTGCGGAACCCGGACGGCACGTTGAACGTCACCTTCCCGGCCTCGCCGAGGAAGCTCAAGTTGTTCGTGTTGTTGAAGGCGCTGGGCCTCAAAAACGACCGGGAAATCATGGAAGCCTTTGAGGGCGGGCCGAAGGAAATCGAGAACGATGCCTTGATTAACCTGGAGACCCTGCAGGTGAAGACCGAGGAAGAGGCCCTGGACAAGATCGGGAAGTTCGTGGCCCCCGGCCAGGTCGAGGAATACCGGTTGAAGCGCGCGCAGGAAGTCGTGGACGCCTTCCTGTTGCCGCACATCGGCCAGGAGCCCAAGGACCGGCTGGCCAAGGCCTATTACCTGGTCATGATGGCCACCAAGGCCATTGAACGGGCCAGCAACCTCAGGGAAGACGACGACAAGGACCACTACGCGAACAAACGGCTTGAGTTGTCGGGCAAGCTCATGGAGCACCTGTTCCGGTACTCGTTCAAGTACTTCATCAAGGACTTGAAGTTCCAGATTGACCGAACCGTTACCCGGAGAAGGAAGCTGAACATCAGCACGGTGGTGAGGCCCGGTGCGATAACGGAGAGAATTAGGTTCGCGATGAGCACCGGCAACTGGATTGGCAGGGCAACCGGTGTGAGCAAGTTCATGGACCGCGTGAATTATTTGAGTCCGTTGACGGATTTGCGGAAGGTCAAGTCTCCCCTGGACAAGAACCGGGAGTTGTACGAGGCCAGGGACGTGCATGGAACGCATTGGGGCCGGCTCTGCTGCATCGAGACCCCGGACGGCCCGCAGTGTGGGCTGGTCAAGAACCTCGCCTTGTTGGCGGAGGTAACCACGGAAACCGATGAAAGCCCGGTGGAGAAGATGTTGCGGGACATGGGAGTGAAATTGAAATGACGCTGGCCAATAAGCCTACCGCCCCATCGAACCCCTTCGGGGCGAAATGGGGCATGCCTGCGGTGTCAACCCCCATGGGGGCCTACTCGGCTGACGCCTCGGCAGATATTTATGCCCCATCGAGCAGCAGCGAGATGGGGCGGCCGTATGCGGTGCCAACTGACGCCTCGGCAGTTGTGGCGGGTGAAGCTTAAATGAGCGCGAAGGAAAGCAAGTCCAGGGTGTACATCAATGGCCGCCTGATTGGGTTCCACCCCAGCGGCGAGAAGCTCGTGCACGACCTGGTGCAGCGGCGGCGGCAGGGGAAAATCGTGCCCTCCGTCAACATCGCGTTCCACGAGGACACGAACGAAATCTACATCAACACGGACTCGGGGAGGGTGCAGCGGCCGCTCATCGTGGTCGAGAACGGCAAGCCCAAGCTGACCGAGGAGATACTCAAGCAGGTCAGGGAAGGCAAGCTTGCCTGGCAGGACCTCGTGGATGCGGGCGTCATCGAGTACCTGGACGCGGAAGAAGAGGAGAACGCCTTGATTGCGACTGGTGAAGAGGAGTTGTCGAAGGAGCACACGCACATCGAGGTTGCGGCCATCGGCATCCTATCGGTCATCACGTCCATGATTCCCTACTTGCAGCACAACATGGCTGGAAAGGCCTTGCACGGGGCCAAGATGTTCAAGCAGGCCCAGGGCCTGAGCGGCATCAACTACAACCTGCGCACGGACACGGAGGGTTATCTGCTGTACTATCCCCAGAAAACGCTGGTGAAGACGAAGACCATGGATGTCCTGGAACTCCACAAGCGGCCCACGAACCAGAACTTTGTCGTGGCCATCATGCCGTATTATGGGTATAACATCTTGGATGCCGTGGTGTTGAACAAGGGAGCCATTGACCGGGGCCTGGCCAGGAGCGCTTACTTTCGCACGTATGAGGCGGCCGAGAACCGGTATCCGGGCGGGCAGATTGACAAGTTCGAGGTGCCGGTCGAGGAAACAGTGGGGTTCATGGGCCCGGAAGTCTACAAGCACTTGTCCGAGGACGGCCTGCCGAGAGTCGAGTCCTTTGTCCAGGAAAAAGAGGCCATCATGGGCCGGACGTCCCCGCCAAGGTTCTTGGAGGAAATCTCGGAGTTCGGCGTGGTCAAGGAAAAGAGACGGGAAAGCAGTCTCACGATTCGCAAGAACAAGCACGGCTTCGTCGACAAGGTCATTGTCACGGAGGGGGAGTCTGGCAACAAGCTGGTGAAGGTGAAGATCCGGAGCGAGATGGTGCCCGCGCTGGGCGACAAGTTCAGTTCCCGGCACGGCCAGAAGGGAGTCATTGGCGCCATCATCCCCGAAGAGGACATGCCTTTCACGAAGGACGGCATGAAGCCCGACCTCATCCTGAACCCGCACTCGGTGCCAAGCCGTATGACGATGGGGCACCTGCTGGAAATGCTGGCAGGCAAGGCCGGTTCGTTGAAGGCCATGGAAGTGGATGGCACGCCGTTCGCGGCAAGCGATAGGCAGGAAATGGCCGATATCCTCAAGGAACACGGTTTCCGGGAGGACGGCAAGGAAGTCTTCTACGATGGCACGACCGGGCAACGGGTCGAAGGCGAAATCTTTACCGGGGTCGTGGCTTACCGGCGGCTGTTCCACATGGTCGCGCACAAGATGCAGGCCCGGTCACGGGGCCCGGTGCAGATTCTCACCCGGCAGCCGACCGAGGGAAAGGAAAAAGAGGGAGGCCTCCGCTTCGGTGAAATGGAAGGCGAGACCCTGGTGGGCCACGGTGCCGCAATGCTCTTGCACGAGAAACTCATCGAGGACTCGGACAAGGCCATCGAACTGGTCTGCGAGAAGTGCGGGGTCATCGGCATCAACGACCAGATCCGGAACAAGAAGTATTGCGCGATCTGCGACGGCTCCAAGGTGTACCCCGTTGAGATGAGTTACGGGTTCAAGTTGTTGTTGGACGAGCTGAAGGCGTTGGGAGTCAACCCCAAACTGAAAATCGGGGACAAGGTGTAAAGATGCTTGCGAAGAAAATCAATTACATCGAGTTCGGCATCCTGTCGCCGCCGATTGTCCGGAAGATGAGTGCCCTGGAGATAAAGAGCCCGGAGACCTATGACAAGGACGGGTATCCCATGGAGTCGGGGCTCATGGACCCGCACTTGGGGGTCATCAACCCCGGCCTGCGGTGCAAGACCTGCGGGCAGAAGATGAAGCAGTGCCCGGGCCACTTTGGGCACGTGGAATTGGTGCGGCCGGTCGTGCATTCCGAGTTCGGGAAGCGCACGGAAATATTGTTGCACGCCACCTGCCAGGGCTGCGGGCGCATCGTGTTGCCGGACGAGAAACTCGAGCAATTCAAGCCCTTCCTCGGCTCGGACGTGGACATCGGCAAGCGGATCAACGCGAAGACCAAGAAGGTCAAGAAGTGCCCGCACTGCAGCTTCGAGCGGGGCCAGATCTTCTTGGACAAGCCGACCAACTTCTTCTTGAACAAGGAACGGATTTACCCCACGCAGATACGCGATTGGCTGGAGAAAATCCCGAACAAGGACCTGGAGTTCTTCGGGTACACCGCGGAACGAATTAGGCCGGAGTGGTTCGTGTTGACCGCGCTCCCGGTTCCCCCCATCACCATCCGGCCCTCGATTACCCTGGAGTCGGGCATCAAGTCCGAGGACGACTTGACGCACAAGCTGGTGGACATCATCCGCATCAACCTCCGCCTGAAGGACAACATCGAGGCTGGCGCGCCCCAGTTAATCATTGAGGACTTGTGGGATTTGCTGCAGTACCATGTGACGACTTACTTTGACAACAACACGGCGGGCGTGCCTCCCGCCAAGCACCGGTCGGGCAGGGCCCTGAGGACCCTGGTCCAGCGGTTGAAGGGAAAGAAGGGAAGGTTCCGGTACAACCTCACCGGAAAACGCGTCAATTTCGCGGCCCGGTCGATTATCACGCCCGATCCCCACATTGGCATCCACGAACTGGGGGTGCCCCAGGAAGTCGCCGATGACTTGACGGTGCCGGAAAACGTCACCGCGGAAAACATCGAGGACATGCGGAAGCTCATCAACGAGACGGATAACGCCACGTACATCATCCGGCCAACCGGCATGCGGAAGAAGGTCACCCCACTGAACAAGGAGGAAGTCACCAAGGAACTGGAGCCCAATTTCAAGGTCGAACGCAAGATGAAGAACGGGGACATCGTGTTGTTCAACCGGCAGCCTTCCCTGCACCGGCTGTCCATGCTGGCCCACCAGGCAAGGGTCATGCCCGGAAAGACCTTCCGCTTGAACCCCATCGTCTGCAAGCCGTATAACGCGGACTTCGACGGGGACGAAATGAACATGCACGTGCCGCAGACCGAGGAAGGCAAGACCGAGGCCCGGGAACTCATGTATGCGCCGAACCAGGTCATTTCGCCGAGGTATGGGGCACCCGTCATCATCTTGGACGAGGATGGAGTTACCGCCGCGTTCCTGATGACGTACCGCACCACGAGGTTTTCCAGGGCCCAGACCATGAAGTACTTCCAGTTGATGGGCTTGGATGAGTTGCCGAAGCCGGACATGGGAAAGGCGTATTCGGGGAAACTCATCTTCTCGCAGTTGCTGCCCAAGGACCTGAACCTGGCCTATGACACCAAGCTGCACTCGATGCTGCGGGCTACGGGCGTGTGCAAGGAATGCGATGGCCTGAATTGCCCGCACGACGCCTACGTGGTCATCGAGAACGGCGTCGTAAAAAAGGGTGTGGTGGACGCCGCCTCCCTGGGAGAGGGGAAAGGCCGGATCGTGGACAACCTGGCGAGGCACTACCCGTCGGAGGTCATTACCCGGTTTTACAACCTGTTTTCGAGGATTTCCTCGGAGTTCATTTCCCAGACCGGGGTAACCGTTGGATTGGACGAGTTCGACATCTCGTCTGACCTGAAGAGGTACAAGGACAATGCCATCAAGGAAGAGCTGGTTGTTGCTGAGGAGCTCGTGAAGAAGTTCAAGGGCGGAACCCTCGAGCACATCCCTGGGAGGACGCTGGTGGAGTCCTTTGAGATTCAGATGATGCGGTTGGGGGCGAGAATCAAGAACAAAGTGGAGAAGAAGCTCATCGAGGACCGCATCAAGCCATTCGTGGAGGGCCGGCCGACCAAGAACTCGATTGCCATGATCATCTCGGGTTCGAGGGGGAGCGTCGTCAACGTCACCAACATTTCCGGGTTCTGGGGCCAGGCCGCGGTCAGGGAAGGCCGGCCGAAGAAGGGGTTCCGGAACCGGCTGATTGCCGCCAACAAGAAGGGGGACGTCGGCGTGTTCGCGGGCGGTTTCATCCAGAACAACTTCATGGACGGCATGTTGCCCAAGGAATACTTTTACCACGCGATGGGTGGAAGGCAGGGAGAGGTGGACACGGGTGTCTCGACCAAGGTGTCCGGTTACCTGTACCGGCGGCTGGCGAACGCCTTGAAGGACCTGGTCGTGAACAACGATGAGACCGTCAGGACGGCGGACAAGAACATCGTGCAATACGCGTACGGCGATGATGGCGTGTTCCCAGGCAAGTCGTTGAAGGGCAAGGCCGTTGACATCGAGTACGCGTTGAAGAAACTGCTGGCAGCGGAGGGCAAGGCATGACGAAGAAAGAGCCCAGGCAGAAAAAGCCCAAGGCCGAAAAAAAGGCGAAGGCCAAGAAGGAGCCCAAACCCGCGAAGCCGAAGGCCGAGCGCAAGTCGAAGCGTGAGGAGGAGCGGCTGACCGCGCGGATGGCGGAAGGACAGCAGCTGCTGGTGGAAGGCCAGGTAGTCGAGAAGGCGGATTTGCCTGAAAAAGTGCTTAACGAGTTCAACAAGGTGAAGGACCGGCACAAGCTCAGCGAGGCCTTGGCGGAAAAGCTGCTGGCCGCGGTGCGGGAAAGGTATAAGAAGGCGAAGGTGGAGCCCGGCGAGGCCGTCGGCATCATTGCCGCGCAGAGCCTGGGGGAACCGGGAACGCAGTTGACGCTGAGAACCAAGCACTATGCCGGTGCGGCTGAGGTCTCGGTGGGCTCGGGAATCCAGCGGGTGGAGGAGATCGTGGACGGCCGGAGCCGCGCCAAATACCCCACCATGACCATTTACTTGGCGCCTGAAATCAACAAGGACTTCGAGAAGGTGGATGCGTTGGCGAAGTCCATGATTGACGTCCGCATTGATGACGTCGTGCGGGTGGAAGAGGATTTGGAGAAGAAACGGGTAATCGTGCACCTGGTTCCGGAAGAAATCAAGGCGAGGAACGTGGACGCGGACGCGCTGGAGAAGCGCATCGAGAAGGCCGTGAAGGCCAAGCCCCGCACGGGCAAGAACGTCATTGAATTCCATTTCAAGGGCGAGCCGTTGCTTGACCTCCGGCGGACGTTCAACAAGCTCCGGAACACCCGCATCCAGGGCATCCGGGGCATCGAGAAGACGATTGTCTCGAAGGACGAGAAGCTCGGGGAATTCGTCATCAAGACGAGTGGCTCGAACCTCAAGGCCGCGCTGCGGTTGCCTGAAGTCAATCCGACTGTTACCACGACCAACGACATCAAGGAAATCAGCAAGGTTCTGGGCATCGAGGCCGGGCGGTATGCCATCGCCACGGAACTGCATAAGACGCTGGATGAAAACAACATTTCGGTGGACCAGCGGCACATCCTGTTGCTGGCCGACCTCATGACCTGGGACGGGGACATCAAGGGAATCGTGAGAACGGGCATCACGCGGCAGAAGTCTTCGCCGTTCGCGCGCGCAGCCTTCGAGGAAACCGTGAAACACTTGTTGGACGCGGCGTTCAAGGGCGAGCACGAGGAATTGCAGGGAGTCGTTGAAAACATCATCGTGGGCCAGCCCATCAAGGTCGGAACGGGCACCGTGCAGCTGGTGATGAGTTCAAAGCTCCCGGCGGCGCCGCCCAAGAAGGAAAAGGCTGAAGTCAAGGAGGAGAAGTAGGTATGGCGGCAGTGGATGCGGGCAAGGAAATCCGGAGGGCGGTTGACTCCGGGGAAGTGTTTTTCGGGCGCAGGGAGTCCGAGAAAAGTATTTTAAAGGGAGACGGACAACTACTAATAATTAGCGGGAACATCCCGAAGCTTGTAAAGGAAAAGCTCCAGGCACAGGCAAGCGTTGCCGGTGTACCCGTTTATGAGTTCATGGGAACGGGTTTGGAGCTTGGCTCTGTTTGCGGGAAGCCATTCAGCATTCTCTCCATGGTGGTTGTCAAGCCGGGCAAGAGCAACGTGCTGAGCCTGGGTGGCGAGGCCAAGGCCTGACCTTGGACGTGGAAGAATGAAGTTGGGCAAGACAGAGATCCATTACATCAACGCGTTGGAGGACCTTGCCGGGGTTTCGGCGAGGGACTGCCTGGCCAAGGAGGATGAAATCATTTTCCTGGTCAACGGCAAGCAAATGGGGCTGGCAATCGGCAAGAACGGCCAGACCATTGCGAAGGTCAGGGAGAGGATTGGAAAGAGCATTGAGTTGTTCGAGTACGCGGAAAGTGCTGTGGACTTTGTGAGGAAAGCGTTTTACAAGGTTCCCATCAAGGAAACCGCGTTCTCGGAGCGGCAGGGGCGGAAGGTGCTGATTGCCTCGTTTGAAGCGGAGCACAAGAAGAAGGCCCTGCAAAGCCTGGGCAAGCTGAGGAAGATAAAGGAAATATTGAAAAGAAATTACGGGGTAGCTGATTTGATTATCAGATGATGTTTATGGCGAAAGGAGAATTTGCAGCGGCGAGTCTTGAGGACAACCGGAAGAAGTGGCGGAAGAAGAAAGCCTCCTTCAAGCGGAGGCTCCTCAAGGAAAAGGTCGACCCCTTGGAGGGCGCGCCCCAGGCAAGGGGCATCGTCCTCGAGAAGCGCGGGGTTACGGCGAGGCAACCGAATTCCGGGATACGGAAATGCGTGCGCGTGCAAATCATCAAGAACGGCGTGGAAGTAACGGCCTTGGCGCCCAAGGATGGCGCCATCAAGTACATTGACGAACACGATGAAGTCATCATTTCGGGCATCGGGGGAAGGAAGCATGGCCCGGTGGGGGACTTGTGGGGCGTGAAATACAAGGTCACGCACGTGAACGGGCAGGCCCTGGAAATGCTTCGCACCGGCAGAAAGGAGAAGGTAAAGCGGTAAAGGGATTGATATGGGAAAGGTTTTTGACCACTGGGAGACCACGGACGTGAAGATAAGCGATGTGAGCCTCGCCAATTACCTGGACCTGGCGACCAAGATGGTTCCCCACACGTTCGGCAAAATGCAGGAATACCCCTTCCAGAAGGCCCGCATGAGCGTCGTGGAAAGGCTGGTCAACAAGGTCATGCGCTCGGGCCAGGGCAAGCGAAAGCTGTCCGGGAAGTACATCCGGGGCCGGGGCAGCTGCGGGAAGAAGATCCAGGCCCTGAAAATCGTGGAAAAGGCTTTTGCCATTGCTGAAAGGGAAACCAAGCAAAACCCCGTGCAGGTGCTCGTGCAGGCCATCGAGAACTCTGCTCCGAGGGAGGACATCACGCGAATCAAGCGGGGCGGCATCTCTTACACGGTCGCGGTCGACATCGCGCCCATGAAGCGGGTGGACGAGGCGCTGAAGAACATTGCCTTGGCGGCCTTCGCGCAGTCGTTCAACAGCAAGACCTCGGCGGAGCAGGCCCTCGCCAAGGAACTGATCCTGGCCGCCAAAGGGGATAACACCAGCTTCTCCATCAAGCGACGCGACGAGGTCGAAAGAATCGCGTTGAGTTCCAGGTAATCGCCATGGCCAAGAAAGAAGATGTAGTGCGGGACGTCCAGACCCGGATGGCGAACCGACCCAACATCCGGAACATGGGCATTGTGGCCCACATCGACCACGGCAAGTGTGTGTCAGGCGCCACTAAAGTTTACTTGGCGAATGGTTCCTTTCCAACCGCCCAAGAACTTTTTGAGCGGGCTGCCAGGCAAGGCAAGCTTGTCAAGGAAACCAAGAAAGAACTAATCTATAATGTCGACGGCTTGGGCCTGAAAGCCGCTTCATTCGACACACAGGGAAAACAATCGTGCGCAAAAAACATAACGCATGCATGGAAGCTGAAAAACGGCGGGAAACTGGTCAGACTCCTATTTTCAAACGGCTTGAAAGTGGAAACGACGCCTGAGCACCGGTTCCTTTGCATGGACGGTGAAGGAAGAATACTGGAAAGACAGGCCGTTGACATTGATAAAAACGAGTTTGTTTTGGCGCCGAGGATAGTGAATGTAGCCCCGGAATCGCTTGAAGCGCTTAAAACACGGTTGCTGAACTGTCTTGCGAAAGACTGTGGTTTTTTTGTCTGGGTGGAGGAAAGAGCGGCGCAGGAAATCAAGCGAAAAGCGCTCGAGTTCGGCTTGCAAAAACTCGGGAAAATCGTAAACACCCGGTTGGGCGACAAAACCTTTTATCATTGTGTTTACAATGGCCGGTACCGGTTGGCGGATTATCTCGGCCTATGCCAGACCCTTGGATACACCCAGACCTATGACTCCATTGACCGGATCAACTTCAGGGAAAGCATCCGGAAGGCGGGCAAGTCCTCAGTGGGCGTGAAACTGCCGAAAACCGAGGCCGACTTCAGTGAAGTTGCCTACCTCTTGGGCTTAATCTGGGGGGATGGCGGAAGCCGCGGGAAAGAAATAAGGATAACCAACGAAGACAAGCCGATTATTCGGGCAATTGAACAAATCATGGAAAAAATCTTCGGCGTGCAGGCGAAAACCCGCAAGTATGCCGGAAAAGCCACCAGAATCGATTTGGGCGGTGGCTTGACATTTTACAAAATACTAACCGGCTTTTTCGGGTTGCCCAAAAAAAGGAAGGCGGAAAGCATTCAAGTGCCTGAACCCATTAAAAGTGCGCCAAATGGGGTTGTTAAGGCATTCCTGCAGGGGTATTTTGACACGGATGGAACGGTGGAGGGAAGCAGGCGGGCGGCAAGTCTTTCCAGCAAATCCAAGGGTATGCTGCTTGACACCGGCTTGCTGTTGCTGCGATTTGGCTGCCTTTCAACGTTCAATGAAAAGAAGAGCAATCTTTACATTTCAGGCGCCAACATGAAGGTTTTCGCTGAAAAAATCGGCTTCCGATTGAATAGAAAAAACCAAAAGCTGCTCGGGTTTGTGGCAATATCCGATAGCCCGAACAGGAACACCGACTTAACGCCTATTGCGCAGGATTTCCTGAGGGGGCTCCGGCAAAGAATGGGCCTCCAATTAAAGGCGCTGCCCAAGAGCTTTGAAGCCATCGAGTTCAGAAAACAGCCGGTCTATCAAACCAATCTAAACGTTTTCTTTGAAAAAGTCTATTCATTCATTGGAAATCCCGAAATCAAGGACGCAGAAGCCTGGGAAGAAATCCAGGGCCTTGAAAAAACCTTTTTCGACTGCTTCACGCCGATGGTCACGAAAAAGGAAGTGGTTGAAGGCGAAGAATTCGTTTACGATTTCTCGGTTGAAGAAACGCATAACTTCATCGGCAATGGATTCATCATCCACAACACCACCCTCTCGGACAACCTGGTTGCCTCGGTCGGGCTGATAAGCCCTGACCTGGCCGGGAAACAGCAGTTCATGGACTACGAGGACCAGGAACAGGAACGCGGCATAACCATCAACGCGGCCAACGTTTCCCTGGTGCACTCGCACAAGGGACAGAACCACCTGATTAACCTCATCGACACCCCGGGGCACATTGACTTCACCGGCGAAGTCATCCGGGCCATGAGGGCAGTTGACGGCGTAATCCTCGTGGTGGACGCGGTGGAGGGAGTCATGCCGCAGACGGAAACCGTTTGCCGGCAGTCCCTCAAGGAGTACGTGAAGCCCGTGTTGTTCATCAACAAGGTGGACCGGCTCGTGAACGAGCTCAAGATTGACGAAAAGCAGATGCAGGAAAAGTTCGTGAAAATCATCGGGCAAGTCAACAACCTGATCGCCAAGAATGCGCCGCCAGGCAAGGAAAACGACTGGCAGGTGAAGGTCCAGAACGGCTCGGTGTGCTTTGGCTCCGCTTACAACCACTGGGCGATTTCCGTGCCCCACATGCAGCGCACGGGGATAACCTTCAAGGACGTCTACAATTACTGTGCCAAGGAAAACCAGAAAGAGCTGGCGCAGAAGTCCCAGTTGCACGAGGCCATCCTGGAAATGGTGATCCTCCACTTGCCGAACCCCCTGGAAGCCCAGAAATACCGTATCCCAAGGATTTGGGGCAAGGAAGAGCTGGACAGCGAGATTGGCAAGGCCATGCTGGCCTGCGACGAGAAGGGCCCGTTCTCCATGATGTGCACGGACGTATCGGTGGACCCCCACGCGGGAGACATCGCGACGGGAAGGGTGTATAGTGGAAGCATCCGCAAGGGCACGCGGTTGAAGCTCATCGGAGCCCAAAAAGAGGTCATCATCCAGAAGGTCGGCGTGTTCATGGGCGCGGACTACGTCGAGGTATCCGAGATCCCGGCCGGGAACATCGCGGCCCTGGTAGGCATCAAGGAAATCTATGCCGGGGAAACCCTTTCCGAGGTGGCCATGAAGGAATTCGAGTCGTTCATGTCAACGGCCGAGCCCGTCATAACCATTGCCATCGAAGCCAAGCAGACCAAGAACCTGCCCAAGCTCATCGAGGTCATCCGGCAGTTGTGCAAGGAGGACCCGAACCTGAGAGCTACTCTCAACCAGGAAACCGGGGAACACCTGTTGTCGGGCATGGGCGAATTGCATTTGGACATCAACAAGTACCGGATTGAGAAGACCCACGGTGTCGAGATCACGACTTCCGACCCCATCGTCGTCTACCATGAAACGATTACGAAAGAATCCCCGGTCATCGAAGCCAAGAGCCCGAACAAGCACAACAAACTCAAAATCTGGGCCGAACCCATTCCCCCGGAGTTGTTTGAAAAGCTCGTGGAATCAAGGATTAACGCCAAGATACGGCTGAAGGACACGGTCATCGTGCAGAAACTCATTGACATGGGCTTTGACCGCGACGAAGCCAAGAAGACCTGGTGCATTCATGGCCACAACATGCTGGTCGACGCGACCCGGGGAATCGTGGCCTTGCACGAGGCCAAGGAACTCGTCATCCAGGGGTTCCAGGACGCGATGAATGAGGGGCCGCTGGCCAAGGAAAAAGTGCAGGGCGTGAAAATCATCTTGGATGACGCGACCTTGCACGAGGACTCCATTCACAGGGGCCCGGCCCAGATGCTGCCCTGCGTGACGCGCGGCTGTTATGCGGCCATGCTTTCAGGCAACGCCATCATGCTTGAACCCAAGCAAAAACTCAACATCACGGTTCCCGAAACCTATATGGGGGCCGTTTCAAGGGAGCTGGGCTCCAGGCGCACGCAAATAACGGACATGCGGACCGAGGGCGACACCACCATCATCATCGGGATTGCGCCCGTGAAAGAACTCATTGGGTTCAGTTCCTCGATTAGGGGGGCAACCCAGGGAAGGGCTGTCTGGCAGGCCGAGTACGCCGGCTATGACCCGCTTCCCAAGGAACTCCAAATCAAAACCATTCGCGAGGTCCGGACGCGGAAGGGCATGGAACCCGAGCCAAAGCCCGCCTCTTTTTTCATGGACTAATAGCCTTTTACGGCAAAAGCCGGAGGATGGCTTTTTAAACCTTCTTGAGGCAGAGGATTTATGGTAAACCCCCTTGTAGGGGGCTTATAACCCCACGGGGCAAGTCTCCGGGCGGGGCTAACAAGATTTGTGGGTTGCACGATTTTTCGGCAACTTCTGACTTGTGAGGGCCGGCGTATCCGGCAAGTTTGGAGGTGTGCATTAATGGCAGAAAGAAATCACATGAACCTGGTCTTCATCGGCCACGTCGACCACGGAAAGTCGACCACAGTCGGGAGACTGCTCTACGATACCGGGGCTTTGAGCGAACAAGACTACCGCAAACTGAAAGCGGAAGCCGAGGCCCAGGGAAAGGGAACCTTTGTATTCGCTTACGTAATGGACCAATTGAAGGAGGAAAGGGAACGCGGTGTCACCATCGACGTTTCCTACCGGAAGTTCAAGGCCAAGAAGAACGACTTCACCATCATTGACGCTCCTGGACACCGGGACTTCGTCAAGAACATGATCACGGGAACCAGCCAGGCCGACGCGGCCGTGCTGGTCGTGTCATGCAAGGACGGCGTCCAGGCCCAGACCAAGGAACACGCGTTCCTCGCGCAGGTCATGGGCTTGAAGCAATTGGTCGTTGCCATCAACAAGATGGACGAGGTCGGCTACGAGGAAAAGAAGTTCACCGCCATGAAGGACGACGTGTCCAAGCTCTTGACCGGCATCGGTTACAAGGCTGACCAGGTCAAGTACGTGCCCATTTCGGCCTGGGAAGGCGACAACGTGGCAAAGGTTTCCCCCAAGATGGCCTGGTACAAGGGCATTTCCTTGGTTGACACCTTGGACGCCTTGGTCGCTCCGACGCCCCCGACCGACAAGCCTTTGAGGCTGCCCATCCAGGACGTGTACAACATCAAGGGTGTTGGCACCGTGCCAGTTGGCAGGGTCGAAACCGGCATCCTGAAGCCCGGTGACAAGGTCATCTTCAACCCCACGGGAAAGGTCTGCGAAGTCAAGACCGTGGAAATGCACCACGAGCAGTTGACGCAGGCCCTGCCCGGGGACAACATCGGGTTCAACGTGCGCGGCCTGGAAAAGACCGACTGCGCGAGAGGCGACGTGGTTGGACACCCCAACGACCCGCCGACAGTGGCCACCGACTTCACGGCCCAAATCGTGGTCTTGAACCACCCCACCGCTATTCCGGTCAACTACACGCCGGTGTTCCACATTCACACCGCACAGTTGAGTTGTTCCCTGGTGGAATTGCAGAAGAAACTCGACCCCAAGACCGGGGCCACCAAGGAAGAGAACCCCAAGTTCTTGAAGACCGGCGACGCGGCAATAGTCAAGGTAAAGCCGTTGAAGCCCGTGTGCGTGGAAGAATTCAAGAAGTTCCCGCAACTGGGCAGGTTCGCCATCCGGGACATGGGCCAGACCGTGGCAGCCGGCATGGTCGTGAGCATCAACCAACGCAAGTAATGGCAGGGAACCGGCCTTGCGGCCGGCCCATCCATATTTTTATTCGGGAAAGGCATCGGAATGCAGAAAGCCAGGATAAAACTGAGTTCAGCGGACTACGCCAAGTTGACAGACATTTGCGTGAGAATCCTGGACGTCGCGGAACGCACGGGCGTCAAGCACTCGGGCAGCATTCCCCTGCCCACCAAGAAGCTCGTCATCCCCACCCGGAAGAGCCCCTGTGGAGGCGGCACTGAAAGCTATGAGCACTGGCAGATGCGCATCCACAAGCGACTCATCGACATTGAATCCGACGAAAGGACTTTGCGCCGCATCATGCGCGTGGAAATCCCGGAAAACGTCCACATGGAAATCGAATTGAAAGAGTGAAATTCCTCCGCTGTTTGTCGTTGAAAGCTTTTAAGGCCTTGCCGGAAGGCTGGCCAAAGCTATTTATTCGGGGTCGCACCCCATATGGGTATGCTTGCACGGAAACGGCCTTCGACCCAGGCAGCGTTCCTGGCCTCTTTCGGTTCCGGCGCCAAGGCCAAGTGGGGGACGCCGGAGGCGCGGGTGCAAGCGATTTGGCGCATCGTCGGCGACCTCGCCAATTCGAGGAGGCCGCTCACCCAACTGAAAATAGCAAGACGCCACGGCGTGAACCGAAAGTTTGTCCAAGCGGTGGAGGGGTTCTTCGTCCCCGTCCCGGGGCGCGAGGTGCGCCGACAACGCGTGGCCGCCATGGTCGGACAAGGGGTTTCCTACCAGGCAGCGGGAACGGCCACGGGTTTGTCAACCCAGCAGGCAAAGCGGATTGCGACCGCGCGCGGCCAACGGTCCCGGTTCGAAGCCACGCACGGCCGTAGGCTGTCGCCGGAAGAGCGTGCCCGGTTAAGGGCAGAACTCGATTCCGGCGGGGTCACTGCTGCCGCCCGAAATGCAGGGGTAACGCTTTCCACGGCCCAGCGGGAACGGAATAAATGGAGGTCAGAAGCTTTGCGGTTGCAGGCTCTTTACCACGCCGAGAGATTTGAAGACTGGGTGCACCTGAGGTGGCCCAAATTGCGGGAGGAAGGCAAACGCATTCTCAAGGAAGTCCTCAGCCGGCAGAGCCTCTACGAAAGGGCAGAGCAGGGCACCCACGCCAAGCGAAAAGACTTGCTGCTTCAGCTGTTGGAAATGGAGGCACAATTCGTTGAATATGCGGAGACCTCAGGTTTGCGGATTCCAGACTGGTTCAACCGACAGGCGGAGCGCCACGCGCAGGCCTGGCGGAACCTGATTGGGGGGAAATAAGCATGCCTGCGCCGCGCGTCAACATCGAGGCCGAGTTCAAACGGTTCCAGGAGCGGGGCCGGAAGTTTGCCCACAAGTCGCTGAAAAGATGGCGTTCGCCCAAAGAACGGGAGTTGTCGATTCGGCGAATCATTGACGCGCTCAAATACCATAAATTGTTTCCGGCTGAAGTGGCAAAACTGGAAAGCGTTTCAAAGCCCTTCGTGGAACAAGTCATGCGAGCCGCCGGACTGCAGTCATGGAGAACGCACCGGACCCAGCGGGCGCTCCGCTTGCTGCAGGGGGGGCGCGAGTTCAAGCGGGTGGCTGAAAAGACTGGCAAGGGCATGAGTGAAATCAGTGAGTTGGCGAAGAAGCACGGCATCGAGAACCCGCGCAGGTTGCCGAAAAGGGTGCAACGTGAATTGGTAACGCGGCTTATGGCGGGAGAACGGCCGACGGCGGAAATGGCCAAGGAATTGAAGGTCAGCGTGCAGACGCTTTATCACTACAAGGCCAGAGTTGAAGCAATGCTCTTCAGGCACGAGCGTTACGAGGAATGGCTGCGCCTGCGGTGGAGCGCCCGCCAGCCTAAGCGGGAATTGTTCCCGGATAACAAGACTTATCAGTTGTATTATACGCTTCCGTGGCCCGAAAGGAAAGCACTGCGTGAAGTGCTCATCCTGCAACGATTGTGGGACGAATATGTGAAGGATGTGGGGGAAAAATACCGGCTCAACAGGCGGCTAAGGGAAGCAAGAGGGCGGTTTTCCGAATTACAAAGGGGCCACGAATAAGCAGAGCCTATAAACGTTTCCCTGCAAAGGGTCATGGGAGTTGTTATGTCCTACGAGTTGTTCGAGCACCGCGCCGACATCGGAGTGAGGGGAAAGGGCAAGACCTGCGAGCAGGCGTTCGAGGAATGCGCGAAGGCCATGTTCTCGGCCATGGTGGACGTTGAACGGGTGGCGCCCAAGAAGAAGGTGCAGTTTGACGCGCACGCCTCCGACTTGGAGGCCTTGCTGCCCGAGTTCCTCAACAACCTGTTGTACGTACGGGACGTGCAGGGCATGGTGTTCTCGCGGTTCGAGGTCAAGGACCTCCGGCAGGGGCCCGGACAGTGGGGACTGAAGGCCAGCGCATGGGGCGAAAAGTTCGACCCCAACCGGCACGAGCCCAAGACCGAGGTCAAGGCCGCGACCTTCTACCAGTTGTCGGTCAGGAAAACGCCGCAGGGGTTTGTCGCGGAATGTGTGGTGGATGTATGAGTAGGAGCGAGTTGCGGCAGGCCAGTGAATGGGTTTGGGAGCTGCCCATGAGCGGGCAGATGAGGGTTCCTGGAAGGGTGTACGCGAACCCCTACATTGTCGGGCACGTCTTGGACGAGGTCAAGAAGGGGGAGTGGAACCCCCTCACCCAGTTGAAGAACGTGGCCTGCCTGCCGGGGCTGCAAAAGTACGCGTTGGCGTTGCCGGACCTGCACGTGGGCTACGGGGCCTGCATTGGCAGCGTCGGCGCCATGGACCTCCAAGAAGGGGTCATCGTGTTCGGTTTGGTGGGCTATGACATCAACTGTGGCTTGCAGACGTTTGTCACTCCCTTGACGCGGAAGGACGTCAAGGGCAAGGAAGAGCGGCTGGCGGAAGAGCTTTACCGCGTGGTTCCGGCGGGCCTCGGCATTGGCGGCAAGGTGCGGCTGGACAAGGACCGGGTGGACGAGGTCCTGGAAAGGGGGGCCCACTATGCCGTGGAAAACGGGTTGGGCTTGAAGGAAGACCTGGAGTTGATGGAGGAAAAGGGGTGCATTCGGGGCGCGAACGCCGCGAACGTGAGCCCGGAGGCCAAGGCGCGATTCGAGAAGCAGTTGGGCACCCTGGGCAGCGGCAACCACTACTGCGAGGTCCAGTACGTGGAACAAATTTATGACGAGGAGGCCGCGAAGGCCTTCGGCTTGTTCCGCGACCAGTTGATTGTCAGCATTCACTGTGGTTCAAGGGGGCTGGGCCACCAGGTGGGCTCGGATTACCTGAAAGTGCTGGAGAAGGCCATGCCCGGGTACGGGTTGACGGTGCCGGATAGGGAACTGGCGTGCGCGCCCATCCAGTCCGAGGAAGGGCAACGGTATTTGTCCGCGGTGTATGCAGGCATCAACTGCGCGTTCGCCAACCGCGAGGTGTTGACGCATCTGGCGAGAACGTGCTTCGAGAAAACGTTCGAGTTGAAGGCCGAGGAAATGCCCATGCTCTACGGGGTCGCGCACAACACGGCCAAACTCGAGCGGCACCGGGTGGATGGAAGGGAAAAAGAGTTGCTGGTGCAGCGGAAGGGCGCGACGCGGAGTTTTGGCCCGGGACGCGAAGAGGTTCCCGAAAAGTACCGCAAAGTCGGGCAACCGGTCATCATTGGGGGCACGATGGGCACGGCGAGTTACATCTTGAAGGGCACGCGGACCGCGATGGAGGAAACCTTTGGCAGCACCGTGCATGGGGCTGGAAGGACCATGTCCAGGGTGGGGGCGTTGAAGCAGTGGACGGGAAAGGGGGTCGTGGACGAGTTGGCCAGGCGCGGAATCATCATCAAGGGCCATGGCTTGAAGGGCATCGCGGAAGAGGCTCCGGGGGCTTACAAGGACATTGACCAGGTCATTGACGTGGTGCACCATGCGGGGATTAGTTCGAAGGTGGCTAGGGTGAGGCCCCTGATTTGCGTGAAGGGCTAGTGGAAGCCAACCCTTATATTTTGGGTATCCGCTTATTCTGTAATGCCTAAAAGAAGCAATCCGCGCAGGCAGGCCCGCCAGAGGGCCGAGGAAAGGCGAGGGGAAAGGCGGGCATGGTGGGAGGCAACGCAGGCCTATGATGCGATGGGGCGAGCCGCACCGGATAGGACGATTGCCAACCTCTTGCATGGCAAGCTCATCGGGTTCGTCGAACGAAAGCTCGGCCCCGAAGCGAAAAACGTCACAGCGGTCGAGGTGGGCGCAGGAAACGCTCCGCTGGCAAACCAGTTTGGATTCAAGCGCGTGGTGTTCGTGGATTCGTCTCCTGCTTTGTTGAAGCAATTGCAGGCAAGCATGGGAAGGGCAGGGCCGGGAATGGAATTCGTCCAAGCCGATGTCCGGAATTTGGATGTCCGCGTGGATGGGAACAACCTCCTCATCCTGAACGAGGTTTTCACGCACTTGCGGCCGCAGGAAAGGGGGCCCGCACTCGAACGGCTTGCGGCCCGGTTCAACCGGTTACTGTTGATTGACCACTCCCATGATTACCGGTTTGGGTTGACCGAACACTATCCGACGGGAGCCAAGCGCGTCGTGCCCCTCCCCATCTACCTGCCGGAGCTTGTGCGCGCACGCACGAAGCAGACTGAGCGGGGGCTTGCAAGGATTGTGCCGGGGGCAACCGTTTCATCCAAGGCCTCGCCCATGCTTGTTTCCATGGAATCCCTGGCTCAGAAGCTGGCGCGAAGGGGGTTCCAGGTGGACGCGGCGGTCATCCGGGTCCGGGAGAAGCACCGCCCGATGCAGGGCGCGGGTTACTTCGCGCTTTGGGCGGCCAAGGCAAAGCCAGGGGAAAGGCCACGGATTCGGGTAAAAAAGCGATTCGAACTAGCCGTGGAAGAGGCTTAAAATAGCTGCAAACGGGCAAAGCCCACCAAACACCCAATTTGTCACTAATTCACGTTACTCTTGGGCATAGCTTTAAATACCTCTTCGGCTGCATAGTTAGTATGCCACTCTCGAGTGGTAAAAACAAGGGAGGTCCTTGATGAACAAGCTGCATGCCTTGATGGTATTGGTTTTGATTGGATTGGCCGCCAGTGTCAGCGCCAGTTACAGCGTCTTCTACGCGGACAAGCACCGCGCCATCGGCATCAGTTATGGGTACGAGGGCTATGCCTACCCGGCCGCCTACCCAGCCTACTACGATTATGGTTACCCAGCCAACTACGCTTCGACTGCTGCTTACGACGTCTACGCACCCACTCCCTTCACTTACGATGGGTACCCCGCCAACGCCGCTTACCTCGTGGGAGTGCCGGGCTACGGCTACGAGTTCGGCTCCTACGGCAGCCGGACGGTTTCAACGCCCCGGACCAACTGCGGAAACCTCTCGCTCAGCGACGCGGAAATCGTCGTGCCCCGGGGCTCGGCATCGGAAGCCACGCTCACCCTGAGAAACCGGAGCGGCACGAGCTTCCAAGTCAACGACGTCCAGGTCCGGGACACGCTTAACACGCGGGCCGGAAAAGCCGTCCAGTCCAGGTCAACGATTGGAAACGGGAAAAGGGGAAGCATCAGCATCCCGGTCAGCGCAGCGTTCGACGCCCAGGAAAATTTGTCGGCCTTGAACGTGCGGGTCATCGGGCAAAGCGTTACCGGCAAGCCCTGCACGGTCAGCGGCACCGTCAAGGCCACGCTGACGGGAGACGGGAGCTTCGGCAGCTACGACCGGAGGACCATCGTTTACCCCAATAACCGGGATTACGACACCGCTTACAGCACTTCCAGAGACGTGGCAAAGAACCCGGACCCCTAAGGAGGAAAACCAATGAACAAGCTATTCACCGTTTTGATTGCCTTCCTGGCCTTGCTCGGCGGAGCGTTCGCCGAAGGCTATGGACAGACTGCTCCCTATGGGCAGTACGGTTTGTACTCCAACGGCGGAAGCTGGGCGTTTCCCTCGGTGAACTCCAGTCCCTTCGAACAGGGCGCGGAGTACACCATCCGGAACAGCTATGTCGTGGACGCCGAGTTCCCCGAAGAACTCTTGGTCGGAGCCGGCGTCGGCTACGGGAACCCGGAAGCCGGGTTCGGCAACCGCTACGCGTACGACGATTATGCTTACGGCAATTATGCTTACGATGATTACGCGTTCCCGCCTTATGGGGGCGAAGCCTACGGGCAACCAGCCTACGGGCAACCCGTTGACGGTTATGGTTACGGGTACGCGCCGGACGCGATGGATTCGATGGACTATTATCCCAGGGACCGCACCATCGAGTCGCTGGGCAACGGATACGTTTCAAGGGCCTACAACGCGGGCGGAAAAATCAATTTGCCCGAGCAAAGCTACAACAACCGCGTGTTCAGCGCGCCGTTGTACTCGGAGATCGGCCTGGTGTTGTACGAGAAGGGCCAGGGTTTCACCGTGCAGGAAGGCGAAACCATGTTCAAGAACGTTTTCATCAAGAACGAGAGCCTGGAACCCTTTTACGTGGACGAAGTCCAGGTAAACGAGGGAAGCCAGGCCGTGAACGTGCAAGTCCTTGGCTCCCTGTCCGTGGTCTTGCCCGGCACCCAGGGAAGCGTTAAACTGGTCCTGGAAGGCCTTTCCGTGGAAGCGGATGAGGTCGTGGAAGCCAGTTTCACGGTGATGGGGCACTATCCGAGCCTCCAACCCCAGGCAGTGGGGCCCAAGGCGTTCCTCGTGTACGTGAACGCGGCCGAAGAAGCAAAGCCATTGCCTCCAGTGTTGCCAGCGAAAGCCGAAGAGGCCAGGCCCGCGAGGACAGCAGAGCCCAGGCCTGCAGCCGCACTGCCCGTGGAAGCAGTTGAAGCACGGCCCGTGGTTGCATCGGACGTCGAAGTACTGAATTACACGGAGGCCGTGCGCGTCATCGACCAGGCAGAAGTCAAGGTTACCTTGAAGAACAACGCGGCCTCGGCCAAGAAAGTGTTCGTCGACGTTCCCTCCGACCAGGTGGACGTGAGAGGCAGGGACGTTGAACTCGCGGCCGGGGAAACGAAGACCCTTTCATTGGAAGCGCTGCCATTGGGTAAAGGGGAAGGCGTCTTCAACGCCGCATTAGTGGTTTCCGTGGACGGCGTGTCCACGCGGAACCCGGTTGCCTTCCAGGTTGAAAAACCGGTCCTGACCGGCACCCTGCCAGGCGCGGCCGAAGCACTCGTCAAGGACGGGGTAACGGCTTTGGCGTCCCTGGGCTCGAATGCCTGGGCCGTCGGCTTGTTAGTCCTCCTGATTGTGGCGGCCGTGCTCCTGTTAAAGGACCGGCTCCAGGTCGAGGCGCCCAGCGCACAAGAACAGGTTTGGATGAGCTACTCGCCTCCTTCAAACCGCTGACTTTCTTTTTCCCTCTTTCTTTTTCTTTTTCCTTTTCTCCTTTTTCTTTCCCCTCCCTGTTTCCTTATACATAAAATCGGGTGGGTGGATGGGTTTGGAACCCGGCGAGCCAAGCTTTTTAAAGCCTTCCAGGGTAATTCATTGTAGTAATTAGTACACTGCTTCCCTTGCAAGCCGCATGGGATGTAAATACTGAGAAAATGCCTGTTTTAGGCCTTTTTTTGGGTTTTAAGCGCAGTTGCCTGTTGAGGGTCCCCCATCCACCGGGCAAAGTACTAATTTTGGGAGCCAAGGTGGCAACCCATGGTGAGAATTCACAAGCCCCACTCGGGGTCAAAGGCCTTTTATCCGCGCGTGCGCGCCCGCAAGGAGACGCCGAGCTTTAGCTCGTTTCCGGCTCCCGCTGATGTCAAGGGCGCGTCGCCCCTGAATTTTTTGGCGTACAAGGCCGGCATGGTGCACGGCATGGGCCGGAACGAGGCCCCGAAGACGACTTCGTTCGGCTTGGAAGTCAGTGTGCCCTTGACGGTTGTCGAAGCGCCGCCCCTGCGCGTGTACGGCGTGCGCGCGTACAAGCATTCCGTGAATGGTTTGAAGACCGTTGGAGAGGCGACCGTGGAAAAGCCGGACAAGTTTTTCCGGGAACGCGTGGGAGACTGGTTCAAGCGGCGCAAGTCGAAGAAGAAAAAGGACCGGCCCGCGCACAAGACGCTAGCGGACCTGGAGAAGCTCAAGTCCCAGGTGGATGAACTGCGGTTGCTGGTGCACTCGCAGCCGAGCCTCACCCAGTCGGGGAAGAAGGTGGCGGACGTTTCCGAGGTCAAGCTTTCGGGTTCGTTGGACGAGCAGTTCGCGTATGCCGGGCAAAAGCTGGGCAACGAGTTGACGGTCCAGGAAGTGTTCAAGGAAAGGCAGTTCGTGGACGTTAAAGCGGTTACGGTTGGGCACGGGTTCACGGGCGTGGTCAAGCGGTTTGGCGTGAAAAGCCACCGGCCGAAGGCCAAGACCCAGAACGTGGTGGGTTCCATCGGTCCCTGGCACCCTGCAACGGTCATGTGGACGGTTGCGCGCGCGGGCCAGATGGGGTACCATAACCGGACCGAGTTCAACAAGCGCATCGTGCGCATCAGCGATGACCTCGGGGAAGTGAACCCGCCCGCGGGTTTCCCGAATTACGGCGTGGTCAAGAACGATTACCTGTTGTTGGGGGGCTCTATTCCGGGCCCTGAGAAGCGGGCGGTGGCCCTGCGGTTTGCTTCGCGGCCGACGCCGGACAACCGGTATTTTTTGTCGAACGTGAAAGTCATTTCGCCGAAGAGGCGGAAGGTCCACGCGGATGACAAGGTCGCGGTCGTGGAACTCGAGGAAAAGGCCGCGCACAAGGTGAGGGTCGAAGAAGAAAAGAAGGAAGCCAAGAAGTCGGCTGCCGACCTCATCAAGGAAGGCCTGGAAGGGAAGAAGAAGTAGGTTGATTTTTATGGTGAATGAATTTAACTGGAACGTCGGCAGTACTACCGTCCCATCGAGCCCCTTCGGGGCGAGATGGGACACGTACGCGCTTCCCAGGGGGGCGTGACCGCTGTGGTGGATGCGAAAGCTGAAACGAAGGCGGAAGTGCTTTCCTTGGAGGGCAAGAAACTCCGCGAAATCGGGTTGCCCCGGGTGTTCGAGTCCGAAGTGGACCTGGGCTTGATCAAGCGGGCGGTCATCGCCGTGCAAACCGGGAGAATCCAGCCCAAGGGCCCGAGCACGAGGGCGGGAAGGGACATGACCGCGCAATACATTGGCTCCAGGCAAAAGCCGGCCATGTACCGCACGATTAACGTGGAGCACGCGAGGCTGCCCAGGCTCAGGAACAGAAGGTATTTGTTGCAGGGAAGGGTGGCGGGAGTGCCGCACGCCGTGGGCGGTCCCAGGGTGCACCGGTTGAACAAGGACCGCGTCATCGTGGAAAGAATCAATGACAAGGAGCGGAGGAAGGCCGTGGCGGCCGCGATTGCCGCGACCGCGGATGTGGCGTTGGTGAGGGCCCGGGGACACCGGTTCGAGGCCAAGCGCCTTCCCCTGGTCGTGGAAGCCCGGTTCGAGGAGCTCGTGAAGGCCAGGGAAGTGGCGGCCGTGTTGACTGCCTTGAACGTGTATGGCGACGTTGAAAAGGCCAAGGCCCGCAAAAAGGTGCGCCCGGGCCGCGGGAAGACGCGGGGAAGGAAGTACAAGCGGGCCAAGAGCTTGTTGATTGTCACGGAAAAGCCGGCCAAGGTTTACAAGGCGGCGAGGAACCTCGAGGGCGTGGATGTCGTTGAGGTGCGGAACCTCAACGCGGAATTGCTGGCGCCTGGAACCCTGCCGGGCCGGTTGACGTTGTGGACGGAAGGGGCCTTGAATGCATTGGCCAAGTACCTGGTGAACTGACATGGAACGACCGAACCCCAAGGGAAAGTCAATGGGCAGGAAGCCCTCCAAGGCCAACCGCAAGGTTACCGCATCCCGGGAACGCATGGCGGGCAAGGTGCACCCCAAGCACGCGCAGCAGGCCCACGCTGCCAAGGAAGGGGCGCACGCCGGAAAAAAGGATGCCGGAAAGGCAATGGGCAAGGAGAGCGCGGTCAAGTTCGACGAGCGGCAACTGGAGCAGACCGGTGCCTTGAAGGTGTATGAGGTGCTGGAGTATCCCCTGGTTTCCGAGAAGGCCGTGAACATGATTGACGGCGAGAACAAGATCGTGTTCGTCGTGAACCGGAAGGCCACGAAGGCGGATGTGCGGAAGGCGGTTGAAACCATGTACAATGTCAAGGTTGACCGCGTGAACGTTTGCCGGGACATGAAGGCCCGGAAGAAGGCGTTCGTGAAAATCAACAAGGCGTTTAAGGCGGATGAATTGGCGACGAAACTGGGTGTATTGTAATGTTTATGGAACAAATCGACCGGAAGGCGGGAATTACTACCGCCCTGTTGAGCCCCCGCAGGGCGAAACAGGGCACGTACGCGCTTCCCAGGGGGGCGTGACCGCTGATGGGTAAAAGGACTCGAACGCAGCGGGCTGGAAAGGGCAGCCCCACGTACCGGGCTTCGGGCCGGGGCGTTGCCGACGTGAAGTACGTGGACTATAACGAGCCGCAGAAGGAAGGCGTGTTCCGGGCCGAGGTAATGGACCTGGTCACGGATGCCGGCCGAACCGGCATCGTCGCGGAATTGTTGTTTGAAGACAACCGGAGGGGCTTCCAGGTCGCGCCGGAAGGCATTTCGGTGGGGCAAAACCTCCAGTATGGGAAGAAGGCCGCGTTGGACGTTGGGAACGTGTTGCCGTTGGGGGAAATCGTGGAAGGCTGCCCGGTGTTCAACATCGAGTTGAATCCAGGGGATGGCGGCCGGCTGGTCAAGAGCTCGGGCTTGTATGGCTTGATTGTGACGAAGGACAAGAAGTATGTTTACGTGAAGCTGCCGTCCGGCAAGACCACGCAGTTGAATCCCCTGTGCCGTGCCACGATTGGCTTGTCGGCTGGCGGGGGAAGGGTTGAAAAGCCGTTGCTGAAGGCTGGTTCCATGTTCCACAAGATGCATGCCTCGCACCACAAGTATCCTTTGGTGAGGGGCGTTGCGATGAACCCCTTGGACCACCCGTTCGGCGGCAGCCAGCACCACGCTGGAAAGTCGAAGTCCACGTCCAGGCACGCGCCTCCGGGGAGAAAGGTCGGGGCCATTGCCTCGAGCAGGACGGGCAGGAAGAAGAAGTAAGGGTGAAAACGCATGGCGAAGGACTTCAATTTCAGGGGCATTGCATTGGATCAGTTGCAGGAAATGGATGAGACCCAGTTGGGGCGGTTGATGACTTCCAGGGGACGGCGGAACCTGCGGCGGGGCCAGGACAAGGCCTTGTTGAAGACCGTGGACCGGGCCCTTGAAGCGAAGAAGCACGGCAAGGAGCCGAAGCCCATCCGCACGCACAAGCGGGATGCCATGATTTTGCCCAAGATGGTGGGGTTGCGGTTCCTCGTGTACAAGGGGAAGGACTGGGGCCAGGTGGACATCGTCGAGAAAATGATTGGCCATTACTTGGGGGAGTTTGCGCTTACGCGGAAGAGGCTCTCGCACGGAAAGGCCGGAATCGGCGCGACCAAGTCGAGCACGGCCATTACGGCGAGAGGATAAGGGATAGACATGGTGAAGGAAAACTATCAGGTGGATTTGGGGGAAAACCAGGCCAAGATTGCGAAGGCCGTGCACGCCAACGCCAACGCTTCCGTCAAGTTTGCCACGGAAATCGCGCGGGAAGTCAAGGGCCAGCGCCTGGACTCGAGCATCCAGTGGCTGAACCGCGTGCTCGCGCACGAGGACTTCATTCCCCTGCGGGTCTACCACAAGAAGGTGCCGCACCGGAAGGGGCGGGCGAAGAGCTTTGGCAAGGCCGGCCGGTACGCGGACAAGACCGTGAAAGTGTTTTTGAAGTTGTTGCACGCGGTGAAGGCCAACGCGGACGTGAAGGGCCTGGACTCGGAGAACCTGGTCATTTGGCACTCGTTTGCCTCCATTGGGTTCAGGCGCGTGAGCCACCAGGCCAAGGGAAAGATTTCGGGGAAGATGCGGCAGGCGAAGTCGGCCCACATTGAAGTGGTTGTGAGGGAAGCGCGATGATCGAGAGGATTTTCGTGGAGCAGGGCATCAAGCGCATGGAGCTGGAGCAGTACCTGAAGAAGGAGCTGGACAAGGCAGGCTTCACCAAGGCCGAGGTCTTGAAGACGCCCCTGGTGACGAGAATCGTGGTCAATGTCACGCGGCCGGGGCTGGCCATTGGAAAGTCCGGCGCCAACATCCGGACCCTGACGGAGACGCTGGGCAAGCGGTTCGGCATCGAGAACCCGCAGTTGGAGATAAAGGAGATTACGCAGCCGGCGTTGGACGCGCAGGCCATGGCGGACAAGATCAAGTCCTTGATTGAACGCGGGTATTCGTGGCGGAGCGTGGCCTACCGCACGTTGCGGGACATCATGGAAGCCAGCGCGCAAGGCGTTGAAATCATTGTTTCTGGGAAGATTACTGGCAAGGGCGGCCGGAAGAAGCAGCAGCGGATCGCGGAAGGCTACATGAAGAAGGTGGGCGACCAGGTCAAGCTCGTGGACTACGCCAAGGCCGCGGCCTACCCGAAGGTGGGGGCCATTGGGATAAAGGTGCGGATCGTGCACCCGGACACCGTGTTCCCGGACAAGGTCAGCATTTCCGAGATACTCAAGAAGAAGGCGGCGGGCGAGGCCGGGAAAAGCGAGCCGGCTGCGCCGGTGGCACCGGTGGCGGTTTCGCCGGCGGCGCCGGCCGAGGCCGTGGCCGAGGTGCCGAAGGCCGAGGCAAAAGCCGAGGCAAAGGCCGGAACCGTGGAAGGGAAGAAGGCAGCCGCGGAGGCAAAGCCAGTGGAACCTGTGTCGGGCGAAGCGAAGAAGGAGCCGAAGGCCGTGGAAGCCGCTGCACCTACGGCAGCCACAGAGGGAGGCGAGACCGTTGCGGGCCAGTGAATTGCGGGAGCTCAGCGTGGTGGAGCTCGAGGAGCGGCTCGTGCAGTTGCGCACGGACCTGACCAAGGAACGGGCTTCAGTGGCTTCGGGGTCGAGGGCCGAGAAGCCGGCGAAAATCAGGAACCTGCGGCGGGGCATTGCGCGGGTGTTGACGATTATGGGTCAGAAGGCGGAAGCCAAGCAAGTGGATGCAAGGGGTGAGGCCAAGTAAATGGACACGGTGTGCGTTACCTGTGGTTTGCCAACGAACCTCTGCGTCTGCAAGGAAATCGCGAAGGAGAGCCAGAAAGTCCGGATTGGGACGTTGCGGCGGAGGTTTGGCAAGATTGTGACCATCATCTCGGGCGTGGAGGACGCGAAAATCGCCAAGGAGTTGGCGAAGACGCTGAAGAGCAAGCTCGCGTGTGGTGGCACCTTGCGGGGAACCGTGATTGAATTGCAGGGAGAGCACCGGAAGCGGGCCAAGGAAATCCTGCTCCAGGAAGGCTATAAACAGGAATTGATTGATTCGTGAGTTGCATTAAAGGTGGAAAAATGATTAAGACCGGGCATTATTGCATTTCAGCGGAAAACCTCTTGGGCCACGAGCTCATCGGCTTGGAGGCCAGGGTACTGGCTTCCTCGGACCGCGGCCGGGCGGGTTTCGGGGGAAGAATCGTGGACGAGACCCGGAACGTGCTGGTATTGGAGTCCAGGGGCCGGGAGAAGCGGGTGCCGAAGAACGAGGCCCTGTTCCTGGTCGAGGTGGGCGGCGAAGCAGTGGAAGTGGATGGGAAGCGGCTGGTGGCGAGGCCCGAGGACCGCGTCAAGCTGTTCTTTCGGAAGAAAGAATTTCGGAAGAAGGAATTCCGGGAAAAGGGGATGGGATGATTATGGCTGAACCCATGGCAAGGGAAGTTGGCGTGTGCAATGACGGCAAGTGCGCGGTTCACGGAGGGGTTAAGGTGCGTGGAAACATTTTCACGGGCCGCGTGGTGAGCGCGAAGGCCGACAAGACGGCCATCGTTGAGCGGACCCTCACCCATTACGTGCACAAGTACGAGCGGTATAAGAACGTGCGGAGCAGGCTGGTCGCGCACAATCCCCGGTGCATTGGCGCGAAAGAACAGGACGTCGTCCGGATTGGGGAAACCCGGAAGCTCAGCAAGACCAAGGCGTTCACGATTTTGAGCGTGGAGGGCCACGCGAAGGCCGTTTCCCACGAGGACGTGGGCAAGGCGTTCAAGGAAAAGAAGGGGCCCAAGGGCAAGGCCCCGGTAAAGGAAGAGGGCAAGGAGTAAAAGGTGCGATTATGAAAGCCATTAACGCAACGCCGACCAAGGGGTTGACCAAGAAGTCGTGGTGCACGTGCGCGGACAACTCGGGCGCGAAGATCTGCGAGATCATCAGCGTCTTCGGGTTCAAGGGAAAGAAGCGGCAGCAGCCGCAGGCCGGCATCGCTGACCTCGTGAACGTGGTCGTGAAGAAGGGGAAACCCGAAATCCGGAAGAAAGTGGAGCGCGCCGTGATTGTGCGCGTGAGGAAGGAGTACCGGCGGGTGGACGGCGTGCGCGTGAAGTTCGAGGACAATGCCGTGGTGTTGGTGGATGACAAGGGCCTGCCGAAGGGCTCCGAGATCAAGGGAGTAGTGGCAAAGGAAGTGGGTGAGCGCTGGCCGAAGGTCGCGGGCCTGGCGCCGGCCATCGTGTAAGGTGAAAGCATGGGTGTTGCGTTGACGGAAAGCAGTAAGCCTGGAAAACAGCGGAAGGCCTGGTATAACCTTCCCCTGCACAAGCGGAAGGTCCTGGTGTCGGCTCACTTGAGTGGGGAGCTGAGGAAGAGCCTGGGCAAGCGCGCTGTGCCGGTGCGGAAGGGTGACAAGGTGAAGCTGGTGCGGGGCGGCCGGGCGGGCTTTTCGGGGAAGATTTCGCGGGTGGACCGGACCAAGGGCTTCGTGTTCATCGAGGGCTTGAAGCGCAGGAAAGCCGATGGAAAGGAGATTTTGGTGCCGGTGCGGCCCAGTAACTTGGTGATTGAAGAGATAGAATCCGCTGACGCCCTCCGGTTGGGGGGTAAGGCGGCCAAGAAGGGAAAGGAAAGAAAGGGATAAAGCATGGCGAAGAAAGGTGAGTCAAAGGCGCAGAAGGCACTTTCCGTGCCAGTCGTTAGGCATTTCAACCGGAAGGAAACGGCTTGGACGACGAAGACGATTCCGGGGCCGCATAACCGCAGTCGTTCCGTGCCGCTCGTGTTCGCGTTGAGGAACCTCCTCCAAGTGGTGGACAACGAGAAGGAAGCACGGCTGGTGTTGAACAACTCGGAAGTCAAGGTGAACGGCGTCCGGCGAAAGGAACTGCGGTTCCCGGTGGGGTTGTTTGACGTGCTTGACGTCGTGCAGGCCAAGAAAAAGTACCGCGCATTGCTGGACAACAAGGGGAGGCTCCGGTTCAGGGAATTGGACGGCAAGGAGGCTTCTTTCAAGCTCTGCAAGGTGCTGCGCAAGCACACCCTGCCCGGTGGAAAGCAGCAGCTTACCTTGGACGATGGCACGACCTTAATGGATGAAAAGAATGCCGTCCGCGTGGGTTCGACGTTGAAACTCGAGTTGCCGGCGCGGAAGATTGCCGGCGTGCTTGAATTGAAGAAGGGCCACGTGGTGTACCTCATTCAGGGAACCCACGTGGGAACCGTGGCCGAAGTGAAGGAGGTCGTGGAAGGAACCATGTCCAGGCCCAAGCTGATTGGCTTGCAGGCGGGTAGTGAGGAATTCCAGACCGTTGAACGGAACGTGTTGGTAGTGGGCTCGAAGAAGCCCGAGGTAGAAATCGAGTGATGGACATGGAAGCGATGGTGGAACAGCGGCAGGCGCCCATTGCGGGCAACCCGATGCGGGAGATCCGGATAGCGAAGGTCACCGTGAACATGGGGGTTGGGCAGACGGGGGAAGAGCTTAAGAAGGCCGAGACCATCATGCAGCGGCTCACCAACATGAAGCCCTTGCTGACGGTGTGCAAGGTCAAAAACCCGACCTGGGAGATCCGACCGGGCTTGACGATTGGGTGCAAGGTCACCTTACGGGATGAACGGGCCATCGAGTTCCTGAAGCGCGCGTTGCAGGCCAGGGAAAACAAGTTGGCGGCGAAGAACTTTGACTTGCACGGCAACTTCGGTTTCGGGATCAAGGAGTACATTGACCTGCCCGGGACCAAGTATGACCCGAAGCTTGGCATCCGGGGCTTTGACGTGCTGATTGCCCTGGAAAGGCCGGGTTACCGCGTCAAGCGCAGGAAGCTGGCCAAGAAGCGCATTCCAAGGCATCACGCGGTTTCGAAGGCCGAGGCAGTGGAGTTTGTTTCAACGAGGTTTGGAGTGGAAGTGAAATAAATGATGCAACGGGAAATCATCCAGAAGCAGAAGCCCTTGAACCGGACGAAACCCCGCAAGGGAAAGGGCAAGGAAAAGGCTTGCCGGCGGTGCGGTAACTCGAAGGGTTTGATCAGCAAGTACCGCATTGGCTTGTGCCGGCGTTGCTTCAAGGACTTCGCGTTGCAGATTGGTTTCCAGAAGTATGATTAATGCGTAAAGGTGGAATGGAACATGACGAGAACGGACCCATTGGCGGATGCCCTCATCAACATCAAGAACCATGAGGGGGTGTCCAAGCGGTTGTGCATGGTAAGACCGGCTTCCCGGTTGCTGGGCGAAATCCTGCGGGTCATGCAGGAGAAACGCTATATTTCCACGTACGAGTTGGTGGATGACGGAAGGGAAGGCCTCTACAAGATTACCTTGTTGGGCAAGATAAACGAGTGCAAGGCCATCAAGCCCCGGTATGCCGTCGCGAAGGACGAGTTTGAGAAGTTCGAGAAACGGTATCTGCCGAGCGTGGACATCGGAACCATCATTGTTTCCACGCCCCAAGGGGTTTTCACGCATGCCGATGCCAAGAAGCGCGGCATTGGTGGGAGGCTGCTGGCCTACGTATACTAAGGGGATGTTTATGGCGAGTGGAACGGAGATAATCGTGGCATTGCCCCAGGATGTCCAGGCCGAGCTGACCGGCAACACCTTGAAGGTGCGGGCCGGCGGCAAGGAAGTGGTGCGCGTATTCAAGGGGCCTGGCCTGTCGCTGGAGAAGCGGGAGAACAGCGTCATGGTCAAAATGGACCAGGACAAGAAGAAGAAGCGTGCCATCCTGCGTTCCGTGGCTTCGCATATCGAGAACATGGTGGCGGGCTTGAAGCAGGGTTACGAGTACCGGCTGGAAATCGTGTACTCGCACTTCCCGATTTCGGTGAAGGTTACGGGGAATGCCGTTGAAATCGTGAACGTGGGCGGGGCCAAGCACCCGGTGAAATCGCCTATCGTGGGCAAGGACACCAGGGTCGAAATCAAGGGAAAGGACATCCTGGTGCGCGGCGTGGACCGGGAAGCCGTTGGGCAGACGGCTGCCAACATGGAGCGGGCCACGCGCATCAAGGGCAAGGACATCCGGGTGTTCCAGGACGGCATTTACATTGCGTACAAGGGAGTGAAGAAGTAGGGGAATGGTTATGGCGAAAGCAACGAAGGACAAGGGCAAGGCGCATGGGAAGAAGCCCATGGCGGCAACGCATGCAACGGCCAAGCCAAAGGCCGACAAAAAGCCACGGGAAGCAGGCAAGCGCAGGCAGAAGCGGGCCGAGCACCGGCATAAGAAGGTGAAGCTGAAGCTTTCCAAGGAACTGCGGAAATTGCAGGCGGTGTTGGCCCACCTCAGGCGGCACCCGACGTTCAGGGGACGGTTTGGCGAGAAATACAAGCGCCGGATTTCGTTGGAGAAGTGGGCTAAGTGGCGGAAGCCGCGGGGCATGGACACCCTGTTCAAGCGCGATGACGGGGCCTGGGTGAAGATTGGCTACCGCACGCCGAAGGCATTCAGGAACCTGCACCCCCAGGGCTTGCTTGAGGCGTTGGTGGCGAACCCGGCGCAGTTGGCGGGCGTCAAGGACCGGGTAATACGGATTGACGGCAACGTGGGACGAAAGAAGCGGATTGCCATCAGGGAAAAAGCGTTGGAGTTGGGATTGAGGGTAGTCAACTAGGTGGATGGGTATGCAGGCAAACAAGCTCAGGAGACTGGCGGCATCGGTTTTGAAGTGCGGGAAGTCCAAGATTTGGATCAGCCCGGATGCCTTGGACCGCTTGAAGGAAGCCATGACCAAGGAAGACGTGCGGCTGCTCATCAAGGACGGCGTCATCCGGTGGAAGAAGGAGTCAGGGCACAGCCGCGGCAGGGCCCGGGTGTTGCAGGCCAAGAAGCGGAAGGGCCGGAAGTCCGGGGAAGGCAAGCGCTCGGGCACCAAGAAGGCGCGGGTCAAGCAGCGGCTTCGGTGGATTGCGAACGTGCGCGCGCAAAGGGCCGTCCTGCGGAAGCTGCGGGCGGAGGACCAGCTGAAGGGCGAGTTCACGTACGCGAAACTGTATAACATGGTTAAAGGCGGTTATTTCAAGGGAAAAAAGCAGTTGGAGCAACTGGCGACGGGTGGCGGTAAATAAATGATTTCGAACAATGAATGCAGGATTGGTTCGAAATATTCCGAACCAAGTGGCATAAAGGGTGGTTCGGAATGACCGAGATCAACACGTATGCGATGCCGTTCCGGCGGAGGCGCGAGGAGCGCACGAACTATAAGAAGCGGTTGGCTTTGCTCAAGTCGGGGAAGCTGCGGTTGGGGGTGAGGAAAACCAACAACAACTCCCAGGTGGGGGATGAGTGCCTGGTCATGGCGCAGTCCAGTGAACTCAGAAAACTGGGTTGGACCCGGCACACGGGCAACCTGCCGGCCGCCTATTTGACCGGTTACTTGTGCGGTAAGAAGGCCAAGAAACAGAGCCTCCTGGAAGCGGTGCTGGACATTGGCTTGCTTACGCCGGTGCATGGCTCGACAATTTTTGCCGTGTTGCGGGGCGTCGTGGACAGCGGCGTGGGCGTGGCATGCGACAAAGAGGTTTTTCCTTCCGATGAGAGGGCCACGGGAAAGCACTTGGGCGGGGACGCGACGCAATTGTTTGAACTGGTCAAGAAAGAGATTGACGCGAAGTATGGTGGATGAACATGGTTGAAAAAAAGAGAACCGGCAGAAATCCGAAGGCTTCAAGAGAGGAAAGGCAACTGGTGGAGGAAGCGTTGAACCGCGCGGCCGACAAGGAAAAGCGGCTGGCCAACTGGGTGCCCAAGACCGAGACGGGTAGGCTGGTCAGGAACCAGGAGATAACGTCGCTGGACATGGTGCTGGACCGGGGTTTGGCCATCATGGAGCCGGAAATCGTTGATACCCTGGTTCCCGAGCTCGAGGTAAAAATGGTGGACTTCAAGAAGACGGCCAGGGTGCGGATGGCTGGAAGGCAGTTCGCATTCCGCGTTGCCATGCTCATAGGCGATAAGACGAGTTTCGTGGGCTTGGGTGTTTCGAAGGACCGGGAGCGCTGGCCGGCAGTGCGGAAGGCCACGAGGGACGCGAAACTCAACCTCTTTCGGGTCAGGAAGGGGTGTGGCTCGTGGGAGTGCATGTGCGGAACCAATCACTCGGTTCCGGTGAAGATTACCGGGAAGTCTGGTTCGGTGCGTGTCACCTTGATTCCCGCGCCAAAGGGAACCGGGCTCGTGGCCGGCGAGAACATCAAGGACGTGCTGCGGTTTGCGGGCGTGAAGGACACCTGGTGCAAGACCCGGGGCAGCACGGGCACCAAGCTCAACTTCGTGTTGGCAACCATTGATGCGTTGAACCGGGTCACGCGGATGCGTATTTCGGAGGACCTCAGGTCCAAGGGCGAGAAGTGATGGTCATGTATGCCGTTGTAAGGGTCAGGGGAAACGTGAAAGTCAGGCCGGAGCACCGGCGGACGCTGGAGTTGCTGAGGCTGGACCGGGACAACCACCTGGTGCTGGTGCGGGAAGACCCGGCTTCGAGGGCCATGGTGAATAAGGTGGAATCCTATGTGACGTTTGGAGAGGTTTCGGCCGGAGCCCTGGCTGGGTTGCTGGAAAAGCGGGGGCGGCTGCTTGGAAACAAGCGGTTGACTGCCGAGTTCCTCAAGCAGCACAAGCTGAAGGACTTCAAAGAGTTGGCTGAAACCGTTTTGGCCGGGAAGAAGCGCGTGGAAGACTTCGGCGTGAAAGGGGTTTTCCGCTTGAACCCCCCGTCCAAGGGCTTTGAGCGGGGCGGCATCAAGAAGGCCTATAACCTGGGCGGCGCCCTCGGCTACCGGGGCAAGGAAATCAATGAACTCGTTGAGAGGATGATGTGATGACGGTCAGGAGAAGGCGCAGGGTCAACAAGTTGAGGGGCAAGCGGTTCCACGGCCACGGAAACACCAAGAACGCACGCGGAAAGGGAGCACGTGGCGGAATGGGCCGGGCGGGAAGCCACAAGCACAAGTTCACGAGCTATTGGATGACGTTCGGAGTGAAGGTGACGTTGAAGCCGAAACCCAAGCCGAAGGCCTTGAACCTCGCGGACTTCGTCCGGTTGCTGCCAAAATGGATTGCGGAAAAGCGGGCCGAGCGCAGGGGCGGCCAGGTGCTGGTGGATGGCAAAAAGGTCGGCATAGGAAAAATCCTCGGCCGGGGCGCTGTGGCGGAAAAACTTGTGCTTTCAAACATTGCGGTCAGCGAAGGCGCGAAGGAAAAAATCGTGGAAGCCGGTGGCAGCGTCGGCGGAGAAGCCGCTTCCTCTGAAGAGGACGAGGAATTCGAGGCCGAGGAAGAGGGTGCGGAAGAAGCGGAGGGAGCCAAGTAATGGGCGCAATCGATTTTTTCGTGCCAATTTACAGTTTGCTGCCAGAGGTGCGGCACCCGGAAGTGCAGCCGCCGCTGAAGACCAAGCTCATGTGGACCGCGGTTGTGCTGGGCCTCTTCTACGTCATGGGCAACATCAACGTGATAGGCATTGACGTGGCCAAGTCCGCTGGCGGGCAGCTGGAGCAGTTGCAGGTGATTTTGGCGAGCAGCGTGGGCTCCCTGATAACCGTTGGAATCGGGCCCATTGTCCTGGCCTCCATCATCCTGCAGTTGCTGGTCGGCGCGAAAATCATTGAACTGGATGTCACGCAAAAAGAGGACAAGGCCAAGTTCACGGGCATGCAGAAGCTGCTCACCCTGGTATTGTCGTTCTTCGAGGCCGGGGTCTACGTGTTTTCCGGCCTGGTTTACCCCTTGGAGGGCATGTTTCCCCTGGTCGTGGCACAGATTGCCTTTGGCTCGATTTTGCTGATGTACTTGGACGAAGTGGTGTCCAAGTACGGGATCGGCTCCGGCATCAGCTTGTTCATCGCGGCGGGGGTCGCGGCCGACATCGTGTGGCGGGTGTTCCTGCCGCCGACCCGGGGCGGCTTGCTCAAGGGCCTGTTGTTCGTCTTCATTGACTACCTGGGTGCGGGCGACTTCGGTGCGGCCCTGATTTCCATCATGCCTTTGCTCTTCACGCTGATCGTGTTCTTCGTGGTTACGTTTGCGGAAGGCATCCACGTCAACATCCCGATTACGATGGGCCGGAAGGGCACGGGTGGAAGGTTTCCCGTAAAGTTCTTGTACGTTTCGAACATGCCGGTCATCCTGGCAGTGGCGTTGTTTGCCAACGTCCGGTTGTGGGCCGAACTGGCCAAGAACACGCCGGTGCTGGGCATGGCCTTGAGCGGGGTTGCGGCCGTCGTCCAGCCACCCAATGGCTTCATCGAGCGGCTGTTCCTGCAGGGCGCGGGGCTGTCCGTGTTCAACGAAATCGCTCAAAGCGTGGTGCGCCTGCAATTTGTTGGCAGCGGGGGCCTGGTATTGCATGCCCTCCTGTACATTGTCGTGTTGACGGTGGTGTGCGTGTTGTTCGGCCGGTTCTGGATTGACATGGCCAACCAGGGGCCGGAAGCCGTGTCCCAGCAGTTGGACAAGGCAGGCATGATGATTCCGGGTTTCAGGCGCGATCCAAGGGTCATCCGGAGGGTGCTGGAACGGTATATTCCGCCCATCAGCATCCTGGGCTCGGCGTTCGTGGGCTTGTTGTCGGGTTTCGCTGACTTGACCGGGGCACTGGGGTCGGGCACCGGGATATTGTTGACGGTGGGAATCGTGTACCGGCTGTACGAGGAACTGGCTCGGCTGCAGTTGATGGAAATGCATCCCCTGCTGGGAAAACTGTTTGGACAGGGTTGAGGGTATGAAGCAATACAAGGCGGTTTGGAAGGCGACGAGGAATGGTTTAAATAGGTTGCCATGGCAGTATACTACAGGATTCCCTGCTTTAAGCGCCGTTTGGCCGGTTTTTGGGGGTTTTCAGGGTGTTTGATCCCCAGGTGGACCTTGCCTTGGCTGCGGTGGGTGTTTCCCTCGCGTCCAACTTCGTGCAGCGGAAGGTGATGCCGAAGGAGGAAACCAAGCAGCGGCAGGAAAAAATCAAGAAACACCAGGAAAGAATGAAGGAATTGGCGAACAAGAGCGATGCAAAGTCGAAGAATGAGTTGGAGGCGCTTGAAAAAGAGTTGATGGAGGAAATGGGAAAGATGATGAAGGGTTCCACGAGGATGATGATGTTCTCGATGCTGTTCATTATTCCCTTGTTTTGGTTCCTTGGGGAAGCCTACAAGGCGGCCGTCATCCAGTTGCCGTTCCCCATTCCGTGGTTTGGGGAAAACTGGTCGGTGAAGCTTTACTCGGAAACCAACTGGATTGGCTGGTACGTGCTGTGCTCGCTGGTCACAAGCCTGGCGTTGAACGCGGCCCTGGGCTTGCGCGAAAAAGTGTTGAAGAAAAAATGATGGTGTGAAGTTTATGCCGGTGCCACATGAAAGGACGTCGAAGAAAAAGTTTTACCGGAGCCCGGGCGGGGCGGCCCGCGTAACGTATATCAGGGGCAAGTCCGGCCGGCATCATTGCGCGTACTGCGGCGGGTTGCTGCATGGCGTGCCGCACTCGAAGGGCGTTGCGGGCACGCGGGCGTTGAGCAGGAGCCAGCGGAGGCCGAGCGCTTTGTTCGCTGGCAAGCTGTGCACCCGGTGCAGGGCCACGGCGGTCGAAGAGGCCGCGAAAGTGAAGTCGGGGTTCAAGGCCGCGGAAGCGGTTGAATTGTCTTTGAAGCCCTTCGTGTTGGAAGCCATGGCAAGGGTGGAGTGAAGGGATAAAACATGCCGGCACTGGAAACTGGAAGGGTTTGCGTTAAGCTGCGGGGCCGGGAGGCCGGGCGAAAGGCGGTCATCGTCGAGGCCGGCAAGGGCGGCGTGGTCATTGAGGGCCCGCATGTCCGAAGGAGGAAAGTGAACCCCCTGCATTTGTTGCTTACCCCGGAAAAGGCGAAGGCAAGCGAGTTCGCCTTCAAGGGAAAAGCGAAAGTGGAAAAGAAACCAAAACCGAAAAAGGGATGAAGCATGGCGAAAGAAAAGGAAAAGCACGCGGACAAGGAACAGGCAAGGGAAGGCCACGGAAAGGAAGGCGCCAAGCACGTGGACGGTCATAAAGCGGCCAAGGCCGCTGGCCCAAAGATTCACGATGAAAAGGAGGGGCACGCGGACATCCGGTACATTGTCCGGATTGCGGCAAAGGACTTGGATGGCAGCCTGCCCGTGGAACGGGCCTTGCAGGGCATCCGGGGCATTGGCATTCGGATGGCGAAAATGATGGCTGACAAGTTCCACGCTGTTTCGGGCGTAAACGCCTCGGTTCTGCTTGGAAAGATGCCGGAAGACAAGGACGCCATGCTGGAAGACATTGTGTTGCATCCCCAGAATCACGGCGTGCCCGTGTGGGCGTTCAACCGGCGAAAGGATTTGTTTACTGGGAAGGACTCCCACATTGTGATGACGGACCTGGAGTTCACGCTGAGGAAGGACCTGCAGCTCATGAGCGAAATAAAGTCTTACAAGGGCTTGAGGCACGTGTGGGGCCTGCCGGTGCGCGGCCAGCGGACGCGGTCCACGCATAGGGGCAAGGGCCCGGTGGTCGGCGTGCTGAAGAAGGACGCCAAGGCGGCCGCGGCGCCGGCCAAGGCAGGGCCTGCAACGGCAGCGGGCACGCCGGTGGCAAAGAAAGAGGAGAAGAAAAAGTAGGGTGCGCGGTGTTTTGAATGGGTGACCCAAAGAAGTCAAGGAAGCAGTATGACAGTCCGCGGAGACCGTGGGACAAGGGCATGCTGGAGCGGGAACGCAAGATTCTCAGCCTGTATGGGTTGAAGAACAAGCGGGAAATCCGGATGCTGGAGCGGATTTTGAGGGACAAGCGTAAGAACGCCCGGGCCCTGCTCGGCATGCCGTTGGAGACCCGGGCCGTGCGGGAAAAGGAGTTGCTGGCCAGCATCGCGCGGATGGGTTTGTTGAAGAGCGAGGGCACGGTGGATGACATCCTGGGGCTTTCGTTGGAGGAAATCCTGGAGCGAAGGCTGCAGTCCATGGTGTGGCGGAAGAACCTGGCCAAGACCATTAATCAGGCCAGGCAGTTCATCGTGCACGGCCACATTGCGGTGAAGGGAAAGCGGGTCAACATTCCGGGTTACCTGGTGTCCAGGGACGAGGAAGCTCACCTGGGGTATTACGGCGAACCCCCTGAACTCGAGCCCCCGAAGCCCGAGAAGAAGGGCAGCTTGAAAGCGGAATTCGAGGCCGCTGCCGGCCTTGGAGGCGGGGAAGCGGTTGCCGCCGGCGAGAGCGGTGCCGGGTTCTTGAAGGCCCGGGAAGCCCGGGTCAAGGAACAACTGGCGGAAGCCGATGCCGGGAAGGCCCCGGAAAAGGCGGAGGGTGAGCAGTGATGGGAAAGACCGGCGTAGTCCACATTTTTGCATCGCACAACAACACCATTATTTTGCTTACGGACATAACGGGTTCGGAGACCATCGCCAAGTGCTCGGGCGGCATCGTCGTGCAGGCCCAGCACAAGGAGGGAACGCCTTACGCGGCCATGAAGGTCGCGGAGGTAGTGGCGGGCAAGGCCCGGGAAAAGGACATAACGGATGTCCATGTGCGGGTGCGGGGCCAGGGCGGCATCAAGCCCAAGGCGCCGGGCGCGGGAGCCGAGGCCGCCATCCGCTCGCTGACGAGGAACGGGTTGAGGATCCGGTCCATTGAGAACGTGACGCCGTTGCCGCATGATGGTTGCAGGAAGAAAAAGAAGCACCGGAGCAAGAAGTGAGGCCTTGGAGCGTGTGAACATGGATGTCAAGAAGCTGGCTGAAAAGGGGAATTCCGTGCAGTTGCTGGTGAAGGGCGTGGATGCCACTTTCATGAACGGCGTGCGGCGGGCCATCATGAACTCCGTGCCGGTGTTCGCGGTGGAGGACGTGCGGATTTACGAGAATTCTTCGGTCATGTTTGACGAGATGCTGGCGCATAGGCTGGGCATGCTGCCGTTGAAGACGGACCTCAAGGCGTACAAGGCCGGCGAAAAAGTGATCATGATGCTTGAAAAGGAGGGCCCGGCCACCGTTTATTCGAGGGACGTGCAGTCCACCGACCCGAAGGTGGAAGTCGTGGACAAGCACATCCCGTTGGTGAAGCTGGCGAAGGGCCAGAAGGTCAAGATTGAAATGGATGCCGTCATGGGGTTCGGGAAGGAACACGTCAAGTGGCAGCCCGGCATCGTTGGTTACTCGCAACTGGCCAAGGTCTCGTTTGACATGAAGCACATCGACAACCCGAACAAGTTGTTGGACGCGGCTCCGGGCCAGTTCGAGTTGAAGGCGGGAAAGCTTACCGTCAAGGATTCCTCGAGCCTCAACCTGGACCTGGTGTCCAAGGCGAGGGACATCGCCCCCCCGGGCGCGGTGGAAATCGAGTACGACGAGAACGCTTACGTGTTGAACCTGGAGTCGTTTGGCGGCCTGGAAGCCAAGGAAATAGTGGAAGCCGCCCTGGATGCCTTGGCGGAGAAGACCAAGGAGTTCAAGAAGCAGGTGAAGGAGTTATAGGAGGAATGGCAAGCAATTAAAGCCCTTTCATGCAATGGTAATGCGGCGGGAACGGTTGACGGCATATTTATGTCCCGTTGAGCCTCTCAGGCGAAACGGGACGACGTATGCGGTGTCAACTGACGCTTCGGCAGTTGCAGGGGTTCCCGAGCGGCCAAAGGGGCAGGACTTAAGATGCGGTAATTGTTGAAAATGAAAAATGGTTTCAATGGCGCATAGGAAATCCTGTGGCTTAGTGCCTTCGAGGGTTCGAATCCCTTCCCCTGCATTAAGCGAGGAGTCGGCGTGGAAAAAGAATACGGAAATGATGGTGAAAAAATGTCCCACCGGGACTCAAAAATAACGGTGATAAAACAATGAAAGCAACGGGTCCAACCAAGGATGCAACGAGGAAATTGATTGTGGCCTTGGAGAAGATGGGCAAGAAGTCCAAGCAGGGGCTTTGGTTTGACTTAGCGGAGACGCTGGCCAAGCCGCGGCGCATGGCCAAGCAGGTCAACCTGTGGAAGCTCTCGAAGCTGGGGCAGAAGCACAAGAACGCGGTGCTGGTGGTGCCTGGCAAGGTGTTGTCGGCGGGAGAGGTGGACGGCAAGCTGGAGGTCGCGGCTTTCGCGTTTTCGGGGAATGCCTTGGAGAAGATCCGGGCGGCCAAGGGCAGGGCCATGTCCTTGAATGAGTTGCTGGAGGCAAAGCCCAAGGCATCGGAGTGCGTGATTGTGGGATAGGGTTGGATGGTTATGACGGTCATTGACGCGAGCGGCTTGGTGTTGGGGCGGATGGCTTCCGCAGTGGCGCAGCGGCTGCTCAAGGGCGAGTTGATTGAAATCGTGAACGCGGAGAAGGCCGTGATTACCGGCAACCGGGTGCAAATCCTGGAAAAGTATTTCCGGCGATACCACGCCAACATCAAGGCGAACCCCTACAAGAAGGGGCCCAAGTTCCAGCGGCACGCGGACCGGATTGTCTCGTTTGCCGTGCGGGGCATGCTGCCCTACAAACGGGATACGGGGAAGCAGGCGTTCAAGAAGTTGAAGGTTTTCGTGGGGAACCCGGACAACGCGAAGGCCGAGGCCCTCGCGGTTGCGAAGAACCGGTCGGCGAAGTTCGTGCTGGTGGAAGACATTAGCGCGACGTATGGAGTGAAGGCTACTGGCTCCCTGCAGAAGGCCGACGGGAACGGGGTGTAAGAATGGCGGACGAAACGGTTGTGCAGGTAGCGGAAGTCAAGCAGGAAACCGTGGCGGAGAAGCCGGAAACGGTTGAAGCCAAGCCCGTGGAGGCGAGGCCCCAGCCGCAGGTGGTTTCGCCGGCAGTTCAGGTCAAGCCGAAGAAGAAGCGGGCCAAGCGGAAGGGCATCCTGGTGAAGGCCAAGAAGAAGGAGGCGGTTGCGCGGGCCACCATCCGGAAGGGTTCCGGGGTCATCCGCATCAACAAGCGGAACGCCGAGCTCATTGAGCCATTGCTGGTCAAGCGCCTCGTAAAGGAGCCCGTGGTTTTGGCCGGGCCCATGGCCGCCGAGGTCGACATTGAGGTCAACGTGCATGGCGGGGGCTTCATGAGCCAGGCGGTGTCGGCGCGTGCGGCCATCGCGAAGGCGCTCGTCGAGTACACGCAGAACGACAAGTTGAAGAACGCTTTCCTGAAGTATGACCGGATGCTGCTGGTGGACGACACCCGGAGGGTGGAACCCAAGAAGCCGTTGGGCCCCAAGGCCAGGAGAAAGAAGCAGAAGAGCAAGAGATAAGCGAGGTGTAATGCATGATTGTACCGGTAAGGTGTTTCAGTTGCGGGAAAGTCATTGGCTCGCAGTACGAGGAGTTCATGAAGCGGGTGGAGAAGAAGGAGAACCCCGAGAAGGCCTTGACCGAGTTGGGCGTGGAAAGGTATTGCTGCAGGCGCACCCTCTTCTCCCACGTGGAATTGATTGACGACATCATGCGGTTTAACGCGTAAGCAATGGATTGGTGAAGGAATGGCTGAAGTCACGGAAACGGCGGCAGAGGAACAGGAAAGCGGCTCGAATACCGTGCTCTTGGAGCAGGAAAAGTACTTGAAGACGGGCGCGCACATTGGCACCAAGTTCAAGTCCGGCGAGATGCGGAAATACATTTACAAGGTGCGGAAGGACGGCTTGAAAGTGCTGAACATCGAGACCCTGGACCAGCGGCTGGCCATTGCGGCCAGGTTCTTGGCGCAGTTTCCCGCGAAGAACGTGGTCGCGGTATCGCGGAAATTGTATGGGCAGACTCCGGCCAAGGCGTTCGCGGAAGCCATTGGCGGCACCTGCATTGTCGGAAGGTTTGTGCCCGGCACCCTCACGAACCCGGCAGCGAAGCGGTTCGTGGAGGCTAAGGCCGTAATCGTCACCGAGCCCGAGCCGGATTACCAGGCCATTGCGGAAGCGAAGGTCGTGCGGATTCCGGTCCTTGCCTTGTGTTCGACGAATAATTCGACGAAGAACGTGGACCTGGTCATCCCGATCAATAACAAGGGCAGGAAATCCCTGGCCCTGGCTTATTGGTTGCTGGCCCGCGAGTTCTTGAAGGCGAATGGCTCCATTTCCTCGGACGCCGAGTTCACGAAGAGCGTGGAAGACTTCGAGTACAAGATGAAGGAAGGCGAAGTCGAAGAAGAAGACTATGGCTTGGGCGGGGGAAAGGGCGGCCGCGGGCGAGGCGGAAGGCTTGGCCGCGGGGGCCCCAGGGAGCGACGGGGTCCGAGAGAGTTCAGGCCCCGGTTCAGCATGGAAAGATGAGGCCAGCCCCGGAATTGCCTGCCATTGGCTTAAACCCCCCCAATTAACTTTTTTTGGTTAAATAAAGGGCCTCCTAGCTTGTTCTGCCATTAAATGGCTTAAAAGAGGCCCAGAAAGGCTAAAAATGGGCTTATTTATTCACTCGAAGCAGTAAATTTATATATATCCTAGGGCCCTATATATATTATTGGTTCCTCGCCAAAGGTTGGGGTTGCATGAATGAAGCCGAGGTAAACGCATTGCTGGAACAGCTTGGGCTCACGGAATACGAGGCCAAGACCTTGACCGCGCTATTCAAGCTCCGCGAAAGCGAGGCACCCGAAGTCTCGCGGATTGCACAAGTGCCGAAGACCAGGGTCTACGACGTGCTGGACCGGCTGACCAAGCGGAAGCTCGTGATTGAAATCTATGGGCGGCCGAAGAAGTACCGCGTCGTGGACGCGGAAACCGTGTTCGGCGAACTAATCTCCCAGAAAAAGTCTGAAATCAGCGAACTCGAGCAAAAAGCCAACCAGGTCAAGGAACTGCTCTCCATCACCAATGGAGGGGACGAGGCAAGCGAGAGAGTCATGAAGGTCAAGGACAAGTTTGACTTCATGCGGATTCTTGCCCAGGAAATCGACCAGGCCAAGGAACAAGTGGTCGCGTTCACGGGCCTGGACCGGGAGCACGCGCACCTGCGCGATGCCATCAAGAACGCGGCCAAGAAGAACGTGAAAGTGAAGCTCATCAGCAAAATCCCGAACGAAGTGCGGAAGCTGGCCAAGGAGTACTCGGAAGCAGGAGTCGACCTGCGGGAACTCGAGCACGGCATGCACGCTTACCTGATTGACGGGAAAAAGGTCATCCTCGCCCTCTCGGACTTCGCCCAGGACCGGCCGGAATACCATTTCACGATTTGGAACAACAACAAGCCCATGGCAACCGCCTTGAACCACTACTTTGACGCGTGCTGGAGCAAGGCCACACAGCCCAAGCACTGACGATTTCGGGCGTGAAACCCCTAACCCCGGTTCAGGGGCTAAAACCCTTTAAAAACCCTAGTAGCCCCTTCTATTTCATGGGCGTACGAGAGGATGCCTACCGGTACGCGGTCAAGAACGCGTTCCAGCACGGCGGAAAAGCGGATGCGGGGGCCGTCATCGGGAAGGCCAAGGCCCTCTACCCGGACAAGGACGTTAAGGACCTCGTGAAAGACGTCCAGGCCGCGGTCAAGGAAGCAAACGCCTTGCCGGCGGCCAAGCTGAAAGCCGAGTTCGACCGGTTCGACCAAGAAGGATGGGAGCTCAGGCCCAAGCAGAAGGAAATCGGGCTGCTCAGCCTCGAGTGGGCAGAGGGCCCGAACGCGGAGTCCGTGGTGACCCGGTTCGCGCCGAACCCCAACGGGCCCTTCCACCTGGGAAACCTGCGGGCAGCCTACATGTCCTACGCCTACGCCAAGAAATACGGCGGCCGATTCATTTTGCGGTTCGAGGACACCGACGCGAAAATCAAGAAACCCATCGAGAACGCGGAACGGCTTTTCCTGGAGGACTTGAAGTGGCTGGAATGCGTGCCCGACGAAGTCTTCTGGGCCAGCCAACGGTTCGACTTGTACTATGATTACCTGCGAAAGCTCATCGACAGGGGAAAAGCCTATGCCTGCAACTGCGAGAGCGGGGCCTGGCGGAAGCTGATTGAGGAGAAGACGGCGTGCCCGTGCCGGGCGCAAAAGCCGGCGGAAACCCTGCGGATATTCGAGAAAATGGTGTCCAACGAGGCCAAGGAAGGCGAGTACGTTTTGCGGTTGAAGACCGACCTCAACCACCCGGACCCCAGCGTGCGCGACTGGTGGCTGGCCCGGTGCGTGGACGAACCCGAGCACAACCGGATGAAGAAGAAGGTGCACGTGTGGCCGAGCTTCATGTTCCAGAACAGCGTGGACGACCACGAAATGGGGGTAACGCTGATTATCCGGGGCCAGGAGCACTCCCAGAACGTGACCAAACAGCGGTTCCTCTACGATTACTTTGGGTGGAGGTTCCCCCACGCCTTTCACACGGGCCGGCTCAAGCTCGAGGGCATCATCCTGTCCAAGAGCGACATCAAGAAGGGCATCGAGGAGGGAAGGTTTGAGGGATGGGAGGATCCGCGCCTGGGCACCATCCGCGCCCTGCGGCGGCGCGGGTTCGACGCGCGCGCGTTGAAGGACGTGCTGATGGAAGTGGGCGTGGCCCCCAACGACGCCACGATTTCCATGAGCAAGCTCATCGACTACAACAAGAAGTACATCGAAGCGGAAAGCGAGCGGATGACGTTCGTTGCGGAGCCCGTGGAGTTGACCGTGAAGAACGCGCCTGTGGGCGGGGCCGAAAAAGCGACGCTGGCCGCAGGGGCGCAGAAGTTCTGGGTGGCGGGAAAGCCCCTGGGCAAACTCAAGCCCGGCGCGGTATTCAGGCTCAAGAACGCGTTCAACGTCAAACTGGCCTCGTTTGACGGAAAAAAAGCGGCAGGCGAAGCCGTGGCCGGCGGCGTGGACCCGAAAATCGTGGGCTTGAACTGGCTAGTGGACGGCGGGGCCACGGCCGTCGCGGTCAAGATGGCCGATGCCTCGGTCAGGCACGGCGTCGCAGAATCGCGGCTGGCCTGGAAGAAGCCCGGCGAGCGCGCCTACTTTGACAAGTTCGGTTTCGTCCGCGTGGACGAACAGGGAAAGAGCCTGACTAATGTTTGGTTCACGCACGAGTGAGCCCGATACCAGAATATTCGTCAATCGACGAAAATTAGTTAAGGCTTTTGGGTGCTTGTTTAGGCGTGGCGAAACGGTTTTACTTGGATACTTCCATCTGGTGGGATTACCTTGGCGACCGAAGGGACAATATCCGGCCACTGGGGGAATTGGCGTTCAGCTTTATCCAGGCCTGCCTGGCACGAGGACATAAAATCCTTTATTCCGATCTAACCGTAGACGAATTACGGCAAGGTTATTCCATGGAACGAATCCAGCAAGCGTTTTCCGCCTTCGAAGAAGCGCTGATTCGAGTCGAGATTTCGGACGAGCAACGGGCCGAAGCAAGAGAGCTGGCGCAGACGCGGACAGAATCCCATGAATCCGACCTCACGCACGCCATCGTCGCGCGGGACAACGGTGCGGTGCTGGTGGCGAGAGACCACGGCTTTGAATGCCTGCGGGACGTGGTGGAAGTCAGGAAACCGGAGGAAATCATTTTCGATTAGTTTGTTGTTCCCGCCTCCGATTGAACTCATCCCATGCCTTAAGCTTCAGCGCGCGCCATTCCTCGTCCGTCTTCGCCTTGCTCTGGCCCTTCAGCGAGCCGTAGGCGGCCAACAGGGCCCGCTCGGCCTTCGCCTTCCGGCGCTCCCCGTCCAATTCCTTCAGCTTGCCCCGGATGGCGTCCCGGATGAACTCCGTTTTCGTGGTATAATTGAATTCGCCCAGAGCCCGCTCAATCTGCCTGGCGATGGCCGAATCCAGTTTAATGCTCACGTGCTCCATATCACTAAGTAATACCAGGTGCTTCTTAAAAAGGTTGCGGGTCTGGGGGTTTTCCCGTTTTTCTAGTCACGGCGGCGGTCAACGTAGTAGTAAATCCTTCGCACGGGCCCTTTTACTTGCGGCATGCGGAAAGAACTTGCCGGGCCAAAGGCCTGGATTTGCGCCAAGCCACCCAATTCGGTGGCAAACGCGCGAAACAATTCCCGGAATTCTTCGGGCACGTCCCATTCGGTTAGTTCCCTGGAAGGCGGAAATGGCTCCTCAGCGGCCCGGGAACCGCTTTTCCTTATTTTTCGTGGAATGGTGGCCACGCCAATCAGTTCGAGGTTGGGGTCCTTGCTTGGCTTGGAAGCAAGGAAAGCCCTTGGATAGGATTGCTGCAAGGCATAACGTTTCGGGCCTGCTTCCAGGGCAACAACCTGCCCTGGCATGAGGCGGCCATGTTGGCCTGATTCTTCCATGGGATGGAAATTGGTGCGGCGGACCTCCAAGTGCTTCCGCCGGTCCCTTCCACCGAGGCCGGTGTAGGCTTTCCAGGCCACCCGCTTCCCGGCAGACCAAAGGGTTTGTCCAGCCCTTCGAATCGCTTTAAGCATGCAATAGAATAGGGGCGCAGACCTATAAATGGCTTTTGCCCGTCCTTTTGGCCGAAGGCCCAGAGGGGTTTGAAAGGCTTCACCGAGACCTTTAAAAGCCTTGCCGTGGGGGTTATACTATGTGGTTTTGGCCCTTTTGGGCAACCCACCCAAAATAGTTTTTTAAGCGTTCGGCTGAAAGGTGGGCGCTCTATTTTGCCTATGACAGCGAGCCCAGCAGGGCGAGTCCCGAGCCCTTGAAAGGGCGAGGGAGTGCTTGCCTGAATGGGCTGTGAAACTGGAGGTGTGCGTTGATGGCAGAATACGTTAAGTTCAGCGTTCCAAAGGAACTGGCAGAGCGTTGCCTCGGCCTCGTGGAAAAGGCGAGGAAGGGCGGCAAGCTCCGGATTGGCAGCAACGAGGTCACGAAGGCCATTGAGCGCCAGAAGGCCAAGCTCGTGGTGATGGCGGAAGACGTTTCTCCCCCTGAAATCATGATGCATTTGCCGTTGTTGTGCGCGGAGAAAAACGTGCCGTTCGGCTTTGTGCCGACGCGCAAGGAGCTCGGCGAGAAGTCCGGCATCGGCGTCTCGACCACGGCCGTTGCAATCGCCGAGGAAGGCGACGCCAAGAAGGAATTGGATGACGTCGTCAAGAAACTCAGCGAGTTGAGGAAGTAGGTGAAGGCACATGGCAACTGAAAGGGGAACCCCCGCGGAAGTCGTGGAAATCGTGCAGCGCACGGGAGTCTACGGCGAAATCATCCAGGTGCTGTGCAAGATTCTGGACGGCCCGGAAAAGGGCCGGGTCAAGCGGCGGAACGTCAAGGGAAACATCAAGAAAGGCGATGTCGTGATCCTCTTGAACACCGAGCGCGAGGCCAAGGAAATCAGGGCAAGGTAAGTGCACGGGTGAAAAAATGTCGACGTGTTCGTTTTGTGGAAGGGAAATTCAGAAGGGCACCGGCTTCATGTACGTGAAAAAGGATGCCACGGTGTTCCACTTCTGCGCCAAGAAATGCGAGAAAAACGCGTTGAAGCTGGGCCGGAGCCGGCGCAAGACCAAGTGGACGAGTAGATACCACCAGATCAAGGTGTCCCACGACCGGGGCAAGGCCTTGAAGGGAGCCGACCGGGACGTCCTGAAAGAGGAGAAGAAGGCGAAGGAGGTCGAGGCGTGATGGAACGGACCTGTGTCATCCTGAAGCCGGATGCCGTCAACCGCGGCCTCATGGGGGAAATCCTCAAGCGCTTTGAGAACAAGGGGTTCAGGGTCATTGGCCTCAAGATGGAGCGCCTGGCGCCCACCAAACTGGAAGAGCACTACGCGCACCACAAGGACAAGCCGTTCTTCCAGGGCCTCGTGAAATACATGGCCTCGATTCCCTGCGTGGTCATCGCCTTGGAAGGGGTGGAGGCCGTGGAAGTCGTGCGCAAGATGGTGGGCGCTACCTCGGGGAGAAAGGCGGACATGGGCAGCATTCGAGGGGATTTTTCGATGAGCCACCAGCAGAACCTCATCCATGCCTCGGGGTCCAAGGAAGAAGCCGAAAAGGAAATCAAGCGGTTCTTCAAGGAAAGCGAGTTGCATGCCTATCCGTTGATGAGCCTGGACTGGTTGTACTCGGAAGAAGAGAAGAAGGCGTGAAGGCTACTGGAAGGCGATGGGAATCAAACTGCTCGTGAAAAGGGTTTCCGCGGACGCAAGGCTGCCTGCCTACGAGCACGAAGGCGATTCCGGCCTGGACTTGTATGCCACGGAGTCCTGTGAAATAAAGCCGGGCCAGCGCAGGCTCGTGCCCACCGGCTTGAAGATTGCGGTGCCAAAGGGCTTCGAGGCCCAGGTGCGGCCGAAGAGCGGCCTGGCCTTGAAGGAAGGCATCACGGTGTTGAACGCGCCGGGCACGATTGACGCGGGCTACCGCGGCGAGATAGGGGTCATTGTCATCAACCACGGGGAGCGCCCGTTCAAGGCCGAAAAGGGGAAGAAAATCGCGCAACTCGTGCTGGCGCGCGTGGAACAAGCCGAGGTAACCGAAGTAAGCGAACTGGAGGCCACGACGCGCAACGAGTCGGGTTTCGGTTCCACGGGATTGCATTGAGGGGGTTTGCTGGGCGTGCAGGCAACGGTTGTGGTGGCAATGGAAAAACAAATCCGTAAACCCATTATCACGGTGTTGGGCCACGTGGACGCGGGCAAGACCAAGTTGCTGGACACGATCAGGGGAACGGCCATCGCGGAAAAAGAGGCTGGCGGCATCACCCAGCACATCGGGGCCACGGAAGTACCGATTGAAGTCGTGCGGAGAATCGCGGGCGGCCTCCTGGAAAGATATGGGTTCCACATCACGTTGCCGGGCCTGTTGTTCATTGACACGCCGGGGCATGAGGCTTTCAGCAACCTGCGGAAGCGCGGGGGCAGCATCGCGGACCTTGCCGTGGTGGTCATTGACGTCAACCGGGGCCTGGAAAAGCAGACGGTGGAAGCGATTGACATCCTGCGCTCGTTCAAGGTTCCCTTTGTCTGCGTGGCCAACAAGATTGACGCCATCCGGGGCTGGCAGACGAAGCGGGAATCGTTTTCGAACAACGTGAAGGAGCAGAGTGCGGACGTCGTCGAGGAATTGGACCGCAAGGTGTACGAGATCGTCGGGCAACTGCACGCGCACGGCTTCCGCAGCGAGCGCTTTGACCGCATCCGCGAGTTCACCAAGGAAGTGCCGATTGTCCCGGTGTGCGCGAAGAGCGGCGAGGGCCTCCCCGAGGTGCTGATGTTCCTGGCCGGGTTGAGCCAGAAGTTCATGGAAAACGAGCTCAGCATCCACGTGGAGGGCCCGGGCAAGGGCACCATCCTCGAAGTCAAGGAGGAGCGGGGCCTGGGCAAGACCGTGGACGTCATCCTCTACGATGGAACGATTAGGGTGGGCGATGAAATCGTGTTGGGCGGCAAGGAGGGCGTGATTACCGCCAAGGTGCGGGCCCTGCTCGAGCCCAAGCCCTTGGACGAAATAAGGGCGCCCCAAGAGAAGTTCAAGAGCGTTGCCTTCGTGCACGCCGCGGCGGGAGTGAAAATCGCGGCACCGGGCCTGGACCTGGCCTTGGCGGGTTCGCCGTTGCGCGTGAAGACGGATGGCCGCGAGGAGAAGGAAGTGGCCGACGAAATCCAGCACGTCAAGATCGAGTCGGATTCCCTGGGGCCCATTGCACGCGCCGACACCCTGGGCGCATTGGAGGCGTTGATCAAGTTGTTGCAGGACAAGGGCATCCGCATCCGGAAGGCCGACGTGGGCGAGATTTCGCGCCGCGACGTGATTGAGATGGAAGGCATCAAGGAAAAGGAGCCCTTGAAGGGCGTGATTTTCGCGTTCCACACCGGGGCCAAGCCCGATGCCCTCGAAGAAGCCGGGAAGCGCGGCGTGACCATTTTCCAGGGCGACGTCGTGTACCGGCTGCTGGAAGACTATGACAGGTGGCAGGCCGAGCAGAAGAACAAGTCACTCGAGGAAAAGCTGGAGCGCCTGGTCTTGCCGGCCCGCGTCAAGCTGTTACCCGACCACGTGTTCCGGAACGCGAAGCCGGCAGTGGTGGGAGTGAGGGTGTTGGCGGGCAGGCTCCGGGCCAACGTGGACGTCATGAACGGGAAAGGGGAGCGGATTGGGCGAATCGCGGCCATCCAGTTGGAGGGCAAGCCCTTGAGCGAGGCCCGGGAGGGCATGGAGGTCGCGGTCTCGATTGAGGGCGCCACCATGGGCAGGAACCTCTCCGAGAAAGACGAGTTGTTCACGGTTATTCCGAGGAAGCAGTTCCATGAACTGCTTGAACTGGGTTCCGTCTTGAGCCAGCCCGAGCTGGAACTCGTATCGGAAATCATGGGGTTGGAGGGCAAGGAAGAAGCGTAAGGGTTTAGGAGCGTTTAATGCGAGGTGAATGAGTTGAATATCGTGATATCGGATCCAAAGTCGGGGAAAGCGTTTTCGCACAAGGCGGAGGACGCGGCCCTTTTCTTGAACCACAAGGTCGGCGAAGAGGTGAGCCTCGACTCGCTGGGCTTCGAAGGCTATACGGCGGTCATCACCGGGGGAAGCGACAAGGAAGGCTTTCCCATCAAGCCGGACCTGGAGGGTGCGGCGAGGCGAAGGATTTTCGTTACGCTGGACAAGAAGAAGGGGTTGAGGCAGCGCATTGCGTTCCGGGGCAACCTCATCACGAATGAAACGTCCCAGGTGAACCTGGCCGTCAAGAAGCACGGTTCAAAGCCGTTCGAGGAGTTCATGCCCAAGGTGAAGGTCGAGGAAAAGGCGTTGTCGGCCAAGGAAGAACTCATCGCCAAGTCCATGGCGAACGTGGAGCGGTCAAAGGAAGAGGTGCTGAAGGAGCGGGAGGCCGGCGAGGGCGGCATCAAGAAACCCAAGCACTGAGCAAAGGCGAACGGAACAGGGAAAGGAATCAGATGAAGAAAACCGAAACCGCGAAGAAGGCAAGGGCTGAGTCGCCGAAGCCAAAGGACGAGGCCGCCCACAAGCGCGAGCCGGAGGCGGGGGTCGAGGCAAGAGCCGAGACACAGGCCGAGGTGAACCTCGGCCTCATTGGGCACGTGGACCACGGCAAGACCTCCTTGACCAAGGCCTTGACCGGGAAGTGGACGGACACCCACTCCGAGGAGCTCAAGAAGGGCATCTCCATCCGGTTGGGGTACGCGGACGCGGTTTTCCGGAAGTGCGAGAAATGCAAGGGCTCGGAAGCCTATGCCACGCAGGCAACGTGTGGGGTGTGCGGGGGGAAGACGAAGGTGCTGCGGAAAGTGAGCTTCATCGACGCGCCGGGCCATGAAACCCTGATGACCACCATGTTGAGCGGCGCCGCGCTGATGCATGGCGCGATCCTGGTCATCGCGGCCAACGAGTTCGTGCCGCAGCCGCGGACCGCGGAACATCTGATGGCGTTGAGCGTGTCGGGCACGAAGAACGTGGTCGTCGCGCAGAACAAGATTGACCTGGTGGACAAGGAAAAGGCGTTGGAGAACCAGGCCCAGATAAGGAAGTTCTTGAAGGAGTTCGGCTACGAGAACGCGCCCATCATTCCGACGGCGGCTCACTTCAACACCAACATCGACTTGCTGATTGAGGCCATCGAGGAACACATTCCTTCGCCGAAGTTCGACGAAAAACTCGACTTGAAGATGTACGCGGCGCGGAGTTTCGACGTCAACAAGCCGGGGATTTCCCCGGAGGAAATGAAGGGCGGCGTGCTGGGCGGCTCCATCGTGCAGGGAACCGTGAAGAAAGGCGACTCGATTGAGATTAGCCCGGGCATCAACGGGAAGAGCATCGTGACGAAGGTAATAGAAATCGATGTCGCGAACGGCTTGCTGGAATCCGCGCGGCCGGGCGGCTTGATTGCCTTGGGCACGAACCTGGACCCCGGCCTGACGCGGAGCGACCAGATGCGGGGCCAGGTCATCGCAAAGCCTGGAACGCTTCCCGCGCCCGTGAACAGCGTGAAACTGGACGTGCATTTGTTGCAGCGGCTGGTGGGCGAGAAGACAACCGACATCCTGCCGAACGAGTTGCTCGTGATAACGGTTGGAACGATGACCATGGTGGGGAACGTCGCGAAAAAGCACAAGAACCTGGTGGAATTGGCGTTGAAGATGCCGATTGTCGTGGAAAAGGGGCAGAAGGTCGCCATCAGCAAGATGGAGCAGCAGCGGTGGAGGTTGGTCGCCTACGGCGTCGCCCAATGAAACCGTGAAAACGGTGAGGGTGGCGCTGGACACCAATTTCCTGGTGTGGACGGTGAAACAGAAGGTAAACGCCTGCAGGGAAATCCGCCGGCTGTTGGGCCGGGTGGAGTTCGTTGTTCCCGCGCAGGTGGAACGGGAGCTTGGATTGCTCCGGAGAAAGGGGAAAACCATGGAAAAACTCGTGAACCTCGCGGAAATGGAGTTGAAGGCGAATGAGGTCAAGGTTATTGGGGTCAACGCGGCAAACGCCGACGATGCCCTGGTTGGGCTGGCGTTGGATGGCTGCTGGGTGGCGACCAATGACCGGGCCTTGAAGGCGAGGCTCAAGGAAAGGATTATATTCATTAGGCAAAACAAATTGGTGGAAGCCATTGGTGAAGGGGTGTAACGAATGTACTCGATGTATACGGTCACGGACACGGTTAGGGTGCCTCCGGCGGAGTTCGGGGCGGACCTCAAGAAAACGGTTTTGAAGCTCGTTCAAAAGGAGTATGAGGGCTTGATGGACGAGGATCTTGGCTTGGTGGTCGTGGTCCCGGAAATCGAGAGCACGGGAGAGGGAAGGGTCGTGCCAGGGGATGGCGCGGCCTATTATACGGCGGTCATGAAGTTGCTGGTGTACAAGCCGGAAGTCCACGAGGTCGTGGACGGCTATGTCACGGAAGTGACGGAGTTCGGTGCGTTTGCGCGGATTGGCCCCATCGAGGGGCTGATTCACGTCAGCCAGATCATGGATGACTACATCAATTATGACGCGAAGCTCCCGGGCTTCGTTGGAAAGGAGTCGGCTCGGAAGCTGTTGAAGGGCGACAACGTCACGGCGCGGATTGTCACGGTGAGCTTGAAGGGCTCGCTTTCCGCGTCGAAAATCGGTTTGACGATGCGGCAGGACGGCCTGGGAAAAGAGGAATGGGTCAAGGCTGGGCCCACCAAGAAGCGGGAGACCAAGGAGACAAGGAAAGAAGAAAAGGCGAAGGAGAAGGCCGCGTAAGCGGCAGGAAAAAAAGGAAAGGAGCAGATTGGAATGGCAAGCAAGGGAAAGGCGTGCAGGCAGTGCAGGAAAGTCATCGAGGAAGGCGACAAGTGCCCGGTCTGTGGGAGCACGAGTTTCACGACTTTTTGGCGGGGCTATGTCGTCATCATCAACCCGGAGCAGTCGAGCATCGCCCAAAAGATGGGGTTAACCACCATTGGCAAGCATGCCCTGCGGTTGAGCCGGTGAAGGCAGGCTAACAGCGTTTGTATGGCGTTCATGAGGTGAATGAAATGGAAGTCGAGATTGTGAGCAGGGAGAAGAACCCCTTGCTGCAGCGGGAGGAAGTCGTTTTCCGGGTGGAAGGCGTTGAGACCACGCCCTCCAAGAAGGAGCTCAGGGCCAGGCTGGCCGCTCTCCTGAACGCAAAGGAAGACGCAGTCGTGGTGCGCGCGGTGAGGCAGCGGTTCGGCTCCAAGGAAGTGGGCGGCGAGGCCATCGCGTACCAGGACGCGGAGCAAATGAAGCGGACCGAGTTGAAGTACATCGTGAACCGGAACCTCGGCATCAAGGAAGCCAAGGAAAAGAAAGAAGAGGCGCCGAAAGCCGAGGCGAAAGCCAAGAAATAGGTGCCGAAGCACGAGGAATGACTGAAGGTGAATGGGATGGCGGAAAAGGCAGCAGCAAAAGCAAAGGAAGAACCGGGTAAAAAGCTGAAGGCGACATTGTATGAAGTGAAGGGCGAGAGCCTTTCAAGGAAGACGAGGAGCTGCCCCAAGTGCGGTGGCGGCATATTCATGGCCGCGCACAAGGACCGGTTCGCGTGCGGGAAATGCAGTTACACGGAATTCAGGAAGGTCTGAGGGGGGGGAACGGATTCTCTCCAGCTTCCTGCTCGATTTTTCTTTCGCGTTTTTTCCCGCCGCCTATTATGCCGGCAGGGGATTGAATCCCTTGAAGGAGTTGGGCCTCGAGCCCAAGGGGTTTGCCGCGAAAGCAAAACAGACCGTGACCCTGTTTTTGGCGCTGGTGTTGGTGTCCCTGGCCTTGTCGCTGGCGCTGGCCTTCCTCCACTTGAATGACTTGGACAAGGTGGCCGTGGAAGTCGAGAGAGTAGAACGGGCAACGCCCTGGTTCCTCTACTATTTGTTGAGCGTCCGGGTGGTTGCCGAAGAGGTCTTCTTCCGGGGTTTTTTGGCCAAGAAATTCGGTTCCCTGGCCTCCAGTGGGGTCTTTGCCTTGGCCCACGTGTTTTACGGTTCCCTGGCCGAGGTCGTTGGGGCCTTTGCCTTGGGGGTCGTGCTCGCGAGGGCCTATGACGCCAACAAGAGCCTATACCCCAATATTTTCGCACACGTGGGCTACAATTTGATTATCCTGAAGGCCTTGTTTTGGTTTTAAAAGCCCTTGGAAGCACATTAACGGTTGGTTTACGGGGTTTCGGCTGGCCAGCGGCCCAACCGCTACATAATTGGGGATGCGCATGATTTGCTTGGGAATGGAAAGCACGGCCCACACCTTTGGCGTGGGCATCGTGGACGAACACGCAAAAATCCTTGCCAACGAAAAGCACACCCTAACCACCGTGGAGGGCGGCTTGATTCCCCGCGAGATGGCTGACCACCACTTCCGGGTCGCGCCCGAGGTCTTGAACCGCGCGCTGGAAAAAGCCGGCCTATCCCCCAGGGAACTGGACCTGATTGCGTTCTCGCGGGGACCGGGCATTGGCCAGTCTTTGAGGGTGGGCGCGGTGGCGGCGCGCGGCCTTGCGCTGAGGCACCGGAAGCCGCTGTTGGGCGTCAACCACTGCGTGGCCCACATCGAAATCGGACGCGCGTTGACCGGCTGCAAGAATCCCCTCATGGTTTATTTTTCGGGCGCGAACACGCAGATTCTCGGGTTCGAGTCAGGCCGCTACCGGGTGTACGGGGAAACGCTGGACATTGGAGTGGGGAATCTGCTGGACGGGTTTGGACGGGCCATGGGCCTGGGGTTTCCGGCCGGACCCAAAATCGATGAAATGTATTTCCAGGCCAAGCGGTTCGTGGAATTGCCTTACTCGGTGAAGGGCATGGACCTCCACTTCTCCGGGTTGCAGACCGCGGCCGAGGGCTTGGTCGGAAAAGCCGAGGCCGTGGACCTGGCCTACTCGGTCATGCACACCGCCTTTGCGATGCTGACCGAGGTCACGGAAAGGGCGCTGGCGCACACCGAGAAAAAGGAGTTGCTGCTGGCCGGGGGGGTCGCGGCCTCGAAAGCCTTGCGCAAGATGCTGGGTGAGATGTGCGGGGCACGGGAAGTCGAGATGTTCGTGCCGCCCGTGGAAGTCTGCGTGGACAATGGGGCCATGATTGCCTGGCAGGGGCTCCTGGAACACCGGGCGGGCGCGAGACAAACCCTGGCCCAAACCGTTATCCAGCCCAGGCAACGCGCGGACGACGTCGAGGTTACGTGGCTTCCGAAGGCGCCGGGCAAAAGGCATAAATAAGGGTTCTTCGATAATCTTGGAGGTGACTGGGAATGGGTAAGACCGGAAAACCGGGAAAAACCGCCAAGGCAAAGGGGCTACATGCACGGCCTGCGACCGGGTTGCACGCGAGGCTGAAGGCACTCGAGGCAGAGTTGGCCAGGCTCCGGCAGGCCGACAAGTTGCGCGACGAGTTCCTGGACGTGGTCAGCCACGAACTGAAAACCCCCTTGGTGCCCATCATGGGCTACATCGACATCTGGGCCGACGAGACCCTGGACCCGGAAATCAAGCAAAAGAGCCTTGAAATCGTGCGAAGGAATGCCCGACGCCTCAAGAACCTGATTGACGACATCCTCCTGGTCTCCAAGCTCGAGTCCGGCAAACTCGAATTCGAGTTCCAGGCCGCGGACTTACGCGAAGTGGCGGGCAAGGCCTTCGAAGGCGCGAAGGCCCTGGCGGAAGGCAAGAAAATCCAGTTGGGCTTGGAGGCACCGGCCGACCTCCCCCAAGCCGAAGTGGATGCGCCATTGACCGGGAAGGTGTTGGAGAACCTGGTGCAGAACGCGGTCAAGTTCACGCCCGAAAACGGGCGGGTAACGGTTAAAATCTCGGCCGGCAAGGGAAAGGCCCTGGTGCAGGTCGTGGACACGGGCATCGGCATCGAGGCCAGGCACTTGCCCCACTTGTTCCAGAAGTTCTACCAGGTGGACTCCTCGGCCACGCGGCAGTTCGGCGGAACCGGGTTGGGCTTGGACATCTGCAAGCGCATCGTGGAACGCCACAACGGAAAAATATGGGTGGAATCAAAGCCAGGCGCGGGCAGCACGTTCTCATTCGAGGTGCCGGTAAAGCACACCGGCAGCCGAAAGTGAGGGCGGGATAAAGCTTATATTGGGGTTAAACGTAATACTCTGGGAATTCGCATGACGAAAACCATTCTCCACGTCGACGACGAACCGGACGTCCTGGCACTCGTCAAAGTCGTGATGGAACGCGAGGGGTATAAGGTGGAAAGCGTGGAGTCCGGGGTGGACTGCCTGGCCTTCCTCAAAAAGCAGAAGGCCGACCTTATTTTGTTGGACATCATGATGCCCAAGATGTCGGGCTGGGAAGTCCTCAAAAAGGTCAAGAAAGAGCAGCCCAAGATGCTGGTCGTGTTCCTGACGGTCGTGAAAATCAACGACAAGATGCTGGCCGACCTCATCAAGGACGGCTTGACGGACTACATCCAGAAGCCCTGCAGCAACACCGAGATGGTGGCCCGCGTGAAAAAAGCCTTGGGCGACGCGTGAACCCCGTTGAACCGGTGGCTGCTACTTGCCGGGGACGCCCAGGTTTTCGGCAATGGAGGCCACGAGGTCCAGGTCCGAGGTCTCCAGGAATTCGATGCCGGCCTCGCGTGCCCTGATTGCATCGCTTAACCGGTCGTATAAGCCGCCGTGAACGCTTCGGACTTGCTCGTGTTCCCTGAATTTCTCGTACCAGGGCTCGACGCCGTGGCCTGCGCGGACGTGCGTCATCACAATGGAGCGGAAGGGCAGCCACTTGCCCGGCATACCGGAGTTCATGCCCGTGCTCTTGTAGAACAGGATGCCGCTGCCCAGGGAGTCCAGCACAACCACCACGGGCCGCTGAAAGCGCGTCATGCTCAGGCCGCGCCCCAACAAGGTGAAGGCATGGCTTCTTCCCCCGGCTGAAACCGTGAAAGACCTCTGCCGGGCGGGGTCCAGCAGCTTGTGGTAGAATGAGCTGCGGGCCAGGGCTTCCAAATGGCGTTGGCGTTGCACGTAAAGGGCTTGGCGCTCGGCCTGGGAGAGGCCGGGTCGCCGGGCACTCTGCCAGTGCACGCGGTTGGCTGCTGCCAGGCTTGGGGGGAGCGCCCTACGACTGGTCATGGAAAAAACTGGGGGGCTTGGAGTATAAAAGGATGCGCCCAAAAGAACGGCCCAGGGGAAACCGGTTTCAACCCGGTTTCGGGAACCCTGAAACGAGCCGGGTTTTTGGCTGCCCGCGGTTTCAAATCGTTTCAGGCAACGCCTATTAAGGGTTGCAGCGCAGGTTCTTGGGGGTTCAATCCAGTTGGAGGTCAAAAGCATGAACAAGAAGGGATTGGCATTGGTTGGAATCGCATTGGTGGCCTTGGTGGCCGTCGCGTTTGCCGCGACCACGGCAGCGCCGGCCACAGGCCAGGCCGCCGACAAAACGGGTTGGCACCATGGAAAAGGCTGGTGGGGCAGCCAGTTAACGGAAGCCCAGCACGCGCAATTGAAGGAACAGGTAACAGCTTTGAAGGAAAAGGGCGCGGACCGGGAAGAAATCCATGCCGCCGTCCAAAAGTTCTTTGAAGACAATGGCTTGGCGTTCCCGGAAAAGCCCATGAACCGGTTTGGCCACGGCTTTGGCTTCGGAGGGCACGGCGTGTTCAAGGGCCGGATGGCGAACCTGTCGGACGAGCAAAAGGCTGCCTTGAAGGCCTTGCACGAGGAATTCAAGCAGAAAGCCCAGGCAATCATCGACGGAAAGTAAGCGCACCCGCCCCAACCCCTCAGTTCTTAGCAGATTTCACAGCTTGAGTTTGCGGAACCCCTTGGTGTACCGGTAAATCCACATGGCGGCCAGGAATAGAAAGGCGAAGGCCGCGTAGTTGTAGGGAAATGGCACGAGGTTGACAGTGGGGTCGAGGTAAAAATAAATCGCGCCCACGAGCAGCAGCGCCAAGAAGAGTTCGACGACGAACAAGGCAAGGTAGCGCTGGTCTTTTTTGGCGCGGGAAACGCGTTCGCCGAGGAAGGCTTTCACGGCCTCGGAGGCCATGTGGTTGAGGTCCAAGAACCTTTCAATGCGGCCCGACATGACGGACTATTGTGTGAAAACTTATATAAAAACCCTTTTGCGACGGGCAACCATCCAATGCCTTGCATTGGGGGGCCTCGTCCTGCAAGGCAGGACAAGGAAGCGTTTACGGAAAAAGTGGGATGAATCCCACGAAAAGCCTCGTGACGGTGGAAGCCAAGCCGTTGAAGAGGTTCCCGAACTGGGCGCCCAGAGAGGGGTCAAAGGAGAGCAGGACGATGGAAAGCGTCCAGATGATGCGGAGGCCCGCGGAGTTGCTGAACAACATCATGAAGCCGAGCGCGAAGACGAGGGGAAGGAAAGCAAGGGGAAAGGTGACGAGGTACAAGAGTTTGACGACTGCCGGAGTTGAACCAAAGATACCCTTCCGGTAGGCGCCTAGAACGTTGTAGAAGGCGTTGCTGCCATCCTGGTCGCTGGGAAACGAGTAGTAGAGGAGGGCCAAGGCAAACCAGTAGTAGAACAGCGCCAGGGGAGTGGACGGGGAAAGCAGGCCGCCTGCCCCCAGCAGGGGGGTTGCGGCCTCCAAGACATTGTAAGCCAGCCAGTTGCCGAGCAGGAAGGGGGCCAAGGTGATGACCACGGAGGCCAGGGGTTGCGGGGTCTCGTGGACGACGTATGCGTCTTCTTTGCCGAACCACTTCACGCGCTTGACTTTCACGCCGAACAAGAGGCAGGCAAGGTAGTGGGAGAACTCGTGGAAGACGATGCCGGGAAAGAACAAGGCATGCAGGGAAACGGGCTTGGCCATGAAAAAAGTAGGCACAAGCCATTAATAAGGTTAATCGTAGAAGCGGTTGAATTGCTCGTCGATTTCCCGCGCGGTGTCCTCCATGTCGTGGAACACGCGGAGGATGTCTTCCTCGATTTCCTTGAGTGTCCTGAAGACCGAGCGCGAGCGCGCGAAGTAGAAGCGGCCGCGCTTGGTGATGAGCCCGGCTTCCAAGAGGTTGTTCAGGTGGTTGATGACGCTGCCCCTCGACATGCCCACGCGTTCGGCGAGGGCTGTCGAAGAAAGCGCCTCGCCCTTGTCGGTCGCGTTCACCAGTTCCTTGAAGACTGAGGCCGCGGTCTTCGACTTGTCGATGGGTTCGAAGAAGCCCAGGCACTCGCAGAGCCAGTTGAATTCGTCCAAAGTGTTGTCAGAAAAAGGTTTTTCAACCTTTTTGATCATAATCCTGAAACCACTGCTTCTACGGATGGCTGCCATGGAAAAAGGTTCCACGCAAGTATTTAAAAGACTTTTGATTAAAGAGTTTGGTTATTGTTTAAATGTTTTAGACAATTGTGGGTGGTACATGAAGGAAGGCAAACCGGGAAAGGCGGGGGAACCCAGCGCGTCCCTGGCCGAAGACCGGGTCAAGGAACTGACGGAAACGCTTCAGCGGTTGCAGGCGGAATTCGAGAACGCCTCCAAGCGCATGGAAAGAGAGCGGAATGAATTCCTGGCCTACGCGAACGCCGCGTTCGTGCGGGAACTGCTGCCCTTCGTGGACTCCCTGGAACAGGCGGGAAACGAGGAGGGCGTCAAGCTGTTGCGCAAGCAGTTCCTCGACATCCTGGGCCGGCACGGCTTCATGGAAATCAAGTGTGTGGGCGAAAAATTCGACCCCTCCCTGCACGAAGTGATGCTGAACGCGGTGGACGCGGGAAAACCGGATGGACTAGTGCTGGAGGAACTCCAGAAAGGCTATGCGCTCAGGGATTTGGTGTTGAGGCCCTCAAAGGTGAGGGTTAATAAGTTAAGTTGACTATAGGAGGAATGGCATGGCGAAAATCATCGGCATCGACTTGGGAACCAGCAACTCGGCGGCAGCCGTCATGGAAGGCGGCAAGCCCAAGATAATCCCTTCAGCCGAAGGCATGACGCTCTATGGCAAGGCCTTTCCCTCCGTGGTCGCGTTCACCAAGGACGGGCAGGTGCTGGTGGGAGAGCCGGCGCGGAGGCAAGCCGTCAGCAACCCGGAAGGAACGATCATGGCAGCCAAACGCAAGATGGGCACCGATTACAAGTACGGCGTGTCCGGCAAGGACTACACGCCCCAGCAGATTTCGGCCTTCATCCTGCAGAAGATAAAGAAGGACGCCGAAGAGTTTTTGGGCGAAAAAGTCGAGAAGGCGGTCGTCACCGTGCCGGCCTACTTTGACGACAACCAGCGGCAGGCAACCAAGGACGCGGGAAAAATCGCGGGCCTGGATGTGGTGCGAATCATCAACGAGCCCACGGCGGCCTCGCTGGCCTATGGCTTGGACAAGAAGGGAGCCGACCAGAAGATTCTCGTGTTCGACTTCGGCGGCGGAACCCTGGACGTTACGCTCATGGAGTTCGGCACCGGCGTCTTCGAAGTCAAGTCCACCTCGGGCGACACCCAGCTGGGCGGCACCGACATGGACAAGGCCCTGATCGATTACCTCGTCAAGGAATTCAAGCGGACCACGGGAACGGACTTGTCCAGGGACTCGGTGGCCATGCAGCGGCTGCGGGAAGCCGCGGAAAAGGCCAAAATCGAGTTGTCCACCGCGATTGAAACCGACCTCAACCTGCCGTACATCACGGCCGATGCCACGGGGCCCAAACACCTGGCCATGAAACTGAACCGCGCCAAGCTCGAGGAAATCGTGGACCCCATCATCAAGCGCTGCGAGAAGCCCCTGATGCAGGCGCTGGCCGACGCCAAGCTCACGCCCTCGGACATCCAGAAAGTCATTCTGGTGGGCGGGCCCACCCGGATGCCGGTCATGCAGCGGTTCGTCGAAAAGGTGCTGGGCACGAAAGTTGAACGGGGCATTGACCCCATGGAGTGCGTGGCGGTTGGCGCGGCCATCCAGGGCGCGGTGCTGTCCGGCGAAGTCAAGGACATCCTGTTACTGGATGTTACGCCGTTGAGCCTGGGCCTCGAGACCCTGGGCGGGGTGATGACCCGGCTCATCGAGCGGAACACCACGATTCCAACGCGGAAGAGCCAGGTGTTCACGACGGCAACCGACAACCAGAACGCAGTGGACATCCACGTGCTGCAAGGCGAAAGGCCGATGGCGGCCGACAACAAGACGCTGGGCCGCTTCCAGTTGGTGGGCATTCCTCCCGCGCCGAGGGGCGTGCCACAGGTGGAGGTAACGTTTGACATTGATGCCAATGGCATCGTCAACGCGTCCGCAAAGGACCTGGGCACAGGCAGGGAACAGAAGATAACCATTGTGGCCTCGCAGAAGCTCAACGAAGACGAAGTCAAGCGCATGCAGAAGGAAGCCGAGGAGTTCGCAGAACAGGACCGGAAGCGGATGGCGGAAGCCGAGACCCTGAACCAGGCGGACGCGACGGCCTATGGCGCGGACAAGCTGTTGAAGGACCTGGAAGGCAAGGTCGCCCAAGACAAGGTCGACCACATCAAGGCCGGCGTCGAGGAGTTGAAGAAACTCCTCGAAGCAAAGCCGCGGGACGCGGCCAAAATCAAGGCCAAGCTCGACGAAGTCAACAAGGCCATGCAGGAAGCCTCCGTGGAATTGTACCAGAAGCACGGCGGAACGTCCCCGCAAGGGGGCCAAACCCCTGGTGGGGAACAGCCCGGAAGCCAGGGCGCCGGCGAAAAGCCCGGCGACGGGGACAAGGTCGTGGACGCCGACTACAAGGTCGACGACAAAAAGTAGCGGAAGGTTGAAAGCGGATGGCCGAAAAACGCGACTACTACGACGTGCTCGGCGTCAACAAGAACGCGTCCGCGGCAGAACTCAAGGAAGCCTACAAGCGGTTGGCCAAGAAATTCCATCCCGACGTGAGCAAGGAACCCCACGCCGAAGAAAAATTCAAGGAAGCCAACGAAGCCTACAGCGTGCTGAGCGACGCGGAAAAGAAGGCCAACTACGACCGGTTCGGGTTTGCCGGGCCGGGCGGCGCGGGCTTCGGCGGAGCCGGGTTCGGTGGCTTCCAGGGAGCGGACTTCGACTTTGACTCGTTGTTCGGCAACCTCGGCGGCTTTGGCTTTGGTGACCTATTCGGCGAAGCCTTTGGCGGCGGCCGGAGACGGCCCAGGGGACCCGTGCAAGGCGACCCCATCAAGGTCGAGGTGAGCCTCTCCTTCGAGGAAGCCGCGTTCGGGGCGACGAAGGAAATCGAGGTCGAACGGCATGAAGCCTGTGAGGCCTGCGGGGGCAGCGGCAGCAAGGGCGGGGAGCGAACGGCCTGCGGCAAGTGCCGGGGCAGCGGCATGGTCCAGCACGTGCAACGAACGGCTTTCGGCCTGTTTTCCACGACCAGCCCCTGCCATGCCTGCCAGGGCAAGGGCTCGGTGGCCAGAGATGTTTGCCTCAAATGCCGGGGCCACGGCAAGGTCAATGCCGTGCGCAAAATCCAGGTCAAGGTTCCTCCCGGGGTGTGGACGGGAAACCATTTGCGGTTGACCAGCGAGGGAAACGCGGGTGAGCGAGGCGGCAGGCCCGGCGACTTGTTCGTCGTGTTGTTCGTCGAACCCCATGACGTGTTCAGAAGGGATGGAGCCGACGTTTACTGCAAGGTGCCCCTGGGTTTCGCGGAGGCCGCGCTGGGCGCGGAAATCGAGGTGCCTACTTTGGAGGGCAGGGCCCGGTTGAAGGTGCCTCCCGGAACGCAGACCGGCACCGTGTTCCGGTTGAAGGGCAAGGGAGTCAAGGAACTGGACTCGAACCGCTTCGGAGACGAGTACGTGAAGGTGTTCGTCAAGGTGCCCGAAAAGCTCGGCAAAGAAGAACGCGAACTCCTGGAGAGGCTGGCCGAACTCGATGGAAAGAATTTGCGGGACGACAGCCTGCTCGGAAAGTTCAAGCGCAAGTTCGGGGGATGAGTTCCCTACAAGAGTTCCCGGATTTCATTTTGGGCCCTGGATAATCTGCCTCGAATCCTTCTGAGTCTGGCAGCGATACCTACCGAAGTTATCCCCATGCTAGCCGCCGTTATGGAACGGGGCTTGCCAGTTAATTCGCCTAACAAGATGACCCGGTCTCTTTCATCCAGCTTGGCAAGCGGGGCAATTTTTTCAATGAATGCATGAATGTGTGCATCAGTCACGTCTACCTCGGGTCTTGCCGGAAGCACATCCTTTCTGCTCGGCGCATCCTCGCCCATCGGAGCGTCCAAAGTCGTCAAGGTGCCTCGTTTCCCTCTGGGTACCTCCCCTGCCCTCAGCTTGCGTTTCCTCTTCTTCGGTTTTTCAGAACGTAGTTGTCTTTTGAGCCGCCTTCGGGCGCTGGCATAAACCTGGGTCCCGGGCTCCTTCCGAAGCCTGGCTTCATCTGAAAACCCCAGATCCTCAGCAACTCTTGGCTGCAGCCAAGCCACCCACCCCGCGACCTCCCCGGGCGTCATGCTCGCGTAGGCCTTGCTGCGTCCAAGCACGCTTCGAACGGCGCTTTCCAGCGACCTCTTGCTGTTGACAACTATTTGGGCCCGTTCCTCGGCCGAAAGAGCGTTGGGTGCCCTACGCCTTTGAATGGGCCTCGGAAGGTTTGCATAGTCCAAAAAATCGAGGCCCTGCTGTTGCCCGTGCACGCGCATGAGCCATTGAACGTGGTCGAAACCGCGGGCCGCTTCGATGGCTTTCCGCCCCGCTCGAACCTGCTCAGGGGACATGCCTTCCAAGCGAGCCTTTCTTTCCAAGGCCTGCAGTTGCGCAAGCGTCTCCCGTTGCTTGGGAGTCAAAGGATGCGCTGCAACGCTCTTTCCGGCTTCTCCCAAGACAAGGGAAACATCGGCAGCGGGCAACCCGAAAAGGGCCGCCGCTGCCTTGACTGAGCCCAGCACGTCAACGGCGGCAATGATTGCTTTTTTCCGCGAAGGGGAGAGTCTCGTGAGCGCGTTTCCTTCGAGGCGACGAGCGATGCCGAGGGCTGCGAGGGCGTCCCGAAGCCGGATAGACTCGGCAAAAATTTTTTTCCTTGATTTCCGGGCGGTCAAGGTGTTCCTAAAAGTTTGCTCGCCTAACCTTTCCCTCCAAAACTTGTAGCGAGCGGATAAGCGGTCAACCAGACCCCCAGCTCGTACTGCCTTGACTCCCGCCCAAAGCGAGCGGTGAACCATTGTTTTGGTGGCCAAGTGCGGGCCCCTCCGCTCCTCTGGGAAAGCGCGTAGCCTCGCAGGGCTGGGAGCCATAGGAGACTCAACCGCGGATAGGACTTTTTCTCGGGCCGCCCGGCGTTGCCTAACCAAAACGATTTCCCTTGTCCACTTCTTTTTTGGTCGGGTTCGCTGCCAGGGGCGGCGGGGCAACCGAAGGCGAGGCTGCATACTCCAATAGGAGCGGAACCAGAATTTAAGGATTCAGGTTAAGACCGAACGCGTCAACCCTTGCCGCCGAACCAGCCGCTCAAGAACCGGTAGAGCGCCTCGAAGAAGGCGGACATTGCATCGCCCTGTGCAGGGACAGCAGGCGGCGACTGCTTGGGTGTGGAAGGCGAAGGCGTTTTAGGCGTCGTAGGTAGGTTAGGGGTCTTCTGGACGACGGGCGCCTTTTTCTTGACGTAATCATAGTAGTAGCTGTTCGACACGCATTTTCCTTCGATGCAGGCCTCCCATTGCCCCGTACAAGACCCTCGCATACTGTTTTCCTCGGAAGTGCAGGACTCGGCGGGTTCGACCTTGACCTCAATGGAATAAGGGCCGCCCGGCGTGCCACCCAGAAGATTATCTATTGGATCCGCATTCAGGATTTGGAAGTAAACGGTCTGGCCCACGGGGGCGGCGGCCAAAGAGGCGTTCACGATGGCGCCCGCATTGGCGGCTGTCGCGTGCCCGAACGCGAACTTTTGGCGGTCGCTGTTGTAGAAGGACACGCCAAAGCTGCCCTTATACTTCTCGTCGGGGACGATGCGGATGGACAGCTTCTCGAATTTCTTCAGGTCAATGGAATAAGTGTCTATCTTATCGACACCGTGCCTGCCCATGAGAAGGTAGGCTTTATGGGTTCCTGGTGTGAGGGGCAGGGCCTGTGTGAACCCGGTCGGTGCATCGGTGGTTGACCCTGCATCACCACCAAGCTGCCAAGTGATAGCCAAATCTGCCTCGAATTCGGCGTCTTTGTCCGTCGACTTAGAGGGGGGGCCATAATAATGCCTTGTTTTGAGCACCAAATAATAGGAGCCTGCTTGCTCGGCTGAGAAGAAGTACCAGCCGTTTAGCGTTGGGAACGGTTTGCCGACTTTGAACGCTGCTGAATCAGCCAGTGAGCTTACGTGTTCCTGGTCCGCGTTATACAAGTATAAGTAATGGTCTGTCTCGCACAAATACGCAGCACTGCATTTATCCGGGAACTGGGCGGTGACATCCACGTTCAAGAGATATCCTGGGCGGCCGTCAAACTTCAGGTAGTGCCAGACTTCCCCCCAATCGCTCTTTGCATTCGTTTTGACCTTGTACGTTCCTTCGGCGAGTGGGGGGGCATTCGAAAAGGCAGTGCCCATCGTCAGTGGCGCGGCCGGCTGGGCGGGTGGGTCGGCTTCCGCGGCGTACACGGAAACCGCCGAGGCAAGCAGCAAGGCCAGGAACAGCACAACCAGCGTTTGGCGGGTCATGGCATCTAATACGCGTAGGCCCTATTTATAGCTTTCCCCGAAGGGAATCGAAGTTCGGCAAGCGAATTCCAAGGGCTTTTATAAGGGAAAACGCCTGGAGTGCCTATAGCCCTATGGGGCCTTCGGAAGGCCTCGTCCCGTCGAAGACGGGACTAGTCCACAGACGTCAACCGGCTGTGGCGGTTGGGCCGGAGAACCGTGAAGCTTGCCGGAATATAAATTGGTCGGGGCCTAGAATGGGTCAGGTGTGAGAATCGCCCCCACGGGGGCTGGCCACTCATTTAAAGCCTTATTCTGTTTAATGGACTTAATTAGCCGGCAAAGGCGGCGGGGATTTTGATGGAACTTCCGAAGAACTACTCGTTCAAGGACGCGGAAGCGAAATGGCAGAAGGCCTGGGAAGACCTCGGCGTTTACCGGTTTGATGCGAAAACCAAGCAACCGGTTTACAGCTGTGACACGCCGCCCCCGACTGTTTCGGGAAAAATGCACATGGGCCACGCCATGGCCTACTCGCAGGCCGACTTCATCATGCGCTTTCACCGCATGAAAGGCGAGCACCCATTCTATCCCTTCGGCTTCGACGACAACGGCTTGGCCACTGAAAGGTTCGTCGAGAAAAAGTGCGGGGTCAAGGGCAGCCGGATGCCGCGCCCCGACTTCGTGAAATTGTGCCTGCGGGAAACCGTGGAAGCCGAGAAGCAGTTGAAGCAGTCCTGGCAAGGCATCGGCATCAGCTGCGACTGGAACCTGCAGTACCGGACGATCGACGACTGGAGCATGAAGACCAGTCAACGGAGCCTGCTTGACCTCCACAAGAAAGGAAGGCTGGAACGAAAGGAAGCTCCCCTTGTCATCTGCCCGCAGTGCCAGACCGTGATTGCGCAGGTGGAGATGAAGGACAAGGAACTGGAGTCGTTCCTCAACTATATTGAAGTCGAGGCCGAGAACGGGGAGAAGCTCCAGTTCGCGACCACGCGGCCAGAGGTTTTGCCGGCCTGCGTGGGGTTCTCGGTCAACCCCGAGGACCAGCGCTACAAGCACTTGATTGGAAAGAAAGTCAAAATCCCGTTGATTGACCGGTGGGTGCCCGTGAAAGGCGACGAGGAAACCCTGCCCGAATACGGGACGGGCGCGGTCTATTATTGCAGTTATGGGGGAACGGACTGCATTGACTGGCTGACCAAGCACCCGGATGTCAAGCCCGTGCTGGTCATGGACGTGAGCGGCCGCTACAACGAGCGGGCAGGGAAGTATAAGGGCATGACGAGCAAGGAGGCACGGCAAGCGGTGTTGGAGGATTTGAAGGCCATCGGGGCGTTGAAGAAACAGCAGCCCATCAAGCACGCGGTGAACGTGCACGAGCGGTGCGAGACCGAGGTCGAGTACGTGGCGACCAAACAGTGGTTCATCCGGTACCTGGACTTGAAGGAGAAGTTTCTGGAGGCGGGCGCGAAGCTGAATTGGCACCCGGCGCACATGAAGGTGAGGTACGACAATTGGGTGAAGGGCTTGAAGTGGGACTGGTGCGTGTCGCGGCAGCGGTTCTTCGGGGTTCCCTTCCCGATTTGGTATTGCGCGAAGTGTGGGGAAGCCGTTTTTGCGGACGAAACGGAGTTGCCCGTGGACCCGACGGCGAGCCAGCCAAAGGCCGGCCAAAGGTGCGGGAAATGCAGGGGCACGGAGTTCGTGGGGGAAAAAGACGTCATGGACACGTGGGCAACGAGCAGTTTGACGCCCCAGATTGCGTTGAAGTGGAGGGAAGACGAGAAGTTCTTTGGCCGGATGTTCCCGATGTCCCTGCGCGCGAACGGCCACGACATCATCACCTTTTGGTTGTTCAACACCGTGGTGAAAAGCCTCCTGCATGAAGGAAAACTGCCGTGGAAGGACGTCATGATCAATGGCTACGTCACCGACCCCTACGGGGAGAAGATGAGCAAGAGCAAGGGGAACGTCGTCGAGCCCAACGTGGTCGTGGAACGGTTTGGCGCGGATGCCCTCCGGTATTGGGCGGCCAGTTGTTCCCTGGGAGAGGACCTTCCCTACCAGGAAAAGGACCTGGTGACCGGGCAGAAGCTCGTGACCAAGCTGTGGAATGCGGCCAAGTTTTGTTTGACCCACCTGGATAAATTGGAGGGCGGGAAGCCGGAGAAACTCGCGCCCCTGGACGCCTGGCTGATGGGAAAACTGAACCAGGCCGTGGAGGCCGCGACCCGGGGCTTTGAAGCCTATGAGTTCCACAAGCCCAAGATGGCGGCGGACCACTTTTTTTGGAAGGAGTTCTGCGACAACTACCTGGAGATGGTGAAGGACAGGTTGTACAACGCGCAGGCGTACCCGGCTGAAGACGTGCAGTCGGCGCGGTGGACGCTGTACACGGCGTTGCTGACTATTCTCAAGTTGTTTGCCCCGCTCCTGCCCCACGTCACGGAAGAGATTTATTCCCTGTACTTCGCTGGCAAGGAAAAGGCGGAGAGCATCCATGTCAGCGCGTGGCCGGAACCGTTCCAGGAGTTTGCCGACGAAAAAGCCGTGCAGGCCGGGGACCTGGCCGTGCTGGTGGTGGCAGCGGTCAGGCAGTTCAAGTCCTCGAAGAGCCTTTCCCTGGGCGCGGAAGTCAAGCGGCTCTCGATTGACGCCAGGGAACGGAGGCTGCTGGAGCCCCTGGCACGGGACATCCAGGCGGCGGCGCGCGCCAAGGAACTTGCATTCGAGAAGCCGGCCGAGCCCCTCCAGGTGGCGGATGGCCTGGCCATAGGCGTAAACGTTTAAAGGAAGGTAAACCCTTAATGGGTGAAAACCATGAAAACCATTGTTTTGCTGCTGGCCGTGTCCTTGCTGGCCCTGGGTTGCGTGGTGCCGGGCGGCGAGGCCAAGGCGTTGGCCGGTTACCAGGCGGTACTGGCCAAGTATGGATTGGGAGCGGATGCCTTCATGCCAGCGCATCCCGTGGACGTGCTGGGCTTCGAGTCCGAGATGAAGGCGGTCAAGGAGGCCGCTGGCGCCAGTGGCTCCGCGGAGGGCCGGGCATTGGAGAAAGCGGCGGACATCGAGTTGGACGTGGCCGCGGCCTTGAAGAAGATGTTTGAGGGCCGCGAGCACTTGAAGGTGGTGGGAATCATCGCGCCGGACTGCTCGAAGGATGGCGCGGCGGGAAAGGCGAGGGCCGCATTCGAGGAAGCGGCGACCCGTGCGCGGCTTGCCCTTGAAAAGAAAAAAATCCTGGAAAAAGACTTTGCGAATTTCATGGACAGATTTGCGGGCGTGGCCGGCCCGGACTTTGACCGCTATGTTGCCTACCTGGCGATAACCAACACGGCGGCCGCCAAGCAACTGGAGTCAAGGTGCAGGAAGTGAAGTGGCTCAAGCAGGGAGCGGAAGCCCAGTTGTACGTGGACGAGTATCTCGGCCAGCCTTGCCTGGTGAAAGACCGCCAACCGAAAACCTACCGCGTCAAGGAATTGGACGAAAAAATCAGGCGCGAGCGCACCAAACAGGAATGCATTCTGCTCCACCGCGCCAAGCTGGCCGGCGTGCGCACTCCCTTGGTGTTCAAGGTGGACCGGCAGGGCAAACGCGTCTTCATGGAGTTCGTGGAGGGGCCGCGGTTGAAGGATGCGTTGACGGCAAAGAATACGGGATGGTGTGAGCGGCTGGGGAAAATGGCGGGAAAGCTGCACGCGGCCGGCATCGTGCATGGGGATTTGACGACCAGCAACGTCCTGCTACATAATAAGGCGGAATTGGTGCTGCTGGACTTCGGATTGGGCTACTTCTCGAAGCGCGTGGAAGACCAGGCCGTCGACTTGCTGGTGTTCAAGAAAACGTTTGAGGCCACGCACTTTGACCTTCCACAGGGCTGGAAAGCGGTCTGCCAGGGCTATGCCGAGGCCTGCGGCCAGGGGGCGGCCGAGCGGGTGTTCAGGCAGATGGAAGAGATTGGGGAACGGGCGCGGTACCATTAGACATCAAGCGCAAATCTTGGTGTTCTCACCGAACCAGCCCTTGCGGAACCTGCGGCTGCAGCAGAAGGAAACGTCGGCTTCCTGACGCATCTCGTGTTCCTTCGGGGCGCACAAGCCGACGGTGGTGACGGTTTCGCCATCAGGATAACGGGAGCTGATGGCCGGAGTCAGGTCGGGCGGACCCCGGTTGACGGGGAAGCTGTGCTTCCAGGCCCGGTGCCAGATCACGTCCCATTTGGCATCATCCCATTCCTGGACACAGTGGCTATCGTGGTTGTTCTCTTCGGCAGGCTTGCCGTCCGTCGAATGCCTGGTTCCGGCACACATTTGTCCGAAAGGGAAGCGCACGCAGCAGTTGTCGTGGCGGATGCTGCCCGGCACCACCCAGCACTCGCGGTAGCCGTTCTTTTCCGGCAGGCAGCCGACGGGGACGACCAGCTTGTCGGAGCCGAATTTCCAATCCCATTCGTCGCCGCCCCCGCTGCAGGCCTTCCCGACGCCGCCGAAGCAGGCCTCCTCTTTCCCTTCCGCGTGGAGGGTGATGGCCCTGGCCGGGGAGATCAGGTTCGCTTCCGTGTACTTGCCATTGGCCAGGGTGACCCGCACCCGGCCCGGCTTATCGGGCTTGCGGCCGCGCTCGTCGACGCCCCATTCGATGTCGGGCAGGGCGATTTCGTTGGCGGACCTCGGGTCGAACCGCACGGCCGCGCCGTCGATGGTCACCGAAGCGACGTTGACAAAGTCGCCTCCCGCAAGGATAGGTTGTTTCCCGATCTGCCAGCCGTCCGGCGAAATCGAGGAAATCGAAGGCGTGCGGTTGGCCTCTTCCTGGCGCTTGGCTTCGTCCTGCTTTTTTCGCGCCTCCTCTCCTTGTTTCCAGTTGTCCAGGAAATCCTTGATGCCCCATTGCTCATAGGCAAGGGTTTTGTTCTTTTGCAACCAGTCCTTGAAATCGGGTGGGTTCGGTGGGGCTGCAGTCAGAGTGGACATTATGGCTGCCCCTCTTTGCGTTGGGCGTTGGTTTGGGTCCATGAGGAAGTTGGTGAGGACCGGGAACTGCTTGCTTTCACCAGCGAAAACCTCACGGAGCGCCCCTTGCACGAGGTCGGCGTTGCATTGGTCGAATGCGGTCTGGATGCCGGTGTCTGTCCGCCATGAGGCTGGCAGGCCTTTAAGGTAAGCCTTCACGTCTTCTATTGTCCTCCCCGCCCGCTTTGCCTTGTATTCAGGCAACACCCTTTGGAATGGCTCGCCCGTCAAGAGGAGGAGGTTGAGGCGGGAGTGGCAGTCCTTCCTTTGGTTGAAGACCTGGAAAAGGGCTTCGCGCACGATGGTTTGCTCCTGCTGCAGGGAACCCCAGGTTTCAACCGTGCGGTCGCCCTTGCTGAGGCCGACGAGGCAGTAGGTCCCGCCATAGAAGGAGGGCTTGACCTCGTCGCAGCCGCTGAGGAACACGCCCACGCCGTTGGGGTCGTCTGCCTTGAACTGGAGGGTCACCTTCATGAACGAATCGTATTCGGCGGAACATGCGTTGTCTGCGTTACCGCACCGGATTTTGTCGTCCCAAGAATGAATGTCTCCGCCGGAGGACGGCCGGATGACACTTGAGGAATCGACTTCACCCAGCACGGGCTTGACCACGGTCAGCTTGCGGAAATCACGCGGCGAAAAGGAGGCCGTGACTTGCTTGTCCGAGTCGAGGAGCACCGAGCAGGCGACCTCAGCGTCCTTTTTTCCGAGGCAGGCGCCCCCCAAATCCTTCAGCTGCTGGCGGGCATCTGGATAGGGCACGAACTGCACGGTCGTTCCCCTGGGATAGGTGTAGGTGCATTCGCCGGTGCATTCGACTGTAGTTACCGCCTGCTTTGGCCCCCCCACCTGCATCCACAGCTTGTCCTTCCCATTTCCTTTCACGGAGACCGTGAGCTTGGGCGGGGGCGGCGGGCCCTTGAAGGAAGCCGAGACTTTCATGGGGCTGGCTTCGCTCAAGGCCACCGTGCAAGTGGGTTGCGTGCCCTGGCAGGCGCCGCCCCAACCTTCAAAGGTCACGTCAGCGGCCTGGGAGGCGGTCAGTGTAACGCTTCCCTGGGGAAGCGGATAGCTTGCAGCGCAAAAAGCGGGACAACCTATCCGATAGGGGTCAGTGACCCTGCCCGGCCCGCTCACGGAGACTTCCACATTGGCAAGGACGGGAACGAAGACAGCACGCACATTGGTAACGGGCCGGAAGAAAATGGAGCCGCCCTTGACGAGCGCCGTGCACGCGGCTTGCGGGCCGCCACAGGCGCCTTCCCAGCCGCTGAACTTGTATCCCTTGGCGGGCACCGCCTCGAGCGGCACTTGGGAGCCGGCGGCATAGCCGACATCGCATGGGGCCTGGCAGTTCACGCGCTTGTCGGAGGAAACCACCGTGCCGGGGGGCGAGCCTGAAAGGCCGCCCGCCACTTCGACGTGAAGGGAAAAGTCGCCGGGCTTGGGGGGCCCCGCAGGGGGCTTGGGGGGCGTTGAAGGCGGCTGGGTTTGCGGGGGCTGGCCGGGCGATGGCGTGGGCTTCGCGGGTTCGGGGAGTTCTTTGACTAGGGTTGGTTGGCCGAAGACCGCCTCGACTTCCTTGTCTGAGTCCATGGAGAGCGTGCAAGTGGCTTGCGTGCCCGAACAGTCGCCTTGCCAGGAAGTGAAAGCGGTTCCGGGCGAGGCGTTGAGCGTCACGGTGGAGCCGGACTGGTACTTGGCTTCGTCGTAGAGGCAGAGGGAGCCGCAGAAAATCAGGCCATCCGTGGACTGCACTTTTCCGGTGGCCGTGCCGGAGCGCGTGACCCGCAGCCTAAACTCGGTGGAGGTTGGGCCGGAGAAGTTGGCGGTTACCTCCACATCGCCGTTTAGCGTGACGATGCAGAGAAGGCCATTGGCGGAGTCGCAGCCCTCCCAATTAAGGAAGGTCATGCCCTCGGAGGGATGGGCGGTCAGCGTCATCTCCGTGCCCTCGTCATAGGTTTCCTGGCAGGCGGCCCCGCAGAGGATGCCCGAAGGATAGGAGGAGACATAGCCCTGGCCTTCAAGGTGGACCGTGAGCTGGGCGGCGGAGCCGAGGGCAGCGAACAGCAGGAGGCAAACGAGCGGGAGAAATTGCTTGGCGAACATGCTAGGACGCGCTCCTCACGAATTTTATCTGGACTTGGCCGGGCCGCGAAATCGCGGGAGGGCCGGCGCGGTAGAGCAGCCAGAGCGCGTCAACGCGGTTGCCGGCTTCTTCGATGGGGCCATCGGCTAATGCCGCTTCTCCGCCGTAGAGAATGATTTTCCGGCTTGCGCCCGCAAGGCGGGTGTTCCAGCGCGCCCAATCTTTTTCTTCGATGGCCTGCACGTCCCAGGTGCCTTGCGCGCTCTGCGCGTCGCCCTGTGTCCACGAGCGATCTGTTTTCAACTCAAGGGGCGGGGTGTTGGAGGGGTCCGGCCACTCGCGTTCCCCGGAGTCATAGAAAACGGTTTCGCCATAGGACACCCATTTTCCCACCACTTGCGGCGCAGTGGACTCGGTTAACTTGAAGGACTGGGCCATGGCCTCGATGATGGGCGCCATTGCACCGTATTTCGTTTTTTCGCCGCTGTAGGTCAGGCTGTAGGCGGTTCCGTCTTTGACCATGACGCGCTGCTGGAACTGGAGGGGCACGCCTTTGCTGGTGCCAGAATAAGCGACCTTCACTCCTGGCTCGTTTCCCAGTTGGGTTTGGTCGTCGGCTTCCACCAACCGGAAGTCTTCAATGCTGGCTTGGAGCGACTCAAAGGAATTGGCAAACAATTGGGCAGCCGAGGTGTCGGCGGCTTCGGGCGGCAGGGCTGCGGCGAACACGTTCACGTTTTCGCGGAAGTCGCCCGCGTTTTCGGCGGGAGAGACAAAGGCAACCAGGTCGCCCAGCAGCTGCACTTCCCAGTTGCTGGGGTACTGGAGGGAGTAAAGCGGGCCCTCCCATAGAGAGAACTCCATGTTGGTGGCGGCCGGAGCGGGCGGGCTTTTGGGGGCAACGGGTGGAATCACGGGCCCGGTGGAGGGGGCGGGCCCCTGCTGGGCGGGAGGAGTTTGCTCTCTTTTTACCTGGGGCTGGATGCAGCCAGCGGCCAAGAACAGGACCAAAAGGGCCAGAGCCGCTCCCCGATTAAACCGCATGGAAACCGGGCAATTATAGTTTTTTCTTGTATTTAAAGGCACCGCCGGGCTGGAGGGGAAAGGAACGTTGGGGCAACCTTTAAATACCTTTCACTGGGGAATTGGGGTATATTGCTTGTTTTTTCATTGGCTTGACCGTTTCCTTGAAAGAGCGGTTTGGTACCTTTGAAGGCAATTTCAAGGGTTTTTTTATGGCAAAGACAAAGGAAGTGCAGCCGGAATCCACGGGGGAAGGCGTAGCCTACAAGCCAGCTGAAATCGAGAAGCTCATCGTGGATCTGGCCAACCAGGGCATGAACGCCAGCGAAATCGGCATGACCCTGCGGGACTCGCACGGGGTTCCAAGCGTCAAGAAGCTGACGGGCAAGCGGATCGAAGCCGTCCTCGGCGAGCACAAGCTGTTGGCGGACGTGCCAAGGGATTTGCTGAACCTTATCCGGCGGAGCGTGGAATTGCAGAAGCACTTGTCCACCAACCGCAAGGACTACACGGCCAAGCGCGGTTACCAGTTGGCGGTTTCAAAGATCCAGCGGCTTGTAACGTATTACAAGGGCGCCGGAAAACTGCCCGCGAGCTGGAGGTACACTCCGGAGACCGCGGCCTTGCTGGTGAAATGACGTGAGATTCGAGGGAACGCTGAAGCTTAAGGGAAGGGAAATCCGGCTAAAAGGAGAAAAAGAATTCACGGACATCATCCGGGAAATCAATGCAATGATTGAGGGCTGAGAAAATGCAGGTGGAAGAGGACGCGAAATCAGCGGCCAAGGGCGGCCAAAAGGACGAGAAAGCCAAGCCCAAGGCAAAGAAGAAAACCGTTGACAAGTGGAAGAAGAAGATCTGGTACACGCTGTACGCCCCCGCTTACTTTGACAGCAAGCCCCTGGGAGAAACCATTGCGGAAAAGCCTGAAATGGTTCAGGACCGCATAATCATTGTGGGCGCCAGGGAACTGAGCCCCGCAAAGAAGGCGAGCGCCACCATCAGCTTCAAGGTCAGGGAAGTCAAGGGAAACAAGGCCTACACCGAGCCCATCCTGCACCAGGTGAGCCCCGATTATATCCGGCGGCTGGTGCGGAGAAGGGCCAGCAAGATTGAATGCGTGCAGGACGTGGTCACGAAGGACAACGTCAAAGTCAGGGTCAAGACCCTTGCACTCACGGTCAGGAAGGCGACCAACGACCAGTGCACCGCCATCCGAAAGATAGTGGTGGACGGCATACTGGATTTCGCCAAATCCAAGACCTATGACAAGGTCATCACCGAGCTGATCTTCGGCAACCTCCCGGCAAAAATCACGGCGGACGCCAAAAAGGTGGCCGCGCTTAAAAGGGTTGAAATCATCAAGTCAAGGGTTCTCTCCCAGTGACTTCAATGCTTCTCGTGGCCATTGACGGGGAACAATTTGCGGTCGTTGCGCTGATTATCGTAACCCTCACCTATTTCTTCCACAAAAAGGGGTCCCTGGACTACAAGGGCATGCTGTTGGCCGACTTCTTCGGCATCATTGCCTTTGCCTTGGGCGGCTTGAGCGCGTTCATCGCCTGCATGGTGACTTTCCTCTTCGCGGAAGTCTTCACGCGGTTCGGCCGCCGCAACAAGGCCGAGAAATTCGAGAAGCGGACCACGCAAAACATCATCGGGAACGGGTTGCCAGCCATGATTGCCTTGGTGCTGGGACAGCACCCCGCCTTCTTTGGAGCGCTTTCAGCGGCGTTGGCCGACACGGCGTCCAGCGAGATCGGCATGCTTTCCGGGAAAAAACCGCGGCTCATCACCACGTTGCAAAAGGTCGAGCGGGGAACGGACGGCGGGATAACGCTGCTGGGGCTTGGCGCGGCCCTCGGCGCTTCCCTCGTGATGGCGGTGTCCTACTACTACTTGCGGGGCAACCAGGTGCATTTGCTGGCCATCCTGCTCGCCGGGATAACGGGTTCCCTGGTGGACAGCCTGTTGGGCGCCGTATTGGAGCGGAAGGGAAAGCTCAACAACATGCAGGTCAACTTCATCGCCAGCAGCGCGGGCGGCCTGCTCGTGTACGCCCTCACCAGCCTCACTTGATGGAGAGCCGGGCATCGGAGACCAAGGCGTTCTTGAACGAGTAGCCGAAGGCGCTCCCGGCCTGCATGAAAAAGTCCAGCAGGGAAAGCTCTTTCTTCTCGTACTTCACGAGTTCCGGCTCGCCTTCGATGCCGCTGAGCTCCGCCGCCTTCTTGAGCGCGTCTTCCTTGGAACCGGTCAAGTCGATGAGGCCCGCGTCCAGGGCCTGCCTGCCGGACAGGATGCGGCCGTCCGCCAGCTCGTCAAACAATTTCAGGCGCACTTTGCCCTTCCTGAACGCGAGGACGTCCGCCTTGAACTTGGCGTACACGTCCGACAACAGGCCCTGCATGATCTTGCGCTGGTCCGCCGTCAACTCCGTGAAGGGGCTGGCGATGGCCTTGTTCTCGCCTTCCTTCAGCACCTCCATTTTCACGCCAATTTTTTCCAGGAGGCCCTGGAGGTTGGGCAACAAGGAGATTACCCCGATGCTGCCGGTCAGGGAGTCCTCGTCCGCGACCACGTAGTCGGCCGAGGCCGCGATGTAGTAACCGCCGCTGGCCCCCATTTCCCCGATGTACGCGACCACCGGCTTCTCAAGGGAACGGATTTTGTACACGATTTGCTTGGTGGGCACGACGCTGCCGCCCGGGCTGTCGATGTCCAAGAAGATGCCGGCAACCGTGGAGTCCTTTTCGGCCTTGTCCAGGTCCTCGACCAGGTCATCCGCGTACACCCCGTCGCGAACCGACTTCTCGGAGGAAATCTCGCCCTTGACTGGAAGAACAGCCAGTTTCTTGCCAAACGACAGGGTTGCCCCGTCCCCGGCCGTGGAAGCCACGAAGAGGCTCAAAACCAGGGCCAATCCGAAGAGGAACAGGAAGGCCGCAAGGCCCACTAGGAGTATTTTCCGCATGCTTGCACCCGTTGGGTTACCCGTTGGGTAATAAATAGGGTAGGCCCCTAAAAATTATTAAACAAGGGGGTTGACATGGGGGAAGCGCTTTTGCTCCAGGAAATGGCGAAAACCATTCTCTACGTGCTGCCCATGTACTTCGCGAATTCCTCGGCCATGCTTTGGCGCGGCAAGACCCCCATTGACTTGGACGTGAAGTGGGTGGACGGCAAACCCGTTTTCGGGAAAGGCAAGACCGTGCGCGGCACGCTTGGCGGCATCTTCACGGGAACCATGGTTGCATTGCTCCTGCGCCAGGCCTTCCCGGCCTACACCGCTTTGCTGGCCGAAGACTACCTGGCACTCGGCTTCCTCTTGTCGGTTGGGGCCATGGCCGGAGACATTGCCGCGAGCTTCATCAAGCGGAGAAACGACCTCGAAGTCGGGGCCCCGGTGCTGTTCCTCGACCAACTCGACTTCGCGTTCGGCGCCATGATAGTGGGCAGCCTCGCGTACACGCCGGGCTTCTACGAAATCATCGTCATCTGCGTCGCCACGGTGTTCGTCCACCGCCTCAGCAACTGGATTGCCTTCAAAGCCAAGCTCAAGCACGTGCCGTGGTAAATCAGCGGAATTCCTTGCGGATCTTAGCCAACTCGCGAAGCAAGGCATCGCCTTGAATGGTGCGGCGGCTAAGGACGTCCTCAAAGCTGGGGTGCCCGGTGAGCAAGTCGGTTACGCCTCTCCTTTCCTCTGCTAGCATGCGCCTGGCTTGCGGGAGCAGGGCTTGGAGCCGGCGTATCTCGGCAATCACTTGGTTGTAGCGGTTGGTGCCCATGGAAAGGGTGCCCTGAATCGCAAGCTCACGTTCTTCGGCTTGCAACGCCTTCAAATCCCGCACCATGTGGTCATAGCTTGCCTGGTGAGTAGCAACGACTTGTCGCTTGCCTGACTCTGCCAGCCGGGCTTCAACGGCAGCCCGGGCTGTGGGGCGCAACATGCCAACGCGTTTCATGCGCCGATAATTGGATGGACCTGCCGCCCTTCGGCCGTGGGCGGTGGGAGCGCGCTTCAACGGTTTGGGGTTCCGGTTCTTCCGGGCCCCGCTTTTCCATAACCTACCCATGCAAGGAATACGCCTTAACCGCTATATAAGGCTTTCCAGGGCCCAAACCAGCCAAAAAGATACCTTTAAATACAACCTCAACAGAATAGTTATTTATTAACGTGAACAGGGGGTTATCCATGAAGAAACTGTTAATGGCTTTGCTTGCCGTCACGGCATTGACCTTGATTGCATCCGAGGCATCGGCTTACGCCTATGGCACCTATGGCGCGTATGGTTCCTATGGCGCCTATGGGCAGGGAGCTTATGGGCTGGGCTATCGGTATCCCTACCAGAGCGGCGGCAGCTATGCCTACGGTTCCCCGTATGCAAACGGCTACGGCTCCGGCTACAACTCGCTCTACGCGGGATACGGGTATCCAGGTTACGGCTTGTACGGGAACGGGTACGGGAACACGGAAAGCCGGTTCTCGACTGCGGGTTTCACGGGCGACTACTACAATCGGCCCTACCGGTACAATCCGTTCGTGAGCGGCTACGACAATTACGGCTTGGCCTACAACCCACGCACCGCTGGCTACAATTATCCGTACCAGTACGGCGCGTACGGTTATAGTCCATTCGTCGGCGGCTATTAGAGTGGCTGCTGACGTTTTCCTCTTTTTTCTAGAACCTTTTTCTTCGAACCTATTTTTCTTCGAGTAGATGGCGCGCGGCCTCGCCGTAGGCGGGGCGCGTGATGAGGATGCCGATGAGCACGCCCGCAATCGTGGTAATCGCGAAGCCAGTCAGCCTGCCGAAGCCGATGAACAGGATGGGGACCATCGCGGCAAGAATCGTGGAAGCGGTCGCCACCACGATGAAGAAGGCTTTCTTGATGCGGTTGACGAAGGACGTGGAAGTGGTTGTTCGCTCCCCGCCGTGCAGCAATTCATCGGTGATGATGATTTGGTCGTTGACCCCCGTGCCCACCGCCGTCAAAATGCCCGCGATGGAGGCCAGGTCCAGGTTCCACTTGATGAGCGCGGCAAAGCCCAGCGTCAGGTAGGCTTCCGACAACACGGTCACCATCATGGGCCCGATGAGCTTGGGGCGCCGGTAGCGGATGGCCAAGACGATTGCCACGGTCAGGACGCCCACCAAACCAATCCAGAACCCCTCGCCCAGGAATTCCCTTCCCAGGAAAGGCGAAATGGTTTCCTTGGAAACGCTTTCCACCGGAATCGGCAGGGAACCGGATTCAAGGATGATGGTGAGTTCTTTGAGGCGTTTTTCGGCTATCTCCTGGGTTTCCCCCGTTCCCTGGATGAGGAGGGGATTGAATTCCTTGGCGTCCTCGGCGTTCGCGACAAAGGGCTCGAGGCTGGCGACTCCTGCCGTCAACGAGATGACGGAACGCGCGCCCGACGCAATCCAGGTCCAGGGAACGGTTTGCTGGATGTCATAGGCGTCGGTGGCCAGGCCCGGTGTGCGTTGGACGTCCGGTTCCGGGACGTTGACTTTCTTCAAGCGGTAGCCCATGCCGCCGAGAAGCGAGGCCAGCTCGGGGGAGAGGTTGTGGGGCACGATGGCGTGGCGGCGGGAAGCGGAAAAGTCCTTCAACTCAGTGGTTTGCTCCTCGGTTGCCGGGGAATCCACCACGACATAGGGCAAGCTGGCATTTTGCAGGAGTTCTTCGAGGGAAACCCCGGCCGGGATGTCGTGTTCCTGGTTGCCCTGGAGGAGGGCCTGCCGGTCGGAGAGGTAGAGGTCCTTCGGGATCACCAGCACGCTGTTGACCGGCCGGTCAATGAAGAAGTACGTGCGCTTGCACTCGTATTGCTTGCCGCCGGCCTGGGCATAGGAAACGACCATGCACTGGTGGAAGGACATGCGGGTGAACCGCTTGGCCGCGGCATCGTTCAAGTAGAAGGGCAGGCTCCATTGGACGAGGTCGTTGGCGGCATTGGAAAAGCCATAGCCTTGTGCGGGGTCCTTGGGGATGTGAGTCAATTCGGAGCCATCGAATAACAGGTTGCCGTCCAGCGTGGCCTCGAACTTTCCCTGCTTGCGCAGCAGGCTCTCGAGTTCTTCGACGCGCGCGGGATCCGTTTCCGCGATTTGCGCGACCACGAACTCGTCGCCCCACGCGGAGACCTTGGTGTCCTTCAAGCCGGTCCAGTCCAGCCTCTTCTCGATGACTTTCTCGATTTGCGCCATCTGCTCGGGGCTCTTGACTTTTTCCACCAGCTGCACCTGGAACAGGGTGCCACCCGAAAAGTCGACGCCGTACCGCAAGCCGTTGAAGGTGAGTGCGTAAAAGGAGACCAGCATGGCCAGGACGTACACCCACACCCGCCAACTGCGCAGGAGTTGCTTCATCGGTGTCGCCCTCCTGCCGCGTGCTTTCTCCCATAATACCATAACAGGATGGGGGCGTTCATGAACCAGGTGGAAACAATGTCCCCCAGCAGGCCGAACAACAGCACGGCGGCAATCTGGTAGATGACCATGATTTGGCCGAAATACGAGAACACGAGCATGGCGGTCACGGCGGCCAAGGCCGTCAAGGTCATGGTCATGCCGGTGTAGAACGCGTCCATGACCCTTTCGGGCGGGGAAATGTCCTTGCGGGTCGTGAGCCTTGAGTTGAGCACGATTTCCGTGTCAACGCTGTAACCGATGAGCATCAGGAGCGAGGGGATGCTGGAAAGGTCCAAGGGTATCTTGAACAACGACATCAGGGCCAGGGCGCAGAGGATGTCGAAGGCGGTGGCCAGGGTGATGGCGACCGCGGGAATGATTTCGCGGAAGGAAATGAAGATGACGATGGCCACCATGACGAAGGCGGCCACCGTGGCCATGACCGCTGAATCCCAGAAAGCCTTGCCAAGCGAGGCCCCCACTTCCTTCTTCTGGAACCGGACTTCCCCGCCCAGGTCAAAGGACTTCACGATGGCGTCCTGCAACTGTTCCTGGAACGCCTGGTCGGCGGCAATCAGTTGGAGGCCGGCGAGTTCGACGGCGTCAGCGGCGTCCTTGGGCTGGAGGCTGGCTGCCCCAGTGAAGCGCTTGGCGAGGTCCAGCACGGTCAACGCGTGGGCCTGTGCCTTGGCCGGGTCGTTGGCCTTCAAGGCCTCCCGCGCCAGGGAGAGCTCGTCCGCCGCCTGCTGGAGGTCTGGATTGGAGGCGAACTGGACGGTTGCCCCGTATCCCCCCGTGGGCGAGGAAATGCTGGTGACCTGCAACTGGGCGAGGTTGAACTCCTCTTCCAGGAGTTCTTCAAGTGGCTCGGCGTCAATGGCCTTGTCGCTGCGCACGATGACCAGGGTTCCGCCGGCGAGGTCAATGCCTTTCGTGATGCCGGGGGAGACCAGGACGAGGTAGAGGAAGACGATGGACAGGATTACCACGGGGATGAGGAGCAGCGGGTAGTTTCCCTTGTATGGGTTTAAAGAAGCCATGCAACCACAAAATAGTCAAACGCCTGGATATTCTTAGATTTCAACTGGAAAACGTTTATAAAGCTTGTATAGGTGACCGGTATGGAACTAAAGCCCATCGAGACCCCCAAGCAATTGATTGACGCCGCGTTCAGCCGCGCTTCCCGGGAGGCGGCCGCGGCCAAGAAACCCGTGCAAAAGGAGCGGCGCGTGAAGGTCCTCGAACTCCGGAAAATCAACATCGTCTCGACTTTCCTGGAGGAACGGCTGCGGGCCTTTGTACGGGACGTGCCCAGCATCGCGGAATTGCACCCCTTTTACCGGGAACTCATGTCTTTGACGGTGGACTTGGACGCTTTCAAGAAGGGCCTGGGCCATGTCGAGAGCGTGGCCGGGCTCATCAAGAAACTCGCCCGTGAGCACGCCCGGAGAGTCCAGGGCGCGAAAAACGATGACCTGGCCTGGAAGGCGCGGAAACAGTTTTACGCGCGCGTGGACTCCATGGTCCGGAGCCTGGAGGGCAGCCTCTCAACCCTGAACGAAGCGCGCAAGAAACTCCGCGAGGTTCCGAAGGTGCGGTTCGACTTGCCGACCGTGGTCCTGGCCGGGTACCCGAACACGGGAAAGAGCACCCTGCTCAAGCGGCTCACGTCCTCGGCTCCGGAGATCGCGCCCTACCCCTTCACGACCAAGGGCATCAAGTTGGGCTATTACTCGAAGAAGTACCTGGAAATCCAGGTGGCGGATACGCCGGGGTTGCTGGACCGGCCGATTGAGAAGCGGAACGCCATCGAGAAAAAGGCCTTGACTGCCTTGAAGCACTTGACGGAAGTCATTGTCTTCGTCTTGGACCCCACGGATGGCTGCGGCTATCCATTGGACAAGCAGCTGCATTTGCTGGCGGAAATGCGGGCCGAATTCCAGGTCCCGTTCCTGGTGGCGGTGAACAAGGCGGATGTCGCGAGGCCCGAGCAATTGGAGGCCGCCAAGAAAGCCGGCAACGTGATAATCGAGGGCGAAGGCCTCCAATCCGGCTTGCGGGACGCCGTTTTCGCGGCCATCGACTGGACCAAGTTCAACAAGCGGGAAGCCGTGTTTACGCCGGTTACCTTCGGAGAACCGGCCAAGACCGGAAAGGCTGGGAAAGCGGGTTCGCTTTAAATTAGTTTGCCCTCCAAGTATGGTATAACCGTGCAAGCGGGCTCTGAATTGCCTGCGGAGGTTAAGGTAATTGAAGGCTTTTTTCTGGATGACCCTGGCGTGATTGCCTGCCCTATTTGGCCTGATTGGTTTGGGGCGAGGGGAAGTCAGCCGATGAAACCGGGTGGAATGAACATGAATGTGGACACCAAGAACGTAACCGACTTGATGGCAAGCGTCGCCAACGACAGCACCGTCCCAAGGAACATCCGCCTGGCCTTGGACGAGGCCCGGAAAAAGCTGCAGGAAAAGGACCTGGATGTCGGCATCACGGGGGCCATCTACCTCCTGGACGACATCAGCAACGACATCAACATGCCGAGCCACACTCGCACGGAAATCTGGCAGATTATCTCCGAACTGGAGTCAATCCGCGAGAAGATAAAAAAGTGACGTGCGGGGGTCTTCGTGGAAGCAACGGCCATTCATGAACCGGCAACCGATGAAGAAGTGCTAGCCTACGCCACCCAGAAGCAGGTGCTCGTGGACGAAAAGGCCTTGAAGCTGCTGGCCCGGTTCCCGCAGTACCGGGAAGTCGTGGACCGGCTCGCGTTGACCACCTTCATGCTCACCGAGGAGTCGGTCAACAAGGCCATCGTCGCGCTCGAAACCAAGTTGGTCGCGGAACCCGAGGCCCTCCACCTGGACAAGGCCGCCTTGAAGGCGGGAGCCAGGGAAAGCGACGCGCGTTACCGGATTCTCTGGGAACTCGACGTAACCGACAAGAGCACGTCAGAGGGCAGCATCCGGGACTTCATCGGCTTCTTTCGCGACAAATTCGAGTTCCTCAGCGGCCTGCTGCGGAAACGGCAGGGCTTCCAGCCCAAGGGCCTGGACAGCGTGAAAATGCTGCCGCCCAAGACCGCCTGCGACCTGATTGGCATGGTCAACGAGAAATGGGAGAGCAAGAACGGCAACCAGATTCTGCGGCTGGAAGACCTTGAAACCGAATTGATTGTGGTCATCTCCAAGGAAAACAAGGAACTCGTTTCCTACACGGAGCGCATCCTGCAGGACGCCGTGATAGGCGTGCGCGGCCAGAAAATCGGGCCGGAAATGGTGATTGCCAACGACTTGTTCCTACCGGACCTACCGCAACGGCCGTTCCGGAAGGCAGAGCGCGACGTCTGCCTGGCAAGCATTTCCGACCTCCACGTGGGCAGCAAGTTGTTCCTCGAAAAAGAGTTCACGGCCTTCATCGAGTGGCTGAACGGCAAGACGGAGAACGAGAAGGATTCGGAACTGGTGAAGAAAATCCGTTACCTGGTCATTGCCGGCGACTGCGTGGACGGCGTCGGCATTTACCCCGACCAATTCGATGAACTGGCCGTCAAAGACATTTTCGAGCAGTACCGGAAGTTTTCCGCCTACCTGCAGGCCGTGCCCAAGCACATCCAGGTCATCGTGTGCCCGGGCCAGCATGACGCCGTGCGGCGAGCCGAACCCCAGCCCGCCATCCCGCCTGAATTCGTGCCGGAACTCCGCGAAGCCGGCAACGTGCACTTCGTTGGCAGCCCGGCCTGGGTGGAAGTGGAGGGCTTGAACGTGCTGGTCTACCACGGCAGTTCCGTGCACGACCTGTATGCCGCGGTCAACTTCCTCTCTCCCAAGAACCCGGAGAAGGCGTTGGTGGAATTGCTGAAGCGAAGGGACTTGATGGTCGGCTATGGCCTGAAAAACATCTACATCCCGGAGAAAAAGGACTACATGCTCCTGCGCCTGGAACCCGACCTGTTCATTGCCGGGGACATGCACCGGAATGGCTACGACAGCTACCGCGGCTGCCTGGTGGTCGCGAACGGCACCTGGCAGACCGCGACCAAGTTCCAGTCCGAGAAAGGCCACGTGCCCACGCCTGGCCGGGTGGCCATCGTCCACCTCAACACGGGGAACATCGAGGAGAAACGATTTTATGGCGAGCAATAGGCTGACAAAGGCCTGGTCACGGGCGAGGCGCCGCACCCGACAAAAATACTTGTTGGGGGTGGAGGCGGCTGGCCGCGCACTCAAGCCCGTTAAAGCCGTCCTGCAGGCACCTTACCAGATGCTGAAAGACAAGCGGTTAAGGGCCAAGCACTTCGCGCGGGCCAGGCGACGCGAGGCCATCGGGTTGGTGGTTGGAAGGCCACTCTTCGCCGTTCAACCCTCCCCTGACATGGCCCTTCCGCTTGACCGGCGGCCAGAGGTGGACCGCAAGGCCTGGCTTGAAAAAAAATTTGGCGGGGCACGCAACCGGTACGCGCTGGACCGGCCCATGAAATTCAGTGAATTGCCGCCACGGCTACAGGAAGCCTTCCGCATCACCCTGGAGTCCATCCTGGACATGATGGAGGCAGACCTGGTCTGGATGGATGGCCTGCGCACCAGGCGAAGCTTTCGAAAGATGCTGGCGGCCGGCAAGCCAGACATTGCACTGGAAGGAAACGCCATCCGGTTCATGCAACAGCGGAGGAGGTTCGAACAACTGGTGACGATTTTGCCGCGCCCAGCAGGCCACCCAGTGGATGCCAGGGCGTGGAAGACCAATGCAAACTTCATCTTGTGGCCCCTTATATGGCAGGGCATACAGGAAACCCCTGAATTGAAACGCCAATACGATGGACTGCTCACGCAATGGAAAAAATTGTTCAAAGAAGAAGCACACCGGTTCAAGAAAGGCAGGGCGAGGCTGAAACCATGAAGCGCGGCATCAACCTGAACTTGAAGGCCGAACCCCAGGTGAACGCCTACTATAACCGCTTGTATGACCAGGTGGCGGAACAGTATGCCTGGGCGGAAAAGGCGAAGGCCACGGGCAGGGACGCAACCGCCTTGGTGGAGTCCAAGCCGGCCATGGACTTGGCTGACCGGTGCGAGCAAATCATCGGCCCCCCCGGCGTGGCGAAGAGATATCGGGAGTTGTTCGCAGAGAGGAAGGACCGGTTGAACTGCATTTTCACGATTTTCGAGGAAATCCTGGACAAGAAACTCGGCGACTTCGAGACCGCCGAGAAGCGGCTGGAACAGGCCGTGAAGACCTCCCTCGTGCTGGTGACCGAGGGCGTGGTGGTGGCCCCCCTGGACGGGGTGCCGAGTGTGAAAATCAGCAAGAACTATGACGGGAGCCCCTACGTGGACATCTATTTCGCGGGCCCCATCCGGGCCGCGGGGGGAACGGCCACGGTGCTGCCGCTCATCCTCGGGGATTACGCGCGGAAGCTCCTGGGCTTGGACCGGTACAAGCCGACCGACGAGGAAGTGGAACGGTATGTCGAGGAATGCGCGGTCTACGACGAGATTTTCACGCGGCAATACAAGTTGTCCGGCGAGGAAGTGCGGAAAATCATCCGCGGCTGCCCGGTCTGCATCAATGGAGAGCCCACCGAGGAACGGGAGGTAAGCGATTACCGGAACCTGGAACGCGTGCACAGCAACCGGGTGCGGGGCGGCATGTGCCTCGTGTTAAGCGAGGGCATCGCCTTGAAGGCCATGAAGATTTTGCAGATGGCGAAGCGGCTGGGCCTGGACTGGGGGTGGCTCGAGCAAATCATCAAAATCGGCAAGGGCGGGGAAAAAGAAATCAACGTCGAACCCAGCTACAGTTACCTGACGCGGATTGCCGCCGGTAGGCCCATCTTCGCCTATCCTTCCAGGATGGGCGGCTTCCGGTTGAGGTATGGGCGGACGCGGAACTCGGGCATCATGGGAAAGGGCCTGCACCCGGCCACCATGGTGTTAAGCGATGAATTCATTTCGGTGGGGGTGCAGCTTAAAGTGGAGCGACCGGGGAAGAGCGCGGGCGTGTTCCCCTGTGACTCCATTGAGGGGCCGATCGTGCGGCTGGCTTCCGGCGAAGTCCGGCAACTGCATTCCCTCGAAGAAGCCAGGCAGTGCCTGGACCAGGTCAAGGAAGTGCTTTTCCTGGGGGACCTGCTGGTCTCCTATGGCGACTTCAAGCAGGCCGCGCACCCCCTGATGCCGGCAGGCTATTGCGAGGAATGGTGGCTGCTGGAACTGCAAAAGCAGCTGGCTGAAGGAAAAAAAGTGGAGGGCATTGAACTCGGACCGGTCCTGAAAAACCCGAAGGACGTGGACGGCGCCACGGCCGTGGAGCTCTCCCTGCAACTCGGCATCCCATTGCATCCGAAGTATGTCCACTATTACAAGGCGCTCAACCGCGACGAGCTCCTCTACCTGATTGAGAAGGCCAAGGCCGCGAACAAGGTGTTCGACGAAACCCGGATCGTGGGCGCGGAACTGGCCTTCGACGAGGAGTTGAAGAAGCTCCTGGAACGGATTGGGTTGCCGCACAAGCCCGTGAACGGAGCCCTGGTAGTGGGGGAAACCCAGGCCTATCCCTTCCTCAAGACGGTGGGCGCATTGGCGGATGAAAAGCCAGGCGACACCCATGACGTCCTGGAATGCCTGAGCCGGCTGTCGGGCCTCACGATTCGAGACAAGGGGGGCACCTTCATTGGGGCACGGATGGGTAGACCTGAGACCAGCCGGCCCCGGAAGATGGTGGGAAACCCCCACGTGTTGTTCCCCATCGGCTTGGCCGGGGAAAACATTCGAAGCATCAACAAGGCCATGAACTCGCAGGACGCGAAACGGCAGTCCACCGGGGTCGTGGAAGTGGACATCGCGCACTACGTGTGCCCCGGTTGCCGGAAGACCATGCCCTACTATTACTGCCGGGACTGCAAGGCCAGAACCGTCCTCCAGACGGTTTGCCCGAAGTGCGGCCTCAACGCGCCCAAGGAGAAGTGCCCCAAATGCAGCGTGCCCATGAAGCACTACACCAAGCGAAAGATTGACTTGAACGCGGTGGTCGAGGCCGCGGTGCACGACCTCAACACCCGGTTCCCCGAACTCGTGAAGGGAGTCAAGGGGCTCATCAACGAGGCCAAGGTGCCAGAACCCCTCGAGAAAGGCATCCTCCGCGCGCTCTACGACCTGCACGTGTTCCGGGACGGAACCATCCGCTACGAGTTGTTGAACGCGCCCCTCACCCACTTCAAGCCCCAGGAAATAGGCTTGAGCGTGGAAAAGGCCAGGGCCCTCGGCTATGACCGGGACTTGCATGGCAGGGAACTCACGGAGGGCACGCAGCTCCTGGAAATATTCCCCCAGGACATCGTCATCCACAAGGAGGCCGGAGACTTCCTCGTCCGGGACACCAAGTTCATCGACGACCTGCTGGAAAAGTTTTTCGGCGTGGAACGGAAGTACAAGTGCTCGTCGCGCGAGGACCTGGTCGGGGAACTGGTGCTGGGACTCGCGCCCCACACGTCCGCGGCCATCGTCGGCCGGATCATCGGGTACACGGAGGCGCGGCTGTGCTTCGGGCATCCTTACTTCCACCAGGTCAAGCGAAGGAACATCGACGGCGACCAGGACAGCATCATGCTGTTGATGGATGGCCTGCTGAACTTCAGCGAAGCCTACCTCTCGGCGAGCCGCGGCGGCCGGATGGACGCGCCCCTCGCGTTCACGGTTGCCTTGGACCCCAACGAAATAGACGACGAAGTGCACAACATGGAGGTGTGCACGGCTTATCCCCTGGAACTCTACGAGCAGTCCCAGAAGCTGGTGATGCCCAAGCTGGACTCCATCGAGACCGTGAAGATGCGGTTGGGCAAGCCCGGCCAGTATTCGGGCATCGGGTTCACGCATGAAACCAGCGTCTTCGATGCTGGCCCCAAGGTGTCCAAGTACATCCAGTTGGGTTCCATGGAGGAAAAGATCAAGACCCAGGCCAAGCTGCAGGCCATGATTAGGGCGGTGAGCCTCCGCGACTCCCTAGAACGGGTGCTTGTTTCTCATTTCCTGCCCGACATCGTGGGAAACGCCCGCGCGTTCTCGAGGCAGAACTTCCGGTGCACGAAATGCAATTACAAGTTCCGGCGCGTGCCCCTCGTCGGGAAGTGCACGAAGTGCGGGGGCAACATCATCCTCACCATCGCCCAGGGCTCGGTCCGGAAATACATCGACATCGCCAAGCAAATCATCCACCAATACGACTTGTCTGATTACCTGCGGCAGCGGCTCAAACTCATCGAAAAAGAAGTGAACAGCATCTTCTCCAACGAGAAATCAGAGCAGAAGAGCCTGCTCGAATTCGCGTGAATCAGGACCTGATGTTGAAGAACAGCCAGACCGCGATGACCGCGAGCAACAGGATTTGGAGTTGCCTGTTGGACATCATGGACTGCGTGAGCGGGTTGTTGACCAGGGAGTCAAAGACCGTGTTTCCCACGGAAGCCGAGTAGCGCACCCAGGCCCCGGGTTCCTTGAGTTCGGAAAGGGTTTCCGCGGTTACCTCCAGCCAGCCCTTCTCCCGTTCAGGGATTTCGGCTTCGCTGAGGAGCTCGCCGTTCACGGCGCTTAATTCGAGGCGGTAATTGCCTTCCGCGACCGAAACCGAAGCCACCCAGATGGGCACGTACACGGTTTTGAGGCCGGAGACGATGACGTGGTCCTTGGGGAGCTCGAGCTTGTGCGCGAGCTTGATTTGCGCGATTTGGGGGGCGTCCCGTTCGCTGGTCAGGGGCCGCTCGACCTCGAACTTGTAGCCCTCGGGGGGTCGGTGCGAGGTCAGGGGCACTTCTTCCTCGAACAAGGAGGCCATGCCCTCGTCGAGTTCATTGGTCTGGGCGTCCATGGCCATGGTTCCCCCGGCGGTGTCCGATACCACGGCCTGCTCCATGTCCTCGCGCTTTTCCTCTAGGTAGGAATAGTAGTTGAAGAAGAAGAAGGGCGCGTAGACGAGGCTGACGCTGGCCACTTCGAACTTGGTCCAGTGCTTGGACTTGATGAGGGACTCGATTTCTTCCAGGCAGCTTTCCAGGGGAAAGGAAACCGAGAAAGCCGGCCGGTCAAGGTACATGCAATGGCTCCTTGCTGCTCAACGAGGGGAAGAGAACCGGCAAGGCCCTTACATGGTCTCTCGTTTCTTGATGATCTTGACCCTTGCCGGCGTGATGAGGACGCGGTCCTGCGAGATTCTCGCGATGTCGCCGTCCAAGGCGTCCACCTGTTTCTTGATGAGGTTCACCATGTCGCGGAGCTTGACGGCGTTCCTCTTCGAGAGGTCAGCGATGTTGAGCAGGATTATGTTGCCCTTCTTGACTTCGTCGATGACCATGTCCTTGTCCGTGTCCTTCTCCAAGGTCATGGGCTTGACAAAGGCGTCCGCGTTGTCGTACATGGACTCTTCTTCGACGTCCAAGTTGTTCAGGAATTCCTCGATGTCGATTTCGCTTGTCTTCGGCTTCAGGATTTTCTCTAAGAAACCCAACACTATCACCCCTCGTTTGCAGCAGCTAATGCCTTCAACGATTAAACGCCGCCAAAGGCAATAAACAACCAGGTATATTTATTACCCAATCCATAATTTAAGCCTTTTGATGGCGAAATCCACGCAAAACGGGCCGCGGAACAAAATGGGTTGGTTGTGAAACCAAAGTCATAGAAGCGGAAGTGGTTCACTTCCTTTACTCGAACTTCTTTTAACAAGCTCCCAGTGAATTAGAACGGATGGCGAACCTGTTCGAACAACTGCTGGCCAGGGAAACCGTGTTCCGCGACCGCAACTACATAACCCCGCATTACACGCCGGACAAGCTCCTCTTCCGCGAACAGCAGATCCAGAAGATGACGGAGATACTCGCGGGGCTGTTGAACGGCAAGCGCGCGGACAACCTCTTCATTTACGGCAAGGTGGGCACGGGGAAAACGGCTTCCGCGCGGCACGTGCTCTCGCACCTCCTCGACTTCGCGGGCCAGAAAAACGCGCAGGTGTCAGGAACCTATGTCAACTGCCGCAACCACAACTCCAAGTACCGCGTGCTCTCCAAGATCGTGAAAGACTTTTACCCCGAACACAACTTCATGGGCTACTCGGCGGCGTTCATCTACGAGAAACTCCTCGGCTTTGCCGGGGAGGGCAGAGGCATCGTGCTGGTGCTGGACGAGGTCGACAAGGTGAAGGACGTGGACGAACTCATTTATGGGCTCTCCCGCGCCAACGACGAACTCCGGAAGGGGAGCCTCTGCATCCTCGGCATCTCCAACAACGTGATGTTCAAGGATGACCTGGACCCGCGCACGAAGTCGAGTTTGTGCCAGCAGGAAATGGTGTTCCCGGCCTACAACGCGGAAGAACTCAAGTCCATCCTCTCCGAGCGGGCGAAGCTGGCCTTCAACGAGGGCTGCGTGGACGAGGCCGCTGTTTCTCTCGCCGCGGCGTTCGCCGCCCAGGAGTCGGGGGACGCGCGGAAGGCCGTGATGTTGTTGATGCGGGCCGGGGAACTCGCGGACAAGAAGGGGCTGGCCAGGGTCTCCGAGGAAGAGGTGCGGAGGGCCAAGCGGCTGGTGGAAGAGGAAATCATCTTGAACATGGTGTTGACCCTGCCCCAGCAGGAGCAACTGGTGTTGTACGCGATTGCGGGTTTGACGCTGGAACGGCCGCCCCTCAAGACCCTGACCGGGGAAACCGAGGAAGGGGTTTTGTACAGCGGGGAAGTCTACGACACCTACGTGAAGATTGCCAAGAAGTTCAAGGAAACGGTGGTCAGCTCGCGCTGGTATAGGGAGTGCATCTCGCAACTGGAAATGTACGGGCTCATCCTAACAACCCAGTCTGGGAAGGGCGTCAAGGGCCAGACCCGGTTCATCAAGCTCGGCTACGACGCCAAAAAGATAAAGGAAGCCATCGAGAAGGGGCTTACTGCTTAAAACTCCCCCAACACGCTCTGGCCTTGGCGTTCTTCGCGCGCTGCGCGCGCGGCCGCATGGTGTTCGGCGGCGCTGACTTTTTCGGGGACGCCGAGTTGTTCCTTGACTTTCTCGGCGACTTTGGGAGAGAGGATGCGGGCCAGGGAGTCGACCGGAATCTTCTTGAGGTCGGCCACGGTGCGCACGTTGTTGGAGAACAGCTTGCGGGCGCGCACCCGGCCGATGCCGCGGACCTCGCACAAGTAGATGAGTTCCTCACGGATGCCGGAGGCCAGGCGCTTGCGGAGCTTGTTCACGTAGGGGAGGTGCTCGCGGTAGTCGAGGAGCTGGGCGAGCTCGGAAGTCGCGTAGACCAGCCAGTCCAGGTTCTGCGTGCGCGCGAAGAGGTTGCCGGGGGCCACATTGAAGTCCTTCAAAAGGCTCTGCTCGGAGACCTCCTCAATCCAGGCCTTTAAGAAGAGCGCCGAATGGAATTTCTTCAACATAACGGGGTCGGAGAACATCTCTTCCTCGACGTTGATGGGCAGGTGCTTGCCCTCGGTTTGGAGGCTTTCCCAGAGCTCGGCTTCCTTGGCCTTGGGTACGGACAGCCAGGGCATGCTTTCCTGGCAGTCCGTCCAGAGGTAGAGGTAGAAGAGCTCGGCGTGCTGGAAGCGCTCCAAGCCCTTGATGAAGCGGTGGGCGGTGACCGGGTCCAGGTAGAGTTGGCTGACCCGGTGGCCGAGCTTGGTCGCGGAAAACTTGCCTTCCACGGATTCCACGAAGCCCATCTCGGCGAGCAAGGCTATAATGTCGTTCAATTTCAAAAAGAGTTCTGCCACGCCTCCTGCCTGGTGCGCGTAGAAGGTTTTCCCGAAAAACTGTTCGAGGGAGTCGAGGTTGCGCACGAAATTTCCTGCAACGGAGGCCAAGACGTGCGTGCGGAGGACGGACTCGTGGGCGAGCTGGGAGGAAACCTCTTCTGGTTCCGCGTGGATGAAGGCCTCGAAGAGCTCGTCTTGTTCAAGGGAGTTCTTGGCCAAGAGGATAGCCTGCCCCTCTTTGTCGTACCTTGGCCTTCCCGCGCGGCCGGCCATCTGCTTGTACTCGCGGACCGGGATTTTCTCGGAACCGAATTCCGCGTAGCGGTAAACGCTGGGGATGAGGACGCGGTAGGCGGGCATGTTGATGCCTGCCGCGAGGGTGGGCGTCGAGCAGACGATCTTCAAGTGGCCGCCGCGGAACAGGTCTTCCACGATTTCCCTTTGCTTGGAGAGCAGGCCCGCGTGGTGAAAGGAAACCCCTTTGACGAGCAAGTCGTGCAGGGCATGGCATTGCTCGGTGGGCTGCTCCAAGGCGTTCAAGGCCTTCTCGGCTTGCACGGCGAGATGCCTTTTCTCGGCGTCGGACAAGGACTTCGCGCAGACGCCCGCCAACTGCTTGGCGATGCCTTCCGCGCGCTTGCGCGTGTTCGCGAAGACCAGGGCTTGCTTGTCCTTTTCCAGGGTGTCCTCGGCCAAGGCGTGCAGGGGCTCGTGCGAGGAGAGAACGGGTTCGACCTTTTCGTCGGAAAAAGTGATGCCTTGGTCGAAGAACACGCCTTCGTGGAGCTTGCAAGGGCGATAGTCACTTTCCACGAGTTCCGCGTCGAGCCACTGGGCAAGGTCTTTGGCGTTGGGAATGGTCGCCGACAAGGCGAGCACCTGCAAGTGTGGGTTGATTTGGCGGAGCTTGGTGATGACCATTTCCAGGGTCGGGCCGCGATCGGAATCGAGTTCGTGGATTTCGTCGACCACGAGCACGCCAAGAGATTGCAACCAGGAAGCGTTGTGGCGAATGAGGCTATCCAAGCGCTCATAGGTCGTGAAAATCAGGTCATAGTTGGCTAGGTAAGTGCCGCTCGAATCGAAATCACCCGTGGAAACCGTGACGCGCACGTTGAGGGGCTTGGCGTACTTGCGCTTGAAGTCGTTGTAGTGCTCGGCGGCGAGGGCGCGGAGCGGGCCCGTGTAAACGGCTTTCTTCTTGCGGTGGACGATGGACTCCAAGGCGGCGAGCTCGGCGAGAACCGTTTTACCTGCGGCGGTGGGCGCCGAGACGACGAGGTTTTTTTCGAGGACCCCGTGCTGCAAGGCCTTGGCCTGCATGGGGTTGAAGGAATCAAAGCCGTTGAGTTCCAGGACTTTTTGGGCGACGTCCATAGGCAATCAGGGAGAGGAAAAGGCTTTTTAGGCAGAGCAAAGGGGGCAAGGGAGGGGTCCTGCAAAGCAGGGCCCGTTTCCCCCGGGCTTTTTTGCGAAGCAAAAAAGGCTGTGCCCTGCTTGGCAGGGCACCTTTTCGCCGGCCTTTTGTAAAAAGGCCGTGAGCCAGCCGCCCTCGGGGCCCGCGTGAGCCGCCCGGCCGTTCAAGCCTCGACCACCGCCAGCTCGCCTTGCTCCTTCAAGGCCACGAACTCGTAGGCTTTTTGGAGGGCGAGGATGGCCTTGGGCAAGTCGCTGGCGCGAAAGGAGTTCGAGGACTTCCACTCGTCGTTCTTGTCCTTGAACCGCTTCTGGAGGGAAACCGTCTGGTAGGGGCTTCCCTCGGGGGTCTGTGACTCGTTTTCCCAGACGGCCGCGCTGACGCCTCCGACCTGGAACTTCTTTATGGGACTCGACATTTACTCCACCTCACTCGGCCTTAAGAGGCCGCAAGAAGATAGTGGTTCAGGGGGTTTAAATAGGGCCGGGGAGGGGAGTGGATTTCCGGTGCGGAAGAGCGGGAAACGCTATTCCTTCGCCCACTTGAGGATTTCGTTGTACATTTCGAGGTCTTGGCTGATTTCGTCGACTTTTTCTTGGAACATGTCGCGTTTCTTGACCGAGAGGGACTTGCGGAAGCCCTTCAACTGGTCTGCGTATTTTGCCACGCGCTTGTCGTTCTTGTAGACAATCGAGGTGTCAACCGTTTCCGCGAGTTGCTTGCGGTAGTCCAGGTCCTCGACGAACATCTTGATCATGGGCTTCCAGCGCTCTTCGGTCACCAGGTGCACGGGCAGGGAGACCTTGGCCGCGTCCTGCTTGTAGTCCACGTCAAAGGTTACTTTCGCCAGGTGCTTCCAGTAGAGGGGTTCCCCGAACTTGGCCAAGAGGGTGCGCACCGCGGCAAACTGGTCCTTGTGCACGAGGATGCTCCAGCTCCGGTGCTTTTCCGCGAACCGCGCCTTTTGCTGCTTGAACTCCTCGATTTTGCCCTTAATCCACAAGGGCGTTGGAAAGTCGAGGCGCGGCCAAACGCCGGCTGAAGCATACACCGAGACAAAGCTGCCGCGCTCGAAGTAGCGCTTCAAGGCCTGCACCCGGACATCGGTTTCCGGGAGCTGCGCGACGCGGGGAAACTTTTCCGCGAACGCCTTGAAGTTGGACACGACGGCTTTACCCATTAGAACCCCTCAATAACCCACCATTAAACGGAATAGAAGTTAATAAAGGTTGCGCCCCATAAAATGTTTTGGTGCACCTCGTGGCCCGAAAGCTTCGCATCGGCTTAATCCAGATGTCCATGGAAGCGGACAAGCAAGCCAACCACGCCAAGGCCGAAAGACTCGTCCGCCAGGCGGCCGCCCGGGGCGCGGACATCGTGTGCCTGCCCGAATTGTTTGACACGCTTTACTTTCCGCAGGCGAAAAAGGACGAGGCCGCATTCGCGTTGGCGAAAGCCATTCCAGGGCCGACCACGCGCCTGCTCGCTGGCCTAGCCAAGGAACTCGGCATCGTCCTGATTGCCCCGATTTACGAGCGGCACGGAAAAAAGTTCTACAACAGCATCGCGGTCATCGACGAACGCGGAAAACTCCTCGGAACCTACCGGAAGATGCACTTGCCCCACGACCCCCTGTTCTGGGAACAACACTACTTCGAGCACGGGGATTTGGGGTTCAAGGTCTTCAAGACCCGGAAAGCCAAAATCGCGCCCCTCATCTGCTTCGACCAATGGTTTCCCGAGGCCGCGCGCATCGCCGCCCTGAAAGGCGCTGAAATCATCTTTTACCCGACCGCCATCGGCCGCATCAAGGGATACAAGGAGCCCGACGACTGGCTGGGTGCCTGGACCTGCATCCAGCGCGCGCACGCCATCGCCAACAACGTGCACGTGGCAGCCGTCAACCGCACGGGCAACGAGGGAAGGCTCTCCTTCTGGGGGCATTCATTCGTATCCGACCCCTTTGGCAGGGTGCTGGCCAACGCGGGCCCGAAGAAGGACGCGGCCCTTGTAGTTGAAATCGACTTGGACGAGAACCAGCGGGTGCGCGAGGGCTGGGGCTTCTTCCGCAACCGCAGGCCCCGCGACTACGTCGAGCTGAAGGAGCCGAAAGCCCTCAAGCCCAAGAAGGACGTGCTGCACCGGAAGACGCCGGCCGCGCAAGGCTATCGCTTCCCCGCTGAATGGGAAAAGCATGACGCGCTTTTTTTGGCGTGGCCCTACGACCTCATCACCTTTGAGAACCTGGGCAACGTCGAGAAGGCCTACGCGCACCTCATCCGCTCCCTGCAAGAAACCAAGAGCGAGCGCGTGAACTTGTTCGTTACCGGCAAACGCATGCGAAAGAGGGTGGAGGCTTTCCTCCAGGAGAAGGGGGCCGACCCCAAGAAAGTGAGGTTCTACGAGCACGGTTACGCGGACGTGTGGTTCCGGGATTACGGGCCTAGCTTTGTCGCCAACCGACAGCAGAAAAGGCTGGGCATGGTCAAGTGGCGGTTCAATGCCTGGGGCGGGAAGTACCAGGAATTGTTGAAGGATGACTCCGTGCCCGCGCGCATCAACCGCGAGTGGAGGAAGCCGTTCTTCCGCGCCGGCATGGTCATGGAAGGCGGCGCCATCGACGTCAACGGCCGAGGCAGCCTGTTGACGACCGAGGACTGCTTGTTGAACGATAACCGGAACCCGGGCCTGAGCCGGCAGGAAATCGAGGCCACGCTCTGCGAGTACCTGGACGTTTCGAACGTCATCTGGCTCGGCAGAGGAGTGCAGGGAGACGATACAGACTCCCACGTCGACAACCTCGCGCGGTTCGTGGACGAAAAGACCATCGTGTGCGCGTTCGAAGGAGACCGGAGAGACCCCAACTACCACAACCTCAAGGACAACTTCGAGCGGCTTCGGAAAGCGCGGGACGCGGACGGCGCGCCTTTTACGGTCGTGAAGCTGCCCGTGCCCCACCTGGTTTCAGGCGGCAAGCGGATGCCGGCCAGCTACGCCAACTTTTACATCGCGAACAAGGCCGTGCTCGTGCCCCGGTTCGGGCTCGCGACGGACGCGCGGGCGCGGAAAATCATTGGACGCTTTTTCCCCGGCCGGAAGATTGTCGGCATCGACTGCCGCGACCTCGTGCACGGCTGCGGGACCCTGCACTGCATCTCCCAGCAGGTGCCGAAGACCGGTTTTCCGAGGGGAGGCAAGCGCAGATGAAAGCACATAACGCCCGAGCAAAGCGTGGCACGCGCGGTTCCCTTTCCTGCGGAGTGGTTGGCCGCACGGCCGGAAACCGGGTGCCAATCGAAATCACGTCCCAAGCCGTGTTGACCCTATATTTGGGGTCGTCCAGCGTGGGCCACCTTCCCACTCGCCCACAGGTGCAGCGGCTTTTGGCTGGGCTGCGGTGGAACCCTGCACGCAAGGAAGGGGTCACGCGTTTTCTGGGGCTGGATTCCCGGCGTCCAACCAACTCATTGAAGGAAATCGCGCAACAGGTGTTTGGGTCGGCCACGGAGGCAGACGTGGCCCGGGTGCGACTGCAATTGAGCCGCGACCTGGCAAGGCTGCGCCAGGCGCTGAAAAACGTCTGGTACCCCAAGCGCACGCGGGGTTAAAAACGTTTAGGGCAAGGAGTGGTACTATGTTTCCGGGAATGGGCAACATGAATCCCCGCGACATGCAGCGCGTGATGAAGCAACTCGGCATGAAGACCGAGGAAATAAACGCCAAGCGCGTCGTGTTCGAGTTGGAGGGAAAACGGTTGGTGGTGGACAGCCCCAGCGTCACGGCCATCGAGATGGGCGGGCAGAAGACCTACACCGTGGTTGGCACGGCCCGCGAGGAAGCCGGCCCCGTAGGGGCGCCCGAAGAAGACGTCAAGCTGGTCATGGAACAAGCCGGTTGCTCGAAGAAGGAAGCCGAGACCGCGTTGAAGGCAAGCGGCGGCGACCTCGCCGAAGCGATTGCGAAGTTGAAGGGATAAAGGCTTTTATAGTCCGGCAGACTCATTCTTTCCATGCCGACTCCACGCCCCCTGCATGAACGGATAGCGCCTGCCCGGGTGCTGTGGTGGATGAAAACCAGGCAGCGGAGCCGGCTGCATCCGGCAACGCCTTGGGCGAAAATATTCGGCTATATCGATGACCCCCACGCGCTGCGCGGCCTCCCAAAACTCAGGCAGTGGCTGGCGAAGCAGCTGAATCTCAAAAACGTGCCACTGCCCGAGAGCGGCGTGCACGACTTCCCGCTTAATGGACAATGGATCCTGTTCACGACCGGCGTGGGCCGCAAGCGCGAGCAGACGGCTAGGGAAGTCGCCCGCGCAAGACCGGGCGCACGCTTCATTGGGGGCCAACGACAGGCCCGGCAAGCCGCACTGGAGCAACTGGCCCTGGATGCCCTCGAAGCCGTGGCCAAGCCGCCGTTGCTGGGCAGGGGGCGAAAGGCGTTTTTGGCGGAAGGAACGGTGTCCTTTGATGAAGCGCTGGCACGGGGGGCAGCCCAACGGGTTGCCAGGGAAGAGGCAACCGGCAGCCAAACGGGCCGTGAACTCATGGAAACGGTTGTGTCCCGTGCACTGGAAGCATACGAAAACGCCTTGGAAACAAAAAAGCGGGAAGCCGAGGCACGAGTTGAAGGGGCCAGGCGACGGGAAATCAGGAGATTGATTCCGGCACCGCCATCGCAAGCTGGCAGGCCTGCACCCGCTTACCAGGCTGACCGGCTGGCAACTGACCAAACAAGGCCGGCGCCCAACGGCAAAAAGAGAAGGCCCAGGGCAAACCCGGCGGCGCCCGCTCCTCCAGTGTTGCGACGCGAACCGCTAGCGCTCGGGCCCAGACATTTCTACAAACCCTATGAAGAGTATCTAGAACGAACGCGTGATCACCGGCCTCGGTTCGTGCTGCAGGTGGTGGACCAGCAGTCCCCGACAAACCAATTTATCCGACGGGTGTTGGACCTGGCCTTGCCAAAGCCGGTGGCCGCCAACATTGGATTAAGACGGAAGTACGCATGGGGCGTAGTAAAAGTTTTATTGACGGCGGGGCGGGTGAACCGGAACGTCCATGTAAGAAAAAAGTACTTCGTGGACAAAAGTGGCGGGACTCGGATTCCGGGCGGCTACATGGCAGACGTCGTAGAACAACTAATTCGAGAAGGGTTAATCGTCGAAAGCCATGGCCATAGCGACGGCTACGAATTCAACTACGACCATCCCATCATGCGGACCGTGCAGGGGTAAGGCAGGGGAACTGGATAGTCGGCAAACGGAAAGGAAACGAATTTATAGTCCCAGCAAGCAAAGTAGGGTATGGGCATGAAGCGGGCCGCCATTTATACCGTGAGTCAATGGGCGCGCATTTGGGAGCGGTTGGGTTACAAGCCCAGTGAGGGGAAAGCCAGTGAAATCAAGGTTAGGCTCGCGCTTGGAAGGGCGCGTGGCCACCGCAGGCAACGGGACCCCAAGCGGCGGTTGCGGTTCCTGACCCGGGAACGCAAGGGCTACGAGTTTGAACACGCAAGCCCGGAAGGCAACGTCATTGGCAATGCATTGATGGGTAATTTTGACAAGGTGCTGCGCTTCCTCCACCAAGAAGAGCAGGCAAAATACCGGCAAACCAATCGGCCTGGCACCAATTGGTCGGAAGGCCTTGTTGCGTTCATTGATTGCCTGCCGCCAGCAGACCCGGTCGCTCCGGAACCCGGGAAATCCCGGCAAGCCCCGGCCAAGGCGCCGCTCACCCCGGGCCGCGCACCGCTCCAGGCCAATGCAAACTTTTTAACCATGAAACCCGGCCCGCCAAGCACGAAGCCAGGCGATGAGTTTCTGGAACGGGCTTCATGGAGTGCACTGGAAGACCGGAAGGCTCGGAAACCCCTGGAAGTCCCGGGCTGGGTGAAAATCAAGCAAGAAAACTTCCATCCCTTGGTCGTGGACGGCCGCCTGCATTTTTTCGTCCACGGCGTCAGGCCCTCTAATAGGGAGATACGGGCGTGGACTGATGCTACAAGCGATACAGCACGCAAACGGGGCCTGGACTATAATGCGAAAACCGCTTATCTGGGGGATGCCCGGCAAGCGGCCGTGTGGTTCTTGAAGCGGTTCTCCAGGGAAGCGGTGCGCGTGTACGCCTTGAACCGGATAATCCCCTTCCACGCCGGCATCGCGGAACGCGTGGGCGGCGAGTTGGCTGAAACCATGTCCAACTTCAATCCACCCTTGTTCTTGGAGCAACTGTTGAACGGTTACCGGAACGAGGTCACGAGTGAGATTCGGGGCCCTACGGCCAGGAGGCAGCGACTGAAAGAAGTGGTGACTTTGCAAGCCCACGCGGCGGGCATTGACCCCGTGCATGTCTACAAGGCTGCTTACCGGCTTCGACTGCAGGGCAAGCCGGCGGAGGAGGCCGCCCGGCAAGCCATTCAGGAATATCAGGAACAACGAAGGCAAGCAGAGCTGCCTCCTGCTTCGGCCAGCACCGTACTTGCCAGACCACGAGTTCCTGCGCCTGCTTCTGCCGCGGCAATCCTTCCAGTCAAGGAAAAAAAGAGGAACAACGGACCGGCAACGACCATGCGCCCGCCGGAATCACCGCGACAACCCGCCACCCATCGCCTGGTGTTGTCGGAGGAACACTTTTGGAAGCCCGAAGAGGACTGGTTAAATGGTTTGCGAGACCATCGCCCGGGTTTGGTGGAAGCCCTGGTAACCCTGGATTCGCGGCTTAACCAGTTCCTGGAAGAAACCGTTAGAAGCGTGTTGCCCCGGCGCATGGCTTCCAATCCTGAAATCCGGCGCAGGTACGCCTTTGGCGTCGTGAACGCCATACTCAGTTCCACGCGGGAAGCCCGGGCCATGCACCAGCCCATGACCTGGTTCCTGGACAAGTCGAGGGCGCACAGGGCTCCGGGAGGCTACATGTTGGCCGTCTTCACGCGGTTGCTGTATGCGGGCGTGTTCCAACCCCACCAAGCAGGAAGAAAGTACCACAGCTATGAATTGAACTTCGCGCACCCCATCGTGCAATGTTTTTTGCCGTAAAACTCAGTTGACCTTGAAGGGAATGGATTGTTCTCGTGGGTTGACCGGCGAGCCTGCCTCGCCTTCAATGGCTTGGATGTTCAGGGCTTGGCCGCGTTTGCCCAGGAACTGGATGCCCAGCGAAACCTCGTCCTTGGATGGGTGGCCGGGCTTGGCCAGGGCCTGGAAGAACCCTCCTTCGATGGCGTACTCGTTGCCGGTTTTGGGGTCCACGAATTGGTCTGCCTTGACGGCAACAAGTTGATAGATTTCGACCGCGATGCCCCTGGACTGGAACAAGGCCTGGAGTTGCTGGGCCGTTCCGGCGAGTTCATTCGTGGAAGCGTCAAAGATTCCTGCCAAGCGGATGCGCGGGTCAACGAAGGTCAGGGCCTCCTTTTTTACGCCCACCGCGGCAAACACGTTGACGAGTTCCTTTTTGAGGTCCGCGTAGTCCACGGTGCTCTGGAAGTCCAGGTAAACGGACTTGCCTTCGACGTCGAGGCGCGCGCGGAGGATGCCCGTGAGTTGGGAGAGGGACTGGTTGAGGTCAACGGCTTTCGCGGAAAAGTCGTCTTGGGAGACCACTTGCAGGGCAAGCGGCGGGTTCTCGAACTCGAGTTGCGCGGAAACCAGGCCCTTCAAGGCCAGGGCCTCGCCTTTGAGAGCGTTGGCATCCAGGGGATTCGAGGAATAGGGGAGGTCTCCGAGGACGGCCAAGGTGCTGGCCTGGGAGTCCAAGGGGTAACGGGCGATCAGCTCAATGATTTGGGGCGCGTTGCTGGGGTTCTGCGACTCGTACACCGTCATTTGCTGCACGTTTTCCCCGGCGAGGTCGGCTTGGAGGTTCACCTGAATGGCATCCCCTTTCCGGGTTTCCACGGAGAGAAAGGCTTGCGCGAACCGGTCTTTGGGCTGGAAGTCCTTGGAGAGGTTCAAGTCGTCGTTCACGAAGTGAATGGTTTCCGGCAGCGAAACCAAGCCAAGGGGGTAGACAACTACTTCGTTCAAGAGGGTGGCCTGTTCTTGGATGCGGGAAAGCATTTCCGTGGGCGCGATTTCCGGCGCGTAAAGGACTTCCGCCATGAACGCGAGTTGTTGGGGGCCCTGGCTGGCTTCTTTGAACTCCTTGAACTGGGAGTTCACGCGGGAAACGCCTGGAATGCCGCGGAGTTGGGCATCGATTTTGGCTAGGTCTGGTTGGGAAGTCGAGGCCAAGAGAATCATGGAGCCGAACACGTCTTCCACGGTGGCGTCCACGTTTTCCGCGGTGAATGGGAGGATGGTCGGGGCTTCCTTCAAGGGCGGGGGCTCGCTGGCGTCCGGTTCCGGCTGGTTGTTGCCACTGGACACCAGGGCGATTCCAACCGAGCCCACCATGATGATGATGAGGAACCAGTTCATGAGGAGCTTCTTCTTCTCCTCCGCGCGGGGGGCCGCCTTTTTGTGCGTGGCCGTTTTTTGCGTGGACGCCTTCTTTGCCATAAAACCACGGAATTAGCCCAAAATAGGGCGTTATATTTGGTCTTGCCGATGGTTTAAATAAGTAACTGATTAGAAGTTTTGTCGAGGGAAGAACTGGAATGGAGAAAGGCGACGTGGTCTTGGTGTCCTTTACGGGCAAGGAACTGCTTACGAACAAGACGTTTGACACCACGGACTTGGAGACCGCGAAAAGGGAGGGCCTCTACAAGGATGGCCAGGTCTACAAGGCCGTTCCCGTCATCCTGGGCAACGGCGACGTCATCCCGGGCCTCGAAGAAGAGCTCTTGAAGTTGAAGGCCGGCGAGGCGCGGACCGTGAAAATCGCGGCCGCCAAGGCCTTCGGCGAGCGCCAGCCTGCCCTGGTGCGGGTCGTGCCCCTCAAGGAGTTCCACAAGCACCAACTCAAGCCGGTGCCGGGCTTGATTGTCAACGTCGACAACCGCTATGCCAAGGTGCAAAGCGTGTCGGGCGGGAGGGTGAGGCTGGACTTCAACCCCGAGCTCGCGGGCCGCGACGTCGAATACCAGGTGCGAATCGAACGGCATCTGGCGAAGCCCGAGGAAAAGGCGCAGGCCCTGGCAGAAAAGTATTTCCCGTTGCCCGAGGACCGGAAGGTGCGGGTTTCCTACAAGGAGGGAAACCTCGAGGTCGCGTTGCCCGGCAACCTGCAGAAGGAAGTGGCCGTGCTCAAGCAAGTGTATTCCAAGGTCATCCAGGCCTATGCCAAGGAAGTCAAGAACATCCGGTTCGTGGAAACCGTGGGCTTGGACGAAGCCAAAGCCGGAACCGGGGAAAAGGCCGGGGCCGCCAAGAAATAGCCGCTTTAAGGCCAAATAATAGCCTTTTAAACTTTTGCCTATGGCATTATAATCAACGGGTTAACTTATTTTTAGGTGGATTTCTTGGAGAGCAAACACGACCTTAAAACCGGGACAACGACGGTAGGCATCGTCTGCAAGGACGCCGTGGTTTTGGCGGCAGACATGCGTGCCTCGATGGGCCACATCGCTTACGACGAAGAGTCCGAGAAGGTCTACAAGATTACGGACACCATGGGCTTGACCAACGCGGGCTCGGTGGGAGACAGTCAGACCATCATCCGGTTCCTCAAGGGCCAGACCCAGTTGTACGAGATTGAACGCGAGGAACCCATGTCCGCGAAGGCAGCCGCCACCCTGTTGTCCAACGTGTTGAACGGCAGCCGCTATTATCCGTTCATTTGCCAGTTCCTGTTGGGCGGCTACATCAATGGCAAGCCCGACCTCTGGGAAGTAACCCCTTACGGGGGAATCCTCCAGCGGCCCAAGTACGGGGTCAGCGGTTCCGGTACCGAGCCCGCGCTTACCACCATTGACCTGGGTTTCAAGCCCAACCTGTCCACCGAGGAAGGCATTAAGCTCGCGGTCCGCGCCATCGAGTCGGGAAAGCGGCGGGACGTGTTCTCCGGCGGAAAATCGGTGTCCGTGCTGGTCATCGACAAGTCAGGGGTCCGGATTTTGGGCGAAAAAGAAGTAGCGCCCATCGTCCAACAGGTCAAGGTAAACCTGTAACGGCCTGCCGCCGCCGGATTTGATTGTTTATTCTGCATTAATCGAGCGTTTTGCGTTGCTATATTGGTTGACGACACAGAGGGATGAACCGTGGTTGATTTTCTCAAGCAAATAAAGGAAACCATTCAGGCGGCTTTGCCGGCCGAGACCCAGATTACGAGCATTGAGATGGAGGGCCCCGAAGTAGCCATCTACACCCGGAACCCCAAGGCGTTCTTCGAAAACGAGGGCTACGTCGCGAAAATCGCGTTTGACTTGAAGAAGCGCATCAACATCCGCACGGACAAGTCATTGCTCTTGGAAGAGGAAAAGGCCCGGGCCTTGCTGGAGCAAATCGTTCCCAAGGAAGCCATTGTCAAGCAACTCTATTTCAGCCCGGCCTTTTCCGAGGTGACCATTGAAGCCATCAAGCCCGGCCTGGTCATTGGCAAGGGTGGGGAAACCTCGAAGAAAATCATCCTGGAAACGGGTTGGACGCCCAACATCATCCGCGCCCCGACCAGTGACTCGGAAATCCTGAAAGGGGTCAGGCACCACCTCCACAAGTACAGCAACGAGCGCAAGAAAATCCTCCAAGAAGTGGCGAAAAACATTTACCGGGAAACAACCGACAAGAACAGCTGGATCCGGTTGACGGCTTTGGGCGGCTTCCGGCAGGTGGGGCGGAGTTGCATGCTGGTGGAGACCCGGGAAACCAAGGTGCTCATGGACTGCGGCATCAACGTCGCGGACCCCGAGGAACCCTATCCGTACCTGGACGCCATCCGGTTCCCGGTCAACGAATTGAATGCCGTCATCATCTCGCACCCCCACATGGACCACTGCGGGTTCGTTCCCTACTTGTTCAAGCTGGGCTACCGGGGCCCCGTGTATTGCACGCCTCCGGCCCGGGATTTGATGGCGTTGATGGGGTTTGACTACATCGATGTCCTGTTGAAGGAGGGAAAGGAACCGCCTTACACGGAGCGGGACGTGAAGGAAATGGTGAAGTACTGCATTCCCCGGGAGTACCGGGAAGTTACGGACATCGCGCCGGACATGCGGTTGACGCTGCACAACGCGGCGCACATCCTGGGCTCGGCTTCCGTGCACCTGCACATAGGGGATGGGGCCCACAACCTGGTGTACTCCGGGGACATCAAGTACGGTTTTACGAGGCTGTTCAACAACGTGGACATGAAGTATCCGAGGCTCGAGACCCTCATCATCGAGTCAACGTATGGGGGAAGGGACGACATCCACCCCCCACGCGAGGAAGCCGAGGAGCGGCTGGTGCGGCTGGTGGCGGAGGTCGTGCACAAGGGCGGCAACGTCTTGATTCCCGTGTTCGCGGTGGGCCGCTCCCAGGAGCTCATGCTGGTCATCGAGGACGCGTACCGGACTGGCCGGCTGCAGGCGAAATGCTACATCGATGGCCTGGTGAAAGAGGCTTCGGCCATCCACACGGCTTATCCTGAATACCTGCGCAAGCAGGTGCAGCGGAGGGTCTTGCAGAATGACTCGCCGTTCACTTCGGACATCTTCCAGTCGGTTACGCCGCAGACCCGGGACGAGGTCTTGAACCAGGGGGGGGCCATCATTTTGGCTTCCAGCGGCATGCTGACCGGGGGAGCCAGCCTGGACTACTTATACCGGCTTTCGGAGAACCCCCAGAACGCGCTTATCTTCGTGGGCTGGCAGGGCGAGGGAAGCCTGGGGCGGAAGATCCAGGGCGGGCTGCGGAGCATCCCCATCACGGTGGCCGGGGGGAGAACGAAGGAATTGAAGATCAACATGCGCGTGGAAACCGTGGAAGGCTTTTCCGGGCACTGTGACCGGAACGAGCTCATGGCGTACATGCGGAACCTGAAGCCGAAGCCCAAGCGGTGCCTGGTCAACCACGGGGACCAGCAGAACACCCTGGAATTCGCGAAGACCGTTTCCACGCGGTTCCACATCAATTCCTCGGCCATCCGGAACCTGGATGCGGTCCGGCTCCGGTGAACCGGCTGCCAGCGGAAAGAAAGTATTTGAATCGGAAACACGTTTTTTTGGCCGGCCTTTTCTTGGCAGTTGACGGATTTCCCGGGAAAAAAATTCCGCGGGAGAAAAGTATAAAAACTAGTTCGGGTATGTAAATAGTGTTTTGTTTTGAGGGGTTAGCGTGCCAAAATTGGAAAGGGTTGTTGCTGGAAGCGAACTCGACATCGAAAGGGTGCTGGAATTGTGCCGGGTCCTGGAAGAGGGCGGGGCCAAGGCCCAGGACTCTTCGATTGCCGTCGAGCGCAGGTTTTCATTCGGCGGCAAACTCTGATTTTTAATTCGTTGCTGCCATGGTTTCTTCCATGAAAGTAGCCATAACGGGTTCTCCGGGCGTTGGAAAGACTTCGGTTGCCCGGCTGCTCGCGAAGCGGTTGAAATGCCCCTGGCTGAACGAACGCGCGTTCGCGGTCAAGAAAGGCATCGGCGCCTGGGATGTCCGGGAAAACGAGTTCGTGGTTCCCCTGGCAGCCTTGCGGAGGGAGTTGAACCTCGAGCTGCGCCGGCGCGGCCGGCACCAGCACCTGGTCGTGGAAGGGCACCTATTGTGCGAGACCCGACTGGACGTGGACGTGGTGGTCGTGTTAAGGGTGCATCCCGAGGTGCTGGAGGCGCGGCTCGAGCACAGGGGCTACCGTGCCGAAAAAATCCAGGACAACGTCTTCTGCGAGGGCATCGACTATTGCCTCAAGCATGCCCTGCGCAAGTATGGCAAGAAGAAGGTCTTGGAGGTCCAGGCCAAGAAAGGTATAAAAGAAACAATGCAGCATATAATAAGCGGTTTACGGGCCAGGGGTTTCCTGAAATGAGGCGGAGTGGATGGACTCTTTTTGCGTGGCTTGCCGCTGTGCTGCTTGCGTTGAGTGCCGGGGCAGAAGCCGAGACCCTCCGGGAAACGGGTTTTTCGGAGCTGGGGTTTGAGGGCTTTCAGGTCGAGGGCGTGAACCAGGTGGACTGTGGACAGGCGTTTTTCCTGGAAGCGCAGGGTTCAAGCCTGCCAGGGGAGGCGACGATTGCCTCGCTGCACTTGAATGTATCCCCCGTGTGGGACCGGTTTGACTTCAATGTGTTCCTCAACAAGGGCCAGGCCCCGGTAGCGGAGGTAAACGAGAAAATCCTGGCAGGGGAGTGGCTGCGGGTGTGGCTGCCGGCAGCCGAGTTACGGCAGAAGAACGAGTTGCGGTGGTGTGCGAAGACCTCTTTTTCGGCGACGAGGATCGGGGTGGAACCGGATTCCAGGGTGGGGGTGTACCGGTTGCCGGATTTTTCCTCGCCGGACTCGTTCACGATGGAGCCCTCGGAGACTAGTCCGGTGGTGGGGGACGAGTTCGCGATCGCGGTGAAGGTGAGGAACCGGGGGGGTGCGGATGCCGTCATTGACTTCAGTTACCGGAAGCCTTCCCTGGAGGAAAAGCAGCCCGAAATCGTGGTGCTGAAGGGAGCAACGGAGGCCAGGCAGGCGCTGGTTCCGAAGTGCCGCGCTTATTCGGGGGAGGGGGCCTGCGTGCAGCCCGGGGAAAAGGAGTTCGTGTACTGGGTGAAGGCTGCCGAGGCCACGAAGATGAGTTTGTTGCCGGCCCAGTTCGAGTACGTGGATGTGTTTGGGGAACGGCAGGCAAGGGAATCGAATCGGCCGTCGATTGAAGCAATGACTGCGAAGGTGAAGGTGAAGCCCCTTATCCTGAGCGAAAAGGAAATCGTGAAGGTGGGCCAGACGTATGTGGGGCGGGTGGCCTTGAAGAACACGTCCTTGGCAGGGGTATCGGATGTACGGCTCTCGTTGAGGGTGGACCCGGGTTTGACGCTGGAAGGAAACGATGTGAAGGAATTCGAGTTCATTCCCGCGCAGGGAACCGAGTACCTGGAAGTGCGGGTGAAAGCGGATGCCCCGGGGGCCTATGCCTTGGGGTGTGAAACCGTTTACCAGGAAGTACGGCTTCGGTTCGCGGAATGCGAGCCGGTAACGATCACGGTGGAAGAAGATAACGTGAACCCGGCCTTGCTGGCTGGCCTGGCCCTGGTGGTGGTGGCGGGCCTGGCTTATGGGTATATCAACCGAAGCTAGGCCGCACCAATTAGTAGCTTTCTGCTACATAAGAACGGTGGAAATAGTTTCTTTGAAAACGAAAAAAGCTTGTCCGTTAGGCCCTTTCAACGGTTTTTTCTTCCGGCACCTGTTTTTCCCTTTTTTGTTGGCGGAGCCGGAAGAAGAGGATGGTGGCCACGACCAGCATGAGGGGATAAACCGGCAGGGGCACCGTGAATGCCGTGGTTGGTTTTCGGAAGGACAAGAGGGCGGTAGCGGCATTCGTGGAGGCGAGGGAGGCCAGGAAGGACTTGTCCCTGATTTCCTGCTTGGCCCGGGTTAGCAGGCCTTCGACTTCGGGGTTTGTTTCGGCGGCATTGTAAAGAGTGGCAGCCGAGTTGTACTGGGCAACGGCTTTGCCGGAGATTTGGGCCAGGGTTTCGTCCAAGTCAGTGCCGAGTTTTTGCAGGCTCTTTTCCTCGCGTTCCAGGCTGGACCGCCTGGCCTTTGATTCCAGGAGAAAGGCCAGGGGGCCGGTGGCCTGCAAGGCCTCGTCAGCGGCTGGCGGGTTTTCGGGTTCGAGTTTTTTCAGGGTTTCCTGGAAGGAATCCAACCGGCGGGGAAGGGCTGCCAGACCGGCTTCGGCCAACTCGTCCGGGGAGTGGCTGGCCAGTTGGGCAGAGAGGGCACGCGTTTTCTCGGCGGCTGCTTCCCTGAGTTGTTGGAGGGCGGCGAGGCGCGCCCGCTCTTGATCGGCTTCTTCGTCGAAGAGGGAGGCCGCTTGGCTGGAGAAGGCCGTTGTTTTTTGCTTGAAGGCGACAAGGGCCTGTTGGAGGGAAGCGGCAGGAGCGAAAGTCAACTGGGGTTCAAGGCCTTCCCAGTGGGACTGGAGTTCGTTGAAGGAAATCACGAGCTTGGATTCCAGGCCCAGCGATTTGGCTTGCCGGAATTTTTCCTTGGCGTCCGCGAACCATTGGCTAAGGGCCGCCCGTAACGTGGTAACCAGGGAATCGGTTTTTCCGGAAGCCGGGGACAAGAGTTTCCGGGCCTCGCGGAGGATGGAAAGAGCGGACTCGGCTTGGCCCGCGTCAAAGGCCTGGCTGGCTTGCAAGAGTTTTTGGCGGGCTTCCCCGAGGCGTGCTTGTTGGGCGGCCAGGAGGGGAGTTCCTGCCAGCATGGGAACCAGGTTTTCGTGCGCGGCGAACAGGGCTTGCGCGTCCGACTGCTCGGCCTTGAAGGCTTCGAAGGCTGCGAGGTACGTTTTTTCCTGGGCTTCGAGTTCCGTGAGTTCCCTGAAAAGCGGGATGATTTCCGGGAACCGTTGGAGGCTGGAAAGGGGGCTGCCCGTGGCCAGGGCTTGTAGGCGTGGCAGCAAGGCACCGGCTTTTTCCCGGATGGGGGCGTAGGTGCTTTGGGAGAGCACGCTGGCACGCCCTAATAGCGTGCTTATAACCCCTTCCCAATAGGATTTGAAGTCTTTTAGGGTTAACCGTGCTAGGAGTTGGGTGGGCTGGTGGGGAAGCAATTTTGGCGGGGTAAAGGCGATATTTTGGCCTACAAAGCCAAGGAATTGCAGTTCCCGGCCGGTTTCGTCAAACAATTGGAGGCCCTCGATGGCGTTTTCTTGCAGGGGCAGGGGCAGGAGCAGGCGCCTGGCCGGCCATTCGAGGGGCAGCTGGTTTTCCAGGGAAAGGGTGTACTCCAGTTGCGTGGTGTTGAGGTCCAGGGCTTTTTGGGTGGAAAGGGAAAACGAGTAGGCAAGGGGTTGGGGGAGGGAATAGTCTGCCTGGATCTCCTGGCCGTCAAAGGCATGCGGCAACGAGAACTCCACCTGGTTGCCGGTCAAGGTGAAGGGCAGGGCCACGCCATGGGCGTGGAGGAAGAGGTGCTGTGGCTGGCCGGCGGAGAGCAGGGAAGCCGAGACGAAAAGGTTTTGCACGGGTTCGGCGGCGTGAACGTGGATAAGGGTTTTTGCTTCCGCTGAATCCAGGGAAACGCTTTCCAGGGAATGCCTGGTTTCCGTGGTGATGGGCTCCTCGGACAACGTGAACGCGGCTGAAAAGGAGTTGGCTGGAACATAGGCCAGGTGGAAGACCAGGGCTTCGCCCTTGAACTCCACGCGCGCGATGGCCGGGTCCAGGGTTTGGCTTGAAACTTTTTGGGCTGCCTCGAAGGGGCGGGACACTTGGAGGGGTTCCCTGATTTCGGGAAATGGGTTGGAGAACTCCACGACGAGCCTGGACTCCAGGGGTTGGTCCGCGTAATAGGTGGAAGGTTTTTCCTCGGACCAGGCCGCGGTGTCGGCGAGGAACCGGGCCAGCAGGCGAAGGAATTCCTGTCGGGCGTCTGAAGCGCCCTGGCCCAGGTTTTTTTGGAGCGCGGAAAGCCGGTCCAAGGCTTTTTCGAGGTCCAGGGAGTCCCCAGAAAAGTAGGGCTTGTTTTCTTCGAGGGCTCGTCGGTACTCGGCGAGTTTGCCGCTGGCATGGCTTGGGCTGTAGAGGCCTAGGCCTTCGAGGGCGGAAACGCTGGCCTCGAGCCGGGCACGGTCTTCTTCAATGGAGTGCACGGCTGGCAGGGCGGCCAGGGACTCCTTTATTTGCTGGCGCAGGGACTGGCAGGCGGCATTCACTTGTTCTTCGGGGGCATTGGATTCGAAGAGGAGTTTCACGCGGGCAAAGGAGGGGAACAAGGGTTTCAAGTCGTTGGCGTGCGCGTCCAGGGCCTGCTCGGCGAAGGCAATGCAGTCCAGGGTTTGCGCGCGCTGTTCCAGGGGAAGGCCTGCCGGGTCCTGAAAGAACTGCTCGAACGCCTTGTGGGCTTCCAGGAGGGCCTGGCATTTCAAGAGCTTGCGGCCGGTGCCCTGGGCTTGTTCAAAGGAGGCAAGGGTGGAGAGGAGCTGCTGTTCTTGGGGAGCGGAAGAAGGCAGGCCCTTGGTTTCCTGTTGGAGGGATTTGACTTGTTGGCGGATGAGGCCGGCCTTGGCCTGGCATAAGTCGGAGAGCCCGGCCAGGGAATCGTTGACGAAAAAAGTGGTGCGCTGCAAGAGCAGGGCAGCCGCTTCCGTGGTTTCCCGCAATCCGATGGTGCGTTGGCCGAGGGTCTTGCCGCCGGCCAAGGCGTTCACGAGTTTCTTGGAGAGCAGGGTGGCTTGTGCTTGGATGGCAGGAATGGATTGGCTGGGGCTGCCCAGTGAAAGGCTTTCAGGGCTCAGGGCTTGGGGGCTGCCGAAGGCGAGGAACAACGAGCTGGCTACTCCAGCGTCAAAACCGGCCAGGCTTCCCGCGTCCAGGGTGGAAAGGGTTTTGTCCACGGCTTGGAGGTGGGCCTGGCTTTCGTCGAACAACCGCTGGTCTTCGGCTTCCAGGGCTTTCTTGTGCCGGGAGGCCGAGGAAAACAGGGCGAGGAAGGCCTGGGAAGCGGAAGCATTTGGGCCCACGAAGGCGCTGAAGGCTTCGAAAAAATCATAGGGCTTGGACTGCTGCAAGAGGGCCATGCCGTCTTTCACGGAAAGCGTGCTGGAAAGCCGCTCCACCCACGAGGAGAGGGCATCGGAGATGACGGGCACGAATTCCTTGGACACGGGGATGAACCGGGCAAAGGATTTCACGTACTTGCCGACGAAGTCCAGGGAAGAGAGTTCCTTGACTTGGATGTCTTGGCTTGCCGTGAGGCTGCTGAACCGGGTTGCGGCCGTGTACTGGAGGCCGGCATACGAGTCCGGGGCTTTTTCCGGGTCGCTTTTCCTGAACTCGTTGGCGTTCTTCGAGAGCTCGCGGAAGTCATCGAATAACGGGGTGTCCGGCAATTGGTTGACGTCCTGGGAGAGGAGGTAGGCGCGTTCTGCCTCGATGAGGTCGGGGGCCAGGGCGGCAAGGGCATCGGTTTCTCCGGCGGCCAGGAGCAGGGCATTGGAAAAATCGTTGGCTTGCTGGCGTAGGCCGGAAAAGTTTTCGGAGGCCGTGCAAAGCACGTTGATTTCGCGGAGTTTCTGCCGGGCCGTGTTGAGGTGCAGCCAGGCCTTGGCCAGCCGGTTCACGTACTCGGTGAGGCCCTGCCGGATGAGGGGCTGGAATTTGTCGAAGTCCAGGTCAAAGGCCTTGACGGCTTTCGACAGGCAGTCTTCCTGGGACTTGCATTCGGGGATGCCCGTGTCATAGTAGTAAGTAAGGTTGAGGCAGGCCATGCGGTCGGCTTGGGAAACCTTTCCCGTGCAACCGGCGAGGAAAAGCAGGGCAGCGAGGAGAGCCAGCGCCCGGAGAAAAGCGGGGCGCATGGAAAATAGGGGAAGGGAAGGGCTTTTAATTATTTCGTTGATTGACGAATATGTGGCTTCTGAGGCTGGGCGAAAGATATATTTACATCACTGGCATATGTATGTGGGTGAACCGGTGGGCAACATTACCCTCTCATTGAAACCAGAAGCAGAAAAATTGCTTAGGGCGTTGGCTGAGTTTAAGTATAAATCAAGGAAGGGCTCCATGGCCAAGGTAATCGAGGAAGCCGTACAAGAAGTGGCCTTGAACGAGAAGAGGAAGGCTGCGATGGAAAGCATATTAAAGAGAGCCAAAAAAGGCTGGCATCTCGGAATCAAGAATTACAGGCGGGAAATGGCATATGGACGAGGGCCCCTTTCTGATTGATGCAAACGTCTTAGTCTATTTGCACGACGAAGACGCCGGCGAGAAACACCAGCAGGCGCTGGCGTTCATGGAAGCAAACAAATTGAACCCTTTTGCTTTTCTGTCGCCCCAATGCCTGGGCGAGTTTGCCGCCGTCGTACTCAGAAAAAAGCTTTACACGGCCTTTCTGGCTCAAACCGTGCGAGAATTGCTGGAACGATTTGGCCTCATTTATTACGCACGGGAGACAATCGAACACACCATTGAACTGGCCATCAATTACAAGGTCCCGTTCTGGGACGCCTTGCTTGCGCAAACCATGCTGGAAAACGGCATTCAAACGATTGTCACGGAAAATGAGGTGGATTTTAAGCGCATTCCCGGGATAAAGGTTGTCAACCCATTCCGGGGCTAGCCTTCCCGGCTAGACCAGCATCTTATGGTCTTTGATGGTGCGCAGCACCAGGTGCGTGTGAGTGTCCTCGACGAAGTCATAGGCCTGGATTTTCTTGAGGAAATCGTCCAAGCCCTTCCGGGTCTTGAAGCGGGCCATGACGGTTACATCGCTTGCGCCCGTGATGTCGTAGACCGCGTAGACATTGGGGTGCGAGGCAATCTTCTGTTCTACCTGGAGGAGTTTCCCCTTGGAAACCGAGATATCGATGAGCGCATCGAACTCGTAGCCCAGCCGGTCATAGTTGACGCGCGCCGAGTAACCGGTAACGACTCCCGTCTGCTCCAAGCGCTTCAAGCGGTTCATGACGGTGGTCACGCTGGCCTGCACCCGCTTGGCTATCTGGCGCAGGGAACGCCTGGCATCCTCCTCCAAGGCGTTTAAGATGTCCCTATCCAAGGAATCAATGGCCTTCGCTTCCACGTCAACCCCCTACAATCGTTCAATAAAAGTCAATTATACACCAAAAATTGAACAATTGTTTTATTAAGTTCACTTTTTTAGTTAAATGTTTGGCTAAATCGCCTAAAATTATTAATGGACGTTTAGCTGGATAGTAGTAGTAGTGCCTGGCCCAGGGACCGGGCAAAAAGAGTGGGGGTCATTGAATGGATGGAAAGCAAGCACAGCGACAAGAGGAATTCCAACTGCCGGCCGGCGCCAAGCGGCTGCACAACCACGAAGCCGTTGCCACCGTCTTGAAGCGCGTGGCCCAGGAAAAAGTCAAATGGATTGACTTTCAGTTCGTGGACCTCCTGGGACAGTTGCAGCACGTGAGCGTGCCAGCGCACACCTTGGAATACGAGAACTTCGGCGAAGGGGTCGGGAAACTCGACGGCAGCTCCATCAAGGGGTTCAAGGACATCCACGAGTCCGACATGCTGTTGCGGCCTGACCCGGAGACCTTCGCGGTGCTGCCCTGGTACGGGGAACAACACAAGACGGCCCGCATGTACTCCGACGTGTTCGAGGGCGCGAGCAGCACGCGGTTCAGCCGCGACCCAAGGTATGTCGCGCAAAAAGCCGAGCAGGCCGCTGCCTCCATGGGCTACGACACCACGTACTGGGGGCCCGAACTCGAGTTCTTCGTCTTCGACTCCGTGAAAATCACGCCCAACGCGACCGCGGCCAGGGACGCGTGGAGCGGCTGCGGCTACGAAATCAAGTCCACAGAAGCCGCCTGGAGCGACATGGAGGGGAACGCCTTTCCCATCCGGTTCAAGGAAGGCTATTATCCGGGGCCGCCCCAGGACACCATGGTGGACTTCCGGAACGAGGCCTGCCGCACCCTGATGGAGGACTTCGGCATGGTCTTGGACGCCCACCACCACGAGGTCGCGACCGCGGGACAAGGCGAAATCGACATGAAATACGACCGGCTGGTGCACATGGCCGACCAGGTCATTACTTACAAGCAGGTGCTCAAGATGACGGCCACGCGCATGGGCAAGGTCTGCACGTTCATGCCCAAACCCATCTTCGGCGACAACGCCTCGGGCATGCACGTCCACCAGAGTCTCTGGAAGAACGGCAAGAACACGTTCTACGACCCCAACGAGCCCTATGCGGAGATGAGCCAAACCATGCGGTATTACATCGGCGGATTGCTCGAGCACTCCAAGGCTTTGTGCGCCTTCACCAACCCGACGACGAACAGTTACAGGAGACTCGTGCCGGGCTATGAGGCCCCGGTCTTCATCGCCTACAGCAAGCGGAACCGCTCGGCCAACATCCGCATCCCCGCCTACTACTCGGGGGTCGAGCACGCCAAGCGCCTGGAATACAGGACTCCGGACACGAGCTGCAACCCCTACCTTTCCTTCGCCGCCTTGTTGGCGGCGGGGCTGGACGGCATCCGGAAAAAAACGGACCCCGGCAACCCCGTGGACGAGGACATCTACAAGCTCACCCCGGAAAAGCGCAAGGCCCTGGGCGTCAAGGAACTCCCGGGTTCGCTGAAGGAAGCCATGGAATGCCTGGAGTCGGACAAGGGCTTCCTGGACGGCGTGTTCACGGCGGACTTAATCGAAAAACACGTTGAACTCAAGATGGACGAGTTCCTGCAGCTCTCGCTGCGCCCAACCCCCCGGCTTGTCAAACCGGTTTGACGGCGCCCGCTTGCTTCTTTTTATAAACAGTTTTCCGCTTCCATGCATGGGTTTTCATGGGCTGGATGGATTCGCTCAAGGGCTTGCTGGGAAAGAAAAAAACCGTGCAGCCTCCGGGGCCGACGGCCACGCCCCCGGCTCCGCCCACGGTCACTGAAGGACAGCAGAAGGCAACCGAGGAACGCCTCAAACGCGAGGCCGCCAAACGCATCTGGGCGGAGACCCAGGAACGGCTGGCAAAAGCCGAGGTCGAGGAAAACGCGTTGAACCCGGAAACCGCGGCCGAAGAAATCGCCGAACAAATGGAGCATGCCAGGGGCCGAATGAAACGGTTTCCCAGCCTGGATGCCCTAGACAAGCCAAGGGCACCCGGCAAAGCAGAGGCCACGGAGGAAAACCTGCCCCGGCGACTGCGGAGACGGCGTTAAACGATTTCATGGGCAATGCGGTCCAATTCAGTTAGCTCGTGCAAGAGCTTTTGCCGGTTTTCGTTTCCCCTGCAAATGCCGTGGATTTCGATTTCCAACGGCAAAACGTCTCGAACCCGTTCTTCCCGCAACATCCCCTCAATGTTTCTCAGGATGTCGTCCGGAATGGGTAACCCATAGCGCACCTCGGCTACCCGGAGTTCAGTGTTCATTTGACGCTTGACCTCATTTCCCCGCAATCGCCAGTCAAGAAGGCATTCAGCGAGCCGCACGCGCGTTCCCCTTGAAATGGAGCGATGCAAGCCCGTCAATTGCAGGGCAGTGGAAAGCGCCGTACGATTGTATATTTCGGCTTGCTTCGAGGACAGTTCGCCGGCCCGAGTGGGCCCGGCTCTTAAAATGTTTCGCCGCAGAAAGCGACTCCAGTTCCCAACGTTCCGCAAGCCCTTGCGAGGTGAGTGAGCGGGCCGCGCCATGCAAGGTTATTGGCTTTCGGACTTTAAATAGGTGCGCTGACGGGAAAATTAAGTTTATTAAGGGGTTTGGGCTTCTTGCTTGGGGAGGGATTATCCATATGATGTGCGGTAAATGCAGGAAGATGTGCGGCGGCCTGATGATAGTCATCGGCTTGCTGTGGCTGGCAACGGCCAAGGGCCTCGTCCAATTACCCCTTGCAGGGGTTCACTGGCTGGGCGTCATGCTGGTGATTTTGGGCGCCATCAAGGTGTTCATGCACTGCCAGGAATGCGAGGGCCACAGCTGCTGCGGAAAATAAGCGACAAAAAAAACGGGTCTGGCCTTCGGGCCGATCCCGCCCTATTTTTTTCTCCTTCTTTTATTGTTCTTTGAGGCACGTGTCCGGGTTCACTTGCTGGGAGTGCAGGCACTCGACCAGGAAATCGACTTTGCGGTCCAAGGCCTTGTTGGTGGCGTTGAAGGCGTTCAAGTCGTTGACAATCCGCTTGTTGAGTTCGGGTTCCACGTACTGGTGGGCGAGGAAGCCGCCCAACACCAGGCCCAAGAGGAACACGAACAAGATGAACACGCGTTGCGCAGTCCAAAAACTGGGGCCCACGTCCTTCAAGCCCCGGCGCTTCCGCTTCCGGCCCGGCAACTTGACGGAAAGCCCTGGTTCTTCTTCTCCTGGCAATCCCTGCTCGTCTTCTTCCTCGTCGAACTCGCCCTCATAGGACTTGACGCCCTTTAACTCGGCCATGGAAACCGGAACTAATTAGGGATTTGGGATTAATAAGGGTTGCCTGACAAGAACGTTTAAATTTAAACCGCCTGGTTCGAGAAGTCGATGAACCGGGGAGTGGTTCCGTTCCAGAGCAGGGCAACGAGGGATTCCGGGCTGTCGTCGGCGTACTGGTAGCCAAGCGCCTTCGCGAGCTTCTGCGACCAGGCCTTGATTTCCTCGTGCGAGCACATGTTGTGCCTTCCAAGCCGTTGCCTGGACTGGCCGATGTGCATGTAGCTCTTGACTTCCACGAAGTCGGGTTTGCCTTTTCCAATCATGTCGGCAAAGCCTTGAATCAGGTTCTCGGCGTCGTTGATGCCCTTCAAGAGGGTCACGCGAACGACCTTCCGGGTCTTCAGGCGGGGAAACAATTCAAAGGTCTGGTTGAGCTTCTTCCAGGCGTCCTTCTCCCGGCTGCGGTTGATGTCCTTCTGCATCTGCTCGGTGGGGGTCTGGAAGGAGACATACAATTGCGTGGGCAACTGGTTGGTGTCGGCCATGAACTGGAGGGCTTCGGGCTTCAAGCCATTGGTGACCAGGAAAGTCGAGATGCCCTGCTTGCGGTAAGCCGAAATGAGTTCCGCGATTTTCGGGTAGAGCGTGGGTTCGCCGGAGAGCGAGATGGCGACGTGCCTTGGCTTGTGGGCTTCCGCCCATTTTTCCTTGGAGATGACGGTGCCGACCTGGGCGCCGAAACCCGACAACTGCTTGAAGTGCGCCTGAATGGATTGCTCGACGATTTCCTCGGGCGCGTCCAGGAAGTCCTCTTTCAAGCCATTAGGGTCGAAGTAGAGGGGCCGCCAGCAGAAGGTGCAGGCACTCTGGCACCAGCCCACGCTGGGCGTCATCTGCACGCACTGGTGGCTGTTGATGCCGTAGAACTTTCCCTTGTAACAGGACTTGCCCTCGGTGAGGCTCTTCTTGGTCCAATGGCAGACTTTTACAGCCGAGTGACCGAACAAGGCATACTGCTTGTTGCGCAGCAAAGCCGTTTTGGCCTTGGGCATGTAGTCCTCTGGCTCGCGCATGACGGTCAGCTCCCGAAAACAATGGAACAGCAAAACATAGTTAAACCAAGGGCACCGCCCGGCGGCCGCCCCCCTGGAGGCCAGGGGCCCGGTTTTTCTTCGGAAACACAAGCCAGGCCAGGCAATTGATATGAAAGCCTAACAAAAAGCTTTATATAGGTGTTTCGCTTTCTAATATTAGCCCTTTTTTGCGGGCAAAAAAACCGGTGAAAAAATGTACAAATACACGATTGCAAGGCAACTGGCAACCAAGAGAGTCATCACGAACCGCGGCGACGAAGTCGGCAAATTGATTGACCTGCTGGTGGACGAGGTTTCCGGTGACATTGAATACCTGCTTGTGGAAGTCGACAAGGACAGCAAGATAGCGCGGAGGATAACGTCCAAGGACCGGGTCATCCAGGTGCCCTATTCCGCGGTAACCGCTGTCTCCGACGTCTTCATTGTGGACGAGCGAGAACTCGTGAGCCCGCAACAGCAGGAATAACGCTTTGGGCTTGGCACCCGGCCGAGGCGCGGCCATGGCCATCTTCTTCTGCTGTAACCGGCTTCCATTCGATGGCGGCTTCACTTCAATTCAATGGATAGCACGCGCTTCTTCAAGTCCAAGTCAACGACTTCCAGGGGCGTGCGGCCCTCCCTGAAAGCCTGCCGGAGCTTTGCCAGGATTTCCTTTTGCGGGACGCCCTTGGCCGTTGCCTCCCGAACTACTTGCAGGACTTCCTCGAATGCACGGTAATGCACGTAAATGGCTTCGGCCTTGTGCTGGTCTTCCAGGGAAACCCGTTCAAACTCTTTCAAGGCCGCGAGTTGCTGGCCGAGGTTGAACGCGTCCTTGGACTGCCGGGTTTCCGCCTTCGCGGTTTTTTCCACGGCCTCCTGGGAGGACAGTGCATCCGAGAACAGTTCGTCAAAGGCCTCATCCAGGGAAGCGAACGGCTTAGGGGTTGCCTGGAGCGAGGAAAGCGGGAACGGCAGCAACAGCTTTTCCCCGGCATAGTAAACGGGTTTGAGGGTTTCCAGGGAAAGCCGGCCATAGAAGCCGTTGACGGTTTCCGCGAGCCGTGCGAGTTCGGCCTCGGTCAAGGAGGACGGCTTCGCGGTCTTTGCGAGGCCGGCCAAGGCCAGGGCTTCCTCGGCAACCGGGGGCGCGATGTTCGCGCACGAAATCAGGGCCCGGATGAGGTCCGGTCCAACCAGTTGTTGCCGCAGTTGCCCCGCGTTGAGGAAACAGGGGTTCAAGCCCTTGGAGGCCGGGAACTGGTAGGGCTGGCCCCGCTTGATGACGCGGTCCTTCCACTCCCCATACGTCAGGGCCGAAAGCGTCTTCCACGACTTGTCGGCAAGAACGATGTTGGAGTCCGCGAACAATTCGAGGACGAGGTTGTAGTCCGTGAACTCCACCACCAGCACGCGGTCCACGCCCTGCTGGTAGAACGCGTCCACGCGCTTGTTGTACAAGCGCTTCTTGAGGAAAGCCGCGAAGCCCTGGCTGGGCTGGGCTTCGAGCTTGTAAGAGGTAACGTAGAACGCGGAACCATTGAAGACCAGGTCCTTGGAGCCCTGCTTGGAGTGGAACCGGAACCTAAACACCTTGTCGGAGACCCGCTGCACTTTGTTGAGAAAGGCGCCCACCAGCAGGGGCTTCAAGGCAAGCACTTGATAGGCCAGGGTGAGGTTGGGAACCTGCATGAACGGAGAAAAACGGAAAACGTATTTTAAAGGCACCCAATAGGTTTAAATGGCTGGCCAGCGGCAATCTATGCATGGGCAACCACCCCGACCACGTAGTAGCCGGTTTAGTCGTGGGCCTCGGCTATTGGCTGGTGTACTTGAGCCGGTTCGACCCCCTCCTGGGCCTGGTCTTCCTGGCCTCGGTCTTCCTGGGCGTGGCGAACGGCGACGGCCCCGGCCAAACCTTTAACGTGAGCCCGGACATGGACAAGTACTTGAAGAAAAACCTCAACGTCTTGGGGCCGAGGAGCTGGATCTTCCACTCCCCCATTGTTCCCATCGTGTTGTTGTCCGTGAAAAACCAGTTCCTGGCTGAAACCAACCTATCGCTGCCCATCGTGGATGCGGCTATTTGGGGGTTCGTCTTAGGCTACTTGTTGCACGTCATCCAGGACGGCGAACACCCCGAGGACTGGGAGGGCGGAGCCTGGGTGGGCTACCTGAGCGCGGGCCTCTCCCTGGCCGTGTTGGTGTACCTGTTCTTCGTCAACCCCTTCTGGATCAAGGGCCTGGGATAGCAAGGCAAACGACTTTTTAGTCGGGGTTTTTTAGTTGTTCGCTCAACCAAGCCATGCATGAACAAGGGCTTTGAATGGTTCTTGAAGCGCACGCTACTGGCCCTGGCCGTGTACTCGGCGTTGAGCGGTTTCACGTACTTCTTGGAGGGCCGGCTGAGTCACTGGTTCTTCAACCCGGCCATGAACAACTTCTTGTTCGGCTCGTTCCTCTTGTTCGCGTTCTCGTTGGCCGCAAAAAAGAGGCTGCAAACCCTGCCCGAGTTCAAGGAAAACCGGAAACTGCTTGCCCTTTTCCTGGTCCTAACCCTTGCCGTGCTCGCCCTCCGAATGGGTTTCGAGGAAGGCCTGCCGCGGAAGGCGTTAAGCACCCTGGCCGGGTTGCTGCTGGTCATTGGCTTCCAGGGCAAGGACTTGTTCGTGCGGCTGGCCAGGGAGTACACGCAATACATCGTGCCCAGCGTGCTGGCCTTCTACATCATTGACTACGTGTTCGACTGGAACTTCCTGGCCGCACCCGTGCTTGCGCTGGTCGTCAACGCCTTGCAGTGGGTGGGCGTGGAAGCCTTCCTCGACTTGGGGGCAAAGCCGCCTTCCCTCAACGTGTTCAACGTGCGCGTGACCGCGGTCGAAGAGACCTCGGGAGTGGATGCCCTCATCCTGTACTCGATTGCGTTCCTCGCCCTATGGGTGTGGGAAGGCAAGGAGTTCAGGATCCGGAAGCTGGCCAAACCCTTTGCCCTCGGCTTGTTGGGTGCCTTGGCCCTGGTGGCAGTCCGGCTGTTTGCCCTCATCGCCTTGTTCGGTTTCCTGCCCCTCGCCTGGGTGAATGCCCTGGCGTTAAGCCCCTTGAACCAGGCCCTCTTCCTTGCCTACGCCGGCTTTTACTGGAAGAAGGCCGTGAAACGGGGGGGATGAAGCCTTGAAACCCGTTCACATCCTGGCCCTGCTCCTGCTGCTGGTCGCCTTGGCTGGGTGCAGCCAGGAACCCGAGAAAAAAGCCCCGGTTCCTGAAGCCACGCCCCTGCCGGAACTCGGCCAGGAACTCATCCCCCAAAAGTACTTGAAGGACCTGGGCGTCTGCCTCAAGTACCTGGACTCCATCGACAAATGCGTGTACAACCGGGCCACGGTCCTCCGCGTGGGACAACTGTGCGAGCCCATCCGGGGCCAGGAACTACGGGAAGCCTGTTTCCTGGAAATAGCGCCCCTGGTGGGCGTGAAAAACCTGTGCCTGCAAGCCGGCAGCAAAAGAGAGGACTGCTTCGAAAAGATGGCGCTGGCCAGGAACAACCCCGAAGAATGCCTGGCCATCGAGGCCGGGGAGCGAAGAGACATCTGCTTGAAGAACCTGGCCGTGCGCGCCCAGAACCCGGAATTCTGTGAGGGCCTCGAAGAGGCGGGGAGAAGGGACACGTGTTACGCGAAGACGGCCGTGGACTCCAACAACCTGGCGGCCTGTGAACTGATTATGAATGAAGCCAACCAACAGAACTGCGCCAAAATCGTGGGCCAGCTCCTGGGCATCGAAGAACACTGTTCCCGGGGCGTGCCCGAGGGGGATGCCTGCCTGTTGGCAGCAGCCCAGCGCTCCAACAAGCAGGCCCTGTGCCCGGAAATCATGGACTCAACCAAGGAAAGCGAGTGCTACGCGTTCTTCGGCAAAAAGAATGCGGACAAGCATGCCTGCCTGCAGGCCTCGGGGAGGCAACGAGACGAGTGCCTGGTGGAAGTGGCCATGCAGTCCAAGGACGCGAGCCTCTGCCTCCCGGTGCAGGACGCGGGACTGAGAGCCGGTTGTTTTGGTGGAACTGCGCGGGAGGGCGCGAACCAGTTGGTGCTGCGGAAGTTAAACGGGTTTTGCGCGGGAATGGCAGGAGAAGCCAGGAACCCTTGCGAGGCGGCTTCCGCCGCCTACGCCTTCACCGTGGACTACTGTGACGCCGTGTCCGACCAGAACCGGTTGCCTTGCCTCAAAGAACTGGATGCCTTGATCCATGAGCCGGTCCTGTGCGCGAAGTTCCCGGAGGGAACGGACAAGGCCGGATGCATTATCAGCGCGGCGGCCAACGAGGGAAGAGTCGAGGTCTGCAACGGGTTGCGGGAAAAGTTCCAGAAATCCGAGTGCATCAAGGAAGTAGCGGTCAGCAGCCGCAGCGAGCGCACCTGTGAAAACATCGAGTTGGCCGGGGGTGGGGCGCAGATACGGTATGATTGCCTGGAACGCGTGGCCGTGAAGAAAGGGGATTACACGATTTGCCTGGACATCAAGTTCAAGGAACAACTCGGCGAGTGCATCGGCCAAATCGCGGTAGCCAAAAAGGATGCCCTGCTCTGCGGGGAAACCCCGAACGCGGCCCTCAGCGAAAAAGACCCCTATCTCGCGAGGGAAAACTGTTACCGGTACGTGGCCGGCAAAACCAAGGACGCCGGGCTCTGCGACCAGGTGCAGAACGCGGGAAGAAAAGAGAAGTGCCTGGCGCAGCTGGGTTAAACCGGATTAGCATCCGAGGGAAGGCCGAAGTGCGTGAAGTAGTCGCTGCGCTTGCCCGGGAGCACGACGAAACCAGGCACTGGTTTTAGCGGGGTAAAAGCAGGCTTGCCGGCGTTACAGAAACGAAACAAACGAAGCCATTTTCGTTACAAAAATGTAACGCTTTTAAATGGTTTGGTGCCTATTACACCCATGGAAAAAGCGCGCATCGTTACGCGGGCATTGGAATCCCACCAGGAGGGCAAGAAACGATTGAGCGGGGTTTCCTTGAAGCGCTTTGCCTACGAAGCCCTGGCAAAAATCGCGGAAGAAAAAGAATACTTCCTGGGCATAACCGGCCTACGCGGCATCGGCAAGACGGTGCTGCTATTGCAGTTGGCGGAAGCCAACAACGGCCTGTACTTTTCCGCCGACGACCGCGAACTCCGTGGCGTGGACCTCTACGATATCGTGAAAGCGCTCGCGGAGGCGGGCCACACCCGCCTGTTCATCGACGAAATACACGCGAAACCCGACTGGGACGCCGACCTCAAAACAGTCTTCGACCAGAACCTGGCTTCCGTAACCTTTACCGGGTCATCGGCCATCCAACTCAAGACCTTGAAAGCCGATTTGGCCCGAAGGGTGGTGCTCGAGCACCTGAAGCCGGCGGGCTTCCGGGAATGGCTCGGCATCAAAAAGGGGGTGCACCTCCCCCCGCTCACCCTCCAGGAATTACTGGCGGAAAAGGCGGAGATAACGAGGCACACGAGCCATGCAAACAAGTACCTGGCTGAATACTATGCGGGCGGGGGCGTATTGTACGGCGCAAAGACCGGGTTCTACAAAACAGTGGTTTCCACGATTGAAACCATTGCGGCAAAGGACCTGTCGCTCGCGAAAGGCCTCGACCCGGACACGGAGGAAAACTTCTTCAAGCTGCTCCAAATCATCGCGACCTCGAAGCCGATGGAATTAAGCTATTCGAAAATCGGCGACACGCTCGGAAAAAACAAGGTCTGGGTGATGCGGTTCCTCTACAACGTGCAAAAAACGGAAGCCATCAAAAAAGTGTATTCCTGCGGCCGGGCGACCAAGAGCACCCGGAAAGAAGCCAAATACTACCTGCCCTTTCCCTACCGGCACGCGTTATGCGCCTCCCTGGGAACCATGCCCGACATCGGGGCGCTGCGGGAGGAATTCTTCGTCAACCACGTGGACTGCTGTTACCTGAAAACGGGCGGCGACCCGACCCCCGACTTCCAGTATGAGGGCAAGACCTTCGAAATAGGCGGAAAGACCAAAAACAGGCGGCAAGGCGCCGACGTGGTGGTCACCGAAACCCTGGACACCAGCGAAAACAAAATCCCCTTGTACACGGTTGGGCTGCTATAAAACCGGAAGCAGACGGTTAAGGCGTTGTAGGCGCACCCCCATCAAGGCCGAAGCGCGCGAAGCAGTCGCGGCGCTTGGCGGGGAGGACGACGAAGTCGCACCATTCCACGCGCCCGGCTTCGACGGCCACCCGGTAACTGCACTCTTGGCTGGTGAAGACGTCGCCGATTTCCCGGCAGTAGGCTTCGGTGTGGTGGTCGACGAGGTAACGAGCCGTGCAGTCCAAGTGGGAGATGGCGTTGGGGCTGGGCTTCGGGATCGTGGACAACGGGTGATGGGACCGGGGGGGTGAGCACGGCCACCAACGAAGTGCGTCTTGGCGCACAACAGCACACGTCCTTTCCCAATTATTTTAGTGGCTCGATGGATGAAATCAGCATTTCCAGTGGCATCCGAAACGTCGCCTTGGATTGGAGCAATGGCACGTACGAAAAAGAGTTAATCGTGGATGCGAACACAATCGCCTTGTACCACTTCAACGAGTCTACAGCTTGCCTATGGCTTCCAAGAGCTTTTCGTGCCCTTTAACGAGCTTGTTGAACTCCGTCAACTCTTCGGAAACAATTCGACATCGGAGGCTATCGCTTGAATTCCTTGATTTTCCCATGCTCAATCCACTCCTTTATTTCCGCAACCGAATAATGGTTCTCGCGAACCCCGAGTAGGACCTTGGCGTTCTCAGGGTTGTCCGCGACGCCAAGCCGCTGGTTGTTCCTGACCAAAAAATATTTCGTGACTAGAAAGGCCGTTCTCCGGTTACCGCTCGCAAAGGCGTGCGCTTGAACGAGCCCCTTAAGGAGGACCGCAGCCTTGACAAAAACACCCCCTTCGGCTTCCATGCAGGAAGCAATGGTGACAGAAATCTTCGCCCTGCTTAAGACCTTGGCGGCGTCGGCCCTTTTGGCTTTTACCACACTCAAAGATAACACGTTGAACTCGATGATTTTCTCAATGGATGGATACCAGACCATAGCAAGTAGACGCCTCAAAGTCCTTAATAAAGATAAGGGCGGTCAGGCCTTGAACGGGTGGAAGTCCTGGAGACGGGAGGCGAGTTGCTTCCAGCGCTTGATGCCTTTCTCGTGGTGCCCGGCGTCCATGACCCAGGGCTTGAGCAGCGCCCAGACCAGGGCGGCGTAGACCAGCGAGCCCAGGTGCACGAAGGGGTTGTCCACCAGCCCCGAGACCACGAGGAACAGCGTGAACGCGGCCACGAGCACGAGCGTGTGGAGGAGGAAGCGCTGGAAGGGCGGGCGCTTGGGTGGGGCACGGGCCGAGTGGGACATGCAAGGATAACGCGGTTCGGGTTAAAGAAGGTTGCGGCGGACAACGGGTCACTTGATAATTCTTCTCTGGGCGCCTTTCCTGCGCCAACGGCTTTGCTTCGCTCTCTCCCTGGCCCGGAGAACCGGTTCGCGGGCCTGCATACGCAGGTCGGCTCTATACTTAGCCCGTAATAGGGTGAGGTTTTCGCGTGCCAATGCCATGCTGCCACGCACCAGGGACAGCATGTGTTCGTGTGCCGCCAATTTAGCTTCTAGGGGCGCCAGTTCCTTGGGAGTAGAGACCCTGCGGATGCGGGCCAAGCGCCCTCTTAATTCACCGACGTTCTTACGAATGGCCGTGCGTTGTTCTTCAAAGCCAATGATTCTAATCCGCGTGGCAGCGATGTCGCGGCTTAAGCCAAGAAGCCTTAACTCGCCTTCCAGCCGCTGGCAAAACAACCTACTTCTGGATGGCGACTTAAGGAGACCGGTGACCCGCTTGATTCCGTCCTCTGCCTGCGTGCGCTGCTCCATTAACGTGGCAATCACTGTGTCAGCCGGTGTCGGGGAAGGTGTACGGCTTCGTTGGGAGGAGGGAGGTCTACCCGGCATACAATCATGTCAGGGCTTCCCCTATTTAATTCTTTTACTCGAAGCAGGGTTTAAAAGCCTTCAGCGGCAAAGGCTTTTTATGCACCCCAGCAAGCGGATTACCGGAAGCTATGGGAGTTCCCTTAATGGGAAAACGGTGGTGTTGGGGCTTACCGGGAGCGTGGCCTGCGTCCAGTCCTTTGAGTTGTGCCGGGAACTCATGCGGTTGGGGGCCAAGGTGAAAGTGGCCATGAGTGACGCGGCCCAGGAATTCGTTTCCCCAATGACCATGGAGTTTGCGTCCGGCGAAAAAGTCGTTAACAAGGTTTCGGGGGCCGTGGAACACGTGGCGTTGCTGGGCCGGGAAGGCACCGCGGACTTGTTGTTGATTGCGCCGTGCACGGCGAACTCGATTGGAAAGATTGCCCATGGGTTCGCGGACTCGGTGGTTTCCCTGTTTGCCTTGACGGCGCTGGGCAGCGGCAAGCCCGTTGCCGTGGTTCCGGCCATGGAGGAAGACATGTACCATCGGCAGCCCCTCGTGCACGAGAACATCGTGAAACTCAAGTCGGTGGGCGTGGAATTCATTGAACCCCGGCGGGAAGAAGGCAAGGCCAAGATCGCGGAAACCCAGGATGTGGTGCTGGCCGTTGAAAGGATGCTGAGCCCGAAGCCGTTGGCCGGTAAGAGGGTGCTGATAACCAGTGGCGCGACGTTGGAAGCCGTTGACCCGGTGCGGGTGTTGACCACGCGGGCCAGCGGGCAAACCGGGCGGGCCCTTGCCCGGGAAGCCTGTCGCTTGGGGGCCAGCGTGACCCTGGTCCACTCCGGGGAAGCCGTGCCCGGCGCGAAAAACGTGCGCGTGGAAAGCGGGGAGGAAATGCGGGAAGCCGTGATGCGGGTGTTAGGAGAAGGCTGTGACGTCTTCGTGTCGGCGGCAGCCGTCAGCGACTTCAAGGTCAAGGCACGCCCGGAAAAAATGAAGTCAGGCCAGGCAGTGGAGTTGAAGTTGGAGCCCGCACCCAAAATCGTGGAAGAGGCGCGGAAACGGTTTCCAAGCGTGTTCGTGGTGGGCTTCAAGGCCGAAACCCACCTGGAGGCAGGGGAACTCGAGCGGGTGGGCTTGGAGTTCCTGGGCCGGCACCGGTTGGGCCTGGTGATCGCCAATGACGTGGGCCGGCATCCCATGGGGGGAACCCGGAATGAGGTGCTGTTATTGTCAAGGGCCCGGCAACCCGTTTGGGTGGAGGGCAGAAAGGACTTCCTGGCCCAGAAAATCGTGGAACGCCTCTGCGAGGAGCTGAAAAGGGCGTAAAGCGGGGAAACGCTTATAAACAACCTAATCCATTAATTTCACGCGTTCAACCACTTTCAGCGCATAGGAGGCAACCCCAATGTTTGTAGAGTTTTCAAAGCCCTCGAACCTGTTGTTCGTGGCAGCCGTGGCCTTGTCCATTTTGGCCTCGCTTTCGTTCATTCAACCCGCTTTGGTGTCCATGACCTACGCCCTAGTGGGCTTGTTACTCGTGATGGGCCTCGCATTCGGCTACCTGAACCGGCAGCACCCGGCCGCGGAGGGCATGATCGTGGTCATGGCTTCCCTCATCGTGTTGTCGCTCATGCTGCCTCCCGGCGTTGGAACCGCGGTGGGCGCGGCAGGCTTCGGAGTCGAGGGCGCGAGAGTCCTTGAATCCGGGGACGTGCTGCCCGTGCTCGGCGTGCGGTTGATGCTACGATATCTCGCGGACTTCTTCGCTCCCGCCATGGTCGTCATGGGCTTGCGATACTTGAACATCAAGAGCCGCTGCTGTTAAGCGCGGCTCGCCCGTTCTTTTTCCCGGGCCCTTCTTTTTCCCGGAAGAATCAGGAGCCGGCCGGCTTTTTCCGGTGGTTGAATTGCTTCAAGGCCTCGAGGCCGGGCAGATGGTTGCCGGAGAGGAATTGGAGCAGGGCTTTCCCGGCCAGGCTCACGTGGGAGAAGTCCTCGTGGAGCAAGCCCAATACTTGGAGGGCGCGCTCCGTGTCCCCGCCGCCGAGAATGGAAAAGCATTTCTTGGTGAAGGCCAGGGTCTCCAAGACCTTCTTGGTGCCAATCGTGAACTCCAGGTTCTCGTACATGCCCAAGGGGCCGTTGAAGACCACGAGGTTGGCTTGGCGGATTCTGGCTTTGAACAATTCCGTGGTGTCTCGGCCAATGTCGTAGGTCATGTACTCGGTGGGGAGGTCGGATACCCGGACTTCGAGGCGCTTGCCATCCTTTTCTGCGGCCAGGTCCACGGGCAGGATGAGGCGGTCGGAAAACTTTTCCAGGACTTCCTTGACCTGGGGCAGCAGGGCCGTGAACCCCTTTTCCTCGAAGAACCGGTCTTTGGCGCCAAAGGAAATGCCTTGGGCTTTCAAGAACAACTCGCCGAACAAGCCGCCCACGCAGGCTTCCCCGGCCTTGCCTCCTTCCAGCATCCGCTTCAACAACTTGATGGAGTCGGCGGGCTTGGCGCCTCCCAGGATGCAGAGCTTCTTGTCGTTGATGTCGGTGAGGCGCTGCAAGGCATCGAGTTCCTTTTTCAGCGCGGGACCGGCAAAGCAGGGCAGGAGCGGGCAAAAACCGGTGACCGTGGCGTGGCTGCGGTGGCAGATGCTCAACGCGTCCTCGACGAAGAAGTCGCTGACCAACGCCAGTTCCTGGACGAACTTGTCCCTTGAATGCTCGAGCGGCGTTTTTTCCACGCTCTCGTCTTTCTGGAACCGCGTGTTGTCCAGGACCAGGATGTCGCCGTCCTTCAGCTTCCGGATGATCGCCTTGTAGTCCTCGTCCCAGGAAGCGAACGAGACCTCGCGTTGGATGAGTTTGCGGACGAGGTTGGCGTGCCGCTGCAGGGGAATGAAGTCTTCCTCGCCTTCCCTGCCCTGGTGGGAGAGAACAACGACTTTGGCGCCCCGCTTGGCGAGTTCCTGGATGGATTGCGCGTGCTCGCGCAGCCGCGAGGAAACGATGACCCTTCCCTCGACGACGGAACTGTTGATGTCCACGCGGAGCAACAGGGTCTTCCCCCGCACATCCACTTGTTCGACATAATTCAGGTCGTCGTTGGCCAAGGACTCACCAAGAGAGGATGGGGTGGGCAAAAAATAAAAAGCGGTTGCCCGGGCCACGACCTTTATAATTGTTTCCGCGTTCAATTCAAGGGGATTCTCTGATGGCTTTTGACCTCTCCCAGCGGTCCGGCTTACCCCTCCAACTCGGGGAAGGCTTTGCCCTGGAATTCGGGAAAGACGTGTCGCATGCCGTGATGACGCCGAGGCGGCTGTTGGGCATGAAACACGTGTTGCTGGATGAAACCGTGGACCAGCCGGACGAAACCTATTACATGTACCGGGATGTCTGCCTGGAAGCAGACAAGGACTTGTTCCGGGGCAAGGGCTTCCGCTATGACTTGACCGTGGTTCCGGGTTTGATGCTGGGCAGGGAATTCAACAAGACGTATGGCCACTTCCATCCCCTGGCCTCGGCCAAATGCTCTTATCCCGAGGTCTACGAGGTACTCAACGGCCAAGCCCATTACCTCTTACAGGACCGCGACCACGCCTTGGTCGTGGAAGCCGTGGCAGGGGACAAGGTCTTGATTCCGCCCAACTACGGGCACGTGACGATTAACCCGGGCAAGGAGACCCTGGTCATGAGTAACCTCGTGGAGCGGACGTTTGCATCGGAGTACGAGGCCTACAAGGAGAAGCGCGGCGGCATCTACTATGAGACCCTCCAGGGGTGGGTGGAAAACAAGAAGTACTTGCATCACCCGAGCCTCCGGTTCTTGAAGGCCCAGGCGTTCCCCGAACTCGGCCTGGGAAGCGAGCCCCTCTACAAGGCCTTTGTCGCGGCCCCGGAGAAACTCGAGTGGCTCCGCAAGCCAGAGGCCTTCCAGGAAAGGCTCTTGGCCGCCGTAAAATAGTTGCTGACGGTAAACCTAGTCACTGGCGGTAAATGTACTGAATCAGGTCGATGAGCCGGCAGCTGTAACCGAACTCGTTGTCGTACCAGGCCAGGATCTTGACGAGGTTGCCGGCCACGAGTTGCGTGCACAGCGAGTCGAAGACACAGGAATGCGGGTTGCCGAGCACGTCACTGGAGACCAGGTGCGCGTCCGAGTACTCGATGATGCCCTTGAAGGAACCCTCCGCGGCCTTCTTGACGGCTTGGTTGACTTCTTCGACGGTCACGTTGCGGTTGAGTTCAACCACCAGGTCCACCATGGAACCGTTCGGCACGGGAACGCGGAAGGCCGTGCCATCCAGTTTGCCGGCGAGTTCGGGGATGACCTTGCCAATGGACTTGGCCGCACCCGTGGAAGTTGGGATGATGTTGATGGCCGCTGCCCGGGCCCTGCGCAGGTCCTTGTCCGAGCGGTCGATGAGGCTCTGGCTGCTGGTGTAGGCGTGCACCGTGGACATGAAGCCTTTCTTGATGCCGAAGGCGTCGTTCAAGACCTTGGCAAGGGGCGCCAGGCAGTTGGTGGTGCAGGAAGCGTTGGAGACCAGCAAGTCCTTTTCCTTCTTGAATTGGGTGTGGTTGACGCCGTAAACGTATAAGGGGATGGAGTCGTCTCCCTTGGGCGGCGCGGTCAGCACCACGTACTTGGCTCCCGCGTGCAGGTGCTTCTCGATGTCCGCGCGCTTGCGGAACTCGCCCGTGCACTCGATGACCACGTCAACGCCCAACTGCTTCCAGGGCACGTTGAGGGGATCGGTTTCCTGGAACATCTTGACCTCGTAGCCGTTGACGCTGAGGTGCTTGCCCTTCAACTCGACGGTGCCGGGAAACCGGCCGTGAACCGAGTCGTATTTGAGGAGGTGCGCGTAAATGCTGGGATCCGAACGCGAGTTTATTGCCACGAACTCGATGCCGGGCCTTGACACGCCCGCCCGGAAAACCGCTTTGCCTATCCTGCCGAACCCGTTCAAGCCGACTTTGATTATTTTTTCCACATGCATCCCTCCGCCAACGCCATTGGATGTAATCAACGAAAAACAATTAAAGGAACTGTTCGTAGTCTTTCGCGTTGAACTTGTACAGGAACTTCTTGAGGGGACTGCCCTCGAACGCGTACTCCCGCAAGACCCTTTTCTTGTCGCCCAGGAACCGGTTAAAGGGAATCCTTTGCGTGGGGTCCAGCAAGAGGAATTGCGTCCCATAATAGGTGACGACGAAGGCGTGCGTGGACAGGTTCTCGAGTTCCGCGATGACGACTTCCGCTTTTTCGTCGCCCAAGGCATAGAGGCACGAGCAAAGGAAGACGGCGAGGTCCTCGTCGTCGGCCACCCGTTCCCGCACGATTTCCGCGGGGGAAAGCCAGAAGTTGAGTTCCACGTCGGCTTTGACGAAGTCGATGTCTTTGACGATGGCGTTGAACACCTGCTCGGCCACGGCCAGGTAATGGGCGTCAAACGAGTAGCCTTCGCGCTTGAACTGGGAGACAAACGAGTCCACCGTCAAATCGTCTTTGTTGACCAGGGCCTTGACCTCTCCAACCGTCTTGCGCTCGGCGGCGTTGACGACGGCGGCATACTTTTTGAGTAAAAGCGCGTAGAGCCGCAGCCGCTTTTGGAGGTCAGGGGCCTCGGGGCCGGCGCCGGGCCTGGCGGCCGGGTTTCCCTCTGGACCGGAGAGCCGGGCCTTTAACTCCTTGTTCTCCCGCTGCAACACCGAGTACTCGGGGCCCTGGAGGCGGATGAGCTGCTCTTTTAACAGCGAAATCTGCTGCAGGAGCTCGTCTTTTCTCTTCAACGAAGTCGTCTCATTCAATTCGGCTTCCAGTGCCTGCAGGTTTTTCAACAAGACTTGCTCGGCGGCACTCTTCAACCCCGGTTGAGGCAGCTGGCCGCTGGACGAGGACTTAGGCTCCATACCCATGAATACCCCTGAAAGCGCCTAAAAACCCGTTGCATGCCTGGCTGGAAAGGCGTTTACCGCCCTTAAACGCGGTTAAACGCGTTCCCGTTCGGTCGCCAGAAGCATTCAAAAAATTGTACCAACACGGCCAACTATCCGCGTTCT
>JAGVWE010000001.1 GCA_018304425.1 Candidatus Iainarchaeum sp. | reverse complement strand
CTACAATTCCATGTATTTTTCCTTGCAAAGCTGGCTGCAGAACCGCTGGAAGTAGAGGTGCGAGCCGTCGTTTTCAAGGACTTTGCCGCACTGCATGCACTTCTTTTGGCGCGCGCCAGGAGCGCTATACGCGGCTTTCTGGCTCCGCTTCGTGTAATCGCTTAAATCCATTCTCTCGACTAATTACGTACGCCAATCCGCTTATTAAAACTTTCCCAGCCCCCTCCGCGGCCGCCGGCCGCCCGCCGGGTTCGCTTTCCAAACCAATTAAAATTATCTAATTCCTGCGCGACATTATATTATCGGGCGATTTATCACCCCGAATTCTGTAGGCGAAAAGGCTGGGAGGAAGGGCTTGCATCAAACGGATTCCGTTTCCTGCAATGGCCCCTTCCCCCTTGTCATTTGCTGCAATTTTTAATGGTTTTCCCTCCTACTCCCTGCATGCCCTGTGTGCATGGTGACCGCGTTCTGGTCCTGCTGTTCCTGTTCTCGCTTGCCGCCGGCTGCGTCGCCAGGCAGGCCCCGGATGCCAGGCCCATGCAAGCCATTGACCTCGCAGATGGCTCCGTCTACTCCCTTACCGCGTCCGCCGTCACCCAAACCATGGCCGGCAAACCGGAGACCCTCTACGCCTACAACGGCATGCTGCCCGGGCCGCTCCTCAAGGTGAGACAGGGTAGCCGGGTTTCCATTGATTTTCGGAACAGCTTGCCATACGACACGACCGTGCACTGGCACGGCGTGAGAGTCGCCCATGCCTTTGACGGCGTGCCAGGCGTTACACAGGAGCCAGTCAAGCCAGGCGAAACCTTCCGCTACGAACTCTCTTTCCCGGACGAAGGCATCTACTGGTACCACCCGCACCTACGCGAAGACCGGCAACAGGAGCTCGGCTTGTATGGCGCCATCCTCGTGGAACCCCGAGACCCAGTCTACTACAACCCAGTCGACCGTGAGGAAGTCCTGTTCTTGGACGACCTCCTCCTCGAGCCGGGAGGCATGGCCGGTTTCAACGAGGACCAGGCCACGCATGCCTTGATGGGCCGCTATGGCAACACCCTGTTCGTCAACTGGCAAAACAACTACCGCCTGAAGGCTGGGAAAGGCCAAACCCTGCGGTTTTACCTCGTCAACGCGGCCAACGCGCGGCCCTTCCATTTCACGGTCGAAGGCCATCCCCTGAAACTCGTGGGCCTGGATTCCGGCAAACCCGAACGCGAAGCCCTGGTCGAGGGCGTGGTCCTCGGGCCCTCGGAGCGCGCCATCGTGGAGCTGGCCCTCGAAAAAGCCGGTTCCTTCAAGTTACTCAACGCCACGCCCGACGCCTCTTACACCCTGGGCGTCCTCGAAGTCGAGGCTGCGTCCGCGCCAACCCCTGCCACCGATTTTTCTTCCCCCCATGCCAACCCGGTCCTGCAGTCTTCCCTGGCCCCCTTCAAGGCCTTGCTGGACCAGCAACCTGACCTCGAACTGGAACTCGACGTTGAAATGCAGGGCATGGACATGACGCCGCACGCCCTGGGCGGAGCCCCCGAACCCATCGAGTGGGAGGAAGGCAGGATGGCCGCCATGAACTCCGCTTCAACTCCCGAGAACACGAAATGGATCCTGCGCGACAGGAAAACCGGCAAAGAAAACATGGACGTGCGATTTGAAGCCAGGGCGGGCAGCATCCAAAAAATCCGCATCCACAACCTCGCCACTTCCGCGCATCCCATGCAGCACCCCCTCCACTTGCATGGCAACCGCTTCCTCGTGGCCAGCGTGGACGGAAAACCGAACGACAACCTGGCCTGGAAGGACTCGGTCCTGGTTCCCGCCGGCAGCACCGTGGACCTGCTCGTCGACTTCTCCAACCCGGGCCAATGGATGCTGCACTGCCACATCCCCGAGCACCTGGAGTCCGGCATGATGGCCCTGCTAGAGGTAAGGCCCTGAAACCCGGTGTAGGCCTGCACAGGCTTGCACCTGCGGGTGTGCAGGTCCGCGCGTGCTAACGCACGCTATAACCAGTGGACTTGGGCTTTAAGGCCCTCTATTCGGGGTGCGGGCAGGCCGGTTTTCGCGGCCAGGCCCGCGGCGTTGGCTTGCACGAGTTCCCTTAACAACAGGATGTCCGCTCCCACCAGCCGGTCCTTTTCGTGGGAAGTGAGGCCCGTCAACACCGTGACCGGATACAATCGCTTTTGCTCAATCAGGGCTTCCAGGCCGTTGACGGAAGGATATTTCCAGCCCAGGACCTTCAACCCCACGCATTCCGCGTAGGCAACCGCGTCCGAGCTCAACCTCGTGTTGGTCGCAAGCCAGGCCTGCGTGAACGGCCGTTCCCCATTTGATTTCGCGCCCTCGACCACGTCCTGGAACCGCGCCCACACGTACAACGGGTTTTGCACGTGGCACTCAATGCCCGGCCGGTGGTGGAACTTGCATTCCACCAGGACTTTTTCCCCGGCGTTTTCCGCGACCACGTCCACTTCGTGGGAGACGCATTTCCCTTTCACGATTTGCCGCGTGCGCGCCTGGTAGCCGTTTGCCTGGAACACGCGGGCAACGAAGTCCTCGAAGGCGTGTCCTTCCGGGCCCAACTCCATCATGGCCTTCTTCAAGCTGAACCGGTGCTCGGCCCCGGTCTTGGCTTGCTTGAGCAGCTTGTAGGCCATGGCATAGATTTCATGGGTGGGGATGCCGTCATAGGCCCGCGCCCGCACGCTTTGCGTGATTTCTTCGGCCATCCGGTCGGAGGCCCCGGCCCGGAGGCAGGCCCGCCGCACCTTTTCGGCGTCGAATTCCTCTGATTCCCCATTGGCCTTGAGGACGCGCATGGCAGGACAAAGGAAAGAAAAAGGCTTAAGGGGATGCCTTGTCCAAAGCCCTTAAACCTAGTGGTCGGAGTCCATGAAAGGCCGGCCAATGGGATAGGCGTCCCTCGGGTAGTTCCAGAAGTAAATCACGCGTCCATGGGTCTGCATCAGGGCTTCGACCCATTTTTGGGCCTCGGCCTCCGGCATGCCCGGCAGAGTGGCCTCTGCTTCCACGATTTCGGTTTTATGGTCATGCCAGCGGCCTTTTTCCTCGTCGTCAAAGGTTTCCCAGACGCCGTTCTCCACGATGACTTCCGTTCCCACGATGTTGGCGTTGGCCGCATCCGAGTCAAACAACAGGCACTCAAACAGCTTTTCCTTGGTGGGCTTGCACCAGTGGTGAACCGTTTCCCGTTTGTCTTTCAGCCAGTGCTTGGCGTCCACATGGAGGTCGTAGCCCTGCTGTGGGCCAGCCACTGCCTGTTGTTTTTGTTCCGCCTGCGCGCAGCCGCTCAACACCAGGGCCAGCGCCACTAATCCGATCCAGATTATTTTGCTCCCCATGATTACCCCTCCGCATACTCGCAATTATTCAAACCGTATCTCGATTTTGTCGCCGTCCTGCATCACGTACTTCTCGTATTCCGTGCTTGGCTTGCCGTTGACGGTGAATGCGACCTTGCCGGCTTTTCCATTCGGGCACTGGTTTCCCTCGCCATAGTTTCCCAGTTGTTTTTCGTTGAACGCCACGCCGATGTCCGCCAGGAAGGCTTCCACCATGATGTCCTCCTTTCGCTGGACCTGTGCCTCGATGTGGATCTTGTCATCGTTGTCGTGGAGGTGCCTTATTTCGGGCCCCAGCATCCTGCCCGGCGGGGCGCGGGGCAAGGGAATGGGTTGGCCGCATGCGGTCATGGAAAGGGTCGAATGCCAGTGCACGGGGCCGGGCGTGTAGGGCCCCTCCACTTTGGGGGCCATGGCAACGAAGTAAACGAGGAAAGCGCCGGCCACCAGGGCCAGGGAGGCCAGGGCCGTCTTTTTCAGTTTTTCCGCCCCGGCTTTTTTCTGTTCCACTGCTTGTTCCTCTTTCTGCCTCCGTTTTTTTTCGAGGTTCTTCTTTTGTTTCTTGGTCAATTCCGCCACTAATTCTTCGCTTGCTTCGTCCATTCAATTCCCTTCCTTGCAGGCCCTGCAATTTTTTCTTTCCACGTAAACCAGGTAAACCAATGCGCCGACGGCTGCGACACCCAGCGGATGCCGTACCGGCTCGAAGTAAGTCAAAACAAAGGCGCTGCCCAGCAAGGAGACCAGCAGCACGCTGCAGATGGGGCAAGCGAACGAGAATAGCCCGGCAATCGTTGCCCCAAACGCCTTCATGTCGCCGCCTTTTTCAGGCGCGTTTTTTCGCAGGCGATAGGAAGCGTAGAGGCCCACGAGGCCCGAAACCGCGGCCAGCAGCAAATAGTCCAGAACGGTCGCGGGAATCATGCGCTTGTAGGCAATCAGGGGCAACGGCACCAGGGCGGTTGGCACGCCGAAGGCCACGAACATCGTCAACCCAATAATCAGTGCCCGCGGAACCACGCCCATCCTCGTGAACCACTTGACGACGTCTTTCATTTTCGTTCCCTCAAACCCCGCATTCCATGCAATGGTTGTTGATGCGTTTGGATGCGAAGTAAATGGCAAGAAGCGTCAGCACGATGCTGCCGCCCACGATTTCCCAGCGGTAATTCAACAGGAAAATGATGGTGCCGATGCCGAGAAAGGAGAAAAGGGCCGAAACGCAGGCCGTGCAGGAAGCCGAGGCGAAGACGTTGGCAAGGAAAGCCGAAGCCCCCCCGACAAGCGTTGTCCCGGTTTCCTTTACGGGCAGGGCCTTGAGCCTTCTGAAGATGTAGGCCTGTAGGGTGACCAGGAGCCCGGAAGCGAACGCGAGGAAACCGATTAACAGCAGGCCCCACCAAGGCGTAATCGACAACTGGAAAGCCAGGTCGTTGCCCGGCGTGGCGAGCACGGGGTAGACAATGAACAGGAGGGCGAAGAACGTGCTGGCCAAAACAAAGAGCCACAGGTACTTCGTGTGGGAAAGGACTTCCTTTGCCGCCAGCCAAACCGTGTTCGCTTGTGAACGCATGCCTTTCCCCTGCCTAGTCGCTGGCCATCCCGTCCCAGGCCACTTTTCCGCCCACGACATGGTAGACGTTGGTGTACCCCAAGCGCACTAGTTTTTCTCCCGCGATTCCGCTCATTCGGTCGGTCCTGCAATACAGCACAATCTTGGCGTTCTTGTCCTTTGGGAGGCTCCCCAGGTTTGACTCAATCGCATCATAGGGAATGAATGCATCGGTTTGCGGGAAGTGTTCCTGTTCGGGGACGTGCACGTCCACCAGGAAAAAGTCCTTGTTTTCAAGCCCTTGCCTTAATTCTTCGACGGACAGCGTCTTCAAGCCTGTTTCTCCTCTCCCGGCAGCCGGCTTGCCTTCGCCGGCTACGCATCCCGCGAGGAGCACGCCCGCAACCAACGAAATCAAAGCCCATGCTGGCCAGTTCATTTTTCTCCCTTTTTCCGCTTCAGCCACCAGCCCACGATTCCCGTCAACGCAATAACGCCTCCAACCCCCCAGAACAGGGGCTGAAAGCCTCCGAGGAATTGGCCAGGAGTTCCGGCGATGACCACACCCACGTTGAACGCCAAGACGTTTTTCGAGCCACAGGCCGGGTTCCTGAGAAACATGGTGAGCGTCAGCGCCAGCAACAGCACGGCGGCCCCCCAGAAATAAAGGTTGTATTCGAACAGGAAAAGCAGCGGCATCCCGGTTATGACAATGCCGATGGAGGCCAGCAAGGCCAATGCCGCCAGGCAGATGTTGTGGCAGACCTGCCAGCTCGAGCCAATGGTTGCCAATGCCCCCGAAGCGGAGCTGACAAAGCTTTCAATCCTCGTTTTTGCGTCCATGCGTTCCCTCAATGGCGTCCACCGAAGCTAGTAATGGAACCCAGTTGCGCTGACAAGTCCGTTTCATCCCCGTAGGAAATCAGCAGCTTGTCCCCGTCCCTGAACACGTATTTCTCGAATCCATCGTTGGGCTGGCCGTTCACGTAGAACTTCAGGGTCTTTCCGTTGCCGTTGCAGTATTTTTCGCCTGCCCCCAACTTGGGGGTTGCGCTCAGTTCCAGGCAGTCCCTGGAGAACTCCATGCCCAGGCTTTCGAACCACAGCCAGAGGGGCACGTTCTTGGCGTGCATGTGCAGGACGTCGCCCGGCAGTTCAGGCGCTGGCGCGCCTTCGTCGACGTGCATGAAACTGCTCACGGGAAGCCCGGCCTGCATGCGTCCTCCATGGGTTTTGTCCGACAAGTCGAGCGCCTTTCCGTTGACGTAAACCTTCCAGTCCGCGTGGACGTGCTGGGAGTTCAGCAACCCCATCTTGGACGCGCCATCCGGTCCCATGTTGCATTCCAGCTGGCCGGACTCGATGCACATCTCGACCGGCATGCCGCAGGCATCGCATTTGCCATCGGAGTCCTTGTCCATGAGTTTCAGGGCCATATCCCGGTCAAAGGACGTCATGGTCAACCGGCCCATGGCCTCGTCCCGCTCCTGCGTGGCTTGACTTTCATCGTCCGGGCTCGCTTGGTTCAGACCCAGGATGTTGGCCAAAGCCAGCAAGCCGATTCCCAGCGCCACGACCGCGAAAACCACGAAGCCGTAGAGCACCCATCCTTCTTTTTCGCTCATTTCGCTCCCCAAACAATGGCAGTGGCTGGACTCTTACTGGCCGCCCTGCTGCGGCGTGACCACCAATTTTTTCTCCAGGTCCTTGTAGGCACCGAACACTTCGGGCTTCCTGAAAACATACCAGCCGCTGCCCTCGACCGTGCCCACCTGTTTCCACACGCTGTTGAGGGAAGCGTATTCCTTGGCCTCACCGGACATCAGAAAGGCCGGAACCTTTGTCAGGTTGTAGCGGTTCACGAGTTCCTTGCCTTCCTTTGACGCAATGTCAACGGTCTTCTCGCTCGCAAAGACCAAGCCAAACCGTTGGAGGACTTGCTTGTTCACCTGGACGTCAAAGCATTCCTTGCAGGACTCGTCCGTCAGGTAAATGACTTCCACCAGGCCCTTGACCTGGTTGCTGGCAACCTCGCGGTAAGGCGGAATAGTGGAGTGGACGGCGTAATAGCCGTTTTTTTCAACCGAGTTCAGGGCCTTCAACTGCTCGGCCATGCCCTCGTAAACCATTACGTCCTTGGAGAGGAGGAGGGCCGGAATCCGGGTCACGCCGAACCCTTCAATGGATGCCTTTCCTTCGGGGGAATCATAGGCCTGCACTTGTTTGTCCACGATTTTTATCCCGGCTCCCTCGAGGATTGCGGCAACGTCATCCAATTTGAGGCATTGCGTGCAGGCGTCATCCGTCAGCGAGACGAGCTTTACCAGTCCCGCCACTTTTCCCTGGGCGAGGTCAAAGTAGGGCGGCACCGGTGGCTGGACAACGGCCTTGCCTTCTGCGGGTTCAACGGCGTTCACGCGCTTCCAGTAGTTCTTCAGTTGTTCCGCCTTTTTCGGTTCCACGGACACGACCAGGGCTGGCAGCCGTTGGACGCCACTGGCTTCCGCCAGGGCCTTTCCTTCGGCTGACTCCAGCGCGAGGGTCTGTTCCTTCGTGACTTCCACGTTCTGTTGCTTCAAGGCATCCAGGGACAAGCCGATGTCATAGCAGTCACTTGCGCTGCAAGCCCCTGAAACAAGCAGGGTTACCTCTATCTTGGCCGGCCGCGCCAGCTCTTTTGCTTCCACCACCTTTTCGGTGAGCTTGCCCGTGATGTTCATCAATTGGAGGGTGTTGAGGAGGCTAATCCCCACCAGCAACACGAACAACACCGTCAACGCGTTCCGCTTGAGTTTCCCTGCATTGGTCATTGCCTGTCAATCCTTTCCCTGGCTCTTGGCTCCTTGCCGGCCTAACACCCGCCAACCATGCTGGGCAGGTTCTTTAGGCTCGTGCCCCCGCTGACCGCAACGGGCGCCTTGGCCGTGGTTGCCGGGGCTTTCGCCGCGCTCAGCGAGCCTCCGCCAACCTGTGCGCCGGACAGCGCGTTGCTCAGCCCAAACAATTGAATGGTTTGCAGGGCCGAAACCAATACCATGGCTCCCACCAGAATGGTGAGGATCATTGTCTTGTCCATTTTTTTTGCCTCCCTGTGTTTAATCATCATGATAGCGTTCCGGTTATTTCTTCGGCGAGCCGCTTGACGGTGGGCCCCGGATACCACAGGGCGTACCATCGCGCCATTTCGCCGTAGATTTCCTCGTCCGAGAATTCATCGCCATGATTCTGGATGAACCACTTGGCCATGCCCCGCGCGGCCTTCGCATGCGCGCAGCCGCACCGCGTGATGATGGTGGGCTGCTGCGGGGAACCACAACAATAATCGCAGGTGAACGAGTTCACGATGGTGCTCCACCGTTGTTCGTCTTCGCCGCTCAACTGGATGGTTTCCTCGTAGGGGCCCCAAGTCTGCTGCGCGTAAATGGGGTCGTCAAAAGTGACTCCCCCGGCTTCGTCGCTATACCATGGTACGCCGGTGGGGATGATGTTGTTGACCAGGTCCTGGACTAAATCACTGCTGGAGGGGGCGATGGCGAGTTCGCTGATGGTGGGCAGGGCTTTTACCCTGGTCCTGAAGCCCTGGAAGGTGGGCTGCTCGTCCTGCGCCAACGGCATGGGCTTGAGCGTGGTCTTCGGGCCATAATTCAAGCCGCTGCCGACGTCGACGACCGCGGGCCCGGCGCCGGCCCCGGCCGCAGTTGCCTGAATGGCTTGCGCGAACAGGGTGGTGGCCAGGATGTTGTTCAACAGCATGAACGCCGTGATGATGACGAGGGCGTAAAAGCCTTTTTTGGTGCCCAGGAAGAACCGGGTCTCAGCTGATTCCTTCAAGTTTCCCACTCCATACCATTACAAATGCTTGTAAATGTTACAACTTGTATAATCGGTTATGTTTTTAAGCCTTACTTCCCATCCCCTTATTGATGAAGGTAATTGAGATACGTCAAGAATTAAAAGCTGCGCTTAGCCCCCTGGAGGCCGTGGTTCTTGACGTACTGGTCAGGGGGAACGGCATGCGCACCAAGGAAGCCCATAAACTCGTCAAGCGGAAGCGGAAAGTCGCCTTGACGAGCGTCGCGGTCATCCTCGACCGGCTGTACTCGAAGGGCCTGGTTGAGCGGAAGGTCGAGTCCTGCCGGGGTGGCTACCGCTACATTTACTTCGCCTCAGGCTCCCCCTCCAAGTTCAAGGAGCACATGCTGGAGAGCGCGGTCAACAAGCTGATTCAGCGGTTTGGGTCAACGGCCACCACTTACTTCAACGAACGCTTCGGGAGGCATGCGTGAATGTTTGACATGGGTTGCATGGTGGGAACCTGCCTGCTGGGCTTCCTCCAGAGCCGGGATGGCCTGATGGTCACGCTTGGCGCCCTGTTCCTCGCCGTGGTGGCGCTGCTCCAGTTGAAGCGAAGCGATTTGAGTGTTCGAAAGAAGACTGCCTGGATTTACACCACCTTCTTCTCGGTGCTCTTTCCCCTCGTCTATTTCACGCTTTCGGTGCCCTGCGCCGGCATGCTGGCATGCCAGGCCAAAACCGTTTTCAAGGCGCTGCCCATCGCCTTGCTTGGCTCCATCGTCCTGGGTTACTTGGTCTCGCCCCTCCTCTACCGCCGGATGCTGAAGGCGCGGGAACTGGGAGACGGAGAAATCGCCGGAATGGTTTCCCTTTACTCCTCCCGGCTCGGGATGCGCCAGCCGAAGGTGCTGCTCGTCGACGACCAAAAACCGGTCGCCTTTTCCACGGCCGGCCTCCAGCCCACCATCTTCGTCTCGGTCGGCCTCCTGGAGCTCCTGACGAAGAAGGAAGCCGAGGCGGTGCTCTTGCACGAGCTCAGCCACCTGAAGAACTCCAACCAGTTGTTCAAGTTCTCCTCGCTGCTCGTGAAACGGCTGGTGCCGGTCTTTTCCTTCAATGAAATCAGGGCCGACCTCGAAAACGAGGAACTGAAGGCAGACCGGTTCGCCGTCCAGGTCCAGGGCACGGGCCGGCACCTTGCCTCGGCCAAGAAAAAGTTTGACGCCTTCCACTCCTTTGACCGGGAAACCCGTTGCGGGTTCTCATAGGCCAGGCGTTTCCATGCCTCCCCGATTGCTTGTCTGGCTGGTTTTCCTCTCCTTCCTCGCGGTTCCCGTGCTCGCCCAGGAGCTCCCAATCGGCCTCCAAAGAATCGTTGAATACAACCAGCAGCTCATGCAGAGCGTCACCCTGTTGGGCGCCTTCCTTGGCGGCTTAATCTCTTTTCTCTCGCCCTGCGGCTTCGTCCTGCTGCCCCTGTTTTTCACCGTGGCCTTCACCCGGAAGAAGGCCTTCCAGGCCAGCCTCCTATTCGGCCTGGGCCTCATGGCCACTTTCACGGTGTTCGGCTTCGTCGCCGGCAGCCTCGGCACCCTCTTCAATGCCTACCGGCAGCCTTTCGCCCTGGTATCGGGAGTCCTGCTGGCATTCGCGGGCCTCTGGCTGCTGGCGGGAAAAAACCTGCCCACGCTCCAGCAGCACTTCGTCAAGGCAAGCGGCGGCCTGGCCTCGATGTTCTTCTTGGGCGCCCTTTTCGGCATTGGCTGGACGCCCTGCATGGGTGCGGTCTTGGCCGGCATCCTGCTCGCGGCCGGCGGCATGGCCAGCCCGGCCTGGGGCGCCCTGCTGCTCCTCGCCTTCTCGGCCGGCGTCGTCCTGCCCCTGGTGGCTGCCTCGCTGGTGGCGGAACGGAAAGGATTCCAAAAAATGGTGGCCGCCGTCAACACCCCGTTTTCCCTGAACCTGTTTGGCAGGCAACTCAGCCTCAGCCCCTACAACCTGGTCGCGGGCTTGTTCCTGTTGGCCATCGGCTGGACCATCGCCTCCTATGGGGGCACGACTCCCTTCATGGAGGCCATCCAGGAGTTCACTCCCTGGGACATGCGGCTATGGGCTGACCTGAACGACTGGCTGGTGAAAAGATAGGGCGTTGAGCCCCAACCAGGCTTATTTCAGCAACGCATCGATGGCGTCCTTGAACTCGCTGTACGGCATGGCGCCCACGATGGAAGGATAGGAGCCTTGCGGCCCGAGCTGTGCTTTTCCGCCGGCCTTGCCCACGAGGAAGCTCGGGGTCCCGGAAACGCCGTACCGCGAGCCCTCGCTGAAGTTGGCCTGCACGAGGTTGTTGTACTTGCTGCCAGCAAAGCAGGAGTCGAACTGGCCCGCGTTGAGCTTCAGTTCCTTGGCCCACTTCTTGTAGTTGTCGGCCGACAGGGCTTCCTGGTTTTCAAAGACCTTGTCGTGGAATTCCCAGAACTTGCCTTGCTCGGCCGCGCACCTCGCCGCGTTGGCGGCTGGGCCGGCGTTGGGGTGGAAGCTCAGGGGAAAGTCCTTGTACAGGAACAGCACTTTCCCGGTGTCAACGTAATCCCTTTTCAGCTGGGCTGCCGAGTCCTTGTACCATCTCCCGCAGAACGGGCACTGGAAGTCCGAGTACTCGACGAAGACTACTGGTGCGTTGTCCTGGCCCATTTTGCCGGCCGGGTCCTTTAACAAGCCCTTCATTTCCGGGCCGGTGGGGGCAGCCGCTGGCGGCGCCGCTTCGGGCTGGTTGCCGCTTGGCTCCGGTGCCTGTGTCGGCAGGATGGCCAGGCCCGTCGATGGAGCCGCGACCTGCAGCCTGTCCGC
>JAGVWE010000002.1 GCA_018304425.1 Candidatus Iainarchaeum sp. | reverse complement strand
GGCAAAAGCCCAGGCCGCCTACGACAAGGCCCTCACCCAAACCACGGAAGCCGCCGCGGTCTCTTGGTTCACGAAGTCCTGGGCCAATTCCTTCAACGCCTACAAGTACGCAGCCAAAACCGAGGCCGAAGCCGCCAAGGCCGCCATCGCGGACCCCGACGCAGAACCAGCCGAGGAACCCGTCGACGTAGAAGAATGAAAACATTTTCTTGGAGTTGACTGGAGAACCGCATGCCCCTTGACAAGGAACGGTTCCCCAGCCTACTCCCTTTCACTTTCGACGCGCGTGCTGCGCGGTATCCCTGCAAAAGTTCGAGTTACGCACCGGGTCACCCGACGCATTCAAAAAATTGTACCAACACGGCCAACTATCCGCGTTCCCGGGAGTCGTGGCGCCACACGACTCCGTGTGCGCGGCCCCATTCCTCTGAGGCACGGGCCTCGACTGGTACACCGAGTTGTCCGCGAACCGGAAGTCAATCGAGTCCAGGTTCAACTCCAGGCTCTTGGCATTCGGCGAACCAGTGGTCTTGATTTTCAACAAAATCGCGTTCCGCAACGAACACGTGTCCTCCACCGACGTGCCGTTGTGCAAGACCAAGGAGGCCAGGGAAAACGGGCCAATGCCGTATGTTACGCCGTCCTTGGCCAGGGGCGCGGCAGTCGGCGCATCCGTGTCCGGCGCACACGTCCACTCCTCACCCGCGAAACTGTTTATGCCACAATCGTTGTTGGTTTCATCGGTTTCCTCGTCCGAGCAGTCCTCGTCCTCCGGGTCATAGTACTCCGAACACGTTTCATCATTGGGGTCCGGTGGAAGCGTGACATAGGATGGCCGCCGGAAGTGCTTGAAGGAACGGTAAACCCACTTCTTCCATATCCGGATGCCCGCGATGCCGCCATACGTGGTTCCGTCTCCTGATAGATGGGGCGTCATCCCGTTGATGGCCACGCTGGAATTCACACAGTTCATGGAAGAACCCGCGCCATAGGCTACCTTGGGCCACCGCTTGTTGTAAATGGCCCAGTGCCGCAACCGCACCATGTCCTGCTTGGAGTTAATCCACTCGCCTTGCGGGCACGGGCTCTCGTTCCGAATGCAACTCGGCGCCTTCCCAAACTTCAACGACTTGGCACCCACCCATTCGATGTTCAGGCACTCGGCCTGCTTGTCCCAGGTGCTCGCATAAAAGTAGTTGCCGCTTCCCTGGGTTTTAATCGAGTCATTGACCACCCGCTGAATGGGAACGGTAGTCGTGCCCGTTGGCTGGACTTTCACGGAAATCAATGGATAGTATGTTCCAGCACACGAGTCCACGATGCGTTGCTGGGCGCTCATCGGGTCATTCAAGGGGTTGTGCAACAACAACTGCCTCGAACACGTCGACTCATAGGTGCTGGGCGGGTTGGCGGCATAACCCGGATAGGGGCTGCTCGCATTGTCGTCCTTGATAAGCAAGTAATTGCTGGCAATGGGTTGCCGATACAGGGTGGGCGCGGCACTATCACTGCACATCTTGCCGCTGCCCACGTTTTGAACGGAATAGGTTTCGTAGGCCCCATACTCCACGACAGTTGGCTTGGGAATCTGGAACCAACCCGTAATCGTCGAATAAGGCGAAGCATTGTTGTTCACGGTGACCTGGCTCCGCACGTTGTCCAAGTAGACGCCGCTCTGCAGGGTTCGACTCCACTGCCAGGCGCCATCCGCCTGGCTTATGCCATAGTATTCCCGGTTCTGCGTGGTGAAGTAGGCGTTGGTAACCCCGGTTGGAGCGGAGGGCACGGCCTTCGACTCCCCCGCCCAGTTCTCGCCCGAGACACTGGCACACTGCCTGGGCTCCGTCAACCAGTTCTTTCCACTCGTCGCCGAGCCTCCCCCAACCAACTTGATGAAGGGCTCGGACAGCGTCAACTTCCCCGACGGGTTCACTGAATTGTCTCTCACCGTGACCTTGAAGCACACCTTGTCGCCCTCGTTGAACGCCAGCACCGGCGTCCCCAAATAATCGCATTGCCCCCCCGCACCCGGATAAAAGTACTCGATGAGGAAATAGGGTTTGAGTTCAATCGGCTCTACAAACGTCGCACAATCTCGCACGAATTTTGGGTCTCCCCCGTGAGTCAACTTGAACGTCTTCGTGGTTGTCACCGTTGTCTGTCCAACCGTAGCTGAGACTTCAACGGTGTAATCCCCAGCAATAAGCTTATCGGGGGTCGCAGTATGCAGTGAATGGTTCACCGTTTTGTTCGTTCCATCCAGGAACCCCGTGTACTTGGTTTGGCTGGTCGTGTAGACGATGGTGCCATAGGCGTGGTTTCTCAAGGCCGAGTCGAAAATCCATTGACCGTCGTTGTTGGCCGAGTTGTCAGCCGGCTTGACGGCTTTGATGATGGTGTCTTGGCTGCCGCCGTTGTAGGTCCAACGCGAGTCGGTGGGCGGGTCAGCCGAGCCAAAGGTAACCGGGTAGTCGGTTGTCTCATAGTTTTTCGCGTAATCATAGTCCCCAAAGTCGATGACGGCCTGCGTCAAGCCATCCGAGACACTGGCACCCGACCGGGAAATGGTTTGGATGACGACCCCGTCCGGGTTCTTCACGGTAATAGCAACCGAGTCCACGGGCACCAACTCCCCCAAAGAGTCCCGGGCCTCGACCTTCGCAAAGACGTTGTCCTCCACGGTCGTGCACCGGTTGACGGTTTGGCTGCCGCTCGTCGTGTCCGGTGCCTTGGGCTTCTTGTAGATGTAGTCCTTGATGGGGTAAGCCAAGCCCGCGGCATCCGTGTAATAGTCCAAGTCCAAGGCCGTGAACGCCGGCGAAGTCGCGTAATCGTAGGCGTTGCTCAGAGTAGCGGCCTCGATATCGGTTTCCAGGGCCGAGGTCGAGTCCTTGAACAGGGTTACGTTCACCGTGGAAGGAGGAGTCGCGGCCACGTTGAAGCACTTCTCCCGCGTAACGTACTTGGTGAGGCCCCCGCCCAGGGAACCCTTGTACAAGACCTGGAAGCAACGCGCGTTCGTTGGAACGTCCACGATTTTTTGGTTCCACGTCAAGGCATCCGGGTGCGAGTACAGCGTGTTACCACTCAAGGCGAACCCGGAACCACTCAAGACCGCGTAGACCCCGCTGCCGATGCTGCCACTCCAGTACTGGACATTGTTTTGCTTGATTTTCGTCAGCTTCTCGGAGCCAGGGTTCGGGTTGAACCAGGAAAGGTTTTCCTCTGCCACCGAGATGCTGTTCCCACAGAGGTTCTCGGTCTTATAGTTTTCCAGGGTCTTCTTGTTGGACGAAATGCTGGCCGTCCACGACAAGTCCTTGGCATTCCAATAGTGCTCAAAGCAACTGGAGAAGACCGGAGGACAACCCGTAGAACAAGTGCCGTCCGGGCACATGTTTTCTCCCTCGGGGCAACCGCAGTGCAAGCCCACCGGCCTGCACACATTGTCCGGGCAGAGCTCCCCACACGTGGTTCCATCCGAGCAAAGCGTTAAACCGGTCGGGCAAGGGCCGCCCGTCGGGCAAGTGCCGGTGGCCATACAGGTGCCATCCGAGCACCGTTCCTGGCCGCTGGAGCAGCCGCAATTGGTGTTAGCCGCGCGGCAAAGGTTGTCCGGACAGATAACGCCACACGAGCCATTCGAGCAAGGCACTTGGCCGGTTGGGCAAATAGGAGGACAGGTGCCGGTAGTGCGGCAAACGTTGTCCGGGCAAAGGGTTTGGCCAAGGGGGCAGGAACCCGGGCAGGTGCCAATGGCCAGGCAAGTGCCGTCCTTGCACCGCTCCTGACCCGAACCACAACCACAATTCGCGTTCGTTGGATAGCAAACGTTGTCATTGCAGAGCTCTTGGTAGGGGGAGCAAGGCAGACAGGTGGAGCGGCAAACGCCGTCCAGGCAACGCGTTTGGCCGGTGGGACAAGGACAGGCGCCAGTGGGCTGGCAAGTGCCGTCCAAGCAACGCTCCTGGCCAGTAGCACAACCACAATTCGCGTTGGGCGCGCGGCAAACATTGTCCGGGCAGACCACTCCACAGGTTCCATTCGCGCAAAGCGTCTGGCCGGGGAGGCAAGAGGCTTGACAAGTGCCAAGGGTCCTGCATACGCCGTCCGAGCAACGCTCCTGACCCGAACCACAACCACAATTCGTGTTAGGCGTGCGACAAACATGGTCCTTGCAGAATTCCTGGCCGTTGGGGCAAAGAGGGCAGGTGCCGGCCGGCCTGCACGTGTTGTCCGTGCAGATGATGCCACAAGAACCATTCCCGCACAGGGTTTCGCCGAGGGGACAAGGCGTGTACGGGAGACAAGTTGCCCGGCAGCTGCCATCCGAGCAAATGACTCCACAAGAGCCGTCCGCGCACTGGGTTTGGCCGGCTGAACAAGGGCCTCCACCCGGGCAGGTGCCGGTGGCCCTGCACACCCCGTCCGCGCAACGAACCTGGCCCGCAGAGCAACCGCAATTCGCGTTGGGTGTGCGGCAAACGTTGTCCGGGCAGACAATGCCACAGGACCCGGACTGACACAAAACCTGGCCACTGGGACAGGAGTTGCTGGGACAACTCCCGGGGACACGGCAGGTTCCATCCGAGCAAATGACTCCACACGTCCTTCCATCCGCGCACAAGGCGGTTCCCGGCGGGCAATCGTTGATGGAAGGACAAGTGCCGGTGGGCCGGCACACGTTGTCCGGGCATAGTTCGCCACACGTTCCATCCGCGCACTGGGTTTCACCGGGTTGACAAGGGCCTACCGCATTGCAGGTGCCGGCTGGTTTGCACGTGTTGTCCGCGCAGATAACCCCACAGGTTATCCCGTCCCCGCAAAGGATTTCACCCGAGGGACAGGAAGTCGGCGGGCACGTGGACGCGCACCTTCCATTGCAGGAAACTTGCGGGGGAGGACAGGAGCCACAGCTTCCCGGGCTTTGACACGTGTTGTCCGGGCACACAATGCCGCAGGCCCCGTTCACGCACCGGGCCTGCCCGGGAGAACAGTTGTTGGAGCAGTTGCCGGTAACCGAGCAGGTGCCGTCCGCGCAGGGCACGCGGCAGATGCCGTCATAGCACCGGACTTTTGGCGCGCTGCAGTCTCCGTTGTCGGGGTCCCGGCACTTGGCGTCCTGGTATCGCTGCCCATAAGAGGGGCAGGGGCCTGGCGGGCACGTGCCCTTCGCGACACAAGTGCCGTCCGCGCAGAGCTCGCCGCAGATGCCGTCAGGGCATCGAACCAGGTTGGGTTCCTCGCAAGCCCAGGGAGGCGGGCAACGAGACCGGCAAGCCCCGTCCGCGCACATTTCCGCGCCCTGGGGACAGCCACAGTTGGTGCCTGCCGCGCGGCAGACGCTGTCCGGGCAGACTTCCCCGCACACCCCATTCGGGCAAAGGGTTTGGCCACTGGAACAAGAAACCGGGCAAGTGCCGACTGCCAGGCAAGCCCCGTTGGAACACCTTTCCTGGTTTGCACTGCAACCACAATTCGTGCTCACCGCCCGGCAAACATTGTCCTGGCAGCGTTCTTGGCCAGCGGGGCAGGTGCCGGAACTGGGACAGGTTCCGATGGCACGGCAGACGCCGTCCACGCACCGCGACAAACCAGCCCCACAACCACAATTGGAGTTGGAAGTCCGGCAAACATTGTCCTGGCAAAACTCTTGACCCGCCGGGCAGGAACCCAGGGGACAAGTCCCGGTGGCACGGCAGACGCCGTCCACGCACCGCGACAAACCAGCCCCACAACCACAATTGGTGCCGGTGGTGCGGCACACGTTGTCCTGGCAAAAGGATTGCCCACCGGGGCAAGCGCCCGTTGGACAGGTTCCGGTGGTGCGACAACTTCCGTCCAGGCACCGTGACAAACCCGTGCCACAACCGCAATTGGTGTTGGCCTGCCGGCAAACGTTGTCACTGCAGAACTCTTGGCCGCTGGGACAGGAACTGGTGGGGCAGGTTCCAAGGGTGCGGCAGGTGGAGTCCGAGCAACGCTCCTGGCCATACGAGCAACCACAATTCGTGTTGGCTTCCCGGCAAACCGTGTCCGCGCAAATCGTTCCACAGGTCAACAAATCCCCGCAGAGGACTTGGCCGGAAGCACAGGTCTTGGTGGGCGGACAGGAAGCCGAGCACGTTCCATCCGGGCAACGGCCTTGGCCGGCCTGACACCCGCAGTTGTCAACGGCTCGGCAGACGCCGTCCGGGCACCTCTCCTCGCCGGAATTGCAGGGCGTTGGCTCAATCGAGGACTCGGTTTCATTGGTTTGGGTGCCCAGGTCCGTGCAGGTGCCAGTAACCTCTATTTTCCACGCGCCGGGCGTGTCCGCTGCATGCGTGACAAAGTTGCCCGAAAACGGCATGCCAACCGGGACCGTGGGTGACTGCGTGTCCACCACGATTCGACTGGGGTCCATGATTTTAACGGTTAACTGGTCGAGTTGGGCGAGCTCGCCCAAGGCGCTGTTGGCATGCACTTCATAGTAGACCGTGGCGCCCAGGAAAAAGGAGGAGGCCGGCGTCACGTGCGCGGAGTCTCGGAAGAGGTTCACGGTAAAGGAAGTCAACGGGGAAGCGCACACGGTGGGCTGGGGGAGTTCGACGAAGACTTTTTCGCTGACGCTCTTGGTCGAACCAGCCGTGGCAGAGGCTTGCACGGTGTACCTGCCCGCTGCATTGATGGCGGTGTCGAATTTCGTGGAGTAGACGCCATTATCGGTTTGCCCGCCGACTACGGCCAGGCTGGGCGTGGACTGGTTCTTGTGGGTGAGGGAGAGGTCGACCCCGGTGTTGACGGCCTTGCCCTGGTTGTCGGTGAGGCTGACCTTGATGTAAATGTCTTCGCCCTTGGCCTGGGTGGGAAGGTCCTGGCCTTCCGTGGGCTGGTCTTTGAGGGGCAGGAGAAGGGTCAGGGCCGCATCGTCGTAGAAGTCGAGGGCGATGTTTTGCAGGCTGCTCGCGGCGTCCGGTCCCACGCGCAACTGTTTCTGGCAGTGCACGGTTTCAAAGGAGTTGTCGCTTTTCTGGTAGGTGACGTCGGACTCGTATAAGTGGTCGGTGTTGGACTTCGAGTAGTTGAGGGGAATCGTCCAAACCGATTCAAAGCGCTTGAGCGAGGCGTTCCAGGCCGCGAACAGGGTTTCTTTCTCGTTGCGGGCGTCCAAGGCCTTGACGGTTGGGTTGGAAATGGAGTTGCTGGAGTCGATGGGCTGGTCTTCTGCGTCCACGAGTTGGGCGGCAAAGCAGGCCTTTTCGCCGAGGCCGTAGAGGCCATCCTCGTCTTCCCCACTACAGCTCTCGTCCAGGAGTTGCACGACACAGCTGGCCGCGAATTCTTCGACGGAAAAGGTCGTGGTCGCGGAAACCGTGGAGCCCTTGGTTGCTGTTGCTTTCAGCGTCCAGGTGCCTTCCTCCATCGAACCCCCCGACTTGGCGAAGCTCCCCTTGTAAACGCCGTTGGTGGTGGTTAAGCCGGTGAGGCTGGTGTCCAAGCCCCCATCGGGTTCGAAGAACTCGAACTGGAGGTTGGAAACGTCGATGAGCTGGCCCTTGAAGTTGTAGAGTTCGGCCTTGTAGTTTACTGCTTCCCTTTCCGCGAAGTTCTTTTTCTCAGTGTCCCAGGTCTCGTTCATGGTCTGCAGCTTGATGGTGGCCAAGTCGTTGATGTTGAAGCCCTTGGAGGTCTTCTTGATTTTGAACAACTCGTTTTGCACCATCAACTCGGTCACGGGAGCCTCCAGTTCCTTGGGGGACTCGCGTTCGCCGAAGACCGTGGAGACCTTGTAGTTGAGCGTAGTCGGAGTGCGGTTGATGACCACCAGTTCCCCGTCTTGCTCAAGGGAGATGAGGGTTTCCCCGGTTTGCGTGCCCAGGTCCGAGTAGACGTGGATGGTGCTGGTCTGGGCTGGGTCCAGGTTTTGGAAGGTGTAATCGAATTTCCCCTCACTCCCCTCGGTTACCACGACCTGGAGGTTGATGCCGGTGCCGGCAACCGATGCACTGGTTTGCTCGTCGATGACTTGCTTGTAGGAGCGGCCGTTGAGGTTGACCTCGACCTTGTAATAGCCGAAAGAGGTGGTGGCTGGCTTGACCGAAATGACTTCGTCGCTGCCCCGCATGCCATGCGTGTACAGGACGTCATAGGGGTCCAGCATGACCTGGAAGTTGTTGAAGCCCTCCACGGCGTTCAAGAGGAAGGTGAAGTTGTCCACGTACTTGGAGACGAACGCCTTGTAGTCTTCGAGGGGCAAGGGGAACCGGTTGCTTGGGTTCTGGTAGTCAGCGTTGGGCAGCGAATCGCTTACCGTGATGCGGTCGGCTTCGACCACGGGGGAGACCTTCTTGAACTGGTCTACGAGCTTACGCAAGTCTTCGCGTGAGTTGTCGAAGCGGTTGGCCACTGCGTGCGCGGCGTTGGCATAGGAGATGTTGTCCGCAGCATCCTTGGTCTTCTCGTTGATGGTCTGGGCCAGGCCCACCACGGCCAGGGCCAGGAGCAGCACGCTCAAGGTGAAGATGATGCCCCGCTGGTTTCCTGCACGGGGTTTCATTTGAGCCACATCCGGTACTCGAGGTTGTAGTAGCTGTCGATGCCGGTGAGGGATGTCTTCACGAACGTCCTTCTGCCTTTCACGAATTCGAGGTCGGACAGGTCTGCCTCCGTGTTCCCGAACTCCATTTCGCTGACCAGCACCTGGGTTTCCCCGCTCACGCTCCACTTCTCGATGGACATCTTGTAGTCAAAGCGGGCCGGCAGGGCCTCGTTGACCGCGGCTGAAATCGTGGACTCGTTGAAGGACTGGAGGACTTGGTCCCGGTCCAGCAACGAGAGCAGGTCATCCATGATTTGCCGCATCTGCAGGGTTTCAACGCCGCTGGCCTCGGGTTCGGTCAACGAGTACTGCATGGCGGCGAACAAGAGGATGAAGACGATGACGGCTAGGATGATGTCGGCGCTGAAAACATATCCCCTGGTTTTGGTTGGCGTCATGGGCTTTCATCCATAAATGGTGAGGGTCAAGAGGGCCGGTTGGTTGTCGTACTGGACCATCCTCGAATAGGCTATCCGCGCCTCCTTCAAGGGGTACTCGGAGACTATGAACAAGCCGGAGTCATTGGCTTTCCCGGACTCGAACAGGAGGCTGGAGCCGGACTCGATTTTGAGGTAGAAATCGTAGTTGGCGATGTTCAAATAGTTTTTGGCCATCGCATAGTCCAGTTTTTGCACGCCGTCCTCGTAGAGGCCCGGCAGCTTGGCCACCTTGGACTCCGATAACAGCAGCCGCTCGCTGGCCAGGCCCACGGCGGTGGGGTCCAGGTTGACTTCCCAGTCCACGGGGTTGCCGGGGCTGGAGACCAGGTAGTCGGCCACTTGGACTGCAGTGTACTTCATTTCCAGTATCCTCCGTTCGCGGTCGAGGTGCTTGAGGTTGCCCTGCCACAACAAGTACATGGCGCCGAACAGTATCAGGAAGACGAAGACGGCTAGGTAGATGTCGTAGCTCACGATTTGGCCGCGCCGGCCCAACCGCTGGTTCGCCTTAAACGACGCTGTTGCCAAGGATGGCCACCCTCCCTCCCACGTTGGCAAAGGTCACGTTGCCGGTTGCCGTGTAACTGTTGTAGAGCTTGGCAAAGTGGTTGCATAGCACGGAATCGCTGATGGTCTTGTCCAGGTCATACAGGTAGATGAGGTTGTCGCCGATGAAGAGCTTCTTGTCCAGGGTTCCCGACCATTCCGCGCCGTGGCCCTTGTTGTAGATGCTGGACAGGATTTCAGCGTATTTTTCGCACTCGATTTCCTTTTCCCAGGGCAACCGCAAGTCCCTCACGAACCGCTCGTTCTCCGAGTAGTAGACCAGGACAATCGTGAACAACACCATGAGGATGCCGATGATGATGAGGGTCTCCGTGCTGGCCTGGGCCTTCCGGTTTTCGTGCAAAAGCGTTTTTTCGTGCATAAACGTTATCCTCCCGAGCAAGCCGGGTTGCTGGAGGGCGCAATGGAGATGCCGGGCAACACCGAGACGGCGCCGGTCGAATCCGCCAACTGGAAGTCAACGGTTATGGTCTTGCATTCCACGCTGCTGCTGGATGAAAAGGCCAGGGAATTGCCGGTGGCGGAACCGTTGCCTTGAATGGTGAAGTCCGTGATGTCCAGGGAAGCCGGGCTGCCCGTGCCCGCCGCGTCAAAGTATTCCGTGGCCCCGCCCCCGAAGTTGACGGTGGTTGCCTTCCAGCCCGCGTTGCCCGAGCCGTCGTTGACCGTGATGGTCTGGATGGTGATGGATGTGCTGCAGGGGTTGGTGAGGTTGGTGCCCGTGTAGGTAGTGCCACTCGTGTCCCAGGTCCCGTTGGAGAAGCCGGTCAGGCAGTTGGCCGCCGTCATGTTGGTTTGCGGCCAAGGGGGGAAGCTTTTCTGGCTGTTGTCCGCCATCATCACGGTGCCCGTCAAATAGAAGGGCGGCATCAGCGAGGCATTGAACTGCAAGTCGTTGGAAGTAATGGTGGCACCGGACAGGATGTTGAGGGGATTGGAGGGCGGCGAGAACGGCATGGGTGTGCCCGGGTTTCCCGTCTGCCACTGGGGCATTGCAACGACCCCGGAGTCCAGGTGCACTAGGGTCAGGGTGGTAGGCGTGGGATTGTTGTTGGCGTTGGCCATCAAGCCAATGACTTGAATGGGAAAGGGACAGGTATTGGTCAGGGAAAAGTCCGCCACCACGTCGTTGGTCGTGGCCCAGCTCTCCTGGTGCGTGCCCAGCGGCTGGTTGCCGTGGCTGATGACCAGGCAAACCGATTGCAGGTTGAGGTTGGGCTGCCATGCCGGGCTCGTATAGGTGGGGCCCGAAGGAAAGCCGAAGGTGAGGGTAATGGACTGGCCTGAGACGCTTATCTGCTGGCTGGTGGTGATGGCGTGGTTGGTCCAGCTGCTCTTGCTGGGAATGACCACGGGGGAATGCACGATGGTTTGGCTGGGCAGGGCACTCCCGGTCCAGGCATCGCTGCCCAGGTAATTGAGTTTAATGATTTGGGTGGCGTTGTTGGGGTCCTTGGCCAGGGAAACCATGGTCGAAACAATCGTTACCGGTTTTTCACAGTTGTTGGCAATTGTGAAGCCGCCGAACTCGGAGCCGGCCGGCAGGGTTCCCGTGAACTTCGTGGAACTCATGTCCACGGCAATGCAGTCCGCGTCGTTCATGGGCGGGGCGCTGAAGGGCGGCACGGTGACATAGGCTTGGCTGCCGTCCTGGAAGTAGAACGTAAAAGTAATGACCTCGCCTTCGTCGTTGAGGGCCGGATGCGTGACCTCCAGCTTGTTGTTGGCGGAAATCGTGGTGCTGGCCGGCAAGGAGTAGGGCGGCTGCAGGTTCGCGCCCACAATCGGGAACGGGGCCGGAGGCGACTGGGGAGGCGCGCCCGTGGCTTCGCCGAACACGGGGATTCCACCAAAGTAAACGTTTCGTATCAGGACTCCGTCCTGGTCGTTCTGGATGTCAATAGCCATCTGCGTGATGTTGATGGGGTCGCTGGTGCACGCGTTCCGCATGAGCCAGTCGTTCAACCGCAGGCCATCCGAGGAAATGGCGGTGTTCAGCCACTGGAATTCAAAGCATTCCCGCATGGAGATGTTGGCTGCCGTGAGCTCAAAGGTGCTGTCCTTGGTGACCGCGTTCTTGGTCTTGGTGGGGTCGGTTTCCACGTGCACGGTGTACGTGCCTACTGGACTGCTTAAAGTCGTTGTATACGTGTAACTGAAGGGGATGTCGAGGCCGGTCAACTCCACGACCACGACGCCATTGGGGTCAATGATTTGGAACAACTGGATGGCTTGCTTGATGTTCGCGGGCTGGCCAGCCTGGTTCAAGGCCGAGATGTTCACGACTATCTGGCCGCGTTGCTCTTGCTGGGCTCCCGCTAGGTAAAGGGTTTCCGGGGGGAAAGCGTCAGCAAAGTAGAGGGTGCTCTTGTTGGAGGGGTTCCCGGCCGGGGAAATGGGGGGAGTTGAGAGGTCGATGTCCACGTCGCCGAGTTCTTCGAGGACTGTGACCGTGAAATCATATTCGCCTTCGATGCCGTTGGAGGCGCGCAGGTAGTTGGGCCCGGCCCTGGAAGTCGACGCGGTGCCTGTTGGAATGGAGACGTTGGCCGTGAAGGCAAAGTCGTCCCCGGATGCTATGCTGATGGGGCTGGCCAAGGAAGTGGACTGGAAGCATTGGTCGCATAACACGGTGTTGCCCGAATCAACTAACTGCACGAGGATGTTGTTCTGCTTGTACTGGTGCCCGACCCAGAGCTCGTCCACGGAAAGCGAGTCATAGGTTTCGTTGAAGGCCACGAAGTCCATGGAAGCGCTTTGGCCTGGGAAGAGGCTCACGCTCTGCTTCACGGGCGCGATGCGGAGGCCCTTGCCCAACTCGATTTTGCCGTCCGAGCGCATGCGCACGCGCACCAGGTGCCGGCCCGAAGTCGTGGGCAGCGTCCCCACCAGCTCGGCCTTGGCCTCGGTCAAGAGATTGCTTTCCCCGCTCAAGGAATTGACTTTGAAGCCATACGAGTAACCCGAGACCGTGGAGTCCACGAGGGAATCCGGCAAGTCGATTTCGGTGTACAACTGGGTGTCCGGGCCCAAGGCATAGACCTCTCCAATGGTCTTCTCCAAGGAATTGAGGGAATTGGCCACGAGGTTGGCGGAAATGGTTTCCTGGGCGGTCTGCATCGAGAACACGAACATGATGCCGACAATCAGGAGGAGAAAGGCCACCATGAAAACGTATTCCGTGGAAATCTGCGCCCTAGACATGGAAACCCCCGATGGCACTCCCGCAAGCCGTTATATTAACGACTTCAAATATATTAAGCTTACGGCCGAGTTTAGAGGGGGCTTTTGCCTAACAAAAGCCAAACCCTTAAATAATTTTGTGGACCCCTTTAGTGCATGGACCGGGCTACCTGGATTTCGGTTGGACTGGGACTGGCGCTGCTGGTTCTATTGTGGGGCTGCGTGCAGCCCCCGGCAAGCGGGGCGGGCAAGGAAAAAGCCTATGTGCCCCCCGAAGAACAGGCCTCGGCCTTTGACCCCCTCACCCGGTGCCAGAACCTCACTTACTCCAAGCAACAGGAGTGCATCGAGCAATTAGCGGTGCAAGGCCATTACCCCAAGCTATGCGAGGAACTCAACGCCAAGACCCGGATGCGGTGCCTGCGGAACACCGCCATTGACGCCCTGAACCCGGACTTCTGCCAGGGCATCCAGCATGTTCCCACTAGAGACTCCTGTTACAAGACCGTGGCCCTGCTGTCCAAGAAATTCGAGCCCTGCGCGTTGATGTCCACTGCAAGCCCCCAAGACCAGTACAGCAAAAACGACTGTTATAGGAGCATAGCCAAGGACACCGCCAACGAGGCGGCCTGCGCGTACATCACGGAAGAAGCCATCGACAAGGACCACTTCCGGTTCCACCGAGACCAATGCTATTGGCAGGTCTTCGAGCAAACCAAGGCCGCCAAGCTCTGCAACAAGTTCCTCGACCCCAACCAAGCGGCTGCCTGCAACGAGCAAGCCAGGAGAGACGCGGACGCGGCGTAAACTGTTTTAGGGCTTGCCTTTCCACGCACCCTACCCGCCCACAAGCTTTAAAATAAGTTCGTGTAATTATTAATTTTAGTGTAAACCGTAAGGAGGGATTCATTTGGCCCATGCGACTTCACGGTTGCCATTCCAGTCAAAGTCAAACAGGAACTCGCCGCGTTCAAGGAAGTGAACTGGTCCGAAGAGACGCGGCGCTTTTTGCAGGAAAAGCTAAAGCGGCTCAAGGCCCTCAAAACGCTTGACGACTTGCTTCGGAACAGCGAATTGACCGAGCAGGACATCGAGAAAATGGCCGTGCAACTCAAGAAAGAGGCTTGGCAAAGGCATGCGGGGCATTAACCCATGCGGGCCGTCGTCGACGCGAACATCCTATTGTCCGCCCTGCTCAAGGATTCCATCACCCGCAAGCCCTTGCTTGACCCCCGGCACTCGTTCCTCGCGCCGGAACATTTGCTGGTCGAATTCTCGCGGCACCTGCAAACCGACCGGGAATGCGCCAAAAAAATCAAGGTGGGCAAAGAACAGGCGCAACAGGTTGCCGGTTCCCTGCTGGCAGCCCTAACTGCAGTCCCGGAAAAGGAATACGCCGCTTTCTTGCCCCAGGCGCTGCGCCTGGCTGCCCACGGAGAAGACGCGCCCTATTTGGCGCTGGCCCTGGCGCGGAAACTCCCGCTGTGGTCCTATGACAAGGGGTTTCGCAAGCAACACCGCGTCAAAGTCTTGTCGGTTTCCGACCTTCTTGCAGGGGCTGTGCCGGCAAAACCAATACGCTATGTCTTCCCGCCATCTACGCTGTGAGGCCTACGGCCGATAATGCTATTTTAACGGAGCGCGCCAGGAATAGGTATTTAAAGCAGAAAACCCATTTAATGTGGGAACAGGATGAACGAGAACGGCTTTTTTGACGGGTTAAAGCGGTTGCTGGGGCCAAAAGGCAAGCCGGCAGCGGTTCAGGCCCCGGCCAGTGAGGCCCGGGAAAGGGAACCGGTTCCGGTGCCCCAAACGCCGGCCGGTCTCGGGGCCAAGGAAACGGTTTTGGGCCCGGGGTTTGCGGCCAAGCAACCAGGGGAACGGCATGAAATCGTGAGCGGGGCCCTGGAACAAAAGCGGGCGGGCCTGGAGACCCTGGAACGAGAGCAGGACTGGCATGCCCGGGCCGCGGAGTTCGCGCAAAGCGAGGGCGAGCACGAGGACGCGGAGAAAATCCGGGAAACCATGAAAGCCATCCGGGGACTCATCGAAGCCGAGCGGAAGCACGAAGAAGAACTGTTAAAGGAATTGGAGCGGTTGACGGAAACACACCCGGAGCTCGCGAGGCCCCCGAAAAAAGCGGTGGCGGCAACCGAAGCCGCGATGGGGCCCCGAACCGGGGCAGGGAAAACCGTTGCCCCTCCGCCCATGCAAGCTGAACCTGTGGCGGCCGACGAGGAACGCGGTCACAGCAAGCTCGAGCGCATGCTGGCCGAGCACCCCAAGCTCTCGGAAGCCGAGTTACGGGAAGCCGAAGAAAAGGTGCTACGGGCCGCGGAAGCCCATGAAGTGGAACCCGAACCGCTCACCGAAGAAGAACGCAAGGGCGTGCTCGGCGAACTCCACTCCCTGCCCGAGGGAAAGGAAATCACGGAAAAGGCCGGGCAACTGACCGATGAAGTCCAGAAAATCAGTTACCATCCGGCCAAGGAAGAAACCCAGACGGAAAGCGAGGGCATTGACTTCCGGGAACTCGCCAACCTCAAGAAAAAAGAGGAAATCAAGTCCGTCATGAAGGACATCGAAAGACACCGGATTGTCACGGACTACGACAAGATACTCAACTACCTGCGGGCCCACAACAAGGCCAAGATCCTGGAAATGGCGAACGCCTTGCACGTGGAGCGAACCCAAATCATGGAACACGTGAAGACCCTGGAAGACAGTGGCCTCATCGAAATAGTCTATCCCCCCATTGGCGCGCCCATCGTGGTCTACAAGAAGGCCAAGGAAACCGAGGAAGGCTGAACATGGTCAAAGTCCTTGAATCCTACGAAATAGAGTCCGACCACATCACGCTCGAAGTGAACGTCGTGGCCAAGGAAGACGAGTTCGTCCGCATCTACCACTTGAGCGTGCCCGAGTTTGGGCAGGGGACCCGGGCCCTCTTGAACGATTTAAAGAACCGCATCATCACCGAGGCCCGGATTTCCCCCGAGAAAAGCATGGACGCGCGGTTCGTCGCGCAACTCAAGGACGAGTTCGGGAAAAAGGCGCGGACGGCGTTGGAACGCGAGTTGCCCACGACGAGCGCCAAGGTACGGGAAGTGCTGGTGGGGCTGCTCTTACAGCAAATGCTGGGCATCGGCGAAATAGAGTTCCTGTTGAGCGACGGCAACCTCGAAGAAATCGTGGTCAACTCCTCCCGGGAACCCCTCTGGGTCTACCACAAGAAGTACGGTTGGCTGAAAACCAACATCGCCATCGAGTCCGAGGCGGACATCCAGAACTATGCCAGCATCATTGCGAGGAGAGTCGGCAAGCAGATAACCATCTTGAACCCCTTGCTGGACGCGCACCTCGTGTCGGGGGATAGGGCGAACGCCACCCTCCAACCCATTTCCACGCACGGCAACACGATAACGATTCGGCGGTTCAGGCGCGAGCCGTGGACGGTGACCGACTTCATCAACGCGAAAACCGTGAACAGCGAGTCCATGGCCTTGATTTGGCTGGCCATCGAATACGAGATGAACATCATCGTGTCGGGAGGCACTGGCTCGGGAAAGACCTCCTTCCTCAACGTGTGCATGCCCTTCATCCAGCCCAACCAACGCATCCTATCCATTGAGGACACAAGGGAACTCCAGCTCCCGGACTACCTGCACTGGGTGCCCATGACCACGCGGGAACCCAACCCCGAGGGAAAGGGCGGGGTCAGCATGCTCGACCTGCTGGTGAACAGCTTGCGGATGCGGCCGGATAGAATCATTGTAGGCGAAGTCCGAAGGCAACGGGAAGCCGAAGTCATGTTCGAGGCCATGCACACCGGGCACAGCGTGTACACGACCGTGCACGCGAACACCGCGGCGGAAACCATTCGACGGTTGACCAATCCCCCCATCGAGATACCGAGCACGATGCTGGACTCCGTGCACCTCAACGTGGTCATGTTCAGGAACCGGAGGCTGGGCACGCGGCGGATGCTGCAACTCGCGGAATTCATTTCCGAGAAAGCCGGCGGAGAAAACGAGGACACCATCAAACCCAACATCCTGTTCCGGTGGAAGCCGGTGGGGGATATTATCTCCAAGTACAGTGAGAGTCTAAGGTTGTTCGACGAACTCAACCTGCACACCGGGCTGAGCCCCGCCGAACTCAACCGCGAACTCAAGCTCAAGAAAGCCATCCTGGACTGGATAGTGAAATTCGGCATCCGCAAAATCAATGACGTGGGAAAAGTCATGGCCATGTACTACATGGAGCCCCAGGAAGTAATCCAGGCCGTGCTCGACGGCAAGCGGCCGGGCTTCCTGGCAGCCGAGGAAAAGGCGGCCGGGGAAAAGATTGAGGCAACCGAAGTCCAAAAACTCGAGGAAGCCGTGGCGGCCCGGCAGGCGGCCACACAACCGGTGCCCGCGCCGGCAACGGGAACGCCGAAGCCGCCCACGGAGGCCAAGGGCTTCCTGGGCTTCCTCAAACCCAGGGGAGGCCAGTGAATGCCTGGAACGCCCATCAAGCTGCCGGCCTGCCCGTTTCCCCTGCCCCTGGCGAGGCTGTTGGCCAAGCCCTTTTACGGGTTTGGCTCGGCGCTGGCCAGCGCCAACCCCATGCTCCGAGTCGAGTTGGTCCAGGCAGGACTGGACATCGACGACACCGAGTATTTGGCGATAACCACGTGGTTGTTCCTGTTCTACGCGGTGTTCTTCTCCCTCATCGGCTATGTGCTGGTGAGAGCCGTGGACCCCGGCAAGGCCGTGCCGGCTGGACTCGCGCTGGGCCTCGTCTTCGGGTTCATGGTGCTGGTGCAGTTGCTGGTGTACCCCAAAATCGTGGTCAAGAAAAAGGTGCGGGAACTGGACAAGAACCTGGTGTTCGCGTTGAGGACTTTGCTCATCGAAATCAAGTCCGGGGTGAGCTTGTTCGACGCCATGAAAACCGTGGCCGAGGGAAACTATGGGAAGCTCAGCGAGGAATTCGACCGCACCGCGAAAGAAATCCAGACGGGAACCCCTGAAAAAGAGGCCTTGGAGCGGATGGCGGAAAACAATCCCTCGGATCACTTGCGGAGGACGCTCTGGCAGCTGGTCAACGGCATGAAGGCGGGGGCCGACGTGAGCATCGTGTTAAAGGAGTCCGTGGACTCGCTGACCCGGCAACAAGTCATTGAAATGCGGCGGTACGGCGGACAATTAAAGGTGTTGTCCCTCGTGTACATGATGATGGGCGTCATCATCCCCGCGCTGGGCATAACCTTCTTAATCGTGTTGACGAGCTTCCCCCAGATCCCGGTCACGGAAATGTTCTTCTGGGCGTTGTTCGCCATGGTCATGACCGGGCAGTTCATGTTCATCGGCATGGTGAAAAGCAAGCGACCGAACCTGTTGGGTTGATGGAAATGGGATTCTATGAAAGCACGGCATCGCTGGCCCCAAAACCCATGCGGGAAGCGTTCGCCAAGCAACTGCTGTACGCGGATGTCCGGCTCGAAGTAAGGCGGTTCGTGGGGTTCCTCCTGGTCTATTCCCTGGTCGCCAGCCTGGTGGTGGCCTCCGTGCTGGCCTTGTTCCTCCACATCCCCCCCGCTTTCACGTTCCTGGGCTTCTTCGCCGGCTTCCTCGTGGTGCCCTACCTGATGCTGAGCCTCTCCGCGGACGGAAAAGGGCAGTTCGTGGAACGCATCCTCCCGGATGCCCTGCAACTCATTTCCTCCAACATCCGCGCGGGGTTGACCACGGAAAAGGCCTTGATCGTCTCGGCTAGGCCGGAGTTCGGGCCCCTGGAAAGGGAGCTGAAGCGGTCGAGCACGGAAATCATGTCCGGGGTTCCCGTTGAAATCGCGTTGAACGGCATGCCGGGCCGCATCAAGTCAAGGATCCTCGAACAAACCGTGTGGCTGTTGTCCCGGGGCATCGGCTCTGGCGGGGAAATCTCCGACCTGCTTATCCAGTTGTCGAACAACCTCCGCGAGCAAAACGCGTTACGCGAAGAAGAACAAGCCGACGTCTCAACGTACGTTATTCTCATCTTCTTTTCCTCGGCGTTCGGCGCCCCCGCCCTCTACGGGGTCAGCAGCTTCATCGTCCAAGTCATGACCGCCCAAAAACCCAACGTGGGCAGCATCAACCTGCCGGCGGGAACGGGTGGCGTGAGCGGCTTTACCACGTCCATGCTGCAAGCCTCCAAGTCCACCATCACCGTGGACTTCGTCGTGCTCTTCATCGAAATCATGATCGTCTTCGGCGCCCTCTTCTCCGCCATGACCCTCGGCGTCATCAACAAGGGCAAAGAAAAAGAGGGATTGAAGTACCTGCCCTTTTTGCTGCTGGCCTCCTTCGGCGTCTTCCTCATTGTGCGAACCGCGCTGCTAACCGTGTTCGGACCCATACTACTGAAATAGGGGAAAATGGCTGGAACTAGGTGGGCTCGTCTTCTGCGAGTTCCTGGTCTTCGACGTCCAAAATCATTTCCTTGGCCTCGTCCAGGGACTGTTTAACGCCCTTGTTGGCGTACTTTAAGGCGTTTTGGGCGTTGGCCCAGGCATTGGCGAAGTGCTTGATGGCAGTGGTCAATTTATTGGTGGCCCAACTGCAAGGAGTTGTTTGAATCCCTTGACGTGAAATCGACGATGGGAGCGACAAAGCTGCCAAGGCGTTGGACGTTCAAATCATAGGCTATTCTTCCCCCATATTTCAGGAACGGGGCATAGAATAGGGTGCAGGTTGCAGAGGAGGAGTTCAACCCAAAATAGTATTGCCCGTCCGTGGCGTGCCTGGCAAACGCCGTGTCTTTCACGGCGTAGCCGGAACCGGAACTGGCATCCAGGCAACTGCTTGGCAAGTAGTCCCAGTCGCTGCCCAGGGGCGCGGCGCACGAGTTGTTGGGAGAACAGTCCTCGAAGGAACCGTTGTTGAGGAGCGCGGCGTGGCTAAACGGGCCAGCCAGAACCAGTAATAGCACTAAGAATAGGCGTTTGCCCAATCAACCCCTCAAACATATTGAACGCGGCCACACTGCTTTTAAGGCCATGGGATAAGAGGCCGGGGGCTGGACCGGGAAAAAAGAAAAGAAAAAGAAAAAAGGAGGGAATAAGCCGCTTATACGACTTTTCCCGTGCACTTGGCTGTTACAACTGGTCGGTCAGCTACTGCTGCTTGTCCAACGTTTGGCGTGGCGTACCGCAATTTGACCGTCATATCGTATTGGTCGCCCGAACCTATTGTATTGCCTGCGGTAAAGTTACAGGTATAATTTCCGGTAACATTAGGGGCTAACGTTGCATCATTACAGGTCCCAGCAGTATCGAACGGAAACCAGGTTTCGGCGGCACCGTTATCTGTGCCTGAAAGCTCAAAGTCCATATAATTTATTGAAACACCTAGTCCGTTTGTCAAAACAAAGGTGGCTTTATTTGTCAGAACCGATGACTCTGCGGACAAGGCAAAGGGCCCCAGTTTTGTGTCACACCTGTTTCCCTGTATTTGGCTCGGGTTAAGTAGTATCACCAAGGCGGCAACGGCTATCACGATGACGACCAGTGCCCAGCCATAGGTCATTAAGTATTCCAACGCTGATTGACCTCTATGCTCCATCATGTCCCTCCTATTGGTTCCTGAAAGGCGAATTGTAATGCTACCAATAACACCTTTGAGGTATATAAAGTTTACGCACGAGTAAGGGGGGGAACCCCTATTTAAACCTGCTTCCTTCGGTTTTTGAGGCGCTCAGCGACCGGCGCGGGAACGAAGTCCCCGACGTTCCCGCCCAGGAACGCGAGTTCCCGGACCACGCTGCTCGACAAGTAAAAGAACTTCTCCGACGTCATCACGAAAACCGTTTCAAGGCCCGGGCCCAGCCGCCGGTTCACGGTAGCCATTTGGAACTCGTCCTCGAAGTCAGAAACTGCCCGCAGGCCGCGGACCACGACCTGGGCCTGGTTCTCCCGCGCAAAGTCCACCAGCAAACCCTTCAAGGGCTTCACCGTTATGCGGTCCAAGCCGGCCACGCTCTCCTCCACCATGGCCAGGCGCTCGGAAAGCGGGAAAAACGGTTTCTTGTGCGGGCCATCGGCCACGGCCACGATGAGCCCGTCAAAGAGCTTGAGCGCGCGCTGGATGACATCCAAGTGGCCCAAGGTGACGGGGTCAAAGGTGCCAGGATAAACGGCGATGCGCTGCTGCGTCATGCTTGGGCCTCCCCCAGGAACCGGTTGAACAAGAACTCGACTTGCTTTCGCGTGTCCTTCAAGGAACCACTGTTATCAATGAGGTAGTCGGCTAATTTAAGTTTTTCCCTTAAGGGGAGCTGGGCGGAAATGCGCTTCAAGGCCTCTTCCCTGGAGAGGTTCAAGTGGTGCATGACGCGTTCGAGTTGCTGGCTCGGCGAACACTTGACGACGACCAAGCAGTCAATCAAGCGGACCACGGTTGACTCCACGAGCAAGGGCACGTCCAAGACCACCAGGGGCTTGCCGCAGGTGGAAGCCAGCCCAGCCTTGATTTCCGCCAAAACAACGGGGTGGACCAAGGCGTTCAAGGCCTCGAGTTGGCTGCGGTCATTGAAGACAATGGCGGCCAAGGCCTTCCGGTCGATGCCGCCCTTGCAGAGGATGCCGGAACCAAAGTGGGCCAGCAACCGCTTCTTGAGGGCTATATCCTCCCGGTAGAGGCGGGAAACAATGGCGTCGGCGTCAATGACCTTGGCGCCCAGCTCCCGAAAGAAGCCCGCGACCGTGGACTTGCCACAGCCAATCGAAGAAGTCAAGCCAACGACGAGCATATCAAGACCCGCCCCCATTCACCCAAACGAAAAGGCCCGCGCCATACAAAGTATGGCACCCGTTTTTCCCCAGGCTTTTTGCCGAAGGCAAAAAGGCTGTTGTGGGCTTCAGCCCACCTTTTTTCCCCAGGCTTTTTGCCGAAGGCAAAAAGGCTGTGACCACAGCCAATCGAAGAAGTCAAACCGATTACAAGCATGCCAATCAAGGAAAGGGCCTGAAAGGATTAAAAAAGCCGGTCTTGCTACATAAAAAGGGGTTGGGTTTCCGAAGAAGCAAAAAATTTATGGGAGAACGAGGTAAGGGTTACCGGTGTTGGAAGGGTGTTCCTCCCCGGAGGACTCTTTCCCAGCAGGGAAAAAAATCGCGGGAAACGCGCATCCACGGGTGCATGCTTGCCTTCTTCGGAAGACAAGGCCGGCCTTTTCCTCGGAAAAAGCCGGTAACAGAATTTCCTCGGACTTTCTGCCCCGATTTTCCCTCCAACACTTTACCCTTACCTGCTTCTACGATGCCCTCCCTTGGAGGGGTTAAAAAGGCTTACCGGGAGACTAATGGCATATGGCTGTCAGGTTGAACCCCTACATCTTCCGCGAGTACGACATCCGCGGCCTCGTGGGAAAGGACTTGACCCCGGAAGGGGCCGAGGTGCTGGGAAAAGCGTTCGGCACCTACATCCAGGGGCTGAGCGGGAAACGCATCTGCGTGGGCGGCGACAACCGGGAGAGCACCGCGGAATTGAAGCCGGCTTTCATCCGGGGCCTGCGGGACACTGGCTGCCAGGCAACCAACATCGGCTTGAGCTTGAGCCCCATGATGTACTTCGCGGTCTGCTATTACGGGTTTGACGGGGGAGTGAATGTCACGGGCAGCCACAACCCCAAGGAATTCAATGGATTCAAGTTGACGGAAAAGGAGGCGCGGCCCGTGTACGGGAAGGCCGTGCAGGAAATCCGGCGAATCGCGGAACGAGGGGAGTTCGCGGTGGGAAGCGGGGAACTCGACGAAAAAGACGTGGCCGAAGACTATTTCCGGGAACTCGGGAAACGCGTGAAACTGAAGCGAAAGACGAAGGTAGTCGTGGACGCGGGCAACGGCATTGCGGGCTTGTATGCCCCGAAGGTGTTGCGGGCAGCCGGCTGCGAGGTCGTGGAATTGTTTTGCGAGCCGGACTCCCGTTACCCCACGCACTTGCCCGACCCAGAAGTCGAGGCCAACCTGGCTTGGCTCAAGGAGGCCGTGGTGCGGGAGAAGGCGGAGCTGGGCCTGGGCTTTGACGGCGATGGAGACCGGATTGGGGTGGTCGACGAGCGGGGGCAAGCGCATACCGCGGATAACCTCTTGTTGTTGCTGGCCCGGGACTTGTTGAAGCGGTGCCCGGGCGCGAAAATCGTGGGCGAAGTCAAGTGCTCGCAGAACGTGTTCGACGACATCGAGGCGCATGGGGGCAAGGCCATTGTGTGGAAGGCCGGGCACTCCCTCATCAAGCAGAAGATGCGGGAGGAAAACGCGTTGCTGGGGGGAGAGGTTTCGGGGCACCTGTTCTTCCGCGAAGACTATTACGGGTTCGACGACTCGCTGTTGGCCGCGCTGCGGCTCCTCAAGTACTATGAGGGGGAGGGGAAACCGTTTTCGGCGTTGTTGGAAGGCCTGCCCAGGGTGTTCGCCACGCACGAGATAAAGGTGCCGTGCCCGGACGAGAAAAAGTTCGAAGTCGTGGAACGAGTAAAGGCCCATTTTGCGGCCCGGTTTCCCGCCATCACCGTGGACGGGATCCGGGTGTTGTTCGGGGAAGGGGCCTGGGGCCTGGTGCGGGCCAGCAACACCAACCCCTATCTCACGTTGCGGTTCGAGGCCAAGACCCAGGAAAAGCTGGCGGAAATCAGGGAAACCGTGTTCGCCAAGCTCCGGGAGTTCCCCGAAGTGGAGTGGGAGAAGGCAAGAGAGTAATGAACAAGGCAGGTTTAATAACCGGGAAAACCTAGTATTGCCGAAGGTTTTGGGCATGGAAGAGGAAAGCATCCGGCTTACGCCCATGGAAAAGGACACGCTCAAGGAAGTGAGTAACCTTGGGTCGGCCAAGGCGACCAACACCTTGTCGGCCATCATCGGGCGGCCGGTCAAGCTGACCGTGCCCTACATCCAGTTGATTCCCATTGAACGGATAACCTCTTTCCTGGGCGGCCCCCACGAGGTGCTGGCCTGCACGCCCATCCAGATTTTCAGCCAGAAGAAGGCCGTGCTCATCATCATCTTCAAGCGGAAAACCGCTTCGGCTCTGGTGGAGTTGATGAACAAGCAGGCCGGCAGGGTGCCAAAGAAGCTCGAGGAAATGGATGTCAGCACCTTCATCGAGTTGGCGCACATCCTCAACAACGCGTACCTGAACCCGTTGGCCAACTTTTTCGACGAAAAGTTTTCCCCGGAGAACACGCAGATCGTCCTGGATGCCTCGGCCATCGCCGGGCAACTGATTGGCCAGATCAACTCGGACATCAAGTATGGCCTGGTGATTGGAACGGATTTCCTGTTGCCCGGCGAAAAAGAGGTCGAAGGCAAGTTCATCCTGTTCATCGACGAGCTCGGGTTGCGGGCGCTGCTGGAGGCCCTGGACCGGCGGATGCTGGTGCGGAAGGGAAAGATATTCTAGGGCGGGAAAAGGCGGGAGAAAACGGGTTCAGATTATTTCGCGGATTTTGGTGATAAGCTCCTTGGGGGAAAAGGGTTTGGCGATGTAGCCGAGCACGCCGAGGGCCCTTGCTTCGTTGATGTATTTTTCCTGGCCGACGGCGCTGATGATGATGACCTTGGCGTTGGCGTCCATTTTCTTGATGGCGCGGAGGACCTCGATGCCGTCCATTTCGACGAGGACGATGTCTAATAGCACCAGGTCGGGTTTGTTGATGGAATACTTTTGGATGGCTTCCTTGCCGGTGGAGGCCTCTAGGATGTCGGTGAAGCCCTCGACTTCGAGGGCGGCACGGAGCATGCTCCGCGTGTAACCGGAATCGTCGACGACCAGGATGCGTGGCATGAGTAAAGGCCTTTTGGCGGGTTTTCCGCGGTGTTAGTAATATAAAGAACTACCGCTTAATATAAGTAACGCTTTAGAGGGAACGGGAAATGGTGGCAGCGGAAGCCTTGCAGGAGAGGGACGCCGAAATCGGGCGGTTACGGGCGGAAGTAGCCCGGTTACGGGAAGAACATGCGGAGTTGCTGGAGAACGCGCCCGAATCGGTTTTCGAGTTGGACGAGAACGGGAACTTTACGTACCTGAACAAGCGGGCCGAGGAACGGCTGGGCGTCCAGCGGCAGGAACTCATTGGCAAGAGCTTTACCCGCATCCTGGTGCCGGAACGGGTGCTGTCGGATGTGCGGGAACTGGAGAAGGTGTTGAAGGGCAAAGCCGTGTACGGGCATAAGACCGCGGTGGTGGACAAGGCGGGAAAGCACTTGTTCATCGAGATCAGCGCGAAGCCCATGAAGGCAGGGGAAAAGATTGTGGGCGTGCACGGCATCGCGCGCACCGTGGAAGAGGCTCCTGACCAGGAATTGTACCGGAAACTGTTTGAGGCCGCCAACGAGGCCATGGCCGTGGTGGATGGCGTGGGCCGGTTTGAGTCGGTGAATGCCGAGTTCTTGGAGGAATTCAGGTACTCGAACGCGGAGGTGCTGGGCTATAACGCGGAAGCCCTGGGCTTCCTGGGCCCTGGGCAGGGCCAGGAGCTGTTGGCCAAGGGGAAGAGCGGCCGCTTCGAGGCCCGGGTAAAGGCCAAGAACGGCAAGGACCGAGCCTACCGCATCGATTACTCGGTGCTGGCAGGAAATCCCCCGGCGTTGCAGTTGCTGTTCGTGGACGTGAACGACTTGGTGGAAGAAGAGCAGGGCTTCAAGGATACCCTGGCCAAGCTCAAGCAGGAGGAGAAGTCGCGGCAGGACTTCTTCAACATCATGACGCACGAGTTGAAGACGCCGTTGACGCCCATCAAGGGCTACCTGGAGCTGTTGTTGGAAGAGCATTTCGGGCCCTTGAACCGCAAGCAACGCGAGAGCCTGGAAATCATTTCGAGGAGCATCAGCCTCTCCCAGAACCTCATCGAGGACCTGTCGAGCCTGTCGAGGATTGAATCGGGCCGGCTTCAATTGAATTGCGAGTCCATGAACGTGGGGGAGGTAATCAAGAACGCGGTCCAGGAAATGATGGGGTTCGCCATCCGAAAGGAGCTGCGCATGGAAATCCAGGTTGGAAAGGACGTGCCCATGATTGAAGCGGACAAGAATGCGTTGATGCGCGTGTTGACCAACCTCATCCACAATGCCGTGAAGTTCACGTCGGAAAGGGGGAAGATCCGCGTAGAGGCCAAAAAGGCCGGGAAACTGGTGCAGGTAAGCGTGTCGGACAACGGCATCGGCATCGCCAAGGAAGAAGTGCCGAAGTTGTTCCAGAAGTTTTACCAGGTTAGGTCGGCTGTCAGCGAGGAATTCAAGGGAACCGGGCTGGGGCTGAGTATCTGCAAGGGCTTGATTGAAGCGCATGGAGGCAAGATTTGGGTGGAATCCGAGCTGGGCAAGGGGGCTACCTTTTGCTTTACCATACCCATAAAGCAGGAGAAACGTGTGGAGCCCGCGGCCGCAGCGCGGACTGGGACGGGAAAACCCGCTTAAAGGGCGTGCAACAGGGCGGGGCAAAAACATTATAATGGGGGAGACGCATTATATTGGCAGGGAGTGAAGGAATGGGAATGTGGGGCCCGAGGCTTTGGTTGGTTGCGTTTGCGTTTTTCGTGCTGGCAACGAGTGTAACGGCTTTTTGCCGGTCGGACGAGGAATGCCGGAGTGTTTCCTGTGCGGGAGAAACGGACAGCATTCCGTTGTGCAACTCCAACACCAAGGCCTGCTATTGCGGGCCGGACAGTTGCGGCAACTATGCCTGCGAGCAGAACGAGTCGTTCAAGAACTGCCCCAACGACTGCCCGATGGTGAGTTGCGGGAACGGCCAATGCGATGGAAGCGAGTCGTCGGGCACCTGCCCTGGGGACTGCAAGCCCGTGTGCGGGAACAGCGTGTGCGAGGACGGGGAAAGCGTCTTGGACTGTCCTGGCGACTGCGTGGAAACCATGCAGTGCTGCCAGTGGATTACAGACGCCTATGGGGGGAAAACCGGTTGCGCGCAGTATTGTGCGGTGTGCGGGGACTTGTTGTGCAATTCCCGGTATGGCGAGGACTATGCCTCCTGCCCCTCGGACTGCGCTCCGCCTAAGTGCGGGGACGGCTTGTGCGAGGAAAAAATCGGGGAAGACCCGACCAGTTGCGCCCAGGACTGCCAGGCGGTGGAATGCAAGTCGGATGTCCAGTGCGTGGGCGTTGGAGGCTGTGATTACGCGGTGGGACAGGATTTCCCGGCGAAAGGGGAAACGGTGTTTAACGTGTGCGCGTGCACGAACGGCTTGTGCGAAACGACCATCCAGTCGGAGGGCGTGTGCGGGGACAATTTTTGCCTGAACGAGACCTGTAACCCGAATTCCCCCGCCTATTGTTCGGGGGACTGCGGCACCTGCAAGGAAGCCGACCTGGTGATCAAGACGGCTGCACCGGAAAAACTGGTGGTGAACAGCGGGGAAAAGGTGAAGGTGAACGTGAGCGTGGACAACTTTGGAGCGGCCAAGAGCTCGCCGTTCACGGTGCGCGTGTACTTGAAGGGGGCGGAGGACAAGCCGTTGGCGGAATTCAAGTCCATTGAGTTGCCCATAACGAACCTGGCGGTGGACTATGCGAACATCGTGGGGTATTTGGCGGCGGAGAAAGCCCGGTTGAGGGGCAGTCCGGGGATTGCGTGGCTGCAGTCGCCTTTTGCCGGTGGGGTTCCGCCGAACGCGGTGTTGACGGCCACGCCGTTTTATGGCGTGAAGCCCTTGAACGTCGTGTTTGATGCCGACAAGTCCGTGACGGAGGGCAGCGAAGTGATGCGGTATGAGCTGGACTTTGACGGGGATGGAACCTTTGACGTGTCCTTCCAACCGCCGGCGACCCAGGTGAGCCATGCATATAAGGAGGCGGGGCTTTACGTGGCCACGCTGAAGGCGGTGAACAAGGAGGGCGTTGGCGGCTTGGACAGCGTGCGGGTGCTGGTGCTGGAGCAGCCCATCCAGCAGGTCGTGGAATTGGATACCACTGGGTTGTGTGGGGCGGTAACGTTCATCCTGTCGATTGAGGATGTGCGGGACGCGGATGCGAAGAACAATTCCAAGGAGATCACGTTGCAGATTGTCTGCCGGAGGGAGCCGACTCCCGTAATCAGGGCTTCAGCGGAGAAGGGCGCAGCTCCCTTGACCATCGCGTTTGACGCCGGTAAATCGGTGGACGAGGATGGCAGCATCCAGGCCTACCAATGGGACTTCGGGGATGGGGCAACCTCGAACCGCGTGGAGGCCGCGCACACCTATGCCGGGAACGGCGAGTATGAGGTGCGGCTGCGGGTAACGGACAACGAGGGCCAGGTCAACGAAGCCAAGAAAACAGTGGTGGTGGGAAACGAACCGTTGGCGGTTGTCGAGGCGGATAAGGTGGAAGGCTTGCCGCCGTTGGCCGTGGCTTTTTCGGCGGAAAAGTCGGTGGACCGGGATGGCAGCATCCAGGCCTACCAATGGGACTTCGGGGATGGGGAAAAGGCGGAGGGGGCAAGGGTTTCCCACGTGTTTGGAAGAATCGGCGAGTATGAGGTGGGGTTGAGGGTAAGGGACAACGATGGCATTCATGGAACGGCAAAACAGGGAATCGTGGCCGGCATAAAGCCGAGGGCGCGGCCGAGGGCCCAGGAAAAAACCTATGTGAATCTGCGCACGGTGTTCGATGCTGCGGAGTCAACGGATGACGGAAGCATTGCCTCCTATGAATGGGATTTCGGGGAGGAAGGCAAGATCAGGGGGGCGAGGGTCACGCATAGCTTCAAGGGCATTGGCGTCAAAAAGGTTGGGTTGACGGTTACCGATGACTCGGGGCTCAAGGATGCAGCGGAATTCGAGGTCAAGGTGTTTGGCTCGGACTTTGCTGACTTGCGTGCTGGTTTGGTGGCACCGCTGGGCGCAACGTTGTTGCAGAACCAGGACTATGACTTGCGGTTTGAGGTCGTCAATTCGGGGGAAAAGGAAGTGGGGCCGTTCAAGGCCGCGCTGTTCGCCGGCGGCCTGGAGGGGAAGCCCGTGGGGGAGGCCAAAGTTGATGGTCTCCAGCCCCTGGAGTCCAGGGAACTGGCGTTCAAGGTGAATGCCGGGGAACAGCTGCGGGAAGCCAGGTATTATTTGTGGGTGGACGCGGAAAACGAGAACAAGGAAAGCAATGAAGTCAACAACGTTGTGGAGGTCTCGAAGACCGTTTCCCTGGAAGAGGTTTGCGGCAATGACTTGGATGACAACGTGAACGGTTACGTGGACGAGGGTTGCGAGGAAGCGGAAGTCGAGGTCTGCGGCAATGGGGTGGACGACAATGGAAATGGCAAGGCGGATGAAGGTTGTGGGCCCACGGAGGCCGTCATCTCGGGGTTGCCGTTGCAGCTTTCGTTTGAGCGGGCCGAGCCCGTGGTGGGCGAAGAGCAAATCGTGCGGGTCTCGCACCCCTTGTTGGGGGATTTGAGGCAGGCCACCGTGTCCATCGTCTCGCCGAGTGGCAGTCTGGTGAAGCTGCAGACCGATGAGCGGGGCGTGGCGAGGTATCGGATTGAGGAATCAGGCAAGTACCGGGTGGAAGCGTATAAGTACACGCTTTCGACCGGGAAGGAGTTTAACGGGTTGTCCCAGTGGGTTGCCAGCCAGAAACAGTTGATGGTGTTGCCGGCTGTGGCGTTCGGGCCGCGCGTGCTGGAGATGCCGTTGCTGGTGATGGTGCTGCTGTTGCTGTCCATGATTTCCATGGTGCTGGCATATGACCGGAGCCAGGCCCTGTTCAGGGAGGAACTGGAAATCGTGAAGAGCCCGCGGGAAATTGCGGTGGAGCGGGGAATCCGGTTGGGGGTCGGCACCGGCTTCTTTTTCGTGCCCCTGGTGTTCAACAAGGCGTTCGGCTTCGAGGCCGGCATTGCCACGGCCATCATTGAAATCGTCTTGCTTTACTTGACCCTGCACTTTGAACGGGAAAAGTATTAGGCGGGCCTTGGTTAGCGGGCTTCTTTGAGCCAGTAGAAGACCGCCTGTTTTTCGGGGGAACCGGGTTTGGAGAGGATGACCCGTAGCTTGGCGGGGTAAACGAGCCTGGTTTTGGCCGGGTCAATGGAGAGGGTCTCGGATTTTTCGAGGCGCTGGCGCCGTGGCACGAAGAGGGACTGTTTTTTGAGCAAATAGTCTCCGGCCCTTACTTCGATGAGGTAATTTATGTCAGTGGCTTCATAGTTTTTGACGCCGAAGACGAAGGTTACGGTGTCGTCATTGACGTAGTTGGAGTAGCTGGTGGGCTTGAGGTAGAGGGCCGAACCGTACCGGGGGGAACCGGCGGAGGAGAGCAGGAACAGGGCGAGTAAGCAGGCTGCGATGGTCATCCATACCAGGATGTCCGTGATGGACTTGTTCAGGTACATTTCTTTTTCCCACATGTCATTCACCGAGGGCGCTTCTTAGTTTTGCTGGAATTGGGAGGCTTTTGAGGTGGAAGCGCAGGAGGTAGGCCGCGTAGAAGAAGAGGGCCAGGAGGTTGACGGTGAGGAGGCTGTTCTTGAAGGAAAAGGAAAGGCCGAGGAACAGGCTGGAAGCGAAGTAGGTCGTGGAAATCATGGCATAGGAGGAGAAGAGGGTGAGCGCGGTTTTTTCCGGGAACGAGAGCTGGTCTTTGGAGAAGAGCGCGGACGTGAACTGGTAGCCGACCGGGACAAAGGATAGGAAGATGCCGAGGATTGCCTGGAATTCGGTGAGGGGCGGGAGCCAGTGTGACTTCATGGCGTAGGCGAGCGCGCTGGCGGAAAGCGTTAGGAGCATGAGCCTGGATTCAGTCGTTTTCAACATAGGCGTAATTGCCTCCGCTGTTCAGGATTTGGTCGAGGTTCGGGCAGTCCACGAAGCCTTTGCCGGCGTAGATTAAGTCGCTGGGCCATTTGGCCAGAGCCTTTTCTTTGGCCGCGCAGTCTACGAGGAAGAAGTTCACGATTCCTTGGAGGGAGGGAAGGCTGTTGCCGAGCCTTGCGGCCCCGGTGTCCACGACTTTTCGCCCGGAAAGCAGGTAAACGGCTTTCGCGGTCCAGGGCAAGGCGAAAACGACCGTGTCCTGGGGCGTGAAGTCCTTGATCCAGGAAAGCGCGGGCACCTCGTTTAACTCGATGTTATAGTATAGGCCTTTCACGGGGTCGTTGGCGTATTGGAAGGGTTGGGTGAGGAGTTCGTGGAGGAGGAAGACCAGGACCAGCAGGAAGATGGCGGCTCGCATGATGCGGTAGGGGCGTTCGCTGACGCGCACGAGCAGCTTGTTGAGGAAGACGAGGAAGGCGTAGAAGCCGAGGGCGGCGAGGATGAATACGAGGATGGCGAGGCCGGGGACCGTGCGCCGGCAGGGTCCGAGGAGGCAGGTTCCCGTGTAGTCGGCGGAGACGCGCACGCCGAAGAGGAGCAAGGCGAAGAGCACCGGGTATTTGGCGTGGTGCACGGTTTGGCGGGCGCTTCGGAGGAGGGGGAAGCGGTTGGTGAGTGCGGGTAGGAAGCGGTTCAGGAGGGGGAACAAGGAGTAGGCGGCGCCGGCGAGGGCGAGGGCGCCGAGGACTGGGCCTAGGTAGCTGGTCAAGGGGTATTCGGCGGTGTGCGTGCCATAGGGCCAGACCAGGAGGTAAGCAATGAGGCTCAGGGTTTCGAGGGGGTTGGCCGGGTTCCATTCAACGAAGAAAGCGGTCAAGCCGAGGAGGAGGAGGCAGCCCAGGGCGAGCTTTAGGAGGTTGTGCTTGTTCTTGAACTCGTGGAGGGAAAACAAGAGGAAGAAGAGGAAGGCCGGGACGAGGGAAGCCGTGTAGACGGCATGAGTCAAGGTCAAGGCGATGAGGAAGAGGTAGAGCGTGAGGGTGTAGGGCCAGGAGTGGAAGGACTTGAGGAAGGCGTGGGAGAGCAGGGGGAGGGCGGCGAGGCCGATGGACATGGGCACCAGGAACCAGTAGCCGAGGAAGGCTATGTTGTTGGGCAACAGGAACACGAATACGCTGGCGAAGAAGGCGGCCAGGTCTCTTTTGGTGAGGGCGTACACGAGGATGAAGGAGGAGAGGCTGAGGAGGAAGGAGAAGAAGATGGGCAGGAGGAGGGGCAGGTGTTCGAGGTTGAGGCCGGTGAGGGCCGCAAAGACGTAGAGGAAGATGTCAAAGTTTATTTCGAGGTTGCGTTGGGCGTGCCTTTTCTGGACGATGTAGGGGTCGTACCAGGTGTGCTTGCCGGTGTCCTCCATTTCGCGGATGATGGCCAGGTGGTCGTATTCGTCGGAGTGGATGGGCAGGGGGTAATTGTAGTGGATGGAGTAGTTCATGACGGCTGCCAGCAGGAACAAGGCCAAGACCAAGACCAGACTGCTGCGCTTGTTCATGGGATATAATAGGGTTCATCCGAATAAAAACCTATAGTGGAGGCAGTGGAGGCAGTGGAGGCCAGCGGCTAGTAGCCTTGGATGCCGATGGTGGACCAGAGCTTGTTGAAGACGTAGACTGCTGCAATGGGGGAGATGATGGCGAAGAAGAGCACGTAAATGACGGAGTTGATGGGGGTAATGCCTTCGAACCAGATGGCGCGGATGATGAAGTTGGCCTGGTAGAGGGGGTTGAAGGTGGCGATGACCGGCAGGAACTGGCCGAGGGCCCCTAGCTTGTCTGTTTTGAGGACTTCGATGGGGTAGTAAAAGGCGGAGACGAAGGAGATGATCACTCGGAGGTAGCCGAAGAAGGGGGCCAGGTTTTCGTTGAACAGGGCGGCACAGCTGGTGATCAAGCCGATGCTCAGCGAAATCATGAACAGGAGCAGGAAGATGATTAAAACTTTTATCAGGTCGAGGAAGCCCAGGGGCGTGAAGTAGTAGGCGAGGCCCAGGAAGAGGACAAGGGTCGGGAAGGTGGAGATGAGGTCGCCCAGGCCTATGCCCGTGATGAGGGATAGCTTGTTGATGGGTGCGAGGATGATGATTTCCATGGTCTGCCACCATTTTTCGACCATGAATTTCGAGCTGAACGTGCTGTAACCGATGCTGAAGAAGATGTCCGCGGTTATGCCGAGGAACAGGAACGGGATGAAGGTTTCGGGTTTTACGTGGCCAGCGAGGGCCGCGCTGGGGTTGGCTGAGAAGAAGCCGCCATAGACCAGCAGGAAGGGCATGACCTTGATGAGGGGGGAAATCAGGCTGTTGGTGAAAAAGGGGAGGATGTATCGCACGGATAGGCCTACTTCTTTTTCGGCAATGGCCAGGGATTCATCGATGAGCTGCATGGCATTCACTTTTTTGGGTTAGGTTAAATGGGTTCCTGCATCTGTGTGCCCGTGTCCTCGTCATCGGATTCCGGGTTTCTGGCCGGGGGAACCTCGCCCTGCGTGAGGCGGATGAAGACATCCACCAGCGTGGGCTCTTCCTCATTGATGCTGGTGGTGTTGTAGCTTCCGAGGATGGACAGTAGTTTTGGGAGGTAGTCCTTGCTTTCAAGGTAAATCCGCACCCCTGTTTGGGAGAGGGACACGTTGTGCACGTAGGGCTGGGTTGAAAGCGTGTTGATGAGTTCGTTGCCGAAGAAGGCGAGGCCTATGTTGACGATGATGTTCTCGGAGACGAGTTTCTTGAGGTACGCCGGGGTTCCGACGCGGATGAGGCTGCCGTTCTTGATGATGCCAATGCGGTCGCAGAGCTCGTTGGCTTCCTCCATGTTGTGCGTGGTGATTATGATGGTTTTGTCCATTTCCCGGATGTCCTCGCGCAGGGAAAGCGAAATCTTGGGGTCCAAACCGAGGGTGGGCTCGTCGAGGAAGAGGATTTCAGGGTCGTGGATGAGGGCGCGGGCCAGGGCCAGCTTGGATTTCATGCCCAGTGAATAGTTTTCGACGTAAGAGTAAAGCCAGTTCTCGAGGCCCAGCATCCGCGCCAGTTCGTTGATGCGTTGCTTGTAGTTCTTGACCTTGTAGAGTTTGGCTGAGTACTTGAGGTTGGCATAACCCGTCAACCGGTAATAAATCATGTTGAAGCCGAACATCACGCCGATGCGGCGCAGGTTTTGTTCGGCGGGTTTGCCGTGGATCAGGACCTTTCCCTGCGTGGGCTGGAGCAGGCCGGTGAGTATCTTGATGAAGGTTGTTTTCCCCGAGCCGTTGGGGCCGAGGAGGCCGAAGACCTCGCCGCGCTTTATCTTCAGGGAAACCCCGTTGAGGGCGGTGAAGGGCTTGTAGGAGGGGAAGAGGAAGTCCTTGAGGGGGTTGTGGGTGGGCTCGTTTTTCTTGAACACCTTGACGACGTTTTCGGCTTCGATGACGTTTCTGCCGGAATATGGTTCGATGTTTTCCCTGATTCCAAACGGCACGGCCTCACCCTTATACCCTTAGGCAGCCACTTCCTTGGCTGCTGCCTTGGCTGCTGCCTTGAATCCAATAAAAGGGGCTAACTGGTTAATAAACCTTGACGAGTCGTCAAGGCTTCACTGGCCGGCTTGGCAGGCTTCCTTCCGCTTTGCGTCCTGGATGAAGTCGCACAGGCTCTTGTCCCGGATTGTTTCAACCACGGACTTGAAGCAATAATCCCGCGTGAAGAAGGGGTCATTGCTGTCGGACAAGGCCTCGTTGGGGATTTCCTTGCAGATGGCATAGTTCTGGTCGAGGACCGCGAACTCGGCGCGGCAGGCCGCGCGTTTCTCGCGGAAGTAGATGAAATCACAGTTGCGTGGCTGCTTGGATAGGAATGCGACCTCCTTGTAGCATTCGTTCCGGTAATCGAAGGAGTCCGTGACGTGGGTTTCCGCGCAGTGCTTGGGGTTCTTTTCCTTGACCGCGAGCTTGTAGATGCAGGACAGCTCTTTTGGAATGTCCACCACGAGCTTGCAGGTCTCGAGGCTCGACTTCTGGAGGGCCACGAATTCAAAGCAGGCGTCCATGGCATCGCGCGTGCGGTATTCGGGGCACAGGCTTGCGTCAACGAAGAACGCGTTGAGCTTGTCCAGGCATTCCACGCGTTCGGGCTGGGAGTCGATGTCCGAGCAGAAGTCCGCGCTTATCTGGTAAGCGGAGAGCCTGGACTGGCAGGCCGCCGCCTGGCTTTTTTCCGGGAGCTTGGCGCAGAGCAGGGCCAGGTCGTTTTTGAGGGCAATGGTTTCGCCGGACACCGCTCCCACCTCATAGTGGCAGGCGTCCCGCATGGTTTCCTCTGAAATCCGGTCACAGGCCAGCGAATCCTTTTTGGCGAGGGCCAGGCCCTTCCAGCAGTCGTCCACGGAGTAAGTGGCTTCAAGGGCCTTGCACACCTCCGGGTTCGCGAGTTTCAGGGAAAGGTCGAACAGGCACTTGTAACGGGTTGCGTCCACGAAGATGTTGGTGCAGGCCTGGGGGGAATTGGTTTGCTGGGCCAGGATGTAGAGGCAGTCCGCCTTGAGGGCAGGGCTGCGGGCCAGCAGGCAGGTGGTGGGGTTGGAGAGCTTGGCTGCCATGGCGAGGTAGCAGTCGTCGGAAACGTTCTGGTCCTCTATTTCCGCGCAGACGCCGACTGCGTTCGTGGCAAGGGCGAGTTGCCGGAGGCACTTGCCTGGTTCGGAGGAATAGACGTTGCAGAGGGCCCGGTTCTTGGAGGAAAGCGCCAGGCCTAACAGGCATTGCTCTGATTTGGGGGGGTCGACGATTTTTTTGCAGAACTCGGGGGCCTGGTTTTCCTGGGCCACTTGGAGGTAGCAATCGTCTTTGGAGACGAAATTGGCGCAGTAGTCTTCGGGTTGGCTGGGCGCGAGGATGCCTTTGAGGAAGTCTGGTTTGGGCAGAGAACAGCCGCTCAAGAACAACAGCAGGGAGAGAAGCACAATCAGGGGGAGAGCGGGACGCATGCAGGCAGGCATGCAAGTATGTAGGGCGAGGTAATATAAAAAGGCTATCAAGGGGGTAAAACCGGAGCGTTTGAATTAAATACTGGATTGGCCTAATTATTGGCAAAGCCGGGGGATGGCATGCCGTTCGGAATAAAGTTCAAGGGCGAAGAAAAAATCACGCCGCGGAAGGAGTTGCTGCCCATGCGGATTGATAATTTTGACAAGCTCCTGGAAAAGGGCGGCGTTGAACGCGGTTCCACCCTGATGGTGGCTGGCGGCTGCGGGGCCGGCAAGAGCACGTTCTGCATGGATTCGGTGTACCACAGCATCCTGGAAGGCGAGCGTGCGGTCTACATAACCTTCGAGGAGCAGGCCTCCAAACTGCGCAAGCACATGCTGGAGAACTTCAATTGGGACATGGACAAGCTGGAAAAGGAGAACAAGTTCGCCCTCATCCGCAGCGACCCCTTCAAGATTGCGCGGAGCGTGGAAGCCTTTCTTGCCGAACGGAAGGGGGACTTGCTGGTGGAGGTGCAGGAAATCCAGTTGCCGTTCACGCCGGACCGAATCATCATTGACTCGCTTTCGGCGTTGTCGGTTGCCTTCATGGGCAACGTGGAAAACTACCGCTACTACATCCGGTACATGTTCGAGATGCTGGAAAAATACGATTCCGTGAACTACATCATCAGTGAAACGACTTCCGACCCCGGGGTTTATTCGCGGAGCGGCATCGAGGAGTTCCTGTCGGATGGCGTAATCGTATTGTATAACAAGCTGGTTGGGAACCGGCGCGAGCGCAGCCTGGAGATCCTAAAGATGCGGTGCTGTGACCACGTCAAGCAACTGGTTCCCTTCAAACTGGTTTCAGGCAAGGGCGTGTCGATTGAGCTTTCAAAGGAAGTAAGGGAAGAAATCGCCGGCTGGAAATAAGCCAGCCGCGCGTGATGGCTGGGATGAAATGGTTGTGGGCAGGTTCGCGCGGATTTTTTTCGTTGCCTGCTTGCTGGCCCTGCCAGTGTGGATGGCACAGGCAGCTACCTGTGGGAACGACTCGTGTGAGGAAGGCGAGAACAAGTGCACCTGCGCGGATGACTGTGGGCAGTGCACCGGCACCTATGGAGGAAACGCCTGCTATACCTATAACTGCACGAGTGGCAGTGCCCCTGGCTCGGTCTGCGTGCCAACGCTGAAACTGGGCTGCTGTGGCAACGGCATCTGTGAGAAGACCGAGGCCTATGCCAGCTGCCCCGATGACTGCTTCCCGCGCAGCGTGGCAGTTGACATGATTGACTTCCAGGACAAGAATTTTTTGCGCGGCGAGCAGATGGTGATCAGGGCGAAGGTGTTGGCTGACCTGTACCCGGCAAAGGGAGCCGACGTGAAAGCCAAGAGCCCGAATTTCCTCGGCGTGGTGAACCTCTTCGACGATGGAGACCACAATGACCTGCTAGCCGATGATGGCGTGTACGGCAATTCCACGGTCATCCCGCCGAACGCCGCGGCCGGCACCTATAACGTGGAGGTGGAAGCGTTTGTCCGCACCGTGCGGGGGGAAACCGAGTTCACGGCAAGGCTCGTACCTTATCTGGACCTGGCCGCGTCCCTGGATGCAGCCGTGTATGCCTTGGGGGACACCATCCAGGTCAAGGGTTCCCTGGCCAGGTTGGGCCAGCCCCTGTTGGTCCCGGTGACACTGGAAATAGTCCATGAAGGGAACCCGGTGTTTTCGACCACGCTGAACCCGGATGACGAGGGGAACTTTTCCTTTGAGCGGAGGACCAGCCTCATTGACCCGGTGGGGGAGTGGCTGGTTTCGTTGAAGGCCAGTGACACCAGCAATAACCAGGGCCTCGTGGAGAAACGCGTTCAGGTGCTTGAGGAGTTGGGGGTTGGCTTCCTGAAGGCCGAGTTCATTGAGCCCACTGCCCGTGCCTATGACCGGGGCAATGAAGTTAATTTCATTGTGCGGGTAGTCGACCACCACAATGACGTGGTGGAAAAGGCGGAAGTAATGGTGCTGCTGCCGGGGAACAAGGCAGTCAAGGCGTTGGAGCTCTCGCCCGGCAACTATGGCGTGAAATACCTGCTGCCACTGGATTTCCCGGTCGGCGAACAGGTGTTCACGGCGCGGGCCGTGAAGGACGTGAATGCGGTGCAATTCAGTGGTTCCTCCACGAAGAACCTCGTGGTGAACCGGTTGCCGATAACCGTGGAAATCGTTTCGCCGAGCAAGGCCATTTACGACTTGGGGGAACGCATTGAGTTCACGGTCAAGGCCTATTATTCCTTCCAGAAGCCGGTGGAAAAAGCCACGGTGCTGCTGGATTTCGGTTCAAGGGTGGTAAGCGCGAAGTTGGAAGCGGATGGAGCTTACCACTATGCCACGGTTGTTACGAAGAAGGGTGAGAAGGGGCTGGAAGCGAAAATCACGGTGACGGACGCTTACGGCAACATGGGCAGTGGTGAGGTGGCCTTGAAAATCAGGCCGAGCTATTCGCCCCTGTACTTGGTTGCGAAAAACCCGCTGCAGTTCGGGGGCCTGGGGTTAATGGTCCTCGTCTTAGTGGCGTTCGCCGCCTATTGGTCCATGAACCTGGCCGGGATACGGCTCGAAGAGAAGAAGAAGAAGAGCCTGCTGGAATCGAAGAAGAAGGTGCAGGAACAGTACTTCAATGAGCGGCTCATCGGGAACCGGGAATACCTGCAGTTGACGGAAAAACTCAATGCGGAGCTGGACCAGGCCGAGGCAAGGCTTAACGTCTTGAAGCAGGCAAGCATTCTGGAAAAAATCCGGGGGCTCACGCGCAAAAGAGAGTGAAGGAAAACGTGAATGACCGGGTGTGGCGGCTTTATTCGACTTCGGACATCTTGGCGCCCAAAGCCTGCACTTTGCCGATTTTCTGCTTGAGTTTGAGGATTTTCTTGTTGAGCTGCTCGCGCTTCATGCCGACGGCTTTTTCCTTGAGGGCCATTTTCCGCATGCCGTCCTTGAGGTGCAACTCTTCTTCCTGGGTTTCCTTGATGGTGTTGGTCAAGCGCCTGATTTCGTCTTCGAGGTCGCGGCGCTCCATTTGGAGCCTGGACAGTTCCGCGTTCACGTCCTTGAGCGCGTCCCGCAATAAGTCGTGTTGTTTCCCGAGAGAAAATTTGGTTGCAGACATGCTTTCCCTTGCTCAAAAAATGCTTATTATGATATGACTGTTGCCTTTTATAAAGGTATCTGTGTTTTTTGGCGGCTAGCGAGCCAACAGGGCCAGGATTTCGGCGCGCCCGGCCTTGTAAGACTTCATAGAAATAACACCCAATTCCAGGGCCTCATCCAGCATGGCCAGTTTTTTTTCAAGTTTCTCCCGTTGGGCGGGCGGCAGGGCTCGGGCAGCAGGCGAAGCAAGCTGGGCTGGCGCAACAGGCAAGGGCTTGGATGCCTTGGTTTTCAAGGCCTTGGCTGGAAGGACCTTGGCCAAAGGGGGTTCGGGCTTTGCCTCAGCTTGGGCCTCGGTTGCAGCCTCGGGGGGGAGCTGGGCATGCTCCTTTTCAAGGGTGGAAAGCTCTTCCTCCAAGTGCTTCATTTCAGGGGACTCATAGAGGGGAAGCGAAGCCGGAACCGCTAGAGGGGGTTCTTGGACCAGGGCCTGGCTGCGTGTCACTGGTTTCTCGGCCGGGGTTGATTTTGGTTTTGCCACTGGAAGGGGGGAAGGCGCAGGCTTGGGGGAGACGATTGGCGGATTTTTTCCCTTGAATGGTTTTTTGGCCGGGAGCCGAGAGGCATCGATGGGGATGAGTTCATTCAGGGCCTTGGCCTCGGCTTGAATGGTGTAGCCGCCCTGGAGTTCCATTTCCGCGAGTTCCGTCTCCACTTCCTTGATCTGGGCTTCAATGCTTTCGCGTTCCGCTTCGTTGAGGTCACGGATGTCCTCGATGCGAACGTTGGCGGGCTTGCCGGAGCGGTAAACAATCACCGAGGAAAGCACGTGGTCCACAACTGGTTTTACGGCGGGAAACTCTTTTTTGGGGCCGTTGATGGAAACCGTGTAAAACCTCCGGTTGCATTCAACGATTTTGGCTTTGTAGAGCCACAGCTTGTTGTCCCGCACGAGAACGAATTCGAGGTAGGCGGAATCCAGCAGCACCCTTTTTTGCAGGATTTTGGCGTTGAGCTGTTCTTCCACGCCTGAAATGATTTTCTTCATGTAGGTAGCAAAGGTGAGGGGCTCCATTTCTTCGACTGAGAGTTCGATGGTGAAAACGCCGTTGGTCACCGCCACGACGCAGGACTCCGGAAGCTCCTTGAGCCTCGGCCAATCCGGGTAGTCCACGGAGAACGGGCCGTCGGTGAACAAATCGTATTCGACTTTCTCTGGAATGACTGTGCCCACCAAGCCGAACAAGGGCTTGTGGGGCTTGGAGGGTTCCGCGGCCTGCTTGGCTTCCTCGACTGCGCGCTGGATTTCCTCGGCGGGTTCGACTTTTTTTTCGAGGTCGGCAATGGTCTCGGGTTGCTTGGAACTCAACAGGGAGGTAATGCTTTCAAAGAGGCCGGGCTTCCGGTTCTCGCCTTTTCCGGGCGGCTGGTTTGGGACCTTGAAAAGGGATTTGACGGGCGCATCCGAAGTCATGCCAACCACCAATAGATTAATGGTTGTATATAAATAAAGCGGTTATGGCCCGGGGCTTTCCCTGGAAAAGACGCTGAAAGCCCTGGCGTATTGCTTGGGGTTGCCGATGTTGTATCGCTTGCCGGCAACGAATTTTTCAATGAATTGGCTGCCTTCCTGGAGCTGGTCAAAGACCCAGGCCAGGTCCATGCCTCGCTTGGAGGACTGGTAAAATTCCTGGAAGGGCAGGGCCTTGAGCAAGCCGGCAATGGAATAGTCGAAGGCGTAGCGGCCATTGGACTTGACGTGCATGCGGTGCCGTTGAAAGAGGCGGGTGACTTGGAGGGTGGCTGGCACCCTGGCCTTGAAGAGGTTGTCGCAGAACAACACCGCGAAGGGCCCTCTGCGGAGGAGGGGCAGGGCCTTGGACAAGGCATGTGCCTCGCCAAGCAGGGGCTCCTGGACGGCGAAGCGGATGCCCTTGAAGTGGTCGAGTTGCCTGAGCGCCCGCAGTTCCGCCCGGCTCTTCTTGTCCCGCAAGTGGTCGTACAGCCACTGGTCTTTCAGGAAATAGTCTTTGACGGGGGAATGCGCGGAAACCACGATGACGAGGTCCTTGATACCAGAAGAAAGGCATTCCTCGACCAGCCAGTGGATGGCGGGTTTCATTCCAAGGGGAAGCAAGGCCTTGGGCATGACCTTGGTGAGGGGAAGCATGCGGGTGCCGAGGCCCGCGGCCAGGATGACGGCCTGCGTTATTTCCTGGGAAACCATGGAAGAACCCATGCAAAAGGGGAGAATAGGTTTAAATAATAGTTTTCACCCAATTACTGCCATGAACCGGGATGACTTGTTGAACCTCAGCCGGCTCGCGTTCTTGTTTGGCATCCTGTTGGCCTTGGCCAGCGGTTTCATCAACCCCTTCGTGCACTTGGACGTGCGCATCGGGCTTTCGCTGGGCATGGTCGTGCTCGGCCTGCTGGTGGGGCAGTTCACCATCAAGAAAGAGCAACGCGTCAACTTCCTGGTTGCCATCATGACCCTATTGCTTTCGACCACGGCCGCCTTGACGGCCTTTCCCGGCGGCATCGACGTAATCCCCTTCTTCGCCATGAGGGTTACGCTCATCAACCTCGGCCTGCTGATTGCACCGGCCGCGGTGACGATCGCCGTCAAAATCGTGTTCGAAATCATTACTCGGGAATAGCGGCCGCTAATCGGCTTTAAGGCCCTCACAAAGCTTTTATTGTAGAATTGTCCTATTAGTGAGCGGATGGCGGGGAACGGTGTGAACGGCTTTCGAAGGGAATCTAAGGTCTTGCTTGCCTGGGCATGTCTATTGTTACTGGCTGGGAGCGTGCAGGCCCTCACCTTTTCCCTGAACAAGAACAGCTTCTACAAGGGCGAGGAGATGCTGGTTACGGGAACCGCTTCCGGCCTGGTGACGGTTTCCGCGGCGTCCGGGGAAAAACAGGTGTTTGAACGGAAAATCCCCCTGGACCCGGACTCGAATGCCTTCCGGTTCACGCGACAGGTGAGCATGCTGGACCCCAAGGGCAGCTGGGACGTGCAAGTAAGCGATTTGAACTCGAGTGAGCGAAGGGAAGTCATCGTGAACCCGACGCGTGAGTCCGAGTTCCTGGTGCTGACGTTTTTGAGCCCGAGCCAGGGAGCCTATGCCAGGACTTCCTCGGTTGGCATGGCGGTGCGGGTCACGGATGCCGGCAAGGCCGTTACTGACGGAATCGTGCATGCCTGGGATGCAGCGGGCGCGAAGATCCGGCTCAACAACAATGGAGATGGCACCTATTCCACGACCTACAAGATCCCGCCGGCGGCCAGGGCAGGGCGCTGGAACCTGAAGGTCACGGCCATCCGCGAGTCGATGCCCGAGGAAATCGGGGGCGAGAACTCCGTGGACCTCGAAGTAGTGGAAACGCCGCTCCTCGTCGACGTGCTGGAGCCAAGAGTGGAGGAATTCGAGGTGGGCAAGGCCATCAGCCTCAAGCTCAAGTTGTCGTACCCGGATGGCGGCACGGTGACCAATGCCTCGGTCGTCGTCACGGCCAATTACCAGTTGCTTTCCCTCAAGGGAGAGGGGCTGGGCATTTATTCGGCGCGGTTCGTTCCCGAGGTTTCGGAGGAAGAACTGGTAGAGATACGGGTGGAGGCCAAGGACGCGGCTGGAAACAGTGGGCAAAAGCGGTTGAACCTCAAGCCCTCAGGGTACTGGATGCACGTAGTGAAGGAAAACGCGGTCTTCTATTTTTTCCCCCTCTTGTTCATCTTCTACATCCTCCTGCTTACGGTGAAGGAGATACGGTTTTTCCTGGGGAGAACCGGCCTGCGCGGCAAAAAGCAGCAATTGTTGTTGTTGAAGAAAAAACTGCAGGAAGACTTTTACGCGAAGAACGTCGTTTCCAAGCAGACCTATGACCTGCGGAACGCGGAACTTAACACCGAGTTGAACGAGGTTCGGGCGAAACTCGACCTCATCGAGCAGAAGGGCGGCTGAATGCGTGTAACCGTGGGGATCTGCGCCTTCAATGAGGGGAAAAGCCTGGCGAAGAACCTGGCCAGCGTATTGCCCCAGCTGGCACCGGACGATGAACTTGTACTAGTGGCGAGCGGTTGCACGGACAACACGGTTGAAGTGGCGCGGAGTTTCGCGGCGCGGGATGCCCGGGTCAGGCTTGAAGTGGAGGCGCAGCGGAATGGAAAGGCCGCGGCCTTGAACAAAATCCTTGCCACGGCGAACGGCTCGTTCATTGTCTTGACGGACGCGGATGTCGTGCTTGAAAGGAATGCCCTGGAAAAACTGTTGGAGCCATTCAAGGAACGGGATATTGGAGCCGTGATTGGAAGAACCGAGTCCCTTTGCCGGAAAAGTTTTTGGGATGGGCTGCAGGGCTTTGCCTGGCAGTCATTCAATGAGTTGCGGGAACGTCAGTCAAGGGATGGAACCCTGTTTGCCTTGAACGGGTATTTGAGCGCGGTGCGGAACGGCATCGTGGACCGGCTTCCCCTGGATTGTTTGGTGGAGGACTGGATGCTGGGCTGGAAAATCAGGGAACGGGGTTACCGGGTTGTTTTCCGTAGTGACGCCATGGTATACGTCAAGGCCGCTCAAAGCCTTTCCGACTACCTGCGGCAAAAGGTGCGGGTGCGGGTGGGGCAGTTGCAGGTCCACGAGCAGGGCATGGACCTGGCCTATGTGCGGCAGCCCGCCAACCTGGGCTGGTTGTTCAAGAGCCCTTATGCCTTGCCTTACCTGGTTTTGGACGTCCTTGCCTGGGGACTGGCGTTCTTCAGGCACCGAACAGGCACGCTTAAATGGGAGCCCGTGACCAGCAGTAAACCTTAAACAGGCTTTTGGATTCAATTAAGCCATGCTGTTGCTTGCGTTGGCGGGGATGTTTTTGCTGGCGTTCCTGCCCACCTACGCGTTCCTGCCAGCGCTCATCCGTGCCTTGCGCAAGCACAAGCACTTGTTGCGCGCGGACATGAACAAGCCCAACAAGCCGTTGGTGCCGTCCTTTGGTGGCATCGCGTTGGTGACCGGCTTCCTGTTCGCGTTGATTTCCGCCATCCTCGTGGACCGCTTCATGGGCTTGAATGGCCTCAACCTGGGCTTGCTCTTGCCGGCCCTGCTTTCCACGGCCTTGTGCGCGCTATTGGGGTTGGTGGATGACTTGCTGGAAATCCCGCGGCGGTTCATGAAGCCCTTGCTGGTATTGTATGCCAGCATCCCCATGATGGCTTTAACAGAATTGACTGCCCTAATCTACCTGCCCTTTTTCGGCAACCTGGACCTGGGCATGGCGTATTACCTGTTCTTTGTCCCCTGCGCCATCATTTTTTGCTCGAACGCGGTCAACATCCTTTCCACATACAACGGCCTGGAAACCGGCCTCGGCTTGATTGCCGCGCTGGCGCTGGGTGCCGTGGCCTGGCTGCGGGGCTCGATGCTGGGACTGGCCTTTGCCTTGCCGCTCATTGCCGTGCTGCTGGCGTTCTATCCCTTCAACCGGTTCCCGGCCAAGATCTTTTTGGGCAACATGGGCACGCTCTTTATTGGTGCGGCCCTGGCCATCACGGCCATCATCGGGAAAATGGAGGCGGCCCTCGTGATAGTCATGGTGCCTTACTTCCTTCACTTCCTCTTGTATTCGCGGAACGGTTATGCCTGGAAACCCAACATGTGGGGCGTGCCCTTGAAGAACGGAAGGCTGCGGGCAAGGTATTCAAAGGCGTATGGCTTGATGCAGTGGGTGCTGGCCCGGGGCCCCCAGACGGAGAAGCAGGTCGTGAACCAGGTTTTTGCCTTTGAAACCGTGTTTGCCTTGGCCGCTGTTGCCTTGGAATGGGCTGGAAAGGGATAGTGAAAGCATGTGGGCCTTCTTGCACCGGCTCCGGCGCTGGTACGGGCATCCGGCGGAGTTGCTGGGGGTGGGCTTGGAATGCCTGGCCGCCAAATGGTTTGGACTGGACTATGGGCACAAACCCTTGGCGGTGAGCGTGGTGATGGGAGTCAGGAACCGGAAGGGCTTCCGGTTGCAGAACACGCTCAAAACCCTGTTGAACCAGTCCATGCCACGGGAAAGGTATGAGATCCTCGTGGTCGACTTTGGGGGCGAAGACCGGTTGCAGGAATGGCTGCAAGGCCTGGACCCCGACATAAAGTACTTGCATTGCCCGGAGAAAGGCGCCTTCCATGAGGCGAGGGCCAAGAACATTGGCATCCGGCAGGCAAAAGCCGAAATCGTGTGCTGCACCAATGCAGATGTCCTCTTTGGGAAAAACTTTTTGGACGTGGTGTACCTTGCGGGAAAACCCGCCCGAAGGGTGTTGGTGGAATGCAACCGCTTTAACCTGGAACTGGAGGACGTGGAAAGGCTGGGGGAACGGCTGCCCGAAGAATTCGTGGGCCTGGTGCGGAAGGAAAAGGCCTGGATGAGTTCCTGGGCTAGAGGCGATTGCCAGGCCTTCCGAAAGGAGTTCATGCTGGCGCTCGGAGGCTATGACGAGGACTTCCGGGGCTGGGGTTACTTGGACCATGACCTGGAACGGAGGTGCGTGGAGCAGGCGGGTTGGAGCCTATCCATGGTCAATTGCTTTACGTTGATTGCCCACCAAGGCCATGAAACGACCAGCCAGGACAGGGAGGGAAACCGGCGCGTGTTCGAAGAAAAGAAAACCGCTTCCCCCCTGCGGAACCAGGGAAGGACGTGGGGAAAATGCTGAACCATTGGCGGCAACTGGTTTGGCGGCTCCGGCAGAAGGCTGCACGGGAGGTTGGGAGCCCCCTGGATTTCTGGCGGGTGGGACTCGGGCTATGGAGGGGCCTCCATGGAACGGATTGCAAGGAAATCCAATTGTCCGTGGTCACCGTGGTGAGGAACCGGTGTGGGATAAGGGAACGGAACTGCTTGAGGTCGTTGATGCGGCAAACCCTGCCAAGGAATTGTTATGAGGTCCTTGTCATGGACTATGGAAGCGCGGAACCGGAGAAGATTGCGGCCCTGGTGCGGGGCGTTGACAAGGGCATCCGCTATTCATTCGTTGAAGCGCCGGGCGCGTTCAACCTACCAAAGGCCAAGAATGTCGGGGCGGGCCTGGCCAGGGGAGAAAAGATTTTGTTCACGAATTTTGACGACGTGTTCCAGGCGAACGCTTTGGAAGCCGTGCTCTTGGCCTTGCGTGGACAGCAAAAGCTGTTCGTCGAAATCCGGCGGCTCGATTTCCCGGAGGAACGCGTGGAAGGAACGGACCTCGTGAACGGCTTCGAAGGCGCGTGCAGGCTGCCGGGCGTGAACCCCAATCCAAGGGCGGGGGACGTCCAGGCCCTCGACAAACGAGCGTTGATGGAAGTGCTCAACGGCTTTGACGAGGCCTTCGAGGGCTGGGGCGCCCAGGACACGGACATCCGCATGCGGGCCGTGAACGCCGGGTTCCGGTGCCTGAACCTGTTCCCCTTGACTTCCATCCTCCACCAAAACCATGATTCCCTGCATGCCCTGGAGGGCCGGGACCAGAACTACCGGAAAAACAGGGCCTGGCTCGAAGCAAAGCCCCTGAATGCAGTAAAAGCCAATGAAGGAAAGCGCTGGGACCAGGCAGGGAGGCAATAAACAATAAATAGGGGTTCGGCTACAGAGTTAGTTGCCGGGGGATGGATTGAATAAACGAAGACTGGTTCTGCTGTCGTTCCTCCAGTTGGCCGCCCTGGTTTTCCTCGCGGTGAACGCGGCTGCCTTCAAAATAAACCCCGAGTTATACGACCAGAACGTGGATTACTCGGGCGTACGCCTCCACTACATGGATGAAAACGGGTTCCGCGAATACCACGACCAAAACGTCTCGTTTTGGTATAAGGCGGAAATGTTCTTGCCGGAGGATGGCCATCTCTTTGGGTTGAGTCCCTTGAACCCCGTTGCCGAGGTGAGGGTCACCCTAAAAAACATCAAGGGCCGCTTCCAGATGACCCGGGCGCATAAATGGGAGGGCTTCGAGCCATTCGGGGACGACGTCGTGCAGGACGTAAACAACCTGGTAATCTCCACGCGGCTTGGGATCATTTCGTTCCTGGGAAACGTCATGGCCAGCCCCCCGGCGGTCATCGAACGCATGAACAGCAACTTCATCCCCTTCTCAACCATCACGGTGTACGTGCCGAAAACGCGGAAGATACTGGATGTCTACAAGGCCCCGAGGACCTTCCGGCTGGCTGACCACACGTATTTGTTCGTGTCCTACACGTATGTGGGAATCATTTACGTGAACGAAACCGTGAAGCTGCTGATTCACATCGGCTTGAGCCTGCTTGTGCTGTTGCTGGTGGCCACGATACTCCGGTTTTATGACCGGATCCCCAGATTCAATTTCCGCTCCAAGCACCTGCTGTTAATCGTGTTGCTGTCCCTGGCGTTGATGGTGCAACTGGCTTTCATCGCGCCAAACCCCGGTTCAATAGTCTATAAAACGAAGAACGGGGTTTTCACCTATGGCGGTTCATCGGTGCAGCACTATCTCAAGTTCATCACCGGCCTCACCGGTTCCGTGGACGCCCTTATACTTGACGACGACCTATGGTGCGTGAACTATGATTACCGGACGGACCGGAACCTCTACCTCTTGACCCAGTCGGCTGAGCGGGTCTACATGACGGAGTCAATCGTGAAAGCGGGAAAACCCTGTGTCACGGAATCACTTTCTTTTTTCGGGAAAAAGCTCAGGGTGGTGCCGGATGCGGAGGAGTTGCTGCACCAGGCCCAGGCCCGGTACCGGCTTAATTACCCTTGGAAGGCTTTTTGGGGGGTCAACCGGCGGCTCATTTACCTGCTGTTCCTAGCCGTCAGCTTTTTTTCCATGGGTTTCCTCATCACCAAGGCCTTTGAAGTGAGTAAAGCGTGGGAATGGCTGTTGTTCGCGGTAACGGGTTTTTTGTTCGCCGCAGTCATCCAGTTCCTGAACCTCACGACGGGCTTTATGGCAGGCCTTCCCGTAACCTACCACGGGACGTCGAGCCTCCCCCTCACCATGTCCGCCAAAATCGTGTCCTTTTTCAGCCAGGCCCACAACATCCGGATGCTCATCCTCATCCTGGGCGGCTTGTTCGTGTTCATCTTCAACAACACCATCCGGGCCAAGGTAAGCATCCGGGTGTTCCTGCTGCCCGTGCTGGTACTGGGCTTGATGCTGGCCGCGCCCCTCACCGAGTATTCCTCAAAGTCCTTCCTGCTCGCCTTTGCCTGCGGGGAATGCGGTTTCGCCTATAAGGGAAAGTTGATGGCCTTCGACGCAGTCAAAATCTATGCTGCCATGCGGAGCAACACGGAGGTTGCTGCGCTGGCCAGTTTTGACGATGTCGACAGCTATAATCTTGGAAAGCTCCTGATTGACCAGCAACGAATCGAGGAAGCCGTCGAAGTGTTCGAGGAATACGTCGCCTCTTATCCGGATTCCCCGAACTACGTGGAAGTGCTGAAGACCCTGGCTGGATTGTACGGGCAGTTGTACCGGTATGAGGAAAACGAGCGGTACCTGGTGCTGGCCATGGCGAACACGCCCAAGGAAGCTGAGCGCGTGGAACTCGCCAGGCAAGTGCATGGAATGTATGTGGGCAAGAATCGCATGGGAGAAGCCGCTGAATTGATGGAACAACAACTGGAAAGAGTCACCGAAGAAAAGTCCAAGCCCCCCTTGTTGTTGTTGCTGGCCCAGGATTACGTGGCCCTGGGCAGGCATGCCGAGGCAAGGGAAGTATTGCACCGTGTGCTGGAAAACGTGGAAACGAGTCCATCCAACGTCGAAAAGGCGAGGGATTTACTGGGCCAACTTAAACAGGAGCGGGAAACATGAAGCGGTGGTCGTTGATGGGCCTCGTGTTGCTGCTGGCACTGTTAATCGGGCAGACGGCTTGGGCGGACCTGGTGTTCGCCAAGTATTTCGGGAGCGGCCAAAGCCGGGGAATGGTGCTCTACTTCGGCGCATGGGTGGTGTTACTGGTCATTCCGGTGCTTAACCGATATCTGAGGGTGGCGGCGTTTTACTCCCTCATTTTCCTGCTGTCGCGCGGCTTTTCCAGGATAACCGACGAACAGGACCCCTTGCGAATGGTGTCCAGCGTGGAAAGCGGGTTGTCGCTGGGCCTCAAAATCGCCTTGCCCTTGCTGGGCTTGGCCCTGATTTTCAAGGGTGCTGAGAGGGGGTTGCGTGGCCTGGGCTTCCTCTCCAAGAAGGCCACCGAAGAAGAAATAGCAGAGGCCCTGAACGCGTCGTTGAAGCAAGGGGAAGACCTGGAAGCGTTTGGGGAAAGGCTGGCCGCCTTGGGCGTGAAGAAATCCGCGAGCCAACCCTGGCTGGAAAAGTACAAGGCGAGGACGGCGGCGAGGGCGGAGATAGCGGAAAGCCTGTAATGGGCCAAAAAGGCTTAAGCCGAAGGCTGGTTTGCCCACCTTGTCTCCCCCACAGGGGAGACGAGGCATTGTCCACGAAGTGGACCATGAGGCTTTTTGGCGAAGCCAAAAAGGCTTTAAAGGAGTTAAGTCGTATTCTATGCCATGACAAGGTATGGGGACTGGTTTTTCGGGAACCTCGCGCATAATCTGAGGAGCCCGGGCTTCCAGGGTTTGGTGGCAAAGACCGCGGCTTTCTTGGTGGTTGAGTTTGCGTTGCTTTACTCGATGTATGTGGGCCGGCTGGAGCACCCGGTTTCTTCGGCGCTTTTCCCTATCCTGCAGCAAAGCATTTTGTTCGCGTTGTTTTGCTTGTTCTCGTGGAAGCTGTTGCGCAGGGTGCCCAGGCACACCCTGGAATTGGGAACCGGCCTGCCTTTCCTCGTCGTTGCCTTGCTTGGCCTGGGCTACCGGTTCTCGCTTCCGCCTGGCACGCCCTTGAACCGCGTGCTGACTGGCCTCGCCCTGGTGTGCTTGTTCGTCTTCATCTATGGGCTGGACTTTCTCCGCCACCTGCTGCACAAATACCAGAAGCAGGTCGTGTACACGGCGATTGCCTTCATCTATTTCTTGTACGTCATCAACGTGGAAGGCGAAGTGCTGGCCCGTACATTGAATTTGTTCCTGTGGCCTGGCGCTTAGGGTGCCTTTCCCCTGACTTGGATTCTGCGGAAGGCGAGTCTCCAGTAGAAGGCAAAGTAGAGGATGAATAGGAGCAGGCTGATGGCACTGTGCACGAATTGGACGGCAAAATCTACTGAGAACAGGATGCCGGCCGCGATGATGAGGTAGATGCGGGCAACTGTTACCAGGAACATGCCGAGCATACCCAGGGCATAGGCGGCCAGCGCTTTCCTCCGGTCGATGGCGGAGAAGTCGGTGGCCCAGGCCAGGAAGAAGAGTGCGGAGAACAGGAGGAGGGACTGGATGCCCGAGCACTCGGGGTAAATGATTGCGATGAAGGGCTGCCGGCCAACGATGGGAAATTCTGGGTTGCTTAGGTCAAGCACCGCGCTTCCAAAGGAGAGGTCGAGGAGGCGCGCCACCAGGGTCGCGGTGAAGGTGCCCAGGTAAAGCCAGTGCGTGTAAAAGACTTGCCATAGGAAGGCGACAAAGCCCAGGAAGAGCGTGGAAAGCAGGAGTTCTTTTTTGAAGGCCTGCAGGGTTTTTCCCAGGTTGTACCAGCCTACCAGGGAGGCCAACAAAAAGAGGAAGCCGGCACCGGAAAGCAATGGACGGAGCAACCCGGTTTCCAGGGCGAGCCGGGCCCCGAACGCGAGCAGGCCAAGTAAGGCCAGGGCCAGGGACCCGGAAGGGGACGGGGGAGTGGATTCTTTTAGCAGAGGAAATGCTTTGAGTTTTTTCCGGGCCAGGAGAAAGAAAATCAGGGCGAATTCGCTGGCGTAAAAGGCGTGGGACATCAGGGGTTTGAGGGGCTCGGACAATTCCAGGGAATAGTTGAAGAACAGGATGCCGGCGGAGAGGACGAAAAACAAGGCCAGTCGCTGCAGGAAGTGGAACCGGGAAGCCATGGATGGATTGGCGGGCAAGCCTTTAAAAAACGGTTTTGGGGGGGTGGAATAAAATTAATAAGGGGTTGAACCTAGAATCAGTAGCGTGGAAAAATGGCGGGTGTAAAAGAAAAAGCGAAAACCTTGTTTTCGGGAATCGTGCACTCCAAGTACTTTGCCGCACTCATGCACGTGCCGGTGGTTGGTGGGTTTGCGGCCATCCTCTGCATGCCCTACTTCGTGAACAAAACGGCTTCGCTGGAGGAAACCGTGAAAACCGGGGTGGCTGCCCAGTTAGTGGTTCCCGGGATTTTCACGGTGGGTTCGGCCCTGAGATACTTGGTTTGGCTGATGGAATGGGATGTGGCCAGCCAGGTCCTCGGCTATGGGCTGGGCCTCTACCTGTTGATAGGTTATGGGCTGATGATGTATAACGCGTACCGAACCGCCCTGGGAAAGACCCCACAGTACAAGGGGTTCAGTTCCCTGCTGAACCGGGTTGCGCGCCTTCTTTTTTCCTGACCATGGAACGATAGAGTTCAGCTGTGGAGGCCGCTATTCTTTGCCAGTCGAAGTCGGTCAGCTCCCGCTTGCGTTCCCTTTCCATATTTGGTGGGTTCGCCAGGACTTCGCGGAGGAGGGAAACGAATTGTTCTTTGGTGGAGGCGACAAACCGGGTCTGGTGTCCCAGGCATTGGGGGGCGATGACTGGCTTCCGGAAGCAATGCGCGATGTGGGGGATTCCAGAGTGGTCGTGCTCCGAGTTGGTCAAGAGCACGGCATCCGCCAGCGTGAACAACTCGTGGGTCTCGGCTTCGGACAGGTATTTGCAGTAGAGGCGCACGTAATCCGGGAGGCGGGCCAGGCCGCAGTCAGTCGGCTTCACCTCGCTGGCGTTGCCGGCAATGAGCAGGCCCACGTCAAGGCCGGATTGGCGGAGCAAGGCAAGGATTTCCAGGGTGAGGGGATAGTTGCGGTTGCGGCGGATGGTGCCATAGGATAGAACCGTGTAAGGATAGGGGGAATTCCATTTCCGTTTGAGTTCGGCCTTGGAGAGGCCGCTGGCATGGGCCAGGTAAAAGCAGTAGTTGCCGTGGGGGATGACGCTGGCCTTGGACGAAAAAGCCCAGGTGGTTTCGTTGTGGACGATGAGGCGGTTGGCGAGGTGGTAGAACAGGTACTTCAACGGGTTCCTGGTTCTACGCGCAACCGGGTTGTGGGCGGTAACCACCACGGGCTTGCCGAAGAGCCTGGCCAGGAACAGGAAACCCAGCAGCTTGAAGCGGTGCAGGGGGAACAAGTCATCGAACTGGTAGTGGACCAGGTCGGCCTGGAACAACTCGCGCCAGTTGTTCGTGCACTGCACGCCCTGCTTGGCCAATGCCTCTTCCAGTAGCGTCGTGTAATAATAGAAGCCGCCGCGCTTGGACTTGCCGAACATCAGGACCTTGAGACCGGTGGCTGGAACGCCGGCGTGCTCGCGTGACTCGTGGGAAACCGAGACAAAGGGGCGTGACAGGAATCCCTGGAGGTAACCAAGGGCGTAGAAGAATGCCTTGTACATGGAGATGAAGGGCGCCAGGAAAAGCGTGGAAGCGGAGAACCGGGAAGCGACGGGCAGCAGTTTCAGGAAATTGTATAGGTAGGCGAGGAGCGGGGGCAAGGCAAGTGGCCAGGGGCTCGCGTAATGCCAGGAAAAGACCGCGCCCGCGGCGAGCAAGGCAAGGAAGAGCAAGCGCTTGCGGATGCTCTGGGGGCTGAAGGACTGGATGGCGTGAAGGTAGGCGGTTCGCATGGACGAGGTTGCGGTCTTCACGGGGTCATTGATGGAACCGGAGATGGCGTGCTGCCTCAACCGTTCCCGGATGCAGACTATTTTGTAGCCGCGGGCCTTGATTTCACGGGCAAGGAACTGGTCCTCGCCTTGCAACAGGTTTTCATTGAATCCCTTTAACTCTTCGAGCACGGTGCGGCGGTAGAAGTAGCACCAGTTGAGGGGGCGTTGCCCGGAGAGAAACCATTCGTCGCGGATGACTTGGAACTCGTCCTGGGCCTTGCCCCAGAGGCCTTTGACTCCATAGTAGCGGCCCAGGATGGCTACGCCGCCTACGCCTGGGTCCTCAAAGGGTTTCACGGCGAGTTCAATGGTTTGGGGGTTGTAGAGGCAATCGGCTTCCGCGTAAAAAACGAGGTCTCCTTGGGTACGGGCAAGGCCCTCGTTTAAAGCCCTTGAAATGGGCATGTGCGGCAGGGAAACCACGTGCAACCTGGGTTCAAAGGATTGGGCAAGGGCCAGGGTTTTATCCGTGGAAGCCTGGTCGTATAACACGATTATTTCCATGCGTTGATGGGTTTGGGCCAGGAGGGAAGCCAGGGATTGACGCAAATACCTTTCCTCGTTCAGTGCAGGAACTAAAACCGAAACAAAGGGTTTCAAGGCCATAACCACCCGTAATAGGTATTCGAGCAGCTTAGTTTTTAAAGAAGGGCCGGAAACCCCCCTTTTTTGGCCTTCCGGTATTAAAGAATTGTGGGGCCAGCATGGGTATGAAGGACGCGGGAAAAGCCATTAAACCGAGGATTTTGGTAGTAAAGCATTCCCTGAACCGGTACACGCTTCCCTTGCCCGTGGAACCGGGAAAGGCGCACATCAAGTATTTTGTGGGGTATATGGAGCCGCTGACCGAGGAGGCACTGTGGAAGAATGGCGTCGATTTTGAACGAATCGGGTTGCTGAAGATGTGGAAGGAAATCATTCAAGGAAAATATGACCTGGTCATGACCGGCATCGACTATTTTCCGGAGTTCAAGGGCACGTTCATTTTATGCAAGCTCCTGGGCATACCGGTCGCCTTTCTGAGCGACCGGTGGAAATGGAAGGAACGGAAGCGGAGACTGGGCTTGAAGAGCCGGCTGTTAACCCAATGCACGAACCTGTTCCTGGACCAGGCGGACGCTTACTTGGTTACCGGGCGCAAGCAAGCCGAGTACTTTGCCAGCCTGGGCGTTAGGCCGGAAAAAATCAGGGTGTTTTATCCCAGGCAATGCATTCAATTACATGAAGCGGCCGGTACCCGCACCGCGTCGGATGTGCGAAAGCAATTGCAGGTGGAAGAGAAAACGATGTTCTTGTACACGGGCCGGGTTCTGGCCGAACGCAAGAACCTTTCCATGGTGATTGAGGCGTTCAGCGAGCTCCGAAAAGACCGGTCGGAAACCTGCCTGGTGCTGGTGGGGTATGGAAGGGACAGGAAAAAGCTCATGGCGCATTGCCTGAAAAGGGGTCTGACCGAGGTCCACTTCGTGGACTTCATCGAATACACGGACTCGAACCTGAAAGCCTACTATGAAGCGGCTGATGTATTCGTATTCGTTGGCAAATCCGAGCCCAACGGGTTTTCCCTCATCGAGGCTTGTGCGGCGGGCTTGCCGCTCATCACCACGGAGGATGTCGGGGCCGCCTACGATTATGCGGTGAACGGCGTGAATAGCTTTGTCATAAAACCGGATGACCCACGGGAACTGCTGGCAGCCATGCAAAAACTGGCTGCTTCCAAGGAACTGCGGGAAGGCATGGGGCGTGCGTCCAAGGAAGTCATGAAGTCGGTGCAGGCCCGGCTTCCATCCTTTGAGGAAGCCCTGGTAGAATTGGCTGGGGGGCTGCACGCATGAAGATTGCCAGGCTGGTGGGTGGCTTCCACGAGGATGCAACTTCCGGTTTGAACCCCAACATTTATTTTGTCTCGGGGTGGCAGGCCAGGCAAGGCCATGACGTGCACGTGTTCGCGTTGAGGAAGGGGAAACCGGAGGTAAAGCAAGTGAACGGCTTCATCCTGCATTATGTGGGGAAACCACCGTTGTTCCGGCTCTTTGGGGGAATGGCCTTGCTGCAAGCGGTAAAGGAATCCGGGTTCAAGCCCGAGGTCGTGCACGGCCTGCAACTGGTTCCCTTCGGATGGTTGTTCCCGCTCGCAAGACAGAAGGTGAACGCAAAGTACGTGCTGTCCCTGCACACTTCCCTGAACGAAGGCCGACACGGATTCTTGCGGGGCTGGAAGGCGTGGTTGAACGCCTGGGAATATGGGGTGTTGGCGCGGTTCCTGGCCAGGCAAGTGGATTTGGTGCTGCCGATTGCGGACTTTATTGTGGAAGAAGTCAGAGCTGGCGGCGTGAGCGCGGACCGGGTGCAAGTGGTGCGCACAGGCGTTGACTTCAAGCGGTTCAATGAAGGCAGGCAACCGGCAAGGGAAAAACAGGGCCGCAAGAATTTCGTGCTCCTCTATGTCGGGCGGGCGGCCCAAAAAAAGGGGTTGACGTATTTGGTGCGGGCCATGGCCCTCCTCAAGGACAAGGACCTTCGGTTGCGCCTGGTTGGCTGCATGAAAACCGACGATGACTTTGTGCCCCTCATCCGGGAAATTGACCGGAGCGGCGCGAGTTACCGCATCGAGTTGGTCAGCGAAGTGCCGTATGCCATGTTGCCCGAAATATACGCGGACGCGGACGCCTTCGTGCTGCCCTCCATCCTGGAGCCAACGGGGAAGGTCTGCCTGGAGGCCATGGCGGCAGGTATCCCCGTGATTGCCACCCGACAGGGGGGAACCAGGGAAATAATCACGAACAACCAAACCGGGTTACTGGTTGAGCCCAGGAACCCGGAAGAGTTAGCGGAAGCCATCCTGCAAATCCATGATGACCCTGGCCTGGCAAGGCGGCTGGCCGCCAACGGAGTCAAGGCGGCGAAAGCCTTTGACTGGGAAACCATTGCCAAGAACTATTCCAAGGCGTTTGGGGGGCTTCTTTGAAGGCGCTGTTCATCGGAGGCTGGGATGGAAACCCGAATGGAACCGTGATCGGGTGCACGCATTACTGGCATTACCTGACATCCAATGACGTGGAAGTCGTCAACGGCTGCATCGAGAAAAGCAGGTTCACGTATTCAGCGTACAAGCATTTCCCCTTTATTTTCCTGGAATCGTTTTGGCGGGGCCTGCGCTTGCTGGCAAAAAACCTTTTCCAGGAATTCGACTTCGCGATGGTGAACTTCCCCTGCTTCTATGACGTGCCACTGGCAAAACTGGTTTGCTGGCTGAAGGGAAAACCATTGGTGTACAATCCCATGGACCCCCAGTATGTCACGATGGTGGAAGACCGGAAGCTGGCGCGAAGGGGCTCGCTCAAGGAAAAAATAATCCGGCTCTATGACTGGGTGCCCTGCCGGCTGGCCGACGCCATCGTCGTGCACAGCCCCATGCACATCGATTTATTCGAGAAAACGGCGGGCGCTGACCGGGCCAAGTTCCTAGTGGTGCCGCAAGGCTATTTACGGGAAAAGCCGAAGCCCAGGCCGAAGAAGTTCAAGGGATTCATTGTCGGCTATGTTGGTTCTTTCATCCCCCACCAGGGCGTGGAATACATCGTGGACGCCGCAAAAATCCTGCAAGACCAGGGTGCAAAGGACGTGCAATTCAAGCTGCTGGGCTTTGGCCAGCAAAGCCAGGAAATGCAGGAAAAAAGCCGGCGCCTGGGCCTGGAAAACGTGGAATTCCTGGGCGGGCAAAACATCCCGGAATACCTTGACTTCTCGGCCAACGACGCGGATGTCCTGCTGGGGATATTTGGCACCGGCCTTCGCACGGAAAGCAATGTGCCGGGCAAGGTGTGGGAAGCGCTGGCCTTTGGCAAGCCCCTGATAACGGCGGAAAGCACGGGCACGCGGTTCATTGGGGTTACCCACGGAAAACAGGCCTGGCTGGTCGGGAAAGCCGATGCCGCCGCCCTTGCCAGGGCCGTGCTGGAATTGAAGGAAAAACCGGGATTGAGGCGGGAACTCGGCCAAAACGCCCTCGCCCTATTTAAAGAAAACTACACCGTAAAAAAACTGGGGGAACGTTTTTTGACACAGTTAAAGGAAAAGGGGTTGCTTTGACGGACAAAATAAACGCCCGGTTCGAGTGGGCGCTTAGGCACGCACGCGGGACGAAAATCCTGGACATCGGGTTCGCCAAGAACACCACGGGCGGGGAATACCTCCACAAGCAGTTGGTGGCAAGGAACCCGGGTTCCCTGGTTGTCGGCCTGGACCTCAGTGAACGGGTTTTTAACCCGGAAATGCGGCTGGGCAACACCGTGCGGGCGAATGCGTTGAAAATGCCGTTCAAGGATGGGTCGTTTGACGCCGTCTGCTTGTTTGAGATGATTGAGCACACCTGGGAACCCAAGCACACCATTGATGAGGTGCATCGCGTCCTGAAGAAAGGTGGGAAGGTGTTCCTGAGTTCGCCGAACCCCTATGATGTCATCCGCGTGCTGCGAACTATTTCAAGCGGGAGGGGAACGTTAGGCGAGGAGACCCACACCATGTTCCTTTGCCCCATCTCGTTCAAGAACCTGTTTGAAAAATCGGGGTTCGTGGTTGAACGAATGGAAACCGTTATTTTCCGGATTCCGTTTGCCCGGATAGAAGTACAGTGTGTGCTGCCGTGGCCGCTGAAGTACGGGGGTTACAACCAGTGCTATGTGGCCAGGAAGGTGTAGGCGGGAAACACGATGAAAGTCTGCTACATTGCCACCACCACGCATCTAAGCAGTGCGCTCTCTGAAGGCATTGGCTCCACCACCCACACCTATCATCTGGCCCGGGAACTGAGGGAACAGGGCAACGACTTGGTGGTGGTGAGCGAGCGATGGGACTCAGATAAAGGCGTGGAGGAACTCAACGGGCTGCGGGTTTACCGGTTGTTTCGGGGCGGCGTGGTATCCGCGAAAAAAATCAAGCAAAGCCCCGTTGCCTGGCTTGGGCTCGTGTTGAAGCCCTTGAGCAACCTCTGGCTTGCCTGGAGGGTTTCACGGATCGCAGAAAAAGAGGGTTGCGACGTCTTGCTCGAGCGCGCGCAGTCCGGCATCGGCGGCCTGGTATCCTGGTCAACGGGAAAGCCGCTGGTCATGGAAGTAATTGACAATCTTTTTTCCCGGGCTTCGCTTGCCCGCGCCAAGCGAGTGTTCGCTTACACGGACCGGTTCTTTGACGAGGACACCCGGAAAAAAGTGGAGCTGGTGAGCGCGGGCGTTGACCTTGCCGTGTTCAGGCCGCGCAAAACCAGAATCTGCTATGATGCCTGCTATGTGGGCTCGTTCAAGGAATGGGATGGCTTGGAGGACTTGATGGAAGCCATTGACCTCGCCCGGAAGCAAAAGCCCTCCTTGGTGGTGGCCCTGGTAGGGGATGGACCTAGGCGCGAAGCTATCCAGGCGCTGATCAAGGAAAAGGGGCTGGAAAAAAACGTGGCCTGGCTTGGAAGGAAAGGCTTGGAGGAAACGGCTGAAACCATCAGCGCCTCTTGCCTGGGCTTGGCGCCCTACAATGTCTCCAGGAGCCGCAAGGGCGAGTTCAAGAAACACGGTTACTATTTTTCGCCATTGAAGGTGCTTGAGTACATGGCGTGTGGGAAGGCCGTGGTGGCAACGGATTATGCGCTGGTTGCTGGGCTGCTGCCAAAAGGAAACGCGTTGGCCGGGGAAGGGGATGCCGCGGCGCTGGCGGAGGGCCTGCTGGGGTTGCTGGCCAGTGATGACCGCTATGCCGTGGAACAACGGAACCTGCTGGCGGTGCGAAGGTTTTCCTGGAAGCGCCTGGCCGAAAAAATAAACGACGCCTTGGAGGCGGCAAGGGAATGAAAATAGGCCACGTAAGCCCTTTCTTTTACCCGGTGATAGGGGGATGGGAGGAAGCCATCCGAAACAAATCCGTTGAATGCATCCGGCAGGGGCATGAAGTGTCCGTGCTAACCTGCAATGAGGGACATGACCGACGCCGCATCGAAAAAAGCGAGGAAAGCGTGGAAGGCATCCGCGTGAAACGGTTCCCGGTGTGGTTTCATGTGAGCAACTTTTACCGGGTGTGGCCTGGTTTCCTGAAACACCTGGAAGGCTTTGAAGTCCTGCACCTGCACAACTTCCGCCATTTCCATGTGGATGCCGCACTGGCCAGGAAGCGAAAGCAGAAGACCGTGCTGCGGGCGGGTTCCCCCTTCCACCCCAAAAGCCTTGGGCTGGGGCTGGCGAGGCAGGCATACGATGTGCTCCTCGCAAAACGGGTGTTTGCCCAGGTGGATGCCCTGCTGGCCTACCATGAGACGGAGAAGAAGCGGTTCGTGGCCCTCGGCTGCCCAGAGGAGAAAATAAGGGTCGTGCCTTTTGGGGTGGATGCCTGGTTCCTTGGAAAGGGAGATGGGGAAAAATTCAGGGACGAAAACGGTTTGCGAGAGAAAATCGTGTTGAATGTGGGCCGGCTGCATTATTACAAGCAACCGGAGACCCTGATCCGGGCGGCGGCCGAATTGAAGGACCGGGAAACCAGCGTGGTATTCATCGGAGGCGGCGAAACCAATTACGTGCAGGGCCTCCGGAAACTGGCGAAAAGGTTGGGCGTGCAGGAACAGGTACGGTTCTTGCCCGGCACGCACGACAAGGAACTACTCCGAAATGCCTATGCCGCCTGCAACGCTTTCGTGTTGCCGAGCGTGTACGAGCCCTTTGGAATCGTTTTATTGGAGGCCATGGCCCAGGGAAAGCCCGTGGTCTCCACGCCCTATGATGGGCCTATGCACCTCCTGGCAGGCGGCTGTGGCACCTTCTTTGAGCCAGGTGATCACCAGACACTGGCACGAAAGCTGGATGCGTTCCTGGGGGACGCGGGCCTGGCACGGAAGACCGGCAACCACGGCAGGGAAAAGGCAAAGGACTATACCTGGGATTTGGTGGCAAAAAAAGTGATGCAGGTGTATGGCGAGGTGCTTGGATGAGGGTTGCATGGTTTTGCGGCGGCTATCCCCCGGATAGAACGGGCGGCGTGCCAAGCATCATGAAGCAACTAGTGGAAGGCCTCCGGGCCAAGGGCCACGAGGTAACCGTGATTACGCCGCGATTTGAACGGAGAATCCGGGAAAACGGTTTGGTGCAGTTCGAGTTGCCGCTACCCCACCTGCATGAAAACATCCATTACGGTTTGTGGTGCTTGAAGGTGCTGCATTATTTTTGGAAAAACCGCGGCAAATTTGATGTGCATTGCGGGCACATGGTGTGGGGTTTCCTGGCGTGCCTGCTGGGAAACGGCAAGTGGGTAGTGGCTCCGCACGTGGCAACGATGGTATACCAGGGCTGGCTGGAAAGCTTTGCCCACAAACTCAATTACTGGATAACCAGGGCCGCCTACCGGAAAGCGGATCGGATAATCGCCATCAGCGATTTCATGAAACAAGACCTTGAAACCAATTTTCCGTTCACGCAGGGCAAGGTGCAACGGGTCTACTATGGAGTGGACACGGATTTTTTCAAGCCGGTGCCGGTGAGGAAGGATCCGGGAAAGAAGCGGCTGTTGTACCTGGCCCGGCTGCGGCCTGAGAAGGGGGTGGAAGCGGTTATCAAGGCATTCCGGTTGCTGGAAGCCCGTGGGCTTGCAAACGGCCTTGAACTGGTAATAGCGGGGGGCTGCAGTGCGGCCTACCTTGAATACCTGCAACGGACCTATCCAGAGGCAAGGTTCCTGGGAAGCCTGTCAAGAGAGCAAACCAGGGAACAATACAGTCAGGCAAGCCTATACCTAATTCCTTCCGTGGGGGAGAGTTTTTGCCTGAGCCTCGTGGAAGCCATGGGCTGCGAGCTCCCGGTCCTTTGCTCGGACCTCCCGATATTCCGGGAGATAACCCAGGGCAAGGCCTTCTTTGTGCCGCCCGCTAATCCAGAAAAGTTGGCGGAAAGAATGGTGGAAGTGGTGCAGCGAAGCGATTTGGAAGCCAGGGGAAAGCAAATGAGGGAAATCGCCTTGAATTACCAAGTGGAAAACAATGTAACCGGCTATGAACGGGTGTTGCGGGAACTGGCGGGGGAAACGAAATGAAGTGGTGCCTGGTGGGCCCCGGCTATCCCCCAGATGCAGGCGGGGCCGAAGAATACTTGAAGGCCATGGCCGAACGCCTGGCCAAAAAAGGCCATGAAGTGCATGCCCTTGTCTTCGCCCAGCAAAAACCAGGGGAGGAAACCCTGAATGGGGTGCACGTGCACCGGCTTCAAGCGACTTGGTTTGGGTCGAAGCGGTTGGCCTGGCTGGCCGGCCTCGAAGAAAAAATCCGGGAAATCAATCCAAGCCTGGTGCACGTGCAATCGCATGCAAGCCTCTACTCGCTGCAGGCGGCGGATGCCTGCCAGCGGCTTGGAAAAAAGTTCGTGGTGCTGACCTATGGACCTACCGTGGAACACAACCCGGGTGGATTCCTGCGAAACGGGTTCGCGCAAGCTCTGGACGCCTTGACCGTTCCCAGGCTCTTCTGCCGGGCGGAAGCCGTTCTTTACCGGGCTGCTAATGTGGAAACCTGGTGCAGGAGCCAGGGTGCCAGAAAACTGGTGCATGCCTCCACCGGGATTGACGAGGCCTTCCTTGCAATGCCGGCACAGGAGCGAAGACCGGAGTGCCTAGACCGGAAGGTGATTGGCTTCGTCGGCGCCTTGAGCCAGCGCAAGGGTGCGAGGCATTTGCTGGAAGCATTCGCGCGCGTGCTGAAAACCCAGCCCACTGCCTTGCTGGTGTTCGTTGGCGGCGAAGGAGAAAAGGGGTTCAAGGAAACCCTGGAAACCATGGCACGACGACACGGCATCCGAACCAGGGTCCTTTTCACCGGAAACGTGGACACTTCAACGGCAGCCGGGAAAAAAGAACTCATTCAATGGATTGACTCCTTTGACGTGTTCTGCCTGCCCTCCGCCTGGGAGGGGCCCAGCCAGGCCATGCTGCAGGCCATGGCGCGGGGCAAACCGGTGGTCGTGGCATGGATTCCCACGCTGGACGGCCTTGTGAGCAAGGAAAGCAGCGCGGTCGTGGCATTCGGTGACGTCAAGGGGCTGGCCACGGTATTGACTGAGTTACTCACAAACTCCAAACAAAGGGAACAGGCTGGCACGCGAAACAAAGCCATTGCGGCCAGGTACACGTTTGACCGGTTGGCAGTGGAACTGGAGAAAGCCTGCCTGGAACTCGTTTGACGGCTCGGCTCATTTGATTTGGGCCTTTCCCAAATAGGTTTTCACGCTGGCCCCGCACACCTGGCACAAGGGCATCTCCCCTATCAGGTTGCGGGCGGAGAGCCGCTGGGCCGACCGCCAGATGTCAAGGAAGGGGGTTTCCAAGACGTTGCCAAAGTTGTACTTTCCGTTGATGTCATAACAGCACAGGCAAACCGTGCCATCCACCATGATAATGGCCTTCTTGTCCCAGCCGCAGCTCCGCTGGATGATTTCGAAGTCCGGCGTATAACGCACGCCACCCTGCACGGGAAAATATTCCTGCTTGAGTTTCTCGATGACGCCCTCGTCATAAATCCAGGTCGGCAGGCCCAAGGACTTGAACTCGCAGCGGTCGGCTCCCACTTCCCGGGCCAGTTGCTTGAATGCCTCGATTTCGTGTTCGTTTTTCTTGGAGACGATCAACTGCATGATTATCTGCGGCTTGGAAACGCCTTTCCGCCGCTTCAGGTCGGACAGGAACTTGATGTTCTTTACGACGGTTTCGAAGGTGGAGCCCTTGCGCATGGCTTCCGAGGACTGCTTGGATGCCCCGTCCGCGGAAACGATGAGTTCATCCAGCCTTGCGTCAACGACTTCCTCTGCAACCTTCTCAGTCAAGAGCATGCAGTTGGAGCTGACAATGACGTGCATGCCCCTGCTTGTTGCGTGCCGGATGATTTTTCCCGCCTGGGGGTTGAGGAAGGGCTCCCCCGCCAGCCAGAACCACAGGTAATGCGTGTACCGGCTCACGTCGTCAACGATTTTTTGGGCATTCTCGAGGGAAAGCATGCGCTTCTGCCGCTCGAGTTCCCAGGGCGGTGCGGAACAAAAATCGCAGTGAAGGTTGCACAGGTTGCAGGGCTCGAGTTGCACGCTCCAGGGGTAATCAAAGAAGAGGTTGCCAAACAAGGTTTTGAGCGCGTGAACGGCCTTGCCAGGCTCCCCGGATTGGACGTTGAGCCATACCTCTTTAAGGGTTCGCCTGAGAACCTTTTTCAATTCCACGATGCCGGCCGTGCTCCCACCCAGGATAAGGAAGCGGCTTGCCATTAAAAGGCTTTTGCCTGGATTTTGTGCCTCTAAGGGACCAGCAGCAGCCGGAGCCCGGCTCCATACCCGCTCCACGCGCCCCTCAACGTGGCCCAGAGTTCGGCCCATGACACGGGCTTTCGGCCGCGAACCCCCAGGCAACCAGCCAGGAAACGGTAGAGGTTCCGCCAAAGGTTAACCACCTCAAAAATCAATAGCCTCCGCCAACCGATTTCGTCCCAGAAATTCTTGAACATGAGGAGGCGGCGGCTGCGCGCCTTCCAATAGAAGCGGTGGGAATCGTGTTTTCCCTCGACATGGATGTGGTGGCAGATGGCCGCATCGTCATTGAAAACCAGCCGGTAACCGGCGTGCTGGATGCGGATGCAGAGGTCGGTTTCGTCGTAGCCCAAGAAAAAGGCTTCGTCAAAGAAGCCGACCACGTCAAGGACACTCCGACGAAAGGACATGTTGCAACCCGCCAAGTAGGGATGGAAGCCAGCGCTTGACTTGGCGTGAAGGGTTTGCACGATGCCAAAGCAGTCCACGCCCCCGTGATCGAAGAACACCCGGCGGCTTGGCAAGCCAATGACTTTGCCTCCAACGCCTGCAACCCCTGGATCCGCGTAAGGCGCCAGGAGTTTCCCCAGCCAGCCTTCGTCCATGACGCAATCATCGTCAACGAAGACCACGATCTCGCCCTTCGCCGCTTGGATGCCGGCATTGCGGGACTCGGAGAGGCCCCGGTTTTCCAACTGGTTAATGACTTGAATTTCGGATTGTTTGGCGAGAAAGTCTTTCGTGCCATCCACGCTGGCGCCATTGACGACGATTATCTCGAAGTCAGGGCAGGTTTGCCGGCGCAAGGCCGCCAGGCAGCCCTGAAGCAGGGCCAGGCGGTTGAAGGTGACGACGACAACAGAAGCCAGGGGTTTCGGCATCAGAAAAACCTCGGATGCGTGGAAACACGGTTCAACCCCGCCAAATAACCTGCGATGGCCCCTTTAAGGGATGGAAGGAGTTCCAGGAAGGGCACGCGGCCGCGAACCCCCAGGCAACCAGCCAGGAAACGGTAGAGGTTCCACAAGGCATTGCCTGCTTCAAAGCAACCGATTTCAGGCCAGGAAAGGCGTTCCGAAAAATTTTTCAACATGAAATAGCGGCGGCTCCGCGCAGACCAATAGAATTTGCTGGGCAAATATTTTCCTTCAAGGGGTGGGAGGTGGTAGACGCAGGCCCTGCTTTCGAACACCAGCCGGTGGCCGGCTTGGAGGAGGCGGATACAGGCATCGCTCTCGTCATAGCCGTAAAAAAAACTGGGATCAAACCCGCCAACGGCTTCCAAGGCAGCTCGGCGGAAGGACATGTTGCAACCCGGCAGGTAGGGGAAAAAGCAGGGCGTTCCCGCGTGAACCAAGGCAACCGAACCAAACCGGTTGACGCCCCCGCCCTCAAACCAGGAAGGCTGCCCGGGAATGGTGAGGACCGTGCCACCCACCCCACTCACTTCCTCCGAAGCATAACCAGCCAACAGCGTTTCAAGCCAGTCCATCGGCATCGTGCAGTCGTCGTCCACGAAGACCAAAACAGCTCCCCTCGCAGCCTGCACCCCGGCATTGCGGGCCGCGGCCACGCCCGCATTCAGGGGCAGATTCACGACAGAAAGACCCTGGCGAGACGAAAGCCACTTGGGAGTTCCATCCGTGCAACCGTTATTTACCACAACCGTTTCAAAGCCCTTGACCGTTTGCTGGCGAAGGGAAGCGAGGCAGGCCTGCAGGAGGGAAAGGCGGTTAAAGGTAATGACAATGACTGACGCGGTTGATTTTTTAGACATCAAAAAAACCTGAGCGGCAGATGGTGGGTAGACAAAAAGGCGAGGCCGCTGGCATAGCCGGCAACGGCACCTTTCAAGGTGGAAAGTACTCTTGCCGGGGAAATGGGTTTCCTTGACCCAATCAAGCCGGATGCAAACCGGCGCCCGTTGCGGGCAAGGTTGATGGCCTCAAAGAAAACCAGGCCCAGCACACTTAGTTCATTTGAAAAGTTTTTGAGCGCAAAACGGCGCCGGCCACGCGCCATCCAATAAAATTTGTCTTGCTGGTATTTTCCTCCCGGGATGACGTGATGGTAGACCAATGCCTTGTTTTCAAAGACCAATGCATGGCCTGCTCTCAGCAATCGCACGCAGACATCGGGCTCCTCGTAGTAGAAGAAGTCTTCGTCGAATAAGCCAATGGCTTCAAGGGCCACGCGCCGAAAGGAAGCATTGCAGGTAACAAAATAGGGGTAGAACCCGGGCGCACAGCGGCCGATTGGCCGAACCGTTAAAACCGTTCCAAACCGGTCGACGCAACCGTTTTCAAAGGAGATGTAGTTGTCCGGCAACACCCTGACTCTGCCGCCCACCCCACTGATTGCCTGGTCCTGGTACGGCAGCAGCAGCTTTTCCAGCCAGTCCGCCTCCGGGACACAATCGTCGTCAATGAAAGCAACCACCACACCCCGTGCGGCTTTCACTCCGGCATTCCTGGCACCTGGCGCTCCCCGGTTTCTTTCAAGCCGCACCACCCGGTAATTGGGGTGCCCCAGCGACTCAGGCGTTCCATCCGTGCTCGCATCGTCGACCACGATGACTTCAAAATCTGTGAACGACTGGCGGGCCAGGCCTTGGAGGCAACGGGCAAGGCATTCTTTCCGGTTGTACGTGGGCACGATGACGGACGCAAACGGCTTGGAGGCCATACCAGAATTGGTTTGGACAAAGATTTAAAGGGTATGGACAACAAGCATGTGGCAATGCGCACCAGAATTTTGTTTGTGGATTACTGCCATGAAATGGGCGGGGGCATTGTATGCTTATACCATTTGGTGAAAGCGCTTGACAGACGGAAATGGGAAGCCGTCATCTTGACGGGCTTTGAAAACCACTTGACCAACGAACTCAAACGGGAAGGCACCAGGGTGCTGAGATTCCGGCCAACCCGGAACGGGTGGAAGAACTTCCTCCAAATCCTGAAAGCCATCCGGAAAACGAGGCCCGACATCGTGCACCCCTTCGACGAACTGGCCTCCAACACCGAGGCAGTACTGGCCGCCAAGGCCTGCGGCGTGAAATGCGTGTGCCAGTTGATGGGGGAAAACCCGCTCAAGAAAAAACACGTGCCCGTGGCCTGGCTGGCAGACCGGCTAATCTGCGTATCGGAAGCCGTGAAACGGCACTACTTCAAGTACCCGGTCCCCAGGAACCGGTTCAGGGTCATCCACTTTGGCACCGCTGTTTCGGCCTTTGACCCTCAACTGCCTGGAACCGACTTCAGGGAACGGCATGGCCTGCACGCCAAAGACCAGGTGATTACCAGCCTGGGACGGCTTGCCGGCCTCAAGGGCTTTGATTACTTCTTGCAGGCCTGTGCCCTCGTCTCCAAAAAGTTCCCACGGGCACGGTTTATGGTGGTGGGAATCGGCTCCGAAGCCGGGAACCTCAAGCGGCTGGCGGCACGGCTTGGCATTGCGGCAAAGACTGTTTTCACGGGCCAGGTCAAGCGCCCGGAAAAAGTCTACGCCGCCAGCGACCTCATTGTCCTGAGTTCCACCTACCGGGATGCCTTCAGCAACGTCCTACTGGAGGCCTTTGCCATGGGCAAGCCGGCGGTGGCAACGACTGTTGGTGGAAACCCGGAGATCATTGACTCGGAAAAGGTGGGCCGACTGGTTCCACCCAAGAACGCGGAAAAACTGGCGGAAACCCTCGAAGAATTGCTGGCGAACGAAGACTTACGACGCGCCATCGGGAAAAACGCGCGCAAGGCGGCCGAAAAACGGTTGGACATCCAAAAAACCACAATAGCAATCGAGAACGTCTATGAGGAGGTGCTGGGCCGATGACGCCCAAGCAAAAGCCCTGCCACCTGTTCCGGTACGAATTCCTCATACTGAACGGGCTCAGAAAAAGCCTTGGGCGGGCGGTGGAACGCGAACTCAGGTTCAGGCACGGCCTAACCTTGCTGGACCTGGGCTCGCAGAACCCGGAATACTTGCACCTATTCCAGGGGAAAGCCGGGCAAATGGTGCGGTTGGACATCGTGAAGTCAACCGGCATTGACGTGCTTGGTTATGGGGAACAACTGCCCCTCAAGGACCAATCCATGGATGTGATCCTTTGCACGCAGGTCCTCGAACATGTCCGGCAACCGTTTGAAGTGGTCAAGGAAATGCACCGGGTGCTGAAAAAAGGTGGCATGGTTTTCCTTACCACCCACGGCAACTGGCGCATTCACAATGAACCAGAGGACAACTGGCGGTTCACGCCGGACGGTTTCAGGGAACTCTTCAAAGACTATGGAACCATGCGCATCGAAAACCAGGTGGGAACCCTTGCCTCGCTCATCCAGTGGTTCAACATCTACGTCAAATGGATTCCGCGGCCTGGCTTCCTCTCCCAAACGCTTTGGCATCTTTTCAAGGCCCCGTTCTACGTGTTGCCGAATGTCCTCGGGTTGCTGCTGGACCAACCCAGGCAACAGTCCTTCTGCGTCAATTACCTGGTCACCGCAAGAAAATAGGCTGGCCTCTCCCTGCCCCAACTCCCTTCAAGGGGTTAACCGAAAAAGCGCTTCAAAGACATGTAAAAGGTGAGGGCAAAGATTTTGAGGTCCAATGCAGGTGAAACGTGGTTCACGTAATAGCTGTCAAGGTAGCCCAGGTCAGTGGAACCAATGAAGGACGCCAGGCCCGGGAAAAAGCGGGCCAGGGCGGGGGCATCGTCTTGAAGCAGGAAGAAGAGCCGTTCAAGGCCTGCCATGCCTGCCTTGACCTTGAACCGCTGCAAGGCCATGGGGTTGGCCTGCGCGCGTTCCCCAACCCATTTGGTCATGAGCGGCCTCGGTCCGACCAGGCTCATATCCCCGAGCAGGACATTGATGAGTTGCGGGAACTCGTCGAAGTGGGTGCGGCGCAGCAAGCGCCCAAAGCGGGTCACTAGGGCTTCTGCCTGGATGCCTCGGCTGAACTGGAGGTCGCGCGCGCCAGGCACCATGGAGCGGAACTTCCATATCTGGAAGGGCTTGCCCTTCTGGGTCACGCGTTCCTGGCGGTAAAAGACCGGGCCCGGGCTGTCCAAGAACAAGACCACGGCAATCAAGGCGAACAAGGGGAGCAAAACCACGAGGCTACACGCGGAAAAAAGGAAGTCCATTAACCGTTTTACCTCGAAATAACCGGCAGCCCGCATTTCAAGCAAATGGTTACCAGAAACCTTTATATAGGGAAACAATAATGTTTCATGTGTTTCCATGAAAGTCGAGGTCGAGCGGACGCAAACAGGCATTCCGGGATTTGACGCGCTCTGCAATGGCGGCATCCCGAAGGGGAGCCTCATCGTGTTAAGCGGCGATCCAGGCAGCGGGAAGACCATCTTTTGCCTCCAATTCCTCCACAACGGGGTAGTTGATTTCAATGAGCCAGGCGTATACATCTCATTGGAGGAGACCAAGGAAGAAATCCTGAACACGGGCTCGGTCTTTGGCTGGGACTTCCGGAAACTCATCCAGGACCACAAGATCGAAGTGAACACCATCGAATTGTACGATTTTGACAAGCTGCGCGACGCCATCGAGGACACCGTAGCGCGAATCGACGCCAAACGCGTGGTCATTGACCCGGGAGTCATTTTCAGGCTCTACTTTGAACGGGAATTGGATGCAAGGAAACGCATCTTGGGCCTGGGCAAGATGCTGAAGCGGATTGGGGCAACGAGTGTCATCACGAACGAAATCAGCCTCAACAAGGAGTCCAGCTTGTACGGCCTCGAAGAATATGTCGCGGACGGGGTTATCCTGCTGTACCACACCAAGGTAGACGACCGGTTTGTCCGGAGCACGGCCATCCTCAAGATGCGGAACACGAAGATAGCGGAAAGGCTGCACCCCATTGAAATCACACCGAACGGTATCCTGGTGGCTTCGAACAAGGACCTCTTTGAACAGGTGTAAGGCCAGGCCAGGGCCTTGGCTTATACCTTGGCTTATAAGTCCACTTTGAGGATGACGCGGCTGCGCAGGGCGGCAAGCACCAGCGTCTCTATTTGCCCCTTGCACTGCATGACCTGTTCCTCATTTTCGGTGAGGCGCGCACGCACCATGGAAAGCTCCTCAGCAGCACTTGCCTTGAGGCCTTCAAGGCCATGCAGCCATTTCTCGCGGGCAATGATTTGGTCGCCGAGTTTCATGCCGGAAAGTCGTTGGCCGAGCGCGAAAAGCTCCGCTTCCAAGGCGTTGAATTTCGAGAAGATTTCCGTGAAAAAGTCGTGGGCAATTAGCTCGTTCAAGGTGGCAAGCTTTCGCTCACGTTCTCGGTCGTCTTTTACGCCGATGTCCTCGGCTTCCAGCAGCGGCCTAAGTTGCAAAAGCAGGCGCTTGAGTTCCCTGGCCTCCGGGTCCTCGCGGATGGCGTCAAAGGGGTTTTCCAGGTAAAGGCCCAAGATCTTTGCCTGCCGTGGGTCCAAGCCGTAATGCCCAGCCTGGACCCGCTTCAAGAACCGCCGGAGTTGCTTGTCGACAAAGGCCAGCAAGCCCACCAACCGGTTCTTCAAGTCCCTTTGCCTGGCCAGGAGTTCATCGCGCTGCCCGACCAATTTCTCCCATTCCACCAGCTCGGGGCTTGCCCTAAGCAGAGAAAGCTCTTGGGAAGTGTCATCCGTTTTTTGCCGTAGTTCCGCTAATTGGGCTTCGAGTGCGGCCGCCTTCTCGGTCAGGCTCCCGCGCTCGGCCAGCAACGCTTGCAGGTCTTTCAGCCCGGCCCGGCACCGGCTGACCTGGTTGAGGGCTGACTTGGCAACCAAACCGTTGAGGTCAACCAGGAGGGACTGGAATTCCTGAAGGGCCTTGCCGAAATCCTTCAACTCGCGCCGCATGACCAGGCCTGTGTACACGATGTTCTTGCCAAAGGAAACCACTTCCCGTTCAAGAAGCGCCAGCGAGTCGGCGGCAAAGGCCTTCACGGCCTCAAAATTTTCGAGATCTGGGACCTTTGTCTTCGCAAGCACGGTGTCCATGGCCAAAAGAAAGCCGCGCTTGGAACTCTCCACTATTTTGCGCAGCCGCGTGTGGCCTTCCTCAAGTTCCAGGTTCCTTTTCCTGAAATCATCCAATTGCCTGGACAACTCTTCCTGAACGGTTTGAATCTCGTTGAGCCTGGGCGAGACCCGCTTCATCAATGCGGAGAACTCGACCGCCTCCCGCTTGTCCAGGAAATCCAGGAATTCGGGGAGCAACAAAATGGCAGTAGTGTCCGGAACCGGTTCCATCCGGCCAAAAAAGCGGTCCAAGAAACCCAACGAAACCCCATCTATGTAGGAAATACATCCTATAAAAGACTGCGCCCGGCTCACTTTTTCAGGGCTCGGCAACGGGGGACAGGGAGGCCACGGGTTTAACGACGCCTATTCCGTCAATGGCTTTGGCCTCGAGAATGACGGCCTGCGCCGCGGCAAGGCGGGCGATGGGAATCCGGAACGGCGAACAAGAAACGTAATCCAAGCCCAGTTCATGGCAGAACATCACGGATTCCGCCTCCCCCCCGTGCTCGCCACAGATGCCAACCTCGAGGCTAGGCTTGACTGAACGGCCCTTCTCGATGCAGGTGTGCATGAGCTTTCCGACTCCCTCCCGGTCAATGACCTGGAATGGGTCCTTGGACAGGATGCCCTGCTGCAGGAAAATGGGCACGAATTTGCCGACGTCATCCCTCGAAAAACCCAGGGTGGTCTGCGTCAAATCATTGGTGCCAAAGGAAAAGAAGTCGGCGTGGGGCGCGATCTCGTCCGCGGTCACGCAGGCGCGCGGCAACTCGATCATGGTGCCAATCTTGTAATGGACTTTGCCTTCAACCCCGGTTTCCCGCGCAATGCGTTCAATGACTTTCCGGGTTTCCACCAACTCATTCGCGAAACCAACCAATGGAACCTCAATTTCAGGCAAGGGCCTAAAGCCTTCTGCCTCACACTCCAAAGCCGCTTCAAAAACGGCCCTGCACTGCATCTCGTTTATTTCAGGGTACGTCAATCCCAGCCTACAGCCCCTATGCCCAAGCATGGGGTTGCATTCGTGCAAGCCCTTCACGACACGGCGGAGCTTCTTGTAGGGCACATCCATTTCTTCGGCCAGATCCAGCAACTGCTTCTTGCTCTTCGGCAGGAACTCATGCAGGGGCGGGTCCAGGAGGCGAATAACCACGGGCAGGCCGTTCATCTCCTTGAACAAGGCCTTGAAATCGCCTTTCTGGAAGGGCAGGAGCTTGGCCAGGGCCTTCAGCCGGCCCTCCTTGTCAGGAGCCACAATCATTTCCCTGACCGCCTTAATGCGGCCCTTCTCAAAAAACATGTGCTCGGTCCGGCACAAGCCGATGCCCTGCGCACCGAACTCCCGCGCCTTCCGCGCGTCAACCGGGGTATCGGCGTTGGCCCTGACTTTCAGGCGACGCACCTTGTCAGCCCACGACATGAGGATCTCGAAGTCCTTGGAAAACGTGGGGTCGGAAACCGGCAACTGGCCCAGGTAAACCTCGCCTGCCGAACCATCCAGGGAAACCCATTCCAACTCCATGATGTTCAAGTCCCCGGCCTTGAACTTCTTGTTCTTTTCCTCGACCATGATGTCGTTGGAACCCGCCACGCAACACTTGCCCATGCCCCGCGCAACGACCGCGGCATGACTAGTGAGGCCCCCGCGCGCGGTAAGGATGCCCTTCGCGAGGTGCATGCCCTCAATGTCCTCGGGGCTGGTCTCCGTCCGAACCAAGATGAGCTGGGCATTCTTGTCCTTCTTGAAGAGCTCCGCCACCTTCCTCGCCGAAAACACGACCTGGCCAACCGCCGCGCCCGGGCTTGCCGGCAGGCCACGGGCAATGACCAGCGCCTTCTTCTTGGCCTCGGGATCCAGTTGCTTGTGCAAGAGCTTGTCCAACTGCTCGGCCTTTACCAGCAACAATGCTTCCTCCCGGGAAATGAGCCGCTCGTTGACCATGTCCACTGCGACCCTGACCGCGGCCTGCGCCGTGCGCTTGCCTGCCCGGGTCTGCAACATGAACAACTTGCCGTGCTCGACCGTGAACTCGATGTCCTGCAAATCCTTGTAATGCGTTTCCAGGAGGGCCTGAATGCGCACCAGCTCCAGGTAAGCAGAGGGAATGAACTTCTCCAACTCCTGGATGGGCTGGGGGGTGCGGATGCCAGCAACAACATCTTCGCCCTGGGCATTGATGAGGAACTCCCCGAAAAATTCCTTGGCCCCGGTGGACGGGTTGCGCGTGAAACAAACGCCGGTGGCCGAGTCGTTTCCCATGTTGCCGAACACCATGGACTGCACGGTAACACCCGTGCCCGCGTCATGGCGCAGGTTGTTGATTTCCCGGTACTTGATGGCGCGCTCATTGTACCATGAGCGGAAGACCGCGGAAACCGCCATTTCCAGCTGCGCCCAGGCATCGGACGGAAAAGACTGCCCCGCGAATTCTGTAACGATGGCCTTATACCGGTCCACGAGCTGCTGGAGCTGCCCAGTGGAGAGGTCGGTGTCCGACTTCGCGTTCACGCTGTGCTTGAGTTCGGCGATGGCTTCCTCGAACAGTTCGTGTTTTACGCCCATGACCACGTCGGCAAACATGTGGATGAACCTACGATAAGAGTCGAAAGCCATGCGCTCGTTCCCGGTCTGGGTAGCCAGGCCCCGCACGGTTTCATCGTTCAAACCCAGGTTCAAGACCGTGTCCATCATGCCAGGCATGGAGACATAAGAGCCTGACCGCACGGAAACCAGCAGGGGGTTTTCCCGGGAACCAAACTGCTTGCCGGCCTTTTTCTCCAGGCTGGCAATTTTTTCCCGCACCTGCTCCTTCAAGCCGCTCGGCCACTGGCCCTTGGCAGCGAAGAACTCTCGGCAGGCATCCGTGGAAATCGTGAAACCGAAGGGAACCGGCAAACCAATCGAGGTCATCTCGGCGAGTTGCGCGCCCTTGTTTCCCAACAAGAAAACGGTTTCAGGCGAAGCACGCATCTCCTCAAAAGCGAAAGCAAAACGTTTCATGCCGAGCAACCCCCCAAGCAAACAAACCCCGCAAACGTTTAAATTCTTAATTAATCGACGAAAAAACCACTCAAAAAAAGGCGGCAGGAAACTACCTAAAACCCCTTAAAAGCATGTAAGCCAGCAAAAATGGCCGCTAATCTGATGGGTTTTTATTCTTCGGGCCCCCCATAGTCTCTATGCCGGTTCCACACGCCGTTGGCATTGTGGGCAACTACGCCAACAATTTGGCCAAAAAAAGGGCCCTGCACGCCCTCCGGCTCCTCGAAAAAGCCGGCCTGACCTGCATGGTGGACCGCAGCTTTTCGCTGGTCAAGAAGGCCGTGGACATCGACGAATTCCAGGTTGATTTGACGCTTGTGTTCGGGGGAGACGGAACCATGCTGTACGCGGCCCGGCACACGAAGAACAAATCCCCTTTGCTGGGTGTGAACTGCGGCGAGAAAGGCTACCTCATGGACTGGAACTTCCGCGACTTCGACAAGGACTCCCCGGACATCCTCCAAGGAAAGTTCAGGGTCGAAGAACGAACCCGGCTGCAAGCCCTCTCCCCCCGAAACGTGCCCCTGGCCCTGAACGAATACCTGCTGGTGCCCAAACAACCCGGGCACTACATGGAATTCGACTTGTACGTGAACGGAAAACGGGTGTGGAACGAGGCCAGTGACGGGGTACTGGTGGCCACGCCCACGGGAAGCACCGGCCACGCGTTGTCGGCCTGGGGCCCCCACATCCTGCCCACGACGAAAGCCCTTGAAATCGTTTCCATGAATTCCATGGACCGCGCGCGGCGGCCCCTAGTGGTTGAAGACCACGCAAAAATCGAGCTCAAGAACTTCCACGAATTGTGGGGCTGCGAACTCATCGCGGACGGCCAGCGGCGAACCGCGGTGGACAACGACCTGACCATCCTGAAGGGCAAACCCATTTACTTCGCCAAACGCTTCGAAGAACGAAAGGCACACCCTGCCGAAGCCAGGGACCTGAGCCCCAGCGCGAAATTCCTCGTCAAACTCCTCGAAGTCCGCGGCGAGCTCACGCAAAAAGAACTCATCCAGGAAACAGGTTTACCGGGCCGGACCGTGCGACGCGCCCTAGACGGCCTCATCGGCCACGGCCTGGTACTACAGGCCACGCACGCCGCCGATGCACGGAAAACGCTTTACTCGCTGGCATAAGCTGTCTACGGCTTTGACCCGAAACGACAAGGTTAGACAATCACCGTTTTTTTGGGGGACAATCAACGCAAGCTTTAAATAGGTTGCGCGGGCAAAGGTAGTTTACCAGCCGGTTTCTATTTAACTTTGCAAGCATAGGGGATGGTGGCGTTATGGCAAAGAGTTCCGCATTGCAGGGGTTCTACAAGAAAAGCCAAGACGAGCGGCTCGAAGAAATAGCCGCGGTTGCCGGCCTCTCCCCAGAAGAAACGGCCTTGCTCAAGCAAACCGGTTGCCTTGCGTTTTCCCTGGCGGACAAGATGATTGAAAACGTGTACGGCGTCATGCCCCTGCCCCTGGGCTTGGCCACTAACTTCCAGGTAAACGGCAGGGATTATTTGGTGCCCATGGCCCTGGAAGAACCCAGCGTCGTGGCCGCGGCCAGTTACGCGGCCAAGCTGGCACGCGCAAGCGGGGGTTTCACGGCCAGCTCTACTGGGCCGCTGATGATCGCCCAAATCCAGGTCGTGCAGGTCAAGGACCTGGCAAAGGCCAAGAAAGCCGTGGAAGACCAGAAAGAAGAACTGGTGAACGATGCGAACCAGGTGTTTCCCGGCTTGAAGCAGTTCGGCGGCGGAGCCATGGACCTGGAAGCACGCGTGATTGACACCGTGCGCGGCAAGCAATTGATCGTGCACCTGATTGTGGACGTGCGCGACGCCATGGGCGCGAACTCGATTAACACGATGGCAGAGGGGATAGCGCCAAAAATTGAAGAACTGACAGGCGGAAAGGTCAGGCTGCGCATCATCTCCAATCTGGCGATTTTCAGGTTGTTCCGGGCGGAAGCCGTGTGGACAAAAGAGGTGCTGGCGGAAAGCGTCAAGGAACTGGGATTGAAAGGAGCGGAAGTCGTGGAAGCCGTCCTGGATGCCTGGGCGTTTGCCGCCGCGGACCCGTTCCGGGGAACCACGCACAACAAGGGCATCATGAACGGCATCGACGCGGTAACGGTTGCCACGGGCAACGACTTCCGCGCCGTGGAAGCCGGAGCCCACTCGTATGCCGCTTACAACCGGAAGTACACCACCCTCACCAGCTACGAGAAAACACGGGAAGGCCACTTAAAAGGAAAAATCGAGTTACCCCTGGCAGTAGGTTTGGTGGGAGGCGCAACGAAAACCCATCCCATCGCGAAAATAAACGTCAAGCTCTTGGGCGTGAAAACCGCGCACGAGCTCGGCGAGGTCATGGCCTCGGTCGGGTTGGCCCAGAACTTTGCCGCCATCCGGGCCCTGGCCACGGAAGGCATCCAGCGCGGCCACATGAAGCTGCATGCCAAGAATATCGCGGTACTGGGCGGCGCGGCAAACAAGTTGATTGACCGAGTGGCTGACGCCATGGTAAAGGAAAAGAATATAACCGTTGACCGCGCCAAACAATTGGTTGAGGCATTTTCATGACTGCCGGAATCGTTGGGTATGGGGCGTATATCCCGAAGTACCGCATCAAGGCGGAAACCATTGCCCGGGTGTGGGGCGCGGACACGCGGCGAATCGTGGACGGCTTGGGCATCCAGGAAAAAAGCGTGCCAGGCAAGGACGAAGACACGGCCACGATTGCCGTTGAGGCGGCAAGGAACGCCCTGGCGCGCGCGCTGATCAACCCCAAAGACCTTGGAGCCATTTACGTGGGCTCGGAATCGCATCCCTATGCCGTGAAGCCAACGGCTGGAATCGTGGGCGAAGCCATTGGTGCCGGAAACCATTACACGGCGGCTGACACCGAGTTCGCGTGCAAGGCGGGAACCGCCGCCCTCCAGATGTGCATGGGGTTGGTGCAGAGTGGCATGATAAAATATGGCCTGGCCATTGGAGCGGACACCTCCCAGGCGGCTCCAGGCGACGCATTGGAGTACAGTGCCGCGGCGGGCGGCGCGGCTTTTATTGTGGGAAGCCAGGAAAGCGAGTGGCTGGCGGAAATTAAGGACACCTGCTCCTTCACCAGTGACACGCCGGACTTTTGGCGGCGCGGGCTGTCCCCCCACCCCAGGCATGCGGGCCGCTTCACCGGGGAACCGGCTTACTTCAAGCATGTCCTCCAGGCAACCAAGGCCATGCTGGACAAGACCCACTTACAACCAACGGACTTTGACTACGCGGTGTTCCACATGCCGAACGCGAAATTCCCGATCGCGGCCGCGGCCAAGCTCGGGTTCAAGCCCGAACAGTACAAGGACGGGCTGCTCGTGACCGCCATTGGAAACACCTACTCGGGGTGCAGCCCGCTGGGCCTCACGAAGGTGCTGGACAAGGCCAGGCCAGGGGCACGGATTTTGGTGGTGTCCTATGGTTCCGGCAGCGGAAGCGACGCCTTCGTGCTGGAAGTAAAGCCCTTGATCGAGGAACGGAGGGGGCTGGCACGGCGCACCGAAGACTACATGAAACGCAAGACCTACCTGGAGTACGCGCAGTACTCGAAGCACATGGAGGAAATTCACTAAGGGATGCTTATGGTTGAACGAAAAGTGGCCGTGATTGGCGTTGGCATCACGCGGTTTGGAGAGGTGTGGGAAAAGGGTTTACGGCAGTTGTTAGCCGAAGCGGAACTGCAGGCCCTGGCCGATGCACGCATCAACCCGGAAAAGGTGGACATGATTTTCACGGGCAACATGTGCGGGGGGGAATTTGCCGGACAAGAGCACCTGGGGGGCATGGCGAGCAGCATCCTCAACCTGAATGTGGCCAGCACGCGCGTGGAAGGCGCGTGCGCGTCTGGCAGCCTGGCCTTCCGGCAGGGCCTGATGGCCATTGAATCCGGGAGGGCTGACATGGTGCTGGTGAACGGAGTCGAAAAGATGACCGACGTATCCACGGAGCACGTTACCACGGGCTTGATGGGCGCGGGAGACGAGGAATGGGAGGGGTTCCAGGGGTTCACCTTCCCAGGGCTTTACGCGTTGATGGCAAAGGCCTACATGAACAAGTTCGGGTTGAGCCGAAAGCAGCTGGCCGCGGTGGCCGTAAAAAACCACTTCCACGGTGCGAGGAACCCGATTGCCCAGTACCGGAAGGAAATAACCCTGGACGACGTTTACAAGAGCATGATGGTGGCGGAGCCCCTGACGCTGCTTGACTGCTCGCCGATTACGGACGGCGCGGCCTCCGTGGTGCTGTGCAACGCGGAAACCGCCAAACAGTATTGCGAAGCCCCCGTGTACGTTGCCGGCAGCGGGCAGGCATCGGATACCCTGGCGTTGGCGGAACGGAGCGAGCTCCATCACGTCAAGGCCACGCGCTTGGCAAAGACCCAGGCCTTTGCCCAAGCCAAGATAACGGTAAAGGACCTGGACTTGGTTGAAGTGCATGACTGCTTTACGATTGCGGAAATCATGGCCATGGAGGACCTGGGCTTGTGCGGGAACGGCAAGGCCGGCCGCTTGGTTGAGCAGGGGCAGACGTACTTTGACGGGAAAACACCGGTCAACACCTCGGGGGGCTTGAAGGCCTGCGGACATCCGGTGGGAGCCACTGGGGTCAAGCAGGTTGTGGAAGTCGTCCAGCAGTTGCAGGGCAAGGCCGGCAAGCGCCAGGTCAAGGGAGCCGAGATAGGCGTCACGCACAACGTGGGCGGCAGCGGGGCAACGGTTGTAGTGAACGTGTTCAAAAGGGGGTTGCCCTAGATGTTCGAGGAAAGCGCGGTCATCCGGTGGAGGAAGTACACGGACCGGTATAGGCTGATTGGAAACGCCTGCAAGGCCTGTGGGGAAACCTATTACCCGGCCAAGGAACAGTGCCCGTGTGGCGGCAAGGAATTTGCGGCCCAGCAGTTTTCCGGCAAGGGCCGGCTGTTGACGTTCACGGAAGTGAAAGCCGCGCCCGAAGTCTTTGAATCGAAGACCCCCTATGTAATTGGCATCGTGAAACTCGATGAAGGCCCGAAGGTCGGAGCCCAGATTTGCGACGCAAACGCTGGCGACTTGAAGATTGGCCAAAGAGTGGAAGCCGTTTTCCGGAAGTTCTACGCATCCGGGGAAACCGGTGTCCTGCATTATGGAACGAAGTTCCGGCCGGTGTTTTAGGCAAGGCGATGAAGTGCGCAAAGCCGTGTTCAGCGACTGGGACAAGACACTGACGAAAGTGTATTCATCGCATGGCTTCATGCAGTACTGCGCGGAGCGGGGGTTGATTGAAAAACGGCACGCGGAGTACATCCGGGAAACGACTATCCGCATGAAGGAAGGAAAGCTGACCTACCTGGATTCCTTGGAGTGCTTCAAGCGGGCCATTCAAGGGTTTGTGGGCTTGGATATGACGGCAGCCCGAAAGGCTGCGGAAGCGTTTGCCCAGGAATTTTATGCGGAGGACAATGTGTATGAGTTCGTGCCCAGCCTGGTGCGCGAGGCACGGGACAAGGGTTATGACCTCGTGGTGGTCACGGGTTCGCTGAGTTTCCTGGTCGAAGCAATCGGCGAAAAAGCCGGCGTGCAAGAAGTGATTGGCACCCGGGAACGCGTGGAAGACGGGCGAATTTCCGGGTTCGATGAAGGCGTTCTATCGGTGGAAGGAAAAGCACAAGCCGTGAAAACCTATGCAAGGCTACATAATATGCGGTTGGGGGATTGCATAGGCGTAGGCGACACGCTGCACGACGCAGGCTTCCTAGCAGCCTGCGGCAAAGCCATTGCCTTTGACCCGGACAAGGAATTACGGGAACTGGCAGAACGAAAGAATTGGGTGATTGCAGGCGAGGAAAGCATTTTAACGGCTTTGAACGCTTATTGGTAGGAGGAATGGAAATGGCCAAGGCCTGTGGTAAAACGATTTTGTTCGGAGAACACTTTGTAGTGTACGGAATTCCGGCCATTGCTGGCAGCGTGTCCGACCAAACCACAGTTTCAGCCAGGAAAGCCAAGGGAACCCGCATAAAAGTGGAGGCTGCAGACAAGCGACACAACCCGGAGTTCCTGGAAAAGATGGCGGCCGTGCTGGCCAACAAGCTCGGCATCAATGAAGGCGTGGAACTCGAGGTAAGCACGGAACTGCAGATTGGCTCCGGCATGGGCAGCAGCGCGGCCTTCTGCGTGGCGGCCACGCGGGCACTAGCACAGATAGTCGGAAAAAACCTGGGCAACGATGACGTGTGCCGAATAGCCTATGAAGGCGAGAAAATCGCGCACGGCACGCCCTCCGGCATCGACAACACGGTGGCGACCTACGGTGGCCTGGTGTGGTTCAAGAAAAACCTGGAAGGCGGCGCCAACCAGATAGAACGGCTGAAAGCGCGGAAGCCCCTGGAAGTCGTGATTGGAACCTGTCCAAGGAAGGGCACGACCAAGGAACTCGTGGAAGCCGTGCGGACGCGCAAGGAAAAGAACCCGGAAAAGTTTGCGCGAATCTTTGAAGACGCAGGCAAACTGGTGGATGAGGCACGGGAAGCCCTGCTAAAGGGAGAAGAAAAAAAAATCGGTGCCCTCCTGAACCAGAACCACGAGCTACTCAAAGAAATCGGCGTTTCAACCCGGGAACTCGATGCCATGTGCTCGGCCGCCCTGAAGGCCGGGGCCCTGGGCGCAAAACTGACAGGTGCGGGGGGCGGCGGCAGTGTGATTGCCTTGTGCCCCGGCAAGCAAGCGGAAGTGGCCAAAGCCATTGAAAAGCTGGGCTGGCCCACCCTGAAGGTACGGATTGGGGAGTGACTGGTGACTGCCTTGAAGGCCACGGCCATCGCCAACAGCAACATTGCCTTGGTCAAGTACTGGGGCAAGCGGGATGAGCGGCTGCTTTTGCCAGCCAATTCGAGCATTTCCGTGACCCTGGATGACTTGTATACCACGACTACCGTGGAGTTTGGTGGAAAGCGCCGGGCTGACCGGATACAGCTGGATGGACGGGAATTGCTGGGGGAGGAAAGGACGCGGGTGGTCCGGCACTTGGACTTGGTGCGGAAGCTAGCTGGAATCAAGGGGAAGGCACGCGTGGAGTCGAAAAACAATTTTCCGACCGCGGCTGGCCTGGCGAGCAGTGCATCCGGTTTTTGTGCGTTGAGCCTCGCGGCCAGCGCGGCGGCTGGCATGGGCTTGGATGCACGAAACCTGTCCATTCTTTCACGGCTGGGTTCGGGGAGTGCGAGCCGAAGCGTGTACGGCGGTTTCGTGGAATGGGTGAAGGGTCACCAGCGGGATGGAAGCGACTCCTGTGCCGTGCAGCTAGCGGATGAAACCCATTGGAAGGACTTCCGGCTGGTGACCACGATTGTGACATCAACGAAAAAGAAGATTAGCTCGCGGGCCGGCATGCGGGAAACCGTGAAGACCTCACCCCTGTACAAGACCTGGCTGGAAACGATTGACCCGGACTTGAAAGCCATTCGAAAAGGAATCCGGCAGCGGAACCTTACTCAGGTGGGAGAGATCGCGGAAGTGAATTGCCTGAAGATGCATGCCACCATGATGACCACCACGCCACGCGTCCTCTACTGGCAGCCAGCAACGATGGAAGTCATACGTTCAGTAGTGGATTGGCGGGCAAGCGGTGAACGATGCTGGTTTACGATTGATGGAGGCCCTAACGTCAAGGTCCTTTGCAGGGCCAAAGATGCACGCCGGCTGGCCCGAAAACTGGAGGGCCTAAAGGGCGTGAAAAAAGCCATTGTGTGCAAACCGGGCCAGGGCGCACGGCTTTCATTCAAGCACTTGTTTTAGGGGATGCCATGGTTCACGTGAAAGCACCGGGTAAGCTCATGGTGAGCGGCGAGTACTCCGTGTTAGAGGGCGCGCCCTGTGTGGCCGCAGCCGTGGACAAGTACGTGGAGTGCTGGGTGCGGCCGTGGAAGGGCTTACGGTTCAAGTCCAAGAGCTTGGGCCTGGACTGGGTGGAAGCCGGATTCGATGGGAAAACCCTGAAGTGGAAAAAACCGTTGTCGCCCGAGGAAGGGGGCAAGCTCAGGTTCGCGGAAAAAGCGTTGGAGGCCGTGTTGCAGTACTTGGTGGCCTGTGGAAAAACGCCGGAAGGCATGGAAGTAGAAACTAAGTCAGAGGAAACCCGAATAGCGGGAAAAAAAGTCGGGTTCGGGAGCAGCGCCGCGGCTGTGGTGGCTATTATTGGTGGCGTGCTGAAACTGCACGATTATAACCTGATGGACGAGTACGCAAAGGAAATCGTGTTCAAACTGGGTTGCCTAGCGCATTATCTCGCGCAAGGAAAAGTGGGTTCCGCTTTTGACATCGCGTGTTCGACGTATGGCCGGTTGATGGTGTACACACGGTTTGAGGGGGCCTGGCTGGATAAAGAACTGGTTTCAGGAAAGGATGTGCGTGAATTGGTGGAACAAAAATGGCCGGGGTTCACCCAACGCTGGCTACTGCCACCCAAGGGGTTCCGGTTGTTGGGCGCGTTTACCGGCCAAAGCGCTTCGACTCCGGCGCTGATCCGGAAAGTAAGGGACTGGAAGGCCCTGGACGGGAAAGCCTATGCCACCTGTATGGCCGCCTTGCAGGCGGCGACTGAAAAGCTGATTAAGGCATTGGATGCGGAAGACCCGGTCGGGGCGCTAAACGCGGTGAAAGAAAATCGGGCGGCCTTATTGGGCCTTCAAAAAGGGGCGGGAATGGAACTGGAAACCCGAGGTTTACGGGTCCTGGCCGAGGCCGCGGAGGGCTGTTGGGCGGCCGGCAAATGGTCTGGGGCAGGAGGAGGGGATTCCGGAATAGCCCTCTGCTTTGATGAGCGCACGGCGGAATGCATTCACACGGCATGGAGGAAAGCCGGCCTGCAGGTGCTGGACCTTCACCTGGCCGGGCAAGGCATCGAGTAGGTTTAAATGGTTGAATGACTATAAGGGAGTAAGATTGACATGGCGGAAAGGGATAGAAAAGTGGAGCACATCCGGATTTGCACGACGCAGGATGTGCAGTTCAAGGACAAGCACACGGGTTTTGAAGACATTGACTTGGTGTATGACGCCTTGCCCGAAATGAAGTTGAGCGAAGTGGATTCCCGGACAACGTTCTTGGGCCATGAATTCGCCGCCCCCCTGATGGTGTCAGGTATGACGGGGGGAACGGCCATTGCCAAGCAGATAAACAAGGACATTGCCGCGGCCTGTGAGGAACTCGGGCTTGGCATGGGGCTTGGCTCCCAGCGGCGAATGGTGGAAGCCCCGGCCCTGACGGAAACCTATTATGTGCGGGATGTCGCGCCAACGATTTTCTTGGCGGGAAACCTGGGGGCCACGCAGGCACGGCAGTATGCCCTAGATGTGATTGAAAAGATGCTGGAAGACGTCGGCGCAAATGCCCTGGCCATTCACTTGAACCCCGGCCAAGAAGCCGTGCAGCCTGAGGGAATGCCTGACTTTAAGGGCTGCTTGAAGACCATTGACCTGCTTGCCCGCCGGTTGCAGGTGCCCGTGTACGTGAAGGAAGTGGGCCATGGCCTGGCGCGTGAAGCCGTTCAACGACTGGCGCACACGAAAATCAAGGCAGTTGACGTGGCCGGTGCGGGGGGAACATCTTGGATTGGCGTTGACTCTTTGCGGGGCAAAAAGGAAGTCGGGCAGACTTTCTGGGACTTTGGCGTGCCAACCGCGGCCGCCTTACTAGAGGCACGCCAGGCCTGGAAAGGCCCCTTGATTGCTTCGGGTGGCATCCGCAGTGGGCTGGATGTAGTCAAGGCCCTTGCCATGGGCGCAAGCCTGGGAGAATTGGCGCAGCCAGTCATCAAGGCCCAATCGGAAGGCGGGCGGGAAGGGGTCAAGAAACTGCTTTCCCGGTTGGTGGAAGAAATACGCATCGGGATGTTCTTGGTCGGGGCCAAAGACGTGAAGTCACTTAAGCAAAAGAAATTCATTGTTTATTCGGGCCGGCTTCGGGAGTGGCTGGACCAGCGAAAGACGAAGTATTCTTGATGGCGGAGGAAAGCACGTGAAATTTGCGGTATTCGATGTGGATGGAACGCTGGCCAGGGAAACGCTGAGCCTCAAGCTTGTGGAAGCCCTCACTGAACGCGGCCTTTTCCCCGCTGAAAACTTTGACAGCGTCCTGGCCATCGTCGACCGCTACAAGCGCCGGGAGGCAACCTGGCAGGAACGCGGAGAACAGGTGGTACGGCAATGGTGTTTTGGCTTTAAAGGCAAGAAACAGGCAGACGTGTTGCAGGCCGCTGAAACCGTTTTCGAGGAGTTTACTGGGTGGAGAGACCGGGCCCCGGAACTGGTTCAATGGTTTAATGCCCGCGGCTATTACACGGTTGCCTTGTCCCGCGCGCTGGTAGAAGCCCTAACCGCCTGCCAAAAACGGCTGGGGACGCAGAAAATCATTGGAACCGAGCTGGAAGTGGTGGAAGGCATTTACACGGGAAGGCTTAAAACGGATTTGAGGCCAGATGCCGCCAAAAAGGAGTTGCTGGAAAAGCTGGTAAAGGAACGGGGCCTGGAAAAAGCAGGCAGCTATGCGTTTGGGGACACGGAACACGATGCCCCCATGTTTGAATTGGTGGAAACCCCGGTGTGCCTGCACCCCAACAGCGTGTTACGGAACTTGGCCCTGCAGAAGAATTGGCGCGTGCATGAAAGCGTGGAGGAATGCTTGCACGCCTTGAAGACGGCTTAGCGGCGGTAACCATCGGCCAGTTTGCCAAGCACGCTTTGAATGTCTTCCAGTGATTTATTGACCGCGCTTGCAACCGATGACTTGAAGCCGGCCGCCAGGTTGGACTTATCAGAATAAGCGTCTGAACAAAACAGGTACTTGCCTTTCCGTCGCTGAACCAGACCACTGTCCTGGAGCCGCTTCAAGTGGTAGAGGAGGAGCTTGTCGGAAACCTTTCGCCCCTTCGATTTCAAGTAAGCCTGCAGGTCAGCGGAGGTGGGGTCGGTTTTTTTGGTGAACTGGTGATAGAACAGGGAATCCAGCACATCAAAAATGGTGGACCGGGACTCCTGCTCGGAAATGATGCCAAAAGCCAGGGCAAACCAGCGCAACAGGCTGCGCTTGGTGAGGGAAACGCTGGGCGGCAAGTCCATCACCCGCAAGGTATAGGTCCTCCGAACCAGCTCGGCTTCCGGGATTTTGGCAGTCATAGGCTGATACCTTCGGCTGGGAAGGAAAAAGATTTTTTCCTTTCCAATAGAGTATTTCCAAAGCAGTATTTAATGGTTTGCAACCCGCAAAAAGCGCGCGCAAAAATACCTTTTTAAAGCCTTTATGGAGAGAGTATTAATCATGGGCGACATCAGCATTAACTCCCATTTTAACCCGTTCCGCATGAGCCTCAAGGAGCGGCGGCCTGTGCAGCTGTTCGTTGAATTGAGAAACACCGGGCAGACCGCCAAAAAAGTCACCTTCCTGCTTTCAGCTGGCAGACAACTGGCCCTGGACAAATCGGGCATCGTGGCAAACGCCATGAAAAAAATAGAGTCGTTTAAGCCGGGGCAAGAGTTGGCGTGGTACTTTGATGTGTACCCCAAGCAAATGACCCAGCCAGGCGAACAAGAAATCATGATTCGCGTCACGGAACACTTCAATGACTGGAGCTACGTGGCCAACGAATCGACCAAACGGATCCCACTTACAGTAAAGGACTAACACTATTTATACATAAAAACGGGTTTGGGTTGGGTTAGGATTCCGAATACTGCTAGGCTTAAATACCCCCTATCGCTTCAGTATAAGACCTACAAATAGGTGTTGAATAAGGCAACGCCTAAAGCAACCAAGCGAGGGTGATTTGTATCATGGGACTTGAGAACAAGGTTCGTGTCGAACTGACCACGGGCAAAATCTTTTCCGTCAAGCGAACCATTGCCGAGAAACTGAAAGCCAAGGGCCTTGTTGCTCGCATGGACTGATTACGCACTAGGCCATAAGCCAACACGGGTTGCCATAATCGTTTTTGGCTCTGGCCCCCTTCTTCCTTTTCCGCCTGCTCGCCCCACACGAAGCGGTCCCACCGCGCTGCTTTTGGCTACCCATTACCTATACAGGTTGGCTGGAACTATATTAATGGTTGGGTGGCTTTCTTGTAAAAAAATCGATAAAAACCAATAAAAAGAACCAATTTTTCATATAAACACAATAGTTAAAAAATAATGCCAAGCTAAATGGCATATGCTGGACAAAATCGATTCATTGATTTTGGAGGCCCTGCAGACGGATTCGGCCAGGAAAATCCATGAATTGGCTAGGGAGCTGCGCCTGCCAAGATCCACCGTTTACCATCGCATCAAAAAACTTGAAACGGCCGGCGTAATCGTCGGGTACAAGGCCGTAGTAGATGCCGCAAAACTGGGCCGGCCCGTGACCGTATTTGTCAACATCGTTACCACGGGGCACAGCCAGAAAGAAGTAGCCAAACACCTAGCCATGCTTGGAGTAGTAGAGGAAATGTTTGTGGTTACCGGCCCCCACGATTTGATTGCCAAGGTAAGGCTCCAAGACAACGCCGAATTAGGCAAGTTCGTCTTCGACGAAAAAAAAGGGGTTAAAAGCCTCAAGGCCACGCTTCGAACCGAAAGCTATGTGGTGCTGGAAACCCTTAAAGAGAATGCAGTCATTCAGCCCACGAGTTTACCCCAGAGACCGCCGGCAAGATAAAGAGGCAATTCCAAGAAGCCTATCCCCACTTCTCTGAAACGACGGTGGTGGAAAGCCCGGCGAAGGCTGTTCAAGAAATAGCCAAAATGTTGCCCAAAACGGCGGCGGATTCCCTCCGTACGGCCTTCGGCAAAGACCCTGCGCACCAGATAGGACAAGACCGCACGCTCTGGGCCCAGGATGTGCAGTACCAAGGCACCGGCATTAAAAACGATTTTCGCCCCCCTTTCCCGGGCCCTAAAAAACAACTCGCTTTCCTCCCCGGCAATCAAGTCCTGGCCCTTCCGCCCCAAAGACTCATTAAAAATCAGCCCATGCAAACGCAGGAAAGACCGTCGGACCGCGAAATTACAACCCAGGATAATCCGCGTAGTCGGGTTCACGCCCACCAGGCACTCGTTGAGGCTGCAAAACCACCAAGGCGCACGCACTACCCACTCTGGTGCGATTTGGCCCCCAACGATGTCAGCACCCGCCAGCAGCGACTGCTCCAGCTGCTGGGACCAGGCCAGCGCAGGCAAGGCATCATCATCGATGAAAGCGACAAAGTCGTTGGACGCCAGTTCCAGGCCCTTGTTCCTGCAATGGGACAAGCCCTTGTTCTCAGCGTTCCGGTACAAGCGCACGCCCCCGGCCTGAACCGGGACCTGGCTGCCATCGTCAACCACGATTATTTCAACGGGCACCTGAAGTTGCTTGAGTGCGCTGAGGGTAGCATACACGCTCTGCCGGTTGAAGGTCGATACGACGACGGACAACATTAACTGCTAATGGCCTCAACAAGCTTTTTAACCCTTGCAGCCGCCTTTACCGGGTGGATGAGGCCCTTCAAGAAATAGCCTGGCGGTTTCGCCATCAGCTTGGGCAACTCGCTTTCCATGAAGCCATATTTCTCCTGCGCGATGAATGGGTGTGCGATTTCGTTGATGCATTTGCGGCAATTGGCGCTGAACTTCGGGGTCAACAACGCATTGAGGTTATAGTTCACGTCCCGAATGTTGCCCAACAACCAGGTTTCGGAGCAATGCGAACAGGGAAAAACGTCGAAGTTGGGGGCGATAAGCACCGAGTTATAGCCGGCTGTGCAGGGAAACGGCAGATGCCCCTGCTTAAGGTAGTCGATGTCAGCTGAAATCCAGACCGGGTTGATCTCCTTTATCTTCTCTAGATCGGCAATGAGTTTCTTGGAATCCAGCTGGTCTTGGTCATACTTATTGAACAAGTGCCCGGTCCCAGCAGGCCGCGTCCAAAACGGCACGTCGAAACGCTTGGCGATATCGAAGACGTCAAAAATCTGGTGCTGGTTCCGGGACTGCACCGTGAAAGACACCAGGAAATCGATGCCTTCCTGCTTCAAGGACTCCATGGTGTCGATGACCATCTCATAACCACCCGGCATACCCCGCAAAGTAGAATGCATTTCCCCAACTCCATCAATGGAACAGCAAACAGTCAGGTTCTCAATGTTCTTGACTGCCTTGATCAGGCGCGGCTTCATGAAACAATTGCTTTGGACCACCATATGACCTGAATAGTGCTGGCGAATCGCCAGCAGGATGTCCCGCAAGTCATTGCGCAAAGTGGGTTCGCCCCCGGAAATCGAGAAACTGGTGAGCTTGCTGATGTCGGAATGGGACAGAAACTGGTCCATCTCCTCGGGGCTGAAACGCGGCCTAGGCTCCCGTTTCCAGACAAAGCACTGCAGGCACTTGGCATTGCAGTTGTCAATGACCATGGTGCTGATCTGTTTCAGGCCCCATTCCTTGGACTTCCGGGCAATCCTTTGTTCAAGGCTCATGAATATATCCATCCAAACAAACCATATAAAGCTTTGGTTGCCTCACTGGGTCGGCGGAACAAGGAGCCGCAGGATCCCCTTCACTTGGTGGATGCGGTGCCTGAACCGCTTATGTGCCTGCCACCTTCGCTTGGCCTCAGCCAATGCATTCTCCAACTGCTTGGGGGAAAGATTCTCAGCGCGAAACACGGCGGTGGCGTTTCCATCATACTTGCTCCAGTCCGTTGAAATGATGAGGCCCCGCGCATCAAGATTCTTATAAAAATCGGTTCCCGGGAACGGTGTGGTCAAGGAAAACTGCACGCTGTCGGGATCCAGTTCGATGGCAAAATCAATCGTTTTCTTGACGTCCTCGATGGTTTCGCCGGTCAAGCCAAAGGTGAACGTCAAATGTGTCTTGATGCCCAATTCCCTGCATTCCCGCATGGTCTGCCGGACCTTGCCCAAGTCCAGGTTTTTTCGGATGCGTTTCAGGGTCTCCTGGTTACCGGATTCGACGCCGAATTTAAGACAGTACAAACCCGCATCCTTCATGGCTTTCAGCATGGCGTAGTCACAGGTGTCGGCCCGGCACATGGCTTCCCAGGGCACGCGGATGTTGCGGGCCTTGATCTCGTCGCAAAGACGAACAATGCGGTCCCTGCCGATGTCAAAGGTGTCATCGTCAAAGTAAAACGACTGGAAACCCCAGGTCTTGAGACAAAACTCGATTTCGTCCACCACGTCTTTCGGGTCACGCACCCGGTACTTGCCACCATTATACATGACTTGAGGCCACAGGCAGAAATCACACCGAAAGGGACACCCACGGCTGGCATGCAACTGCAGGCTCGGCTGAGGCAAGCCGGCGTTTCCATCGCGATAATTCAGCATGGGCAGGAAATGGCGGGCCGGCCAAGGCAACTGGTTGATGTCGACGGGTTCGGCACGGCCCGTGTCGACCACTACCCCCTCTTTTCGGAGCAGGACGCCCTTCAGGGTGGAAGCATCCGCACCAGACGCCAGTGCAGTAACCAGGTCACGAACCACAAACTCATACTCCCCGACCGCGGCAAAATCAACGAATTTGTTCTCGCGAAGGATGCGAGCACCTTCCACCGTGACATGTGGCCCGCACAAGATTATGCGGGCATTGGTGCGCTGCTTGAGGGATTTGGCACTGGCCAAATCAACTGCAATGGTTGGCGTGGAAGTCTCAAGTATAATTGCGTCCGGACGGAAGTCGGCAGCCCGTGCAAGGAACTCCTCCTCAGTGATTCCTTCCGCAATTGCGTCCACGAGTAAGACCTGGTGGCCCTCGCGTTCAAGCACGGCTGCAGCATAGGCCAGGTAAAAAGGAAAGGGCACATAAAAGGGAAGCCGTTCCCCTGCCTTCACAACCATGGTGAAAGGCCAGCGGCTACCCGCGCGTACCCCCAAACGACCTGGCTTACTCCAGGGCGGGTTCCCGAGGAAAACCCGTAAACAAGCCCCCATATACTTACCCTGCACCCTTCACCTTTATTAGGGTATGGGCCTTAAAGGCTTAGTTATGGGCGTATTGGGCTACTTTAGTGGCAACCCCGTAATGGATGTGCTGCTGGTATGGCTGGCCCTCCAATGGGAAAAGGGGATGGGGACGCGGGGAACCTGCGTGAAATACTCTTTTGTAGTGCCAGTAAGGAATCGAAAAGGAATACGGCTACATAACGCCTTGTTGAGCCTGCGCCAACAACAATTCCCCAAAAACCAGTATGAAATAATCGTGGTTGATTATGGCGGCCACGATGGGTTGGAAGCCTGGGTCAAGGAACGCGTGCCTGGCGTCTGCTATTTGTACACCCATGAAAACGGGCCCTTCAACGAGGCACGTGCCAAGAACATCGGCATCCGGCAAGCAAAAGGCGAATTCGTGATATCCACCAATGCCGACATCCTATTTGAAAAACACTTCCTGCTGGCTTTGGATGCGTTGTTCGCCGTGTTCCCGGATCGCCTGGCCCTGTGTCTACGCTATGACTTCGACCAGCAAACCGTGGAAGCCCAGGGCACGCGTTTGGTGGAAAAAATGGATTCCCTTACGCGGTTCGCTTCCACCGTGCAACGCTCGCACTGGTGGGCGGGGGACTGCCAGGCCAGCAGCAAACACAATTTTGAATTGCTGCGGGGATTCAACGAAGAATTCACTGGCTGGGGGCGGCTCGACAATGACCTCCGCACCCGCATGGAAGAAGCCGGGAAGCGGCTTTTCTGGCTCAACCCCTTCACCTACATTGCACACCAAAACCATGACCAAAACCGCGAAGAAATAACGGCCCAGGAAAAACGAAATGACCAAATCCTCGCGAAGAAATACCCGGATTTCAGGCGCAACCTTGAACAAGAATGGGGGCGAATCAAACCATGAAAATTGCCTTGTTCTACGCAACCCACAGGCCTTACTGCACGGGGGGCGTGCTGCACCGTTCCCTGGAAAGACTGGGCCACAGAGTGGAAGCCTTTGACTCCATTGACCTTGAATGGGCTCGCACCCCCAGCCAGGATGACTTCGACCTCTACCTCGAAGTGCATTCCTCCCGGCACTACCACCAGCTCCCGCTGCCCCAGGGCCCACGCGCTTACTGGGCCATTGACACCCACATCAACTACTCAAACGAATTAGCCGTGGCAAAAAACCATGATTTTGTATTTGTTCCCCATGTGGCAGGTGTTAAAAAAATGCGGGAAGACCTTCCAAAAAAAGCGGCGGACATCCACTTGCTGCCCCTGGCCGCAGACGAAGCCACCATCTACGAGCGGGGTCTCGAACGGACGTTGGACGTCGCCTTTGTCGGTCAAAACTCGGAACAACGCCGCCTGTTCAGGAGGTTTGCCACCAGAAATTTCAAAAACGCCTTTATCGGAAAAGCTTATTTGAATGAAATGGGGAAAATCTACTCGACCACGAAAATCGGCCTCAATTACAGCATAGCCAACGAACTCAACCTGCGGGTGTTCGAGGTACTGGGGTCGGGTGCGTTCCTACTGAGCAACCCGATTCCTGAAACCCGCACCATGGACGCAGTCCAGGAAGGCAAACACTACCGGGAATACCACACGCTTAAGGAAATGCGGGACCTCGCCTATTACTATCTCCGCCACGCCGAAGAACGGGAAGCCCTTGCCAAAGCAGGGCAAAAGCTCGTGCTTGAAAAGCACACCATAAGGGAGCGGGCAAAACAGATTTTGGCGGTGGTGAAGCAAGGCCCACAAAGATAAATTATGTAGTTAGTGACTACATAATCTGGGTGGTGGCCGAGCATGATTCCTGCTGCTGCCTCTGCAGTCCCACTCTGTCACCCAAACTATCCTAAATGCCTTCTTGTTGGGGCCGAGCTGGGTCCTAACAGGCCCAGCCAAAATGCCACCGTGCATGCAAGCTTACAGGGCCTAAACCGGTTTTTGGGCGAAAAATCGCTTTGGATGCTAGCTCAAAACCGGTTGGTTCGCATGGACTCGCCCGTTTTTGGGTTGCCAAACCCTTGATACTCATTGGAAGGAACTAACTCGGAAAATCCCGGATAAACGGTCTGGCTGTGTCGCGCCTTGATTGATTTCCCGCGTTGGGACCCGCTCCCACCCATACGAACCGGCTGCCAAGCAAGCAAGGCAACCAAAACAACCTAATTTTCTACATAACTTATCTGGAGGTGGCTTTACCCCTCCCCCACCCAAGCCACTCTGCTCCCTGGTGCCATCTCCAACCCACTTTTATTTTTTCGTTTTTACGATATTTCCTTCGCAACTGTGCAGGATAATCTATCTTATCCGGCAATACGCTGATTAGTTCTGGGTGCCTTATTCCGCCTGGAATGGCTTTAGTGGAACTATGGGGGTCGTCGCAGGGGTTTACGGCGTTCGCGCGAAAAATTGGGCGATCCTGACTTGGCGTAGGGTGGTGAGGACTGGCTTGGGGCGGGGAACGAAGGCAAGCCGGATTTAGTTATGTAGCTTCTATGGCCTTTTTTTACACGCGTTGGATTAAATCGGCGCGAGGTGGCTGCCGCCTCCGCCTTGTGCTCCACCTTCCCCGGTCACGACCAAGTGGACTTTGAGCACGGGCGCCTGAAAGCGTCCCTTGGCCTCCAGCCGGACGGCTAATCGCCGCCGGTTCGGGAGCGAGTAAGTGTAATCGTCGTAATGCGTTTTCCCGTCGTTTATTTGGTATTGGGCGACCAGGAGATTGGATGCGCCAACATAAATGCGCGCACGTGTAGTGCCGTCCAAATCAGGGCAATGCTCACGCGCGGCCGAGTTGATCAAGCCGCAAAACCGCCGAAAGTTGGGCGGCAAGTGCCTGGAAACCTTGCGCAATTCTTCTTCCCGCCGGCGTTTCACCTCGACGGCCTTGGGTGGTTTAGGTTCTAATGCCTGCTTGAAGGGCGGCCTGGCCCGCGGCCTGCCCGCGCGCTGCCTTTTGAACAAGGCGGCGGCCTCCCTAATCGACGCGCGTCCGGGGCGCCTGACCCCGGGCCTTTTCGGTCCGGGGGCGCCCGGGCGTCGGTTGGGTCTTCCGCCAGGCGCAGGTAAGCGCATATCAGAATTAATGCGCCCTAGCTTAATAAGAGTGACGGCTCACCGAAGGAAAAAATCTCTTTGAATTTCGTGTGTCTTGTTGTCAGGCGTGCACCCCGCCCGGCTGGTCCGGTCCGACTTCCCCGATTTGCACGTCGAACTCCGGGGCCGGAAGCCGCCCGGAAACGGTCAGCCTGACCCCGACGTGTCTGCCGTTCGGCATCTCGAACACCAGTGGAGTCATCAAGGTCAGGTCCTTGGGGCTACGGACCAGGGAGACGAGCAAGTTGGCTACGGTCGAATAGGCGATTGCCCTGCACCAGGCGCGGTTGATACCCGGGTACAAGGGATTGACCAGGGCGAAAGAACGGTCTATCGTGCGCGTAGCCGTTAAGAACCGGTCCGCGGCTGCCTTGGAAACCCCGCTAAGTTTCCGATAGGTCTTGTTCTTCAACGCCTCGTTCCCGCCGACCGGGCGCCGCAAGGTGCGGGCGGTGAACCGGTGAGGGCCTATCGAGGAAGGGGCGACGCTGCCCCGCCGTGTGGTCCGGCCCACCCTTCGCCTATTCGAAACCATGCAAAAATCGTGGCCTTCCCGACTAATAAACCTTGCCTTATCAGAGTCTAATAGGAACAGGTTATGTAGCTGTGTGGGTAGGCCCATAGTTGTCGACCGCCGCACCAACCTATCGCCGCCCTTAAGCCACCCGCCATAAGCGTGCGGACACGGTTTAAATCCCTTTTGCAGGGGAATTCCATCATGGTGGGGGAATGCAAAATCGCCTTTTTCGACTTGGAGACCGAGCAACTCTTCGAGGACCTGGGCATGGAAAGCAAGTGGTCCCGGGACCCCTCAAGGCTATCCATTGCCTGTGCCTGCGTGAAGGTGAACGAAGAGCCTTGCCGGGTTTTCCTCAAGGAACAGGCCAAAGAACTGTTTGACCTTTTGCAGTCCTGTGACTTGGTGGTGGGACACAACCTGTTCTCCTTTGACTACTCCGTGTTGCAGGGCGCGGTCAAGCAGCCGGTGGCCAACCTCCTGAACACGAAGACCCTGGACATGCTGTTCGAAATAGAGAAAAAAACCAGCCAGCGCGTGGCCCTCAATGATCTGGCCAAACTCAACCTGGGTGAGGAGAAGACCGAGGACAGCCGCAGTGTGCCTTTCATGTGGCGCACCGGGAAGCGCCAGCAGGTCATTGACTATTGCATCAACGACGTCGAGATGACTCGAAAGCTCTACGAATTCGGCCGCGACCACCACAAACTCAAATACACGGCCAAAACCATGGATTACCGGCGGGACGAACGGATAATAATTGGAGTCAAGGAAGTTGAGGTGAGCTGGCAATAAAGGGCAGCACCCAAAAAAGCGCGGGATCCTATTACAAGGAAGCCTTTGCAAAGTGGGGTGCAGCTGTTTCAACCTACAAGTTATGTATATTCTTATCGCTTTGCCTCCCTCCATGGTATCAACTAAGCACGCCTCCGGCAAGGGGTTTATTTTTTCCCAATAAGAGATGCATAGAGCCCGGTGGTTGACCTGGCGATTTTTTCCCAGCTGAAATCCACTAATTCCCTGGAATGCTCTTCCTCCATTGAAGGGGGGCTCTTGAGTATTTTGGTAAGAATGGAAACGCATTCGTCGATGGAGCCAACTGAAAACCTCGTCTGGTGGGCTAAGCACTGGGACGCAACAACGGGTTTCCTAAAACAGTAGGCAATGTGTGGAACGGCTGAATGGTTGTGCTCCGAGTTCGTCAGCAACACGGCGTCTGCAAGCGTGAACAACTCGTTGGTCTCTGGTTCCGCTATATACTTCGCGAAAAGCCTTGCATAGGGTGGCAGGTCTTCCAAACCACACTGTTTGAGGCTTGCATTGGTCGGGTTGCCTGCGATGACTAAGTCCGCATCAATCCCGGACTCGCGCAGCGCTTTAACTATGCCCAAGGCAAGGGGGTAGTTCTTGGTTATGCGAAGCGTTCCATAACACAGAAGAACGTACTTGCTGCCGGTTGCCCACTTTTTTTTCAGTTCCTGTCTCGAAAGCCTTGTTGGAAAATCAAGGTAAAAGCAACTGTTGCCGTAGGGAATTACAACCGTTTTAGGCGAAAACTCCCACTCCATTTCGTCGTGGACGATGATCCTGTTGGCGATCCAGTAAAACAAGTATTTTAACGGGCTTTTGGTGCCCCTTGCGATCGGATTGTGCGCGGTAACAACAACCGGTTTGCCAAGAATCCTTGCCAAAACCAGGAAACCGAGCAGCTTGAACCGACTGAGGGGAAACAAGGCATCGTAATGGTAATGAACAAGGTCCGCCTGGGGCAAGCGCGGCCAATCGCTTGACACCTGGATGCCCAATCTGCTCAGCGCTTGCTCCAAGGCAGTCGCATAGTAATAAATCCCCCCACGAGCCGATTTGCCAAGCATTAAAACCTGCAAAATATGCACCTCGCTCCATGCACGCTGCAGATACAAACGCCTGGCCATTGCCTTAAAAATTGTTTGAAAATACAAAATAGTAAAAACAATTGTGTAGGGGGTGAAATCCGTGTGTGGTTCCTGTGGTTGTAGCAGTTCCATGAAAAAGAAGAAGAAGGGTGGCCAGTAAGCTGGGGTCTTGTCGAGTGCGTGGCATTCGCCACGCTTTTCCTGTTTTTCGCCGAATATGCTTAAAAGAGGGTGCTAAGGCTATTTTTGCGTGCGCCCCGCCTACCTTGTTGCTATTATTCTGATTGCCTTGATTGCTTTGAGTGGCTGCCAGCAGAACAACGCGGCCAAGCAACGAGCAGATGAACTGGTAGGCGGTGAAAAGGAAGGGGTAACGGCTCAGGCGGAGTGCGTAACTGACACGGATTGCAAGGACAACCAGGCCTCCACCAAGGACACCTGCAATTTTGACGGCAAATGCGAGCACCAAGCGATCGTTGAATGCATTTCATCGGATGGCTTCTGCCCTGTTATCTGCAGGGGCAGCGGAGACACTGACTGCGACGCCGATGAATGCAAGTCGAATGCGGAGTGCAACGACAACAAACCCGAAACCAAGGACGAATGCACGGGCTCGCCCAAGAAATGCGTTAACGGCGCCGTTACCGGCTGTATTTCGGGGGATGCCCTGTGCCCGCAGGGCTGTAATGCCATCAGTGACAGCGACTGCAAGAACCTCCCCCCGGAGGCTGAGACCTGTAAGACGGATTCTGACTGCGACGATGACAGCCTTGAAACCATTGATTCCTGTGTTGGGGAACCCCTCCACTGCAGCCACAAGACCATCAAAAACTGCGTGGATGCGGACGGCGTGTGCCCGAAGACCTGTGATGCCACGGTTGACTCCGATTGCCAGGACCAGTGCATTGAAAACGCGGATTGCAAGGATGGCAAACCGGAAACCATTGACGAGTGCGATGGGCACCCGAAGCGGTGCAAGAACCTGCTAGTAACCGAGTGCAAGAACGGGGACGGGGTTTGCCTGAAGAGCTGCGATGAATCCAGTGACACGGATTGCACTTGCGAGAACGCAGATGGCTTCTGCCCTCCTTCCTGTGATTTCACGACGGACGATGACTGCCCTAAGAAAAACCTCTGCCTAGTGGACCATAACTGTGATGATGGGCTTGCCTACACGCTTGACCTGTGCATAGGAACACCCAAGCAATGCGAGCATGACTTTACCCAGGGGAGCAATTGCGGGGCACTCAACGCCGATGCCAATGCGTCGAACACCGCTGCAGACTGCTTTTGTGCTGGATACAATGAATGCGCCAAGCTCGGCGCCGTGGTTACTTCCAACAAGGGGCAGGATGTCTTCGCATATACTTTGCTTGACTTGGACAAGGGTAATTGCCGGTTTGAGGTGTGGCCCAAGAAATTGAACGGCAAGGACTTGGATCCAAGGGTTGGTTATATTACTACTTGCGAGGCCCTGGACACGGGGGTACCTGAAGTGCCTGGAAAACTCAGGCAGGGAAGCGTGTTAAAGGGGGCGGCCTGTGCAGCGGAAGTGAGCCGGTTCTTTGCCTTGTTCCCAGCAACCTTCTTGAATGGGGCGGCCAGTTGCAGGGGCAACTTCACGGAATACTATGCAAGCCAGCAGGGAAGTAATTAGCCGAGCCAAGTCATTCACGTAGCTGGTTTTATTTCTCCTGTGTAAATGACCCACTTGCCTGGTTTCTTGGGTACTACCCCATTTACTTCGACGGAGATATAGGCTTTGTCGTAGAACTTGAAGTCCGTTCCCTTGAAGGCCACGGGTTTGAGGGAAACGGAGAAATCCGTTGCCCCGCTGGGTTCCGCGTTGAATTTGCCGGCCAGCACGGGTTGATTTTTGCCGTCCGAAGCCACCAGCCAAACGGCGTAGTAGTCAAAGTCCAGCCCCGCTGGGTTTCCTTCAATGACGGGGTCATCCACTTCCTCCAACCGCGGCAGGCCGGTGAACTGGCCATTAACCGCTAACCCTTCGGGGGCTGGATTAAAGGCCAGGCGGGCAGTTGCCGCACTAAAGTCGGGGTACATGGAATTGTACTTGAATTGGAGGTTATCGGGGTCCAGTTTGTGGTTGAAGAAAGCCGCATAGAGAATGACGCCGCTGGAGGCGGGAATTTCCTCTTTTTGGTTGGCTTCCACCGTCAAAATGATTTTCTTGTAGTCTTTCTCGAACAGGCTGCCAGGGGGAAGGTCTGAACGGTTGAACAGGGTTTCTTCCTTGGTTTCACCGGAAGAAAATGGATTGAAATCATCAACGTGGGTGGGTGCATGCTTGCCTGACTCGTCCACCAACCAGGCAGAATAATAATCGAAGTCCACGCCATCTTTGTGGCTGGTTTCAAATACGTTCCTGCCACTCAACCGTGGAAGGCCTTCCACGAATAGGGTCTGCTTGACCACGGCTGGCGCACTCTTGTCGATGATGCCGCGAACTTTTGCCTTGCTGAAGGAGGGAATTGAGGTGTTGTACCTCAGTTCGGCTTCGAATGCATCCTTGGCTGGTTCCATCTCCGGCACTTCTTCGGCTGGCAGGGTAGGAAGCTCTTCTGGTGCAGGGACTGGTGTTTCCGTGGCTGTTTGGGGGGTTGGCGTGACCACGGCCGGCGCGAGATCCTTTTTTTCCTGGGCACAACCATTCAGCAGGAGGAGAAATAACAGGCAGGCGAGAAGGGCTGGCCGCATAGGCGTATAATGGGCTGGTTTTCCTTAAAAACCCTTGGCTTTTCGTTAATCAAAGCCCTGGCCCAGCCGCTTTATTTCTTCGAGGGTTGAGTCCATTTTCCTGAGTTCTGAATGAATTTCCTTCTTTTTACGCATGTCGGTAAGCAAATGCAGGGGGTTCAGGCTGATGAACTTCCAAAGCACCAGAATGGCCAGCAACCCGCTGCCCACGAACAGGGCGTCTTGCTGGGTGGTCGCATCCACCGGCACCTTGTTCAGTTCAAGGGCCTGTGTGGTAAAGGGTACGCGTAATTTGACGTCGACGGAGTTGCCTTGGATGCTGAGTTGCTCTTTAAGCGTGGGCAGGGCAAGGCCGATTACGACGAGTATAACGGCTACCAAGAAGAATAGCTTGAACAGTTTGGATGCGAGCGGCATGTTCTCCCCTAGCTTGTCCGGGAAATCCGATGAGATAGAAAGAAAAAAGAGTTTAAAAGGGTGTGTTGCCGCTATTTTCCCTTTCCAAACATGTAAAAGCCCTTGCCAAACTTCCGCTTCTTGCCTTTCCGCTCGTCCCCGGCGTTTTCGCCTCCACTGTCTTCTTCCTCAAACTGAACCATGGACTCGGATGGCAGTGGCTCGAAGTTTTGCTGGGGCACCTCTTCCTGGGTGGAAACGGATTCCTCAGCCTCGTGAAGTAGGGCTGGACCCTCTTCTTGCATGGGCAGCTTGTCTCGAATGAGTTTGATGGAAGTCTGGAGGATCCCGGTTTCCCGCTTGAGTTTGGCCTCCTTTTCAACGGTTTGCTGGGTTATCTTGGCAATCCGCTGGGCAATGGCTTGGGCGTGTTCCTTGAACCGTTCTTCCTTGCTCCGTTTGGTGTCTTCGCGGCGGCCGATAACTGCGTCGAGGTCTGTTTCAAGCTGCTTTTCCCGCTCCCTTTCCTCGTCCAGCAACCGCTTGATGTCCGTAAGCGTATTGATGATGCCCTCCAATTCCTTCTTGTCGATGAGGCTTGGCCTGGAATCGGTTGACTGCGGCTGGTCTGCTTTTGGCTTGGCGGCGACCAGGCCAAAGGCGCTCAAATTCTGCTGGATGGCACGAATGGATATCTGCAAGGTGTCTATTTCCTTCTTCAATTGCCCTTCTTTTTCAACGGTCTGCGTGCTAATGTCCATTACTTTTGAATTTATTTTCTGAAGGTGCGTCCGAAGCCGGGTCTCCTTGGCCTTTTTGGCAGCCCGCTCGCGTTCAAGGAGGTCAGTGAGGTCAGCCAACATTTTTCTTTCGGCTTCGCGCTCTATTTCAAGCAATTCTTTAATGTGCTGGAGGGTTTCGCGCACCTCTGAAAATTCTTTCTGGTTGAAGAGGTTACTGCCCTTTCCAAAGTCCAGAATGGACCCCGTTTGCTTGGCTACCGGTTTTTCCGGCTGCACCGGGTCAACCGCCTGCTCTTCCGGAAGCTCTGCAGCCACTTCCTCGTTGGCCTCGTCGTTGGTATCCTCTTCCGTTGCCTTGGAGTCCTTTATGATGGCTTCTGTTTCCTCGTCCATGTGCTTCCCCTAAAATCTCTAAAGGCCTCGTATAAGCCAATTTAAGGCACTTTAAGCGGCTCTCTCGCTATATTCCTACAGCAAACCTATTAAAAGCGTTTGGGCTTCAGAAAGCGAACCCCACGTTTTTGGGAGCAGGAAAATTTATTAAGAAAAAACACCTTAGTGCATGGATTACATGAACTTTTTCCCGGAAGACGTGGTGTTGTTCAGGCTTCTGCTGGCCGTGGCCCTGGGAGGAATCATTGGACTCCACCGGGAACTCCATGGGAAGCCGGCGGGCATGCGAACCCATGCACTGGTCTGCCTCGGCTCCACTCTATTCACCCTCATATCCCTTTCCCTGCCGCTTGAAGCCGATGTTGGCAGGATAGCTGCCAATGTCGTGCTTGGAATCGGTTTTCTCGGGGCAGGCAGCATCTTCCGTTCCCACGACCATGTGTCCGGCCTCACCACGGCGGCTGATTTGTGGGTGGTGGCCGCGATTGGCTTGGCCGTTGGAACGGGTTTCTTGTATGCGGCCCTTGCTTCCACGGTCCTTGTCTTGCTGGTCCTCACCTTCGGCAAATGGGCAAGTACCCTGATTACTTCTTTCTTGAAGGGCGAGCGGAAACCATGACTCGCTGGATGCTTGTCGGGTGGGCGCTTGCTTTCAGTGTTTTGCTTGCCGGGTGCCAACTACCACTCCAACCAACAGCTGACACGGCCTTGCCATTGGAAGCCTCGACCCCAAACGCGGGGCCTGCCCCTGAACAGACCTTTTCTTTGCGTTTTGAGGTGTTGGATGCAGCGGCCCGGCCCTTGCCGGGGGCGCGCGTGGAAGTCAAAAAAAAGCCGGGTTGTGAAACGGGCCAGCCCTGTCCGGAAACCCTGGTCTTTGCAGGGGAAACCGATGCGGCTGGTTTCTTGGGGGGTGTGCAGGTAACCGGCCCCTACCGGGATTCCCAGGTTTTGCTGTCCCTCCTCCACAAGGTTTACATTGATGGGGCCCTGGCTGCCAGGATCGAGGAACGCGCGCCCAATACCTACACGGTTTACGCCGTTGCGGGACCCGAAGCAAAAAACCGTGCCAGTGCACTTGCGGCTGAACGCCAACGCCAGGAAGCCCTAGCAACAGCACAACAAGCCCGTGCCCGCGACTTTCCCTTCGAGGGACGTGGTTCTTTTGAGGGAAAGCGGTTCAAATTGGTGGTAGGCGAGGGATACACTACCAGCGATGGACGCTTTGCCATCACGCTCGATTTATTGGATGAAGCGGGCAGCCAAGTTTCCAGCCGGCAATTCCGTGAAGGGGAGGATGAACGCCTGTTCGTCGACTCAACGGGCGCCCAGATTCTGAAAACCGGTTTCCTGGTTGAACGCATTTACCGGAAGGTGACCGCGGGTGGGGCGGAGATTTATTCGGCCACTATTCGGTGAACGGCTCGCAGGCTCACGATAAGGTCACTTCGTAGGGCCTTGCACCAGGGCGAGCTGGGCCATGCGCGGATTCGCTGGTACCTGCGCCCTGGCTGTTACATCCCTGGAAAGGCTTTCCACTACCTTGACGAAGGAGTCCCATTTCACAAGACCACGACCATATATTTGCCGGTCTTAACTTTAAATAACTTTGTTTCACGGCTTTGATATGGGCCCTGAATTTCTGTGTTTCTGGGACGCAAACCTCAACCGTGCACGGGAGGGGTTGCGGGTCATTGAGGACTTTGCACGTTTTGTGCTTAAAGAGGAAAAGGCTACGCTGGTGTTGAAGCAGTTACGACATCAGCTGACTCGGGTAGCTTCACGGGTTTGTTTCGAGCGGCGGGCGTTGCTGGCCCGAGCCAGTGCCGTGGATGTAGGCGCCCAGAGTTATTTGGTTAGTGAGGGAAGCCGGCACGCGTGGGACGAATTGTTGGAGGCCAACTTTAACCGGGTTGGAGAGGCCCTGCGGTGCCTAGAGGAAGCAGCCAAGCTTCGCTCGGCTCCTACGGGCCGGCAACTAAAGCGGCTCCGTTTCAGGGTTTATTCAGTGGAAGAAAAACTGGCAGCGGGTTTCCTCCGCTTTGAGCGAATGCAGAAATTCGGGCGGGCCTCCTTGTACGTGGTGCTGGATGCCCGGCAGTTCCGAAAGGACTTGGATTATGCGGAGGCCTGCCGACTTTCGCTGGCCGGGGGCGCGGAAATTATCCAGCTGCGGGATAAGCGGTTAAAGGGAAAAAAACTCTTGGCTCTGGCCAAGGCTTTGGCGCGCCAATGCCGGAAAAAAAACGCGTTGTTCCTGGTCAATGACCGGGCAGATGTCGCGAAAGCCGTTGACGCGGATGGTGTTCATTTGGGGCAAGGGGATTTGCCGGTGTCGGTTGCCCGGGCCTTGCTGGGGTTTGACAAAATAATCGGGAAAAGCACGCATTCCCTACGGCAGGCGCAAAAAGCCGTGGCGGAGGGCGCGGACTACCTTAGTGTGGGACCGGTATTTGAAACCCCTTCAAAGCCAGGGGTTAAAGCGGTGGGATTGGGTTTGGTTTCCCGGGTGCGGAAAAGACTCAAAATCCCGTTTGTGGCCGTCGGAGGCATTGATGGGTCAAACGTAAACCGGGTGGTGGCAAGCGGTGCTTCCCTGGTTGCCGTAATCCGGGCTGTGGTTTCCGCGCCCAAGCCCAAAACCGCAGCCAAACGGCTGCATATGCTTGTGTGCGCAAGGAAAAATGGAAAGGCAAACCGCTGCCATGTCAGCGGTGCTGGATGAGCGGTTCCCTTGGTTTTAAGGGGGTTGCCTGGTTGCTGCCCAACTCGAGGATGCGCTGGTGAGCGAGTTCGGCGGCTTTCTCGCCACTCATGAACATGGCTCCAAAAATGGGGCCCATTCGGGGCAGCATGTAAACCCCATTGGCTGCCATCCCACACACAATGAGGCCAGGATAAATCTCTTGGGTGGCATTATAGGTTGCCTTCTCGGCTTCGTCCACCCACATGGCGCCTTCGTGGCCCTTCACCTCAAAACCAAACCGCTTGCCAGCCAAACGGGCTACTTCTGCGGCGTGCCCGGTCGCGTCAATCACGACCTTTGTTTTCAGTGCCAGGGGGTCGGTGCAAGTAACCCAATCGGGGTAACTGGAAACCATGTGCCAGTTGATTACCACGCCGCAAATGCCTTGCTCGCGGTAGATAATATCCTCCACCTGCACCGCGTTGAGCATGTGCGCACCCGCGTCAAAAGCGGCCGCAATCAGTTTGGTGGCTATTTCGTGGGCGTCGCCGACGAACAGGCCTGGCTTGTATTCCTTCAAGGACTTGGCGCCCACTTCCCGGCAGATCCGGTCTGCTGGTGCTTCCACCACTAACTTGTTCATAAGCATCCCGCCAAGGAACATGCCGCCCCCGGGTTTGATGTTTCGTTCTACGATAAGCACTTTGTGGCCTTTTTCAGCCAGTTTCCTGGCACACACCGAGCCAGCCGGCCCGGAACCGACGACCACGGCATCCGTGTCGGTTAAGGATTCCAATTCCTTCAGATACTCGGAAACGATGGCTTTGGTTACGTCCGCTTCGTCCACGCTGGTGAATTCCTGCATTAAAATCTCCCCCGCCCCGACAACAACTGAAGGGCTAACGGATTATTGCTGCGTAGGGTTAAAAACATAGCTATCGTTTGGGGCAATAATGGGGGGTGGCACGGCCTTGTGCTGGTTGGCCTTCACGCGCGCCAAAACCTTTTCCACCTGCCTGCGACTAAACCCTTCCTGAATTACTTGTTTTGGGCTTGCTTGTCGGTCAAATAGGGCGGAGAGTATGGCATCCAATTGGGTGTAGGACAAGCCCAGTTCCCGTTCATCGGTTTGCCCCGGCCAGAGCTCAGCGGTCGGAGCCTTTTCAAGGATGGGTGCTGGGACCTTGAGCTCTCGGGCCAGCGCCCGCACTTCCCGTTTCCACAACCCGCCAATAGGCAGCAAGTCGACGGCCCCGTCTCCGTACTTGGTGAAATAGCCTAACATTAGCTCGGTTCGGTTACCTGTTCCGACTACCAAGGCGTTCCGGGTGTTGGCATAGTGGTAGAGGATAGTGGCCCGAATCCTTGCTTTCAGATTGGCGGTGGTTATTTTTGTTTGCTTCCAGGGCAACCGGGTAAAGGGTTTGGTGAACGCATAAATGGGTTGGATAAAATGCCGAACCCCTAATTGCTTGGCAACGGCACGTGCATCCGCAAGGTTGGCGGCGCTGCTGCTTGGAGTTGGGAGCAGGAGGCAGGTCACGTTTTTTTTGCCCAGCGCCTGCACTAATAGAACTGCAACCACGGCCGAGTCAATTCCGCCGCTCAATCCAAGAACGGCCCGGGTCTTGCCGCTGCGCCTGAAATATTCCTTGATTCCTTTGACTATGTGTTTTCTCGTGGTGGACATGGGCATCCTGCCTGGCAAGCGTTCAATGTTTGAGATAGGTTTGCCGACAGGCCTCGGAACAGAACCGCCGGGTGTATCGGTTGCGGGGTTCGGTTTCTTCGAACGCCAGTTCAAACCCGCAATTCAGGCACTTGTAACCGCGCTGCAGTGCCCTTTTGGATAATTCCGTGGTTCCCGCGAAGATAGGCATCCTTCCACCAGGGGGTGTTCACGTAATTACCTGGAAAGGAAAATAAAAACCTTTGGTTGACTTGGCTGGCCTTATCGGGTGAGCCGGTCCGCGATGGAAAGGACGCCATCCACCCGTTTTAGCACAAAATCTGGTTTGACCCCTCTTGCGGGAAAAAGCCGGCCGTATTCCGCCAGGGCAGTACGCATGCCGACTTTCTTGGCCCCCTTGATGTCCCTGGCTGGGTTGTCCCCCACGTAAAGCACTTCAAAGGGCTGCAAACCCAATTGCTTCAAGGCCAGCTCGAAGGGCTTTTTGCTGGGCTTCAATTGCTTGGCGTCTCCCAGGGTTATGACCGCGTCAAAAAAGTGGGTGAGATTCATTTCCGCCAACCGGAGCCAGGCCTTTAGCTTGGGGGCGTCACTTACAACGCCCAACTGCAGGCCGCGCGCCCGAAGCCCGATCAGGGTTGGGCGCACCCGTGGATAGGGTTCCTGGAAACCGACTTGCACCTTCCGGTAAGCGGTTATGGCATTGGCTAGTATCCGGTAATCCACGGTACCCAGGGTTTTCTTCAGAAAGAGTTGAAAGATGTGCTGGTGTTCGATGCCGTGTTCCCCGTATAGCTTGAACAGCAGCCGGTAGGCCTTTCGCTTGTCCATTTCCAGCCCCGAATCAATCATGGCGGCAATGGCGGCCTCACACCCCATTTTCTTCATTTTCATGAAGTCGATGAGCGTATTGTCAAGGTCGAAGAGAATCCCGCGGAGCATGATGTATCTGGGGGTGAAAAGCCTAAATAAGGATGGCCCCCTTTCATTATGTAGAACCTTGGGTTGTTTTTTATAGGGTTGACCGCATTATAGGGATTCTTATGAATGGCTTTTGGATTATGTTTGGTCGGGCCGTTGGCTTTTTTGTGTTAGGCGTCACGCTTGCCTCTTTGTTCGTGTGGTGTTTGGTGCAGGGGGTGCTGGCGCACATTGCTGGCAACCCTAACACGGCCCTGATTTACTATTTCGTGGCCTGGTTGTCGGGGGTTTCTGGCATGACCTTGTACTGGCAAGCCAAGAACCTACTCCATTACGCTAAAATCTCGCAAGAATAAGTGGTTAGCCTCACATTAGGGGACTGGGGGAACGGCTTTCTTGTCTGGTTTCTTGGAGCCCACAAATTTCTCGTTGAATTCGCCCACGTCCTCCTCGTCGAGGCCGAGTTCCCTCAGCTTCCGGTCGTGTTCTTCCATGGATAGGCCCTGAAACCACTGCTGCCAGGCCTTATCCTCGGGCTTTTCCTTTATTGGGTGGCCCTCGCTTTTTCGCCTGCCGATCATACCAAGTCTAGGAAAATAAATCTTATTAAGGCTTTCCGGTGCCCACAAAACTATATTAAGTGCGCTTGAGTAATGGATGTATGCCTTTGGAGCCAGCCGAGCAGGCACAACTACTGGAACGCTATAACCAGGAGCTGCTGGTTGCGGGTTACTCGGGCAAAACACTGAAGATGTACGGCATATATGCACGCCAATTTCTGGCGCACACAAACAAACCAGTGGACTCCATTGACCGGGGAGACGTTGTTGCCTTTCTGGCTAAAAAAAAGCAGGACACGAATGCAGCCAATGCCACCCTGGCTTTGGTGCATTCGGCGTTAAAGTTCTTTTTCCACTCTTTTCTCAAGAAAAAAATTGTGGAGGACATTAAAGTACCCAAAAAAGCCAAAAAACTGCCGTCGGTGCTGACTATGGAAGAGGTGCGCGGCCTCATAAAGGCAACCCGATTTGGGCGGAACCGGCTGATCGTGGAATTCCTCTATGCAAGCGGTGTGCGCGTCAGTGAAGCGGCCAAAATCAAGTTGGATGACCTTGATTTGCGGGAAAAAATTGCGCGGGTGTGGGGGGGGAAGGGAAACAAGGACCGCATCATTATCCTGTCTACTGCCTGGATCAAGGAATTGAAGAAACAGTTGAAACGGCGGAAGGTGGCCAGCCCCTTTGTTTTCTCCCAGAAAACCACCCAAAACCCCATTTCCACGGACACGATCGAACGAATTATCCGGGAGGCGGCTAAAAAAGCTGGTATTCCCAAACGGGTCACACCCCACACCCTACGGCATTCGTACGCCACCCATTTGTTGGAGGGGGGGGAAAACATCCGGAAAATACAGGAGCTGCTGGGGCATAGTAATTTGAGCACCACCCAAATTTATACGCACGTCACAACCGATGAGCTCAAGAAGGTTAAAAGCCCCCTGGACAATCTATAGTCTACCCCTACTTCCACTATTGGGGTTGGTTTCGTGTTTGGTTCGTCTGGGCTTGGTTGCGTTGCCTTTTCATACCAAAACATTTAAATAGGGGGAAGCGTTTATTATTGTCATTGGCTTTTGGAGGTAGGAAAATGACGGTACGGCTTTCGCGGTTGTTTGGAATGGATATATACACGGATATTGGTGATTACCGGGGAAAGGTCTTCGACTTGGTGATTAATTTAGAGAAGGGGCGGATTGAAACCATTACTACGGAGGCATTGAAAGCCAAAACCAAACAAGAAGCCAAACGCATTATAACCGACAAAAGCATCCCCTACAAGAACGTCCGCGCCGCCAAAGACATTTTGATTGTTTCTACGGGTCGGGTGGAGGAAGAAGAAGAGATCGAACCCACCCCAAAACAGCGCACGGCTTTTAGATACCGCCGCTAACCACCATAAACACACGCTAAAACCCAAACCAAATTATGTTTAACTCAACTACATAAACGATCAATCAACCAATTAAAAACCAATAGTGGAATTGAGGGGTCTGCGTGGTCCAAGCAATCCTGGTTCAGTACAAGTTTATTTTACCTAGCGACATCAAGCACTCTTCATACACCTACCAAAAACTTTTCCGCGCACTTTATGGTTACACCCAGAATGTTTCCAAATCATCTGGTAAAACATACCGGTACCACCGCCCAGGAGTATTATCCTCATTTCCCTTCACCAAACCAGGCAAAAACCTGGTTTTAATCCCCAAAAGCGCCCTCTCTGCACTGGTCGATTTTTTCAAAACCGGCAAAAACCCCAGCCACGAATGGCATGTGAAGGGGGATTGGAAAGCGGCCTATTACACGGATGAGCGGGACATCAGCGTTTCAGATGCCGCCCAGGCCCTTGATGCGGCGGCTGCCCGTGTTATGGCCTCGCTTAAAAGCTTGGGTGAACAAGCTAGCACACTGGAACCAACCGGCAACTACAAGGGGTTATCCCCCGGCGCCAGTGCCGCGTTTGCTCGGTTGGCTGCGTGTGAGTGGGTTAAAGAGTGCGCCCACACCCCCCAAGCCCAGAAGATCACAGCACTGTCTGTTAGGGCATTGCCTTGACTGGTGTAGGTCTGGCCTCTAGTAGGATTGTCTCTGTTTCCTCTCGGTCCTGCCGCTTCTTTAACAATCTGAAAAAGAGCGCCCGTTTCCGCCATTTTTGTTTGCGTTCCGTGCGAATGGTTTCTAGGAGGCCAGCATCCACTAGTGTTTTCACATAAGGATACAGGCTGCGGTCGTTTTCATATTCAACCGCAAACACTTCGATTATGCGCCGGCACAGCTCCTCCATTGGTATCCATTCTTCAAAACCTAAAACAGCAACAATGTGTTGGGCTTGGGTGTTTTCCTTAAACGCCAAATAATCCCACAAATTTACTATGGTGGGGGGTTGTTCGCTTACGGTTACAGGACGGGCGGATTCCCCCGCGTAAATTGAGTCGCTCCCTGTTACTATTGGGGTGGCGGGCTGCTGAAGCCCGAGTCGGGTTAGTAAGGAGTGCACAAAGCGAACTAAACGCATGCTACTGTAATGATCGTCATTACTTTTAATCTTTACTATAAGGATGGTAATTACTATTTGTATTGATGGTAATTACTTAGTTATGGTTTTCTGTTGGTTAAACTTATTTTGGCTTGTTTTTGAGTTAAAAAGTGAGTGCATTCTACTGGGTTTTTGGGTGGTTTGGCTAAAAAGTGAGTGAAAAATGGGGGCGTTTGGCTGGCCCTAGCTAAAAGTGTGTCGGTTGGCCGCAAGTACCAGGCACACCCCATATTTGTGAGTGCTTTTCATTTGTCGATCCTCGTCCGCAGCCAAAAAGTAGGGTGGTTTGGGCCGGCTTTCACGAAAAGTACCCAAAGGGGTTAGGGGGGGCAAAACGCGGGCTCAGCAAAGTAAACGGTTAAACCGGTTAGTAGCGGGGAAAGGATTTGAACCTTTGACCTTCGGGTTATGAGCCCGACGGGCACTCCTGGCTGCCCTACCCCGCTATTCTACTTTATTCCTCGAAACATTTATAAAAGCGTTTCGTGTTTTAGCCCAAAAGGAAGCGTTTAAAGCCTGTTTTTTGAAAAAGAGGCAATTTAAAACCAGGATTTCAACGAAAACCCATAATTTAGTGTTTTTTTCTTTTTGTTTTATTTGTCCAATAATTTGTGTTAAATGTACCGTTCTTTGTACTTCTTGAGCAAAGCCACTTCATCTTTCAATGCCCCCACGTGTTGTTTCAGGTTCTTGGTTCTCTTCTTGGCGTCTGCGGGGTTCATGGTTTCTCCGCATTCAGGGCAACGGAACTGATATTCAGCGGCCACTTCAAATGGGAAGTCACTGCATTTTCGCTTGCAATTAAAGATGGCGTGGCCTTCCTCAAATTCAGACCTCTTTTCGAGTTTGGTTATTTCCTGGGCCTGTTCGTCCAGAATTAACTCCGCTACCCGGCCCGCACTTATTTCCCAAGTATACGAGTACCAGCCCGTATTCGTGTTCCGTGTCTTTTGATAGGCGGCAATGCCGCGGAAGTGAAGCCGGTTAAGAATAGTGCGGATTTCAGTGATTTTCAAGGGCAGTTTTTTGCCTATTTCCTCGTCCGTTATCGGTTTACCCCGGTTCTCGCATATTTTGACCAGTTCAGGCGCATAGTCTCCCCCAACCTTCTTCAAAAAATCTCGGGTTATCGCAAAGTTAAATATTTTCTTGATTCCCATACCATACCTGACCAAAAATAGTAATTTAAATCCATTTATCGGTCTGCCCTGACCACTTGTTTACCGCATGCATTCGGCTGGATCGCAAGGCGCGCGCCCGCAAAACCGGTTCTGAGCTCCCTTCCTTTGAACAATTCATGCAGGAAAACCGCGAGGGCGGCAATCTCACTATGGGGCGTTGATCCAACTGCCAGGTTCCAATCCGCGAGCTCATACACGCCCCGTTCCACTTTCTGTGAGCCTATTACTACACACACCCTGCGGGCGTTCCGGATTTTCGGCATGGTTTTTTCGAGTTCCAGCCCATACATGGTCAAGTGAACAATGGCATATCCCTCCATTTTTAGTCCACGCAAAACGGGCTTCCAGGCAGGACAGAAACCCACTTCAATGCCTTGGCCCCAGGTCGCATTGACCGATTTAACCGTTTCCAGCAGAACCGGGTCCGTTTCTCCTTCAACAAGGATTTTGCTGGCCCCAAAGGCCCTGGCCACCAAGCAACAATGCGTGGTTACCCGCTGGTCTCGGTAAGGGCGATGCCCGTAACGGAGCACAATAACGTCTTTAGGCGGCATACGCTTTCCCAGAATATTTTAATAACCCCTGTATAGTTATTAGTTGTTATGCTTGATATCCACTGGGTTAGAGAACACCAGGGCGAGGTCGCAGAGAACCTAGTACGGCGCCGAGACGAAAAATTGAAGCGCTCGTTTAGTGCGCTCATTCATCATGACGAGGAATGGCGCCGGCTTAAGCGGGAAATCGACGACTTGCGGAAGCGCCGTAACGAAATATCCAAGGAAATCGACTCCCTGAAGCGGGCTGGAACGGATGCAAGCCAGGCGCTTGCAGAAGCCAAGGCAATCCCCGGCAGGGTTCAGGAGCTAGAGAAAGCAGCCGCGGAGCACCAACAGCAGAGCCATCGTTACTCGATGCATCTACCCAACCTGTTGGATCCAACCGTGCCTTTTGGTCGTGATTCAACGGACAATGAAGTCGTAAAAACCTGGGGGAAACCCAGCAAGTCCACAGGCACCTTAAAGCCCCATGGCGAGTTCCTGCAGGAAGCAGGGTTAGCTGACTTTACTCGCGGCACCAAGATTTCAGGTGCAGGGTTCTACTTCCTTTTAGGCGAGTTGGCCTTGCTTGAACAAGCCCTGGCCCGGTTTGCGCTTGACTTCTTGGCAAAAAAGGGGTTCACGGTTGTCCAGCCACCATACATGATATCGCGTGCCGCCTATGAGGGGGTAACCGATTTAGTGGACTTTGAACGCGTCATGTATAAGGTGGAAGGTCACGACCTCTTCTTGATTGCCACGTCGGAGCACGCGATTTGCTCCATGTTTCGTGATGAAATCCTAGAAGAGGACAAGTTACCCATTAAGTTGGCTGGCCTGAGCCCGTGCTTTCGCAAGGAAATCGGTGCGCATGGCGTGGACACCCGGGGTTTGTTTCGCGTCCACCAATTCAATAAAGTGGAGCAATTCGTTTTTTGCCGGCCGGAGGATTCACCCAAAATCCATGCTGAATTGCTAGCAAATGCAGAGGCGCTGTTCCAAAAACTAGGGTTGCCTTACCGGGTTGTGCTCATTTGCACGGGTGACATCGGAGCGGTTGCCGCCAAGAAATATGACTTAGAGGCGTGGATGCCAAGGGAGCAAGCCTATAAGGAAGCCATTTCCTGCTCCAATTGCACGTCCTACCAGGCCGTGCGCTCCAATATCAAGTTTCGGAAGAAGGGGTCTCTGGACAAAGCCTATGTCCACACCCTTAACAGCACGGCCATCGCAACCTCCCGTGCGCTGCGGGCAATCGTCGAGAACTTCACGGATGAAAAGGGCCGGATTCAAATTCCCAAACCACTCCAAGCCTATATGGGGGGGTTAACGGAGATAAAACCCGCTAAACCACTTTAAAGCCCGGCAGCACAAGCATTTTAAACCCCTTTCAGGCATAATTCGTTTGATTCCTTTTTTGGCCAACACAAGGGGTTTTCAGCCTTTTAGAGGCGGCCTTGGCCTCAAGGGGCCCGTAGCTCAGCCTGGCAGAGCACTTGGCTTTTAACCAAGGTGTCCGGGGTTCAAATCCCCGCGGGCTCGCTCGCGTCCGGAAAGGAAGTCATTCGGGCCCATAGCTCAGCTTGGTAGAGCACCTGGCTCTTAACCAGGGTGTCGAGGGTTCAAATCCCTCTGGGCTCGCTAGGGCTTTTTACAAAAGCCCTGGGAAAACGTGCCATGCGTTGCATGGCACAGCCCGAGAAAATCGGGGCTGTAGCTCAGCCTGGGAGAGCAATCGGCTGAAGACCGGTGTGTCGCGTGTTCAAATCACGCCAGCCCCATTCGTGGAAACATGTTGCCGAAAAACATCGCCATCGTCGGGGCAGGGGAAACAGGGGTGGCCTTGGCAGCACTCGTTTCCCTTGCAGGCATTTCCGTGACCTTGATTGATGTACGGGAAGACCTCCTTCAAGAGGCCATGAAGCGGGTAAACGCCACCCTGGAGAACTTGTACACACTAGAAGGAATTCCCATCGAAAAAAGGGTGGGGGCATTAGACCACATCACAACCGCCATTCATTATAATGCGGCGGCCCGGGCAGACCTTGTTTTGGAGGTGCTGCCGGAAAACCTGCAGAAAAAGGCAAACGCCTTCCTTGAGCTGGACAGCGTCTGTTCGCCTTCAACGATTTTTTGCACCAACTCCGCCATTTTTTCTCTTGGTTCCGTGTCGGGCTCCATTTCAAACCCTTCCCGGTTTGCGGGCGCCCATTTTCCAAAGCCTGTAAATGCTTCCCGGTTGGTTGAACTATCCCGTGGAAGCCGCACTTCCGACAAGACCCTGGAATCGTTGCGCGAGTTTTTCTGTTTTTTGGGGAAGTCGCCAATCGTGGTGAACAACGTGCCAGGACTGGTCAGTGAACGGCTGTTTCTGGTCACGTTGTGTGAGGCATGCCATTTGGTGGAGGAAGGGATTGTTTCGCCTACGGACCTGGACTTGGTTATACGGTTCCGGCAGGGCGGGCGTCAGGGCGTTTTTGAATTGGCGGATGCTATCGGCCTTGACCACTGTCTGGAATCCATTCAGCAACTCGGTTGCCAGCCAGGCCAGGGCGCGCTCCAGCCGCCAAAAATCTTGGTCGAGAAGGTCAGGCAGGGAAAGCTGGGCCTGAAAACGCATGCCGGTTTTTTTGAGTACAGGTGAAACAATGTTGTTTCCATTCGGATCCGTTTTTCCGAGGCTGGCTCGGCGCGCGTTCGTTCACCCGCTGGCGGCCGTGGTTGGCCGGGTTTCCATCGGAGCAGATTCAAGCGTGTGGTTGCACGCCGTAATCAGGGCGGACCTCAACAAGATTAACATTGGAGCCAAGACCAACATCCAGGACAACGCGTCACTACACGTGTCAAGGAAGGCACCGATTAAAATCGGGGACGGCGTTTCCATTGGCCATGGCGCCATCGTGCACGGTTGCGTGATTGGTTCCAATTGTATTATCGGCATGGGCTCCATCGTCTTGAATCGGGCCCGCATCGGCCGGAATTGCCTCGTGGCGGCTGGTGCGGTGGTAACCGAGGGCATGCGTATCCCGACAGGGTCGCTGGTCATGGGCGTACCAGCCAAAGTCAAGCGCAAGCTGTCCAAAGCCGAGATCCGGGGCCTGAGGGCCAATGCCTGTGAGTATGTAGCATTGGCGGCGAGTCATGCCGGAAAAGCGGCCAAAAAGTAAGGATGCAGCACAAAAAGTGAATTAATTGCCCTTTTGGCCACTTTTTTAGGCTATTTGGTTTGGTTGGAAATTCGTCCCCCCAGTCCAATCCGTTGTTCTCAACCTATTTAAGGCTTCCCCTGCATTTTATGTGGTTGAGGCAGTACTAGCATGGGTCGTGAAAGCGATTTGGTAAAAAGCAAGCTGGACCACCTGGGGGCCTTGCGCACCAAAGCCATCAACCCATACCCCTATAAATTTGAGCGCACCCACACCAACCAGGAATTCCACCAGAAGTTCGAGGGGGTCCAGCCTGGCGAAATGCTGGGCCAGCGCGTAAAAATTTGCGGCAGGGTCATGGCCAAGAGGGGCTTCGGAAAGTTGTTCTTCCTGGATATTCGGGATCACAGCGCAAGAGTCCAACTAATGGCCACCGCGGATAAGACGCCAGCACAAGTTATTGACTTGTTGGGCCTCGTGGATGTTGGCGACTTTGTGGGCGCGACTGGCAGGGTGCATCGCACGGCCAAGGGCGAGTTGTCAGTTTTCCTTGAAAATGTTGAGGTGTTAGCTAAGTCCATCGAGCCGCTGCCGGAGAAATGGTCCGGCCTCCAGGACATCGAGGAGCGGCACCGCAAGCGCCACCTGGACTTGATCATGAACCCTGAAGTGCGCGAGCTATTCGTCAAGCGCTCTAAAATCGTTTCTTTCGTCCGCCGGTTCCTGGAGTCCTATGGTTTCATGGAAGTGGAAATACCGACCCTTCAATCGGTTTACGGAGGAGCCAATGCACGGCCGTTCATCACGAAATCCCACGCATGGAAATCGGATTTCTTCCTTTCCATCTCGCCAGAGCTTTACCTCAAGCGCCTGCTGATGGGCGGCTATGACAAGGTTTATACGATCTGCAAAAACTTCCGAAACGAGGATGTGGACAAGACTCACAACCCTGAGTTCACGATGATGGAATGCTATGCCGCCTACTGGGATTACAATGATTTAATGGAATTGACCGAAAAGCTCTTCGAGTCTGCCGCGCTGGAAGTGAATGGTACCACCAAGATTTCCTTTGAGGGGAAGGAAATCGACCTGAAGGCTCCATGGCCCCGTATCGCCCTATATGATGCCCTTAAACGGTTTGCGGGCTTGGATGTCGAAAGACTTTCCGATGCCGACCTCAAGCGGCTGCTGGCAGAGCACCAGGCGGAAGTCATGCCATTCAAGCGGGGGCTCGCCATTGCCGAACTCTTTTCCAAGACGGTGGAGGAGAAGCTGGTCCAGCCGGTTTTCATCATTGATCACCCAAAGGAAACCACGCCGCTATGCAAGGAAAAAAGGGGCAACCCGGACCTCATCGAGCGGTTTGAGCCCTTCATTAACGGGTGGGAAGTCGCCAACGCGTACTCAGAGTTGAACGACCCCGTGCACCAGGAAAAGATTTTCTTGGAACAGGCAGACCAGGGCGTTGCCAAAGGGGAGAACCACCCCATCGACATGGATTTCGTGGCCGCCATGCGTTACGGAATGCCGCCGGCCGCAGGCCTGGGAATTGGAATAGATCGCCTCTGCATGTTGTTGACCGGCGCGAAAACAATTCGGGAAATTATTTTCTTTCCCCAAATGAAACCACTCAAGTGATTCCATGGACATCGAGCGTTTCCTGAAGCGACAGGCCCCAGTAATCAACCGCGAGCTGGAGCGTATCCTTCCCCGCAGGCTGTCCCGTTCCTGGGTGGTCAAGGCCTTGGGGCGCCCCGAGTTGGCCTTCGATGCTGAAACGGTGACCCAAGCGGTTTCAAGGCCGGCCTGGGATTTGCTGGACAGGGGGGGAAAGCGCTGGAGGCCAGCCTTGTTGGTGTTGTGCTGTGAGGCCGTGGGTGGCAGCCGGAAAAAGGCCTTGAAGTTCGCGGCCATTCCGGAACTCGTCCACAACGGAACGCTTATCGTGGACGACGTGGAAGATGGCTCGGTCAAGCGGCGCGGCAAACCGGCCGTTCACGTGAAGTTCGGCTTGGACCTGGCCCTTAATGCCGGGAACACCTTGTACTATTTGCCGTTGTACCCCCTATTCCATGGCAGCTCAGGCCTTAATGTAAAGGTCAAGTCCTCGGTGTACGACGTTTACTGCGAGCAGATGCTTAAGCTGTCCTTTGGCCAGGCCATGGACATCTACTGGCACAACGGGAAAAAGAAGGACGTCAGCGAAGCCGATTACCTGCAAATGTGCGAGTACAAGACCGGGGCCCTTGCCTGCATGGCGGCAAAACTTGGCGCCATCCTCGGGGGTGGCACAGCCAAGCAAGTGAAGGTGCTCGGCCGCTTTGCCGCCACGGCGGGTGTCGCATTCCAGATACAGGATGATGTCCTCAATCTCCGGCCTTCTACTGGATGGGGGAAGGACCGCGGAGAAGACATCGTGGAAGGAAAGCGCAGCCTGGTGTTCATTCACGCTGTAAAGCATTCTCCTCCCGTTGCGCGCCGCCGACTGCTGACCATCATTCAGGCAAAGAGAAAATCCCCCGCCTCCATTCGTGAAGCCATTCGACTGATTGCCGCGTCCGGTGCGTTCGAGTATGCGGCCAAGCGGGCTTCGGCCTTGGTTAAATCGAGCTGGGCAAAGGTGGAAAAATCGCTTCCCGCCTCGCCTGCCAAGGAAACACTGCGGGCGTTCGCCGACTATTTGATTGAAAGGAAGCTTTGAGCAGTTCAGCCCAGGGGGCTCAATGCCGGGCCCACGGCCACACCATTTTCGGTTATTTCCAAGGTGTGTAGTGAATCCGCGTGATGCGTGGCTCGCATCTTCCGGATGTGGAGGGTTCGCTTTTGGCCAGGGCCACCACGATTCAATACTATGATGCCATCGGCCAGGGTTTCCGCAACCGCCTGTTCATGTCCCTTGCCAGATTCCAGGCTATTATCGCCTATTAGGAGGGTTGTAACCCCCAGGCGCCGGCAGGCTTCCACCAGTTTAAACAGTGCCTGGTTCACTTCCAGCGGTCGTTCGTAGTTGAAGCCAAGCGTAGGCAGGGAGTCAAAAACTAACCGTTTTGCACCGATTCGTTTGGCGGTCCGCATGATTTCAAGGAGAAGCCGGTCCAAGTCAAAGCCCAGGGGCTGCAGGGAAAAATCTTCTTCGCCGGGTAGCCCCTGCTTGGTCTTGCTTCCATCAAGGAACTGCAACATGTTTTGCTCTTCCAGCTTTCGCAAATTCCATCCGAAACGCAGTGCCTCTTGCCGGACCTGCGCGGCAGGTGCGCCAAGCGTTACATAAAGGCCGGGCTCCGAGAACTTCTTGGCGCCGGTGTGGAGGCACTGGAGGCCCAAAATGCTTCTACCGGAGCCGCTGTTGCCCAAAACGGCGATTATTCTGCCTAGGGGCAGCCCGCCTTCCATCAACTCATCCAAGCCAGGAATCCCTGTAGGCATTCGTTGCATGGCTTCACCACAGTATGTAAGTCAAACCACTATTTAAAAACAACCCATTAGGAGCCGACCAGCGTGACTTCTTTTACGCCGCGGATCCTTTTTAGGCCTTCCACTATTTTTTCAAGGCGCGCCATATCCGTGTGTTCCATGACAAAAACTGACAGCGCGGTTCCCTTTGAAGAGGTTTTCGTGTTGGCCGCCTTGACGTTTGCCTTTTCGCCGGAGATTACATTCAGCAGGTCGACAAGCAGACTAGGGCGGTCAGCGGCAAACACCTTCAATTCAAGCGAGTATTTGCCACCGACACGCTTTCCCCAATCCACATTCACTAACCGGCCCAACTCTTTTTGTTTGGCTAACTCCTGGCAGGTCACGGAATGCACGATGAGTTTCCGTTTCGTTGTCCGGTAACCAACGACGCGGTCGCTGGGTAATGGCTTGCAGCATCCAGCCAGTTTCACGTTTTTTTGCTTGCCTGTTATCTTGATAGCCATTCCCTTTCCCTGGATGGGACTGGGCGGCGCAGCCCCTTTTTGCAGGTGGATGGCTTGCATGATTTTTTTCCTGGCTTTCTCGGTTTTGGCCATCGCAAGCCAGGCGCGTTTGGGGGTTTGTTTGGCTGATGTAAGTATTTCAACGGTGTCGCCAGCGGACAACTCGTGTTCGAGGGAAGCCAGTTTCCCGTTGATTTTAACCTGGTAGGCCTTGTTGCCAAGGTCTGAGTGGATGGCGTAGGCGAAGTCCAACGCGGTTGCGCCCCTGCACAGCGAAATGGTGTCTCCTTTTGGGGTGAAAACGTTTATCTGGTTCCCGAACAACTGCACTTTCATTCCTTCGGTTGGAGTGCTACCATCCGCTTTCGCCGCCCAGTGAATGACTTGCCGAATCAATTCAAGCTTCTGGTCGTGGTGTTTGGCTTCTTTGGCTCCCTTGTACCGCCAGTGGGCAGCAACCCCGTATTCGGCGAAATTGTGCATTTCTTCCGTGCGGATCTGGACCTCAAAGGGCATACCCTTCCCGCTTAGAACTGCCGTGTGCAGTGATTGGTAATAGTTCTGCTTGGGTTTCGCGATGTAGTCATCGAACTGGTCGGGGATGGGCTTCCACAGGGCGTGCACGATGCCGAGCACGGTGTAACAGGCTTCCAGCGAGTGGGTTATCACCCGCACCGCATTGAGGTCATACACTTGTTCGAGGGGGATGCCTTTTCGTTTCATCTTCGAGTACGTTCCATACAAGTGCTTGAACCGGCTTTCGACCCTGGCCTCAATTTTTGTCCGCGCCAGCTCTGCGGACAGGGTTTCTATGGCGGTCTCTAATTCCCGTTCCCGGCTTTTTTCGCTTTGCCGGAGCCTGGACTCCAGTTCCAGGTATTGCTCTGGATGCAGCGCCTTGAATGCCATGTCTTCGAGCGCACATCGCAGGGAATACACCCCAAGCTTTTCCGCCAAGGGGGCATAGTTTTCAAGGACTTCCGAGGCCAGGTCTCGGGCATCGGCTTTTGCGCGCAGCGTGCGTTCAAGGAGCACCCTGCGCTCGGTCAAGGCCATCAGAACAAGCCGGAAATCATGGGTTAGGGCGAGCAGTAACCGCCCCGTTTTTTCCGGGTTGCCTTCCGCGAGGGCAACGTTTGTTTTTGCCAGTTCCCACGCGAGGTCAGCGGCTTCCCTGCCAAGTTCGGCTTCGATGCGTTTCCGGTCTAGGGTGCCTTCCAGTAGGCAGGGCTGCACCAGTTCCGCGGCAAGGGTTTTTTCGCCGAGGCGAAGGTCGGCAAGCAGCCCGGCGACATCCACCGAGGGGGCAAGTTTTTCGCTCGCTCTTTCCTTGAGCGCTTCGCTTGCCAGGTCCACGGCTCGCTCTATTAGCCTGAAATCAGCGTCCGATTGATAGGCCTTTACTCGTTCCTTTAACCCAGCTAAAATTGTTTTAGGCGGAGCCATGCCCATAAAACCGTTGCCGCCGAGGGTATTTAAGGCATATGGTGCAGTAACGCTTGTATGGGGCCCCCGAAGCGTGCAAGGCTGGGAACACCGGTTCTTTTCCTAAACTTCAAGGCCTATGCCGAGGCCACTGGTAAGCAGGCATTGGCCCTGGCCAGGTTGGCGGAGAAGGTGGCCAGGAAAACAAAAACCACCATTGCCTTGGTAGTGCAGGCCCCAGACCTTTTCCCGGTTTCGCGCGCCGTTTCCTTGCCTGTGTTTGCCCAGCACCTGGACCCCGTTTCTTTTGGTGCCTGCACCGGTCACATCCTGCCTGAAGGGGTCAGGCAGGCTGGCGCCAAGGGCACCATCCTCAATCACGCGGAAAACAAGCGTTCCAACGACTTTATTCAGGCAGCCATTGCCCGTGCGCATGCGGCCGGCCTCCTGGTCATGGTTTGTGCCGAGACTACGGCTAGGGCGCGAGAGGTAGCGGCCTTTTCACCGGACTTTGTCGCGGTGGAACCGCCTGAACTCATTGGTGGAAATGTTTCGGTTTCAACGGCCAAGCCGGAAGTCATCGCTTCCACGGTTTCAGCTGTTAAATCCGTAAATCCGGCTATATGCGTCATTACCGGGGCGGGCATCAAGTCAGGGGCAGACGTCGAGAAAGCCCTTGAACTGGGTACTTCGGGCGTTTTCGTTGCTTCAGGCGTTGTTCGGGCGGCTTCCCCTGCTAGGGCTTTGGCGGAATTGTGCAAGGGCTTGCATGCTTGAATTTTAAATGTGACGTAGGAAGGTCATTGCAATGACGCGGTTGAAGAAGATGAAATCGGCGAAGGCGGTAAAGGAAAAGACGGATTACACGAATTACTTCATTGGTGCCTTGGTCCTGCTCTTGTTGGTGGTCTTATACTTCAATTTTTTCAGCAAGCCCGTGCCACCGTTGGTCACCGCGAACCTGGAAGACGATGACCCGTTCATCGGCCCTAAGGAGGCCAAAGCCGTCATCGTTGAATTTTCTGACTTCCAGTGCCCGGCTTGCAAGGCCGCCGAGCCCACCGTGAAAAAGGTGTTGGCTGATTTCAAGGACCGGGTGCGGTTGGTCTATCGTGACTTTCCGCTGGACATGGGTTGCAATCCGGCCTTGCAGCGGCAGCTCCACCCATTTGCCTGTAAGGCGGCTTTGGCCGCCAATTGCGCCAATGAGCAGGGCAAGTTCTGGGCGTATCATGACGTGTTGTTTGAGCGGCAGCCGGCCTTTTCGGACGAGAATCTCAAAAAGTACGCCGCTGACCTGGGCCTAGTCTCAACCCAGTTCGATGCCTGCCTTGACTCTTCCAAGCACCTGGACGAAATCAAGAAGGACTTGGCGGATGGTTCCTCACTTGGCATCCAGGGCACGCCCACGTTCTTCGTCAACGGCCGGATGCTTTCAGACCGAACCTATGACGACTTCAAAGCCGCCATCGAGTCCGCTCAATAGTCAAGGCTTTCTTTTCTTTTTTCGCTGGAATTCGTAGAAGTCGGCCAACGCCTTGAGCGAGCGGATGGCATTCTCGGGGTAGGAGAAGGTGACGATGCCGTCGTGTTCCATGGCCCTTTTGTGGACTTCCGAGAATTCGCCGCCAACGGAGATGACGGTCAAGGGCTTGGTTTTGCGTGCGTTCAGGTTTGAGATGACTTGCACGACATCCGATGTAAGGTTAGGCACTTGGAAGAGAATGATCAAGGCAATCAGGTCCACGTTTTTGTCGGTTAGCGCCGCACCCAATGCCAGGCCATACCATTCATTGCTAGTTCCCCCCGTGAGGTCTAGGGGGTTTTTGAGCACCACGTAGCTTGGCATCTGCTTTCGCATGGCGGCCAGAGCGCTTTCCTGCATGTTGGCGAGTTGCAACCCATTTAAGGCAACCGCGTCCGCAGCCACCACGCCGTAGCCCCCACCATCGGTTATGATTTGCACCCGTTTTCCCCTGGCTTCCGGTGCATGGATGAAAGTCCGGGCATAGTCAAACAAGTCTTGGAGGCAGCCTGCTGGAATCATGCCAGTTTGCTTGAATGCAGCGGCATACACTTGGGCGCTGCCAGCCAGGCTCCCAGTATGGCTTCCGGCCGCCTTTCCACCTTCGGCCGTTATGCCTCCTTTGAGCACAATGACCGGCTTCTTCCAAGCCAGCTTTTTTGCGGCTTCAAAGAATTTTCGCCCAGATTTCACGCCTTCCAAGTAAAGGACAATGACCTTGGTCTCCGGGTCATTCACCAAGTAAGTAAGCAAATCCGTTTCATCGATGTCCAAGGCGTTTCCATAGGAAATGAATTTCCCCACCCCATAGTCCATCATGGAGGCCCAGTCCAGGATGGCCGAGCCAACGGCCCCGCTCTGGGAAATGAATGAAATGCCGCCGGGTTTCGGCCGCTTCAGCCGGTATTCGGGGAGGAAGAGGCTGTCCACACGGTTTTTCATGTTCATGATGCCCAGGCAATTGGGGCCAATGACGCGCATGGTTGGGAAGGGGCGCAGGGCTCGCCTGAGTTTTTCGGTCAATTCCTGGTTCCCTATTTCGTCGAACCCGGAGCTGATGATTACCAGCGCTTTAAACCGTTTTTTCCCGCATTCGGCGACGATGCCTGGCACGAGTTCAGCGGGCACGCATACAATTCCCAGGTCGATTCCATTGAGTTGGGAAACGCTTTTCACGCAGGGGCGGCCAAGGATTTCTTCTGCCTGGGGGTTGACCAGGAACAGTTTTCCCTTGAAACCGGCCTTTATGAGGTTTTCCGACACCGCATACCCGATTTTGCCCGGGGTCCTTGAAGCGCCGATGACTGCCACGCTTTGGGGCGAGAAAAAGGGTTCGAGTGAAGCGGTTCCAGGCATTTAGTTCCCGCCAATGACGATGATTTTTCCCATCATGTCCGCTATGTGCCCGGGTCCACAGGGGGTCCCACAAGTGAATACAAACGTGCCCGCACTTTCTGCCACGAACTCCACGGTCTTGGTTTCACCTTTCTTGACCAGGGCCGTAACCGGTAGCCCCTCCACCTTGAAGCCGATGCCATCCCCGTAACCGTTGCTGTTCGATTTCAGGTTCAGCCGCACCAAATCGCCTTGGACCACGGTTATCTCTTTCGGGTTATAGGACCAGGCAGCCATGTAAAGCGTTATTTCTTTTGGGCGTAGTTTGGGCTTGCCTTCTTCGGCGGCCGGTTCCACACTGGGTTCTTCTTCCACGGGGGCGGGCGCCGGGGTTTCTTCCGGTGGGGGCTCGGCAGCAGGCGGTTTCCCGGTTTCAACGTTGGTTGGTGCTGGTTCCGGGACTGCGGCTGGCGGCGGGGTTTTTCTCGGGTTCCAGGGCCGTTTTGGGGTAGGGTCCACTGGTTGCACAATTTTGGGTTCCACGCTTTTTTCATCGCCTGCAGGGGCTTGTGGTTGGGTGGCTTCGTTTATTTCCACCACGCAGCCCGTGATAAAAACCAATAAAACCAGTAGACACCCCCAGGCAGAGCCGCGCATAAAATCAAGAAAAGCGTGGTAAAACCATAATTTAAGCTTTGTTGTCTTGGTTATTCAATGGACGGGGGGCCTCTTTTATTTAATGTTTTCCCCCCTATTCTATTGGGTTAGCTAACAGGAGGGAACACCATGAAGGTAACCGTTTATTCTACGCCCACATGCCCTTATTGCCACTTGGCGAAGGATTTCTTGAAAGCCAGCAAGGTCGCTTTTTCGGACATCAATGTGGCCGCCGATTCGAGGGCAGCCAAGGAAATGATTGAAAAGTCTGGGCAGAACGGCGTTCCGGTCATTGACGTGAACGGAAAGATCATCATTGGTTTTGACAAGGAAGCGCTCAAGAAAGCGTTGGGCATGTGAAGGCGTGCGGTGAAACCGTGGATGTTTACCAGGCCTCCCTAAAGTTCCACCGGCGCTTGCGTGGCAAGCTTTCCATTCAGTCAAAGGTCAAGCTGAAGTCCAAGCGCGACCTCTCCCTGGCCTACACGCCGGGCGTCGCGCAGCCATGCCTGGAAATCCAGAAGAACCCCCAGCGGCTCTACGATTACACTATTAAGGGCAACTGCGTGGCCGTGATCTCCGATGGCTCAGCCGTGCTTGGCCTGGGCAATATTGGGGCAAAAGCCGCCCTACCGGTTATGGAGGGCAAGGCCATCTTATTCAAGGAATTCGCCGGCATCGATGCCTTTCCCGTGTGCATCGATTCGCAGGACCCGGCCAAGCTGGTCGAAACAATCAGGCTTATCTCACCGGTTTTTGGCGGCATCAACCTGGAAGATATTTCCGCGCCCCGTTGCTTTGAGGTCGAGACCCAATTGCAGGACCTGGGCATCCCGGTCATGCACGACGACCAGCATGGCACTTCAACCGTCGTTTACGCCGCGCTCATCAATGCGCTCAAAGTCGTGAAGAAGGACATGGGCGAGCTCAAGGTCGCCATCTCAGGCGCAGGCGCCGCCGGCTTGGACATTGCCCGGGTCTTGTTGAACATCGGCCAAACCGAGGCCATCCTACCCCCGGTCAAGGAGGTTATTCTTTGCGACAGCAAGGGGGCCGTGCACCGTGGCCGCACCGACTTGAACCCCTACAAGCAGGCCGCGCTCGCCTACACCAATAACCATTCCAACGCGCAGACCCTGGAAGAGGCCTTGGTGGACGCGGATGTCTTCATCGGGGTCAGCGTAGCCAATCTCCTAAACCACAAGCACATTGCGTCCATGGCCCGGAAGGCCATTGTCTTTGCTATGGCGAATCCAGCGCCGGAAATCCTGCCAGGGGAAGCCAAGAAGGGAGGGGCCGCCGTCATTGCCACGGGGCGAAGCGATTACCCCAACCAAGTCAATAACGTGCTCGCTTTTCCGGGCCTGTTCAGGGGCGCGCTGGACTCGCATGCCATGAAAGTAACCATGGAAATGCGGGAAGCCGCTTCCATGGCCCTCGCCGGCTGCGTGAAAAAGCCAACGGCAGACCGCATCGTTCCCTACTCGCTTGAAAAAGGCGTAGCCAGCGTCGTGGCCAAAGCAGTGGTCAAGGCCGTGAAGAAGTTCAACGTCCCGGTCTGGGGTTAATGGCTCAAGGAAGTTTTCTGGGTGCCGGCCCGTCGTAGGCCATCTCTTCTTCTTCGAGTCTTCTAAATGGTTTTTCGCGCGTCATTTCCTCGAAGGCGTGTGCCACCAGACCGGGCACGCGGCCGATGATGAAGAACCCCTTACCCAAGCGGTAATCGAAGCCCATTTCCGAGATGATGGCTGCAATGCAGCCATCGACATTCAGGCACTGTTTCTTGCCCAGTGCTTTCTCCAGGTCTTTCTCGATTTGCACGGCCAACTCCGTGTGCTTGCCGTAGTAACCGAGTTCCTTGGCTTTTTTGAGCAGGATTTCAGTTCGCGGGTCGGTTATGTAGATGCGATGTCCGAAGCCCGGGATGCGCTCCCGGCTAAATCGTGCTTTTTCGACTATTTCCCTCGACAAATCCGTTACTGGTTTTCCTTTCTTAACGGCAGTCTGCAGTGCCTTCGCGCAATTTTCAATCGCGCCTCCGTGGCTGTCTCCCAAGGTAAGCACCCCGGCGGCAACCCCTGCATTCAACGGGTTTCCACCGGACAGCACCACCCTTGCCGCGGTGACACTAGGGGGTCCAAGGCCATGGTCAATGCAGCTGACGAGCATGGCGTTCAACATTTTTTCCTCGTTTTCCTTGGGCAACTCTCCCTTGAGCACCAAGTAAATGGCTTTCGTGAAACGCAGTTTTTCCACCATTTCCAGCAGGTTGTAGCCACGCACGTAGGGCTCGCCGTTTACGTGGCCCGTAATGGCGGTTTTCCACTTCTTTTCGCCTGCTTCCATATCCATCTCTCGCTAAGCAAACTTTTTAACCAAATCAGGTATGTCATCCGGGATTTTCGCGATGTGAGCCCCCGCCTTCCGGAGTTCCTCTATTTTGCTTTCCGTGGTGCCCCACTTACCCTCAATGATCGCGCCCGCATGGCCCAACTGCACCGAGCCGGGTAGCGTGCCAGCGAACTTTCCCGCAATCAACGCGATGAGGGGTTTGGTGAACTTCTTTTGTTTCAGCATCTGGGCCGCCTGCTGTTCATACGTGCCTCCATGCTCCCCGAAGAGCACAACCGCCTTGGTTTCCGGATCCGCTTCAAACAGTTCCAGGTAGTCCGTGTAGGTACTGGCCGCAATCACGTCTCCACCCATGCCAATGGCCGTCGTATTGCCAAGCCCGGCCTTCATCAAGAGCCAGGATAGTTCCCGTACCATCCCCCCCGACTTCGAGATGACCCCGACCTCCCCTTTTTGGAAGGTCTCCGCAGGGTTGCTGCCCCCAATGCTTCCCATCTTTCCATGGCCTGGGCTCAGGATGCCGATGGAGCTGGGGCCGACCACGCGTGCGCCCTTGAGGCGTGCAAAGTGATAGAGCGCCGTCGCGTCCATGATGGGAACCTTTTCGCTGAAGATGTGAACCAGGGAAACCCCATGGGCCAGGGCCTCGAAGGCCGCATCCTTCACCCCCGTAGGGGGGACGTAAATACTGGTGGCATTGATTTCAGGGTGCGCTTGTTTGGCTTGTTCGATGGTGTCATACACCGGGATGCCTTCCACGCTTTCCCCGCCCTTGCCTGGAGTTACGCCTGCCACGACCTTGGTGCCATATGCCTGCATCTGTCTGGCGGCCTTGCTTCCCTCCTTGCCCGTAATCCCTTGCACGCAGGCCACGGTCTTTTGCGTCACGAGTATCGCCATCTACTTCGACCCCTTCTTTTTCTTGTAGGCTGCAACCAGGTCCATCAAGGTTTTCGCGGTGGACGTCATGGAGGTATCCCGCCCATAGATGTGGAAGTCCCAGCCTTCCCTGGCTGCCGCTTCCCGCAGGGCCTTAAATGCCTCTTCATCCCGTGGCCCTCCTCGCCGTATGACTATGGGGTAGTCTGGCTTGGGCTTGATTTCCCGCAAGCCCTTGAGGAACCCGTCTATTAGCGTGACGTAGATGTCCGTGAAGTTCGCCGTTCCGCCCACGACCCAGCACCCATTCAGGCCTGGTTTGTCCAGCACGATTTTGGTCAGTTTTTCGACTTTTTCGCCGGGTGGGTTTCCCGAGTACTCCGTAAAGTTGGCTGGCTTGCCCCCGGCTTCCAGGAGCGCATCCATGATGACGATGCTGGCCCCGCCTCCGGAAGCCAGGATCCCAATGTCTCCCGGGAGGTCGATGTACGTGCTGCCCACGCTGCCCCGGTGGTCGTTCTTGTCGATTTCCTTGGCTTGCAGTTCTTTTTGGGTCTGCTGGCGTCCGGGGCTGCGGGGCGGAAAGTCAAGCTCCGGATGCCGGTAGAGCGCATCGTCGTCCAGGACGACTTTGGCGTCGCAGGCGAACAAGTCCTCGCCCTCGGTTTCCACCAGTGGGTTCACTTCCACCGTCCGGCAATCGTATCGTTGGAAGCAGTTCCACATCCGCGTGATGAATTCCGCGAGCTTGATCATTTTCAGGCCCGAAATCCCTGCCTTGCTGAGTGCCTGTCGTGCCTGCCAGCCCTGCAATCCATAATTCAGGTCAATGGGCTGCGTGACCACTTTTTTCGGGGCCTGCTCCTTCACTTCCTCGATGTCCATGCCGCCCTGCGCGCAGAAGATAAGCAGGGGGCCCCGCGTCAGCGTGTCATACGTTATGCACGCATAATGTTCTTCCTTTATCTGCAGGGCTTGTTCAAGCAGGACTTTTTCGATTTTTTCCCCGTTGTGCACCGCCCCGGACACTTTCCTTGCCGCTGCTTCCGTTTCCGCCTGGTCCCGGCAGAGGCTGATGAGCCCGGCCTTGCCGCGCTTGCCTGACAGGGCCTGGGCTTTGACTATGGTTGGTTCAGTTATTTCCCCAATTTCTTCAGCCCTGCAAACAACTCGTCCCTCAGGCACCGGGACCCCGCAGGCCTTTAGCAACTGCTTGCCTTCGAATTCGTAGAGCTTCATGGGGTTCACATGTGCTTGATGATTTCCTGTGCGAACTCGGAGGACTTGACTTCTTCCGCGCCTTCCATCTGGCGGGCAAAGTCGTAGGTGACACGCTTGGCTTTAATGGCCCCCGCAAAGCCGCGGTTCACCAGGGCTGCGGCTTCCTTCCAGCCCAGGTATTCCAGCATCATTACACCGGACAGGATGAAGCTGCCTGGGTTGACCTTGTCCTGGCCCGCGTACTTGGGTGCGGTGCCATGCGTGGCCTCAAAAACAGCCAAGCCCGTGTCGTAATTGATGTTGCCGCCCGGCGCGATTCCCAGTCCGCCCACTTGGGCGGCGGCTGCGTCCGAGATGTAGTCTCCATTGAGGTTGGGCGTCGCGATAACATCGTATTCGCCGGGCCTGAGCAGGATTTGCTGGAACATGCTGTCAGCGATGCGGTCGTTGACTAGGACTTTTCCTTCTGGTTTCTGGCCGCCGAACTTTTCCGCGATTTCCTGTTCCGTAACCACCTGGTCGCCGAATTCCTTCGCGACCTCATAACCCCATTCCCTGAAGGCACCCTCCGTGAATTTCATGATGTTTCCCTTGTGCATCATCGTAACGCTTCTCCGCTTGTTGGCGATGGCGTATTTTATGGCCGCTCGAATCAGGCGCTTGCTGCCGGTTGCGCTCATGGGCTTGACGCCAATGCCGGAATCAGCGCGCACCTTCTTCCCCATCTGGGTGGCAAGGAATGCAATCATTTTCTGGGCTTCCGGGGTTCCCTGTTTCCACTCGATGCCCGCGTACACGTCCTCGGTGTTCTCCCGGAAGACGACCACGTCCAGCTTCTCCGGTTCCTTGACTGGGTTAGGCACGCCTTCAAACCATTGCACGGGCCGCACGCAGCAGTACAGGTCGCATTCCTGGCGCAACGCCACGTTCAGGCTTCGGTGGCCCCCGCCCACCGGAGTCTCCAGGGGGCCCTTGATGGAGACCAAGTAGTGTTTGATGGCGGTGGTGGTGTCGGTAGGCATCCATTCCCCGCGCTTGTTGAAGGCTTCCTGGCCGGCTTCCACTGGGAACCAGACAATCTTCTTCCTGCCGCCGTAAGCCTTCTTGACCGCTGCGTCTAGGACCGTAATCCCGTTCTTGGAGCAGTCCGGCCCAGATCCATCCCCATAGATGACGGGGATGATCGGTTTGTCTGGAACCCACAGCTTGCCCTTCTTCATCTCGATTTTTTGGCCTTCTTTCGGTTCCGGATAGATTTTGAACAATCCCATGTCCTCACCTCACCGTGGCCTTCGCCGTCACCGTCTGGTTTCTCGTGTAATTGAGCAGTCCGCCAGCGGCCACGATTTTCCGGAGCCTCTGCGTCAAGTCGATTTTCAGGTTGAGTTCCCTGTTCTTTGACTTGTTCCTGGCCGTGATGCCGGTCTTACCGGAAAGGATGGCTTGTTTGAGGCCATCGACTTCGAGGACATCCCCCTGCGTTACTTCCTGGTAGTCCTTGGCGTTCTCGAACTCCAGGGGGGTTATGCCGAAATTGATGAGGTTGGCCTTGTGGATGCGGGCAAAATTTTTCGCAATCACGGCCCGTACGCCCAAGTACATGGGTGCCAAGGCGGCATGCTCCCTGGAAGAGCCTTGGCCATAATTTTCCCCGCCCACGATAAGGCCCTTGCCTTTTTCCTTGGCGCGCTTGACGAAGTCCTTGTCCACGTTGCAGAACACGAATTCGGAGATGGCAGGCACGTTGCTTCGCAGCGGCAAAATCTTTGCGCCCGCCGGCAGGATGTGGTCTGTGGTAACGTTTTCGCCGGCTTTGATCAGGACTTCTGCTTCCAGGCGATCTTCCACAGCGGGTGCAATCGGCAGGGGCTTGATGTTGGGGCCCCGCACGATTTCCACGGATTTCGCGTCCTTGGGGGGTTTGATGATGCCGGAGTCGTCGATGACGAACTTCGTTGGAACCGCTATCTTCGGGCACTTGCCGAGTTCGCGGGGGTCGGCGATGACTCCCTTGAGGGCGCATGCGGCAGCCGTTTCCGGGCTCGCCAAGTAAACCAGGTCGTTCTGCGTGCCGCTCCGGCCGGCAAAGTTGCGGTTGAAGCTGCGCACGCTGATGCCACCGGTTGGAGGGGCCTGGCCCATGCCAATGCAGGGGCCGCAGGCCGACTCAATGATTCTGGCGCCGGCCGCAATCAGGTCAGTCAATGCGCCGCTGCGCGAAATCTCTTCGAATACCTGCCGGCTTCCCGGGGTTATGGTCATGGAGACGTCCGGATGCACCTTCTTTCCCTTCAACATCTTCGCAACGACCATGAGGTCCTTGTAGCTCGAGTTGGTGCAGCTGCCCACGCAGACCTGCGCGACCTTCTTTCCGGCCTCCGCCTTCACGGGTACGACGTTGTCCGGGCTCTGGGGCCTGGCAATCAGGGGCTCCAGCTGGCCCAGGTCAATTTCTATTGCCTCATCGTATTTCGCGTCCTTGTCCGCCTCCCATTTCTTCCAGCTCTTGGCGCGCCCCTGCGCGGTTAGGTATTGTTTGGTGTTCTCGTCGCTGGGGAACAGGCTGGTGGTGGCGCCCAGCTCCGCGCCCATGTTGGAGATGGTGGCCCTTTCCGTTACCGTCAAACTCTTTACGCCCGGGCCGTGGTACTCGATAATTTTGTCCACGCCGCCTTTCACGGTCAGCCGGCGCAGCATTTCGAGTATCACGTCCTTGGCCGTGACCCAGGGCGGCAGCTTCCCGGTCAGTTTCACGCCCAGCACTTTCGGCATCTTGAAGTAGAAAGCCCCGCCCCCCATGGCTACGGCGACGTCCAGGCCGCCCGCGCCTATGGCAACCATGCCCATGCCGCCGCTCGTGGGCGTGTGGGAGTCGCTGCCCAACAGGGTGCAGCCAGGCTCCGAAAAGCGTTCCAAGTGCACCTGGTGGCAGATGCCGTTACCAGGTCTCGAGTAGAGGATGCCGTATTTGGCCGCCACGCTTTGCAAAAACCGGTGGTCGTCCGCGTTCTCGAACCCGGTTTGCAGCATGTTGTGGTCAACGTAGGAAACCGATACGCGGGTTTGGACGCGTGGGATTTGGAGGGCCTCGAACTGGAGGTAGGCCATGGTGCCGGTTGCATCTTGGGTCAGGGTGTGGTCGATCTTGACGCCGATTTCCTTGCCGGAAATCAGTTCGCCCTCGACCAAATGTGCTCGGAGAATCTTGTAGGTTAGACTCTGTCCAGCCATTGGCTCACCACCTCAGGCCCACTGGGCCGATAACAAGCAACGCCAATCCTATTAAAAGCCTTCGTTGGTCGTCAACCAGGAAAACGGCGATTGACGAGCAGGGTTCCGGCAGGCTATCCAAGCACCTGTCTAATCCTGGCCGTTTCCTCGATTTCTTCGGTGAGGGGTTTTCCAGCGCCCCACTTGAGGAGGATGTTGCCGGTCAGGTTCCTATGCAGGAAGTGCTCGGTCTTGGCTGGCCCCAGGTTCAAGGCAAGCGTGCCTTCAATGCCTTCCACGTCTTCGATGATTTTCCGCCAGCCCCTTCCCCTTCCAGCCAGGCTTTCGAGGTTCTCGCGGTTCAAGTAGCTGCCGGCTTCCCGCAAGTCCTGGGCCAGGAACAGGTATTTTTCTTCGAGCCAGTCCAGGAGCCCCCGTTTCTCGGCTTCCAGCAGCCCCCGCCCGGTTCCAATCAGTTCCGGGGGCACGCCCAGGCTATACAGGGCCGCGCAAAATGGGATGACCCGGGGCATCAGGTGCCGGCCGATTTTCCGCCCATAACCGAATCGCTCCGTGTGGGTGAGGCGTTCCCGTCTGGGTGGCACGAACCTGGAAACCGCGTTGATGTCGGGCGCGATCTGGAGCACGGTCTCAAAGTAGTGCCGCGCAAAAACCTGGTTGAGTTCGCGCACGTTCTTCACGTCTTGCTTGTCGAACGCCATGGCCTTTCCCTTTCGGAGTCCTTCATTCAGTTTCTTGACCGCGTTCCGCACCATGCCGCGGGGGTAGTCGTAGCGGAAGGCCGACTGCACGGTCACGGTGCGCACGCCAGCATATTCTTTCATGAACCTTCCCAGGTTGTTGGGGCGGAGGTTGCCGCGGAAGGGGTTGCTGCCCGTGCCGATGATGGGGTATATGCCCACGCCGCTTTCCGCTGCAAAGCCCCGGTACTGGCTTAGAGCGGCCTTGGCCGCTATCGTGGCGGGAATCATTCCCGCGTTCAAGGCGGGGTCCGAGCGGGCGATGAACGGCCGAATGTGCGCGGGTTTTCGCCCAAATGCCTTCTTGTGCAGGCGCACGTATTGTTCCAGGATTTTCCGCGAACCTACTAGGTTGTTGACGTCTTCTATGAGGGGGATGGTCTGGATGTCCCCTCCGGGGGCTTTGCTGGAAGTAAACACTTGTTTCTTGAACTTGGTGGCCAGCGCGAACTTTTTCTGCAGTTTCACGAGGGTGCGCGCCTCCCGGGTGAATGGCAGAATGATTTCGAAGACCGGCATGTGTTTCATGCCGAGTTCGGCTGCCAGGTCTTCGGCCGTCATCAGGGTCATGAATGCCCTCGCAATCCGCGGGTAGTTGCGTCTATCGTCCATGCGGGGGATGCGCAGGGTCAAGAACCGTTCCTTGCCCAGTGGTTTCCTGCGAAAAAAGTCGTAGTATTCCTTCAACAGCTTGTCGACGATGCCCTCATCCACGTACTTGCCTTCCCAGTCCCACATGTATTCCTGGCAGCCCAAATCGTCGAAGTTCAGGTAGCATTCCCTCAATTCGTCCGCGGAATTGATGAAAGCCGAGCCCTTCTTCCAGTAGGGCGCGTTCGCGTTGTCCGGGTGCTGCGTGGCCATGGTGGCCGGGATTTTCCGGTGCATGCATGCATGCTGGGCCAACCATTAAATAACTTTTTCTTCTCTGTCTTGTTGTGAAGATAACCATCTATTCCACGCCGGCCTGTCATTATTGTGCCGACGCCAAGGCCTTCCTGGACTCAAAGGGCATTCCCTACACGGTTAAAGACGTTTCAACCGATGAGAAGGCCGCCGAGGAGCTGGTCGAGAAGTCCGGGCAAAGCGGCGTCCCGGTCATTGACGTGGATGGAAGGGTGTTGGTCGGCTACAGCGAGGCCAACCTCAAGCGCGTGCTTAAAATCCCGTGATTTTTGATGTCCGAACCCCAATCGTTTGAAGTCCTCATCATTGGTGCGGGCCCGGCCGGGCTTGGCGCCGCGCTTTACACGGCGCGCGCCCAGTTGAAGACCTTGGTCCTCGGCTTCCCGTTCAAGTCCGCCATTGCCAAGGCCGAGAAGGTGGCGAATTACCTCTCCTATCCGGACATGGTTGGGGGGAAGGAGTTCCAGGAACGTTCCCTGGCCCATTGCAAGAAGTATGGGGCCGTCCACTTGGAGGAGGAAGCCGTCAACCTGCAGCCCAGGGAGGGCGGGGGCTTTCTCGTGGAAACGGACAAGCGCCAGTCGTTTGCAGCCAAGGCCGTCATCATCGCGTGCGGCAAGTCCTACAAGCTGGCCGGGATAAAGGACGAGCAGCGTCTGACCGGCAAGGGCGTGCACTACTGCGTGGTCTGCGACGGCTTTTTCTTCAAGGACAAGAGGGTCTGCGTCATCGGTCACGCCAATTACGCGGCCCACGAAGCCCTCGAGTTGCTGCCGTACACAAAGGACCTCACCCTTTTCTCAAATGGCCGGCCCTGGGAGGTGAGCCCGGAGCTGCTCGCCGAGTTGAAGGCCCATCAAGTGAAAATGCGGGCTGAGAAGGTGCTGGCCTTCGAAGGCGAAAAGGGCCTCGAAACCGTCCTCTTCGAGGGCAACCAGCGCGAAAAGTTTGATGGCGCCTTCGTTGCCTTTGGCGCCACCGGTGCAACGGCGTTTGCCAACAAGCTGGGCCTGGAAATGCAGGGCACGAACATCCAGGTGGACGCGCACCAGCAGACCAACCTACCAGGGGTCTTCGCGGCCGGGGACTGCACCGGGGCGGACGCGCAGGCCGTGAAGTCCGCTGGTGACGGTTGTTCGGCGGCCTTGTCCGTGGTCAGGTTTCTCCGCGGAAAAACGGCGTACATCGACTACAAGGAAACCTGATTCCAGCTTTTCGTCGATTGCTGTGCTTTGGTTAGCCGTTTGCCGTTAGCCTTAAGAACCTTCTACTCCCACCCATCTTAATTCGTCCTTAGTTCGTGTCTTGGAGGAGTGGTGGAATGACAAAAGCCATGGAAGCAACCGGTTCAAACCCGTTCGATAACGGCATCGCGCAGCTGGCGAAGGCCGCGAAGGTCATTGACCTCAAACCAGCGTACTTTGACTTGTTCACGCAGCCCATGGAGTTGATGGAAGTCAGCATCCCGGTGCACATGGACAACGGCAAGCTCAAGATTTTCACGGGTTATCGAGCGCACTTCAACACCTTCATGGGCCCGGCCAAGGGCGGCATCCGCTACCACTGGAACGTTTCCAGGGACGAGGTAAAAGCTCTTGCCTTTTGGATGTCCTGGAAGTGCACGGTTATCAACATCCCCTATGGCGGGGGAAAAGGGGGCATCATCGTTAACCCCAAGGAACTCTCCAAGGGCGAACTCGAGCGGCTTTCCAGAGCCTACATCGACAAGCTGGTGGACTTTATCGGCCCGGATAGGGACATTCCCGCGCCCGACGTTTACACGGACGGCCAAATCATGGCCTGGATGCTGGATGAATTCGAAAAGCTGCATCGCGGCAGTTATCCTGCCTTCATCACCGGGAAGCCCCTCGAATTGGGTGGCTCGGCCGGCCGCGGCACCTCCACCGCGCAGGGCGGTTACTACTGCTTTGAGACCGCGCTCCGCGAACTGGGCCTCGCCAACCCAACCCTTGCCGTGCAGGGTTTCGGCAACGCGGGCATGTTCATCGCCAAAATATGTCACGACCACGGTTTCAAAGTGGTTGCCGTGTCAGACTCCAAGGGCGGCATCCATGACTCCAATGGCTTGAACATTCCGGAAGTCATTGCATTCAAGGAAAAAAAGGGTTCCGTGGTCGGCTTCGGCAAGGCCAAGAAGATATCCAACGAGGAGCTCCTGGAATTGCCGGTCGATGTATTGTTCCCCTGCGCCTTGGAGAACCAGATTACAAAGGCCAATGCGGCCAAGGTCAAGGCCAAGCTCATCGTGGAACTGGCGAATGGCCCCACCACCCCGGAAGCCGACGAAATCCTGCACAAGAAGGGCACAGTCGTGGTCCCGGACATCCTCGCCAACTCCGGCGGAGTCTATGTTTCCTACTTGGAGTGGGTGCAGAACCGCATGGGCTTCTACTGGACCCAGGACTACGTCTTCGACTTGCTGAAAAAGCAGATCAATAACAGCTTCAAGGACATCTGGGCCGTGAAAAAAGAGCACAAAATCGACATGCGGACAGCGGCCTACGTCTATGCCTTGCAGAAGATGCGGAAAGCGGCCGAGTTGCGCGGGTATTAAACCGTGCAACCCCCGTTCCCTTTTTTATTCCTTTTTCTCCTTTCTTCTTCCATGGCCTTGGCCAAATGTGAGATTTGCGACACCTCGCTGAAGATTCCGGCCTGCTGCAGCAAGGACATGGTGCTCGACGAGAACCGCTTCCTCTGCGGGAAGTGCGGCAAGGAAGTCCGCGTCCCGCGATGCTGCGGCAACCAGTTGCTCGCCCTCACAATCTGATGTCCATGTCCGCCTCGCCCCGCATTGAAGAGGTTGATGCCTTGCGTGGCGTCGGCATCCTGGCCGTGGTGCTGTTCCACTTCTTCTTTGACCTCAGCTTCCTTGGTCTCTCCGCCTTGGAACCCTATGCCGGCCCCTACCTCGTCCTCCAGCGGTTCGCTGCCTCGACCATGGTCGTCGTGGCCGGCATCTCCCTTGCGCTCAGCCGCGCCTCCGCGCGGCGCAAAGGCGTTCCCTTTCCTGCCAAGGCCTTTCGCCGTTTTCTCTCCCTGGCTTTCGTCGCCCTCCTCATCACAGTCGTAACCTGGGTCTACCCCCACAACGGCTATATCGTGTTCGGCATCATCCACTTCTTGGCGCTCAGCACGCTCCTCGCCCTCCCCCTCGCAAGATCCACTTGGCCCGCGCTCGCCGCCGCCATCGCCTTCTTCGTTGCGGCTCCCTACGTAAACAACCTCTCCACCTCCACGCCTTGGCTGCTCCCCCTTGGCGTTCCCCCAACCTGGTTTTACTCTCTGGACTACTTTCCCCTGGTTCCCTGGTTTGGCTTGTTCCTCTTCGGGGTCTTTTTCGGCAACCACTATTATGCCCGTGGCCGGCGGTTGCTCGCCGTTTTCCCCCGTTTTCCGCGGGGCCTGCAGTGGCTGGGTCGCCACACGCTGTGGATCTACCTCGTGCACCAGCCCCTGCTCATCGGCTTCCTCCTCGCTTTCAAGTCGGTAGCTGGGTGATGCCGTGGCCCACTCCAAGGACGTCCTGGAAGTCCTTCGCCTGCTCCGCTGTGAGGTCGGCGAAACCAAGCCCGTGGTGCACCACGTGGACCCGTTCCACACCCTGATTGCCACCATGCTTTCCGCGCAGACCCGTGACCCCGTGACCGGGGCCGCGGCCGCGCGCTTGTTCGCCCGTTACCCGGACGCCAAGGCCCTTTCCCGCGCCCCAACCCGCTCCATCCAGAAGCTCATCTACCCGGTCTCCTTTTACCCCACCAAGGCCCCGCGCGTCAAGGAGACCGCACGCCGCATCCTCTCAGATTTCAGTGGTCGCGTCCCTTCAACGCTCGAAGAGCTCACCTCGCTTCCCGGCGTCGGCAGAAAGACCGCGAACTGCGTGCTCTGCTTTTCCTTTGACCAGCAAGTGATTCCGGTGGACACGCACGTGCACCGCATCCCCAACCGCTTGGGCCTGGTGCACACGAAAACGCCCAAGCAAACCGAGCAGGCACTCGCCCGCCTCGTTCCCAAGCGCAGATGGGGCGAGCTCAACGAGTTGTTCGTCAAGTTCGGTCAGCACCGCTGCAAGTCCGTTCATCCGCGGTGCGGCGACTGCCCGCTGCAAGAGTACTGCGATTACTTTCGAGACGTATACGCGAAGCGGAAAAAGAAGTAGCCCACTACTCTTCATAGTCTTTCACGCACTCATTCATTTCCTTGAGCATTTCCGAGAGTTGCGCGTCGTTCATGCCGTGGCCTTTCACGCCCGTCTCAAGGGTCTCCCAGGTCGAGGCATGGCAGCCAAAGCAGTGAATCCCATACTTCATCATGACGGGCAGGGTCATGGGAAACCGTTCCACGATCTCTTGGACTGTCATATCCTTGGTGATCTTGACGGGCAGGTTCTTGCTTTTACTCATATCTTAAGGCCTCCACCGGGTCCAGGTCCGCGGCTCGTTTCGCGGGGTAGAGCCCTGAGACCATGCCGACCAGCATGGAGAAGGCCAGCGCGCCGAGGAACAGTTCCAGGGAGACCGGGGCCCTGAGGTTGATGCCCGTGGACTGCCCGATGCCGGCAATGCCCTGGGACAAGGCCATTCCAAGCATGGCGCCAATGATGCCGCCGACACCCCCAATCATTGCGGCTTCGATGAGGAAGAGGGAGAGAATGGTTTTGTTGGTGGCACCAATGGCTTTCATGACCCCGATTTCCCGGGTCCGTTCAAGGACGGCCGTGACCATGGAACTCATGATGCCAACCCCGCCCACTATCAGGGAGACCGCGGCAATGCCCACCAGGACCAGCGAGAGGATGCTGAGCACTTGGCTCATGCGTTCCAGCACCTGTTCGGCCGTACTCACGTTGAAGTTTTTCTCCCCATACTTGTTGTCCAGGTAGCGTTGGATGCGTTCCTTGCTTTCGTTGACTTGTTCCTTGGTGAAGGTTTTGACCATGACGAAGTTGGGCGTGTCCACCTCGGTCACCTGCCGGAAGGATTTCTCTGGCACGAAAATGACTTGGCCCGTGTTGGGCCCGCCCCCACCCACCGTGGTCGCGGCTTCCTTGAGGATGCCGATGATCCTGAACTTCTTGCCGCCGATTTCAAGGGTGCCCCTTGGCCTCAGTTCGCGTTTGAAACTGTCTTCCGCGAATTTTTTGCCCACCACGGCCACGAAGGCCTCCTTTTCGTCGAACATTCGGCCGCTTTCCACATCCAGGAAGCCCGTTGACATCAGGGAAGCCGCTTTTTCGGCGTCAAAGCCGATGATGCTGGCGCTGACTTCCTCGGTGCCATGCCGTACCGGCCCGAACAGGGAGTAAAAGGGGATGACTTCTTCAACGGTTGGATAGCTTTCAATCCGGGAGAGGTCAGCGTCCTTCAACCGGTACTGGATGGTGGTCGTGGGGCTGCCGCCGCTTTGGCCGACCTGCGTGTTTCCCGCCGTGAGGAAGAGGGTGTTGGCTCCCAGCCGGTCGAATTGTTCTTGGACTGCCAGGTTCAGGCCCTCGCCGATGGACATCAGGGCCACGATGGAGGCAATGCCGATGATTACGCCTAACAGCGTCAAATAGCTTCGCAGGCCCTGTTGGCGGATGTTCTTGAAGGCCACCACGAATATTTCGGCGTCTATCACGGTAGGTTTACACCTTCATTCCCCGGTTTCAAGGCCTACCAGCTTGAGGAGTCTTTTCCTGAACAGGAACCCGAGCACGGCCAGCCCCCCCGCAATCGGTACAAGCGGTAGTTCCTGCCGGGCCATGGCGGCGGCTTCTTCGGGGGTGTAAACGGTCAGGTCGATGTTTTTTTCCGGGGCCTGTTTTTGGAAGCCCTTGTCCGTATACGAGACCCTGACCTTTACGGGGTATACACCTGCTTTCGCGTTTTCCTTGAACTTCACTTGGAACGTGAACGAGTCAAAGTCATCTGGTTCCAGCGTGCCGATGAACACTTTTTCCGGGATGATTTTCTCGGCCCCCTCGAGGGAGGGTTCCGCAACCACGTAACTCGCGGTCGCGCCGCCGGCATTGAAGACGTCCATGCTGATTTTCGCGGTTCGCCCAATTACTGCTTGAGGGTCCACGGCTACCAGTACCACGTCCAATTCCGGGCTGTCCGTTACTTCCGCTCCAATGTTTCGCTCGAACGAGAACTCGACGTTGTTCTCGTTCTTGTACTCTATTTGGAGGGGAATCAAATAAGTTTTGAGGTCCGCGCCCCGGTCCACAGAGAACTCGAGTTCAGCCGTTTTTTCTTCGCCGGGAGCAATTCGTTCAATGTACCGCAGGGGGCTTCCAATGGGCTTTATGTGGGATTCCTTGCCGGCCGAAGAGTCCACAGTGGCTTCCATGGCGTGCACGGCCATCGAGGCCTTGACGTCAAAGGCCGTGGTCTTTCCAAGGTTCTTGAGGGTAAGCCGGGCCTTGCCGTTTTCCAGGCCCGGGTTCAGTGCCCTTGGTTCGAACATTACGGCCACCAGTTCGATGTCGGGCTTCTTTTGCGTGACCTTTATCTTCACATAATAGTTTCGGCCGGTTCCGCTCCTTGGACCGACCTTGAACTCGAACTTGTATTCCCCGGAAGGCGTATTGGGGTCCACTTTGATGTACTCGTAGTTGATGAGCGCGGTTCCCTCCGGCGTCAGCGTTCCAATGACTCTTTCAGGGGTCTCGCCGTCGGGCAGGGAAAACGGGTACTCGAGTTTGGACACGGCTTCAATGCCGGAGATGTCTTTGCCGGAGCTGTTTTTCACGTGGATCCATAGCTCGAAGGTCTGGCCGGCCTCAACCGGTGCGGGTTCGTAGTTGTAGGAACTCATCACCACGTCGTTTTCCGCGGCCCAGGCACTCAACGAAACCAGGCAAAGCAATCCGATTAGCAAGACCATTTTATTCATTTTTTCCCTCCGCTGCCGTTTTCCGTGCCCACGATTTTTCCGTCCATCAGGCGAACGATTTTTTCCGCCCTCGCTCCAACAGTCTTTTCGTGGGTAACCATTAAAATCGTTTTCCCCTGCTCCCGGTGCAGGTCGGCAATCAAGTCCAGGATCTGGGTGCCGGAAACCGAGTCCAGGTTGCCGGTGGGCTCGTCTGCCACAATGACTTCAGGCTCTACGGCCAGGGCCCGGGCAATGGCCACGCGCTGCCGTTGCCCGCCCGATAACTGGCTGGGCTTGTGCCAGAGCCGGTCCCCTAAACCAACGGCTTTCAGGGCTTCCATGGCCTTCTTTCTCCGCTCCTGGACGGGAACTCGCTTGAACCAGAGGGGCAGCATGACGTTTTCCACGGCGTTAAACCTTGGGATGAGGTTGAAGGTCTGAAATACGAAGCCAATCGTGGAACCCCGCACCCTGGCCAGTTCATCGTCTGTCATGCGGCTGACCTTCCTGCCTTTGATAAACACCTCGCCTTGGGTGGGCCGCTCCATGCAGCTCAGCACGTCCAGGAAAGTCGTCTTCCCGCTGCCTGAGGGGCCCATGATGGAAACAAATTCGCCGTTCCTTACCTCGAGGTTCACACCATTCAAGGCGTACACTTTTTCCGCGCCCAACTCGAATATCTTGTAAACATCTTTTGCTTCGATGATGGTTTCGTTGGGCATGCGGTTATTCCCCCTCTCAACACTTGGCCAGCGTCACCCGGTCAGCGGTCTTTAGCCCTGCTTTTGCAGCCAAACTTCCCTGGTTGAGGGCGGCTTCCACGCGGCCGAAGTCGCCGTCAAAGATTAGCCCGGTCCCGGCCGCGACTTCGCCGAAGGTTTTCTTGTAGGGCAACGCGATTTTTTGCTTGCCCTTTGTCAGCGTGATCAGGTCATCCAATGAAACCAGTTGGTGCAGGGCCTCATTCCGGATGTTGAACGATACATTGCCGAATGCGTTGACGTGAATGATTTCAGCCGATATTCTCCCATTTTCCGCGCACGCTTCCGGGTAGGGTGCGGGTGCAAGGCTGCCGGCGCCTACCTCGACGCCGATTTCCTGGGGTTTCACGCCTGCCGCCAAGTGCCCGGCCACGCTCGCGAACACGTCTCTCCCGTGGAAGACATGGGAAACAGGCTGGCGCAAATACTCTTGGTTGGTGATGTGCCAGGCTCTTTTCACGTCGCCTACAAAGGATGCGGCGGGCAGCAGCACCCCGTTGTCCGGACCCACCAGATAATCGCCTCTACCCGTCTCAATGATTAGGCCCCGGCGCTGGGTTCCCACTCCCGGGTCGACCACGCAGATGTGTATTCCCTTCGGCAGCCAGGCAAGGCCTTCAAAGTTCTTTGCTCCATCCCGCAAGTCAAAGCCCTCGACGTTTGTAGCCAATTCCACGACTTCCGCGTCCGGGCACCGCTCCAAAATCACGGCTTTCATAACCCCGTGGCCCCGGTTGCCCGGCCCAAAGTCCGTTGAAAAGCTTACAAGCGGCTTGTGTTTTGGCATAGCTCCCTTCCCTCACTTCAGCAACCGATACTTGCCCCCGTTGTACTTGACGATGTTCTCGCACGCCTGCTTCAGGGCTGCAGACAACTCGCCATCGGCGGTGGCATCATTGCCTTGCACGTACACGAGCAGGTTGGACGTTCCCTCATCCACCTTGGTTTGCTCACATTGCTTGACGTCCAACCGGCAGATGACTTTCTCGTCATCCATGAAAGCGTATTCCCCGGCCGCAATTTTTTCGGGCGCGTGCTTACCGAGAGGCATGTACCTTTCGCTGCCCTTGGTCAGGTCCACGCGGACGTTGCCCTTGATTCGGTTGGCATCGTGCGCGCCGATGATTAGCATGGTGTCAATCGCGACCAGGTTGTATGAGTCTACAACCGTGTTGATGCCGGGAATGCATCCGCTTTTCCGGATGTACTCGTACAACCGTTCGCTGGCCGGCACAAAGCCTTGTATGCCTACCTTGCGGTAAATTTCCTTGAACCCATTGTTCGCCTTGTTCTGGGACATGTCACGGCCCACCACTTCCTGGCTTTTCTCCTTGGTGAGGCGGCGAAGTTCGCTGTGCTTGTTCTTGACCTTCACGCCTTCCACGAGCGCGGCCCTTGCCTTGATGCCCAGCGCGGCCGCTCGCGGCGAGACCGTGAACCCGATTTCAGGCAGGGAGGCGGCTTTGGTTTTGGCCGAGTACGTTTCCCTGAACCCGTCCACCTGTTTCTCTTCGAGTTTCGTGAAAAGGAGTTGGGCGCGCCCAATTTTGTGGCCCGGTTTCAGTGATTCCTTGCCGATATCCGCCCAGCCTGCTTCTTTCAGGTTGAGTTGCCGGAAGATGCTGGCTCCGGTCTGCGGCAGGAACGGGCTTATCAGGATGCCGAGGTCCTTCACGAAATGGAGCAGCGAGTATACCGCGTCATCTGCCGCTGCCTGGTCCGTTTTCACTTTCTTCCAGGGTTCCTGCACTTGGAAGAACTGGTTGCCAAGTTTTGATAGCTCGAGCACCTTCTTGAGGGCTTCACGTTCCTTAACTCCCTCCATCAGTTCCGCGGTCTCCACCGCATAGGCTTTCACCTTTTTAGCCAGTGCCGGGTTCATTTCCCCCCTTGGAACCTTTCCCGCGTAAAATTTCTCCGCAAACGTTAGGGTGCGGTTCACCAGGTTTCCAAGGTTCGCGATCAGGTCATTGTTCACGCGCTCGTAGAAGTCATCCCAGTTGAACTCGCTGTCCGAGGTTTCGGGGCGGTTGTACACCAGATAAAACCGCCAGACGTCGGCGGGCACGCCGGACTGCATGGCGCTGTCCCCGAACACGCCGATGCCCCGGCTCTTGGAGAACTGCCCTGATTCGTAGTTGAGGAACTCGATGGACTCCAAATGGTACACTAAGTTCCAGTGGTCGCCGGTTCCCAGCAGGGTGGCGGGAAACAAAATCGAGTGGAACGGCACGTTGTCTTTGGCCATGAACTGGTATAAGTGCACGTTTTCATGGCCGTTCTTCCACCATTCCCCCCAGTCAGGGCGCTTTTCCCGGGTAATCGAGATATAACCTATGGGCGCGTCAAACCACACGTAGAAGACCTTGTCTTCGTAGCCTGGGTGGGGCACGGGCACGCCCCATTTCAGGTCGCGGGTGATGCACCGCTTGGTCAGGCCTTCCTTTAGCCAGGCCTCGGTAATGCCTTTTGCGGTCTGCGTCCAAAAACCTTCTTTGGCCCGCTTCCGGCTCCACTGGGCAAGGCGTTCCGCGAACTGGTCCAGGTCCAGGAAGAGGTGCCGGCTGGCCCTGACCGCAGGCAGGGCCCCACAGGTCTTGCAGTGGGCGTTCACGAGTTCGGTGGGGTTGAGGAGCTTGCCGCAGTTCTCGCATTGGTCGCCGCGGGCGTGCGGGTAGCTGCACTTGGGGCAGGTGCCGAGCACAAACCGGTCGGCCAGGAACTTTTGGCATTGCTCGCAGTAGGTCTGGTCCAGGCTGCCCTCGGAAACGTAGCCGTGCGCGGCCAGCTTCCGGAATATTTCCTGCGTGGTCTCGGCATGCACTTTGGACGAGGTTCGGCCGAAGACGTCAAAACTGCAGCCAATCCAGTCATAGATCTCCTTGTGCACTTTATAGTACTTGTCGCACAACGCTTTTGGCGTCAGCCCCTCTTCGAGCGCCTTGATCTCGGTTGCCGTGCCATGTTCGTCGGTGCCGCACACGTACAAGGTGTCGTATCCCCTGCTCCGGCAATATCGTGCGAACACATCGGCTGAGAGCACGCAGCCTATGAGGTTGCCGAGGTGGGGCACGTTGTTCACGTAGGGCAAGGCGCTGGTAATGAGGATTTTCGGGTTCAAGTTCTCGCCTTGAATAAATGTATTCCCGGCTATGCTTATTAACGGTGTCCCTTGCCTCTTTTATTCCCTTTGGAATGGCCCTATAACCGGCTTAAATTCCTTTCCGCGCATTAGGATGAACATGCGTTTCCTGTTTGCATTGGCCTTGCTCTTGTCCTTGGCTGGTTGTTCTGCTCCTTCGCAGGGGAGTTCGCTTTCGGCCTCCAATGCCCTGGTGTGGGGATCCATTGGGGACGCGAAAACCCTGAACCCCTTGCTTTCTTCGGACTCCGCTTCCAGTGACGTGATTGGCTTGGTCTTTGACGGCCTCATCGGGGTTAACCCGAAGACCCTGGAACCCTATCCAAGGCTGGCTGAGTCCTGGAACGTCTCGGAGGACGGTTTGACGTACACCTTCACGCTTCGACCCGGCCTCCGCTTCCAGGACGGCGGGCTGTTTTCCTCAGCGGACGTGAAGTTCACGTTTGACCGGCTGCTGGACCCTGCCACGGACTCGCCCTACAAGGACGCCGTCCAATACCTGGAACGCGTGGAAGCCCCCGATGCGTCCACGGTGGTCTTTCACCTCTCCAAGCCGGATTGTTCCTTCCTGCTCACCACGGGCTTCGGCGTTCTGCCCAGGCACTTGCTCGAAGGCCGGAACATAAATACGGCGGCCTTCAATTCCCACCCGGTTGGCTCTGGTCCATTTCGTTTCTCCGAGTGGAAACCCGACGAGTTGATTCGGGTTTCCGCCTTCGACGGCTTTTTTTCCGGCAAGCCGTACCTCGACGAAATCATTTACAAGGTGGTTCCGGACAACCTCGTCATCCAAGAGCAATTGATTACAGGGGAAATCGATTTGGCGGGCATTGAACCCGAGCAGGTGCCACGGTTCCGGCAAAACAAGAACCTCGACGTTTACGTTTATTCCACCAACAACTATACGTTCATGGGCTTCAACCTGCTTCACCCCTTTTTCCGCGACCAACGCGTGCGGAAAGCCTTTTCCCACGCCATCGACTTGGAGGCCCTGACCGAGTCCACCATGCTGGGCTATGGGGAAACGGCGAATGGGCCCCTGTCACCCGTATCCTGGGCCTTCAACCCGGACGTGAAACCCCCTGCCTTCAACCCGGACCTCGCGCTGGGCCTGCTCCGGGAAGCCGGCTTCGCGGACTCGGATGGGGATGGCGTCCTGGACAAGGAGGGCAAACCGTTTTCGTTTGAGTTGCTCACTAACAAGGGCAACAAGCAACGGGAAAAAGCCGCGGTCATCATCCAGTACTACCTGAAAAAAATCGGCGTCCAGGCCCGGGTCTCCGTCCTTGAATGGCCCACCTTCCTGGACCAGGTCAACCGCAAGCGGTTCGATGCGGTCATCCTGGGCTGGAGCCTGGGCCTGGACCCGGATGCCTCCGGCATCTGGCACTCCAAGAAGGCAGGCAAGTACAACTTCGTCTCCTACGCCAACCCGGAAGTCGACCAGGTCCTGGACGAAGCCCTGATCGTTCCCGGCTGCGCGGAAGAAAAACGCAAGCCGCTTTATTGGCGTTTCCAGGAACTCATCGCCGAAGACCAGCCCTACGTTTTCCTCTTCTATGGTTCTTCAACGGTCGGCGTGAACAAGCGGTTCACGGCCGATGACGGCATCCTTGCCAGTCCATTGGGCTTGTTGTGGAACATCGAGCGGTGGAAACTCAAGCCGGAGTACGCGGAGTGAAACCATGGCCTTAACCCGGTATGCGGTCAAGCGGTTGCTGGGCATCCTTCCCCTGCTGTTCCTCCTTTCCCTGCTGTCCTTTTCCATCATCCATTTGGCTCCTGGAAGCCCGGCCTCCACCCTCCTGGGCGAGAAAGCCTTTGACCCCGCGGCCGTTCAGGCACTGGAGGAACGCCTGGGCCTGGACCAGCCCCTTCCGCTTCAATACCTTTCCTGGCTTTCACGGGTTTTGTCCGGGGACTTGGGCCAGTCCATTGGCTTGAAGCCCGGTTACCCCGTCATCCAACTCCTGGGCGAACGCGTTTTTCCGACCCTGGCCTTATCGGTTTCCTCGCTCCTGCTGGCCCTGCTGATAGCCGTGCCCCTCGGCGTCACCTCTGCCTTGAAACCCCATTCCTTCTTCGACCGATTTTTTTCCTTCCTCGCCTTTGCCGAGTTCTCCCTCCCCAATTTTTGGCTGGCCATGATGTTGATCTTGGTGTTCTCGGTTTCCCTGAACTGGCTGCCCAGTTCCGGGATGGCGGATCCAAGGCTGGCCTCCTTCTCCTGGCCTGACTTTTTCGCGCACCTCCTGCTGCCCATGGTGGTCCTGGCCCTTGGCGAGGCCGCCGCCTTGACCCGGTATGTCAGGGGCAGCATGCTCGAAGTCCTCCAGCAGGAATTCATCCGCACCGCCAAGGCCAAGGGCCTTCCATCCCACGTCGTGTTCTACAAGCACGCGTTGCGCAATGCCTTGCTGCCACTCCTGACCCTGCTGGGCTACTCGATTCCTGGCCTGTTATCCGGTGCGGTGCTGACCGAAACCGTTTTCGGCTGGCCCGGCATGGGGCGGCTTGCCGTGAACGCGGTTTTTTCCCGCGATTACCCGGTGCTCATGGCCGAGGTCCTGCTCTTCGGCTTCCTGACTCTTATTGGCAACCTGGTGGCTGATATTTTGTACGCCTGCGCTGATCCGAGGATTCGCTATGAGCAACCCTGACGCCCTGCATTACTTTTTAGGCAACCGCTTGGCCGTCTGCGGCCTGGCCCTCCTCTGCCTCTTGTACCTATTGGCAGGTTTCACCTTCTTGAATGACGCCTTGGGCCACGCCGTGGTTCCGGACCCCGACGAACTCCGCATCACGGAAAAATCTGTCTTGTTCAGGGAAACGAGCAGGCGAGCCGCTTGCGCCCTGGATGGCAGCGCGTTGTTGGCCGAGTTCCCCGTGCTCTCGGACGCGCTTGCCGTTCCAGGCAAGGCCTTTCCCCTGCCGTTTGCCGGTTTCAGGCTGCTTCGGCAAAGGCTTGCAGCCATCGGCCTGGAAAACCTCGAATCCGTCAACAGCTTCGTCCAGCGCTTTGAGGTCGTGCACGAGAACAAGGTTTTTGAACTGGTTCTTTTCAGCAGCGAAAACCAGCCGCCCTCTCCAACCCATTTATTCGGCTCCGACGAATTCGGTCGCGACGTGTTCGCCCGCGTCCTCTACGCCTCCCGCATCTCGCTTTCCGTTGGCTTCCTTGCCGTGGTCATCGCCCTTTCCCTGGGTGTACTGCTCGGCTGCCTGGCCGGTTACTATGGCGGCTTCCTCGATTCGGTAATCATGCGCTTGGCCGACGTCTGGATGAGCCTGCCCGGTATGATGCTGCTCCTGACCTTTGTGGCCTTGACCGGCGCCAACCTTGCGAGCACCATCCTCTTGATTGGCGTGCTCAGCTGGCCTTCCCCTGCCCGGCTGGTTCGCGCGGAAGTCCTTTCCCTCCGGCAACGCGAATTCGTGGAAGCGGCCAAGGCCATTGGCTGTACCCAGACCCAAATCATTTTCAGGCACATCCTGCCCAACGCCTTGGCCCCCATCATCGTGCAGGCCACGCTCTTCCTGGCAGGGGCCATCCTGCTCGAGTCCGGCCTCAGCTTTCTTGGCTTGGGCGTGCAGCCGCCCACGGCTTCCTGGGGCAACATGTTGTCGAATGGCTTGAGCTACCTGCGCACCTCGCCTTGGCAGGCGTTCTTTCCGGGCTTCATGCTTTTCCTCACCGTGTTGTCCTTCAACTTCGTGGCCGAGGGACTGCGGGAAGCCCTTGACCCCAAACGGAGGCGAGGCCCATGAAGCAAGTCCCGCTCCTCTCCGTGAAAGGCCTCTCCGTCGAGTTCCCCGGCTTGCCGTTGCAGGCCGTGCGCCGGGTTTCCTTTGACGTGCACGAAAACGAGTGCATGGGCTTGGTCGGCGAGTCCGGCAGCGGCAAAACCGTTACCGCCTTGGCCATCCTCGGCTTGCTGGACCCCTCCGCCCGCATCACTTCGGGGGAGATCTTTTTTGCGGGCGAAGACCTTCGAACCCTGCCCGAAACCCGGCGCCAAAAAATAAGGGGCCATCAACTGGCCATGGTCTTCCAGGAGCCGCTCACCGCCTTCAACCCGGTTCTTTCCGTGGGAGAACAGCTTTCCGAACCCCTTCTCTACCACAGGGGCCTCTCCCCATGGGAAGCGCGCCAGGAAGTCCTCTCCCTGTTGGAAGCAGTTCACATGCCTCGTCCTCGGCAAGTCTTTCAAGCCTTTCCCCACCAGCTCTCCGGCGGCATGCGGCAAAAGGCCATGATTGCCATGGCCTTGTCCTGCAAGCCAAAACTCTTGATTGCCGATGAACCCACTTCTGCCTTGGACGTAACCGTTCAAGCCGAAATCCTTTCCCTGCTGGCCTCGCTGCGAAGGCAGTTCGACCTCTCCGTGCTCTTCATCTCCCACGACCTGGGCATCGTTTCCCGGCATTGCTCAAGAGTGGCCGTTTTGCGGCAAGGCGAAATCGTCGAACAGGGAAAAACGCAAACCGTTTTCTCGAAGCCCCGGCATCCATATACGAGGGCCCTCTTGGAGGCCGTCCTGCGGTGAGACCATGGCGTTGCTGGAAGTGAGAAACCTGTGCAAGTCCTTCCGGGATTCGGGGAAGGCAGTCCATGCCGTGAATGGGGTCTCGTTTTCCCTTGAAGCCGGCACCGCGCTGGGCCTGGTTGGCGAGTCCGGGAGCGGCAAGTCCACCCTGGCCCGGCTGGTCCTGCGCCTCCTCGAACCGGATGCCGGCAGCATCCGCTTCAACGGCACAAACCTCTTGGACCTCGACTTTCACGGCATGCGCGCGCAGCGCCGCTGGCTTCAAATCGTTTTCCAGGACCCCTTTTCCGCCTTGAACCCGCGCATGCCCGTCCACCAGTTGCTCTCCGAGCCACTCCTCAACTTCGGCTTGATCCAGTCCGGCGAAGCCCGTGCCAAGGCCTCCGAACTCCTGGCCCTGGTTGGCTTGGATGACTCCGGCTTGTTCCGCTTTCCCCACGAGTTTTCGGGCGGCCAACGCCAGCGTTTATGCATTGCCCGTGCCCTTTCCCTCCAACCCAGGCTCTTGGTCTTGGACGAGCCGACTTCCGGGCTCGATGTCTCGGTGCAGGCCCAGCTCCTTTCCTTGCTCCAGCGCCTGCAAAAACAGTTCGGCCTCTCCTACTTGTTCATCTCCCATGACCTGCGCGTCGTCAAAGCCGTGTGCGGGCAGGCCCTGGTCTTGAAGGATGGAAGGGTCGTGGAAGCCGGTTCTACCCGCCAACTCTTCTCCCGCCCCAGCCAGGCCTACACCCGCCAGCTCGTGGAAGCCTCCAAGGCCTTGTCCCTGGCAAAGTTTTAAATCCGTTTTGCCGTTCCAACTCTGCATGGGGAGCATTCTTCGGTTTGCCTGCCTAGCAGGACTTGTCTTGCTTGCGTTCACGGGTTGCCTCCAGCCCCAACGCCAGCCGGTTCCCGTGCAGGAGCCGCCCTCGTTCCCCCCGGAACCCGAAGCCAGCGTTCGGCTTCCCGTGGTACCACCAACACCAGTTCCTTTACCTTCTCCCGCGCCTGCTCTGGAACCCCTGCCCGTGTCCTTGCCCGCGCCCGAGTCCCCGCCTTCCCAGGCACCCGTTTCATCGGAGGCCGTGCCCGTGGAAGTCCTGGTGCGCGCCTTCAACTGGGGCTTTGAGCCCAGCACCATTGAAGTCAACCAAGGGGAATGGGTTCGGCTCGTGGTTTCCACCCAGGACGGGGTGCACGGTCTGGCCATCCCGGCTTTCGGCGTCTCCCAAAAGCTTGAACCCGGCAAAACCACGGTAGCTGAGTTCAAGGCGGACAAGGCCGGTCACTTCCCATTCTACTGCAACGTCTCCTGTGGTTCTGGCCATTCCGACATGCGCGGCACCCTGGTGGTCAAGCCAGTTCCGTGAACGCGAAAGCCTTATTAATTTCCTTGCCCTTCATAGGATGGTATGCCAAGCACCTGCGCGCAATGCAACAACCCCTTGCCAGCGAACTCCATTCGCAAGAACGGCAAGGACTTTTGCAGCCCGGCCTGCGTGTCCAAATTCGACTGGGGCGACCAGCCCGGCGGCAAAAGCGTGTGCGAGTTCTGCTAACCCTTAAATAGCTCTTCGCTGAATACTTCTATTGGTTTTCGTGGCCGCCCCAAAAAAGCTCCGCGTCGGCATTTTCTCGTTCACTGGAGACGAGGGCTGCGTCATCACGCTCTTGGAAGCCCTCAACTACAAGTTCTTCGAGTGGAAGGACAAGATAGACATCGTTTACGCGCGCACCCTGCGCTCCAAGAACGACGCCTCCAACCTGGACCTTGCCTTCGTGGAGGGCGCGATTTCCGCGCCAGCCGAGGAAGCCAAGCTCAGGGAAATCCGGGCCAACTCGAAAGTCGTTGTCGCCATCGGCACCTGTGCCATAAACGGCTTGCCGAGCGCACAGCGCAACAACTTTCCGGACGGGCTGAAAAAGGAAATCCAGCCGCTCGTGCAGAAGCTCGGCCAGTTCGAGCGCATGAAGGCCCCGACCGAAGTCGTTAAAGTGGATGAGCAGGTGCCTGGTTGTCCCATGCTGGAGACCGGTTTCGTCCAGGTCGTGGAGAAATACATCGCCCAAATGGAGGTGGGCTGATGCACGGTTCACACGGCGACCTGGACCTTTCGATTGAGAACGTCGCGAAAATCGAGGGCCACACCAACCTGGACATCGTGGTGCGCGGCGGCCAGGTCATGGACGTGAAGCTGAAAATAAGCGAGAACAAGCGGTTCTACACCCAGGCCATCCGCGGCAAGCCCTTTGCCTCCATGCCACAGCTGGTTTCCCGCATCTGTGGCACGTGCAGCATCGCGCACCTGACCTGTTGCATTGAAGCCGTTGAAAACGCGCTGCACTTCGATCCCAGCCCGCAAACCACGTTGCTCCGCCGCCTGGCCCTGGCCGGCTTGATGATTCGCGACCATGCCCTGCACCTCTACTTTTTCTCGTTGCCGGATGTGTTGGGCATTGACTCGGTCTTGGAGTTGGCTGATTCCAATCCAGCCCTGGTCAAAACCGCGTTCGAGGTCAAGGCAGCCGGCAACGCCCTTTCAACGTTGGTTTCGGGCCGGGCCATCCATGGCACCATTCAGATGGTTGGGGGCTTTGCCAACGTTCCAACCCGGGAACAATCCGCCGCCGTTCTCGCCAAGCTCAAAGCCGTTCGCCCCGCCGTGCTCGATTTGATCAAGGTCTATGCCGAGTGGCCGGAAACCTTTCTATCGGAAAGCAATTACGTGGCCCTGGTGACCCAGAACTATGACTTCCTGGAAGGCGAAATCATGGACTCGAGAGGCGTTTGCGTGCCGGAAAAGCATTTCTGGAACCACTTGAACCGGGTCATCATTCCCTACTCGAATGCCACGGGTTTCCAGTTCGAGGGCCAGCCCTATAAGGTGGGCGCCCTGGCCCGGATGAACCTCAACCGCGGCAAGCTCCATCGGGACACGAGGGCTTCTGCTTCCGATTCCTTGAAGTTGTTTCCCTCGAAAAACGTCTTCCACAACAATTTGGCGCAGGCCATCGAGGTTTTGCATTGCCTGGATTCGGCCGTTGAAATCCTGGAGTCGACGGACTTCAGGAAGGAACCCGTGCCCCGCCTAGCGCCCAGGGCCGGGGAAGGCATCGGCGTCATTGAGGCCCCGAGGGGCATCCTCTATTATCTCTTGGAACTTGATAAGGCCGGCAACGTGGTGTGGGGCAACCTGGTCATTCCTTCCGCGCAAAACCAGATCAACATGGAGCGGGACATCGGGGATTTCCTGCCAAAACTCTTGGGCCAGCCGAAAGAGGAAATCGCGTACGCGCTCGAGAAGCTCATCCGCGCCTATGACCCCTGCATGAGTTGTGCCACCCACTTCCTCAAGGTAAACTGGCTTTAATCAGGGCCGAAACCTGCCGGAAGGCCGTTGCTTCCTCAAGGCCCATGGGCACGCCGAAGATTTTCGCCGAATCAATCAGGTCGGTGGCCTTCAGCAGTTGAAGGTTGTGCGCCAGGTCAAAGAAGTGCAGGGAAACCCGTTTCACGGTCTGCAGCCGAGCCAGGTCTTCGATGACTTCGGCTTTCCGGAGGCCCTGCACCACGTCCAGAATGAACAGCTTCCGGCCCTCTGCTTGGAGGTCTTCTTCGGGCACCATTTCCTTGAACTCGATTTCCGGGAATGCCTTCCGCAGCCTTGGCAACAGTTTCAAGGGCAGCGCATCCCGTTCCACCCAGGGGTTGCCGAACACCAGGATTTTCCGTTTCCCGCCTTGTTTTTTAACCTCTTCCACGGTAAACCCTTGCGTGGACGAGAATAAAGGCGTTTGGTTTGCCGCCTTGACTGGCGTTGTAAGCGGGTTCTCCATCTTCCTCAACAAGTTTGCGGTCGCGGAATCCGATCCATTCGTGTTCACGGTTTTAAAGAATTCCCTGGTGGCCCTTGCCTTTCTCGCCGCCTTGTTTTTGCTTAAGGAGTTCAGCGCTTTCCGGGCCTTTTCCAGGCGCCAGTGGATGCAACTCCTCGCAATAGGCGTGGTCGGCGGCAGCATCCCGTTCCTCCTCTACTTTTACGCCTTGAAGCTCACGCCGGCCGTGAACGCGGCCTTTCTCCACAAGACCCTCTTCATTTGGGTGGCCCTACTGGCCTGGTTTTTTCTCAAAGAGCAAATCAGCCGAAGGTTCCTCGCCGCAGCCGGTCTTTTGCTGGCAGGCAACGTCTTGTTGTTCGGCATCAACGTCAAGGGCTTCACCTTTTATGACGCGCTCATCTTGGTTGCCGTGCTCTTTTGGTCGGTGGAAAACATCCTCGCCAAGCAGGCCCTGAACTCATGCCGGCTTTCCCCCCGCGTCGTGGCCTTTGCCCGCATGTTTTTTGGAAGCCTCTTCATGCTGGCGTTCCTTGCCGCAACCGACCGCGTTAAATTCTTTGCTGAAGTGACCCCGGTCCAGCTCCAGTGGAGTCTCTTGGGTGCGGCCTTCCTGTTCCTCTACCAATGGTTTTGGTTCATTGGCTTGCGGGAGGCAAGGGCTTCCGTTGCAACGTCCGTCCTGCTAATCGGCCTTCCCATTACTGCCCTGCTTTCCGTGCTCTTCCTCAACAAACCCGTTTCCTTCAACGAGGGCATCGGGTTTTTCCTTATCGTAGCAGGCATTGCCTTGTTGTTCGGCTGCCACTGGGTTGCCCCGTTTTTCAAGCCCCGCGAAGTGAAATCCCTTGCCGACTGGCACGTTTGAGGGCCTGGTGCGGGCCTGCAAATACAGTTATGCCACCAACCGCTTGAATTACTGCGGCCCGGAAAACGCGTTCCACGCCTTCAAGGACTTCGTCTCCCACCCCACCCAAGAACGAGCCCCTGGAATCCGGGAACTCCTCTCGGGCTTCACCGGCCTCAACCTCTACCTCGACCTCATCGCCTCCGCCAACCGCCTCGACCGCTTCGACGAGCGCGTTATCGAAGCCTACTGGCTCGGCAACGAGTTGCTGGACTCCATCTCCTTTGAGGCCTTTCAGGCCGCGCTCTCCACGGGCCTGGTCGCAGCCGGCTTGCCAGCCTCAAAGGCCAATGCCAAGGTTGCTGGCATGAAATCCTCCTTTAACGCGCACCACTCGTTTCACGTCCTCCACATCAATTTCATCACGCCCAAAGTCGAGAAAATCATCGGGAACCTGGGCAAGTGCCTGCCCCTGGCCGGCAAGGTCCTGGGCTGCCAGGGCCAGCGCTTGACGTTGGCGGCCAAGCGGCTCGTGGAAGAAGGGGGAAGGTTTTCCTTTGAGCCCTGCATTCGGGAAGTCGAAAACCCCTTTGTCGAGCAGCCCAAACTAGGCGACCTGGTTTCCTTCCACTGGGGCACGGCGGTTGAACGGCTGTCATTCGCGCAGGCCGCCGCCCTCCAAAAATACTCGTCGGCCAACCTGGAAACCGTCAACGCCCTTCGCTGAAGGCCTTGAGGGCCTCGCGGGCCTCGGCTTCACTGATTACTTCCACGACCAGGCCTTGTTGTACCAGCACCCAGTCGCCTTTTCCCAGCCCTTCCACGGCGATGCCGGCCTCCAAGCGTTTACCCGCCTGCTCGAGCACAGCCCGTTCCCTTGAAACAGCAACCACTCGGGCCGGGGCGGCGAGGCACATTACAGCAGGCCTTCCCGTATCTCTTTCGTGAACCGCACGATGTTCGTTTTCCCGTGTTCCTCGGTTTCAATGACCCTCCGGTCAATGAGCCGTTGCACGATTCTATGCGCCTTGACCTTTCCCATGCCGGGCAGCCGCGTCAGTTCCGACTGCAGCACCTTGCCCTGTTCTTCAATCAAGCGGTTCACGATGGCCCGTTCGTCCTTGTTCAGGAACCGCAGCAGGATGTCCGTGTTGGCTTTCAGGCTCTTTTCCTTGCTCTCCACTTTCTGGTGCATGAAGTAATACGTCAACGCCCCAATCATGATTCCGAGGCTGGCCAGCAACGGCAAAACCGTTTCAATGAAGTCCAGTTTTTGCTCGTACAAGCACGTGCCGTCACTGGCGATGTGCGGTTCGTTGGAGGGCAGCTGGTTCATTTTCACGAAGACCGCCACGAACACCAAAAACGCGACCACGATGAGGATGGCCAGCAGCGGCCGCTTTCCCTGGCTCACGAGCTTCATACTAAAACCCTCCACGAATAGCGTTTTAATGGTATAGCTTGGTTTCAGCCCGCAACCCCATGGTTTCATGAGTTGCTATATATGGTTTCAGCCCCAGTCAGTGCATGCAAATGCATGTAATGCAAAGCCGAAAAGGCCCCAAACAAGCCTTTCGGCCAGGAGGCAATTGAATGAACGATTTAAAGACATTAGCCCTTGCCTTGATGGCCTTTGTTTTGATGGCCATACTGGGTTCCAACTACGTGGCCATGGCGTCCTTGTCCGGCACCATGCAGTCCCAGGCCCTGGAATTGAAGGCCATGCACCAGTTCATGGCGGACAATCCATTGGCTTCGTCTTCGGTGCAGGTCACGGGTAGCCAGGGCAGCCAGGCCCAGGCCAGCGACGCGCAGATGGCGCAGCTTGTGGAACAAATCATTCCAAGGGGCACGCCCGACATCTATGGCAAGGAGCTCGGGGTCTCCTTTGACCAGCCCGTGGAAGGCCTGAACATCCTCTCCAAATTTGATGGCGACCTTTTCCCGGACGGCAAGCTCCATTACACGGACCTGGGCCCGAACGAGCAGGCAAGGTACGTGAAAATTGGTTTCATGATTGCCTGTGAGTACTGTTGTGGGGTGAAATCCCTGGTGCTCTCGAATGGTAAGCCTTCCTGCGGTTGCGCGCACTCGGCTGCCATGCGGGGTCTGGCCATGTACTTGCTCAAGAACCATGCCAGTGAATACACGAACGAGCAGATCCTGGATCAGTTGAGCAAGTGGAAGACCCTGTTTTTCCCCAAGCAGACCATTCAGAAGGCCCTGCAACTCCAGTCCCAGGGAAAAGGCGTAAGCGCCGGTTCCTTGAACCAGTTGCCGGACATGGTGGGAGGTTGTTGACATGAAGGAATTCAAGTTGAAGTTGGAGTCGGTGGCGGCCATTTTCCTTGCAGCCCTGATATTCGTTTCGGTGCTGCACGCCCTGCAACTCAATGCCTTGACGAAAACGGTTTCGGAACAGCAGTCCGCCTTGGGTGGCCTCAAGGAAAAGCTTTCCCTGGCCTATCAGGGCGCGTCCCAGCAGGCCCGGGCTTCCGCGCCCCAGGCGGCGCCGCAATCCGCGGCTCCATCGGGAGCGCAATCCAGCCTGCCCAAGAACCTGCAGAACTTGCCCAACATGGTGGGAGGTTGTTGAAATGGATTCAAGTGATGTAATCGTCTACGGTCTCCTGGTGCTGGCCATCTTGGCGGCTGCCTTTGTCTGGCTGCAGCCAAGCCAGCCCGCACCTTCCGCGGCGCCAAAGGAAATCCAGCCGGGCTTCATGAAACTGGCCCAGCAGGCGGGAACGGGAGAAATTCCGGACAAGTGCAAAGCCCCCCCCGGAACGGATGAAGCCCAGTGGAAGCAGCACCTCTCCCATCACCCGGACCAGTACGGCGACTGCCCCCAGTGAAACCCAGTGGAAGTGAATGCATGCGTAACACCCTGATAGCCTTGCTGCTCTTGGCCTTTTTGCCGTTGGCGTTGGCGCAGACCCCTCCCCAAGTCGCTGAGCACAGTCACGGGGCCATGAGCGGCTATCAGGGCTTTGCCCCAACTTCCAACCCGGACCTCATCGTCTACAAGAACGAGGCCTGCGGCCACTGCGATGCCTATTTGCAGGAGTTCTATGCCTTCCTAAAGGAGCGCGGCATCCTCAACGTGCAGGAAAAACTGCTCATCAATGACCCCTTTGTCCGCGCCGAGTTGACCGTCCTCAACCAGGAAAAGGGCGTTCCCCTGGAGTTGCAGGGGCACATGACGGTTGTGGTGGGCAACCGGCTGTTCCTGGAGGGGCACGTGCCAGTCAAGCTTCTCAGGCCCTTGTTCGACCAGTATGCCTTGAACGCCATGCCGGAACTCGTGGTCCTCCAGGATTCCATGGACTCCGTGGAAAACCTTGCCACCTACAAACTCCTCGACAAGGATAAGCAGGTCAAGGAGTGCCGCCTTGACCAGCCCCTCAGCGAGTGCACGCAGCTGCCCAGCAATGCGTTCACGCCCTCGGACTCGCTCCTTCCCCTGGTCCTTTTCACAGGCTTGGTGGACGGCATCAATCCCTGTGCCTTCGGCGTCCTGCTGTTCTTCATCGCGTTTCTCTATACCCTCCACCGCAGCCGCGGCAACATCTTGAAGCTCGGCGCGGTCTACGTCTGCATGATTTTCCTGACTTACGTCCTCATCGGCTTGGGCATCCTGCAAGCCATCGTCATCTCCGGGGAACCGCATCTGCTGGCCAAGGTCTCGGCCGGGCTCACGGCCTTGCTTGCCCTGGTGAACCTCAAGGACTACTTCTGGTATGGCAAGGGCTTCACCTTGAAAATCCCGGACTTCACGAAGCCCGCACTCGTCAAGTTCACGGAGAAGGCTTCCTTGCCGGCCGTCATCGTGCTCGGCTTCCTCGTCGGGTTGTGCGAGTTCCCCTGCAGCGGCGGAATCTACGTCGGCATCCTGAGCCTGTTGTCCCTCCAGACCAAGTTCTGGGAGGGCCTGGCTTATCTGCTGCTCTACAACGTCATGTTCGTCTTGCCCCTCATCGTCATCCTGGGCCTGGCCGCCAACAAGCGCATGGTCTTGCAGATGGAGAAGTGGGACGTGAAAAACAAGCGGCGCATGAAGCTGGCTTCGGGACTCGTCATGCTTGCTTTGGCTGCCATCCTCTGGTGGTTCAGCCGCTAGGCAGGAGGTGAAAGCGTGAACGGAAAAAAGAAGGGTTGTTGCCCGCCGCAATAGAATGAATGGAAGCAGTAGATAAACATTCGTTGGAGGCGAAAAATGATGTCTGGAACCATAAACGTGAAGGCCATAGGCATTGCCGGCGGCGTGCTTGGCGGAGTCTATCTCTTCCTGGCTTCCCTCTTCAAAATGCTGGGCCTGCAGTTCTTTGGCTTCAATACCGAAGCCTACCGGATTCTCGTGGTGTTTCATCCCTATCTGGGGGCCACGGCATTCGGCGCCATAATCGGGTTTGTCTTGGGCTTCGTGTGTGTTGCCGTGCCCTTGGCAGTGGGGGCCTGGCTCTACAACCGGTTACTCGGCAGAACCGCACAGGAGACCAAAATTTGAGTTGCGTGCATGACCCCATTTGCGGGATGGAAGTAGACAACCGGCTGGCTTTTGTGCACAGGCACGCTGGCCGGATGCATTTCTTCTGCTGCCCCGAGTGCAAGAAGCGGTTCGAGTAGTGCATTCGAATGGGGTCTGCGTACAAAACGCACCGGGAAACGTTCAGGCATTTCCTAAAGGAAAACCTGGTCTGGTTCAGGAAGCGGTTTGCCTGTCCAATCAATTATGGATAAACAAGCGGAGGGCGAAGATGTCTTGGAAGGAAAAGTTTAGCCAGGTTTGGCAAGATCACACGTTGCTGATGCTCGCGTGCTGCCTGGTGCCCCTGCTGTTGCTGGCCGCCGCCCTTTATCTAGGGGTCAACAACGACCTCTTGTTTTTCGGGTTCCTCCTGCTCTGCCCGCTCCTGCATTTCTTCCTAATGAAAGACATGCACAAACAAGGCGGAAACGAAACGGAAGGAAAGGAAGAGGCGTGCCACCAAGGGGTTCCATGAACGCAAAAACAAAGAGGCATTTGGCCATCCTGGTGCTGGTCTTGTTCACGGTCAGCATGCTTGCGGTGATGCACACCCGGTAGCGGGTTAAAGAGACTTTTGCACTAAAAGGTTTTGCACAAAAGGAGATGTACGTGTCCGAAAAAAAGAAAACCGTCATCGGCGTCCAGGGCATGCATTGCGCGAGCTGCGCGATTACGATAGAGGGCGCGCTCAAGCGCGAGCCCGGGGTTTCCTCGGCCAACGTGAACTTCGGCACCGAAAAGGCCGTGGTCGAATTCGACGCCGAAAAGACCAGCGAGCAAAAGCTGGTCGGCGTCATAAAAGAACTCGGGTATACCCCGATTGGGCCGGGCGCGTCTTCTCCTAATGTCGGCAGGGCTTCTGCGCGCCTCAAAGTCATGGGCATGGCTTCGCCGCACTGCGCGGGCCTGGTCACCAAGGCCCTTGGCAACACGCCGGGCGTGCTTTCAACGAAAGTCGATTTCTCCTCCGAGCGTGCGGAGGTTTCCTTTGACGCCGGCAAAGTCTCCCTGCCGCAAATAATCGTAGTCATCAAGGAAGCAGGGTACGAGGCCTTCGAGGAAGCCCGGGAAACCGTGGACCTGGAGAAACAGGCCCGCGAGAAGGAAATCCGCGACCAAAAGACGAGGCTCCTGGTCGGCGCCCTGCTCAGCGTTCCCGTCTTTTTCGGCAGCTTCCCTGAATGGTTTTCCTGGGTTCCTCCCTGGCTTTCCAGCCACTGGGTTTTGTGGCTGCTGGCGACCCCCGTACAGTTCTGGGTGGGCTGGCAGTTTTACCGTGGTTTCTGGGTTGCCCTCAAGAACAAGGCAGCCGACATGAACACCCTGATTGCCATTGGCACTTCGGCCGCCTACTTTTACAGCGTGGCGGGCATCCTCTCCCAGGCCTTGTTCGTGCCCAAGGACAGCATGCCGGTCATGTACTTTGACACCGCCGCCATCATCATAACCCTCATTGTCTTGGGGCGTCTGCTGGAGGCCGTTGCGCGCGGCAAGACCAGCGAGGCCATCAAGAAGCTCATGGGTTTGGCCCCAAAAACGGCGAGGGTTGAACGCAATGGCAAGGAAATGGAGATTCCGGCTGACCAGGTCCAGGTCGGTGACATCGTCGTCATCCGGCCCGGCGAAAAAATTCCCGTGGACGGCGTCGTCATTCAAGGCCATTCCTCCGTGGACGAGTCCATGATTTCGGGGGAGAGCATCCCGGTCGAGAAAAAGGTCGGCGACACGGTCATCGGTGCTACTATCAACAAGGCCGGCATGTTGAAGTTCAGGGCCACCAAGGTTGGCAAGGACACGGCCTTGGCGCAAATCATTAAAATCGTGGAAGAAGCGCAGAGTTCCAAGGCGCCCATCCAGCGGCTTGCCGACCTCGTTTCGGCCTACTTCGTCCCGGTAGTCCTCTTCATTGCCATGGCAGCCGCCCTGTTCTGGTATTTCGCGGGCCCTGCCCTGGTTTCCTTTCCGCCTGGAATGAGCTCCTTTGTTTTCGCGCTCACCATCTTCATCGCGGTCCTCATCATCGCCTGTCCCTGTGCCCTCGGACTCGCAACTCCCACCGCCATCATGGTGGGCACGGGCAAGGGCGCGGAACACGGCATCCTCATCAAGTCCGGCGAAGCCCTTGAAAGGGCCCACAAGCTCACGGCCATCGTGTTTGACAAGACCGGCACCCTGACGAAAGGCGAGCCGGAAGTGACCGACGTGGTGCCGCTGGAACGCCTTTCCGAAAACGAGGTCCTACGGTTGGCGGCCATTGCGGAAAAGCACTCCGAGCATCCGTTGGGTGAAGCCATCGTCAACGGGGCGAAAAAGCAGCAACTGGACGTTCCTGACCCGGATTCCTTCCAGTCTGTTACCGGCAAGGGGGTCACCGCAAAATTCAAGGACAAGGAAATCCTTTTAGGCAACCGCAGGCTCATGGAGGACAACAAGCTTTCATATTCCGTTTACGAGAAGTGGATTGAAAAACTCGAGGACGCGGGCAAGACCGTGATGCTGGTTGCCGTCGACAAAACCCTGGTTGGATTGGTGGCCGTGGCCGACACCCTCAAGGAGCATTCCCCCGCCGCGGTTCGCACGCTGCAGTCCATGGGCCTCGAGGTCCTGATGATTACCGGCGACAACAAGCGGACCGGCAACGCGATTGGAAAGCAGCTCGGCATTTCCAGGGTCCTTTCCGAGGTCTTGCCCGAGCAAAAGGCGGCCGAAATCAAGAAGCTCCAGGCGGAAGGCAAACTGGTTGCCATGGTCGGCGACGGCATCAATGACGCCCCGGCCCTGACCCAGGCCGACATCGGCATCGCGCTCGGCTCCGGAACCGACATCGCCATGGAAGCAGGGCACATCGTCTTGGTCAAGGACGACCTCCGGGATGTTGTTACGGCCATTGACTTGAGCAAGTACACCATGAAGAAAATCAAGCAAAACCTGTTCTGGGCGTTTGCCTACAACGTGGCCCTCATCCCGGTGGCGGCCGGGCTCCTGTATCCCGTCCTGGGCCTGCTCCTCAACCCGGTCTTCGCGGCCTTTGCCATGGCGGCCAGCAGCGTGAGCGTGGTCTCCAATTCCCTGTTGATGCAGGGTTATAAACCCAAACTCCGTTAGTGATTTGAATGGTGAAATGGTTGGAAGAACTCGACAACGTGAGCCGGTTTTACCTAACCGCCATCGTCGTGGTGACGGCCTATATTTTGGCCAGCCTCGTGTTTGCCTTTGTGACCGGCCGCGCCGTTGCCTTGGTCATGATGAATTTTTCCGACAACCTGCTGTTCCTGGCCAATGTCCTGGCCGTGCTTTTCAGCCTGGGGGTTGGCTTCGTTTTTTCGGTGTTTTGCTGGCGGATGAAGAAGCCGGGCAAGGCCTTTGAATTCATTGTAGGCGTGTTGACCGACGACGAGAAAAGGCTTTTAGCCGAAGTGAAGGCGGCGAAGGCTATAACCCAGGATTCCCTGGTCTTCCGGCTCGGCTGGAGCAGGGCCAAGGCCTCCACGGTGCTGTCCAACCTCGACCGGAAAAGGCTCGTCGTGCGCGAGCGTTCCGGCAAGACCTACAAGGTCTACTTGAGCGATTACTACGAGAAAATGGCTTGAATCGATTTTAAATCGTTTAACCCGCAAGCCACAATAACTTTGCCTGCACCAATAGATGCAATCAAGTTTGTTGGAGGTTCAACATATGATGGATTCAAAGAAGTTGCTGGTGGTGGCCGGTTTAGGCGTCGTGCTGGGTGCCTTGTTGTCCTTAGTGGCATTGAACTTTTACGGCAACAACCTGGTCGTATCCGGAATGGTTTCACCTTATTCCCGTGGAATGACGCCGGAAATGACCAAGATGATGGCCGGAATGATGGGCTCGGGTGCCGGTTCCGGGATGGGTGAGGGCATGGGTTCCATGATGCAGGGCATGATGGGTTCAGGCGCGAAAGGCATGAACTTGGAAGCCGTGAAGAAAATGGATTTCTCCACGGCCTTGGAGGAAGCCAAGAAAGCTGGCTTGACCGAAGCCCAGTTGAAGGAAAAGGGCGAGGCCCTGATGGAAGCCATGATGGGCAAGGAAATGCATGAGGAGATGGAGCAAACCACGCCCCAAGCCATGCATGAACTCATGGAGCTCCGCATGGGCTTGATGACATCCGGCTATGTCGGTATGGGCATGGGGTCCGGTTCAGGCATGTGCCCCATGTGTGCCGCGATGATGGGAAAGGGCGGCATGGGAGCCGGCATGGACTCCATGACGGGTGGCAACAAGATGGATTCCGGCATGGCGGCTGCGCCAGCCAAGGAAGACACAACCCAATAAAATTGTTTTGGCTTTTCTTGTCCTGGGTGGTTGAATGAACAACGTGAACGCAGAAGCCATGCAGGCCTTTGCTGAATCCGTGGAAAAGGATGCCATGCAGGCAAGGAAGTCAAAGCGGGTGGAAGGGAACTGGAATTTTGTGGAAGGCAAGCCCCAGTTTTCGGCTTCCATCGAGTTCGCGAACGGTAAAACCGTTTTGTCGGCGGATAGCCCGCCCTTCCTGGGCGGACACGGCCTGGCCCCCGACCCCCTGCAGTATTGCTTGTTCGGGTTGGCGGCCTGCTATGCTTCGACTTTTGCCGCCATTGCCACGGAGCAAGGCTTGGCCTTGGACAAGCTGTCCATTGCCACGGAAAACAAGGTCAACCTCTCCCAGACCCTTGGCTTGTCCCAGGAGCCCATCGTCGAACAGGTTTCCTTGACGCTCTCAGTCTCTGGCAAGGCTTCCCGGAGGCAGTTGGAAGAAATCAACAAACTGGCTGGGGAAAGGTGCCCGGGAGCTTATTGCTTGAAGAACCCCATCAAGCTGGTAACCTCCATCCAGTGAGGGCCGTCAGATTCGTATCGTCTTGTCGCAGTACTGGGCCATGGCGCTGAAGAGGTTCTTGGCTTCTTCCTGGTTGATGGCCATGAAGATGGCGCGCGATTTCTGGTGGGCGCGTATCATGGAACTCATGCCGTGCACGAATTTCTGGAGCGTTTTTTCGTCGTGGTACACCAGGAAGGTCGTGATCGAGTCCAGCAACACGAAGTGGTTCTTGTCGGCATGCCGTTTCAGGGCCTTTTCCAGCGCGATTTCGAGGTCGGTCAGCTGTTCGGGGCTTCCGACCAGCACGGGGTTCAGGCTGTCAGCTTTCTCTTCTGCCGGTTTTTCCGTGACACAGTCAATGAAGGTCAGCGCCTTCGTGTCAATCTTGTTTTTCTCGAAGTGGCGGGTGAGGCTTTCATAGCCCTGGTTGCCGGCAATGTAGATGCCTGGTAGGTTCCTTTCCTTGGCCAGGTGCTTCACCAGTTCCATGCCGGCTTCGTGGAACCTTTCGGGGTCAACAATGACCAGGCCAATGAAGCTCTCCTCCATGTCCGAGAGGTGTTTGCGGATTTCGGATTCCATGTTTGCAACAGCCACGTTTTTCCCACATACTTGGGGGCAAGGCTCTTATTAAATCTTGCCTGCTCAAAAACCAAAACGTTTAAATGCAGCACATGCCTTAGTCTGTGGCCATGGACGCGGACAAGGGTTTCGATTTCCTGGGGAACGCGGGGCGGGCAACCCTCGGCTTGACCCTGGACTTCCAGCTGCGGAAGGAAGCCCAGTCAGTTCCGGGGCGGGTTCCCACCGGAATCCCCGGCATGGACGAGCTCATCGAAGGCGGCTTTGAGCAGGGCTCCACCGTGCTCCTCACGGGAGGCGCGGGCACGGGCAAGACCACCCTGGCCTTGCAGTTCCTTTACAATGGGGCCATGGAAGCCAACGAACCCGGCTTGTTCATCACCTTTGAAGAGGACAAGGAATCCCTGTACCGGCACACGGCGCGGTTTGGCTGGGACTTCAAGGCCCTGGAAGAAAAAGGGCTTTTCTCGGTGCTGGCCTACAAACCCCACCAAGTCAACAAGCTCATGCAGGAAGGGGGCGGGCCGATGCGGGATGCAATCAAGTCCATGAACGCCAAACGCCTGGCAATTGACTCGATTACCGCGTACGCCTTGTTGTTCCAGGACGAGTACCAGAAACGCGAGTCCATCCTGGAATTCTTCGACCTCCTCAAGAAATGGGGTTGCACGTCCGTCATCGTCTCCGAACTGCCACCCCACATAGCCGAAATAAAGGAGGGCAGCGTCGGCTTCCTGACCGACGCGATCATCGCCCTCTACTACCAGAAGCGCGAGGACAAGGACGTGCGGGTGCACAGCATGGAAATCCTGAAAATGCGCGGCACTCGGCACACCAACAAAGTCTGCGCCCTCACCTTTGAATCCAATGGCATCGTGATTTACCCGGATGTAGAGGTCTTCTAGGGGCGAGGCCATGAACTCGGTCACGCAACAGGTTCTGAACGCCTTCTTCTATTATGGGTGCATCAGCTTGACCCTGGCCCTGGGCATTGCCGCTCTAGTCAGCGGCCTTGCAGCCCACCTGAACGGAATGCTGGCCGTTGCCACCCTCAACTATTTCGTGGGCTTCCTCTCCCTTTCCACTGCGCACTGGGTTTACTCCAAGGGCAAGAAAATCCTGGTCTGCTATTGAGGCCCCTCGACCAGCCACCAACCTATTTTAACCCCTTGGCCCCTTATTTCCTGGGTTTCCATGAAGGGCCAGACCTCGGTTGAATTCATCGTGATTCTGGCGGTTTCGCTGGTGGCCATCATGGTCTTGTATTCGTTCACGGCCACGCACACCCTCCAGATCAGCGCGCAGCAGCGGGTGCAGGCGGGCCAAACTGCCTTGGACTCCATCACCTTGGCAGCCAACGACGTCTTCTTCCAGGGCAACGGGGCCAAGAAACGCGTGTACGTCATCATCCCCGAGGACGTCAATGCTTCGGCCAGCCTCATCAGCGGCAGTGAAGTCAACCTCCGCATCGGTTCAACGGACGTCTTTTCCACGGCAGACGTGAACATCGTGGGCAGCCTCCCCACGGCTCCCGGCGGCCATTACCTGACCCTGGTCGCGCACGAAAACTATGTAAGCATCGGCGACACCTCCTTGCAGGTCTCCAAGAACGCGGTTTACCTGGCCATGGCCCAGGACGGGAATGCGTCCACGACCCTGACCCTCACCAACAACTCCGCCTCTGAACTCGCCACCGTTTCACTTGTTAAGACCTGGAACCACTCAGTCGTGAGCTTCGCGTTGTCCTCCACTTCCCTGTCGCTTCAACCAGGTGCCAGCCAGGTCATTGACTTCAATTTTGCGAGCAATTCGACCGCCACCGGCAACTACGCCGGCAGCGTGAAGGTCAACGCGGACTTCAACGTTTCCTTGGCCGACGAGAACCTCACGGTGCCAGTCAACGTGGACGTTACGCCTGCCCAAACCCCCGCAGCCGTCATTCCGGACACCAACCTCCTCATCGTTCCCTCCACCTGGAAGCGCACCATCAACCGTGGCACCATTGACTCGAACACATTCCAGGTATGCAACAATTCTTCCCAGGCCATGGCCCCGGTTTCCTTCACCAAGTCCACGGGGGACGCCGGTGCCTGGGTTTACGACATCAACAGCATTTCCTCCCTGGGAGACGACAGCTGCACCAACCAGTCCATCACCCTCTCCATTCCTGGAAGCGCCAGCGAGCAAACCGCCACCGGCACCCTTACCAGCACCGGCAATGGCAGCCAGGACACGATTGCCTTGACCATTACCGTGGTCATCCCCTCCAGCTATGCCCTGTACACGCCTTCCACGGGCTATGATGCCACCGACGAAGGCGAAACCCTTTCCGCGGGAGACCTCTCCGACCTTGACTCCAGCGACAATGGCCGCTACTCCTCGGACCTCACCTGGCCCAAGAATGCATCCACCTTCGACGATGCCCGCTACATCGAATACTCCTTTGCCCCTGTCCTTCCCAGCGGTTCCACCATCCAGGATGTGAACCTGGTGCACGAGTACTCCCTCAGCGGCTCCGCGACCGTCCAAGCCCGCCTACGAGTCTGGGACGCGGATGCCAGCGCCTGGTCCAATGTCAGCCTATCGAGCGCGACAGGCAGCACGGATGTCACGGACACCCTTAGCCTTAATTCAATCATTGACTCGGCCAACGCCGTGAACAACTTCAAAGTCCGGTTCCAATTGTACGCCTCCTCCAACAACAGCCGGCGCTCGCGGCACGACCTGATTAGCTTGGGCGTGAAATACAAGCCCCCCTGAAGGTGAATGAATGCGTGGCCAGCTATCCGTTGAATTCATTGTCGTCAGCCTCATCGTGCTCCTTATTTTCTCCGCCTCGGTGTTCGTCTACGGCGAGCGCCAGCAGGCCTTCGAGGCCAGCAAAAAACTCCTGGAAGCCAAGCAACTGGCGTTGCACCTGGCCCGCACCATGAACGACGTCTACCTTGCAGGGGAAGGGGCTTCCACGCGGATCTTCCTCCCAAAACCCTTTGACTTCAACGTCTTGGTCAGCGGCCGTTACCTGGAACTCTCCTTTGACAACCAGTTCGTGGACGCGCCCCTGGTTTCCGCCCATGCTCGGATAAATTCCTTTTCTGCCGGCGGCTTTGTCCCGGTTGCCTACCGGGACGAGAACGTGGTGGTCGGATGAACTTTTTCCCCCCCATGAACGCGCGTGGCCAGCTTTTTTCCACGGACCTGTTGTTTGCGGTCTCGGTTTTCCTGTTTGCCTTGACCTTTTCCATCGTCTTCTCCAACCAGCTGGCCGTGCGCGTGGAATCCATTGAAGCCTTCAACCACCAGCAGGACCTGGCACGGAACGCCATGAATGTCCTCTTAACCAGTCCCGGTTATCCTGGCCACTGGCAGGCCTTGCCCGACCTTTCCACGGTGGATGGTTTGGGCCTCGCTTCTTCCCGGAACCAGTTGGTTCCAGCCAAGGTGCTCGCCTTCATGGACCTGAATGCTTCCGCATACGCCGACATGAAGGCCTTGCTAGGCCTCTCCCGCTATGACTTCGAGTTCAGCGTGAACGACTTGAATGGTTCCACGCTGGCCCTGGTCGGAACCAGTCCGGATGCCAACTCCACCACGGCCTCCATTAACCGGCTTGCCCTCTACCAGGGGAGGGAAGTCATTGTCCGGCTGAGGGTGTTCGATTGACGGACCTGAACAAGAACGGCATCATCCTGAGCTTTGACGCGCTCCTAGCCGTAACCGTCGTGTTCTTCTTGTTCCTTGTAATCAATTCGAACCTGGCCGGCATCGAGGAAAACCCGTTCTCGGGCATCTACCTACGGGAAATGGCCTTGGACACTGCCACCCTCCTGGAGCAATCCGGCAAACTGGAGCGGCTGGTCAGGGACAACGACTCCAGCCAAGTGCGGCAATTCCTCAACCAGTTGCCAGGCGGCTTCTGCACGAATGTCCAGGTCTTTAACTCCACGGACCTGAACGCCGCTCAGATCGTGGTGTCCCGGGATGGCTGCAGGGATACCACGACCGATTTAGTCACCCTCCACCGCTCGTTCGTCGTCGTCCAAGACCTGGACGCCAACTATTTTGTGGCACGCGTGGACGCATGGAGGCAGGCCTGATGCGGCGGGGCTTTTTATTCACGTTGAGCATCCTGCTGCTGCTCGGCTTTCTGCTGGCCTTCAGCTTCGACTATTCTTCCAAGCCCCGGTCCATTGCCCGCGAGCTGACTGCCTCCCTCAAAGCCGAAAAAGCCGCCTTTGTGGCGGATGACCTGGCCGCCGACGTCAACCGCCTCCTCGGCATAGGCCTGGACATTAACTCTCTTTCCGCCACGCGCATCGTCACCCTCCACGACCGGCTTCCAAGCGGCTTCAACCGAAGCCAGTTAACCGGTTGGGAGCAATTCATGGAAACCGGCTTCGATTCCCTGCTTTCATCCACCATTGACCTGAATACCGGGGCCATGACGGACGCCAACGCCGAGCTCCTGTTCAGCAACGGCATCCAGTACCTTTTCGCTTCCACGGACGCGAACAGCCTCCAATTGTTCGTTCCAGGCGGGGACACCAACATCATTGCCTTGGACCTCAATGTCTTCGTCAACGACGACCTGAATTACTCCGTTCCCTGGACAACCGGGTCAGGCGATGTAAATGTCACGCTTCGCTACAGCGACCACAACGCGGTAAACGCCTTCGTTTCCAGCGGCCTGCTCTCCTCCACCACTCCCAACCAGTACATCCTGCGGTACTCCCAGCTTTCCACGGACGCCCTGATAATCACGGTCGGGCAGATAGCCGGTTCGGAGGCAGGGCTTCGCATCGAGCACAGCATTGACGACCCCTCCACCCTTGCCCGCATCGCCATCGCCTTCACCCTGGCAAGCGAATCCAAACCACTGACGGTTTCCGCCAACCTGGACCTGAACTATGCCCAGGCCGACTTCAACCTGGGCCGGAAACTGGTCCTGGCCCGGGGCTAAGCTTTTTATTGCCTAAACCCGTATATCGTGCATGCGCCTTCCTGCCTGGCACTGGTTTTTGCTTTTCGGGTTCATCCTGTTCCTGGGCTGCAACTACCAGAAACCCGGGTCCGTGGGCCCCCTTTACCAGGAACCCAAGGTAGTGGACCAGCAGCAGGTGCTTCGCAACGAGTTGACTGCCCTCGGCTGTCCAAACATGCCGTCCCTGGACGAATGCCATTTTTCGAAGGCCGTCCAAGCCCGCTTACCGGAAAAATGCGGGGCCATTAGTGCGGTAGCCCTCCAAGACCGCTGCTACCATGAACTCGCGTTGACCCTGTCAGATGAATCGGTTTGCCGCCGGATCCAGGACTCGAACTCCTTTGACGACTGCCTGCTCCGCCTGGGCAAGACCCTGAAGGGCTTCGACCTCCCCTGTGAAACCCTCAAGTCCCCCGAAAACCGGGCACGCTGCGTGAAGGAAATCCGGGAGCCCCTTGAAAAAAAGCGGGTCGAACAATACCCCTTCATCGACCTGTGCAACGCCCTGCCCGAAGGAGGGCGCGAGGCCTGTACGCAGACCGTGAAAGCCGAGCGCATGGACGAACGCTTCTGCGACCCGTTCATGGATCCGGCCACCAAAGACAAGTGCCTGCTTGCCGCAAGCAAGTTCCTGTCCAAGTACTCCCTGTGCAACCAGGTTTCGGGCGAAGCCGTGTTCGACGCCTGCATCACCAACAAGGCCATTGCTTCTGCTTCCAGCGAAACCTGCAAGGAGGCAAAATCCAAGGACAGCGAGTGGACCTGCATGAAGGACTTCGGCGTCCAAACCGGCAACGCGGTCACCTGCCGGAAGATTCCGGTAACCACTCATTCAGGGCTCCGCTTAGAGTGCCTGGACGGCGCAGCCTTTTTCAGCGACGAGCCAGGCGTTTGCGAGGACATCAGGCAGCTGGACAAGCAGGGCTTCTGCTTTGGAAGGATTGCCGTGAAGCGCAACGATTTCCGGTTATGCGCCGGAATCAAGACCGGGACTGTGAGCGATTTGGACCCTTTCCTGGCCCGGGACTCCTGTTACGTGCACGTGGCCGAGCACCTGGCCTTGGCGGAAGCCTGTGAACCCGTGAACTACGCGTCAAGGAAGGCCACTTGCTTGACCAACGTCGCCCAGGGCGTGCAGGCGGACAGCGTTGAAAAACCCGTGGTCTCCATTCCGGGCGGCCCAAAGACCTGCAACGAACTCAATGGCAGGGTTTGCCCCACCGATGCCAACTGCATGTCTGCCGTCATTGCCACGATTGACTCCTATGTCTGTTGCCTTACCAAGTGCAAGTTGCCCGACGAATGCACGACTCCCGCGGACTGCGATGACGGCGAGGCCAGCACCGTGGACGAGTGCCGTGGCACCCCAAGGAAATGTGTCAACACCGTTTCCACGGCCTGCGTGAGCGGCAACGGTTCCTGTCCCGCCGGCTGTCACCACGGCAACGACTCCGATTGCCCGGCAGACGACTGCAACCAGGACTCGGACTGCGACACCGCGGACACGCTTGCCCGGTGCCAGAAGGGAACCTGCGTGAAAACCGCGCACCCGTATACCTGCACCTACGGCCCCCACCCCAACCTGGTCTGCTAGGCGTTGCTCCCTGTGTTAGGTTTATTAACCTCAAATGAATAATACAAGGGGAACGCATGCCCAATCCAGCCGTTGAGTCCAGGAAACCCCTTGCACGGAAAACAGTGTACCTGTCCACGAAGGTTGACCGACTCTTTGACCTGCTTAAGGTCCATAAGCGGCTTGCCTTTGGAAAGATTGCAGCCGAACTGGCCTGGACCCCTTCTGCCGTGGAAACCGTCGGCAAGATTTTGGAGGAAGCAGGGCTCGTGGACGTCGAATACCCTGCTACCATGGTTCAGAGCCCCCGCATTTCCCTGCGGAAAGAGCTGCCGCCCGAGCCGCTCGCGCCTTCGGCAGGCAAAATCCTGGCCCAATACCCGTTGCTCATCGACTTTGTCCCCGCCGAAGTCAACCTCGTCCAGGGAGGGGATGACAGCCGGCCGCTTTACGAGTTGAACACCCCGGTGCTGGGCGTCTACACCCGGGTTTTCCTGGAACGGCTGCGGGACAGGATTGCCGAAAAAATCCCGATTGAGGTCACCGAGATAACCGACGAAAGCAAGAGCGTGGAACTCAAGAAAAAATTCTTCGACGTGGCCAAAACCGAGTTGAAGTCCTTTCTGGGGGAAAACAACGAGGAAACCCTCAACGCCTTGTCGGGCTTTCTCCTCCACTCCATGTACGGCCTGGGCAACATCGAGTTGTTCATGGCGGACAACGACCTCGAAGAGATAGCCATCAATTCCAGCAAGACCCCGGTAACCGTTTACCACCGCAAGCACGGGTGGCTGAAAACCAACCTGTCCATGTCAGGCGAGGAGGCCATCGCGAACACCTCCGCCTTGATTGGCCGGAAGGTCGGGCGAGACATCACCACCCTCAACCCCATCCTGGACGCGCATCTCGTGACCGGTGACCGGGTGAACGCCACGCTTTTCCCGGTTTCCTCGCTCGGAAACACCCTCACCATCCGTCGCTTTGCCCGGCGTCCTTGGACGGTCATCGACTTCATCGGGAGTTCCCATACCATGAACGTTGAGATGGCGGCCCTGTTGTGGGAGGCCATGCAGTATGAGCTGAACATCCTGGTGGCTGGCGGCACGGCATCCGGAAAAACAGCCGCCCTGAATACCTTGAGCGCGTTCATACCCAGTTACCACCGCGTCATCTCGATTGAGGACGTGCGGGAAATCATGCTGCCCCGGCACATGGCCTGGAACTGGGTGCCGCTTACGACCAGGAACCCGAACCCGGAAGGCCTCGGCGAGGTCTCCATGCTGGACCTCATGTATAGCTCGCTTAGGATGCGGCCGGACAGAATCATTGTGGGAGAGATCCGGCGGCAAAAGGAGGCCGAAGTCCTCTTCGAGGCCATGCACACCGGGCACAGCGTCTACAGCACCATCCACGCCAATTCCTCGGCCCAGGTCATGCGACGGTTGACCGAACCGCCCATCAGCGTGCCCCCCCTGGAAGTAGAGGCCATTGACCTGGTGCTCGTGCAATACCGGGATAGGCGCACCAACCTCCGCCGCACCTATGAATTGGCCGAAATAGAGTCAGGCGTTACCGGCAACCAATTGTCCATCAACCCCGTTTACCGGTGGAAGCCCCGCGAAGACGCCTGGGAATCAGTCAACAAGCCCACCAAGTTCTTGCGGGAGATAAACCTCCACACCGGCCTCACCGAGAAAGAGGTGAACCAGGAACTGGACGGGAAGGCCCTGATATTGAACTGGATGCTGGCCAACCACTGCAAGGACATAGACGAAGTCGGAGCCATCATGAAGTCCTATTACTCCGACGCCGAACGGCTGCTGGAAGCCGCGAAAAAGAATGCCGGCCCGGCCACCATGAAGGGGATTTGATTCCATGCGCGTGCGGTTCCTGCTTTTTTCCCTGGAAGGCGCGAACAGGCTTTCCAGGAGACTGACCTGGATTGGCAAGACCCTTTCCAACGTTTTTTACAACACGAAATATGATTTGAAGCGGGCCGAACTTCCCGTCTCGGCCGAGCAATACCTGACCGCGTGCTTCCTTTCAGCTCTCCTCTACGGCTTGTTCTTTTTCGCGCTGTTCGCAGGAATTTTTTACGTCCGAGAACAGCTGTTATCCGAGCAATCGGTTGTCCTGTCAGCTGCCCTGAGCCTATTGTTTTTCTTCCTGTTCTTCGGCATCCACCTCGTTTACCCCGGACTCCTTGCCAAGCAGGTGGCGGCCGGCATCGACCAAAACCTCTTGTTTGCCTTGAAAGGCATGCAGGTGCAGGTCACGAGCGGGGTGAGCCTCTACGACGCCATGGTCAATGCCTCCAAGGGAAATTTCGGGGTCGTGTCCAATGAATTTGAGGGCGTCGTCAAAGACGTTTCGGCCGGCCTCTCCGAGAGACAAGCCCTGGAACGCCTGGCACTCAAGACAAAATCGGATTATCTCAAGAAAACCTGTTGGCAGCTGCTTACCTCCATGCAGTCCGGCGCCTCCATTCAGGGCGCCCTGAATTCGGTAGTGTCCATGCTAATGAACCACCAGTTCAGGTCCATCAAGGATTACGCGGCCGAACTCAACCTGTGGATCCTGCTCTACCTCCTGCTGGCCACGGCCGTTCCAACTCTTGGCATCACCTTCATGGTCATCCTTTCCTCCCTTTCCGGCAGCAGCATCGGTCCGAGCAACATCTATGGCACGGTGCTGGCCTCTTTTTTGTTCCAAGCCGCCCTCATCGGCTTCATCAAGACACGGATTCCAAGGGTGTACCTATGATCCTGCGCGGCCTCGCCCTTCGCTTCTCTGATTTTTCTTCCAAGAAGTTCAGGGAGCAGCGGCTGCGGAAAGCGCTCAACTATGCCGCGTTTGAAGGCGACGCCGACGAATGGCTGGGCAAGCGGCTGCTGGCCGCCTTCCTCTTGGGCCTCGCGGCGTTCCTCCTGGTCTACAACGCCTACCGCCTGCTGGGCTTCCTGTATTTCCCCGAATACGAGTTCCCCCTTTCCCTTCCCCTGGGCAGGGAACCGCTGGTCCTGATAATACCGGTCATCCCACTCCTAGCTTCCCTACTGGCCGGCCTGGCCTGCCTGGCCCTCGTGTTGCTGCTCTACTTCCTCCACCTCTACTACCTCATCGAGGGAAGGGCCCGGATGGTGGAAGGTGTGCTGCCGGACTTCCTGCTGCTGGTTTCCTCGAACATCAACGCGGGCATGACTCCCTTCCATTCGTTCCAGGCCGCGGCCCGCCCCGAGTTCGGGCCCCTCTCCGAGGAAGTCAGGTACGCGGTCTCGAAATCCCTTGGCACCACTTCCTTCAATCAGGCCTTGTCCGAGCTCTCCAACCGCATCAAGTCGGACACGCTCCAGGGTTTTGTCACCTTTTTCTCACAGGCCATGAAGTCCGGGGGAAGACTCTCCAAGCTCCTGGAATCCAGTGCCTTTGACATCCGGCAAACCCAGGAACTCAGGAAAGAACTCCAGTCCAGCACCAAGATGTACGTCATCTTCGTGGTCTTCATCGTCATGGTCGCAACGCCGGGCCTGATGGCCGTCTCAGTCCAGTTCCTGGACATGCTTCAATCCATTCAATCCAAGACCCGGAACTCAGCCGTCAACGAAACCGGCCTGGGCTTCCTCGCCACGTCCAGCGAACTCTCAAGCGATTTCATGTCGCAAACGGCGCTGCTCCTCCTGGTGGGCAACGCTTTGCTGGCCAGCCTCTTCGTGGGCGTGCTCTCCATGGGCAAGGCCAAACTGGGCCTCAAATACTTTCCAGGGATACTCCTGGTTTCCTTCCTTGTATTCGCTTTGGCCCGCGCCTTCCTGGCCGTCGTCCTGCCCCTGCCCTAAAGGTTTATAAACGTGAATGCCCTACAATAATCACTTTTCACCACTTTCTGTTTGGAGGGAATGAAATGGATTTCAAGGGACAGGGGACAACCGAGTACCTAATCATTTTGGCAGTGGTCATCGTCATCGCATTGGTTGTGGTGGGCGTGCTGGGCTTTGTGCCGGGCATTGGAGGCAGCACTACCGAGCAGCAGAGCGCGGCCTATTGGCGGGGCGCTTCCCCCTTCGCCGTCCTCGAATACGATTTTGACGACACGGCGTACACCTTTGTTTTGCGCAACAACACCGAGCAGTCCCTTACCCTGACCGAGATAACCCTGGATGGCCCCACTACCGCGGCCACCGCGCTGTCGGTTTCCGACACCGTTGTGGGTGCGGGCAAGACGGCCAGCGTCTCCGGCACCTATTCAACGGCCGGAGACGACTGCACGGACCTGGGAGACACCAAGACCTTTTCCTACGAGGCCAGCCTGACCTATAATACGGCTAATCTCACCGGCAAGGTGCAGGTAGGGGATAGGCCCCTGGTAGGCAAATGCCAGAACTAAGGCCAAACGAAGGGGTTCTTTAAACCCTTTCCCCTTTCTTTCTTTTGCCTTTGACTTTTTTGGGGGAATACCATCAAACTGGAGCTCTCCGGAAGCGAGCAAGTCCTCTTGGCACTGCCAGGGGACGCCTATTCCTTGAAGCTCCTGGACGCGTGCAGGGAACTCGACCAGTCCTTTGACTCGGTCTGCTATGTTACCCTCACCAAGATGCTTCAATCCATTGTCCAGGTGTTCGAGCAAAACAACATCAACTACAACAAGTTCGAGTTCATCGACGCGTGCACGCAAACCGTTGCCAAGCGGTTCATTCCATCCGGGAAAGCGCTTTACCTGGACGGCCCGAATGCGCTCACCGATCTGTTGCTCGCCATTTCAAGGGTGCTGGACGCCAAAAAGTGCCCCGTGCTCTTGTTCGACTCCATCTCGGTGTTGCTCCTCTACCGGGACCAGAAAACCGTTGCCAAGTTCGTGCACGCGCTCACCACCATGCTCAGGGTCAAGGGAGTGCAAGGTGTTTTAACCTGTCTGGCCAGCGAAGAGGCAACCGGCATGCTTTCCCAGATGGAACCCTTTGTCGACCGGGTTATAAAGCCCTAAACGAAGCCGCTTCGTAAAACTTATTAAGGCTTGCCGTCCTATTCCTTGGGTTGAACCCGCATGGGAAAAAAAATCCTCATCGTGGACGATGAAAGGGACATCCTGGACCTCTATGTCGGCCTGGCCAAAAAAGAGGGCTGCGACGTGCGCGCGGCTTCCTCCGGCGAAGAAGCCCTCGCTGCCATGAAGGAAGGGGACTTCGACCTGGTCTTGTTGGACCTGTTCATGCCTGGGATGTCCGGCAAGCAAGTCCTGGAAGCCATTCACTCGAATCCAAGGCTCAAGAACCTTCGCGTGGTTTTCCTGACCGTGGCCGATTCCTCCACGACTGGAAGGGGCGTCATCAAACAATTCGCTTCCGTGGAATACGTGCAAAAGCCCCTCAGCGTCCATGAATTCGTCTCCACGCTGCGGCGCCTGCTGGGATAGGTTGCAAGCCATGAACCCCCTTGAAGCAATCCAGTCCAACCAGAACATAGTCCTCCTCATTCCAAGGGAAGGCTATGCGTCCGCCATTCCGGCTCTCCTCAAGGCGTTCAGTCCTGCCTACCCCCGTCTCTGCTATGCAACCATTGGACGGTCTGCCAGGGTATTATTCGACCAGTTCCAGCGGGAATCCCTCGCCGCAACCAACCTTTACTTCGTGGACTGCATCACCAAAAGCATGTCCATAAGACCCATTTCCACCGAGAAAAAGATGCCGCCCCGCAGCCAGGAAATAAAAGTCCAGTTCGTTTCAAACCCGGGTGCCCTGACTGAACTGGAGCTAACCCTCTCCAAGGCCATTGACGTGGAAGGAATCCAGCTGGTGTTCTTCGATTCTCTCAGCACGCTGCTGCTCTACAACGAGGAAGCGGATTCCGCCAAGTTCGTGCGGCACCTCATGAACAAGGTGCGGGAGTCAAACGCGCGCGGCGTCTTCCTTGCCCTGGTTGAGGACAGGGATTCCGCCCTGTTGCAGGACCTTGCCTTGTTTGCCGACGCGGTCATTGACCTCAGTCATTGACCTCGGTCGCGGACCTCGGTTGCTGCCCATCGGTCGCTGACCTCGGCAAGGAACCCATCAGTTGACTACAAGCCAAAGGTAAAGGTGTACAGGCAGAACTCCCTGGAATCGCACACCAACTTCAGTTCATGTCCCCCCAAGGGCATGCCACCCCCCACCAGGCCGTACATCCGTGGCTGCCGGACTTCCACGAATGACCGGCCTCTTTCGTCAAATGACACGTCCAGGCCAGCCTCGGATTTCTTCAACGGGTGGCCGTCCACTTCAAGGAAGACCGTGAAGCGCTTCCCATACGCTGGGCCCATCACGGCGTTCGCGCTCCGCCCAGTATACCGCACCCACGCGAAATCGTTTCTGCCCTGCGTGTCCCGTGAATGATGCATGTACTGGGCGCGGCTCATCCAAGTCCCCTTGACATAGACTATGCCGTCCTCCCGGTACTCCGGTTCCGCGTACTCGATTTCATGGTCTGGCTCATATCCTTCAATGTTTCCAATGATTCCACGGGCATAGCCGACATACAATTCCCCCGTCAGCGGCTCGGAGAGCCCAGCGAAAAGGCTTTGTCCAGCCGGCTTCCCGGTCAGGCCACGCCCCTTCACCTCCAGCAGTTCCCGCATCTTTTTCTCCGTCTCCCCATAGGCGCCCTCGCCCACGTGGTCGTACACGATTTTGCCGGTCCGGTCCAGCAAAAACTTCCTGGGCCAGTAATTGTTGTGGAACGCCTTCCACGTAAGATAGTCATTGTCCTGCATGACCGGAAACCGCAGGCCATGCGTTTTCAGGGCCGCTTCCAGGTTTCCCGCATCCTTTTCGAACTCGAATTCAGGGGTGTGGATGCCGATGATTTCAAGCCCCTGTTCCCTGTACCGCTCATACCATTGGTTGAGGAACGGGAAGGTGCGGATGCAGTTCACGCAGCTGTAACTCAGGAAATCCAGCAGCACTACCGTTCCCTTCAAACCCTGAAGGGTCAACGGCTTTGAGTTCAGCCACTGCCCCGAGCACACGAGTTCAGGGGCCTCCTGGCCCACCCATTCACTGCCGTTTTCCGGCTCCCCCATGCATGGATTGAAGCGGAAAAACTTATTATACCCCTTGCCTGACCCGGAACCCTTAAACGCGTTTCGGCTTTTCCTGCTTCCATGCGCAGCCTTTTCTTTCCGGTCTTGTTCTTGTTTTCCCTGGTTTCCTCCACGCAGGCAGCACCCCTTTCGCTGGGCCCCGCATTCGAGTTTGCCGATGCACAGGGAACCCATTCAATCCCATTATACATCCGGGTCGAGGCCAGCCCCTTTGACGCCATCCTCTCCTTTGACCGCACCAAGACCTATGTCCTGGACGCGCGCGTCAAAGAAAGAGAACTCATCGTTTCCCCAAAGGAACCCTTCAACGGCGTCCCGTTTTCGTTGAAGGTCAGCCGACAACTCGTGAACGGCAAGCGAACCGCACACCTCTTCTACGGGAAAACCGATTATGCCCAGCCGTATCGTGTGCTCTCCACTGAGTACCAACCCCTTGACTTTCTCGGTATGGAGTACATGGTTACGCGCATCTCACGGGCCAACACGCTCACTTTGTTAACATTTCACTCCATTTCCGTTTGCCAACCCATTCAAGGCGTTTGCGTGCCCGTGCCCCCCTTCCAGGCTTCCCCCGCTAACCGGTTCTACCTGAGCTACCGGAATTCCTTTGACTCCCTGGTTCCAACCATCCAGTTGACCGGCCAAGGTAACCTCAAATTCCAGTACACTCCAGTCGTGGTCAGGGAACGAAACCAGGATGCGTTCTACCTGTTGCTGGACGCCCGCACGCCCGTCCTCCATTCAGGCACTGGACAGGAAATACGGTTCCTGGGCTCCGACTTGGATGGGGATGGCCAGATCTCCAAATACGAGCCAGCCTTTGCGGTTATCCCGGGCCTGAACCTCTCCCTCTACAAGACACGGCCCCGCAGCCAAAAAACAGTTCACGCCCTTTTTTCCGTCAAGGCCTCGGACAACCAGGTGGAAACGCTTTCCATTCCGCTGCCCTAGCCATTCCCACGTTCAGGCCTCGATTATTTTACCCAGGTCCACTTTCCGGATGGTTAACTCGAGGTCCCCTGCAGCCTTTCCCCGCATCAACTGGCCGTTGATTGAGCGGAAGCTCTTCTCGCCCACCGCCACGTTGATGTGGCTGGTGTATTTCCCGCCCAGCCACTGAATCTTGCCTGAAACAGAGTTCAACTCGTGGGCTTCCCTGAAAAACTTTTTCTCGATGACTCCACGTTCCCGGAACGCGACCACCTCAAATTCCTTCAGCTTGCCGACTGCTCCCAGCAGCACCCCGTACTTGATGTGCTCCTTTTCGCAGAACCGCTCCACTTCGCCCACGACATCCAGGTCATCCTTCAACTTCAACACGAAAACATTTTCCGCCACCTTCCCGCCTCCTTACATCCTGTGCCTAAAACCATTTTCCAATGCCTTGATGGCCTTTTGCACCACCGTCAAAGGACTCCACTCTTCCTTAGTGGCTTCCGCCAGTTTCCCGGCCCAAAACAGGCGCAGCCGCAGCAAGTACTGCTTGCGCTTGCCCTGCGCGTGGAACGCCTTGAAATGCGCTTCCAGGCGTATATCCGTTTCCAGCCGCTTTTCGGCCTTGTCATAGAATTCGGCCAACGCCGAGTCCACCTTGGCTTCTTCAAAGGAATCCAGTTCCGGCTTGTGAACCCACTGGATGTTCCTGGGCACGACGTTCACGCGCTCAAAGGCGCGCAACAGGTTCCCATAGGTGATGATGCCAGTCGGCTTCTCCTTCTTGACCAGGATGACCGCGTCCCGCTCCTTCATGAAGTCAACGATTTTTTCCAGCGATTCGTGTTCCGTAGCCACCACGTAATTGGTGCCGGCAATCCCGCCCACCCGCACTTTCAGAGCCGATTGCTTGTCCGCGGTGTGGCCGCCCCGCACGTTGGCGCGGTAGACCTCGTTTTTTTCGACGGCTTGGAGCAGATAGGTTTCCATGAGGTTTTCCCAGCGCAGGATGCCCTTCAGCAAGCCGTCTCCATCCACGACCGGCATTTTTTTGACGTTGCTTTTCTTCATGCGGCTGATGGCCTGTGAAAGGTTGTCGTCCTCCCGCAGTGTCAAAGGGTTTTTCACGCACACCTCGGACGCGGTCAGCTGCCGGAGCTCCGGGATTTTCTTCATCTGCGCGATGACTTCGTTGACGGTTACCGCGCCGATGGCCCTGCCCTTGTGTATCACCGCTAGTTCGCGTGCCCCCGAAGAATACATGGCCTGCACGATGTCCGGCAAGGCAGTTCCTCTTTCCAGGGCAGGGTACTTGGCCAGCACGCTCTTGGCCTTCATCTGCCGGAAGTCCACCTTCTTCCGCAGCATCTCCCGCTTGGAGACCATGCCCACATACCGGCCCCCCTCGGTAATGACTATGTTGTCTTGCCTGAACTGCCGCATGCGCCCAATGATTTTGGTGAGGGGCTCTTCCACATCCGCCGTGACGAACTCCTTGCGCATCAATTCGCTTGCGTTGCTATCCAGGCCAGGCATTTTCTTTCCCTCAAACAATCAGCGGCAACGAGTTAAAAAGAAGATGTCTCCAGGACCAGGGGCCGGGAAAAATTCAAAAACAGCGCGCCTTTTTAACCCTTTTTTGCTTTCTCCTCACATGCAACTGGCTTTTCCACCTGGCTTAAAACCTGAGCCCACAGGGGTTCCAGCCGGTGTTTCCTTTCTATCCAATGCTTTGCACGACACGGAATTCGCTTCCTTTTCCCTGGGCTGCCGCTTTGACTCCGCCCTGTCCGAGGCCGAGCAAGCCGCACTCCGCAAAGACGTCCAAGCCGAGCTCGTCCGCGGCCTCGAAAAGGCCTTGAACAAGTCATTCCAACCCCATGGCGCGGACGTTGACTGCTTGCTGGACTTCGTCTGCCGCCGCCTCGAACTACGCCTCTCGCCCGTCTACGTGTGCGGCCGCTACAACAAGTTCTCGCGTTCCCTTGCCCAGACCACGCACTACTGCTTCAAGTGCAAGGGCCGCGGTAGGGGTTGCGCATTCTGTCACGGAACCGGCCGCCTCTCCGAGGAATCCGTCGAGGAACTGCTGGCCCAAGTCCTGGTTCCAGCGTTCGGGGCCGCACGCGGCGTCTTCCACGGAGCCGGCCGCGAAGACGTGGATGTCCGGATGCTGGGCTCCGGCCGCCCCTTTGTCTTTGAACTCGTGGAACCCCGCCGGCGCTCGGCCAACCTGGAAGCCCTTGCCACCGGAATCAATGCCGGGTTCCCGGGCAAGCTCCGGGTTTCCGTCCTCTGCTTTTGCGGCAAGGAAAGCGTGTCCGAGTACAAGAACGCGGAACACGAGAAACGCTATGCCGCCGTGGTCACCGGTTCCGCGCCCTTCGACCTCTCCCGGCTTTCCCCTGCACTCGGCCAAAGGCTTTCCATCGAGCAGCGCACGCCCCTCCGCGTCTCCAAGCGGAGGCCGGACAAGCTCCGCGCCAAGTACACCGTGCTCGAGTCCGTGAAGCCCCTGGATGCCGCGTCCTTTGAACTCGTGCTCCGGGCGAGTTCCGGTCTCTACGTAAAGGAATTCGTTTCCGGTGATGAGGGGAGAAGCATGCCCAACCTTGCCTCCCTGCTTGGCGTGCCCTGCACCTGCACGCAACTCGACGTCCTCGAAATCCTGGACGCCCCGGCACCGGTTATTTGAACGGCTTGAATGCCTGCAACCCGAACGACATGCAGGCCCCAGCCCTTACCGCGGAAGCGATGTGGAGCACGGCGGCAATCTCTTCCCGGGTCGCGCCATGCGCCTTCGCCTTTGGTGCGTGGGAATCGATGCAGTACGGGCACAGCATGGCAAAGCTGGCCGCCAACGCCAGCAGCTCCGTCGTTTTCTTGTCGAAGACTTCGCCGGCCTGCGTCTTTTTCTTCCACGCCTCGTAGTCAGCCGCCAACTCAGGTAGGGATTCCTTGAACACTTCCGCGAAATGCAAATAGTCCTGGTCAATCAGTTCAGCCATACGCCAATCACCGCATGATGGAGATGGGAAAAAAGTTAAAAAGAGGGGCGTATGCCACCTCACTCGGCGTCCTCCAATCCCCTTTCCGTGACCCGGTAGATGGCTTCCCCGTCCGGGAGGCTGGGGCTGTCCACCAGCTTGGCAACCCTTTTGTCTTCCTTGCTCTTCCGAAGGTAAATCCGGGTCTTCGAGGCGTGCCCCACAATGTTTCCCCCAATGGGAGCCGTCGGGTCCCCGAACAGGATGTCCGGCCGCTCCATGACCTGGTTGGTTACCAGCACGGCCACGTTGTTCATTTCAGCGATTTTTTGGAGGGTATGCATGTGCCGGTTCAGCTTCTGCTGCCGGTCAGCTAATTGACCGCGGCCACTGAACTCCGCCCTGAAGTGGCTGGTCAAGGAGTCGACAATCAAGAGCTTGATGTTTTTTTCCTTGATGAGTTCCACCGCCTTGTCCGTCAACAGCATCTGGTGGTCTGCATTGTACGCCCTTGCCACGAAAATGTTTTTCAGGGTCTTGTCTGGGTCCACGCCCCGCGCCTTCGAAATGGAGATGATTCTTTCCGGCCTGAAACTGTTTTCGCTGTCGATGTACAGCGTGTTCCCGGCCAGGCCGCCCTTTTCCTTGGGCAACTGCACGTTCACCGCCGTCTGAAAGCACCACTGGGTCTTCGAACTCGCGTACTTGCCGTAGACCTCGGTGATGCTCTGCGTTTCAATCCCGCCCCCAATCAGGGCATCCACTTCCTTGCTGCCCGTGGAAATCCTTCCCACCAGTTTCCTCCGCTCCGCCATCTTGTCCGCGCTTTCAAAGCCCATCTGCATGGCGTCCCGCGCGGCCTTGATGGCTTTTTGGGCCGTGACCTCTCCGAGGCCCGCGACTTCGATGAGTTCCATGGGTGAGGCCACGGCAATGCTTTCCAGGGTCTTATACCCGGCAGAAAAGAGTTTTTCGGCTGCCTGCGGGCCAATGCCCGGCAAATCCGTGATTTCCTTGACCTCGGTTGTTTTCGCAACCTCTTTTTCGACCTGCTTGTCGAGTTCCTTGACTAATTCTTTCGCTACTACTTCCTTCGCCATATGCATTCCTCCACGCGGCGCGCAAGCGGTCAGGGGCCAGGCCCTGGCGTGAGTGCCTGCCCCCATGGATGCCGCCGCTGTACCTCTTACGCTTCAACCCTTTTTAAAGGAAACGAGACCAGATTTCCGGTGCGAAAACAACCTCGATACCTTTATATAGTTCCTTGCCGCATAATGTGCCATGCAATCAAGGGGAGTCATCCTTTCACTGCTTGTGCTCATCGCCTTGCTGGGTTGTGTTAACCAACCGCCCGCGGCTTCGGCTCCTCAAGCCCCCGCGCAAGGCCTTGGCCTCATTTCCGCACCCGCCGGGCTTTCGGGCTACAACAACTTCGAGTACGGCGTGGCCATGAATTATCCCACGGGTTGGACGAAGGACGAGTCCTCGCCCGCCCTGATTGTCGCTTTTTCTCCTCCTGGCGCGGCCAGCGACGGCTTCACGGAAAACGTGGGCCTGACCATGCAGGACCTGCGCGAACGGCCCATGACCTTGGAGGACTATACGGCCCTCACCCTCCAAGAGCTTCCCACCGTCTTACAGGACTTCAGTCTCCTTGACTCGAAGCCAGCCATGCTGGGCTCCCTGCCAGCCCACCAACTCGTTTACACCATGACCTTGCAGGACGGCACCCCAGTCAAAGCCCTGCAAGTCTACGCCACCCGCAAGGACATCATTTACTCCCTGGTGTACATCAACAAGCCAGCGGAGTTCGCGGCAGCCGAGGCCAGCGCACAAGCCATCATCAACTCCTTCCAGGTCACCAAAGACGTTTAACGGCCCGTGCTTGCTTCCCGTTCCTCACGTGAACGCGAGCGGCAACCCACCCACTGCAAAGGAAGCCAGGTTCATTCCCGCGCTGCACGCCAGTGCCTGTTTCCAGGTCAAGCCGGTCATCTTCTTCAAGACCATTGCTTCCAAGGCAAAGGCTCCCAACTCCAGGAGCAAAAGACCCTCCGCAAAGCCTGCCGGCAGGGCCCGCAAGCCAAAGAACACCAGGGGATAGCTGGCCAGGTTTCCAATGGCCACTGGCACGAAAAAGGTCCGCGCCGGCCTCTTCAGCCAAAAATGCGCGGCAAGGGCCCCCACAAACAATTCAATGACCAGCGTTGCAAGGAGCAACGCCACGAACAAGCTGAGCTGCCAGTCTCCAGTCAGGCTGGTTTCTATTGCTTTCCCCTGCCCGGTCCCGGAATCAAAGCCTATTTCGTAGACCGCGTTGAACCCGGTCCGCTTGAGTTCCCGACTGGTAAAAACTGCTCCGGAATCCAAGTCCAATACCGTCAGCCTAAAGGCTTGCGGCACCATGTACGTGAAAGTGCACGCCGCTTTTTCGCATGCAGCAAAGGCCCGGTAGGCCGGTTGCCAGTAACACTTTTTTTCCGCGTCCCACGCCGGCCGGACAAAGGCACGGGCTTTCTCCAGTTGCCTGCCTTGCAGGGGCGCCACGGCCTCCGTTCCTTCCTCGTCCCGCAACAACGCCTGTACCCCGTTGCCTGAAACCCAGGCCTGGGCCGCGCCCAACCCGCCCAACGAGTAGTCCTCGTTCGGCCCCCCAGCGGTTTCCACGCATTCCTGTAGGGAGACCAAGGCATTCTGGAAGGGCTTTCCGTCCACGGACAGCATTGCCTCGGCGGTCGGCTTGGGCCCCAAGTCGGCCAGGGCCCCGGGCAGCAGGGAAAAAAAGGCCAGACAGGCAAGGACCACGGCCCAGCCAGGTTGTTCCCGTTTCATGCTCGCCACCGCCCCAACCACAAACCCATCCAGGCCAAGGCCATGAGTGCCCCCATGCCATTCCTAACGGATTTCCCGAATATAATCCTTTGCCCGGTCCAAGGCATTCACTGGATGGTTCCGCCAACATGCCCCAACCCTTATATACCTCTTCAGCGTATTCTTGCCATGCGATTCCGGAATCCCCTGCCCTGCTGGATGCTGGTTCTCCTCGTCTTACTCGTCGCGGCCAGCGGTTGCACGGGCTCTTCCTCCAACCAAACCCAGTCCGAGCCCAACCCAGAGGCACCCGAGCAACCCAACGCCCCCCAGACCGAGCCCCCCGTTTCATCTGCTTCCACCGCTGACGTCGAGGCTAGTCTCGTTGAAACCTGGCGCAGCTATTCCGAGACCCGCAACCTCCGCCGCATCGAAGTCAAAGCCGACAAGACCTGGAGTTATGGCTCGTCTTCGGGCACTTGGCGCGTGGAACCCATCCTGGAAGGGGACTGGGAGGCCTGGGGATTGCCGCCCAACCAGGATGCGGGCTACGACCCCAGGCTGAAAATGGTGCTTGTCGGTTGGAACAATGGAACCTTTTCGGGCCCCATCCTCGAAGGCCCGGTGGGCGTCGACTTCTTTTACGTGGTCTACCAGGCGGGCCCCTTCATTGGCGGCAACACGGCCTGGTACATCAAGTTCGGCCGCATGCGGCCGCTTCCCTTGCCGGCGTAAAAAAATCAGCCTTGGTAGTTTCCGACCACGAACCGGTCGAGCATGTCCTCGAACAGGGGCTGCACTTTTTCCTGCCGTGCCTTCTCCATGGAGTACTGCAATCGGTAGACCCATTTTCCGTTGCGGAAGAAAACCGTCTGGTAGAACATGGGCTTGCCCGTGCGCTCGTTGGGCCCCTCGACTTCGATGACAAAGGCCGCGCGGTCCTTGAACGTGATTGCGCCCCCGCCCGTGACCCGGTCGCCTTCGACCATGAACTCGGCCTCGTAGTTGGCGTAGGCTTCCGGCGTGCTTTCCTCGCCTGCCCAGATTTCCACTATCAGCTGGTCGGCCACGTTTTTTTCCGGGTCGCCTTCAACGGGCGCGGTGAATGCGAACTGGCCGTTGCCGACTTCCTCGGCTGCCCAACCCCGCGGATAGTACAAGAGGAACACGGGCGACGAATAATAGGTGTAGTCCACGCCCCCTCCTGCGGACGAGCCAGGCAGGATGGGCTTGGCTTGGCCGTTCTCGATGATGGAAGGGGTTATGAGCTGCTTTGGTTGCCCTGTTGGGGGCCCCTGTGGCTGCTGCTGCACGCACCCCGCCACCAGCAAGACCGCAAACAAAACCGCGAAAAAAATCCGCCCCATGCCAAGCCTAACAGCGTTCCGGAATATAATTCTTTGCCCGTCTACTTCCGCGCCCTAAACCCCAAACATTCCTCGTTCCACTCGATGTTCCGGAACCCGGCCTTGCGCAGCCGACTCTGAACACCCTTTCTTATCCCGCCACCGTGCCGTTCCATGGGCTTGCCCGTATAGTGGAACAGCTTTCCGTCTTCGTCGAGTACGCGCCACACTTCTCCGTAGAACTCTTGGGCGTACAAGTCGCTGGCCACGTTGAACCTGGGCGGGTCATGCACCACGGCATCGAACTCCGCGTTGCCGCGCTTCCGGATTTCCTCCAAGCAATTGCCGTGCACGAGTTCCGCTTGCCCCTCCTTCAAGGCGTCGAAGAGCGGCCGGCTCCATGGATTCAGTTCAGCCAACCGCAACACGTTTTCATCCAACTCCAGGACCGTCACCGTGCAGCTGCGGTGCAGCGCGGCAATCGCCGAGTAGCCGAGGCCACAGCAGGTGTCCAGCACTTTCTCTCCTAGCTTGAGGCCCAGGAAACCGATTTTGTTTTCCGCGTCCTCTTCTGGGGCGGGCCCCACCCCCTTCTGGGTGGGGACGCGGTGCATGCGTATCCCGTTGATTTCGATGGTGGGCGCGTGGCCTTCAACTGCCTTCAAGGCGTACACCTTGCCCGCGAAAAAACTGGCTTCCTTGAGTTCCCCGTTCTCTGCCACGTACACGCGGTCCTCGTGCAAGCGTTTCACGCCGGCCAAGTCAATTGCTTCGCCCATCACCCGCGCGTGCATGCCTTCGTACTCGGCTTCTTCTTCGCCTGAAAAGAGGTTGACAGAGACCAGGGCCTCGCGGGCCAGCAACCGCTTCAACTCATACCCCGAAAGCACGAGCATACCCTTTTTGGAGTGCAAGGCCTTTAATCCCTTGGCGTGGCTGAGAGCGGCTCGTGCACCTGCTTGAAGGCGTGCTCGAGCAACCGGTAGAGTGCCTCCAGGCCCTTGAAGAAGGGCAGAACAGCGAACAAGAGGAACACCAGAATAGCCGTGGACTGGCGTGCGTACAGCAGGGGCAGCCCAAGCCTTGGCAGCTCATAGTATAATAGAACGGTGGCGTAGGCCAGGCAGGCCACGATGAGGAAGTTAGAGCCGAACTCTTTGAGGAGCCTGCGGCTCAGGGGCGTGTGGGCGGCCAGCTCGGTCTTGGGGGCCTGGCGGACCTGGAACAACTCTGGCAGCGCCCCGAAAATCTTGCGGTGCCAGGCGATGCGGTCATAGGCCGGCTGGAACGCAATCACGGAAATGGCGATGATGAGGAAGGCCAGCGTGGACACGAGCCCGGTTTCATTGCCGGGCAGGACTTCTCTCGCCGCGGTGGCGATGATGACGACAAACTCCCCCAAGGGCAGCAACAACAAGGCGGTGGTGCTGGAGTCGAACCGCGTCAACCCGAACAAGGGTCCAAACAGGGCGGCTGCCAGGCTGTGCGCAATCTCGCTGAGCACCACCAGGACCAACGCGAGCACCACCAGCAGGCCCATGGTCTGGGCCGCCGGGATGACGATGTCTCCCTTGAGGTGGTCGTAGAACAGGGTGGTGCCAAAGCTCACGAAGAAGAACACAAGGAAGAAGTCGCGCATGAAGTTCACGTCTTTCTTGATTTTTTCGCCCGCGCGGGTCTCGGCCAACGCGAACCCGGCAAAGTAGGCGCCTAACGCCGTTGACAAGTGCAGGAGGTTTCCGAGGGTGGCCACGATGAGGCCGATGCCGATGGCGTACAAGGTTACTTCCGTGTGCCCGAATCCCTTGCTGGTCAGCCAGGCGTCCGCGGCCCGGGACAGGTGGTGCACGACGTAGAACGCGGCAACCGCAAACGCCAGGGCCGTTAGCCCCAGCTCAAGGGCTGACCCGCTCGCCGAGATGCTCGTGACCAGCACGAGGAGGAGGATGCCTAGGAAGTCTTGGAGGATGAGGATGGCCACGGCCAACTGCGAGGGAGGGTCATGGAGGATGCCCTTGTCGATGGCGAACTTAGCTACAACCGCGGTGCTCGTGCAGAACAGCATGAAGCCCACGATGACCGAGAACAAGAAGGAGTAGCCGAACAACTGCATCAAGGCAAACCCAAAGCCCGCGCTCAGGGTCATGTCAATCAAGGCCAGTCCAAGCGAGGCCGAACCCGCTTTGAGGAAGTCCTTCAACGACAACTCCAAGCCCAAGTAGAACAAGAGGATGAACAGCCCCAACTCGCCGAAGCCAACGACCAAGGCGTCCTCGGGGTGCAAAAAGCCGAGGAAGAATGGGCCCAACAGGAAGCCCGTGAAGATGTAGCCGAGCACGGGGTTCAAGCCAATCCTGCGCACCAGGATACTCAACCCGATGGCCAGCACGATGATGATGCCAATGGTCGTTAGGGGTAGGACGCCTTCCGCCATGCTATTAAGACGCCGTGGGAGAATAAATACGTATGGGCTGTTTTTCTAGCCGCCCAGTTCTTCGAGGCTCTGCGCGCTCGGGGCTTCCAGCTCATTGTCCGGAACCCTTCGCTCGAGGCTCTCGGCTTCCACGGTGGTTGCCACGTCCACCCCGTCCTGCTTGCCGAGCGTGGACAAGTACAAGGGGATGCCGTCAAAGGTGTAGCACACCGTGGTCTCGCTGCCATCTTCCGCTCGTACCAGCTTGTAGCAGTTGGTTTGGTCGCCGGCAATGCGCTGTGGTTCTTCCCGGGTGATGGTGTAGGAAGCGAAGTCAGCTTGCTCTAGTTGGGTGAAGTCCGTTCGCGCCTCTTCTTTCCCGGTTTTCACGCAGAACTCTGCTTCGCCGTCCAGGGAATTGCAGACCACGGTTTGGTCCGGCAAGTAGAAGGTGCGCGTGTTCGTGAAATGCGTTCCATCGTCGACGAACAAGTCGATTCTCCGCTTGTCCGTCTTGAAGTACTCGGCTTCCAGCATTTCCGCGATTTGTTCGCCGAAAAACGAGGTAATCTTGTACTGCACCCGGTATTCCTGGGGCCACTTGCCAATCCACGCCTTTAACTCGTCGGCCGGCGTTTCCGCTTTCTGGGGCTGCGGCCAGTTGGGTGCAGCTTCCTTGACCGCTTCCACCGGCTTTGGCTTGGCCGGCGGCTCCCATATGGGTTCAGGTTCCGGCTTCACCGCGCTCGTGGCCTCCGGCACGGGTTCCTTGGCGGCAGGCTTCGTTTCCACCACCGGGTTCTGGCTCACGCAGCCCGCCAACAAGAGGCCAGCCAACAAGAACAATGCCCACACCCGTTTTCTCGTGTCCATCTTCTCCCCCCTAGTTACTGATGCCCTTGTACAAGTCTTCCATGCTCTGCGCCGGCGGCGGCACCAGGTCGGCGTCGTTCACGCGGCGTTCCAGGCGCTGGGCTTCAAAGTGTATGCTGCTCTCGGGCCCCGTCATTTCCAGATACATCGCAATCCCATCAGGGGTATAGCAGGCGGACATCTCAGAGACTTTCTCCTTGGCGTAGGTAACTTTATAGCAAATAGTTGACTCTCCAGCAACCATTCTGGGAGGCAGGGGGGCCAGGGTGAAGTTGCCCAATTGATAGTCTTCGGGTTTCGGCGCATAGGCTTTTGCATCGAACTGTGCAGGGCTTTGCTCGTCGTTTTGGGGCGCCACCTTGAAGCAGGTTTCCGTTCCCTCCCGCGTCGAGCAGAAGACCGTGCCCCCATTTTGCAAGAAGAACATCCGGCTATTCGTGTTCAAGCCGTCCCCACTTGACTGGCCGTCCAAGCGGCGCATTTTGCCGCCCTTGAAATACTGGTCCAACAGGGTTTCCCCGTTCATGCCCATCGTCATCTTGGCTTGGAGGCGGTATTCCTGGGGCGTTCCAGACACCAGTGTTTGCCAGGCGCCGAACAAATCGATACCCCCAGGTTTTGCGGGGGCCGGAGCCTCTTTTGGAGGGGTCGCTGCAGGTGCATGGGCCGGGGTTTTCGTCGCGGGACTAGACTGGGCTGTGACCTGTTTCGAGGGTACTGGGGCCTTCGGTTGCCCCATGCACCCCGCCGCCACAATCAGCAACAGCAAAAGAATTCCAACGGCAAGTCGTGCGTTCATTCGCTCAAAATAGGGCAATACCTTTTTTTAAACCGCTTGGGTTTCCTTGAACGCGATTTCCCAGGCGATGAACTCGGTTTCCCGCGTGTTCTGGTTTTCCTTGGCGCGGCCGACCGCCGAAACCTCTTTCCCGGTCAGTTGTTGCTTGAGTTCCTCGACCAGTTTTTCCGCCATCGTGGTCTGCAGCCGCTTCCGCAACTCGGCCTTGTTCCAGCCCATGAGTTTTTCGGCCTTGTCACCGAACGCCACCAGCCGCACCTCGGCCGTGCCGTCATCCAGGCCCACGCCGATCACCGCGTTGAGGTCGGCTTCCCGGCTCTCCCCGCAGGCCGCGCACCGGTAAGCATCCCCGTCTTCCTCGACTTTCTTGCCGCATTTCAGGCAGGTGTTGTAGGCGAGGTTGCCCTTGTACACGCCCACTATTTTTCCCGTGACCTGCACGGTTCCGCTTCCCTCCACCAACTCATTCAGCTTCTTTTTGGCAACCGTTTGCCCGCCAAGTTCCTCCAAGAAGGGAAGGGAATGTTTCTTGGGTTCCACGATGATGCGGGCCTGCCAGCCCAGGTGCAGTTCGGTTCCCTTCATTCCTTCCTTGGTGTACGCGCCCTCGATTTTTATCAGCGAACCCGGCACGAGCTTCCCCGCTTCTTCCACCAAATCATTCCACGCGGTTGCGCGCACCCTTCCCGAGCCATCCACCAACTCCAGGCCCTGCAGGCTGCCCTTCCTTCCCGCTGACTCGAAATCACGGGCCTCGTACACCCGCGCTACCCTCGCCACCACATCCACGTCGTTCAGGCCGGGCTTCAATTCCCCGAGCTTCACGGCTTCCCTAGCCTGGCCGGGCAACCCCGCCGTCGGCTCGCTCAACACAATCATTTGCCCGTTATAACCAAGGTTCAACTGCTTCTTGTCGTTGAAGGCAGTAACATAACAATTCTTCAGCAGCAACGCGGCCCCGCGCTCGATTTTTTCGTCTTCGAGTTTCTTCACGTCGTTGTGCCAAACCGTTAACCTCATTTCCCCCGAGTCATCCGCGACCAGGAGGTTGCACAGCCGCCCCTTCTTCTCGCCTTTCTCGAACTTTTTGGGCTGGAACACCTGCTTGACCCCGACTTCCAGGTCCACGTTGTTCATGCCTTCCTCGAGTTGCCCCAGCTTCAACCGCGTGGCGATGTTTTTCTCGAACTCCAGGTCCACGCCAAGCTCCTTCGCCACCAGGAAGGCCGCGCCCGCCTCCGTCAACAGGCCAGCGAACTTTTCCTTCTTGGCCTCCATGAGCTTCTCGATGTCGGCCCGCGCCTTGCCCGTGTACACGATGATTTTCTTGACCACGGCTTCCCGGTCATCCAAGAAACTCGCCATCTACAGCCCCCACCGGTGGAACAATTCCTCCGCTATCCTTCTATCCGTGTGGAAAGGTTTTTCATTGGCATGCCCCAAGGGGATGACGCACACCGGAATCCATTCCGCTGGGCACTGCAGGACCTCCCGGACTTCCTGTTCCTCGAAGGCGCCCACCCACGCGCTGCCCAACCCCAGGGCCTGTGCCACCAACTGCGTGTAGGCCGCGGCAATCGTGGCATCCTGCAAGGCATACAACTCACCGCGTTCCCCATACTTGGGCGTGCTCCGCTCCGGGTTCGCGAAAAACACCAGCACCAGCGGGGCCTCGGCCAAGAACGCCTGCTGGAAGCAGGCCCTTGCCAGCCGCTCCTTGTTCTCCGCTTCCTCGACTAACACGACTTCAAAGGCCTGCAGGTTTCCCGCCGAGGGCGCGCGGTTCACGGCTTCAAACAAGGCATCCAATTTCTCGGGCTCGATGGGCAAGGGCTTGAAGGCCCGAATGGACTGCCGTTCCCGCACTGCTTGAAAAAACTCCATCCAACCCCCACATAATACCGCCCCGGAAGGCTTTAAAAGGCCTTTTAACCCGCTTTTCCTCCATGGTGGAACAGGTAGTAGGCCCCGGCGTTTATTGCGTTTACTCAACCGGCCCAAGCTCAAATTCCTATATATTGGCAGGCAAAAAAATAGCCCTAATCGACTCAGGCCTAAAAGAAAACACCCCCAACCTGCTTAATTCCTTGAAGGGCCTGGGCTTGGAGCCAGGCCAGGTTTCCGCGGTTTTCCACACCCATGGCCACTGCGACCACTTTGGAGGGGATTCCTTGTTCCCGGACGCCGAGGTCTGGATGCACGTCCACGATGGCAGCCTGGTCAACGCCCGCGACCAGGACTTCTCGGCCGGCCGCTACTTCCAGGGCGCGTTCTTCCCCCACGTCAACCGCTATTATGTAGAGTCCGAGCCGTTGCCGCTTCGCCCCTTCAACCTGCGCCTCCTGTTCTCGCCTGGCCACACCCAGGGCAGCGTCTGCTTCTTCGAACCCGAAAAACGACTGCTCTTCTCGGGGGACACGCTGTTCGCAGACGCGGTCGGCCGATGGGACTTGCCTTCCGGCAGCCTCGTCGACCTCCAAGCCTCGCTCCGGAAAATCCGGGCCCTCGACTTCGACGCCCTCTTGCCCGGTCACGGTCCACTCCGTCGCGAGCCCCGGGAGCGCCAAAAGCAGGCCATCGACGAGCGCCTGGCCGAGTTGGGGTAGCTATTTATGTCCCCCTGTAAGGGGGACGACGTAGTGTGTCCAGCCGGCACCAGCCGGCTTTATATAACCCTTTTTCCAAGTCATCCGTATGAAGTACAGTTGCGAGAACCGGTATGGGCGGGTGTACCGCGGCATCTTGAAGCAACTCGAGGAAAAGGGTTCCCTGGTCTTCCAGCAAGTGGACCCCCCGGAGCTCGGCGTGGAGACCGCGGGAAAAATCGCGAAGATTGCAGCCGAGTCCGGCATCGATGCCTTTGCCGTGGGAGGCTCGGTGGGCGCGCAAGGCAAGCTCCTCGACGACGTCATCCTGGCCCTCAAGGAAAACTCCAAGCTGCCGGTCATCCTGTTTCCCGGCAACATCGCCACGATTTCCAAGCACGCGGACGCCGTCTACTTCATGTACGTCATGAACTCGCTCGACCCCTATTGGAGTACGGGCGCGCAGACCGCCGCGAGTTACCCCATCAAGCAATTGGGCTTGGAAACCATTCCCACCGCTTACATCATCGTGGAACCCGGCAGAGCCGTTGGCTGGATTTCGCGTGCGCAAACGGTTCCCCGCCATCTCCCCTACCTGGCCGGCATCACCGCGCTGGCCGGCCAGTACATGGGCGCGAGCCTTGCGATTCTTGAATCCGGTGGCGGCGCCGAGAGCCCCGCTCCCAGGGACATGATTGCCTACACGCGCCAGTTGGTCGACATCCCCATCGTGGTCGCGGGCGGGGTGCGCGATGAAAAGTTCGCGTACGAGTCCGTCAAGGCCGGGGCCGACATCCTGCATGTTGGAACTGCCATCGAGAAAGCCAACGGCGACCTGGGCAAGTGCAGGCAACTCATTTCCGCGCTCTGCAACGGCGCGAGAAAAGCCGCGAAGGAAAGAAAATAGCTTAATTTTATATATTTGGTCGCACCCTTTTCTTTCATGGCCTTCGGCAGGCGACCCCCTCCAACCGTTCCCTTGCGTGGACATAAGCACCTGTTCGAGCCGCCTCATGATTCCAATGCCCGCTGGGTGCGGGAAGTGATGGCCGTCGAGCGCTATCATGCGCCAAGCGTGAAGAAACTCCTGGCCCTCAACTCTAGGCCAAGGTCGGTGCTTGCCGCCGCGTGGTTCCTTCCACGCCACCAACTCGCCGCGCTCACAAACGTTCTTGGCGTGCCGCGCACGCAGGCAATCCTCACAGACTGCTTCGTGCCGCGGAACCTGCCCCGCACCCGCGCCAACCTGGCTTTCCTCGAGCGCGTGTTGGATGACCTAAATCCGCGGGACGCGGAGAAGTTCTTGGCCACCGCCGGCCTGCGGGACGCGCAGGTTCTGACAACGGCCTTTCCGCCGTCACGGGCCTGGGCCTTTTACCTGGAAGCCGGCAAGCAAGCCGTGAATGCCCTGTTGAAGAAACTGCCGCCGGCCGAACACTCGCACTTGTGGGACGAGGTGGGACCCAAACGGCTGGCCAAACTCCTCGCCGCCCTGCCGGTGAAGAAGGCCCGCGTCCTGTTGCGTGTTCGCCCGCACCAACTGGTTTTGCTGTTAGCCCATTTAAAGCCGGCCAAGATTTGGGAGTTTTACGAGCAAGGCATTTTGCCCGATGTGGTCGCGGAACTCACTCGTATGTTGGCCCAGACACAAAAATCAGGCGAGCCAGCCGTGCCGGCCAAACCGCCTTCCAAGTCGCGGACGCGTCGCCACTAGCCCCACTCCACGCCGTTTTCCTTGAACTCTTCGAACATCTTGGCTACCGCGGCCTTGGCGTCGTACTTCGGCTTCCAGCCCAGGGCTTTTATCTTTTCAATCGAGTATTCCCGGTTGCGCACCACGCGGTCGACGTGCTGAGGTAAGAGAATGGACTTTTTTCCCGTGACCAGGCTCTGCGCCAAGAAAACATAGGACAGGGCTTTCGCCGCCACGGGGGCCAGCGTTTTCACGGGCTCTTTCCTGCCCAGCTGGTGGTTGATTTCCTCGTAGATTTCGCGGAGCGTGCTCGGCTTTTCCTCGGCCACGATGTAGGTTTCGCCGATGGCGTCCTCTCTTCCCAACAGCCCGGCCAAGGCCTCCACCAGGTCGTCCACGTACACGATTTGCCACCGGTTTTTCCCCGACCCAATCAATGGGAAACCCTTTGCGACCTGGTCGATTATTTTCCGCCAGTACTCGTTGGCGCCCAAGACCAGGGCGGGCCGGACAATGGTCAGGGGCAGCACTTCCAGGTAAGCATGCACGAGTTTCTCGGCTTCGGCCTTGCTTTGCTCGTAACCCGTTTCCGGGTGGAACGCCGCGTTCTCGTCAATTTTTTCCCTGGCTTCGCCGTGCACGCCCACCGTGCTCACGTGGAGGAACCGTTGCACGCGTGCCTGGGCCGCGGCCTCCAACACGTTCTTCGTTCCGTTCACATTGACTTCGAACAGCCGCTGCCTGCCAGCCGTTTCGTCGATGAGAGCAGCCAAATGGCAGACCGCGTCAAAGCCCCTTACCTGCCGTTCGACGTTGGCTTTGTCCGCGATTTCGCCCTTGAATTCCCGCACATAGTGGCCGCGCTTCCGCAGCAAGGCCACGAGCTTGCTTCCAATGAAACCGTCTCCCCCCGTTACCAGTATGCGCATGCGAATCCAGGTAATTGGCCTGGAAACCCATTATTAACTTTTTGCCAGCTCCTTTCCGTATGCCTGAACCCATTCCAGTCGATGGCGCGGCCGGCGGCCAGGTCCTGCGCACGAGCCTGGCCTTGTCAGCGCTTACCGGCAAACCGTTCACGATTTCCTCGATTCGCTCCAACCGCCCCAACCCGGGGCTCCAGCCCCAGCACTTCACGGCCGTGAAAACGCTTGCCGAAACCTGTCACGCGGAAATCGAGGGCGCGGTCAAGGAAAGCAGGCAGCTGACCTTCAAGCCTGGGAAGGTGCGGCCTTCCTCGCTCCAGGTCAACATCGGTTCGGCGGGCAGCGTGACGCTGTTGTTGCAGGCCCTCTTGCCTCCTTCCCTGCGCGAGGAAGTCCGGCTGCGCGTGATGGGGGGAACGGATGTTCCCTTTGCTCCTCCAGCCAACTACTTTTCCGGGGTCCTGCAGCCCGCCTTGAAGGCGTTCGGCGTGCACTTCGAGTTCTCGTTGAACAAGCGCGGTTACTATCCCAAGGGTAATGGCGCCGTTTCCTTCAAGTCCGTTCCAGGCCGGCTTCCCTTGAAGGCCGTTGACTTCACGGAACTCGGCCAACTCCAGTCCATTCAATGCGTTTCCCACTGTGCTTCCCTTCCCCGGGAAGTTGCCGTCAACCAGGCAAGGGCCGCGCACAAGAAGCTCGAGGAATTCGACTGCGAGTGGATTGAATCCATTGAGGCCGCGCCGCATTCCGATACGATTGGCAGCGGCCTTGACTTGCTCGCCTGCTTTGACAATGGAGCTCACTTGGGCGCGAACGCCTTGGGCGCGAAGGGCAAGCCCGCAGTGACCGTGGGAGAGGAAGCGGCCGTGCACCTCCTGAAATCCCTTCGCTCCCTTCGCCCCGTGGACGTGCACCTCGCGGACCAACTCATTCCCTTCATGGGCCTCGCGAAGGGCACTTCCTTCTTCCAGTGCGCGGAGGTTTCCCAGCACCTGCTTTCCAGCATCGCGGTGACCAAGCAGTTCCTGGACTGCGAAATTTCCATCGTGGGCGACCTCGGCCAACCCGGCCGCGTGACCGTGAAAGGCGTTGGGTTCGCTTAAGGCCGGAGCCTGGCCGCCAACAGCCAATCCACTCCCAGCCGCTTCACGGCCAAGCCCGTTAACCGGGTTTTCCAGCCCTTCAATGCCGTTGCGTCAAACACGTCCAACCCCTTGGCTCCGATTCTTTTCGGGGCCACGAACAACGCCAGCTCGTCCACCAACCCTGCCTTCAACAAGGCGGTGTTTAACTCCCTGCCTGCTTCCACCAGCACCTGGTTAAAGTCCGCATCGCCCAGCTCCTTCATTACCCACTTCAAGTCCACTTCCCCGTGTTTTTCTTTTCCAACAACCACTTCAACGCCCTTCCTTCCCTCCAATGCCTTGATTTTCTTCTTCGCGGCCTTTTTCGTCGTGAACACCACGGTTCGGCCTTCTTCTCTCAGCATGCGTGCATTCAACGGCATTCTCAGCCTGGAGTCCACCACCAACCGCAGGGGCTGCCACTCCCGCTTCCCCCGCACCGTGAGCCTCGGGTCGTCCTTCAACACCGTGCCAATGCCCGTCAAAACGGCGTCCGAGGCGACCCGCAACCGCTGCCCTTCCTTCCTCGCCCGTTTTCCCGTAATCCACTTTCCCTTCTGACCCGCGATTTTCCCGTCCGCGCTCATGGCTACTTTTAACACCACCCAGGACAGCCCGGTTTTCACGCGCTTGAAGTAGGCGCGGTTCAACTCCTGGGCCTCCCGTTCCAGCACGCCTCCCTTGACCTTGATTCCGGCCTTCGCCAACTCGTGGTGGCCGCGCCCGTTCACCCAGGGGCTGGGGTCGCGGCAGGCATACACGACTTTCGAAATGCCGGCATCGAGGAGGGCCTGCGTGCACGGCGGCTGCCTGCCCCAATGACCGCAGGGCTCCAAGGACACGTACGCCGTGGCCCCATGCACCCGCTTTCCGGCCTTCCGCAGGGCATTGACTTCGGCGTGCGCTTCCCCGTACCGGGCATGCCAACCCCTGCCAACTACCCTTCCGCCTTTGACAATCACCGCGCCCACCATCGGGTTCGGGCTCACTAGGCCCCGGCCTTTTTCCGCCAGTTCAAGGGCCAACGCCATGAACTTTTTTTCGTTCAAGGCCTCCACCCCGTCAACCACTCAAAGGCTTTGGGAACGTACAGCGCCAGTACTACACCCAGGAAGATGAAGGGCCCGAACCTTGGCAGGTTCCGGTAGACCGGCACCGTTTCCATGCCCATTTCCTTGAACCGCGCCTGGTCTTTTTCTTCGATCACGCCCTTGAAGCCCGTGCCCAGCTTTTCCGCGAGGCCCGGCGGCAGGAACTCCACGGCCAGCAACTCGTCTTCCTCCAACTCCGCCACCTTCACGTGCGTCAAAAAGAATTCCCGGCGGATGCCGTTCTCGAGCGCGGTGAAGGCCACGGCCAACGCCAGGGGCACGCCGAGCCAGAGTCCCTGCACCCAGGTAAAGCGCCCCAGTCCCCACAAGAACCCAAAGTAAGCAGTTATCACCGCGGCCAACAACAAGCCTTTTTGGAGGCCTTTCCGGTTTTCCTTCCAGTCAATGCCTTTCCGCGCATACCGCGGCAAATAATTCGCGCCCATCCAGACCACCGCGCTCACCGTGGACAACAACAGCACGGGCACGACGAAGGGCAAGCCCTGCTGGTAGGGCACCAACAAGCTCAACCCCGTGAACAGTTTCACGTCTCCCCCGCCCACCTTGCCCGCGTAGTACAAGGCATAGCCGGCCCCGAACACGACCAGGGCCGGCGCGAAGTTCCAGGGCTCGAAGGCCGGCCACAGGTTGGCCAGCACCCCGACCCCAATCAAGGGATACGTCAACTTGTCGTAAATGAAGCCCGTCTTCCAGTCGGTGTAGGCGGCGACCGCGCTGGCCGCCACGGCCAGCCCTGCTCGCACGGCTTCCAGGTATTCCATCATTTCAGCCTCAGCTTTTTCTGTTTTTTCTTGGCCTGCATCTTCGCAAAGAGTTTCTGCATGTTGCCTTGTTCCATGTCTTTGCTGTCGAGTTTTGAGAACTGCTTGAACATCTTCTTCATCTTCTTGTAGTGGGCCATGAGTTCCCGGGCTTCCTCGATTTTCCTTCCCGCGCCCTTGCAGATGCGTTCCAGGCGCGCGTGGCTCATCAGCTCGGGCTGCTTCTTCTCTTGTTTCGTCATGGAGTCCATGAGCACCTTGAAGGTTTCCAGCTTTTTTTCGCTGACGTCAATGGCTTCGCGGGGCAGCTGGGATTTCACGCCCATCATTTCCATGACCTTGTCCAGCGGCCCCATGGACCGTGCGGCCGCCAGCTGGTCGTAGAACATCTGCAAGTTGAACTCGCCTTCCAGGACGGCTTTCGCTTTTTCCTCGTCGAACTCGAGTTCCTTGACTTTTTCCAACAGCGCTTTCAGGTCTCCATAGCCCATGACCCGGCTCAGGTACCGTTCGGCCTCGAATTCCTCGAAGTCGTCGAGTTTCTCGCCCGTGCCCAGGAAGTACACCGGGGCCTTCGTCAGCGCGCACGCGGCCAACGCGCCCCCGCCCTTGGCCGAGCCATCCATCCGCGTGAGGATGACCCCGTTGACTCCCACGCTGTCGTGGAAGGCCTGCGCCTGTTTTCTGGCCACTTGCCCCAAATCGGCTCCCAGCACCAGCCAGGTCTGCTCGGGCTCGAACACGCGGTTCACGGCCTTGATTTCCCGGGTCAGCTCCTCGTCCAAGCCATTCCTTCCCGCCGAGTCCACGAGGACCAGGTCGGCTTTCGCGTGCCGCTTGAGGCCCTCTTCAACGATGCGTTCGGCGTGTTTCTCTTCCTTGTCGCCATAGAACGGCACGCCAATCCGCTCGCTCAACTGCTTCAACTGGTCATAGGCCGCGGGCCGCGCCACATCCGCGCACACCAAGCCGACTTTCAGGCCGCGCTTGGCATACCACTTGGCGAGCTTGGAACAGGATGTGGTTTTCCCGTTGCCGTAGAGCCCGACCAGCAAAATGCGTTTTGGTTTCTCTGGCACAGCGTGGGTTCCGCCGCCAAGCAACGCGGACAACAATTCGTACGTGACCTTGACGACGTGCTCTCTTCGGTTGACTCCCTTGGGGAGCTCCTCGAACGCACGCGCCTCCAGCTTCTTGCTGAGGTCCAGGACTAGGCCCACGTCGACGTCGGCGGAGATGAGCGCTCGCTGGAGTTCCTTGACGGCTTCCTTGACCGTGGCCTGGTCAACGCTGCCGGCTTTCAGCCGTTCAATGGCGCGCCGAAGCTTTTCCCCGAAGTCCATTTCAACCCAAAAAAGTAGGCGTAAAAACAATTAAATAGGCGTGGTTGGCTCTGCCACCCGTGGCAGTAGGCCACGGAAAAAGGGGAAGACGTTGAAGAGTCCAATGCCTGGCTCTTCAACCGAACCCTATCCGGGTTTCAAGTTTATATCATCTGGACTCGGTTGTAGACGAGCGCGAACACGGCAAACCAGACGGCCCAGGTGACGATAGATCCAACTGGGGCTGGCAGGCTGGTCAGCATGCTTGCAACAAACATGTTCCAGACATAGGCGACGACGGCCATGATTGCTCCCGCGACCGCCATCGGCTTTGTTCGTAGATAGTCTCCCATTTTAACCCTCCTCGCATTCCCGTTGCCGGGAATTTTTACGTATAATCGTTTTTTGGGTTAATAAGGTTTTCGACCAAAGCCAGGCTTTTGCCTGGTTTTTGGCGAATTTTCCGCGTGGGAGCGAAAAAAAAGAGTGGAATGAGCCCCCCCGTTGGGGGCACTTCCTGGTTTCCTTACTCGGTTTTCGGCCGCCTGAAATTGGCGTAGGGCCGGTACTTGGTCTTGGTCCAAGCCTGGGGCTGTTTCTGCCGCAGCTTGAATTCTTCTTCCAACAGTTTGAGTCTCAGCTCTTCCGTGGGTTTCAGTTCCAGTTCTTCCATTTGGGGTCCTCCTGATTGCCTAGTTTCCTTCCTCTGCCTCGAACTCGTCGTTTCCTTCACCGGCATCGGCTTCTTCCTCTGTTTCCTCGTCCTCGCCTCCAGCGCCTTCCCCGGCTTCGAAGTCACCGGACTCTTCTTGGGAGCCCGCACCCGCTTCTTCTCCGGCTTCCGCTGGTTGTCCCTCGGATGCGCCAACCACTTCCCCGAAAGAGACCTTGCCTCTCACGGCGTTGACCTTGACTTTGACCTTGTCGCCTTTCTTCGTGCCTGGAACGACAATGACAAAGCCCTGCACCTTCGCGATGCCGTCTCCCTTTTCCCCAATGGAAAGGATTTCGACATCGTAGACCTCGCCTTCCTTGACGGGGGGTTCGGCCTTGAACCGATTGGTATTGTATTTACTAAAAGCCATTCAATTTCCTCCATTTAATTTCGTTTGCCTTCAACCCCGGGCCCAGGAACCACTGCACCAAGCCAGTGAAGTCCTTGACGCAAAAAGAGGTCGAAACAGCAAATCAATTCAATACTTATAGGGCTTAAACTCTTTATAAATATATTGCGCGGGCGCCCTTCCTTCCAGCAGCGCCCCCATTTCTGTCCAAGGCGCTCAGGGAGAACAGCCAACTCCAGGTTGCCTGTCCAATGGGTTCAGCCTTCCGGAATCTGGCGGGGCCGCCTAACCCCCAATCACTCTTTCCACGATGAATTCCGGCTTGAATTCCACCAGGTCCTCGTAGCGTTGGCCCGTGCCCACGAACAGGATGGGCTTTCGTAGCCGGTGCAAGAGGGAGAGGGCGGTGCCGCCCTTTGCGTCCGCGTCAATCTTGGTCAACACGAAGCCGTCCAACCCCAGTTCCCGGTCGAATTCCGTGGCCTGCCCCAATAAGGCCTGGCCGGCATAGGCTTCGCCGACGTACACCCGCAAGTCCGGCTTCACCACCCGGTTTATCTTCTTCAATTCCTCCATGAGGTTGCGGTTGGTTTCCTGCCTCCCCGCCGAATCAATCAACACCACATCGAAGCGGCCGGCTTCCGCGGCCTTCACGGCGTCAAACGCCACGGCCGCCGGGTCAGCGCCATACGTGTGCTTCACGACCCGCACGCCCAACCGCTTTGCGTGCTCTTCCAGTTGCTCGATGCTCGCGGCGCGGAACGTGTCGGAAGCAGCCCACACCACGCGCTTGCCGTGCTTTTGCAAGTAGGCAGTCAGCTTCGCAATCGTCGTCGTCTTCCCGGCCCCATTCGGCCCCAGCAACAGCACCACGAAGGGCTTCTTCTTCGCGCAGGCACCCAGCAGGTCCAAGGCCTTCGTTTCAACGAGTTTCAGCAGGGCCTTCTTCATTTCCAGGCGGAGGAACCCATTCAGGTCGCTGGCCTTTGCCTTCTTGCCGTTCAATTCCCTCTGGATTTCTTCCACCAACTGCAACGCGGTTTCCTGTTCGACGTCCGCCTCCAGGAGGGCCAGTTCGAGTTCTTCGAGGAACCCCCGCAAGTCCTTTTCCTCGATTTTGACTTCGCCCGTGAACAATCCGGCAACCGCTTTCCCGATACCGACGCGGGCCTTCAACTCGCGGTGATCAGCTTGCCGCAATTCCTGGAGCTTTTCCTCGGGCTTCCGCTCCTCGCCCAGCACGTTTATTTCCCGGTTCGGCTCTTCCACTGGCTTTTCCGCCGTTGGCCGGACCTTGCCTTCCAGCCCTTGCCTGAGTTTTTCGGTGAAAGAAGTCAGCTTGTTCTTCAACAAGTCAAACATGGCAACCGTTACGCCGTTCCCTTGGCCTGTGCCTGGCCCCCGGCCTGCCTTCGCTGGCTGATGCGCCGGATGACTTGCTCCATGTTTTGCAGGTTTTTGAGGGTGTGCTGTTCGTGGCCCACCAGTTTGTTGAACGACTTCGTGAACTCTTCGACGCGCTTGTTCAGGGCTTTCTTGGCGTCTGCAAGGCTGGTTTCCGTGATCACGTCCGCGGTGAGCGCGCTCTTCACGGTCTTCACGTCGTCGACGATTGCGTCCACGTAGACCCCGCTTCCCAGCGGCACGAGAATCTTCTCGCCTCTTCCCGCCTTTTCAACGGCGTCCAGGGCGGCCAAGGCGGCCTGCGCCTCGTTGATGACTCCCTGGACATTGGCCCGCCGCTGGTCGTAGCCCGAGAGCTTATGCCGCTCTTCTTCGAACTGCTGGAGCAACTGGTTGAAACTAATCGTGACCCGGTCAGGGGCTATTCCTTTGGCGGTTTTAGCTTCCGCCATCAAGCGCCCTCTCCTTCCCTTAGCTCCTCGATTTCCACGTTCCTCCGCTGCACGCCGTGGTTGGAGCCCAGCAGGCTCAGCAGTTTTTGCGCGGCGTGGCCCGTGTTGTAGGCCATGAAGGTGCGCGTGAACTTCTTTTGTTTGCCGGCTTCAATCATTTTGCCGACCGCGTAAAAGCTCTTCGCTTGCTTTCGCTTTTCGGTGCCCTGTTTTTTGGTCATAGTGGTTCTCCCCTCAAGCCTTCATCGATTCTCGCCAGTTCATATCCCGTGGTCTGTTCCCCCACGATGACGCCGTGGCCGTTTGCCAGCAGGGAGTTGGACACGAAGGGGTCGCCGTAATTGGCGGTTCCCGTGGTGCCGTACACCCTGAAAATGCCTTTCAGGGCCTCAAACTCCTTGGGCGCAATATTGGGGTGCACGATAAACCCTTTATTTGTTACGGTTGCCGCGCTCCCCACCACTTCCGTTCCGCTCACCGCCATGTGCTTCAGGGGAACCCCGAAAAAGCCTTCCAGGGCCTTGACGGTTCCTGCCTTGACCAGGGGCGAGACGATTCCCCCCTGGCTGTTCAACGCCAACAAGTTGCCCAACGCCGTATAATCCTTTGCCACCAGGACTTCCAAGCCATTCCGTTCCAGCCACCGGGTTTCAGTGGCTTCCACGCTTTCCGGCACCACGATTTTTTTTCCAAGCGCCTTGCAGAACACGCCAATCAGGGAACTGTTGGCAATCGTGCACCGGATGCTCTTGACTCCGAGAACCTGTTCCCACTGGCGGGTGCGCTTTTCGTCCAAGGCATGCGGGAACAAGGCGATTTCGTCGGTCACGGCTGCGAACACGCCGACGAACGGGCTTCCCCTCACGGTGCTCTTAAGAAATTCCACCCAACAACCCTTGCCCTCATTCGCCTTAATGGCCGCGCTTCATTTCGCTGGCACGCGCAGCCCCTTCCCGTTCCCTTTTTTCCTCGGCCTTCTTCTGCTGCGCTGCTTCTGCGGCCTTTTCCGCTTTCTTGGCTTCCGCGGTCTTTGCCTTTTCCTTTTCCGCCTTCTCCTGGTCTTCCCGTTCCTTTTTCTTCTTGGCGTCTTCCACGGCTTTCCTCGCCTTCTTGTCGGATTCGAGTTGCTTGCCGTCCTTCAAGTAAACCGTGACCCTCTCCCCGTCCAGCCTCAGCACCACGGCCACGCGGCGGGGCACGTGCCTCGCCCGCTCCCACAGGAACTCGTTGAGTTCCGGGCTTATCAGGACGTCCGTCTTGCGCGTGTGCTTTTTCACGAAGGCCTTGATGACGCCAATGGCTTTGTTCGTCCGCTTGGGCTTGGGCTGCGTGAACAACCACTTCAGGGGAACCATGTACTCCGCTTCGTTGCCTTTCATGTCCTTCAACCCTTTACTCCGCTTTCTTGCCCTGCTCCTTCATCTTCCGCTTGAACAACTTGCCAAGCTGGGTCTGCTTCCAGTGCCGGTTGCCCCGCTTGTTGTACAACCGCTTGCCGGCCTTCCGCATCAACCACACGGGCGCAGCCGAGACGCTTGCGCCAATCTTCTTCCGGATTCCGATCAGGAAATCCTTCTTGTCCTGCGACTTGTTGGTTGCCATAAACGTCATTTCCGCTTGATCTTGATTTCTTTCTTGTCATTCAACTGCATCAACAACGACTTCAGGTCCTGTTCCGAGACCTTTTCCCGGATTCTTCCCTGCTGGGCGAGCACGACCACGGTCTGCAGGGCCTTCAGGTAAAGCTCCTTGTTGACGAGCTTCACGTTGAACAGCCTCGTCCGGGCAGGCTCTTCCAGCAACGCCTTGGCCACCGACTCCAACTTGGATTCGGCCTCGGTTTGGCGCTGCTCTACGGCCTGCCTTTGCTCGGCCTGTGCACGCAGTTCCGCCAGCTTTTTTTGCTTCAACGCCTCCAATTCATCGGTTTCCGGCATCCCCTGGCCTCCGCCTACTGTTGCTCGGCCTTTCCTTCCTCCGGCTTCTTGGCCGGCTGGGGCTTGCCTTCCTTCTTGTGCTTCTCGGCCTCGTGCCGCTTTTCCTCTTCTTTTTGCTTCCTAAATGTTTCCCTCAACTCGAGTTCTTCCTTGGACAACTGTTTTTCTTTTTCAACCCGCAACTCGGCTTCCTCTTTCTGCTGGAGGATTTCCGTCAGGTGCTTCTTGATTTCCTCGGCCTTCTTCTCCAGGTAGCCCTGGCCCTTCTGGGAAACCACGCGGCCCTTCTTGACCTTCTTGATGTACCCGCTCTTTTCCAGGGCCTGCAGGCACGTCCGGATGACCTTCCCCGAGGCCTTGCGAAACCGTTCGGGTTTCAGGCCCCGGTTCTTTCTCCCCCCATAATAACTGCGCAACCCCTCGGTGCCAGCCGGGCCATCCTTGTACAAGCGGTACAAAATGCTGGCCGACCGCACGAACCACCAGTCCTTGTTCTGGGGACTCCGCTCCCGGCCCACCCCGGTCTTCACGTAGGGCGTGAAACCCGGCTGCTGCAATTCCTTTCGAAGGTCCTCGGCCACGCGCTGGATCAGCTCGGCCGCCGGCACATCATACACTGCCATCCATGGTCACCATCAAATCCCGATTAAACCCTAATTCTCGTCCCCTCTCGGGGCCCTTCCCTGCTCAACCCCCCTGCGGGGGAGCAAAGAAACAGGTTATACCCAATTCCCTTGGCAACGGTTTAAAAAGGTTTGCCGTGGCCTGGACTTCACTTCGCGTGGACGTTCCGGTGCCCGGTCCGAACCCCAAGCGGCCGACCTGGCGTCCCGCGTCCAGGCCGGTTTCCCGCAGCCACCCGCCGCCCAGCCGTTTTCCGCAAGCGTCGCAAGGAAGGCAGCATAGTTTGCCTGAAATCATTCCACAGCCGTTCCCGGGTGGCCGCATCCGGGACCACCAAGCGCTTGCCTTTGTCGGCCCCCAGCTTAAAGCCGCCCTGCCGTTTCGCCCAGGCATTGACGTATTCATTGAATGCTGTTCTTACCCAACCCGGTTGCTTGCCCATTTGACTCCATACCTAATGCGCGTTTTCCCCTATTTATGGTTTTGCCTGGCTCGGGAAAATTCAGGGCTTCCGCCGGAGCCGTTGAACCCCTTTTCGAATAATCCTGCCAAGACCACGCCGCAAACCGAACAGTTCCCGGGCCATCCGCACCATGTGCAACGGGGGCCGCGCCAGCCGGGCTTCCTTGCTCCTGGCCACTACCTTCTGCATCCGCGTGTTGATGCCAGGGGCTTGCGAATGCCGGTTGCCTATCAGTGCCGCCAAAGCCCCCACACGCCGCATGGCACTGATGAATTCCTGTATGGGCCGGTGGGGTTGATGTCGGCGCCCTCTCAATGGGTTGGCATACACCCGCGTCCATTCTTGGAGAAAGGCATCGGCCTTCTGCGCTTCGAGTTCCGCGAACTCCGCCAACTCATCCGGCGGCAGCTTTGCCACGGTCTTGCGCACCGCGGAAGCCTGGGCCGCTTTGCCCTCTTTGCTTGGGGCACCATACCATATGTAGCGCTTGAGTGAGTGCCAGTCTTTGCGTTCAGCCTTCGTCATCCATGATGCCTTCGGCCTCCTTTACTTTCCCGCCTTCCTTTCCGCCCCACAGTCCCCGCATTTTACCGTGCGCCAGCCGAGCTTCGTCGCAGCTACCTGCACGTTCATTGAGTTGCACTTCTTGCAGAACCGTTTCTTCAGCTCGGGGGGGATGCGGGCCTTGTTGCGCGCGCTTATCTTCCGCGCCAACTCGACATACCGTTTCGCGCGCTCCGGCTTCGCCTCGGCTTCGGCCAACTCGAACAAGCGGTAAATCCGTTCAAGGGCCAGGGCTTCGACCCGGTTCTTCTGGCGTTCGCGCAAGCTTAGTCCCCTCCGCCCAGGTGCCCATGGTGCCTTACTTCCACCCGCTTGCTCTTGTGCAAGGTCCACCGCGGGCCGCTGGGTTTTGGCATTACAGAATAAGGGTCAGCCGGAATTTAAGCCTTTGCCGTCCGGCTTTACAGCCACTTTGCCTTCTTCCTTTTCTCCCGCTTGAATTTCTCGATTTCCTTTTCCCAGTAATGGAACAGTTTCGGGTTGCGCGTCGTGCACTGTTTTTCGCGGTGCTCGGCGATGCGGCGGTCAAGGGAAGCGATGCCTTTCCGGTACTTCTTTTTGTCGCTCACCCAAGCATCGCCTCGGTTTCAAGGAAGGCTGCCTTCACCGCTTCAAATAGCGCGTTCAGTTCCACCAACCGTATACTGGGTTTGCCGCGCCTTTCGTCGCGTTCGGCGCGATGGGCTTCCAGCAGCCGCTCCACGGTTTCCCTGGCCAGGCCCTGGCCGTAAAGGTCCTGACGCAGGCCCTGCAGCGTGAACGACTTTTTCCGCAGCTGGCAGCGGGCCGCGTACAGTGCCTTGGCCCTGAGCACGAGCGAGTACACGCAGGCCCCGCCCCGGACTTCTTTCACGCCCCTTCTTCGGTCCGCGTCCAGCAGTTCCTTCACCTGCTTGAACGCGGCCAGCGTGTCATCCAGGAGGGCGTGGTAGTCGGGCGTTCCAGCCGCGCGCCTGAGCTCTTCAAGCAAGCGCGCATTGAGCCCGGGCTTGGCTTCGTCCAGGGCCTGGCGGAGGAACACACCGCGTGCACCCGCCATTTCTTGCTCGATTTGTGCGGGGCTCAGGACAAGGAACTCGAAACCAGCGTGTTTGCCTGGGTTGAAGGGTTTGTCGGTTAGGACGAGGAAGTCAGCATCAGAGTCTGCTCGAGCCTCACCACGGGCGCGGCTGCCGAACAAGTAAAGGCCTTGCACGCTTCCAAGGAATGGCTCCAGGATTTTCAATGCTTCCCGTTCAAATGCCTGGGGAGGCTCCTGTGCCGCCACTAGCACGGTTTTACCAGCCCAGCGCTTCGGCACGTACACAATGGCGCCATTGCCGAACCCGACCGCCTTTTTCTCCAGGATTTCAGCTGCCTGCAAGGTCTGCATAAAGTATATACGTGTCTATACTTATATTTAAGCCTTTCTTGCTCCAGCCGAAAACCTTCCTTCCACCGGTTTCACGGCGTCCACGAAGTCCTTGGCCGTCATGATGACGCTGTGCGTGTGCAAGCCGATGTTGAAGTCAACGGTTTCGTTTTCCTTGACCGACTCGTCGAGGTAGGTCGGCAGCTTGTGCAGGTTGCCGAAGGGGTGCACGCTCCCGACCTCGCAGCCGGTGTGCTTCAGCACCTCATCCGGCTTCGCCAGACTCAATCTTCCCGTGCCGGCCACGGCCGCCAGTTTCTTCAAGTCGATGCGTTTGTCCGCGGCAATCAAGCCCAGCACGACTTTCCCATTCTCGTCCTTCAACACCATGGCCTTGACGCCTTGCTTCAACTCCAGGCCCCGCGCCTTGGCCGCGGCCTCCGAGGTGTATACCGCCTCGTGCGTCACCACCCGAAACTCCATGCCCAGCCCCTTCAAGTAGGCCTGCACCTGTTCGGCTTCGCGTGCGCCCATCTCATTTCCCTTCCTTCAATGCATGCAGGTATTGGGCCGTGAACCGCTTGACGAGCAGCCTGGCCAGGGGTTCCCCGGCGTTGTTGCGGTCGCAGGCCGCCAGCGCCTTGAAGTAGCGCTGTTTTTCCCTGGTCTTGATGTCAATCATCTGGTAGCCGTGCCTGAACAGCACGTAGTTCATGACCAGCCGACCAATTCGGCCATTGCCGTCCTGGAAGGGATGGATTTTCTCGAACTTCCAATGAGCCCAGGCCGCAAGCTCCAGGGGGTGCAGTTCCTTGGCCAGCCGCGCGTAATCGCTGAAATACAGTTTGAGGTCGGTTAGGATGTATGCCGGTTTGGTGGTTTGGAACCGTGCGCCTCGCACGAAGTTGTCTTTGGTCTTGAGCTTGCCGGCAATGAAGGGCTTCGTGTCCTTGAAGTACGTTTCGTGCAACTGGCAGAGCAGGCCAAGGTCAAATGGCGTCTTCGTCGCCTTGACGAGGGCCAGCGTCTTCTGCGCGTTCCTGGCTTCCAACACGTCTTCCAAGTCCTTGTTGGGCGCGATGTTTTCTTCGAGCAGCAGCCTGACTTCCCTGGCCGTCAAGGTGCTGCCTGCGATGGAATTCGAATTGTAGACGAACACGTTGACAAAGTTCTGGTCGAATTGTTCGCGTTCGGTGGGGTTGAGCTGCCGGTATCGTTCAAGGAAGCCGTTGTTGGTTTTGTCGATGTGCTTTATCTCGTCGGGCAGCAGGTAGTGGTAGCCGGTCAGCGCGTGCTTTTTAACCTCGATTTCGGCTTGGAACTGGTCGGTGAGCGCCGCCAGTTGTTTCGCGCCGGGTTTGGCACTGCCCAGGTATTTCTTCAGCAGCTTTCGGCGGCCCCTGCCGACCCGGGCGTTTTCTGCCAGGTAATAATAGGTCTTCGCGCCCCGATTCGCCTTAATCAGGTAAACCATGAAATAGGTGGTATTCAAAAACGTTTAAAAATAGGTGTGTACCACATGGAAATGAATACCACGCCCGCGCTGCCAACACGCGTGCCGGCTTCGCACGCGACCATGAGCCTTTTGGCCGAGAAGGGGGGTTAACTATTTATTGGTCGTCTGCACCAGGTTCTCCATGCAGGGCCTCAATTCAAGGGACCTCGATGTCTTGGCACAATTCGCCTTGAATGGGGTGGCAAATTATCTGGCGGGGGAAAAACCGCTCCCACATTCAAAGCCAAAGCGCGTGAGTCAGGGGTTCAGGAAACCGAGGCCACGGTGACAAGGCACTGGTCTTTCATGCCCTTCACCTGGCCGCGCGAGTTCAGCATACTTCCGTACCCGCCTCCATCTCCTTCTCCGTCGTCAACAGCGTGCACTGGCTCGCGTCCGCGCTCTCCGCGCACAATAGCATGCCGTTGCTTTCCTGGCCCGCGAACTTGGTGGGCTTGAGGTTGACGAGCACGATAATGCGCTTCCCCATCAGTTCCTCAGCCGAGTAATAGGGCACCAGGCTGGAAACGATTTGCAGGGGCTTCTCGAACCCGACGTCCACCTGCAGCTTGTAGAGCTTGTCAGTGTTGGGCACGCGCTCGACTTCCAGCACCTTGCCGACGCGCATCTGCAGCTTCTTGAAATCCGCGTATTCGATGGTGTCCATATCCGGTTCCCCGCATTGAATATTTATGTCCCGTCGAAGACGGGACGACGTATGGTGGGCAGCCGGCACCTTCGACCGGCAGTGTCCTGCACAGCAGGACACCTTTTTGCCAGCCTTTTGTAAAAAGGCTGAATGCAACCGCCGGGAATCGAACCCGGCCCTCGAGCTCGCTTCAACCCAATCCAGAAGGCCCCTTTTTGTGTCAGCAAAAAGGATGGCCTATACGAAGTATAGGCCTTTTTCGCCAACCTTTTGTAAAAAGGTTGTGGAAGGCTCGAACGCTACCAATACGCCACGGTTGCCGTTTAAAACCCTTTTCACCCGTTTTCCTTAAATACCCGTTTGCTCTACTCTACTTGGTTTGTCCATGGGCGAGGGAGTGGTTTCGTTTGCTTTTTCCGCGTTGAAGGACTTGAAGGCGTATGCCTTTGCCTTGGCGCTCTTGGGGTTGTCGTTTGCGGGCATGGTCGTGCCATTCTTGTTGGCTTCCAGTCCCGTGGCCTTGTTGGTGGCGCCCCTGCTCTTGGGGTTCGTCCAGTATTACGTGATTGCCCGGCTGGCCTTGCATGCCTTGCGCCGGGTGGGCTTTTCTCCGCCGCCCTTTGGTTTGCTGGGCGTCTTCAAGTTGTTCGCGGTGTACCTGCTTTCGGGCTTGATTGCCTTGTTCTCCGGGTACAACCTCAAGTGGCTGGGCCTCTTCATTCTCTTCCTGGTGCTGGAGCTCGGCTATGGCTTTGTCTCCGCTGCCCAGAACCCGTTGGGCTTCATGGAGGTCTTTTCCTGGGTTGGCATCCTCTTGATGCTCTATTATTTGGTGGTCTTCTACAACATGTTGCGGTTGTCTTTTTCGGCCATGGCCTTGCTTTCCAGGGGACTGGGCTTGTTTGACTCCACGCGGGAGTCCTGGCGGCTTACCATGGGAAAGTTTTGGCGCGTGTTCTTCAACTTCCTGGTGTTGTTGGTTGCGGTGATGCTGTTCTTGTTCTTGGTCAGCGGGGTCCTGGCCTTCCTCGTCGGCGTGGCGGCTGGCAGCATGTTTTCCGGCAGCCTGGACGCGGCAGCGGCTTCCATGGGCTTGCCCGTGCAATTGCTTTCCGTCCTGCCCTTCGTCGGCGCCATGCTCTCGTTTTTCATCGCCTTTTCCTTGTTCTTGTTCTTGTTTTCGCCGCTGGCCACGGTCTTGTTCTCGTTTGGTTTCGTGAGGCTCTACGCCAACCTGTCCGGTGGAGCCGGTGACCGGGTTGCTTCGTTTAGCCAGCTCGAGGCCGCGGCCGCCCAGCCGGCGTGGCAGTCTTACAAGCCAGGGCCAAAGCCAGCCAAAGGCGCCAGCAGCCTCCGTGACTTGGCCGAAGAGGAGGAAGACCCGTCCTTGGAAGCCAAGCCCAGGAAAAAACCGGCTGTGGAAGCCAGGGAAGAAGAATCCGAGCCCATTGACGTCGAGGAACTCGACTTCGCGGGCCTGGACGACGAAGCCGACGAGGAAAAGTAGTCCCCTGGCCTTGGGCTTAAATTCCTTTTGTCCCATGCTTTCGTCATGCTTTCGCCGAAGGGAAAGTTCATCGTCGTCGACGGCATCGATGGCAGCGGCAAGTCGAGCCTCTTGTTTCACATCGCGGACTACCTGTTAGAAAAGGGCCTTGACAAGAACCGGTTGCTGTTGACCGCCGAGCCAACCGATGGCTTGTTCGGCCACGAAATCCGGGAACTCTTGAAGGCGGAAACCGATCCCAAAGCGAATGCCCGCAAGTTCTTGGACTTGTACGTGAGGGACCGCCGGGAGCACGTCAAAAAGGAGTTGTTGCCTGCCCTCGTCGCCGGAAAAATCGTGGTATGCGACCGCTACAAGTATGCTACCCTTGCTTACCAGTCCGCGCAAGGCATTCCCGTGCAGGAAATCGTGGACCTGCACAAGGGCCTCCCGGTGCCAGGCCTCGCCCTTATCCTGGACGTCCCGGCCTCCATTGCCTTGGAGCGCATGCAGGCCGACAAGCGCCGCGCCTACCTGGAGAAATTCGAGCGCGTGGACTTCCAGGAAGAAATCCGGGGAGTCTTCCAGCGCATGCCTGGATTCTTTCCCGGCGAGAACATCCAGGTCCTTGACGCCTGCCGCCCGCTCCGGGAAATCATGCCGGACGTAAAAAAGCTCTTGGACGCGTTCCTTCCCTAGCATTGTTCGGCAAAGTCTTCGCCTAGTTTCTTGCGGGCCACGGAGAACGTCCTTTCATCGCTTAACGCGTTCACCAATTCCGTGAACTCGGCTGGGGCCAGCACGGTCTTCGCCAAGAGCACGCGCTTGCGTTCAATCGTGGAAAGCCGCTCCCGCATGGGCGCATTCGAGTACCCCGCGTTCAAGAGTTCGCGGTTGACTTCGCTGGAACCCATTTCCGCGACCTGCTTCTTGCGCCGCAACAAGGCACTGATTTCGGGCAGGGTCCAACGGCCGGGCATACACGCACCAAACGCCTAAAGGCTTTTAAACGGCGCGCGGTTTTACCCGAAAAGTTTTCCGAGCCTTGCCATGTTCAGGATGTTGGCGAACTGGTCGGCCTCGCCGTTGAGTTGCTTGACTTGCTCGTCCAGGGCGTCAAGGATTTTGGGGTCGATGTTTTCGTCGGCTGCGAGCTTCGCCCGGATGGCGGCCAGGCTTTCAGCGCGGCCCCGGATTCTTTGGGCGTAGTCCCCGTCGCCGAAGAGCTTGCTGAGGATGCCGAGGCGCTGCTGGTCGCTTTGCGTCTCCTCAACTGCGTCCCCTAGTTGGTTGGCAAGCGCCGGGTCGCGGTCATAGAACTGGGTGACCACGTCCTGGAACGCCGGGGTGGCAACTTTTTCGGCCCGCAGCACGCCGGATTTCTGGCACATTTGGGAAATGATTCTTGAAGCAATTTTTTCCGGGTCCTGCACGCTGGACTGGCACTCGCTGGCCGCCTCCTTTTTGGCTGCGCACATGACGGCGGCCCGGGCCTTGCATTCCGCAAGCCGGAGTTTGACGCTGGCCAGGTCTTGCACGATTCTGGTGGCTTCTTCCTTGCACCGGCTGCCCTGCTGTTCCATCCCGTCAAAGGGCGTCTGCGACATCATGGCGTCCAGGATTTCGTCGTCGCTCATGTCACACAATTGCTCTGGCGAGGGTCCTGGCCCGGGAGAGCCATAGCCTTGCCCGCCCTGGTTGCTGCCCCCATATGGGGGGCCTTGTTGGGAGGGTTGCCCTTCTTGTCTATAGCCTCCACCGCCCCCGCCTGGCCGGTTTTCAGGCCGGTAAGGCGGTTGAGGTTGAGGATATGGTTGGCTGCCATAGCCTTGGCCGGGTTGGCCGCCCTCATATTGCCCGTAGGGCGGGTTGGGTGGGTAAGGAGCAGTGCCGCTTGCCTGTTCTTGTGGGTAGGGCTGTGGGGGTTCTTCAACCCCGGTGACAAACCCGGTAATCGGGAAAACGCCAGCCAGCACACGCTGGGCCGCGGCCTCCGCCGGCTCGGTTGGCTCCGGCTCTTCGGCGGGCTCCGGGCTTGGCTCATCCTCTGTTTCCTGTGGTTCAGCATCCGCTTCCTCCGGCTCCGAAGGCTCATGGGTCTCCTGGGGTGGCACGGGTTCCCTCCGCGGCTGGGGCTCCATGGGTGGCCGCGGCTGCTGCCAAGCCTGTTGTTCTTGTGGATGCTGTGGTGGAGCGGGCTCGCACTCCCATCGGTCATTCTTGCACCAGGAGCGCGCGTCGCCGGGGCACCGAGGGGGAGGCGAAGAACACCCGTCCCTATGGGGTTGGCCTTGCCCCGGGGGCCCGAAGTCAGGCAACTCAGGGAAACGGAAATCCTCAAACCCACGGTTTTCCTGTTCTGCCCGCCGCTTCTTGAATCCCTCGCATTTTTGCCGGAACTCGGAGAGCTTTTCCTTTACCTTCTGCCTCATCTCTTCCTGCTTCTCTTTCTGTTTGTCGATTTCGGACTTGAACCGGGCGGCGCAGACTTTTTCCATCATCGCGGCATTGATTTGGTCCAGTGAAAGCTCGGAAACATTGATGCCGGCCTTCTCAAACTGCGACTTCATGTGGGATGGGAAAGGCATTTTTCCCTTGCCCAGGGCCGGGCAATAGGTTGAAGGCGTGCAGGCGTCTGCCTCTGACTTGAGCAACGCGCATGCGGTGGACGCCTCACCCGATTGCTTTATCACGCCGGCGAGCCGGGAAACCAGCGACTGCCTTTCTCCCCTGCAGCCCGCGACAAATTCAGTTGCATTGTCGCCAATCCACGTGTACGCGCTGGCCATGGCGGAAGTGAGGCTCGCCCGCGCCACATAGTCTTGGTCGGCCGCGCTGGCTTGCGGGAGGCCTTCGGAGAAATCGTTCTCGAAGCCATGGTCGAATTCATTTCCTTCCCCTTGGTCTGGGTTTTGGGCGTAGGAAAAGATGCCGAGGAAAACAAGGGCGAAGACGAGCAGGCCGGCGACCGGTACTTTCACGCCCTAATTAGCCGCAAAGGGTATATATAGCTAATCCGTGAACGGCTGCAAGCCAGGGAAAGTGGAAGTGCGACCGTCGGGGGTCGAACCCGAGTCTCGACCTTGGCAAGGTCGAATCCTAACCACTAGACTACGGTCGCGGCCTTTTTACAACCATCAAAAGCTTCGCTTTTGGTGGCGTCGTCCACGAAGTGGACAACGAAGCCCGGGGAAAACGTCCCCTGCGCGGCAGGGGACTGGCTCGGCCTCTCGGCCTCGCACGCTTAATTCATCTCCTTACCAAAGACTTTAAAACCAAGAGGATGAGCAGCAGGGCCAGTCCGCCAACCAAGGCGTAAAGCGTTCCTTCATTGGCCAACACCGCTTCAACCAAGGCGCCGGCTTCCCGTTCAAGGGCTTTCCAGGCCCGTTCCGCCTCGCTTTCGGGGGGCGTGGGCAACGGGCTTTCCCGGGTTTTTCGTTCCTCGATGCGGACCCTTTCCCCGTCCCTGGCTGCTTCCACTGCCTGCTGGGGCACCTCGATTTCAATGGCTTTCACGGCCAGTCCATCGTTGATTTCCAGGGACATCGTGCCGGGCTTCGCAAAGTTGGCTTCAAACGCGAAACGCTTTTGGTCGCCGGGTTCAAGCGTGTCCCGGGCTTTTTGTTCCACGCCATAGTACTTGAAGGTAATTTCCACGTCTCCCACGCCGAGGCCCCTGTTTTCCAGCACCAACTCGAGTTTCACGCCTTCCTCGGAGATGAAGGGGCTGACGTCGATTGCCTCTATCTGGGGTCCGCCTTTTTCGAGGCTCCGCGTGGGGTAGACGACCAGAGTGTCCTCGACGTTCTGGTCGGGCGCCAAAAACACCATGCCATACCGTGCATACTGTCCTTCCAGGCCTTCCACGGGGGAAACCGCTTTCCACGTCAACCACTTTTCTTCGAAGGGTTTCAGCATCACCAGCCGTCCCCGGTCCTCTTGCTTGAACTCCTCGTGCAACACCAGTTCCACGGGGATGATGGTGGTGCTGTCCTGCCGGCTTTTCAAGCGCACCCTGACCTCGAATTCCTGGTTCAAGCCCAGTTTCTCCGGCTTTTCCACCTGCACGTCCACGATGTCCTCGAAGAACTGGATGTCGTTGATTTCGATGACCGGGTCGTGCAAGACGGCCTTGACTTGGATGGATTTCCGGCTCAGCGTGGTGGCCGAAAAATTCGACAACAGGTTCGCGTCCAAGCCCTTGCCCAGGACCAGGTGCGCGGCATCCAGGTAACCGGCTTCCCCATAGGTGGGGTCAACCCCAATCCAGCCCTTGCCGCCCAAGTAGACTTCCAGCCAGCCATGGTTTCCAAAGCGTTCCCCGTCAAAGCTCACTCCCGAAACATACATCGTTGGAATTCCCTTTGCCCGCAGGAAGGCGGCAGCCAGGTTCGAGAACTCGTCGCACACCCCCCGCCTCGAGGCATACGTGTCCTTGGCCCCCCAGACCCCATTGTAATAGTTTTCAAAGTCGTACGTAACGTTCTTGTTGACCCATTCCGTGATTTGCCGGATGGTCTCGAGCTCGGAGGAAGTGGAGGAAAACTCGAGCCGGGCCTTTGACACCAGTTCAGGGTCATCGGCTTCGATGTAAGCCGAGGGCCGGAGGAATTCCTCGACCAGGCCCTTCATGGGCTTGCCCAGGTCATAGTCCACCAGGGAATCCATGCGGGCCAGGGTCTTCACCCGCGCCTTCGAGACAATCGTGAACTTGGGAGTAGCGGCATAGTCCATGAGTTCGTCCAGGGTGTAAACCGCGTACTTGTTGCTGCCCTCCAGCTTGTAGGTGGGCCTGAACTCCCTTCCCCCGATAATCAGTTTCTCGTCCATTTCCTGGATTTGCTGGGTGTTCGAGTTGTTCAGCGTCAAAAACTTTATTTCCAGGCGGTCGCCTTCGTACACGGTTCCCGAGAACGCGCCCTCGGCCTTCAAGTTAACCGTCAAGTCCATGGACTGCACGGTCGCAGGCCGGAATGTAAGGGCGGCCGCCGGGCCCAGCAAAAAAAGCAGGACTACCAGGCACAGGGCCAGGGCTTGGACGCGCATACCATGCAATGCCCAACCAAGTGTTTTTATGGATAACCGCTTTAATTAGGGTAAAGCCTTTCCAATGGTTTTGCCATGCAACCAACGCTTCGCACCCTCTTGCTCGTCGTTGCCTTGTTGGGGCTTGCCTTTCCCGCGTGGGCCCAGTCCACTTCCAGCCCGCCCTTGCTGGACGTCAACGCCTTGACTGCCGCCGAGTTCTGTCAGCAAATCAAGTCCACCATGAAACCCGGCTTCGAATGCGACTTGACCCTGCGCCACCCCATCTGCCCGCCCGGAAAGGTCTTTGACGGCCTGGCCGGCTGCCGGCCGCGCTCGTTCCTCGACTCCTTCCACGAGTTGGTGGAGGGCCCGGTCGCTTCGCTGATCCTCGTCGAAATCCGGCCCGTCCAGTTCCTGGGCGACACCGCCGACCCCCGCGTCGTGGCAGCCGATGGCACGCCCCTCCAGGACGCCGAAGTCAAAATCCGGCTACCCAACGACGAAACGCGGACCCTCAAAACCGATGCCACGGGCTTCGCCTTGTTCCCCGTCACCCTCCGCGGCGAGTACGCCTTGGAAGCCCGGAAAGGAGACGCCATGGCCGCCACGGTCTTCCACAGCTATGACGGTTTCCTCGACGTTCCCTTCTTCAGCGCGGACCAGTACGTGGTCTACAACTACGCCATGGAGGACTACAACTGGATTACCTTCATCGTCGTGGTCATCCTCGCCGGGTTGACGGCGTTGACCCTCAACGGCAACGCGAGCGCGTACTTCTTTGACAGCCGCTTCCTCGGCCTCTGGAAGCTGCTCGCCTTCCTATCCTTCGTGGCGCCCTTCCTTGCCACCGTCTTCTACAAGACCGGCACCGGCATCCTCGTCGCGGCACTCGAAGCAGTCCTGGTCTACGCCTACTTCAATGCCTTGGCCCGAACCAAAACCGTGAACGAAAAAAAATGAGCTGCTATCCCATGGGCCTGGCCGGAATCGAACCGACTACCTCGACGGTGTAAACGTCGCGTCCCGCCATCAGACTGCAGGCCCAAGGCCTTTTTACAACCATCAAAAGCTTCGCTTTTGGTGGCGTCGTCCACGAAGTGGACAACGAAGCCCTGGGAAAACGTCCCATGCTTCGCATGGGACAGCCGATTACCTATCCCATCTATCCGCCGTAACTATTAATAAGTTCCCCCGCACCAGGTTTAACCTGCCCAAGCTGCCCAAGCGTTTCCCGCCCCGCAAGCCACGGGATCCGGACCTTTACTTCAATAGGCACCTGGGCAACTACGCGAAAGATCAGCGGGTGCTGAGAGACCCGATGACAATGGCCCGCGTGTTGGCTGGGGACAAGGCAGTCGAGGCGCGGGTGGCCCTTGCCGACCGGCGGTCTAAGAAGATGCACGCCCGGCTCACCATCGACATGATCTCGAACCTCAACAGGACGGCGCAGCGCACGCTCTACAACAACCGTGCCACCTTGGCCCGGTTCGTGTGGGCGATGACCGTGACGAGCAACCCGACTCTTGCAGGGATGGTCGTTGGGGGTCTTGGAGGAATCCAAAAACCCGTGTCGCTTCGCTCCGGCCACAAGCTGCGCGACGCCGTTTTGCAATCGAATCCGCAGCAAGTGGATGCGATCATGTCAATCGCCCTTGCCGAGCAAATCCCGAACATACATTTCAAAATCGCCGACCTCATCTTGGGTCTCAAGGGCTACATCGAAGCCCGCCGCAAGCGCCCCGGCCGCCTGCGCCGTTTGCTGGGCGGCGGCAAACGCCCCAAAAAGACCGATTAAACGCAGCTCAGGCCGTAAACCTTTTTATACTCGTTCCGCGTATTCCTTGTTGGTGATGTCCATTGCGTAGAATCCTTTACTTCCGGGTCGCGGGCAAGGAAGTCCACTTGCCGAAACTCATCGGGGCTTTCGTCTTGTTTGCCGCGTTGTTGATGTTCATCAAGGCCTCGGCCACCATGTTCGATTCCTGGGACAACCTCAAGGCCGTCAACGACTGCCTTTCGCGTGCGGAAGGCGAGGAACCGTTTTTCTCGACTTGCCAGGGTCTGGCGAAGGGCGCCTTGGATGTCTTCGTGCGGCCCGGGCAAACCACGTTAACCAACCGGCAGTTTTGGAGCGCGTTGCTGGGCCCCATCGCGGCCATCCTGTTCTGGCTCGCCGCGTTGTTCGTGGGCTACCTCTTCTACAAGTCCGGCGAGTTGGTCGTGCCCATCGAGGAAACCATCCGCGACGTTTCCGCGCCCAGGCCCAAGAAGGCCGGCCGCTTTGCGTCCAAAAAATAAAAAAAGAAAGGAAAAAGGTTGAAGCGCTCACAATGCGAGCGCTTTCACCTTGAGTCCTTCGCCTAATTTTCCTTTTCTCACGCCGACCAGCGTCTGCACGCCGGCCTTGTCGGCTTCATCGGCCAAGCGCTTGGTGATGATGCCGTCGAAGACAACGGTTTTCGCGTTGCCCGCGCAGCCAATGGCTTGTACGAGGTCCTTGACTTCGACTTCGCTCAACACGTTCATGCCGTCGTCGAGCAACCGTGCCTTCAGCGTGCCCCTGAGTTCCTTCAGGATGGGCTCGAACAAGGCGCGTTCCTCGGCGCTTGCCACTACCGTGGGCTCGGTCTTTGCTTCTTCGCCGGCGAAAGCCGGGGCCTCAAAGGACGAGAACGGCTTTCGCTCTCCGAGGGGAGCGGGTCCGCCGGTTCCCTCCTGGAACGCGGGTTCTTCGCCGTAACCGGGTCGGTCTCTGCCGTGGAAGCCCATGCGTCCGCTTCCTCCTCTCCGGGGGCCGCCTCTTTCAAAGCGTCCGCGCCCGCGTCCGAAGCCGCTCTGCCTTCGCTCGCCGAAGCCTTGACCGCGTCCTTCCCTGGTCTCAAAGCCCTGGCCTTCGCCTTCCCCTCCTTCGGAGGGGCTGCCAGCGCTTTGGTTGCCTTCGAACTGGCCGCGTTCAAACCGGCCCCTGGGACTGCGTTCGCGGAATCCCGGTCTGGGGCCATAACCGCGTTCGCCGCCTGGCGGTCCGCGTGCAAAGCCCTGGCCTCGGCCGCCGAAGCCCTCGCTTCGTTCGCCGAAGCCGCGTCCGCGTCCAAACCCGCGGTCAAAGCCCGTTCTTTCGCCGTGGCCGCCGAATTCCCGGCGTTCGCCTTCGGGGCGGTTGAAGGGCCTTTCCTCGCGGGGCCGGAATGCCTGGGCGTTGTCGAACTCTTCCAGGGTCATGCGTTTCCGCAAGGCCATGATTATTTCCTTGCGCTGGAGTTCCTCGACTTCCTTGCCGTCAGGAGCCTTTGCCACGAAGTCGACTTTCGCCAACTGCATGAGCTTCCTGGCAATCAAGTCCCCGCCGCGGTCGCCGTCAACGAAGACCGTGACCTGCTTGTCGCGGCACAGGTCGACGATGTCTTGGCTGATCTTGCTGCCCTCCATGCCGACCACGTTCTTGATGTTGTTCTTCAAGAGGTTCACGACGTCCGCGCGGCCTTCCACCACGACTATTTCGGGGTCGGTCTTGGCGTCGGGGCCGCAGGGCAACTTGTCCCCGCCATAGGTCTCGATGTCCGCTGCCCGGGCTTGTTCCTGGACTTCCGTCTTGATTTCCGTGGTCTCAGGCGCCTGCGTGTCCATGAGGTTCTTCAAGAGTTCCTTGGCCCGGTTCTTGATTTCTTCGCGCTTGTTGCCGCGCGTGTCCTCGATTTTGGCGACCTCGAACTTGGCCTCGCAGGGCCCGACCTTGTCAACGGACTCAACCGCCGCGGCCAGGATGCTGGTCTCCACCATGTCCATGGAGCTCGGCACGTAAATCATGCCCTTGGTCTTGCCCAAGGCTGACTTGTGCTCGATTTCGATTCTCCCGACTTTGCCGTTCTTCTGTAGTTCCTTGAGGTCCATTTCGTCGCCGAGCAGGCCCTCGCTTTGGCCGAAAATCGCGCCAACGATGTCTGGCTTGTCAACGATTCCCTTTACCTCGAACTTGATGTGAATCATGTACTTGACAGTATTCACGTATGTTTTCGCCATTTGTTTTCACTTCCATTGCGTGTGACTGAGCGCACGCTGTGTTTAGGGTGTTTCCCGGAGAAAGAGCTTAAGGCGCGAATTTTCGAAGAAGCAATTTCAAAGCGTTTTCTTTCGTGTGGTTTTCCACGAAAACTCTTTTGTCCCTTGACAAAGGCCCTGCGACAATCGCAACGGGCGCCTTCAACGCTTTCTTGAGGGCTTTCAGCAACGCTTGGTTGGCTTTGCCCTTGATTGCTTTTTCTTTTAACCTGACTTTCAACAGGTTTTCAGCTTCATCGAATTCGAATGCGAATTCTTTGCTGCCCGGGAAGACCTTGACGTTCAGGGTGATTCCTTGAACCGGTTCCGGGCTCATAAGCTTAAACAAAAATTTACTGCCTTAAGCGTCCCCTATCGGGACCCTAACACATACCTTCTTGGGCAAGGCCTTTTTAAAGCCATGCCCCGAAAACCCTAAAACCCCACCAATTCAGGTTTTGCCGCTCATTAATTAATTCCTTTGCTGCTTTTCCCTGTCATGGCCCATTACAAGAAGGGAGCGGATGCCGAGCGCGAGCTAATCCACCTCCTGTTCGACAAGGGCTTTTCCGTGGTGCGCGTGGCGGGTTCGGGGAAAACCGCGCTTCCCGCCCCCGACCTCCTTGCCTTGCACAAGAGCCGAATCCTGGCCTTTGAATGCAAGGCCTGGGCCTCTGATTCCATCCACTTGCCGGTCTCCCAGATGCAGGAACTCTTGTCCTGGTGCGAGCGCGCGGGCGCCGAGGTCTTCATTGCCTGGAAGTACCCCCGTCGGGGCTGGTTTTTCTTGAAACCCGAGCACTTCTCGAAGGCCGAGAAAAACTACTCCATTTCCCTGCGCCACGCCGTCGCCAAAGCCATTGACTTGGAGGTTTTGACCGGCCGGATGGCGGTTTTACCCCATTGATGGGCTTTTTTAACCTTGCCCTGCACCCTTATTTCATGCTTGAACTCGAACTCATGCTCTCCGACTTGAAGAAGCTGCTGGACAAGGAGAAGAGCATCCGCGCCAAAATCCAGTTGGAGCATGCCATGGACGCCATCAAGGAGTTCCAGCGCCTCAAAGTCGTTCCCTGAAAGGCTTAAATACTACTTCGCCGTTATATTGCTAAATTCTTGTCATGAACGGGGGATGGGATTGTGGCGTTCAATGGATTGGATTTCAGCGGCTTCGTCAACGCGTTCATTTCGGACTTCATGGCCTGGGTGTATTCCGCCCTGGTCCTCCTGGTGTTCCTGGCCTTGGGGTTGCTGGTCGCGGACTTCGTCAACAAGCTGCTGCGCACCGGCTTGAAGCGGATTCGCCTCGAAGAAGAAATCGCGAAGCGCAGCTTCTCCGGCGCCTTGGGCGGCTTTACGGTGACCCAGATCGCCACGGTGTTCCTGAAAGTCTACATCGTCTTGGCATTCCTTGGCCAGGCCGCGTACATCGCGGGCATCTCGTTTTTCACGGACCTCATCTGGGGCCTGCTCGGCTACCTCCCGAACCTCGCCCAGGGCCTCATCGTCTTGGTGGGCATGCTGTTCGTTGCTGCGTACGTGACCAAGACCATTCGGGACAACCGGCGCATCATGTTAGCCAAGCCCGTGGCCCTGGGCATTCACGCCTTGTTCATTTACATTGCGGCCGTGCTGGCCTTGCCCCTCATCCTTCCCGGCCTGCAGCCCCAGATAAACGTCTTGCAGCGCCTCATCGAGTTGCTGTTGACCACGGCCATCGTCGCGGTGGCCCTGGCCTTCGGTTTGGGCTTCGGCCTCGGCATCAAGGACGCGGTCGCGGAATCCGCCTCCAAGCACCAGGAATTCTTCGACGACCTCGTCGGCAAGATAGACCGGCGCAGGTAACGGGCTTACACCAGCGTGGCCACGAACAAGCAGGTTATCCCGATGAGGCCGACGACGATGGCCACGATCATGGAGTCAATGGTCAAAACCGCGCCGAACTGCGTGGAAAACAAGTAGAAGTCGTAGGCGAAGAACGCCAGCCCCACCAGTACGAGGCCCAGGGAAATGATTCGGTTCCTGCCGCCCACGCCGCGCAACTTCATTTCTTCTAGGTCGAGTTGGGCTTGCCGGAGTTGTTCGCCGAGTTCGTTGAGTTTTTCGCGCACCCGCGTGTTCAATTCCGCCATGCTGGCAACCGTTTCATTGATTTGTTCTTGGAAGGTCTTGCTTTGCCCGGTGATGTCTTTCTCGTACCGGTCCAAGTCTTCTTTCGCGGCTTTCGTGACCTCTCTCCTGGCTTTTTCGCCGGCCTTCACGGCTTCTTCTTCGATGAAGCCCACCATGCGCGGCTTTTCCTTTTCCACGTACTCGGTCACGATCTTGTTTATCTCGCCCCGCAACAGGGTGAACGTGTCCGCCTGCCCCAATAACAGCAGCCGCTGGGCTTTCGCGGGTTCGACTCCCAGGTCTTTCAGGGTTTGCAGGATTTTTTCCTCGCTTTCCCCGGCCGCCACCATCTGCCGGATGACGTCAATGATGCTGGCCTCGGTCTTGGGTTCAGGCATTACTCTCTTACCTCCAGCCGTATCTGCTGCTTTTCGCTATTATCTCTGCTAATGAGGTTAAAAAGGATGGTGGTTTTTGCCGCGGCCTTGGGCGTGAACGGCACCACGATTTCCGCGCATTGCTGGCCGGCCAGTTCCAGGGCGTAGCCCCGCGCCTCTTCTTTGAACACGCGGGCGTCATGCGATTCCCGTACGTTGATGACTTCCTCGTCCAAGGCCTCATTGCAGACCTCGGCCTTGATTTCAAAGGATTCGTCCACGAACGCCACGGTGGGCGCGCGGAAGCTGCTTCGGAGTTTGGTCTCGCGTTCAAGCTTTTCCAGGGAGAGGCGCGCGTTCACGCCCTGGTGATAGCGTGCAGTGGCCATCAATTCAATGCTTTTCTGGCGCGGCAGCTTGGCGACTTCAATGGGTTGCCCTTCGCCTGGCAGGAGTTGCTTCCACTCCCCGACCTTCACGGTTTCACCGCTCTCGGCCTGGAAGCTGACCACCACGTCGTTGGCCACGTGCTGGGAAACGTTTTTCAGCAGCAAGGCGCTTGGTCCTTCTCCCCCTCCTTTCTCGAAGGCCAGCCCCGAGTTGAAGAAGAACAGGTAAGTCAGCATGCCGACGAAGACCAAGTAGATGACGGCAAACCCCGCGAGAATGGCGCGCTTGTGCTCGGTGAGGCTCAGCCGTGGAAGCAAGCGGTTCAACAACCCCGTGAAAGCGTCTTCTTCGGCTTCGCCGCCGCGCTCGTAGTCGAGGGGCTCGGCCCAGCTGTCCACAATCCGCTCGCGTATCCGGGGCCGTTCCCCTAACTCGATGCGGAACTCTTCTCCGCCCACGGCTTGCGGGGCTTCAAAGGCCCCGAAGGCCGCCGGTTCCTCGAAGCCGGCCTTGCGCTGCCGTTCTTCCCTGGATGGCAGGGCCTCGTCCAGGCTCATGCCGGCCAGCCGTTCTTCGTCGGCGCTCATCGCCTTCTTCTTTTCCGGGGCCGCCATGTCCATTAGTAGGGATTAGAGGTATTTAAAAGTAGCCCCGCCTCTGACTAGGCCAGGGGCTTGGCTGGGCTCATTTCTGCAGCCACCGGATGCTCTGGCCAATCCAGCCGCTGGCATGTCTTTTTCGGATGCGCCGGTACCTGTGCACATCCCGGTCGTCGCGGCGAATGGCGCGTGCATGGGCTTTGGCGGCCTTTCGCACTTTGCCGGCCGCAGCCGCGGTCTCGCGGGCCATTCCATAGTCGGTCTGCTGCCTGCCACGTCCTTCGCGCCAGCCGCGGGCTGCCGCCAAATCGTGAAGCGCTTTCGTCAACTCGCCCCCGGTTCGGTTTCGTGTGCCCATTCTTTTGTCGCGTCGGTTGCCGAGTCTCGCCATGCGCCGCTCGCTCAATCGCTCCAATTGATTACCGAGCTTCCGCCTCGCGGTTCCAATCAAGCCCATACAAGGACTACGTTGAGGAAATATTTAAGGATATTGGGCTAGAGCTTGAGCCTTCCCTTCTGCCAGTCCATGATCAGCATCCGGCTGATGACGTCCAGGTCCGGGTTGCCGCCCACGCGGAGCCGCCGCTTCCGGTAAGCGATTTCTTCGAGGATGCGTTCAAAGTCCTTGCCTTCGATGCCCACGCCATAGAATTCCTCGAAGGCCTTGGGGTTTTCCTGGGCGATGAATTCCATCAGGTACTCGGCTGCCCCCAAGGGGTCGGACACCTGTTCGGGGTTCTTGGCCCCCACCAGCACCAACTCGTTTTGGTCGCGTTCCTCGTAGGGGATGATTCCCGGGCTGTCGATCAAGTACACTTTTTCGCTGACCTTCACCAGTTTTTCGCCCTTGGTAAAGCCCGCCTTGATGGAGGTCTGGGCCACCTTCCGGCCCTTCATGTAATTGATGATGGAGCTCTTCCCGGTGTTGGGGTACCCGCATACGCCGACCTTGCACTCCTGGTCACCGGTGAGCCTAGAGATTTCGGCCCACAAGGCGTTCGAGCCCTCATGCTGTTTGGCCGAGACGCAGAGGCAGGGCCAGTTCTTCAACAACTTGTTCCGGGACTCTTCGAGTTTCTCTTTTTTCACCAGGTCGGCTTTGTTCATCACCAGCAAGACCTTTTTCCCCTTCTCCCGGGCCAGGCTCTCGAGCCCGGCGTGCCGCGTCCGCTCGGGGAACCGCGCGTCCAGCACTTCCATGACCACATCGGCCTGCTCCACCACCTTGACTACCCTTGACCAGTGCCCACTTTTTTCCGTCATGTCCGTCAACCCCTTACAATAACTTCAACTGTGCCGTGAACTTGTCGAGTTCCCGTTCCTCGGCCGGCCCGATGCCCACGCAGGTTTTCGTGCCCGGCTCCACCTGGGTGTGCCCCGCGTCCACAATCAGGGCCGCGGGAAACCGTTTCCGCACGCTTTCAAACAATTCCAGCAACTCCTTTTCCGAACCCACTTTCACCACGACTTTCTGGGCGCCGCCGGCCAGCCAGGCCCGCACGGCTTCCCCTTCCCGTTGCTCTGCCTTCCGGTAGGCTTCCAGGGAAGCGTGCGCGGCCTGTGCCGCGAGCTTGCCCTTGCCCAGTTTGAGGTCTGCCCGCACGACGATGACCTGCTTGTACTCCATACCCGTTTCCCCCAACTCAAAATCCGAAAGAAAGAAGGCTGGCGGCAAACGCCGCCAAAAGGCCTTAGCAGCAGTTTACCAGGATGCGCTTGTCGCCCCGCTTGAACTTGCAGGCGTCCGCTATCTGGCGGCGCGTGTACTTCGCGCAGACCCCGGTTGCCGTTGGAGCCATGGTTGGGGCTTCAACGCTGATCTTTTTCACGATCTCGGGGATGGTGCTCGAAGTCGTTCCCGCCATGACCTCGACGTTTCCGCCCATGGCCGCCAACACCTTGTCGACCACGCCCTTGTAGCAGTAGAGGAACAAGGGTCTCAGCGACCTCGGCCCCGGAATCAGGACGTCGAGGTTGCCCCGCGCGAGCCGGTCCAGGTCACCGAATGAGATGCGCTTGCACTTTTCTCCCCTGATGTTGTCATGCGCAATGGCTTCCCTGGCCGCGACCAGTTCGGCTTCGGTGAGGCCTTCCGCGTACTGGCCGGCCGGCACCCGCTTGGGCACGTTGACGCGTTCCAGGGTTTTCTTGTCGCGTTCCACGGCGGCAGACTTTTTCTCGGAAATGGGTTTGGCTTTTTCTTCCATGCCCGACACTATTCCAAGGTTCATGGCCACGTCGGGGAAGCACTTTTCAAAGGTGTAGTTTCGCGTGGCATGGTATTCCCGGAGGTTGGGCACCTTGCCCGAGGCCACGGTTTCCTCGATCAACGAACTCCAGAGGGCGCATTTGGGCATGGCCTGCATGCGGTCCTTGACGTATTTCCAGGTCTCGGCGTTCACAACCTGCTTTTCTTCGAACGAGGACCTTGCCAGGGCTTGTCCGGCCAAGGCCAGCAACAAAAATCCAACCACCAACAACAGTGCAAGCTTCATCTCATTACCCCCACGCCCCGCTAAGGAGACGTTAAACCAATTCTTTTCCCACCCTTATTTATATATATCTATGTCGTGCCGTGCCCGGCAGCCAGCAAAGCGGAGAGAATCAGTTGGGGCCGGTTGCCGCGGCGGTTTCCTCGGCTGTCTGGGCAACCTGTTCGCTGACCCCGACGTCTTTCAACAGCAGGGTTTTAGTCACACCCTTTTCGCCCCACAAGAACGTGAAGCTGATGGGTTGGTTGCGTGAAACCCACACCTGGTGGTTCTGGGGGTGCTCGTGTCCCTTCAAGGTGAACGCGTTATTGTATTCCACCAACGCGTTGCCGTTCCTCACCGTCAGGAGCCGGAAAACGGTTTCATTGGTTCCATCGAATTGGCTGAAACCCTCGGCCTCGTTGACCACGTACTCGGCCAGCGACACCTTTTTCTGGAAGGGCGGCGCCCAGTCGTTCACGATTTCCTTGACTTCAAACAATGCCTTCATGGTTATCCCTCTGAATGGCCCCTCATGGGAGCGCACACTAAATAAGCGGGGCCGCATATTAAGGGTTGCGGGTTTGAATTCCCAAGGTTATGCGCCCATTTTTTCGGATTCCATACCAGCCGCCACAGCCGGCTGGCGTCTGTGGACGTGTCCCACCTCGCTGATGGCTCGGTGGGACGGTAGGCCTTGCCCAGTCAGCCGGTAGACTCCTTTGGGGCTCGACTGGGCCATAGGCTTGCCATTAGCCGGGCGGCTGGCCGCGTTCAAAAAAGAAAAAGAGGCCCCCCCGGAAAAGGGGGCATGGGAGGGTTTGCTCCCCTAGCCGTTCACAGACCGCAGGCCTGCTTCATGCCGGTCGGGCACTGTCCCGTGCCAACGCAGTGGTCTATCCAGCGCATCATGTACTTCTTGGTGCACGCCGGTGGATAGTTGGTTGCCTTTGCAGCCACTGAAACCGGTATGGAGACTTCGCCTTTCACGCCCGAGGTAACGCCCCGCGTGATGACCAGCTGCGTCTGCCCGGTGGCAGCGAGCACGTCATCAATGAGTTCCTTGAAACAGGTCGTGAACTCGTGGATGCTGCGCTGGGTATCGGTTACGGACATGTAGCTGGTGGTGCCGGTCTTCGCGACTTCCACCATGGCTTCCAGGGGATACTTGTTGCAGCTCTGCGCGTAGTATCTTACCCAGGGCCTGGCCGCATAGGTTCCGTTGATGATCTGGTCCCGGTAGTTGGAGACATCATCCAGCGAGTTGAAGTTGGGGGCAATGAATTCGCCCTTGATTTCGCCTCTGCGGATGGCCACTCTCGCGCCGGCTTCGTTTCTCCGGCCGTAATAGCGGGCCTTGACTTCCTGCATCCGGGCTTCCCGGTTGGGCGCGGTCTCATAGTTTTTCGCCGCCGGTTCCTCGGCGTTCCGCTCGCCTTCAAAGGTTGGCTCGGTGCGGACGACTTCTGCCGTGGTCACGTTGCCTTTCAAGCCGGCAAAGCAGCTCTCGATTCCCCGGTACCTGATGGCGTTCTCTTCGCCGAAGGCTTTCATCGAGGTCGATGCGAGCGTTCCCTCCATGTATGGCTTGAACACCCATTGATAGATTCTACAATATGGTTTCTCGTTGACTACCGCCCAGAAGCCGCCCCAGATGTCCTTGTCCGTCTGGACAAATTCCCTGGCCGAGGCCATGCTGGCAATGCTGAGAAGCAGCAACGCGGTTATCGCAAGTTGCGCCAGATTCGTCTTCATTCAAACCCTCCCTTTAATTGCCTTGCTTAGGCAATCCGTTATTATAGAATAAGAACAAACAATTATAAAGAAATGCCTGGCTGCCCCCTTTTAGCGCCTTCCAAGGCATTCCTGGTTTTTGGGTGCCCGCGCTTTTTCCGGTTGGCAGCGGAAATCCGGGGTCTCCAAACCCTTAAAAAGCCTTGAAACCCATTCCATCTGATGTTCATCCATGAAGCCATCAACGAAGCCGTTTCCTGCATCCACGGCAACGAGCAAACCAGGAAATCCATTGCCGCTGCCTTGAAACCGCTTGCCCGAAAAAGCCTGGGCCTCCACGAAGACCAGCTCGTTTACCCCGTGTCCCCGTTCCTGTTGACCGGGAAAATTGGGGGCGTGGACTCGGGCTTCGTCGAGAAAAGCATTCACTCCATTGACCTGGTGTTAATCCGCGCGGCGGGAGTCATATTCGAGTACGCGGATGGCAAAGTCGTTGACTCGGCCTATTACCCGGGTTATTACCACTTTCCCCTGCCCCACCTCTCCAACCACGCCCTGGACTTCGACGAATTCAGTTGCTCGAAGAGCCTGCTCCGCCTCCGCGAGGAAATCAATGCAGCCAAGCAGCTCCTCACCCAATTCAGCCCCGCATTCCTTTTCCTGGACGGTTCCATCATTCCCCAGTACCTGGACAAGCCCCGCAAGGACTCCAAGGTCAACGAACTCTACCACGGCCTGCTCGACCACTTCCAGTCCCTCTACGCGCTCGCCGAACAATGCGGTTCCACGCTGGTGGCAACGGTTGAGGACTCGAGGGGCAGCCGGTTCAGGCAAATCCTCCAAGAAGAAGTGCTGCCCAAGCATCCCGTCCTCGACCCCGCGCGCCTCGAAAACGTCTACGATTCGGGCCTGCTCGAGCACCTCCTCCGCAGGGGCGAGCGCAGCCTCGCCTTCCCCTACTCCAAGAGCATCGACGAGCACCCCATCCTCATGGACTTCGACGAAAAATGGAGCAAAAACATTTACGCCTTCTATTTGAAGCCCTCCGACTACGACCGGCCCCTGCGCGTGGAATTCATCCGCCGCGGTCCCTCGCTTTCCCGGAACGTGGACCAAATCGCGTCGGTAGTCCACTCGCTTTCCTCGCTGCACCGTGAGTACGCCTATCCGAGCGTCCTCATCGAGGCGGATTTGCGTGCCCGGCTCAAACCCGAGGAAATAAATATTGTTTACAACAAGATCTTTGACAAGCTCGGCAAGAGCGTCAAGCTCCGCATGCGCCGTGAGAACCGGCCATTCTAGGGATGTACATGAAAGAAGACCTCGGCAAAGAAGACATCGGCACCATCGTTTCGACTCCGGAGGGGCCCAGCCCTTCCTCGGTTGACTTCGTCGTCAACGAGGGAGTCGTGCACCGCGGTCAGTTCGTGGAAATGGATTACTCGGAGGGAACGCTCGTCGCCCTGGTCAACGACGTCGTGAAAACCAACCGCTACTTCGAGCGCGCGGAGTCCGTCAAGGAATTCGAGGCATCGGGCAAAAAGCTCTTCGACCAGTTCCCGACCAGCGAATGGGAATATCTTCTTGCACGGACGCGGCCGCTGGGGGTTTACGCGGGCAGCCAACTCAAGCGGCCGACCTTTCCGCCGAGTCCCGGCACCAAGGTGCGGATAGCGAATGCCAACACCTTGAAGAGCTTCCTGGGCTTTGCCGAGGACGGACTCTTCCTGGGCTCCGTGGAATTCCATGACCTGCTGGTCCGGTTGCCGCTTTCCAGGCTCCTGCAGAAGCACCTGGCCATCCTCGCCATGTCCGGGGCGGGCAAGAGTTACCTGGTCTCCGTGCTCTTCGAGGAACTCCTGAACCGGAGGAAAGAACAGGGCAGGCTGGCCGTCGTGGTCTTGGACGCGCACGGCGAGTACACGAGTTTCGCGGAGCAGGCCACGAAAAAGGAGTTCACCGATTATTCCACGCAAACGAAGCTCGTCAAGGCAAGGGATGTCCGCATCGGCGTCCCGAAACTCAACATCGGCCTCATTGCCAACATCATTCCGGGCCTGAGCACGCCCCAGAAACGCGACCTCGAACGCGTCCTGAACCGGTTGCGGCGCGAACTCCGCAACGGCATGGAGCCCTTCAACCTCTCCACCCTGCAGGCCGAAATCGTGAAGGACGAGGAAATCAACGAGGCCACGCGCAAGGTCCTCATGAGCTGGATCCTGAGCCTCGAGGAACTCCACTTGTTCGACCGCACGGACAACCCCTCGCTCTACGACATCGTCGAACCTGGAGTCCTGACCGTCATCGACTTGAGCGAGGTCATTGACTTGCGGAAGAAGCAGATCATCGTGGCTTATTTCGCGCAGAAGATGTTTTCCGACCGCCGCGCCAAGAAAATTCCCCCATTCGCCTTGGTCCTCGAGGAAGCGCACCAGTTCATCCCGGAAAAGGTTTCCCGGGAGGGCGCGATTTCCCGGAGCATCATGCGCACCATTGCCCGGGAGGGAAGGAAATTCGGGGCCTCCCTGGTCCTCATCAGCCAGCGCCCCATCCAGTTGGACACGACCACCCTGTCCCAGTGCGGTACCCAAATCATCCTGCGCGTCACCAACCCCTATGACCTGGACCACATCGGCAAGTCCGCCGAAGGCTTGGACCGGCGCAGCCTTGACATGATTACCTCGCTTCGCGTGGGCGAGGCCCTGATGATCGGCGAGGCCGTCAACTACCCGGTCTTTTTCCGCGTGCGCAAACGCGTTTCCATGGAGTCGAGGCACGAGGTGCCGCTCGAAAAGGCAGCGCTCGATTTCGAGGAAAAAAAGGACGCGCGCCTCGACGAGGCCGAGGAATTCCTGTAATTTTTCCGCTAAAATTTTTTTTGTGCTGTTTTTCCGTCAAAGCCAACGCTTAAATATAAGAACACACTTAATAGCACGTAGTTAAACCGCTAAGGGGGTTTTACATGGCAAAGAAAAAGACTACTAAGAAGAAAGCCAAGAGAAAGCGCTGACTGAATTCATGGATGAAAGTCATCAGCATTTTTTTCCATCAACCTATTTGCGCAGGCCCTGATTCTCTTCAGGGCTTGTTCTACTTTTTTCCGCTGCGGAAACGTTTTTTCGTTATACGCCCTTCCCACCCTGCCCAGGGGCTTTTCCGGCGTGCGCGGTTTGGCACCGGAAATCCACCCTGTTCCAGGGCCTTTAAAAAGCCCGGAAACCTGTTTCTTGCATGGCTCCCAATGCCCTTGCCCTAGCTTCGGCAAAATACGACGAAAAGCGGCGTGCGGTGCGCGTGTTCTTCTCGAATGACGCACAACAGTCCGCAAAATCCTTTCCCTTCTTCCCCCGCCTCTACGTGGACCGCCAGCAACTGCCTGCCGATCACTTGCAGCAGGCCCTGGACTTGTATGGCCCCACCAAGTTTTCATTCAAGACCGTGAACCGCTTCGCCGCCGAGGTGAAGGCGTCCACGCACTCGGACCTGGTCAAGCTCTCCAGGCTCCTGGACTCCATGTTCCAGTACGACGCAAAACCCCTGGAACCGGAAAGGCAGTTCCTGCTCTCCAGCGACTGGAGTTACTTTGACGCGTTCGCCCTCGACCGGGACGCGCCCGAAAAAATTCCCGCCCCTGGCCTGTCGAGCGCGCGCCTGGACTTCCTTTCCAGCCCCGTTTCCGTGGAACTCTCGGAACTCCTCCGAAGCGCAGCCCACACCGAAACCGCTGCCGGGTTCGCCAAAAAAATCGCGTACGCGAACCTGCTGGCAATTCCCCCAACCGAGGCACCGGACTCCGCCAGTCAGGCCGCGGAACTGTTCCTCCAAAACGCTTTCTTCCGGGCCGGGCTTCCAACCAGGAACCGGGGCCCCGATTTTTCCGCCGAAAAAAAGGCCTGGCCCTGGTCGTCTTCCCTGGAGGAATCCAGTGGGCTCAATTTCTCGAACACCCTGGCCAAACTCCTGTTGCCTGCCCACTACAACCTGGGCCCGGACACCCTTCAATGCCCGTGCTGCATGCCGGAGAACATTGCAGCCAAAAACCTCTTGCCGGATTCCCTGGTCTTCGTGCGGTTCCAGGCGGACTTTTTTTACTTCCAGTCCGTCAGCGAGGCCTTCGCCAACCGGTTCCATGCCGCCAGGCCTGGCAAGGAAAACCGGTTGCGCTTCAAGCTCGAGTCCTCCCTCCACACCCTGCCCATCGGCCCCTTTTCCAGGAACCAGGTGGACGCCGTTCCCCTGCCCGACGCCTTCGAACTCGTCCGGCACGGCAAAGCCATGTTGGCCGAAAAAGAGGCTTCCCTGAAATGGCATTGCACGCGTGCCCCTTCCGGCCTCGCCCAGGAACTCGCGCGGCTCTCCCGCTTAGAGGCCTCGCTTGCCCAGGCCCTTTCCGGGCTCGAGCAAAAAACGCTCTCCGAGAACAAGCTGGCCGCGCAAACCGCTTTGGCCGCCAAACCCGACTACTATTACTTGAGCCAGGCAAGGAGCTGCCTGTCCGACCTCTTGGCCGGCATCCCCCGGCAGTTAACGGACAAGCGCTCGGCCTTCTACTTCGAGGCCCTGGCCGCTTCCCTGGAAGCCATTCAAGCCCTTGCCATTAACCAGTTCAAGGAATTTGCGTTGGCCCGCGGCGGCAAATGGCTGGGTTCCCGGCATTCGAGGGCCTTCTTCTGCCATGAAAGCCCCTGGGCCTTGGTCAAAGACTTCTCCCTGCAACACCGCTTGCCCCTCCCGGCCCTGGAGTTAAACCACGGGTTCGGGGTCTCCCGGCCCTGAAGCCAGGCCCCACCCTGGCCCGCCCGGCAATACCTTATTAAACGTTTGCGGTGGCAAGTAATTAGAGCCTCCATTAGGGGGTCTCCTTTTTCGTGGTTGGCATGGAAGCACTCACGCGATTCGAACGCACCCGGTTGATTTCCGCGCGTGCCCTCCAATTGTCTTTGGGCGCGCCGGTACTGGTCAAGGCCCCCAAATATTCAACGGCCTTGGACATTGCCCGGCTTGAACTCCAGGAACAGGTGCTGCCGCTCGCCGTTTTGCGGGAATTCCCGGACGGCTTGATTACGCGTATAGAAGTATTCTGAGGGAATGCATATGGGTAAAGCCGTTCCAAAGGGAATCAAGGCAAAGGCAGAGGAAATCCAGAAATACTTTCCGGACAAGGTCACGGACAGCTTCGACCAAAACAAGGCCCTGCTCAACTCCCTGGGCTTGCCGCTCCCCAAAACCAACCGCAACCTCATCGCGGGCTTCATGACCAGGAAATTCAAGCAAGCCAAGAAAGCCGCGAACTAGTTCTATCGCGCCGCTTCCACAATGATTCTGCGTTGGTTGTCAACATATACCCTGACTGCCTTGTTTTCGCCAACGCGCGCGGCTTTAGAGATTTCCTTTGGCAGCCACAGGCCGAGCGAGTTGCCGAGTTTCACGATTTTCTTCTCGAACACCAACACGTTTTTCGCCTTGAATTCTTTTTCCGCGCGCTCGAATTCGTGGGCGTCCGTGTAGCTTTCCCCGCACCGGGTGCATACGCTGGCCCGCACGAACACGCCCGTGTCCGCGTCCAGGTCTTCTAGTCGTTCCCTCATCTCGGTTTCACTTTCACAGTTCACACAGTATCTTTTCATGGTTTATCCCTTCGTCTTGACCGTTTTGATGATTAACTCGTTTTTCCACAGCACGAATTCCATTAGAACCGTGCGTTTGGAGCCGCTTACTTGCAGGGTGCCGGGTTCCCCATCTTTTTTCGGTCTCCTAATGATTTTCCCATGCTTTACGAGCTCAAAGACGTTGGCGAACCCGATGCGGTGCAATCGCTTCCGTGCGTGGGACGTCAACACGATGCGCTCGTAATACACGCGACCACGTATATACGGTGTAGCTACATATATTTAAACATGCCGCCAGCTCATTCCGCGTGCGCCAGCATGGGTTTGGTCGCGCCATCGGTTTCTTTTTCCCGTTCCAGCACGTAGAGGCTGGCGGACGCGGCTTTCTCCATCTGCTTGTCATGCGTGATGACAAACACCTGGTCCACCAGGCTCGGCAGATGCGTTTTCATCATCTCGCTGAACCGTTCCACGGTATTCGCGTCCAGGTTGTGGGTGGGCTCGTCCAGGATGAGCCATGAAAGGTTCTGCGCCAGCACGAGGGAAACAGCCACCCGCAGGGTAATCGCCACGGCGCTCCGCTCGCCTCCCGACAGGATGCCTTCGACCCGCACCCATTTTCCGCCGCGCTCCTGCACCATGACTTCGTAGCTGCCTTCCTGGATTTCAATGCGGCAACTCCGGTAATCCCCGTACGGGTAAATCTTTTCCCAGACGTCGGCCATGGCCTCGTTGACGGTGTTGATGAGGCTCTCCCTGAGCTCGGCCTGCGTGGCCTTCAAGGCGTTCGTGAACACCGCAAGCTTTCCAGCCACCGCCTCCAGCGCCGTCACCTCTGCCTCGAGTTCGCCGGCCTGCTTCTTCTGTTCCTCGAATTCCTTGACCCTCAAACCGATTTCGCGCGCGAGTTCCTTGACCGAACGCAGCCCCTGTTCCAGGGAAAGCACTTTCTCCCGCGCCGTGGCCAGTTTTTCGCGCTCGTCTCCCAGCCTTTCCTCGTCGAACTTCATGGCCGCCAGTTCCCGTTCGGCCCTTGCGGCCTCTCTTTCGAGTTCAACCCCTTCCGCGCGCGCCTTCTCCAGCCGCTCAACTGAAACAAGCTGCCGCTCCACACTTCCTTTTTCTTCCAGGCACCTGTCGGCCCGGCGCAGGCACTCCTTGGCCTCGCCGCGGAGTCGCTGCTTTTCCTGCTCCATCTTCCGGCCGTGCTCGTTCAATCCAGTGTTCTTGCGCTCCAATTCCAGGGCCTCGGCCTCGTATTCCTTGAGCAACGCATGCTTGGCGTGGGCTTCGAGGCCGGCCTTGCACACCGGGCAGTTGGCTTTGGCCTCCCGCAACGCCTTGCCGGCCTTCTCCAGCCGCTCGATTTCCCGCTGGTTGCCTGCCGCTACCTGCAACAGGGCCGTGCGCTCCGCCTCCCTGGCCTCTGCCTCCTTTTCGTGGGCCGCTGCTTTTTCCCGCGCTTGTCGGACCTCCGCCTCCAATTCCTTCAACCGCTGCTTGCTGGCCTCCAGGGAAACGCCCCTGGCTTCCCGCTCGACTTCCCGCAGGTTCCGCGCCGCCTCGGTGGCGCGCGCCCGTTCCTTGACGGCCTTTTCCTTCAACGCCTTGAAGGCCCGCTCCCGCTCGGCGAGCGCAGCCACGCTCTTCTCCAACCCCAGCACGTTCTTTTTCTCGGCCTCCAGTTTCCCGGCCTGCTCGGCCGCCTGCCTTTCCTTTTGCTCCAGGTTCTTCTTGGTTTCCAGGAGCCCGTGCTCGCCCCCTTGGGGGAGGCGCTCGCGCAGCCGCCGCAGGAACTCCTTCCGGTCCTCCGCGAGCCTCCGGACCCGGTTCCCGACACTTACGGCGTTGCCGCGCACGCGCTCGTACTTGTTGATTTCTAGCAGCTCGTCGAATTTCTCCTTGCGTTGCGAGGCGCTCAACCGCAGGAAGTAGTCCAACTGGTTTTGCTCCGAGTAAACCGCGCGCGAGAACAGGTCGTAATCCATTTCCAGGATTTCCTCGAGCCGCTTCGTAGCCTCCGTGGTCTTGGGCCCGGCAATCAGTTTGCCGGCGCGGTAGAGCTTTCCCTCGTTGGTGCCCTTGCGGTGAATCGTGCGCTCCACCGCGTACTCTTCCCCGCCGTAATCGAACTCGACTTTCACGCGCGCGTACTCCGCGGGATGGGGCTTGGACGTAATGACTTCCTCTAGTTTGAGGTCTCGGGCCACGACTTCAGGAAAGGTGCCAAACAAGGCGAAGCAGATGCCGCTCATGACGGAGCTTTTGCCCGCGCCCATCGGGCCGACCAGGACATTCGTCCCCCGGCTGAACTCGAACTCCGAGTCCTTGTGGGTCCGCCAGTTCTGCAACTGCACGCGCTTGATCATGTCAAGAGAATTAGTCCGCGAAACCTAATTTAAACCGCTTCACAGGAGGGTGACGGCTTCAACCTCTACCTGGTTCACGCCTTTGACGCCTTTGACCGCGGTTTCCAGGGCTTCCATGGCGCCATCGGTTTTGTCGGGGATGACATAGGCCACCTTGATGACTTCGAGGCCGAAGGCCAGGGGCTCGGCTTTGAGGTCCTTGAATTCCCCTGCCTTGACCCCTTTCACGCCTTCCTTGACGGAAGCCACTTCGTCCGGGCCCTCCGGAAAGACCTTGAAAACAACCAGAATCTTGGAACCCATGGCCTTGCACCCGTTTAAGGGCCTTCAAACCCGCAGTTAACGCACTTGTATTCCTTGGACGTAACCCGGCAGTGATCGCATCGGACCATGGTCGACTTCAAGCACTTCGGGCACTTGAACTCCAGGTAGTCCCCTGAAACCTCTTTATTGCAGCTCATGCAGGCCTTCATTCGCGTTCCTCCAAAAAACAGGAAATACCTATTTCTTCCAGGATTAGCTTTAAAAAACCACACTCACTCGTTTTCACGTCAATTGACAGAATTAATTCAGGCAACCGCCGTTTCGTTTTTAAGCTTAGCCCTCCGAGATTAGTCAGAACCACCACTTTTTTTTCGTTTTCCTTTTGGAGGGATCCTTCATTCACAAGATGCAAGCAATCGTCAAACCCAATGCCTCTCCCGGCTTCGACCTGCGTCGGGTGGACATGCCGGCCGTGGGGCCGAGAGACGTCCTCATCAAAGTCAAGTATGCCTCGATTTGCGGCACCGACCTGCACATCTTCAACTGGGACAAGTGGAGCCAGAACCGTATCAAGCCACCCCTCATCATGGGCCACGAGTTCACGGGCGTGGTCGAGAAAGTCGGCGAAGAAGTCGTTTACATCCGGGAAGGCGACCACGTCTCCGCGGAAAGCCACATCATCTGCAAGGCCTGCTACCAATGCCGCACCGGCAACGCGCACGTCTGCAGCAACGTGAAAATCTTGGGCGTTGACACCAACGGGGGCTTCGCCGAATACGTGAGCGTCCCGGACATCTGCGTCTGGAAGCACGGCAAACACATTTCCTGGGAAGCCGGTTGCATCATGGAGCCCCTCGGCAACGCGGTGCACACCACCCTCCAAACCGAGGTCGCGGGGAAAACCGTGGCCGTGTTCGGCTGCGGGCCCGCAGGCTTGATGGCCATCGCAGTCGCGAAAGCCGCCGGCGCCGCCGAAATCTTTGCCAGCGACGTCTCCGATTACCGCTTGAAGCTCGCCAAGAAAATCGGGGCCAAGCACGTCTTCAACCCAAAGGAAACCGACGTGGCCAAGGAAATCAAGGACCAGACCAATGGCTTGGGCGCCGAAGTCGTGTTGGAAAACTCCGGCAACCCGTCGGCCGTCAAATCCGCTTTCAAGGCCCTGCGGGATGCTGGCAGAATCTCCTTGTTCGGCTTGCCCTCGGAGCCGGTTGCCCTGGACCTGCCCAACGACATCATCTTCAAGGGGGCAACGGTTTTGGGCATCACCGGGAGACGCATGTACGAGACCTGGTACAAGATGGCGGGCCTCATCAAGGGAGGGGCACTCGATGTTTCCAACATCATCACCCACCGCATCCAGTTCAGCGACTGGCGGAAGGGCTTTGACTTGATGAATTCCGGCAACTCCGGCAAAATCATCATGCACGTGGACGGCAAGTGAGACCGGGAGGGGTTCGATGAACGCGGCATTCGAAGGCTTTTTGGCCCAGCAAGTGGCTGATTTGAAGGCTTCCGGCCTCTATTGGACGCGTAGGCAGCTCCAGGGCCCTTCCCAGCCCCGCGCCCGGGTGGACGGCAAGCAGGTCCTCCTCTTGGCAGCCAACAATTACTTGGGCTTGAGCAACCACCCCAAGGTCAAGGCAGCCGCGGTAGCAGCCGTGAAGAAATATGGGGCGGGCTCGGGTTCGGTTCCCGCCATTGCGGGCACCATGGACTTGCACATCAAGCTCGACCGGCAAATCGCGAAATTCAAGCACACGAATTCAGCCATTTACTTCCAGACCGGGTTCGCCGCCAACGCGGGCCTGCTCCCGGCCATCCTCGCCGAAGGGGATTTGGTCATCAGCGACCAGCTCAACCATGGCAGCATCATCGATGGCATCCGCTTGTCAAAGGCCGAGAAAGCCGTTTACCAGCACAATGACGTGGCCGACCTGGAACGCGTCCTGAAGGAGAACGCGTCCAAGAACTTCAAGCGCACGTTCATAGTCACGGACGGGGTTTTCTCCATGGATGGCGACATCGCGCCCTTGCCCGGCATCGTGAAGCTCGCGGAGCAATTCAATTGCATTACCTATGTGGATGACGCGCATGGCGACGGAGTCCTCGGCCCGCAGGGCCGCGGCGTAACCCATCACTTTGGCTTGACCGGCAAAATCGACGTCGAAGTCGGCACCTTCTCCAAGGCCTTTGGCGTCATGGGCGGCTATGCTTGTGGCTCTCAAGCGGTCTGCGAGTACGCGTACAACAAGTCGCGCAGCTGGCTGTTGAGTGGTTCCGCGCCCCCTGCCACGGTCGCGGCCTGCACGGCTGCCTTGCAAGTCCTTGAGAGGGACAAGAAAATCGTGCCCCGGCTCTGGAAGAACACCGAGTTCTTTCGCAAGGGCCTCCAGCAACTGGGCTTTGACACGGGCAAGAGCCAAACACCAATTATTCCCGTGATGTTGGGCGACAGCAACCGCGCGCAGGAGTTCTCGCGCGAGTTGTTCAAGGAAGGCGTCTTCGGGGTTCCCATCGTTTTCCCCATGGTGGCCAAGGACAAGGCACGCATCCGGACGCAGATGAACGCGGCCTTCACGCAGAAGGACTTGAACCAAGCCCTGGCCGTCTTCGAAAAGGTCGGGAAGCGGCTCAAGGTTTTATAAGCCGGGCAAACCTATTTATTCCACGTCCACTCCAGATAGTATATGTCGCCCGAACGCAGGCCTGCTAGACCCGGTGCCGCTGCTCCCCCTTGGCCCCACGAGAGCCATCCACTAATGTCGGAAATCCATAATTTGGGGCAATTGAGTCCAGCAACGAGGGCAACTGCGACAGCTGCCTTGATCGCAGCTGGTCGTGAAAGGGCCGAGAAACTAGTTTTTGATGCCTTGCAACGCAAACGTTATGTAAGGGATCCTGCTAGGCGCGTGCATCTTGCTGCCGTCCTCGCCCATTTCGGTAACGCTGCGGGTCGTGAACAGTTGATCGAGGGGTTGAGTAACGGCCATCTGCCGGTCCAGTTCACAGCCGCCTGGGGGTTGGCGCAGTTGGGCAAACCTGCTGAGGAAAGTATTCTTGCCCGCATGCGTCAGATTCTCGACCGGGCATCTAATTCTGAGCACCCGCAGGTGGCAGTGGCTGCCAAGGTTGCCCTGGCCCGATTGACTCCTCCGTGAGCCGGAGCCCCAAACCTTTAACTATTTTGGTCTCCTGGCGATAAAGGTCGCTCACTACCTCCTTCGACTCGGCTTTTCTCGGCTTAAACCTTTCCACCTCCGAACGCGGCCTGTTGGTGGAAAGGGTTTAATGCCTCCAAAAGCCGCAAGCCGTCTTCGGAGGTGGTTCGCTTGAACCTTTATCACGTTGAGTCAAAGGTCTCCAACCGTGGAAACCCCTTTTCGGACGGCTTGTCTTTCGCAGACCTGCTCTGCACGAAGAAGGAGGGGTCCTTATGACTCCTCTTTCGCACCGGAAATCACCCGTTCGACCGGCCTTTAAGAACGGGTCAAACGCAGATAATTCCATGGGCTTCGAGTTGAGCGCGGACTTGGCCGAAATCTGCGGCATCCATGCGGGGGATGGGTATATGCGTGGACGTGGCGGCCATTACGAACTCGACATTAGCGGACACGTGGAAGAAAGACCCTATTACGATGAACACATTGTCCTCCTGTTTCAGCGAGTCTTCGAAAAAGAAATCCGCGCTAAGTATTTTCCTTCCAGGAATACGTACGGATGCTCAATTTGCGGAAAGAAAATATGTTCATTCATGCATTCGCTTGGATTCCCTTTTGGCGCCAAATCAGCAATAGTCGAGATTCCTAAGTTCATTTTCGATTCGCACGACCCAGAATTCTATAAACGTTTTTTGCGGGGGTTATTTGACACAGACGGTTTCATTCATTTCAAACGTCAAAAAGGAGAAAGCTATTCGGAATATAGGAAAACTCACAACTGCTATCCCGTTCTCGGCCTAAGTGTTATCTCCAAGCCACTATTTGAGGGAGTTCAAAAATTACTTAGTGCTTTGAACTTTAACTATCAGGCATACATTTTTCCACGCCGAAACACAAATTGGGGTGCCGACCACCGTATTCTCATGTCTGGGACTGAGAACCTACTGCACTGGATTAAAGACATCGGATTTGCCAACCCCTCTAAACTGAGTAGATTCCTCATTTGGAGCGAATATGGGCACTGTCCGCCTTATACGACCTATGCGCAGCGTAAACAAATCCTAGATAAGGCTTTGGACGTGGAGTCATTATATTAGGGCCCGTGGTCTAGTCAGGATATGGCGCTCGGCTTCGGACCGAGAGGACGGGGGTTCAAATCCCTCCGGGCCCGCTTCTCCTCAATAATCCAAAAAGTCTTCTTCGCCTTTGAGGAATTCCGTCAGGAACTCGGCGAATTCCTTATCCTTTGTATACCATTCAACAAGCGCTTTCTCATCCAGCACGCGGGTCTTCTTCGCCAGCGCCTGCCGCAGGCCCTCCCGCTCGCTCGCCTTGGTCTTTTGCAGCAGTTCCTTTAGCGCCGTCTTCGCCTGCGTGTGCTTCCGCTCGACCTCGACCACCCATCTGCCCTCCTCGATGCGGGGCCCGGACAAGGGTTTCTGGTGCTTCGCCAGGAAGGCCGCGCTGTTGGCCTGGTCGGTGACAGGCGGCCCGGTGCGGGTCATCGCCTTTTGCAGGGTGGCGGCTTCCAGCTCATACAAACAGCACATGCGTTTCTTCTCGTCCGTCCACTCGTCATGCCGTAAAACCTTGAAGTCCAGCTCGCCCAGCTCGTTCGCCAGCTTCTTCCCGAACCTGCGCAACTGGCCCCACACCACATCTGAAACCGCCTTCGGGTAGCCGGTCTCCACCCCGGCCAGCTCGGTTTTCTGGAGCATGGCCTTGACTTTCGCGAGCGGCCAGGTTTTTTCCTTCTTCCCAAAGAAGAAGCTCAACCGCGGCTTCTGCGTGAACGCGCGCGCCGCGGCAATCATGCGCGTGAACTGGTTGAGCGAGAGCGCGGCCGCGACATTCCGCTCCCGGTCCACGGGGTCGACCACGATGAAGGGCGCGTCGAACTTTTTCCGCGCGTCTTCGGCGGGGCGGTGGTTTTCGAGGTCAATGACTTCGCCTTTCCTCCAGGCAGCCATCGCCTTTACCGTGGCCTCGAACGACCCGTATTTGAGCACGAGCAGTTCCGTGACATAGCCTGGCACGCTGGCATACCTCAATTCCGCGCCATAGCATTTGATGCCTTTGAGGAACTGCCGCACCAGCCGCACCTCGTCCCGCAGCCTGCCCGTCAACCGCTTCTCCAGGTATCGCTGGTGGAAGGGGCTTCTATCCACGGCTGACTGGATTTTTTCGGCGCTCTTCACCTTGTAGCCGGGCACGACCTCGACTTCGAAGCCCCGGATTTCCCCCCGGATGTAGGGGTGCTCGGAGTAGGCTTCCTCCCACGGATGCCCCCTGAAAATCGTTTTCCCGATGCGCAGCCCTTCTTCCACGAAACGCTCGCGGGGCACGCTTTCCGGGAACAACACGAAGAGGTCCAAGTCCCGGTCTCCCTTGAGGTGGGTCTCCCGGGCCAGGGAACCACAGAGCATGACTTCCACGTGCGAGCCCTCTAGTCCGCGGATTTCCTCCATCAAGGCATGGGCCATCCTCCGCTCGGCCGCGACTTCCTCGGCCGAGGGCTTGACTTTCTTGAGCACGGCTTTCTTGAGCGTGGCCAGGTTCATAGCCATAACCTAGGTCTTTGCCAAATATTAATTTAACCTGCTTCAGCGCCTCATTAGGTCGACAATTTCGACTGTGTGGAGGACACCTATTTTGGACTGCTTTTTCAATCGCTTGTCGTCCGACCAAATGACGCTGCCCGGATAGGCCAGCGCGCAGGCAAAGAAGGCGGAATCGTCAGGGTCGATGGAGCCAACTATTTTAAGGGCTTCCTTGGCGTGGGGCTTGAACGCCTCGGCTGGCACGATGAGGACTTTAGCGAGTATGAGTTGGAGGAGCGTTTCGAACTCTTTTGCCGTCATCCCGGACTTTTGCAGGAGCTCGCTTCTGTGTTTCTCCATTTCGTCGAAGATATAGGAGGGGAAGAGGAAGAAGCCGTCAAATTCAAGGATGAGCCTGCGCGTGGTTGAATCCTTTATAAGGGCGGCGAAGAGAACATTCGAGTCGATGACAATGTTCATTCCCTGAGCCTCTTGGTTGCCAATGCCTTTATTTTCCTGCTGAACTCCTCGACGTCTTCCTGGGACAACTTGCTTTTTTTGGCGAGCCTGTCGGCCAGTCGCAGCGCGTCCAGCTTTTCTGTAATGGCCTTCCGGGCCACCTCGCTCCAGCGGACTTCAGAGTACTGCTTCATTTCCTTGTGGATTTCGTTTGGAACCGATAACGTGATGTTACTCAAAAGCTATCACCCACATAACTATGTGATATCACATATATAAACGTTTCTCATTCAAGCGGTTGCCGGAACTGCAGCGCGTACTTCGGGCCCTTGGCCGACAGCACGGATTCCATGACGTCCACGCTTTCGGCCTTGAACGACCAGCTGCAACCCTCTTTTTCGAGGGCTGCCAGCAGTTCCCTGACTTCCGGTGCCTTCAGTTCCTTGTTGCGCGCCAGGGTAACGTGGGCGTGGAAGCGGTCGTCCTTCACCTGCAGGAGTTCGTCGAGTTTGTCGCTCAAGGCCTTCATTTCCTCGCCTCCCTTGGAGACGCCCAGCCAGACCACGCGGCCCCCGAACTCCCCAATGCCCGCGAGTCCGACTTCGAACTTTTTCACGGCCGCCAGCGCCTGCAGCTTTTCCCTGACTTCGGCCAGTTTCTCGGGGTGCAAATAGCCAAGGAACTTGAGCGTCACATGCAGGTTCTCCGTTTCCACTGGCCTGGCCTTGCCGGCCGGGATGGCCTGCACCAGTTTTTCGTGAATGCCTTTCTTGATTTCCGCCGGCAGGTTGACGGCGACGAACATGCGTTTCACGTCGCTCACTCGAGGAGCCTCCTACAGTTTTTCTCGAACTTTTTCAGCAAGGCGTAGTTCTTCTTGAGCTTCTCGTTGGCGCGCTGGAGGAGGTGCTTCAAGTAGTCCCGCTCAATCAAGACCTTCGCCCCCTTCTTGACCGGCACGGCCAGGTTCTGCGTGCCCATCAACTCGAGCATCCACTTGCCTTCGGCCGCAAACATGATGCCGCCCCGCTTGAGGCCGGTCTTCTTCATGGCTTGCAAGACCTTTTGCGCGCGTTCCAGGTCAGGGCAGCCAATGTGGAGGATGAAGGGCTCCTGCTTGAACCAGACCTCGCCCTGGCTCTCGTCGTTCAAGCCCACCCACAACTCATTGAAGGCCACAGTGCGGTGCCATTTCCGGTGGAACCGGCTGCCCAGCTTGTCCTCGCCCTTGGGCAAGTCGATGAGCATGATTCTCCCCGAACAACAACTGGACGTGAAGTAGTCCATGGTGCCTGCAACGAACCGGCAGAGGCTCTTCATCTGGGGATCCACCTTGCCCTCGCCCAGCGCCTTCTCGAAAGTGCCCTTATGGCGTTCTTTAATCATGTGGAAGCGCTCGCCCTTGAAATCATTTTCGTCGGCGTGCATGCATTCACCTTCACTGCAGGGCTACCCCTCTTGGATTGGCATTGGGGTCGCAACCTCAAACCGGACTAATCCAATCCTTCGCTCCCTCTTGCCCATCATCGTGGAAACGGCTAAATTGCAGGGGTAAACAAAAAATGTTTGCCCTCCAATCACTTCCTTCCTTCCCTGCCTGGCTTCTTCTTCGGTTGGGAAGCGCGGCTGCACGCTGCAAAGGTGGGTCCGGCCTCGCCCGTCTTCCACCCAAAAAGACAAGGGTTCAATGGTTGGCCGGGCCAGCGAGCCCCTGCCCTCCCACGTGAACCCGTTTCCGGAAAAAACCAGCCTGTGGGGTTTTTCCCGTGCCCCTAGCAGGCCCAGAATCTTTTTCGGCCCCCACCCTGGAATCGCTTTGCCGCGATGGACGGGAAACCGCTCCGGTCTCGGGGTTCGCGTCGGCATAACCATCACCTTTTAATCCACTTTAGTGCGTATATAATGGGTTCAAGCCATGCTTAAAAAGCTTGTTTTTCCGCTCACGTTTATCCTCTTGTCCGCCCTGGTTTCCGCTGAAATCGGCTTGGTCAGCCCCGTCGAGTACAAGGCCTCGCACCAGGAAACCGTGGCCCTGGGCAGCCTCCAGGCCGGGGAAACCCTGGAACTCATTGTCTCCCGTTCCACGGGCCCGGAATCCGTTCCCTGGAAGCAGGCCATCGTCGAACCCAGGTTCCTTCCCGTCGGCTGGCGCGCCGAGGACTCCGGCTTGGTTGGCAAAAACTTTTTGGTAAAAATATTCGTTCCCTTGACGGCTTTGCCGGGCGAGTACTCGTTCCGCGTCAAGCTCTTGAGCGGCAGCGAAGACTATTCCAACGAGGTCTTCGACGCCCTCATCCAAGTGGAAAGGGGTTTGGTGAAGGCCAACATCGCGAACCTCAAGCGCTTGACCGCCCAAGACCAGCCGGTTTCCTTCAAGCTCTCGCTCCTCAACGACTCGATTGCCGTGCACTCGGTTTCCGTCGAGTCCACCCTGGGCTTGAACTGGTTCAAGCCCGTGCAGCTCTCGCTCAAGCCCCGCTCGACCCTGGACTACACGTTGACAGTGCATCCCGTTGTTGCCTCCCGCGCGCCCTTCTCGTTTTCCGTCCGCTCCCTGGTCTCCAGCCAGCCCGTCAACCGCTTTGACGCCGTCCTCGAAGTCCGGCCCACCCTCCAAGGAAAACTAGAAGCCGCGAGCTATGGCTTCCCCTTCTACACCTATTCCCTGGCGCCTTTCTACTTCTTGAACGCGTTGCTGGCCCCGTTCCTGCCATAAGCCCAACAGAGGCTTTAAAAGCCATCCCAGGCCCTTTCCTTTCATGGCGTCCCTGCAAGTCTACGCGCAAAAGGTCATCGCGGCCATCGACTCCGGCGAAGTCAACTCCAAGGACGAGTTGAGCAGCCTCAAGGCCCGGCTCTGCACGGAACTCAAGCTGGAGTCCTTTCCCACCGACCCCGACCTGCTGGCGTTCGCAAAACACCCTTCCGAGCGCGTCCGCCGGCTCCTCTCCATCAAGCCTGTGCGCAACCTCTCGGGCGTCGCGGTCGTCGCGGTGATGTCCAAGCCCGCGCCCTGCCCTGCCCATTGCACCTATTGCCCGAGCGGCATCGGCGTGGAAACCCCGAAGAGTTACACGGGCCACGAGCCTTCCACGATGCGGGCCATTCGCCTCCACTACAACCCCTACGCCATCGTCGAAAACCGCATCCACCAATTCGAGGCCATCGGGCACAACGCGGACAAAATCGAGCTCATCGTGCAGGGAGGCACGTTTCCCTCGCTGCCCTGGCCCCAGCAAAAGTATTCCGTGAAACGCATGCTGGACGGCGTCTGTGGCAAAACCCTTCCCTCCCTGGCCCGCGCCAAGAAGGCGTGCGAGACCGCCAGGCACCGCGTCGTTGGCTTGACGATTGAAACCCGGCCGGACTGGTGTGGGTCAACGGAAATCAACCGCCTCCTCTCTCTTGGGGCCACGCGCGTGGAGCTCGGCGTGCAGACCCTGGACGAATCCATTTACCGGAAGACCGCGCGCGGCCACTCCGTGCAGGACGTGGCCCTGGCCACGCAAAGGCTGCGTGACACCTGTTTCAAGATGGTCTACCATTGGATGCCGGGCCAACCCGGTTCCACGCGGGAAGGCGACCTTGCCGACTTCCAGCGCTTGTTCGATGACTCCTCTTTTCGCCCGGACATGCTGAAATTCTATCCCTGTCTCGTGATTCCCGGCACCCCGCTCTATCGCCAATGGAAGCAGGGGAAGTTCCAGCCCCTGTCCAGCGAGCAGGCCGCCGAGGAAATCGCGGAAATGAAGCGGTTCATCCCCAAATACGTGCGCGTCATGCGCGTCAACCGCGATATCCCTTCCACGTTGGTTGCGGGGGGGGTCTCGAACACCAACCTGCGGCAGCTCGTCGAAGCCGAGTGCCGGGCGAAGGGCATCCGCTGCCAGTGCATTCGCTGCCGGGAGGCTGGCTTGTTCGCGCACAAGAAAGGGGTGCGCCTCAACCCAGCGAAGGCGGTCTTCGAGACCCACGCCTATGAGGCGAGCGGCGGCCGCGAACACTTCATTTCCCTCATCGACCCCGCCACTGACGCGCTCTATGGTTTCGTGCGCCTCCGCATTCCATTCAGGCCATTCCGAAAGGAAGTCTCGAAATCCACGGGGCTCGTGCGCGAACTCCATGTCTACTCGCACGTCGTTCCCTTGGAGGACCAGCCGGCCGACTTCGAGTTCCAGCACCGGGGTTTTGGTCGCACCCTCATGGAGAAGGCCGCTGACCTGGCACGCGAGCAGGGCATGGAAAAGCTGGGGGTCCTTGCCGGTCTCGGCGTCCGCGCTTACTACCGCAAGCAACTCGGCTACCACAACGAGGGCCCCTATGTCTCCCGAGCCTTGTAGGCGAGGCCTTATAGGCGAGGCCTTGGGGGTGCGGCTTCGAGAGCGTTTACCGGGGTCCTTGGATTCGTTTTATTAAGTATTATACTGAATAGTATAAAATATGGGTAAATCGTTGATGGCGGTGCTCGGCATCGGCAAGGGCACCTGGGGCCACGTGGCGCGGTTGATTGCGGAAACCGAGTGGGACAAGATTCTCTTGATTTCCAACGAGTGGGGCCAGCAGAACTTCGCGCCCTCCAAGGAAGCCGAGTGGATTTTGATCAACAACCGGGCGGGCTTTGAAATCCTCAAGGACACCATCAAGGAAAAGCTGCCCGAGGGCGAGATAGCGGTTTCCCTGATTTCGGGTTCGGGCAAGGAGCACATGGCGTTGATTGCCGCGCTCAAGGAAAAGGCCTCCAAGTACGAGTTCGTCGTCCTAACCGGCGACGGAACCAAGTATTTCTAAGTCCGGTTAAGTGGCTTGAATGGATTTCACGCAGTCCGAGCTCGCCGAGTTGTCTTTCAGCAAGTCCAGCCAGTCCGTGAAGTACGGGAAGCTGACCGAGCAATGGATTCCCTTCACCAAGGACTTTCCCTATTCGCCAGAGCAGTTCCGTTTCATCGGCACGCCCATCGACGGCCTGGTCTTCGCGGACGACAAAATCGTGTTCTGCGAGTTCAAGGCCGCTTCCTCCCAGCTCTCCGACAAACAGAAACGCGTCAAGGAATTGGTCGAGGCCAAGGCCGTGGACTGGCTCGAATACCGGATTAAGTGAGCGGTTTAGGCCTAGCCTCGCCTTTTTGGCTCTCTTCATGGAGGAGCTTCAGCGTCTTGCGCGTGAGGAGGCTGTGGACCTCCGACTCCAGGTGGTTATGGAGGAGCGGCCGCGTCATCGCCACCCCCATCCGGCGTATCCGGTTGATGACCTTGCGCCTGAGCTGGAGATATTCGGCCGGTGTGACACGTGCGATGGCAGCGACCTGTTCGGCCGAGATGTAGCCGACTGGGGTCTTGCCGAAGGAGATATAGCTCTTGAAGGGCGGCTTCCTTCTCCGTTGGACCATATCATCGTCGTATCCCTTGCCACCGAATCTGACTGCATGCCGCTGGAAATCGCTCAAGGGCGCGGTGCCGACGAGACCAAGTGGCTTCGCACCTCTGAATATGACGACCGCGGGGAGATTTCCTCTCGAAAGGTTGCGTCGCCCCAATTCCTCGCCTGACCCAAATTTTTGAGCAAAAAGGACGCTGCCGATAATCCGGGAGATCGCTTCTCGTTGCCCGATGCCCTCGAAGACCTGCGCCTGCCAAGGGGGGAGCGGGCAGATATAGCCCAAGCCCTGCAGGCCTGTTTTTCGAATTCTTTGCGCTTTCTTATAAAGGGTGCCGTGCAGCGCGAGCCCGTGCTCGGGGATGCAGTTCGGCAGACTGCGAAGCCTCATGGCGGCTCATCTCCTCTTGTACCGGAGCACCGCCGCCACCCCTCCGAGGCCTTGTAGCTTGCGTCCGGCCTCGTGTTGGGAGCCAATGACCTTGACTTCCACCCGTTGGCGGTCGGCCGCGTCCATCAAGGCCTCGACGGCGGCGCGGTTCCCGAACAGCGTTTCCTCGGCGACCAGCAGCCGTTCAACGGCTCCCGCTTGGAGCGCCGCCCCAACCTCTTTCAACCCGTATTCGGCGAGGCCATCATTCTTGCCCACGTGCATCAAGAACTCTTCCACTGCCTTTGTTTCCCGGGTCAAGCCTATTTCTTGGGCGACTTTTTCGAGTTTGCCTTCGCGGAGCAGCTCGTTCAAACCCGTTTCCCCCACGGAGTTCGTGGACTCGTAAACCGCTTCGAGCTTCAACCGCTTCTCGGCCAGGAACTTCTTGAACGCTTCCTTCGTGAAGCCGGGTCCGGCCACCAGCACCTTCTCGGGCTTCAGGTCCAGCGCCTTCCTCGCGATTTCCTCAAAGTACTTTTTGGGGTCGCCTCCACCGCCGAACTGCTTTCCTTCCTTTCCGGAGAAGACCTTGGCTTTCACGTCGAACCCGGTTTCCTTGACCAGGGCCAGCTCCGCGGCCTCGTCGTCGAGGACTATCGCCAACAGTTTTTCGCGGGCACTCGACTTCTTGGCCTGCTCCAATCTTTCAATCTGCCAGTGCTTGAGGGCCTGCTTTTTGACGCCGATTTTCTTGCCTGGCTCCACTTCCAGGGCGTGAAAGCTCTTCAATTCCACGTATTCCTCGGGCTTGCCGCTCACGACCAGGCCGTTCACGCGGAGCTGCCCGGAAAACTCGTGGAACTCCACGTTCTCGGCCTGCACCTCGACGAAGACGTTCAAGCGTTCGGCCTTCTCGCCCTCGCTTTTGCCCTTGATTTTGCGCGTGGAGCTGCCGCTGACGACGTCTCCCTTTTCGATGACCTTTTCGAGGTGCCACAGGTCCTCCGTGTTCTCGGGGATGACCTCGAAATAGTGGTTCCGCTGGTCCACCTTGAGGATGCGCATATACCGCTTTATTGGCCAAGAAGTATTTAAAGGCTGCTAATAGCGGTCCTTGCCCATGACCGCGGAAATGCAGACCGCGATGCTGCCCAGCAAGGAAATCATCAACCCGTACTCCGTGCTGGTCGTCACCCCATTGGCTGCCTGCACGAGGTTGCTGGCCGTGAAAAACGTGTACAACACCACGGCCAGGGAAAGCACGGAGGCAGCCAAGGAGATGCCGCCGCTGAACTTGAACTCCGTGTTCACGCCGGCCACGGCCGCCGCGGTCAACAGGGCCGCGAGGGGAAAAACGGGCGTGCTGAAACCCGCCAGGTTTTTTCCAGCGCCCATGCTCGCCCAGGGAAGGATGCTTCCGACCGCGAACAAGATGACTCCGGCCAGTGAAACCAGTTTTGCGTCCGTCGACATTTTAAGGTCCGTGTCGGGCATACTTAAGCGCGAACTCCTATAAAAGCGTTGCGCCGCACAAACTGCGTATGGCCGAGAAACCGCTTGCCGCCGCCAAACGCGCCGAGCAACAGCAGATTCGCATTGCCGTCATCGACTACGACTTGTGCAATCCCGTGGGCTGCGGGGGCTACCTGTGCGAGCGGGTTTGCCCCGTGAACCGCATGGACAAGAAATGCATTGCCCACGAGCCCGAGCAAAAACCCGTCATCTCCGAGGCGCTGTGCATCGACTGCCAGTTGTGCGTGATCAAGTGCCCCTTCCACGCCATCAGCATCGTTTCCCTGACCGCGAAACTCGACGAACCCATCCACCAGTATGGGGTGAACTCCTTTCGCGTCTACCGCCTGCCCTATCCGCGCCCGGGTTCCGTGGTCGGGCTCATCGGCGTGAACGGCATCGGCAAAACCACGGTGCTCAGGGCGTTGGCCGGCCAGCTGGTGCCCAACCTAGGGGACTACTCAAAGCCTGCTTCCTATGACCAGCTCGTCGAGCACTTCCGGGGCAAGGAAATCCAGGAATTCTTCAAGCAGGCCAGGGACCGGGGCCTGAAGTTTTCCTACAAGCCACAGAACATGGACGACCTGCCAAAAGTAGTCAAGGGCAAGGTCGAAGCCCTCCTCCGAAAAGTTGACGAGCGCAAGCAGTTTGAGGCGGTCGTGGAGAGCCTGAACCTATCCAAGGTGCTGGACCGCGAGCTCCGCCAGTTGAGCGGCGGCGAACTCCAGCGCGTGGCCATCGCGGCTTCCGCGTTGAAGGACGCGGACCTCTACGCCTTTGACGAGCCCTCCTCTTACCTCGATGTTTCGGAGCGCCTGCGGATGGCCCGGGTCTTGAAGGGCCTTACCGCCAACAACAAATCCGTTCTGGTCATCGAACACGACCTCGCGGTGCTGGACTATCTCTCCGACTACGTGCACATCTTGTTCGGCAAGAAGGGCACCTATGGCGTGGTCTCAAACCCCAAGACCTGCAAGAACGGCATCAACGAGTTCCTGCAGGGCTTCATTCCCGACGAGAACCTGCGGTTCCGCGCCCGGGAACTGCGGTTCGAGGTCCGGCCCCCCCATGACACGCAGAAGAGGCGGCTCATTGCCGAGTTCCCGGCCCTGCACAAGTCGTTCAAGGGCTTCAAGCTCTCCACGGAGGGCGGCGACCTCCGCGAGGGCGAGGTCATCGGCGTCCTCGGCCCCAACGGCATCGGAAAAACAACCTTTGTCAAGCTCTTGGCGGGCCTCGAGAAGCCTGACGAGGGCGTGCACGACTTGAAGTTGAGGGTTTCCTACAAGCCCCAGTACCTCGTCCCCGAGGCCGGGCTCACCGTGCGCGAGCTCTTCGACAAGTATCCCATTGACCTGGAATTGTTTGGCGCGGAAGTCGACAAGAAGCTCCGCATCGTTGACGTGATGGACCATGCGGTTGAATCGCTTTCGGGCGGCGAACTCCAAAAGGTTTCGGTTGCCTTGTCGCTCTGCCAGGAAGCCGATGTCTTCCTCTTGGACGAGCCCTCGGCCTTCATCGACGTCGAAGACCGTTTGGCCGTGGCCGACTGCATCCGTTCCGTGGTCGACAAGAAGAAGAAGGTCGCGTTGGTGGTTGACCACGACATCCTGTTCCAGGACTATGTTTCCGACCGCTTGATTGTCTTCGAGGGCGAGTCCGCCGTGCACGGCCATGCCTTGAAGCCTTCGTCGATGCGGGAGGGCATGAACTTGTTCCTCAAGAACCTCGGCATCACCTACCGCCGGGACGAGGTAACCGGTCGCCCGCGGGCCAACAAACCCGACTCGGTCAAGGACCGCGAGCAAAAGGCCAGCGGCGACTACTACTACGCGTCGGTTTGAAAAAAAAGAAAGAGGCTGGCGGCTTTCGCCGTCAGTAGCTGTATTCAATCGTGTACGTTACCGTCTTCTCGCCTTTGGCTGGCACCCTGACCTTGAACTCGAACTGGCTATTGTCTTTTTTCTCGTAGGGGTCCGAGTTCGAGACCAGTTTCCACTCGCCCCAGGCGTGCTCGAGGATGACTACCTCGGCTTCCTGGTCTTTGGCGTTCTTCAGGGTTATCTCGTAGGTTTGCCGGTTCCGCCTGCCCAGGTCCTCGTAGTTGGTTTGCTTGCGTTCGCCGGTGACGTCGAAGGCGCTGCCCACGAACAGTTTCCGTTCCACGTTTTCCGGGGTGTGGTCGATGGAGTCCTCACCGAGGAACACCATTTGCCCGTCCGAGTCATGCTTGTAGACGCGCACTTTTCCGGCGGGTAGGGGCATGCCAAGGCCGTCTTCCTTCTTGTTGGTGAAGTTCAGCTTGGCCTGCACTTTTTCCCCGTTGTATTGGCCGTCGTACACGAGCTCCTTTTGGACCTTGACTTGGTCGGCTGCCAGCAACGAAATCTGCTTGGTCTCGTTGTCCAGCACGTTGGTGGGCTCGCGCAACCCGTAGGCGTAGTACTCGGAGACCGCCCGCTGGTCGAACCCCTGGGGAGAGGGCGCAACAGCGGCTTCCATGGCCATGCCCTTGGCCGCGTAATCCCGTTCATAGCCGCCGTAATAGGTGGGCGGCGTGACCCGGTGGATTTCCCCGGCCACCAGTTTGAGTTTCGCGTTGGGGTAACTCGAGCCCGATGCATTGGTTACCGTGGCCCAGCCCTTGAGGTTCATCTGGGTCTCGCCTTCGTTGACTTCGGCCACGTAATCGGCTTTCCAGTTGAAGCCCTGGCTCAAATAGCTCGTCTCGGTTTCCCTGGAACCCGCGCCGTTGGCGTAAACCTTCCACACGAGGGTCGGCTTGGAGAGCAGGCCCTCGGGGAGCGAGGGGAACACCATGCTTTCCACGTTGTTGAGGCTCTCAATGCCTTCCAGGGTCTGCAGCATGAGGTTTCCCTCCCGGCTGATGAGGGTTCCACGGACTTCTTCCGAGGCATCGCCCCTCGCCACATTGACCGTTATCTCTTTTCCCACGTACTTCTCCAGCAGCTTGGCGGTGTTCGCGGTATCGAACTGGTAGTTCTGTTCCGCGATGAAGGTGCTGTTGGATGTCAGGTCCCGGAACAAGACGCTGGACGGGTCAATCAGTTTCGCGACGTCCTCGTACTTGACGAGGTTCAAGCCCGCTTTCAGGTCCAGGGTCCTCCGCTCCTTTATCAGGGCGAGGTCCTGGTTGTACACCGTTAACTCGGTGGCCGTCTTTTCCCCGCTGGCCTCGCTTTCAGCGAAGTTGGCGATGACCGCGGAAGGCTTTTCCGCCGAAACCGTGTAACTGAATTCGTTGACGTTGTACTTTGGCACGGTAACCGACCGGTCAGCGGGCACGAAAAAGCCGTTCACCGCCAGTATCCCGACCAGCACCACCGCCAGCACGCCCACAAAAATAAGCTTGTTGTCATTCGCCATGAACATCACCACACCTATTACGCTCCCCGCCTAATTAATCCCTTTTCATTTGGTTAGGGAAACGCCTAACCTATTCCCCCTGAAACCGTTTAAAAACCCTTTAGGGGGAGTCTCCCTTATGTGCTCGGTTTTGGGCCTTTGCTCGCGCCAAGGCCAGGACGTCCACCCTTTCCTGGTGGACATGTTGTATGCCACGGCCCACCGCGGCCGCGACGGCTTCGGGGTATCCGTGGACGGGCAAACCGTTTCCGCCAGCCAGTTGAAGCCCCTGCAAGCGCGTTCCCTGGAAGGCTGCCTGGGCCTGGCCCACTCCCGCCTGGGCATCACCGGGCACGGCTTCCAACCCATTAAGGGCTGTGACTCCGGCTTGTCCGTGGCCCACAACGGGGAACTCTACAACTTCGAGGCCCTCAACCAGGGCCTCTCCCGCCACCAGTTCCTTTCCACCTCGGACTCGGAGACCCTGGCCCACTTCCTCGAAGAAGCCCTTCGCACGCAGTCCCCCCTCCAGGCCGTGCGCTCCTTCATGCAGGTCGCGCGCGGCGATTACGCAGTCGCCTTCACGTACAAGGGCGTGCTCCACGCCTTCCGCGACTGCCTCGGCGTCAAGCCCCTGTGGTTCGGCTCCAACGCGAAGTTCCACGCCCTGGCCTCCGAGCCCATCGCGCTCAAGCGGCTTGACATCACGTTCCCACAGCCGCTGCTTCCCGGGCACCTGCTCTCGTTTTCCCCGGACGGTTTTTCCTCGCAACCGGTTTTCACCCTCGACGATTTCCGCCGGCTCGTCCCAGGCACCCACTCGCTTGCCGCGCTCCGCGCCTCCTTCGACGACTCCATTGCCCTGCGCACGCGTGCCCTGAAAAAGGCGGGCGTCTTTTTTTCCGGTGGCGTTGACTCCTCGTTGATTGCGAAGGCCGTCAACCAGCACGTGAACCAGACCCTCTTGTTCACGGTGGGCTTGAAGGGCGCGGAAGACCTTGGGTTCGCGCGGCGCCTCGCCAGGGACGAGGGCTTTGACCTGGTGGTGCGCGAAGTCCAGCCCCGGGAATTGAATGGCTATGTACTCGCCACGCTCAAAGCCCTGATGTTCTTCGACGAACTCCAACTCCAAATCGGCGTTCCCACCTACCTGGCAGCCGAAGCCGCCAGGCAAGCCAACTGCAAAGTGGTCTTCTCCGGCCAAGGCAGCGACGAGGTATTCGCCGGTTATTCGGCTTATAAGGACATCCTGGCAAAGTCCGGTTTTCCCGCAGTCGAAGAGGAAATCTGGGCCACGCTCTCCAACCTCTGGAACCGGAACCTCTACCGCGATGACGCGCTTACTGCCCGTCATTCCCTGGAGCTCCGCGTGCCCTTCCTGGACACGGAGTTCCTCCGACAAGCCATGGCCTTTCCCGCTTCCGAGAAAATCGCGGACTCAACCGATTCCATCCGCAAGCACCCCGTGCGCGCGCTGGCCAGGGAGTTTGGCTTGCCCGAGTACGTGTGGAAGCGGCCGAAGAAGGCCTTGCAGTATGGTTCGGGCCTTGGCAAGGAAGTCGGTCGCCTCTACCGGGCCTGACAACCGCTTACGAGAAGCTCGGCCCTTCGCGCATACCGCGCCGTTAACTCGCCAGCCGTTTTCTCGCACGCCAACTCAAACGCTGCCACCCCATCCTTTACCGTGATTTCCGCCGGCGTGCTCGTGCACCGGAAACCGGTTTCCTCTTCGAGCAACCCGAATTCCGGTTCCAGGCTCGTTCTTCCCCCATCAGCGCACGCGCTTTGCTGGATTTTGTCCTGCGCCAACGCCAAGGCATTCACCCACACCGGGCGTGCGTCATACGCCACACCCAGGTTCGCTGCCTGCTCGCTTTCCACCTTCACCGACAACAGGGTGAGGCCCAGCAAGGCCACGGCCAGCACGGCCATGACCGCACTATAGGCGCCGCGCTCGTTCATGGACGACCCTCACATTGTTTTTCGGCTACCCGCTTCCCAGTTTTTTCCCGCACCACCGGGTAACAATAATAGTCCCCAGCCAGCCCCTCCCGCATTCCCCCCAATTCGGCCCCCCGGTAAAACGCCGTCAAAGCCTTGTCTTTGGCCAATAACTCGTGGTCTATGCCGGTCTTGGCGGGAGGGGTCGCCGCCGAGTTAATTATGTAGATGTTAACCAGTAGGAGTGCCAGCACTAGGGCATACACCGCGTCCACCGTGAAAATAAATCCCCGCCTCATTTCCGCCACACCCGTAACTCGACTTCCTTGGGCGCGGACAAGCTGCACGCCCTTCCCGTCCGGCAGGCCCGGAATTCTTCCAAGCCCAGACCCGAGCCCATCACCACGACGCGCTTCAATCCAACGACGTTGCCTGCTTTTCCCGGCTCCTCGTCGCACCCTGCTACCTTCACACCAACCGCTTGGCACCCGAACTCTTCGCCCAACCCGAGCCCCTGCTTGTCCACGGCCTTTCCCGCATCCAGGCAATTGTCCAACCCCATTCCCGCTGCGCCCAGTCCCAACCGGCAGGTCCAGGCCTCATTGCTCACCAGCAACTGCGTGGCCTGCACGGCTTTCCCGTATAACTCGCCTTGGTTGAAGGCATCCTGGCCCGCGTGGTTGCTTAACTCAATGGCTTGCACGAGGACGGCCAGGGCCAGCACCACCACGGAAACCGATATCATGAAGTCCACGGAAAAAATCTGCCCCCGTTCACGCATTTCCCGCACCCAGCCCCATTTTTTCGCCGCACTTCCATGCGCCTTCTTCGACTGGCAGGGCCAGCGTTTGCTCTGCCCGTGTTTTTCCTTCCGCCCACAACTCTAGCCGGGTTCCCTTGGCCTTGACTTCGCAGGCCAGTTCCTTTCCCGTTTCCGGGTCGCGGAGCCTGGGCAGCGTTCCTTCCAGGGAGAGGCTCGGACCAACCCCTTGCCCGGCCATTAGTCGGCCTTCCACGTCCCCCAGCAAGGCCCGCGCCTGGTGGTTTAGGGAAGCGCTGGCCTGTCCCTGCACCAAATCAGCACCCAGCCCCATGAGAATCTGTAGGAACGCGCCCAACACGAGCACCGTCAAAACCAGGTCCAAACTAATCTGGCCACGCATGCCCAATAAAGCGTTGAAGGGATTAAAAGGCTAATCGGCTTATGCCCCGTAAAGCCGTGCCCTTCCCATCAAGTCGACCAGGAGGGGCAGCAACTGCAATCCCGTTATCCTGCCGAGGCCGCCCTTGGCGCACGCGCGTTCCCCATAGCTTTTCACGTCGTCCACGCGCACCCCGTTTCCTCTTATCACGAGCGGCACCGGGTCCGCGGTGTGCGCCTTGAAACAGCAGGCCGTCGAGTGGTCAGCAGTTATCGCGATGAAAACCTCCTTCAAGCCCATGACCTCGGCCAAGCCCTTGTCCACCTTTTCGATGAACTCCTTTTTGGCCTTCCAGTTCCCGTCCTCGCCGAAGATATCCGTTGCTTTCACGTGCACGAACACGAAGTCATGGGTTTTCAGCGCCTCGCGCGCGGCCGCGAACTTGGCCTTGACATCGGTATCCGGCAACCCGGTGGCTCCCTTCACCGCAATCAATTCCATGTCCAGCAAGCGAATAATCCCCTTGTACAGGCCCCCGCCCGCGATGCCAGCCCCCTTCAAGCCCCATTTCTCCTGGAAGCTGGGCAGCCTGGGCACCATGCCCGCGCCCCGCAACAGCAAAAAGTTGGCCGGCAATTTTCTGCCCTTCACGCGCTCGAGGTTCAGCGGGTGTGCTTTCAACACCGCGTGGCTTTTCTCCATGAACGCGTTCAGTACCTGGGCCGTGAACGCGGCTTCCCTACTCCCATCCAAGGCCTTCACGGCAGCCACCTTCGCGTCCGCCACATGGGGGTCTGCCTCTGAGACCTGGCTGCTCAAACCCTTGCCCCGCATCACCACCGCGGCGCGGTGTCCGGTTCCGGCCTTGACATTGAACGTAACCCCGTTGATTTCAAGCCCGTCCAGGGCCTTGCACAGTTCACTGACGTCCAAAATCCGTCCCGCCCGCCGGTCTTTGATTATCCACTTTTCGTCGACGGTTCCGAAGTTGCCGCGCAAGGCGACGTCCCCGGCCTGGGTGAAAATTCCAACCCCTGCTGCCTCGATGGGCCCGCGGCCCGTGTAATATTCTTTGGGGTCATAGCCAAGCATGCACAAGTGGCTGGTGTCAGAGCCCGGTCGCACCCCGACCGCGACCGTGTTCATCAAGCCCGTGATGCCCTCGCGCGCGAGCCGGTCCAGGTTCGGTTTTTTGGCGGCCTCCAGCGGCGTTTTTCCCTTCAATTCAGGGATGAGCCTATCCCCCAACCCGTCCAGGGAAACCAGCAATGCCTTGGAAGCGTTCATGTGAGAATTATTCCCGCATCTCTTTAAATGGCTTGAGGGCTCAAACGACTTGCAAGCGCACGGCCTTTCCGGCCACGGTGTAGGCCCGGACGGAGTCCAAGGCAAAGGGTTCCCCGACAATCAAGTGGATGTCTCCAAAGGCGCTGAACGCGTTCAAGTCCTCTGCCGAAGGCGATGCCCGTCCGGAGGGATGGGAGTGCACCGAGCCCACGATGCGTTGGTCGAAGGGAATCAAATGCGTCTGCACGAGGGTAAAGGTTTCCCCGAACACCGCCGGAACGACGACCAATTCGTCAATGTTTTTCGCTTGCCTGCTTCCGCCTAGGAGGCTCATGAATTCATTTGGGTACGTGTTCCGCGCCGCCAAGAGGATGGATTCAAGGGTGGCCAGTTTTATCTTCCACATGCACCCTATTTGCACGCACGCGCATAAATGCTTATCCTGGGAAGCCAAGGTAGTAGGCCAGCGTGGGCACCATCAAGTAGCTCATGGCGTGCGCGCGCCGCACCCCGAACGCCAGCGGGACCAGCCCGATCGCGGTGCCTACGACGAGCACCAGCAGGCCGGGCAGGCCTTGCAGGAGAAAAACAATGGCTCCCAGGAAGCAAATCACGCCCGCGTTCAGCGACCGGTAGTTGACTTGGCTTATTTTTTTGGCGGCTGCCTTGGCCAGCCACAGGCACAGCCAGGCACCCGCCGCCGCGCTCACCAGGCTTGCGCCCGTGACGGCAACCAGGGTGGGCGCGTCCAGCAGGCCAAGCCTTTCCAGGGCGGCTGCGGCGCCGGTCCTCGTCTTCCCCAGCAAGTAGAGGAAGAGGAAGCTGAACAAGAGGTTCGCGGCGTTGATGCAGCCGACGATGATCAAGTAGAGGCTGGCACTCGTTTTCTTGAACAACTTCATGAGCAGGTAGGAGGCTTCTCCGGGTCCGATGGCCGGCAACAGGGCAACGATGCCTGCCGCGAGGGAGCCGAGCACGCCGCCCTCCAAGAGGTTTTTGGGCTTGAGGGGGCTTATGCCGTCAAGTTGTTCGGGCACCCGGTTTTCCCCTCGCAAGCCGTTCAGGAGCCCTGCCACCCCGAATAACCCGGTGATGGCGGGAAACAAGGGGTCCGCGAACGCGCTGGAGGGCAGTGTCAGTAACCCGAACCCGCCGGCCAAGGCAATCACGGCCACGGCCTGTCCTCGTTTCTTCCAATCCCTTTCCCCTGCCACCAGGGATACCAGCACGAGTCCAAGCGCCAAGGGGATGATGGCTTCCACGAAGTCAAGGGCTTTCGCAAGGAAACCAGCGAACAAGGGGAACAGCAGGGCTGCGAGGAGGCTTCCACTCAGCGCGCCGATAATGCCCAGCCTCACCGCGTACAAGCCCTTGCCCTTTGCGAGAAACCGGTGCCCCGGGAGGAGGGAGGCAAAGGCTTCGCTGTCCGGCAGTCCCAGGAAGATGTTGGGGATGAAGTCCACGAAGGCCTGCACGATGTTCATGCCCACGACGACATAGGCCCATTTGTCGGGTTGACCCGTGTTGGCGGCGAAGCCGAGCAGCAGAAAGGAAATCGTGTTCGCGTGGATGCCGGGAAGCAGTCCCGCAACTACTCCGAGCAGCCAGCCCAGTATCAGCCAGAGCAGTTCTTCAGTCAAGTGCTTCAACGCGTTCGATGACTACTTCGAGTTCGCCGCGGTATTCCTGGATTCGGCCAATCACTTTCACGGTGCCGCCTTTCCGGAGCAGGCGCAGTTCCCCTTCACCGGGCTTGAAGGCAACCACCGTGATTTCCTCTCCGTCCTTCAACCCCGCGAGCAACGCAGTCTTGGCTTGCCGCGTCCACTCCACGGTTCCCTGGAGCGCCACTTTTTTTCCGGCCAGCGTTTCATCGATTTCCGCAATTCGTAGGGGGAGGGGTTCAGCGGCCTGCAACCCGTAGAAGAGCAGGCCCAGCCCTATCACCGCGCACCCTGCCGCCGCGAACCCAATCAGCTGGTCGCTTAACTCCATTATAAGCCCATGAAACGAACCCCTTAAATATTCGTCGATTAACGAAATTATCTATTTATATCTTTTTTCCCCTTACACTCCTTGGAGAACCATGGAAGACCGCGAACGCAACGAAATCCTCATCAGCTGGCTCACCATCAGCGTGGCCTTTGCCTGGGCCTTTGGCGGCGGCATCTTCCAGTTCGGCGACTTCTTCCGGCTCATGCCCATCGTCTTGGTCGCCACCGGCACGGGCTTCATCTTCCACGAACTCGCGCACAAGTATGTCGCCATCCGCTTCGGCGCGCACGCCGAGTACCGCATGTGGCAGTCCGGCCTCGTCCTCGCCGTCGTCATGGCCGCGGTTTTCGGTGTCGTCTTCGCGGCACCCGGCGCGGTCTACATCTTTTCCGACAACCTTTCCCGCAAGCAAAACGGCTTCATCTCCCTGGCCGGGCCCCTGACCAACATTGTGTTGGGCTGCCTGTTCACGCTCGCCTACCTATTCTTCCACCCCCCTGAGTTACTGGGCCTCATCACAGCCTATGGCGCGAGCATCAACTTCGGCCTCGCCACCTTCAACCTCATCCCCATTTTTCCCCTGGACGGCTCCAAGGTCTTCACCTGGAATCCGTTGGTGTGGGGCCTCGCCTTCTTCGGCACCATCCTGGGCTCAAAAGCCGTGGGCCTCGGCTTCTTCTAAGCCAACCCAAAAAAATCCGTCACTCGATGTAGCTGGGCTTGAAGTCCGCCTGCTGCACCCTGAAAGCATCATAGGCCTTCGTGATTTCCTCTGGCAGGCTGGGCGGAATCTTCTTCAAGGCGAGTTCGAAGTGCTTCCAGGTAACCACGCCCGGCTTCATGTCGCTTTCCTTCAAGCTGATCAAGGCGGCTTCCCTTATCACTCCCTCCAGGTCAGCCCCGCTATAGCCAACCGTTTGCTTCGCCAGTGCGTTCAAGTCCACGTCCTTTGCCATCGGCACGTTCTTGGTGTGCACCTTGAACACCTGCAGCCTCGACTTCTCGTCGGGTGCGGGCACCTTGATGACCTTGTCAATCCTCCCCGGTCGCATGACTCCCGGGTCAATCAGGTCCGGCCGGTTCGTCGCGGCCACGAACACCACGTCCTTCAACTCAACTACCCCGTCGAGTTCGGTCAGCAACTGGTTGACCACGCGCTCGCTGACGCCCGAATCATCCCCGTGGCCCCGCCGGGTCGCCACCGAGTCGAACTCGTCGAAGAAAATGATGCAGGGGCTAACCTGCCGCGCGCGCTGGAACACCTTCCGGATGCCCTTCGAACTCTCGCCCACCCACTTGCTGAACAGCTCGGGGCCCTTGATGGGGATGAAGTTGGCCTCCGATTCGGTGGCAGCCGCTTTCGCCAGCAGCGTCTTCCCGCATCCCGGCGGCCCGTACAGGAGGATTCCCTTCGGGGGCTTGATGCCCATCTTCTTGAATGCATCCGGGTACTTCAGCGGCCACTCAATGGCTTGCTTGATTTCTTCCTTGGTTTCCTCCAAGCCGCCGATCTGCGTCCAGCGCACGTTCGGGATTTCCACGGTTACCTCCCGCAACGCGCTGGGCTGCACGTCCTTCAAGGCGTTCATGAAGTCCTTTTTGGTCACTTCAAGGGTTTCCAGGACTTCCGCTGGAATGGTTTCCTCTTCCAGGTTGATCTTGGGCAAATACCTTCTCAGGGCCTTCATGGCGGCTTCCTTGGCCAGCGCGGCCAGGTCCGCGCCCACAAAGCCGTGCGTGATGGAGGCAAAGTAATCCAGTTCAACGTCCTTGGACAACGGCATGCCCCTGGAATGAATCGTGAAAATCTCTCGCCTTCCCTCCTTGGTCGGAACGCCTATCTCGATTTCGCGGTCAAACCTTCCTGGCCTGCGCAGGGCCTCGTCAATCGAGTTCACGCGGTTCGTGGCCGCAATGACGATGACGTTGCCTCGGGCCTCCATGCCGTCCATGGCGGCGAGCAGTTGAGCAACCACCCTTCGCTCGACTTCCCCGACCACTTCATCCCGCTTGGGGGCAATCGCGTCAATCTCGTCGAAGAAGACGATGCTGGGCGCGTTCTCGTCCGCCTCCTTGAACACCTGCCGGATTCGTTCCTCGGCTTCGCCGACAAACTTGGAGTTGTGCATGACCAGCAGGCTGTGGCCCGCCAAAAAATTGTTGAACGGCTCCACCGTGAAATCGAAGAGGTCTCTTTCCCCTTCCGCCTTGAGCGCGGTTATCTTCGACCATGCGACTTCCGCCTTGATGAGGCGCTCGAGCGCGGGGTGCCCGCCGAACAAGGCGTTTATTTCCTCGAGCTTCCGCTGGGTCAAGGGGTCGCGGCCGGAAATATACCGCTCAGTCGGCCCCTCCGGCAGGTTTTTCCCGTACACGAGTCCTGCTTCCCTCTTGAGCCGTTTGAGCAGGGGGCTGATGTCCGGAACACCCAGATTGTCCCCTTGTTTGGTGCGGCTTGCCTGCCATTTCCTCAGCCGCCCGAACTTTTTCGTGCGGGAAGCAATCTGTTCCGCGAACAGCTCCCGCGAACGCGTCCCCATCAGGACCAACGCCTGCATCAGGCCCAGGGGCGTCTTCCAGGGCGTCAGGCGGCACACCCAGCCCAGGCGCTTGCTCAAAACCGACAGGTCCGAAAGAATCCTCTTCCCTTTTGCGTAGAACCGGACGGTTGGATAGCCGCCCTTGGCTTTTCCAACTGTTCCATCGCCTTCCCAGAATCCCTGCAGGAAGCGTGCCGTTTGCGCCTTTGAGAGCTTGAAATACCAATGTGGCAGGGAGTAGTTCCCTTTCTTGCCGACCGGAAAGCCCAGCACCTTCTCCAGGAACAGCCTGGCCGTGGTGGAATAGCAGACGGCCTTCGTCCTCTTTATGGTGGCCAGGATCCCGAACACCTTTTCACACAACTCGCTGAATTGCCGGTTCAGGATTGGGTCATGGTTGGTGAAAACCAACCCGTCCTTCGAGAGATAGCCCTCAGAATACATCAAACCCAGCAAATGCGCCAGCTCATCCGAGGGTTCCAGGGGGATTCTCACGAAGGCGCGGTTCCTTCTGTTCATGGAATCAGACAACTGGATGTAGTCGCCGGCGGAAACCGCTTTGGAAAAGGCTTTTTTGCGGGGCTTTCGTTTCCCATCGTTGCTTGTGCAGGCATTGACTCGTTGCGTGGGTTTGCACAATTTGAATACCTCAAACTGACAGGGGCTTGGTTCCGGGAGGTTCTTTGCCACGGCCACGAAATCGCCTTTTTTCAGCTCGCCCGCCGTTTTCCATGCAAGGTTTCCAAACGCATCCAACGTTGCAAAGGGCTGGTTGGACGAAACCACTGCTTCATCTCCAAGATTCGTCTTCAGCCGCACTGTCCTTGCCCTTAACTTGGTGATGTGGGTAATGCCTCCCTTTTGGATCTTCAGGTCCTTGTTCAGCCCGAAGACGTGCAGGGGTTCCTTCAATTCGACTATCTTAAGGGCGCCATCGTTGACGAGGGTGCCCTGCCTCAACCCCTCTTCAAACAGGGATTCCGCCGTCTTTTCGCCTTCCGGGTTGGTCAAAATCCTGGTCTCCGCACCGACACACATGAGCGCGGGCGCGTTAATCGCGATGAAGTGCGCGTTGGTCTCGTTGGCCACGGCTTTCGCCATCATGGTCTTGCCGGTTCCAGGAGGACCGTGCAACAGCACGCCCTTGGGCGGCGAAATGCCCAGTCTCCGGAACAGTTCGGGGTGCCGCATGGGCAACTCAATCATTTCCCTCACTTTCTGCACCTGTTCTTCGAGGCCGCCGATGTCCTCATAGGCAACCCTGGGCACGCCTTCATGGGCTTCCTTGACCGGTTCCTCTTTGAGGATGAATTTCGTGAAATCCGTTACCTTGACGACTCCCTTGGGGTTCGTGTCCACGACGCTGTAAACGAAGCCCGAGCCGAACACCGAAATCCACACGTTGTCCCCCTTCGTCAACGGCCTCCCAATGAAGTTCTTTTTGAGGATGCGGTCATACCCGGAAGCCACGATCCGGATTTCCTGGGTGGGCGCGAGCACGACCTTCTTGGCTTCCTGGTAGGCGCCTTTCCGCACCAGCACCTTTTCCCCCAAGCCGATGCCCGCGTTGTGCCTGATGAGGTTGTCCATGCGGACGACTCCCTTTCCCTCGTCTTCCTGCCTCGCCGGCCAGATGACGGCAGCCGTCTTCTTGGAGCCCTCTATTTCCACGATGTCCCCGGAAGTAACGCCCAGCTCTTCCTTGGCCTTCCGGTCCAGGGTCACGATGTTCCGGCCCACGTGGCTGGGGTCGGGCTCCTGGACAATGAGCTGAATCTGTTTCCTGGTGGGCTCGCTCATGCAAACACGCTCTACTCCCACTATAAACAGAATAATTTAAGAAGGTTGAGATGGCCGCTACCGCCAAGCAACCCTCACGACGTTCGAGGTGCTGCCTTCGCCGAGGAGGCTGAATTCCTTTGCCATGAAGGGGCTATTCTGTGCATCCAGGGGCGCGAAGTAGTAGCCGCTCACGTTGTGAACGAAAAAGCTGGTCCCGATGCTCCCGCTGTTGGGGTCTTTGACGCTCAGGGTCCTGCCACTGGCCACGTCCACCACGTTGAATACGGCATAGGCAAGCCCGCCATCCGGGCCACGCACAAGGTTCTTGAGCAATAGCTGGAGTTTCTTGCCCGCATAGGGGCCGGTTCCCCAGAACACCGCATACTTCTCGTCGATGGCGAACTCCTGGGAGGTTCCAGTCGTCAACGCATAGGGGTCTGCCTGGGTTTGCTGGGTGGGAGGAGTTGAGCTGGTTGAACTCACGGAGGTACTGGCGTTTTTTGGCTTAAGCACCGTGCGCTTCGCGCATTTGCCCTGATAGCAGTAGGGCTGGAAGCCCTGCGTGTACTGGGCTTCGTTGCAGGCACGTGCACCGGCTGCCACCCACTGTTTCACGGCCTGCTCATGCCAGTAACTTAGCCAGGCTTTGTTGACGGACAACGCACCGTCACAGGCTCCATTCACCGTCAGCGTGCAGTCCGCGTCCCGCCCGCAGGCAAACAACTCGCCTTCCGCAGGCGCCACCGGCACTCCCGCCACCGTGGGCTGGCCCGGCACGCTTGCAGTCGTTGGCAGCGGAGCCGGCGCCGGCGGGGTTTGCGTTTCCGGGCAATCGCGGTCCTCGGCATGGGTGCAGCCGGCCGGGCAACACTCGTCGTTCCCAACGCAGACGCCTATGTTTAGGTGCCGGCATTCCGCGGTCGCCGAACCCTGCTCGCAGAAATCATAGGTGCAGGCAATGGAGTCAGCACAGTCCTCGTCCACGCTGCACTCCCTGGCCGTTGTCGGAGGCGCGGGCATCGTCGCCTCAACCACTGGCTTTGGTTCCTCTGGGGAAACCGCCAAGGGCTTTGCCTGCACGGGTTTCGCCGCCTGCCGAGAGGGGGCAGGCAAGGCCGTGCAGCCAACGGCTATTACCAGGGCAACCAGTAACACCAGCAGAACAGCCGTTTTCACCCGCATGCGTAGAGGTAACGCTTTCACTCAATAAAAGGCTTGCGTTCAGGGCACCGTTCAAGGCCACTCAATTCGTATGTTGTCTGACGGCAGCATGGCCACCAACTCATCGAGGCTGACCTCGCCTTCCACGCCCTGCTTGGCCAGTTTTTCCTCGAACTGCTTCTTCAGCTTCTTGGCGGCCTCGCTTTTCCGGTCCTCGCCGAGCACGAGCTTCGCCCACGCCAGGCTCTGCGCTTTCACCGCGGTTTCAGGGCCCGATAGCACGGCCAGGCACTCGCCTTCCCGTTTCACGCCGACCGCGAACTCCAGCCTCGTCTTCCGAAACCACTCGCGTTTCCCGTAAATCATGAACGCCCCCGTGCCCATGGCTTCCCCGGTCGGGGCCTTTTTGCTGACCTGCTCCGGCTTGACCGCGTACACGTCGACGTGGCCCTGCTTCAAGGCCCATGCCTTTGAGAACACGGCGGCAAACTGGGCGGCCTCCCGCTTCGTGGCCTCACCGGCCTGCTTTTTCTCGGTCTTCACCACGGTGTGCGGCGCGCCCACGATTTCGGCGTGAAAGTACAGATCGTGGTCCTCCATGTGCTTCTTGACCACGGCCTCGTTTTGCCTGGCATCCCTTCCCGCGATGACCAGCAGCCCGTCCGAGGATAAAAACCAGTGGAATTTCTCAAACCACTGCTTTTTCCGCTTCCGTGCCATCTTCGGCCGGCGCTCCCCGGCCTCTTTTTCCGCCATGGCCCTCTGCATGCGCTGCTTCGTGGCCTCCAGCGCCTTTTTCACGCCTTCGAGCTTTTTTTTCGCCTTCTTGCCCAGCGCATAATAGGCGGACGCATTCTCCTGGAGGCTCTTGTCAAGGTTCAACTGGATGCGCAACGCCATTCCCCCGCCTAGAACTGGAAGCCCTTTTCGGTTTTGATGATTTCAATGACTGAATCGGTCCTTGACTCGTTCTTGTAGGAGGGGTCCGTGACATAGAATATCTGCCGGTCCTTGATGGCCTTGTAGATGCCGGGAATCTTCTGGTAATACTTTTCCATGATTCCCTTGTGATACGATTCCACGTCCCGGTAGATGTGGCTCACCATCATGTTCCAGTTGCCCGAGCCGATGACCGCCGTCGCGCGGTAGAGGTTGGGATCCTCGGCCATGGCCTTCATCATCTCGTCGAACAGCTTCTTGTCCGACATGTCCATCTGGAAAAACGACCGCACCTCGAGTTTGTAGCCCAGCTTCTTGAAGTCGAGTTTCGGGCCGAACCCCTGCAGCAGGCCCTCGCGCAGGAGGAAGTCCAGCGAGGACTTGATGGTGGCCTTGTGGAAGCCCGTGTACTTCTGGATCTGGCGGATGTTCGGGATTACGGACCGCTTCTTCAGCAAAGCATCCAGTATCTTGAGCCGGATTTCGTCATCCACCCGCATGACCAGCGCCATTCGTTTACCTCTATTAATGTCTTATCTATATACTAATTTAAACCAATATGCCTCATTTAGTACACCCAAAGTCGGTAAATTTTTAAATCCCTGGACAGGCCCATATATGTGTAGTAAAAATTTCAGGGGGATCCAATCCTAGAAAACGCTCCGGCAGGAAAGCAATGCCGGAGCAAAAAAAGGTGGTGCGGGGGTTAGGCTCACCAAGACACTCAGTTCTTCCACTTAACCCCCCAGCCATTTTTTTTCAAAATCCGTTCCTTCCCGACTTTCAAAACCAGTTCCCTCACGAGAGGTCTTCTTCGAGTTCCTGTTTCTCGCTTTCCGTCACGACCTCTTCTTCCGGTTTTTCCCCGCCCCCATCGGCCGCCATTTTCTTGGCCTTCGTCTTCCAGTCCTTCTTGGACGGGCACGCTGGGTCCACGCACATCTCGTACCTGTACCGCTGCCCCTGCACCCTGAAAGTCGGCTTGCCGCAGTCAGGGCATGGAACGCTCAACGGCGTGATCTTCCCGTTTTGCGGCAGGGGGTAGGTGTTCGTGCACTTGGGGTAACCCGTGCAGCCCAGGAACCACTTGTTGTTGCGGGACTTGATTTTGCGGAGGAGTTGCCCGCACCGGTCGCATTTCCCGAACAACGAATCTGCTTGCAGGGCCTTCCGCAACTCCAGGCCGATGTCGGCCTTGTTCTTCAAGAGCTCTTCGAGGCTGGCCAGCAACAGCCGCCGCGAATCCTCGACCACTTCCTTTTTCGTCTTCTTGCCCGCGGCAATCAAGTCCATTTCGTTTTCGAGCTCGGCCGTCATCTTGGGCTTGGCGAGGCCAGCCGCATACTTTTCCAGGACCTCCGTCACGGAGAACGCGATCTCATTGGGTTCCAGGGCCTTCAAGCCATGGATGTAGGCCCGCGCGTACAGCTTCCGGATGATTTCGTGCCGGGTTGCCTTCGTGCCCAAGCCATTGTCCTCCATGAGCTTGATGAGCGAGCCCTGCGAATAGCGCGCGGGCGGTTCAGTCTCCTTTTCCAGCAGGTCCAGCTTCTTCAAGTCCACCACGTCTCGTTCCCTCAGCTCCGGCAGAATCACTTCGTTCAACTGCGAGTAGGGGTAAAACTCCTTCCACCCCTTCTTGAGGATGAGCTGGCCCCTGGCCACGAACGCCTCGCCCTCTAGGTCGATGTCGACCGCCTGGTTCATGGTTTCCGCGTCCTCGGACAGCGTGGCCAGGAACCTTCTGACAATCAGTTCATAGATTTTCCACTGCCTTTCCGCCAGCTTGCCCTTCTGTGCGGCGCTCACCGGGTGGATGGGGGGATGGTCCTTGGACTCCTTGCCAGCCGAGGGGTCAATCCGTCCCAGGGCCAGGATTTTCTGCACCTCGGCCGAGAGCTCCACGCACTTCCCGAGTTCCTGCAAAACCGCTTTCAAGTCCAGGTTCTTGGAGTACACCGTGTTGTCCGTGCGGGGATAGGAAGTCAAACCCATCTGGTAAAGGGTTTCCGCGCAGTTCATGGCCTCCCCGGCCGTGAAACCGATGGCGGAGGCCGAGCGCAGGAAACCCGTGGTGTTGAAGGGAATGGGTTTCGCGATGCTGCGCTTCTGGCTGCTCACCTTGGTTACTTTTCCATGCTTCGCTTCCCGGACGCCGAACGCTTTCTCGGCCTCGGCTTTCTCCCAGAACCTCCCGCTCTTGTGCTCTGCTTCGAATGGCTTCCGGTCCTTTTCGAAGACCGCGTTCAACACCCAGAACTTTTGCTTGTTAAACGCCTTGCGTTCCTTCTCCCGGTCGACGATGAGCGCGAGGGTGTTGTGCAGTATAACACCTCCATGGCCGCCGACAAAGTTTTCGTTGTCTTCCACGCTGACATCGAACACGAATGGCGTGGTTGGCTTCACGCGTTCCACGCGGTTGACCCGGAGAAACGCCAAATCGCTTTTGGCAAGGCATTGCAATCGTTGGATTTGAATGGAGGCAAGCCGGTTCCCCTTTGTTTCCACAAGTGTTTGGAGCGCTTGGCTGCCTATCCGTTGCGCGTGGTTTGATGAAAGCTTTGGCCACACCCGGGAGAGTCCGGTTTCGTGAATGGGGATGCCGTCAAACCCGCATCGCGTGGTCTGACCTTGAAGGTACGCGAGCACTCGTTCTTTGTGGCGTGCTGGAACGATTTCCAGCGCCCTTTCGAGATTGTGCTTTCCTGACACGCGTACTTTGAATCCGTGCCTGGGTTTGATGCCTCCGGGTGGTTGGTTGGGCAAGGGGCTCGTGTTTGTGGTGGGCGAGCAAGTGGCAAGGATGCCCAGTTGCAGTAGCAAGTACAGGAGCCCGGATGCCAGGCCTTCCGACGCCGTCTGGCACAGGAGTTGCCCGGAGGTGGAATAATTGCCGTCTCCCTCAAAGTAGCCATGTAAGAGTTCTTTTTTCATTTCGTCTGCCACGTTGAATGCCAGGCTCGGAAGTGCCTTGCGCCTCGCGTTTTCCCCAAGTTTTAAGACGTCCATGAAGAGTGTTTTCCCGAAATGCCCGCCAAAATTGATGTGCAGTGAAGTTGGTTTCCGATGTATTTTTGGTGTTCTGCCGAATACTGCGGCAATGCAATTCACGGCATCCGCGGCCAAGGCATTTTCCGACGGGCCGAAATCCAAGCTCAGGTTGCGCCCCGCGTGCGACCCTTCCGCCAAGTAGTACCCTATGAGGCGCATGAGTTCCTTCGTGACCGGCAAATGCAGGGGAGAAGCCCACCGATAATCGTATCTGCACAGCTTGGCCTTTTCGCCCAGGTGTGCGCACCTTTCGTTCGCATGCCACTCGGCTACCGAAAGCACTTGCCTCACCGGTGTCTCGAGCATGCCCAGTTCGCTGGCCAAGAACCACTCCATACCATGCCCTAGCGCTTGCAAATACCTCGCGAGCAACGGGTAGGACACGCTTTTCTTTTTCCCCGTTTCCCATTGGGAAATGGTTGAGCTTAGGCAGCCATAAGCGCTTACCGCCCCCTTTCTTGCCATTTTGAGGAATTTCCTGCCTGCGTCCGTGAGGCTCACGCGTTTTCGGATGAATGCCTCCGTGATAAAGACCTTTTCCTGCACTTCTTGGGGGAGCGCCTTGAATGCGTGCGGCAGGTCTATTTCGGTAATAGCGGGCTGGCTCGGCATACATTTCGGGGCCAGTACCAAGTCTCCTTCTCGTAGTTCCCCGCCAACCACTATTTCTATCTTGGAGTCCCGTAACACGAAAATGGAATGGGTGCCGGTTATTCGCGTCCAACGGCCCGTCTCCAGACCAACTTTCACCAAGTCTTCCTCGTGTCGATGCCTCACCACGGCAGTCAACGGCTTGAACTCCAGCGTTAACGTCAATGGATTGAAGGAAAACGCTTCAAAGCCCTCGGATTTTACGTCGTACACTTCGCAGCCGGCGATTTCCTGTTTCTGTTTATCCAGGAAGCGCTCACAAAACGCACCGATTTTCACTATGGAGACGTTTCCTTCGCTGGACTTGACCACCAAATCGTCCGCATAATCAACCGATGGCGTCTGCACCCTCCCCGCGGAGAGGAATTCCTTGCCCAGCCTCCCCGACACCAGGGAGATGAACCGCGTCAAGACCGCGCCCCAAATCAAGTCGATTTCCCGGCGCGAGTCCGCGGAGTCCGCCAGGTGGTGGTCCACCTCGACGGGTTGGGCGAACGCGTCCTGGATGTCCTTGGGGGTAATCGCCGAGAAAAGGGCCCTTTTGACGCGTATCTTGGGGTTGGCTTCCTGGATGAACCGCAGGGCCTCGACGCCAATGGCTTCGCCTTCGCGGTCGGCGTCCGTGGCAATGATGGCTTCTTCCGCGTTTTTGCCCACCTTTTTGAGGGCAGCGGCAATCTCTTTCTCGGTGGCCACGTACTCGATTTCCGCGTTGTTCAACTGCTTCAAGTCGGTTCCAAGCCAGTAACTGTACCGCTTGGGGAAGTCCACGTCCACGATGTGCCCGCGCAGGGGCACGACCACGAACTCTTCGCCGTCCTTGTCAAACAAGAAGACCGGCGCCTTTCCCTCCGTGGACTGCGGCACTTCCCTGCCCGCGAGAATCGAGGCAATCCTCCGCCCCGCAATGGCTTTCTCGCTTACGATGACCTTCAACCAGACACCAATCTAATTCATTCCACCGGTAGGAGTTATAAAAGGGAATGCGGGATGCGGGAACGCGGCCGCGTTCAAAGCGTCTTCTGCAGGGTCTGGCTCGGCAGGGAATTGGTTTTCTTCAACTCCGAGATGATGACCTGGGTCTTGATGTCCAGGATGCCGTCCAATAAGCCGAGCTTTCCGATGAATTTCTCGGCCGCGTCCAAATCCGGCACCACGAGCTTGCCCAGCAGGTTGTATTCCCCCAGCACCTGGTACAGTTCCGAGATGAAGTCGAATTCCTTGAGCTTCTTGATGACGTCCTTGTTCTTGCTGAGCTCGGTGCGCATCTGGATGTAGATGGGGTTCTCGTAGCCCAGCACTTTCAGGTTCAAGTCAGCCGTAATCGCGTTGATGACGCCCTTCCGCTTGAGCCGGTCCACCCGCTTCTTGATCGCGACGTCCGTGAGGCTGACTTCCTTGGCGACCGCGGAAAACGAGACCCGGCCGTCTTCCAGGAGCCGCTGGATGATCATGTGGTCAATCTTGTCAAGTGAAACCGTCAAGCCACGCACCTTTTACAATTCAAACATGCTACAGTATAAAAAGTTTGCTTTTCGAAGGCCCATCCCACCATTTAAAGCATTTTTTGCGCCCAAACCCCTTCATGGAGCAATCCGGGCAGCCCGTCAGGACCGCGGTGCAACTCATCGCCAAGGAAGTCGAGGAAGCCGGTTGCAGCAAGTGGGACGTCCTCAAAATCATCAAGGCCCTCGGCGAGGAACAGGACATGAACCTGGACGGCTTGCGCCGCAAGACCCTGCAGCTCCTGGAAACCGTGAACCCGCGGGCCGCGCAGGTCTACGCCTCCTTCAACAAGCTGCACGTCTACACGTCCGCGGAACGCATGGAGGCCTTTGACCGGGGCAACATCATCAAGTCGCTTCTGCGGGAAACCGACATCACGCGGGGGGTCGCGGAAAAAATCGGCTCGGAGGTCGAGGACAAGGTGAAGGACCTGGACATCAATTACCTGAACACGCCGCTCATCCGGGAGATGGCGGACGTCAAGCTCCTCGAGTACGGCCACGAAGCCATTCATAATCAGTACACACGCGTGGGCCTGCCGGTCTATGAGGTGAGGAAAAAAATCGAGAACGAGCCGTTCGCCAACAGGGAAGTCCTCCTCGAATTCAACTGGTTGCAGGTAATCCCTGCCAGGGAACGGCAGTTCCATTTTTCCTGCGACTATTCCGTTTCCCACGTGGAAGACTTTTCCACGAGGCCCCTGGCTTGTTCCGTGGAACCCGTTTTTTCCGGCGATTCCATGGGTTCGGCCGTGGCCGACCTCGTCGAACACTTTTCGAGGTTGCAGCCCCTTCACTCGCTTCCCCTGAACCTCAACGCCTTGAACGTCCTGGTGTCCAGGCAGTTGCCCCGGGGGAAGAAGAACCTGAAAGCGGCCGCAACCCTCTTATGCCGGGTTTTAAACGCTTTATACCCGGTTTCGTCCCAGGCCTTTGCCCGGCCTTCGGTGGGCCTGGACTTGTTCGTTCGCGAGCACCTGGAAGGCTTTTCCAAGCAGTCCAACCAGGCCTTTGACTTCGCCAACGAATTCATTCGAGTCTATTGCGAGGGCATCGAGGGCATGCGGTTCGACCTCGTGACCTGCGTTGAAAGCAAGTACCAGTTGAAGCTCTTGGACAACCGCTTGTTCTCGGACTGCAAAATGAATCTCCTGAACTGCCGTGCCTCGGCCTTCCGGCCCTTCAACGGCCTGCGCTCGCATGCAAGCTCGTTCCTTGCCTTCGATGCCTCGCTGAACCTCCTCCTCCAGGCCCTGTCATTCAAGGACAGCCGGAAGCAGTTCGACGCCCGCCTCAACGAACTCTGTTCCTCGCTGGCCTCGCTCGCCCAACTCAAGGCCGAGACCCTGAAGTCCCGGGTGTACCTCCAACACCTGGAGCCAGGCATTTCCTCGGCGGGCAATTCCCTGGACTTGTTCGGCTTGTTTGACGCACCGCGCGCGTTCCGGGAGGGCCTCTCTGAGAAAGAGTACGCGGAGGAAGCCCAGTCCATCCTCGCCGAGCTGTGCGGGGCCCTCGATGAGTCCTGGTCGTTTTCCGCGCAACGCAATGACGCCTCGACCAACCGGTTTGCCGCGCACCTCTCCGAGAAACTCGGCTTCGTCGCCGAGCCCAGGAAAGTCCAACAGGAGTTCCAGCGCTTCAACGCGACCTCGAAGAAGCGGCTCGTGTTCCGGAACATGGCTTCCACGCGCTCGGAACTCGAGGAGTTCCTCGGCGAGAACACGCGGCTCATCACCTTCATGAAGCAACCCGTGTCAGCGCCAACCCCTGCCGAAGCCCCTAAGACAGGGAATTAACGGCTTTTATGGTGTCTGGGCTTGTGCGCGTGGTAGGCTCTTCGCACCAACTCGAACTTGCGCAGGTAGAGGATGGACTTCAGCACCTCGAAGAAGGGCATGACGAACAACAGGGAGAGCACGAGGGCCGCATACCGGCCCACGAAGAAATAGTAGTCCACCACAAACTCCACGCCCACCAACGCCATCGTCAACCCGAACCCGGTTGCCAGCACCGTTGCCAGGTCCTTCTTGTGCTTGGCCTCGAATTCAATGCCCCGCTCGATGCTCGTGGGCAGGTCTTGTTCGTCGATGACAATGGCTTGCGGCACGAACATCAACGCAACCGCCACCAGCAACCAGAGCACGCTCAGCCACGCCATGGGGAGGCCGAGGCTCAGCCACACCCAGCCCAGCAGCCACGCGGCCGCCAGCACGATGACTAGGTAGGCGAACACCTTGAACGCGAACTTGTGGATTTGCTCGCTCAAGAAATAATGCACTTTCACGGCGCTGTACCGCTTCCGCACGGCGAACACGGTGAGCGTCAAAAAAACAGAGTACGCGAACAGGAACGCGAGCAGGGCCAGCAGGGAAACCACCAGCTCCGCGACGCCGAGTTTCGCGAAGTCGTAGTCCGCGAAGACCGAGCCGCTCGAGAAGTAGAACCCGTGCAGGTAGAGGAAGGGCAGCACGAACACCAGCAGCAACAGGAAGGCGAGCCCGGTCTTGAAGTTGTGCCGGTACTCTCTCCACGCCTCTGCCAGGACGTCCTGCATGGCCTATATTGGTGTCTAAAGGGAATAAAACCCTTTTGCTTTTCCCCACGTCCTGGTGCGACGGTTCCGTTGCCTCGGCACCAAAAGCCTGGAATTCTTAGTTCCCTAAGCCGTTAGGCCAAGGGCCTTTCGTATGGCCTCTCCCGTGGCTCCCAAGTTTGTCCCTATTGCCACCACGTCAATAACTAGGATGACGGCAACCACCACCCATTTACCTGAAGGCCGGAAATTTCTTGCAAGCTCCACGTGACCCCCCTAATAACAACCGGCGACCCCCTAGTTAAGCTTCACTGTTTGGCTGGGCTTAGTGGGGGCTCACTTTCTTCAGCCAATAACCAATGTAACGGGAATCCTGGTCGTATTCTTTCAATTCGTGGTGCCGGCACTTGAAGCCTTGCCGCTTGGCGATTGCTTCGCTGTACTCGTTGCCCTGCCAAATGGAGGCCAGCACCCAGACGGGTTTTTTGCGGTGGTTGGCGAGTTCCTGCGCGGTCTCCATTAGGGATGGTGCCACGATGCCGCCGGCGATGCCACGCCCCAGCACAAGGGTTTGTTTTCCCCGCCTCCGGCGTTCTTCATCCTCTTCCCGCATTTCGGGTTCAACGTGCCAGGCCGCTTCCACGACCTCCTGGCCGCGCACGATTCGCCGCACTTCCGGCGGCAACTCTTCGATGCCGCGTCCCCATCGCCGCTGCAGGCTGCCATGGGCGTTGGCGAAAGAGGAATCCCGTGGTTTCACTTCGATTTTCACTTGCACGTGCGCTTCAGGGTGGAAGTTCAGCGTCGCATGTTCAACCAAATCGCGCTCGCCCAGGTGCCACAGCCGCTGCCGCGTTCCATTGCGGGTGCCGAGCAGCCTGCCCTTCACCGGCCACAAGAAGCCGAACTGGCGCTGGGTTTCCCTTGGCGTTGCATGCCCGCTGGCATGCCCGCCACGCGTTCCATTTGCGCGTGCGCGCTTTTTTTCCGTGGGCCGCTCCATGCGGGGTGCTTTCTCTCCTGGTTGGGGCTTGAACCGGAATATGCGTTGTCGGGGCCGTCCCATAGGAATATCTTATGGTTTCACGGGAATAAAAGGCTTAGTGAGGGCGCACGGTTTTGAGCCAATAGCCCATGTATATTGTTTGGTTCTCGGCTTCTTCCCGCGTCACGTGCCTGAGCGCAAACCCCTGTCTCTTGGCAATCCGCTCGCTTGGGACATTGCCCCGCTGGATGGCCGCCATTACGACCACGCTTTTCTTCCCCTGGTTGACCAGCGCCTGCAGGTTTTCCGTGATTGCAGGGCCCAGGATTCGCCCCGCGATTCCCCTGCCCGTGACCTGGGCGAGGGCGGGGAGCGCGCCATGGGCCGCCAGCCGCGCATCCCTGCGCCGTTTACCCGCGTCCAGGTACCAGCTGGCTTCCAGGCAGTCCCGGTTGCCAATGATTCTGCGCACCGGTTGGGGAACCGACTGCAGCGAGGGCCCTTGCCGGCGTTCGAGCCTGGCATTGGCCAGCTTTGTTTGGTGTTCGCTTACCAGTATTCTCACGGGCATGGCGCTCTCAGGGTTCATCGTAATTTTCTCCATGAGCTCGCGTTTGCCCAAGTGCCAGCGCCATTGGGTGACGCCGTGGGCACGCGAAAGGACTTTTCCTTTGACTGGCCACCCTGGTGGGTAAATGCGTTGGGCTGGGGCCGCGCGTTTTTTTGCCGTGCGTCCCTTCTTCCGCGTGTCCCGGTTTTTTTTGGTTGCCCTCGTTTTTTTGCCCATGGCTTACCTCGCGTTTGCGTTGAATAAAAGGCTTTCCATGGTTTCCCCGACCAGGTACGCTCCTTCCGCTTGCTTCACGCGCGCCCACACGAACGTTCCCCTCCAGTCGTCTTCGAGGATGACCGGCTTATAGTCCTGGTTCCTGCCCAGGAACCGGCCCTTCAGGCCGTGCTCGGTGACCAGCACCTCGAATTCCCGGTTCACCAGTCCCGCGTTCCTTTTCGCCACGATTCGGTGGCACGCGGCGGCCAGTTCCCGGCTCCGCGCTTTCTTCGCTTCCTCGGTCAGTTGCCCCGGCATCTTTGCCGCAACGGTGCCCGGCCTTTTCCCGTACCTGGACACGTTCACCATCTCCGGCTGCACCCGTTCAACCACGTCCATGGTTTCCCGGAACTCGTCCTCGGTTTCGGTGGGGAAACCCACGATGGCATCCGTGGAAATCATGGCGTCCGGGTACCGCTTCCGGATGGCCCCGCACGCTTCCAGGAAGTCCTCCACTTTATACCCGCGTCGCATCAGGTCGAGCATGCGCGGGCTTCCCGCCTGCACGGGCACGTGGAAGAACCGGTAGAGGCGCTCGTCCTCGAACAAGTCCAGGTAGTCGTCCACCCACCGCAGCAGGTGTTGGGGGTTCATCATGCCCACGCGCACCCGGTACTTTCCCGGCGTCTCCAGCAGCCGCTGCACGAGCTTCGGCAGGTTCGTCCCCTTTTCCATTCCATAGGCTCCCGTGTCCGGGCTCGTCAGCCAGACTTCGGGGGTCTCGGCCACGGCGTGGCGGAACTGTTGCACCAGTTCTTCGGCGTCGTAACTCCCCACAGTCCCCCGCGCAAGCTTGGTCGCGCAAAAACTGCAGTGGCTGGCGCAGCCCTTGTTGAGTGCAATGATGGACGTGAATTGGTTGTCGCGGAGCTTCGGGTTCAACGGCCCGCCCTCCGTGCGCGGCCAACCCATTTTCTCGGAGAACTCGGCGAGGCTGGGTCCGACCTGCAGGGCGTCCGGCGCCGCTTCCGCTATCCTGTGGGGGCTGACCTTGGGCAGGCAGCCCGTGACCACCAGCTTCTTGCCCGTCTTCTCCATCAACTTGGACAACCGCTCGATGCGGCTGAGCATGCGTTGCTCGGTGACTTGCTTGACGGCGCAGGTGTTGATGACCAGCAAGTCGGCGTCCCCAGGCTTGCAGAAGCTCGCGCCCTTGCCGGCCAGGAACCCCTTCAGTTGCTCGCCGTCCGCCTTGTTGAGGCTGCACCCGTAGGTGGCGACGTAGGCTTTCATAGTTAATTAACCCGTGGAAAGGAATTTAAGGGCTTATTCCCGGTCCACCATCACGTGTGCAAGCCATCCGCCGAAGGCCGCCACGAGGAATTCCGGGTAATGCGAGTCCAGGAGTTTGGCCGCGAAATCGAATTGGATTTCCTTGACTTGCCGGAGGTCGGCGACGTTCTTGTAGTACCAGAACAGCACGACGTACCAGGCCAGCATGCCGAGCACGAGCAGGAGCAAGGGCACCCAGTACGAGTGACCGGTTTTTTCGCCGAAGTACTGGTTGAGCCAGCCCGTCAAGAGGTACATGAGGCCGAAGGCCGGCAGCGGCAGGAAGAACGCGAGCCAATCCATTTGGAAGAGGCTGCCATTGAATTCCCAGTCCCGGAGGGGGGTGGCCACCGCCAACGCGTAGAGCGCGGCATAGGTCACCGCGAACACGAACCATACTTTGAGCCGCTGGTTGGTGAGGCCCTTCATGGCATGGATTGGGCTCCATTGGCTTTAAATTCCTTGCCTCCCAGGGTTATTGCGAGGGGTCTTGCTTGGAACTGGGTTTGCCGTGGGTGGAAAAATACCGGCCGATGGCCCTCAAGGAAGTCGTTGGCCAGGCCGACATCACCAAGCGCTTGGAGTCCTATGTCAGGACCCGGAACCTGCCCAACATGATGTTTTCCGGTCCCGCGGGAGTGGGCAAGACGTCTGCCTCGGTGGCCATGGCCCGGGAACTCTTCGGCCCCGGCTTCGAGCAGAACTTTTTGGAATTAAACGCGAGTGACCAGCGCGGGATTGACGTCGTGCGCTCGACCATCAAGGACTTCGCAAGGACGCTGGCCTTCAACGCGCAGTTCAAGATAATTTTCCTCGACGAAAGCGATGCCCTCACGGACGACGCCCAGCAGGCGCTGCGCCGCACCATGGAGAAGTACACGCGCACCGTGCGGTTCATCCTCTCCTGCAATTATTCCAGCCGCATCATCGAGCCCATCCAGTCTCGTTGCGTGGTCTTCCGCTTCCGCCCGCTTGCCGCCAAGGAAATCGAGGCCCGGTTGGTGGACGTCGCCAAAAAAGAGAAAGTCGAAGTCGATGACAAGGCCTTGAAGGCCATCATCTACGTCGCGCAAGGCGACATGCGGAAAAGCATCAACGTCTTGCAGGCCTCCGCTGCCATGGGAAAAGCGATTGACGAGAAAACCGTGTACGAGGTTTCGAGCCGCGCGCGGCCCGAGGAAATCAAGGACCTCATCCGGCTCGCGCTTTCCGGCCAGTTCCTGCCAGCCCGCGAGAAGCTGGACACCCTCTTATACGAGTACGGTATGGCCGGCGAAGACGTCATCACCCAGTTATACCGGGAGCTCATTGACTTCCCCGAAGCCGAACTCGACTCCAAGACAAAAATCGCGTTGGTGGACGTCATCGGCGAATACAACTTTCGCCTCGTCGAGGGCGCCAGCGAGCGCATCCAACTCGAGGCCCTGCTCGCCCAGTTCATGAAATACAAAAAATAGCCGGCCTTCTTTTTTCGGAACCCGAACCGCCCACCCGTTTTCCCGTCTGCCTGTTTCGTGAACCGAATTTTTTCCGGGTGGAATTTTTTCTTTCTGCCGCCGCCTGTTTTCCTGGCAACTCTTAAATACCTCTTCGCGTGTTGTAGCTGGGAAAGAAAATTTCCTTGAAATAGCATTCCAACGTGAGGTGAACGAGAATGAACCGATATCTTATCTTAGCCGTCGGGCTGCTCCTAATCGTGGGGCTTGCGCTGGCGCAGGAAGGCAAGCAGCCGCCCCCGCCCCAACCCGCTGCCCCCGAACCCGTGCAACCCGCGCCCGAATCGGAGAAGCCAAAACCCGACTTCTCCAAGTCGGGGAGCTTCGGGGAGCCGCACGCCGAACCCGGCGATTACGTCGTCACGGCCAACGGCCTCGTGCAAGTCAATTTCCCGGATCCGCCCGTCGCGCCGGCCGTGCCCAAGTGCGCGCAGGAGTTCCGGGTCACGGCTGGGGCATCCCAGGCCAATGCAAGCACTTGCGACAAGGCCGGTTCCTTCCAGGCGGTCTGCGCCGCGGCCAAGTCCAACGTCCAGAAGGCCTGCGACGCGTTGTGCGCCAAGAACCCCCAATGCCCCTATGCTGCCCTCAAACGAGACGCAGCGGGCACCTGGGGTTGCACCAACGACCATGGCAAGGACGGCAAGGCCACGGGCAAGAGCACCTCGACTTGCACCTGGACCGGGGTCTGCGAGTGCTTCTCGGTTTGAAGCTTTCGGCCCCTCCCCTTCGCATTCAACCGCGCTGGGGAGGGGCGCTCACCCCTCAGACGTCGCGGACTTTGCGGAGCACGATTAACTGCATTTCCTTTTCCTGGCCCCGGTGCCTGGATGGATGCCATCCCGAGTACACGAATTCAAATCCAGCGGTTGGTACAAGATGTGGAACGATGTCCGTGGAATTAATGGTTTGCATGACCAGGAGCCCACGGGGTTTGATTTTTTGGTTCAATGCTTTCGCGAAGTTTGAAAGGCGGGTTGCTGCTTGCTGCCATTGCGGGTCTGAAAGCCGATTGTAGTCGTCAAAGAGTTTGACTTTTCCGCCTGGCTCGAATATAAGCCGGGAAATAACGGCATCGAATTGCCTTCCGGCAAACGCGTGCGGCAACTCTTCGAGGTCACGGGTTTCGACGGGAATTTTTCCACGCGCTGCCACCCGAACACGGTCGGAATCCATGAATTTTTCGAGCCCCGCCACTTCCGCGCCCTCGCGCTTGAGCGCAAAAAGGGACATGAGGCTGCCGGGCCCGATTTCCAGGATGTGCCTGCCGCGAAGGCCATGCAATTGCTTTTGCAGCACAGCCAAAATCTCGCGATAAGAGCGGACATCGAGTGGATAGCCTCCAACCCCCTCATATGGGCCGATTCTCCTTGGCCTAAATTCTTCCAAGCGTTTCTCGGCCCTTCGCAAGCTTTTTGGGCTTAACCCAGTCGCTTTCGCGGTTAACAGCCTACTAACGGGTTCCCTCATATCTATCCATTACTGGCTTCCGGGTTTATTAGCCTTGCCGCACCAGCCGCGCGTGCTCGGCCATCGTGCACCGGTCTTCCACCACTGTGACCCCGTTCGCTTCCAGCAGCTTCCGCGCTGCTTCGTTGCGGATGCCGAGCTGCATCCAAAAGACTTTCGGCTTGTGCGGCATCTTCAACGCGTCCTGCGCCACGGCCAGGCAGTTAGGGGAGGGGCGGAAGACGTCCACCAGGTCAACGGCCTCGTGGATGTCAGCCAACGACTTCACGGCCTTCTCGCCGAGGATTTCGTCCGCCCCCGGGTTCACGGGAATAATCCGGTACCCGTGTGCCTGCAGGTAGGCGGGCACGTAATGCGCGGGCTTCGCGGGGTCGCGCGAGCAGCCGACCACGGCGATGACCTTGCTCTCAGCAAGAATCTTCTTGATTTGTTCGTCGTTCATTGCAACCATGCCGTGAGTTTTCTTTGGTTCGTGAGCTTGTCGAGCAACTTGGACTTGGCCTTGTAGGCCTTGAAGGACGTCTTGAGCTTCTTTTCCAGGAACGCCTGCACCAACGCGAAGTCGCCGAACCGCATGGGCGGATACTTCAAGGCGTTGCGGACGTTCTCGCGTATCTGCCAGGTCCCGAGAGGCAAACTGTACCCCTCCCCGATTTCGCGAAACACGATGCAGCCGGCTTGCCGCTTTTCCTTCACCAGGTGCTCGGCAACCGCCAAACGCGCCGAGTAATAGGCTCCGGCCACGTCATCCGCATAGTCCTTCCTCCCGCGATAGCCCTCCCAGTCCGCCATGATGATGGGTTCCGAGGCGTTAACCGCCCAGGCCCCGCCCGGCTCCCAGGTCTCCAACTGCTCGAAGCACCACTTCTCCGGCAAGAGCAGGACGTAGAAGTGGTTGTCCAGGTAATGCGACTGGAACAATTGGTACTCGTCGATGGTGGGATAGAACTTTACTTTCTCGTCCACCAATTGCTTGCTGACGTTGCTGTCGACCGCCGTTATGCTCCACCGCGTGGGAACAAATTTACGCCGCTTTTGCACGCCGAGCAGGCCCGCGGACAACAGCTTGGTCAGCGAGTGCACGGAGACCCCGGCGCGGTACAACTCCAGCAAAGCCGTGCCCGACTTGGCCTCGCTGTCCGACACCAGGTACTCCACCTTGGGGAGGACTTTCGGGTTGTCGGTCAACTTGAACTTCTTGAGGGGCGCGCTCATGCCGATGGGGGCCGCGCTTTCCTGGAAGGACAGCCGGGCTTCGGGTGCCTTCTCGAGTTCGACTTCGATGTCGAGGGGTTCGGCGCTCATCGCGACTTCCTGGATTTCCATGAGCTTGTAGTCCGGGTTCGCGGCCTGGTGGATGTCGATGGGTTTCTTGCTCTGGATGAGCGTCTCACGCATTTGCACGATTTTCTCGGTGGACAACCCAAACCACCGGTCTGGCTCGTCCATGAACCCCGCGTTGTCCAGGATTTCCGGGGGCGAAACCGGGGCAATGGTTACCTTTGGATAGCCGTGCCAGCCCACGAACACCGAGGGCGGGCTGCTGCCCTGGAAGAACTTCCCCACGAGCTTCCGCGTGACTTTCCGGTGGGCCTCGAACTTTTCGAGGATGAAGCACTTGGGCCCGCACCAGAGCCTTCCCTTGCACCGCACGCAGAGCTGGGGCGATATCATACGAGAATAGGGGGGGTGAGGGTTTAAATGCCTGCGGGGGCCGGGTTTCCGGTGCCAAATCCGCTGCCCCGAAACGAATTTAAGCAAGGTCAGCGCCAATATATGTTCCATGCATAGAAGGGATTCAGAAACTCGTCGGTGAAATCGTTTTCCTCGTTCTTTTTAGCCCGCCGGTTGCCTTTCCCCTACCAACGGTTTTTAACTTCTCTCGTACTGGAGGAATAGCGTATGCCTGGCATTGAGTTAACCTTCCCGGATGCCTCCAAGCACAAGTTCAAGCCTGGCACGACCGGCTTCGAAGTAGCCAAGTCCATTGGCGAGGGCCTGGCCAAGGCCGCGGTCGGCGTCAAGCTCGACCAGGAACTCCTCGACCTGCACCGGCCGCTTTCGGTTTCCGGCGCCTTTGAAGTCATCACTCCCAAGTCCAAGGACTACAAGGAATTTTTGTGGCATTCCACCGCGCACGTCATGGCCGAGGCCGTGAAAACGTTGTTCCCTGAAGTCAAGATAACCATTGGCCCCACCATCGAGGAAGGCTTTTACTATGACTTCGACATGCCCCGGCCGTTCACGCCCGAGGACTTCCAGAAAATCGAGGCCAAGATGGCCGAAATCGTGAAAGCCGACCAGCCCTTCAAGCGGGTCGAGGTCAGCAAGGCCGAGGCCCTCAAGCGCGAGAAGGGCAACAAGTACAAGACCGAGTTGATCAACGAGCTTCCCACCGGGGAAAAGATTTCGTTTTACAGCCAGGGCGAGCACTTCGTGGACTTGTGCCGCGGGCCGCACCTTCCCAGCACGGGCCGCATCGGCGCCTTCAAGGTGTTGAAGGCTTCCAGTTCCTATTGGCGCGCCGACCAGAAGAACGCTTCCCTCCAACGCATTTACGGCATCAGTTTCTTCGAGAAAAAGGAACTCGAGCAGTGGCTGCACGTACGCGTGGAAGCCGAGAAACGCAACCACATGAAGCTCGGCAAGGAACTCGACTTGTGGAGCATGCACGCGGAGAGCCCGGGCAGCGTGTTCATGCACGGCAAGGGCATGGCCATGTACAACGAGCTCATCAAGTTCATGTCCGAGCAGTTGTTCCAGCTCAACTACGATTTCGTGAACACGCCCATCGTCTTGCGCAACACCTTGTGGAAGACCTCCGGGCACTGGGAGCATTACAAGCAGAACATGTATTGCCTGGAAATCGACGAAGAGGACTTCGCGTTGAAGCCCATGAACTGCCCGCCCAGCACCATCATTTACCGCACCAAGCGGCGCAGCTACCGTGACCTGCCCCTCAAGCTGGCGGAGTTCGGCCTCGTCCACCGCCACGAGCTCTCCGGGGTGCTGAACGGGCTCTTCCGGGTGCGGAAGTTCGTGCAAGACGACGCCCACATCTACCACACCGAGGACCAGATGGAGGACATCATCCAGGAGTTGCTGCAATTGTGTGACCGCGTGTACAAGACCTTCGGTTTCAGTTACCACGTGGAGCTCTCCACGCGGCCCGAGAAGTCCATGGGAGACCCCAAGCTCTGGGAGAAAGCCGAGGCCACCCTGAAGAAGGCCTTGGAGGACAACAAGGTTTCGTACAAAATCAATCCAGGCGATGGCGCCTTCTACGGCCCCAAAATCGACCTCCACTTGAAGGACGCCATTGGCCGAACCTGGCAGTGTGGCACCATCCAGTTGGACTTCCAGATGCCGGAACGCTTTGACCTCTCCTACATCGGCTCGGACGACAAAGAGCATAGGCCGGTCATCAACCACCGCACGATTTTGGGCAGCGTGGAACGCTTTTTGGGCGTGCTCACCGAGCACTTTGCGGGAGCCTTCCCGGTCTGGTTGTCGCCCATCCAGGTGCGCATTGTTCCCGTGGGACAGGACTACTTCAAGGACGCGGACAAGCTCATGAAGTTGTTCCGCCAGAACATGGTCCGATGCGACGTCGACCGAAAGCATGAAACGGTTCCCTACAAGGTCCGCGCTGCTCAACTCGAAAAAATCCCCTACATCCTCGTCGTCGGCGAAAAGGAGGCCAAGGAAGGCACGGTCACGGTCCGCGACCGCGCCGGCAAGCTGGAGACCCTGAAAGTCCAGCATTTCCTGGATCGGCTTCTGGCCGAAATCCGCGAACGGAAACTAAGCTGATTCCCATGCCGCGAATGAACGAGCGTTACCGCACCGTGGCGGTCGATGCCGTCGTTGTCAAGCAAGGCAAAGTCCTGCTCATGCGCCGTAACCGCTATCCGTGGAACGGCTGCTGGGTGGTGCCCGGCGGCCGCGTGGAAAAGCGTGAAACCGTCGAGCAAGCGGTTGTCCGGGAGTCGCGGGAGGAGACCGGCCTGCGCGTGAAAATCAAGTCGTTCATCGGCGTCTTCTCGAGCCCGAAACGCGACCCGCGGGGAACCGTGGCCGTGGCGTTCCTCTGCGCCCCCGTTGGGGGCAAGCTGACCCTCTGCAAGGAGGAGGCCTCCGAGATAAAGTGGTTCCCGCTCAAGAAGCTGCCCGCCAAGATGGGCTTCGACCACCGGGAAATCGTGCAGGCCGCGCTTACGCGGCTCTAGCCAGGCGCAGTTTTCGTTTCAGGGTTCCTTCGACGCGGCGCCCGAAAGGGCTTGGCTTCTTGTGCAAGAACCGCAGCATGCGTGCCGTGCGGTTGCTGGGCATCGCTTTCCTGAATGCAGCCGTGCGAGCGCGTCGTGCGCGGGTGCTGCGTTTTTCCTGGCCTGCCTGGACGATGCGGCGTTTTATCCAGTCCTCTCCTCGTCGCAGCCCCCTAATCGGGTAGGGGGTCAGCGGGTAGTATTTGGCGTAAATTTCCAGTAACTCGCCGGTGCTTGGTACATAGGGCACTTCGCCTCTCGCTTGACGCACATCGTTCAAGCGCTGCACGGCGTTCCGCGCGGCTTCCCAGGCAGCGACGTGACGTCGGCTGGAAAGGGACGCCAACCGGGGGGCTTTCTCAAGAAGTTTCACGAGGCTTTCGAAGTCAACCTGGAGCAGGTCAGCGAATCGGGTGATGCGATGCTTCAACCGTTCCGGGTTGCGTCCCAGCAAGGACGGCTGTGTCAGCACCATTTTCAGCGCCTGCTCCAAAGTAACGCCGAGCGCCCGTCTTAGGGAGGCTAACCTTCCTTTTACATCAAAGCCCGCCAGTGCCGGGCAGCTTAGCACGAGCTTGGCGGCGTTTTCCGGGGTAAGTTTCAGGCCTTCTTCCACCTTTTGCCGGGCCTTTGCATGGTTCACGCTGGCGAACCGCGGCACTTGCATCACGAGCTTTGCCGCTCGTTCCCGGTCTGCTCCGTATGCTTGTTCAATGTCTCGGAGCACGCGCTCATGATTGAGGCCGGTGAACTCCGGGTAGGCTACGCATGCATGGACAATGGCGGCACGCGCCACGCCATAGGTTTTTGCCGCCTGGTTCAGCCAGTGGTCGAGTTCCGTGGCAGACAAGCTCTTGAAACTGGCATGACGTCTTTCCAGAATCCGTTTGGCGGCTTCGGGGCTGAAGCCAGCCGCCACCAATTCGGAGGCCGTGGCCATGGTAGTATCTCTTTTCTCCCCCTTAATAGGATTATCGCTTTTTTCCTTCCCGCCAATGGGTTTAAATTACTTAAATCCCTTATTTCACGGGGTTTTGGGCGTGGCTGACTACTTGAATGAAATGATTGAGCGGGCCAAGGAAAAGCGGGCCCGGGATGCGCCGGCACCGGCGGGGAAGACGGCGGAAGCCGACATCCCCTTGGAGTCAGGCCCTGAACCGGTTGTGGTCGGGACCACTGCCGAGGCCGCCGCCAGGGCCAGGCCCGTGGCAACCGCTGCCTTCGAGCAGGCCAAGAAAACCGTGGTCGAAAAATATGGCGAGGTAACGGTTTACCGGGTGGCCGGCGAGCCCATGCTTTACTACCAGGTCCCGGTCCCGCGTCCCACCGCAGCCGAGAAAGCCGTCATCAACACCATCAAGGAGGCCGCGACGAGGCTCATCAGCGTTTCCCCGTACCGCATCCGGGACGCGGAAGAACGCCGCAACGTCTACTACCAGAAGGTCATGGAAATCCTGCGGGCTTCGCCCGAGCTGAAGATTCCGGAGCACCGCTATGGCTTCTACGCCGAAGCGGTTGTCCGGGAAATGGTGGGCTACGGCATCATCGATTCCTTGGTCCGCGACGACCGCCTCGAAGAAATCATGGTCATCGGGCCCCAGAAACCGGTCTACGTCTACCACCGCGACCACGAGATGATGTTGACCAACATCGAGTTCTACAATGACAACGAAGTCCAGGACCTGATCAGCAAAATCGCGCGGCAGGTCGGGCGAAGAGTGGACATTTCGAGCCCGTTGCTGGACGCGCGCCTCCCGGACGGGAGCCGGGTCAACGCCACCATTCCCCCGGCCAGCGTGGACGGTTCCACGTTGACCATCCGGAAGTTCCGGGAAGACCCGTACTCTATTGTGGACTTGATTCGCTTGGGCACGGTGGATGCGGGGCTCGCGGCCTTTTTCTGGTTGTGCGTCGAGGGCCTGGGCGTGAAGCCGGCCAACATCCTGATTGCAGGGGGCACGGGTTCGGGGAAGACCACGACCTTGAACGTCTTGGCCTCGTTCATCCCGGCCCGGGAACGCATTGTCTCGATTGAGGACACGGCGGAACTCGCCCTGCCGCTGATGCACTGGGTGCGCTTGGAAGCCAGGCCCCCTGGCTTGGAGGGCACGGGGGAGCTGGCCTTGGACATCCTCACCAAGAACGCGTTGCGCATGCGCCCCGACCGCATCATCGTTGGGGAAGTGAGGCACGAGGAAGCCTTTTCCCTGTTCACGGCCATGAACACCGGGCACCGGGGCTCGATGGGAACGGTTCACGCGAACTCGCCCAAGGAAGCCATCGTCCGCATCACGAGCCCGCCCATGAGCGTCCCCGAGGTCATGCTTTCCGGCCTTGACTTCGTGGTAATCGAGCACCGCATCCACGACAAGAAGAAGGGAACCATCCGCCGCGTCACGGAAGTCGCGGAAGTCCTGGGCGTCCTCGAAGGCCGAACCACCACGCAAACCGTTTTCGAGTGGGATGCCGCGAGCGATTCTTTCAGGCGCACGCCCACGCCCATCAGCTTCCTGCGAGAACTCGAGAAGTTCAGCGCCTTCAACCGCAAGCAATTGGATGCCGAGTTGGCGGACCGTGCCACCTTCCTTGCGAGCCTCGCCCGGCAGGGCGTGCGCGGCATTGCAGAGGTCTCCAAGCGGTGCCAGGACTTCCTGTTGACGCGAAGGCAAAGAGAGTAGGTTTGAATGGCCGACTTGAGCGAGTTGAAGAAGAAAATCGTGGAACAGCGCGCGCCCAGGCAGGGCACCGCACCGGCCAGGGACGAACCTGAAACCGTTTTGCCTGCCGTGGACCGGTTGGTGGAGAACATCAAGAAAAAGTATGCCGCCCAGGGCATGGCTTTCGGCGAGGAAGCCGCCGTGGAAGGAAAACTCGGCGTGCTCCGGGAAGGCATTGCCGGAACCCAGGCACTCGAATTCCAGGCCATTCCCTGGCTCCTGGAATCCAGGCACTTCTTTGACCGCTTCCTGGCGCGGTTCTACCTCTTATGCCGGCCCGTAACGGCTTCCATTGACTTCGTTTTGTCCAGCCTGCCCCAGGCCCGGGACACGGGTTACTTCTTGTCGAGCGCGGGCCTCCCGCTCACCCAAAAACAGTTCATGGTGCTGGTTTCTGCGGCCTCGTTCTTGGCCGGGCTGCTAGCCCTGCTGGTCTCCGCGTATTTCGCCGTCCCCTGGCAGGCCGAATTCCAGGCCAAGGCCTTGGCCGTCATCCTTTCCACGCTCGTCGTCTTCCTGGCCGCGGCCCTGACCTTCCTGTCCCTGCCGAAGGCCCTGGCAATCAAACGCGGGGAACAGGCGAGCGGGGAACTCCCCTTTGCCTTGCGCCAGATGGCCACCCAGTTGCACACGGGCGTTGGCTTGTACAAGTCCTTCCAGGACATTGCGGCGGCGGACTATGGCGTGCTGAGCGAGGAATTTTCCCGGACCGTCAACGAAATCGAGGAAGGCGCCGAGACGAAGGACGCCATCGAGCGGTTCGCGCGCCGCACCCAGTCCACGGCATTGCGTCGCGCTCTCCTCCACGTCAACCGCGCGCTGCGCATGGGCGGCAACCTCTCGGAGGCCATGAGCCAGATAGCGGAAGACGTTTCCTTTGAGTTGCGGATGCGCACCCGCGACTTTTCCGAGAAAATGAATTTCTTCGGCGTCATCTTCATCGTCACCGCCGTGGTCTTGCCGGTGTTCATCGCCATCATTGCCGGCATCACCAACGCCCCCATCGGGGTCGGGGCGGCCGTGCTTTCCCCAGAGGCCATGGCCTTCGCGTTCCTCGTCGCGTTGCCCGTGCTGTTGTTATACCTAATCGCTTACCTTGTTTACTCCCAGCCCAAGGTGTAATGCATGCCCTCCTCTCCCCAAACCCTGCTCGAACGCTATTCCAAGTACCTGCGGCACTCGGGGTTCCGGTTCAACGCCGTGGCCTGGATTCTGTTGTCCTTGCTGGTTTCAGCGGCCGCCGCCTTCCTCGTTTTTCCGGTGGATGCGCGTCTCGCCGTGCTCTTGTTCGTCGTGCTCGCCGACCTCTGCATCGGCTTCCCCTACTTCCAGGCCGTCAAGCGCATCGAGTCCGTCGAGGCCTCGCTGGTGGATGCCCTCAAGCAGATGAGCGACACCCTGAAAGCGGGTTCGACGTATGAGTCCAGCCTCCGCGAGATAGTGGTTTCCGGGCATGGCCCCCTCCAGACCGGGTTCGCCCAGGTCGTGCGGAAACTCGAGGAAGGCGAGAACTTCGAAACCGCCATGAAGTCCTTTGCCGACTCGGTTGACTCGACCCTGGTCAAGCGCACGGTTTCCCTGGTCGTGGAATCCGTGCGCAGCGGTGCTGGCCTCGCTGAGGTCTTGGATGACATCGCGGAGGACCTGCGCGCCATGCAGCGCATCAACCGCGAGCGCAAGTCAAGCACCCTGATGCAGTCCATGTTGCTGGTGACGGCCGCGGCATTCGTCGCGCCCCTCATTTTCGGGTTCGTGTCCACCATCCTGGGCGTGCTCTCCGGGGCTGCGGCAGGCTCCGTTCCAGCCGAAGTGCTCGCGCAGTCCGTCCAGGCCACGGCCCTCATTTCCCTCCTCATTGAAGCATACCTGTTCATCGAGATCCTGGCCACCAGCGTCATGGTTTCCCTGATGCGGGAGGGCCGGCCAGGCAAAAGCATTATATATCTGCCAATCCTATTGTTCATCGCGTTCGGGGTATACGCCCTTTCCAAGGCCCTTGGCAAGGCGTTGATCGGGGGAATCGTTTGAGCGACCAGAAAGCCCAGTCATCCATGGAGGTCTTGCTCTTGCTGGCCTTGCTCCTCGTCATCGCGGTAATCGTGGGCTTGTACGTCCTGAGCCTTGCAAAGGCCCGGCCGGGGTTCTTGCGTGATTTCAATGTTTCGTGAAACCAGGGCGCAGGTTTCCCTTGAATACCTGTTGACCGTGATGTTCGCCATCATCTTGGCGGCCGCAGCCGCCGTGCTGGCCTTGAACCTCTCCGGGTTGTCCCAGCAGGCGAAGGCCAAAATCCTCGAGTACCGGGAAAACATGATTGCGCAGCTGATGAGTTGATTGCCTTGCTTGAAACCGTTTTTTTCGCCGCGTCCTTGGCCGGCCTGGTGCTGGCCACTTACACCGATTTGAAGTCCAGGGAAATCCCGGACAAGCTCACCTATGCCTTGATTGCGTTCGGCTTGGCCGGCCACTTCTTCCTCGCTGTGTCGGGCAATGATTACATGCTCTTCGTCCAGGCCCTTGCAGTCACGGTTCTCTCCTTCCTGGGCGCCTATGCCTTGTGGCACGTGGGGGTCTGGGCCGGGGGCGACGTGAAGTTGTTCGCGGCCCTCGCGGCCTTGAACCCGGTCAACTATGGCTTCATCCGGGACGCGTTTTCCCTGGATGCTCTGCTATGGCCCGGGAAACCCGAACTGTTTGCCTCCCTTTCCCTGCCGGTCTTTCCCCTGGCCTTGTTCGTTTTCAGCGTTTTCTCCATGATGCCGTACGGCGTGCTGCTCAGCCTCATGGGCTTCTACAAGAGCGCGTTGCTCCGCCAACAGTTCCTCTCCGGCTTCGTGAAGCGAGGCTGGCAACTGCTTCAATTCAGCCTGCTCGGGGTCGGCTTGCTGGCCGTGACCTATGCCCTGGGCTTGCCCGAGGCCTCGGTGTGGCCCCTGCTCCTGGCACTTTCCTTCCTGCCTAGCCTCGTCGTGCTCGCCTTCACCCTGGCCTCGTTCGCCTATGCTTCCTACGTCTATTACCTGATTCCCTTCTTTGAGGCCATGAAATACTTTGCGCCCCTGCTCTTGTTCTACGTGTTCTTCAAACTCTACCTGGTCAGCAAAGAGGAAGTGCTGAAGCAACGCGTTCCAACGGCGAGCCTCGTGGAAGGCATGATTCCGGCCGAGACCATCGTCGAATCCGTGGCAGGCAAGCTGGTGGTGGTCAAACCCCTTCGCCCCAGTGAAATCCTTTCCTTTGCCCGGCGCCTGGACTTCAGGGGCTTGCAGGCCCGGATGGTTTTGCCGGAAGGCGGCATCGTTGCCAATAGTGTGCGGGCTGCGGGCTTGACGGACGAGGAAGCCAGGAAATTGAGGGAACTCGCGGCCAGGAAACTCCTCCCGGAAACCATCAAAGTGAAGCGCAGTGCGCCCTTTGTTCCCGCAGTGCTCATCGCGTACCTGGTCCTCCAATCCGTGGGAGACGTCTTGTGGCGGGTGGTATTCCGTTGAACGCGCGTGCCCAGGTCTCCTTGGAACTCATGCTGCTGGTCATGGCCATGCTGCTCTACCTTCAGACCTCGACCCTTCCCATGGTGCAGCTTTCCTCGAAGGCCGTCCAAGACGTTGGCTCCGTTGGAAAGGCGCGGCTGGCCTTTGACGCGGTGCATGACTCCATTGCCTGGGTCGGCCACTCGACCGGGGAATCCAGGCGCACCCTTGAAGTGTTCCTGCCAGCCCAGACCCGGCTTTCCTGTGATGCCGGCCAGGCCAGCCTGTCCTTTGCGGTCTCCCTGGACCCCTCCCTGGAACGGGTTCCGGCATGCGCGCAGGACCAGGACAACGACGACTTCCAATGCAGCCACTCAAAGGCCTTTGGCCCGGGTTTCAAGCTCGGGTGCCGCACCCGTGCCTGGCAGGGCCCGGGCTGGAAAACCGTTTCCATCGAGAAAGTCAGCGGGGTGGTAACCGTTGAGTGAAGGGAGGAAAGACGGGGGGAAAACCCGTTCCCGTGGCCAGGCCAGCCTGGAACTCGTCATCGTGGCCGCAGCCGTGCTCTTTTTGGCCGTGCTATCGCTTTCGGCTTTCCTCGAAGTCCGCGATTCCACCGTGGCCGTGGCCTCCCTCAAGGCGCTCGCGTCCGCGGAACTCTCCGCTTCGGCTTCCGCTTACCACATCGAGCGCATCGCTTTCGTGGAAGGCCCTGAATCGATTGCCTTGTCCTTGCACCTCCAACCGTTTGCGCCGTTGCTTGAAGCCCGCGTGAAGCAGGACCTGGAATCGCTTTCCGAAAAAATCCGGCACCGGACCCGGTACAAGTCCGTGCACGTGGAAGTCCTCCAGGGAGAGGGGTGAAGGCATGCGTGCATCCAGGACTCTTCTTGGGAAATGGTTCAAGGGCGTGAGCCGCAAGACTTTGCTTGCGGCGTCCCTGCAGGTGATGGTCATCGGCCTGTTGTTGCTGGGTTTCGCCCGCAACACGCTTTCCGATTCCATGTTCTTGTCGGCGCAGGCCGTGCTTTCCCTGGTTTACTTTTTCCTGTTGGTCGTTGAATTCCGGCGCGTCACCGGCCGGGAGTTCAAGGCCTATTTCCTGTTTTTTGCCGGGGTCTGGCTGTTCGCCCAGGCCGCCTGGTTCTTCCAGTCCCAGGTCTTGCTGGCGCAGTTCAATTACTCGGTGTGGCTGCTGGCCGGCCTCATTGCCTTCTTTGCCTGGTTCCGCTTGTTTTTCTCCAAGCGCGTGGTAGATGCAACGGTCATCGTCTGCGATGGGCAGCTTGCGGCCGTCCACGTGGAGTTCGACCTCCTGGCAGGGGTCAGCGCCGGCAATTACGTGGTTTCGTGCCAGACCCCGTGCAAGCGCGGCGCCCAGGTAAAAGTGGGCGTCAAGCCGTTTCTCTTCCTCACCACCCCCGAAAAAGTCATAATCCAATAATTCGTCAATCAACGAAATATTTAACTATTTTTTCCTCGTATTAAGTGTGGTATCCATGACTTCCCGTGCCTTTTTTTCGACTGCCCTGGTCCTGGCCATCCTGTTCACGCTCTTCCTGGTCCTCGGCTTTTCCTCCCTGGCTGCGTCTTCCCTGGGCCAGGCCACCACGCTTGCCGTGCAGGCCGAGAAAACCAACTTCGTTCGATCGGAACTCGAGCTCAACGCGGACCGCGTCCTCCGCGGCACCCTCCAAGAACAACTCGACCAGGGTGCGAGGGAAACCAATGCCATCGAAGACCGGTTGGCGGCAAACTTCCTGGCCTTTGTCCAGCAGTCACAGGCCGTTCACCCAGGTTTTCCCGCCGTGGAATTCCATTCAAACGCGGGCGCCATCGACTATGCGTTCCTCCGCAGCCGCTTCAAGGTTCTCCTCCACGAAGTCAACGGCATCGTTTTCGCGGAATTCCATAACGCGGCCCGCGACGCGGACGACACCATCCAGGCCCGCATCCGCTTCGACGACTACATGCAATCCTTTTCCTTGCCGCCCAATTACACGGTCACCGCGTTGAAGGTGGGAGCGTGCACTCCTTGAACCCGGTTCGCGTGGGCAAGCAGCAAGGCGCGCTCAGCCTGGAAGCCATGGCAGCCCTTGCGGCCCTGCTTGCCGTCCTCTCCCTGATGGTGGGAACCTGGCAGGACATTTCCTTCCAGGCCATGGATGCAGGGCATGCCCTCCACTCGTTCCTCGAAGCGGAGTCCTGCGCGACGCTGGCCGACTCCCTTTACTCGAACGCCGGAGGCGAACTCTCAACAGCCTTGCCCTGCGGGTTCTCCGACCACGCGGCCAGCGCCTCCTCCGGTCAAGCCATCCATTCCGCTTCCATTCTTTCAGCCCACGCCGAATTCGACGGGCAAAAACTCCGGGTGAACGTCCTTGAACACTACAAGTGAACGGGGCCTGCTCTTTTCCACGGACTTGCTGCTGGCCGTGGTCATCCTCCTGCTTACTTCCCTGGCTGGCCTCGCCTTCCTTTCCAGCCTCGCCCTGCACTCCGCCTCCGCCCTGCCAGCCTACCGCCTGCAGCGGCAGGGCCTCTTCTTCCTGGATGCCCTCGTCAAAAACGATGCCTCCCAGTCTTTTCCGGGGTTGGCTGCATTCGATTCCGGCCTGCACCGGGTGACCCCGAACTTTCTGTCCCCCGCACCCACCGCACCGGAACTCCAGGGTTTTCCCCTCCTCCAGTCCCTGCGCCTCGTTCCCTTCAATGGCCCTGAAACCCAGTGGGCAGACAAGCCCCTAACCGGTCCAGCCAACCAGGCCAGTACTACCTGTTATTCGTTCGAGCGCCTGGTCCTCGTCGGCAAGGAAAAGGCCCTCCTCATCGGGGTGTTCTGCGATGGATGAACGTAAGCGCATGGATGAACGCGGGCTCTACTTTTCCCTGGAAGCCTTGCTGGGCTTCGCGGTGCTGGTGCTCGTGCTCCTATCCACCAAGCCAGCGGAGGCACCGGACCTGAAGCCCCTCTATCTTCTCCAAAAACAACACGACCTCCTCGTCGTCTGGGTCGGCCAGGGAATTCCATCCCTGCCTGAAATGGAGTCCGACTTCCGGCGCGTGTTCCCGGGGTTTAGCGGGCGAATCGGTTTCAACGACGAGTTCGTTGCCGTCGGCGAACCCGCTTCGAACGCGTTCACGGAGTCCATTTATTATGCGGCGCCTTCCGGCGCCCTCGGCCGGCTTTCAATTACCCTCTACGATTGAGCCGGAAACGAAACCGCCTTCTTTCGTCAACCGCAACGCGAATTTTCCCGTGAAGGTGAAAGGCGGAATCGCCAGTTGTGGGCTTGCTTTCAGCCCCAGTTTTTTGCGGTATTCCCCGTCGCCGATTTCCACGTCGAATTCCCCGCCTCCCGCGGAGAGCCTCCACTCGTGGAGGGCGAAGGCCTCGATTTCTTCCGGCGCGCAGCCGTTCCGACGATTGCCTGGCCCGGTTCAAGAAGAGTTCCGCGGCCTTCGCGTCCACGCCGTAGGAGCCCATGCGCAGCACTTCTTCGATGGCTGGCAGGAGCAGGAAGAGGAAGGAGAGAAAGGCGGCCAGGAGGAGCATGAATTCCAGGCTCAGCTGGCCCTTGCCTTTTTCCCGGGGGTTGGCGGGGTTCATGGAAATCCCGAATTCCTTGAAGCCCTTATTTGATGTCGTTCTCGATTTTGTCGAAAATCGACTTGGCCGTTGACTTAATCTTGTCCCTGCCCTCGGTGCTGGTTTCCTGTAATTGCGTGACCAGGAGGAGCACGATGGCCACCACGGCGGCCAGGACAATGATTAACTCAATGGAGATCTGGGCTCTTGAATCGAGTCGCATGGAGGGAATTAAGGAGGCGAACAATATTTAAATATTTCGTCAATCGTCGATGTTTCATTCGCCTCCTTCGTCGTCCGTGCAGGGGCAGCTCGTTTTCAGGAAATCCGGCAAGGGCCCTGGCTCTACACCGGTATTGGGGCTTTCCCAGTGGCTTCCGTGTACCTTTAACTCGGCTGCGAGGGCGAAGAACAGGATGGAGACCAGGACAATGATGATGGTGTCCACCATGGGCACGTCCATGGTAATGCCGCGGTACACCGTGACTAGGGAAGCGAGTATGCCAAGCGCTTTAAAGAATTCTGACTTTGCCATGCGCCCACCCCCTCGTTATATATGGTGTCCTCCAAGTATATATTTTTGAATGGGTTTTTGCACAAAATAGCTCCTTTTTTGCCATGCATTTGCGCATAAATTATATATATTTCTAAACAATTACAGTATACACCATGGCGAATAGAGTGCTTTCCCCCGTCGAATCCAGGGTTTTGCAGTACGTCGCCCGGCGTGGCCTCCTGGAATCCGAGCGGCAGGTCGCGGAGGCCTTGCGGCTCAACCATTCCACGGTCAACTACATTGTCCGGAAATTCGAGCGCGAGCGCATCATCCAGCGCTACAAGTACCGCCTGGACTCGCGGCTGGTCAACCTCCCGCAACTGGTCTGGGTGTTCGTTTCCCTGAAACTGAACCGCTTTGACATCGATGAATTCATCTCGCGGCTGTTCAAGCACCCCCGGGTGCGCATCGTTTTCATCGTCACGGGAGACTATGACCTGGCTTTCAAGATGCACGCGCGGAGCACCGAGGAAATAATCGAATTCATGCTCGGCATCGAGAAAGAGTTCCATCACTGGATTAACGGTTCCTCGATTTTTTTCGTGAACAAGTCGTTCAAGCAGCATGGCAAGCCGGTTGGGGAGTTCGATTCCTCGTTCAGGCTCTCCAAACTTGACAGGGATGTTTTGCGGTTGAAGCTCGCCGACCCAGAGCTTTCCCTGAACGCGGTCGCGGCAAACCTGGGCGTGCACCGGAACACGGTGAGCACGCGGTGGGGCCGGTTGCTCGGGGAAAAAGTGGTCGTGAAGAAGACGGCCATCATCAGCCCGGACTACTATGGCCCGGCGGGCGTGAACTTCCAGGCCATTGTGTTCCTTGACGCCGTGCCAGGCAGGACCGAGGAACTCGCCAGGCAGCTCGTCCAATTCGAGCAGGTGCACGAGGTGAACATGATTTCCGCCCCCCATGACCTCATGATGACCGTGAAGGTCGCGGACCTCGACGCGTACTTCGAGTTCTCGTCCACCTTTTTCAAGCAGCCGGAGTTCAACCGCCTCATCACCAAAATAAAATCGTGCGTGATCCTGCGGGGGAGGCCGAGTCCCGTCACCTACTTCTATGAGCTCAATGGCTTGCCGGATTAGCGCCTTGAGCGGAGGGGCCCCGATTAATCAGGCCGGTTAAATGGCGTCCCTTCGGAGCCTGCCCGCCTGGAATCCGATGAAAGCCGAGAGCCCGAGGGCGAGGGCCAGATAAGCGTAGGTTTCGTTCGTGGCCCGATCCAACGCCTCTTGGTCTTGGGCCGGGTACGGGGTCTGGTTCAGGCCTGGGGTGCTGTCGGCGGGCTGCTCGGCTGTTCCTGTGGCAGGCCGGGGAGCCGCCGTCGGAGCCTGAACGGTCATGGCCGTGGACGCCTCTTCCGCCGCGTTCTTGGCCAGCAGGGGGGAAGCCGTTTCCCCGGTCATGCCCCCCGAAAACCCCTCAGCCAGGGAGGCTCCATTCAATGAATTCGCGAAAAGCAGCAAAACCCCGAACAAGGCGATCGCAGAAGCCGATAAGATGATGAGGAACGTGGTCCTGTTTTCCTCGCCGCCCAGCAGCTGCCGGCCCTTCCGCGTCAAGGCATAGTACTTCCATTTCCTTCCCTCGTCATTCAATTGCACGAGGCCCGTTCTTGCCAGGATGTCCAGGTGTTCCTTTGCCGCGGGCGAGGACATCCCAAGCTTCTTCGCGAGTTCTGATAAGGTGTAGTTCCGCTCGCCCAAATACTTGATTATCTGCGTCCGCGTGTCGGAGGATAGGGCCTTGAATTCGCTGCTTGAAAGCGTCACGTCTGCCATGCCGAGCCCGCATTCCATTCGATTACACTAGGATAAATCCAACGGTGAAGAGGAGGAAGAAAAGGGTCGCGATGTCCCGGTTGTAGAACGCGATCAGGCCAAGCACCGCGGGCACGATGAGGAGGAAAGGTTCCATCGTCGGGTTCCGTGCCGCAACCAGCGCCCCGTAAACGGCTCCAACCGTGATGATGAAGAAGATGAATGCCACGAACGTGCTTACCTGCTCCGAGACAACGGTTGCCACCCAGTCATACCAGTTGTCGGTGTGCTTGGTGGTCCACATGCCGCCCCATCCGCCGCCCTGGGAAGAGCCGCCGCCGTGGGCATCCCCGTGTCCGCCGCCGTGCGCACCCGCTCCTCCATGGGCGTCTCCGTGCCCGCCGTGTGCATCCGCCATGAAATACTATTGTTCGCCTAAACTTTATAATGGTAGCTGTTTTCCGCCGGAATCAGGCGGGTTGTTTTTTCAAACCCACAACTATTAAAACGCTTTCCCTCATCAGTCCATCAACAGTTGAGCAAACCATTAACCGGCTTTAGAAAAGCGACCTGCAAACAGTGACCGCCATACAAGGGTTGTTCAACTGGCTTTGAGGCTTTGGCTCTTTGAGGCCCAGCCAGACACGGTAAGTGTTTGTAGCTGGCTCTCTAGCCAAGCCCAAATGGCCTTTAATGGCCCAGCCCAGCCTAGGGCAGGCATTACCGCCTAATCGCCCTCCAGCGACAGGAATAGACCATAATTTCGTCAATCAACGAAATATTTAAACATTTTTTGGCGTTATATCCAGGTGATGACCCTGCAACCCTCCAAGCATTTCCTGCCCCTGATTTTCCCAGTCCTCCTCGGTTTGGCCCTCTTTGCCGACCTTGGCTCGGCCCTCACGCTTTCAGCCGATGACTCCGGTTCCCTCCTGAAGTACCGTTATGGTATTGCCGTGCTCCAATCCAATCCCCTGGTTGCCGGCGAACGCGGGGGCAGCGACGGCCATATCGGGGAGGGCTTCACCGACTTCGACCACGGCTACTGCCTGCTCAGCCGCAGCGGCACCGGCAACCTGGGAGGCGAGTGCGAGCTCCCCAATTCCCGGGACCTGGGCGCCACGTACATGGTCGTCAAAGTCCAGGGCTGGGCTACCTGCACCGGCGTCGTCAACCGCTCCTCTGGTTACATCACGTTGCCAGGCGCGCGCTCCTGCAACGGCAGTTATTCCATGGAATCCATTCCAACCCCCCTGCACCAGCTCAAGGGCATAGGCAGGGGAAACATGAACACCGAAGGCACGACCCGCGCCACGATGAACATGGAGTTCCGCGCCAAAACCGGTCTCGTCGAATACGTTGGAACCGCCAACCGCGCCTTCATCAAATTCGATTTAAGCAGGATACGGGAAAGGTTTTTTTCGGCTCAACTCAACCTCTTTGTGGCAGGCGCCAAAACCGATTTCGGTTCAGCGGATGGCGTCATCGGCGTTTACGCCATCGACGATTTCGAGGCACTCGACGAAAAAGACTTTGATGTTCAACCACTCAGCGAAGTCACCGCCGACTTTCTCGGCGCCCTTGGCGGCGAAGCCGGGGCCGTCAGCACCGGCTACCAATCCATCGACGTAACCCGGGCCGTCTTCGACGCCCTTGACGCCGGCAAGCCCTCCGTTTCCTTCCTGTTGAAGAACTCGGTCGAAGACTTTGACGGCAACAGCCGTTTCGTCCTCTTAGGCAGCCATTCCTCCGAGTACCCGCCCCTCCTCGAACTCAAACCCAATTCCAGCCCGGTCGTGCAAGTCAGCCAGCCAAACGGAGCAGAAGTGCTCTCCGACACAACAGGCCAAGCCCTGCTGGCCTTCCGCTTTTCCGACCCCGACTTCAACCAAAGGCACACGGCAGACGTCTTCCTCTCGGAGGCCCCCGGCCAAAAAGGCGAACCCCTGGTCCTGGGGGTTTCCCTGGACGCAACCCATTGCATGCCCGAAGGCCCCGGGCCGGGTGGCCCTCGGCCTGCTGGCCCTCGGCCTGATGGCCTCGGCCAAACCTGTTCCCTTGCCTGGAGCGTTCCCGCCATCCAAAAAAAAGCGGTCTACCTCGACGTCGTGGTGCGCGACGACGCCGGCGCCGAGGCCCTGGACTCTTCGGACAACCCGTTTACCGTTGACGGCCTGCCGCCCCAGAATGCGCGCCTCAAAATACAGAAGACCGGCGACACCTGCTTTGTCTCAAGCCCGCTCATCGACCTCGCCCTCGAAGCCGACGACGTGAGCCCCATGCAGGTCGCCTTTTCCTGTGACAACCAGGCGTTCTCCGCGCCCCTGGACTTCACGCCCCTGCTCACCGGCTTCAACCTCGCACGGGACGCGCCCGGCTGCAGTGACGCGGACGGCAACAAGCTCGTCTTCGCCCGTTTCACGGACTCGCTTGGCCACGCCACCACGGACTTGATTGCGGACACGATTTACTTGGACCGTGACGCGCCCAGGCTGGCCATTTCCTCGCCGGCCGACGGCGCCACGCTCGCTTCTTCCACGGTTTCCCTTTCCTTTGACGCCGTGGACCAAGCAGGCATCCAATCCTTTGCCGTGAAAGCCGATGACGCTCCCTTCGTTGACGTCGGCCTCCAAACCAGTCACTTGTTTTCGGGGCAGTCGCCGGGCTTCCACGCCTACTCGGTGCGTGCCTACGACAACGCCGGAAACTTTTCGGAGAAAACCGTGGCCCTCGTCCTCTCCAGTGACCCGGTCCCCGAACCCGGTTCCAGGCTCTTGAACCGCCGGCCAAGGCGTTATGGGGAAGGCGAGGTCCTGTTGTTGCCCATTGCGCGGGACGCCAGGCCCGTGCTTGAGTCACCGGCCGTCCAGGCCCAGGCCAGCGAGGACCCCGGACCCCCCCAAAGAGAGTTGCAATCGTTGCCCTTGCATGAAGCCAGTTGTCTTTTCGAGTCAGGCCAGGCCTTTGCCGGCGGAGGCCCCTCGCTTTCCGTGGACGTCCTTGACTCAAGTGGCAACGAATTGTTTCCGGCGACCCTGGAACTGGTTTCCGCTTCCGCGTTCCGCCTGCCTCCCCGCGTCTGCGCCCTCCTGCCTCGTGCCTTCTCCCTTCGCTTCGAGGACGAGGGGGAGCGAGGCGTCATCCAGTTCAGCGGGGCCAACCTGGCCGGCGTCTTCAAAGTCAAAAAGCTTTCCACGTCCCTGGCTCCTTCAACCGAGAGTCCGGCCAGGGCCTTGCTGGCCTCCCTGGCTTCCTCGAACTCCGCGTTTGCCTTGCTGGCCCTCGGCCTGCTGGCCTCGGCCTTGCTTGGCGGCGCGCTCGCCTACTGGCTGCGGCGCAGGGGCGGGCGAACGGTTTTGGTGGAGCCCCTGGCAATGAGTCGCGTGTTGTCGCGGCGTTCTACTCCTGGGGGTGGCGGCTTTGGCAGGAACTGAACCCGTGCAGGAGTCCTCCCTGCAGCGAAAGGATTTATATCGGGAAACTACCCATCATAAGTGGGTGACCCCGGGAATGGCTTCAAAGGCGAAGAAGCGGAAGAAACGCAAACGCGTTGTCAGACGAAGCCTCGTAAAATGGCTGTTCGGGTGATGGGTTGCCTGGTTTCATGCTTGACACCAACTTGCTTCTCGATTTCCTGTCGATTCAAGCCAAGGAAGACAAGGGCCAACGACTTACCGATTCTCTCAGGCGAAGCAAAGCACTAAAAGACAAGTACGTGAAAAAAGCGTTCACCAGTCATGCAAGCGACTGGAACTTGTTGGAATTCAGGGACGTCGTCGAAAAACTCACGGAAGAAAAGAAACTGATAGACTACGGTTACAACGTTTCTGAATTCAGTGAAGGACGAAAAGAACTCCCGTTGACTGAAGAGGAGTTGGCCAAGGTTCAAGCCATAGTCAAAGAACTGTGTTCTTTCTCGGTTGTTGCCACCAAGGAAATCGACTTGGCCTCGTTGCACCGCATTTGTGCGTTGGGGTTTTCGACTTTCGATGCCCTTCTACTCATGCAAGCGCACCGCATAGATGACTGCAAGTACTTTGTGACGCGGGACAAGCGCCTGATTAGCGGTTTCAAAAAGAAACTTGTTGGCATCCTGCCCAGCATCCGCGTCCTTAACCCAGCCGAAGCCATGGCCTTGCTTAAAGCCCCGCGCAACCCTTAAATACGCCTTCGCTTACAACACTGGTATGCCGGTCCTGAAATCCCTGCTCCGCTCGCTGCTCGTGTCCCTCGGCTTGTTCTTCTTTTTCTCGTTGACCACGTTCTTCCTCGGCGCCTTCGAGAACCCCCTCCTCTCGGTGGTCGGCTTCCTCATCATGTGGATACTCATCTTCGCGTTAATGGAGGACTAGGCGGGGAATCAGTAGCCGGCCGCCTGCAAAGCGCCCAGCACCCGAATCATGTCGGCGTTAAACGCCTGTTTTCTGGCCGCTGCCTTGGTTCCAATTTCCTCTACAAACCCAATAATGTTTCCCAGTGCGGCCATCACGTCGTGGGCTGAGGCATCGGGTGCCCGTGCGGCCTTGCGCGTGAAGTCTCGTTGCACTTGTTCCTGTTTTTGGTCTCCCGCAGCCACCGTTTTGGCGAGTGCATTTTGTTGTTTGGCGAGTTCTTCTAGTAGTTCAGCATAATCGATGTACAACCGGTCCCCGCCAAGATGCACGTGCTTGTTTGCCTTGACTTGCTGGGCCAGGAAAAAAACGAAGTCAGTCGGCGGGCGTTTCCCAACGCTTCTTGCAATGACGTCCATGGTCTTTGGGCCGAGCGCGTGGACCAACTGCACTTGCAGGCGCAGCAGGTCATTGGGTTGCGCATAACTTTTCCGCAACCGCATCACCGCCTCGCGGCGGGCTTCGTCCCTTGCTGCCCTTAGTTCTGCCGCCGTCGGCGAAATGGCCCTCGCTTGCGTTTCCGCTGCCTGCGCAAGCAGTGACCGCAACTCTTCCGGCGGGAGGTCACGGGGATTTCTATTGCCAAGCGCTTTGATAAGGGCTTCTGCTTTGATGGACCGGTGTTTCTCGAGTTCGCGTTCCACGGCATGCCGTCCAATCAGTCCCAGCGTGTTGAGAAAGTCATTTTTGGAGGGGCGTCTGCGGTCCTCTGGCTTGGTGTACCGCCTGACTCTTCCGAACCTGCCCTCTTCCACGGCGCGCCTATTCCTTTCCTGGATGCGTTGCGCCCGGGCAAGCCGCGCTAAAGCCGCCTCAAAGACCGTGGGCGGGCGTCTTTCCCCGCCGATTCCAAGCAGGCGCCGGCCTCGGGGCGTCGGCCCCCGTTTGCGCGGCTTGGGGTTCCGCCGCTTGCGGGCCCCGCTCTTCCAACGTTTTCCCATGCAAATAAAGCGCTCAAACTCCTATATAACGTTGCTTGCGACGTCCTACGGCAGCCCCTTGTAGTAGTCCCGCATCTTCATCGCGTCGAATTCGAGTTGGGGGCTCTCGCAGATGGCCACGCCGTTCACCCCGAACTCTTTGAGGCACTCCATCAACCACTTCCAGGGAAAGTCGGAGTCCGCCAACGCGGTGTGCGCCCGCTCGCCTTTCACGGTGTAGCTGACGCCCGAAACCTGCATGCGGAAGTCCTTGAGCAGCCAAGGCGTGGTCGCCTCGACCTCGTCGAAGACCCGTTCCACGTCTTCCTTGCGCTTGAACTTCCCGTTCTCGCGGGCGTGCAAGTGGCAGAAGTCGAAGACGGGCAGGAGTTCCTTCAGCTCGTAGGCCAGTTCCAGGGTCTCCGCCAGCGAGCCGAACTGCGTGACCCTTCCCGTGGTCTCCGGCGCCAACCGGATGCGCATCTTCTGGTCGTGGAGTTTGCCCTGCAACTCCGCCAGGATGTCGCGCACCTGCGCGTGCACGGTTTTCGGTTCGGCTTTCATGTAGTAGGCGGGGTGAAAGCAGACGTAGTCGCAGCCCGCGATTTCCCCGACTTCGAGGCTCTTCCAGATGCGTTGCTTGCTTGCCTCCACCTTCTCGGGTTCCTTCGCGAACAAGTTGATGTAGTAGGGGCCGTGGATGCTGAGCTTGATGCCGGTTTCCTCGCTTGTCCTTCGCACGTCCCGCGCGCTGGCCGGGCCCAGGTGCACTCCGTGGGTGAAACTCAGTTCCATGGCGTCCAGCCCGAGCTCCCGCATGGTTTGGATGCCTTTCACGGTGTCGCCGCCCTCGGCCGAGTGGGGGATGCCGGAAGAGCCGAACAGTATCCCGGGCATACCCCAGATTCAGGCCACGTAATCCATAAATAGCCGCACGATAGCGGCGTGCCCTGATGGGCACCTCCGCCTGCTGGCTTCGGCTGTGCGCTATACGTCGTCCCGTCTTCGCCTTGGGGGCTCGACGGGACATAAATAGCGGCCTGTTAGGTTGGGCGCTAAGGAGGCTATTGGGGGTTTTGCCTGGGCCGGGTAATCTCGTAGTCCTGTTTTTCCTGCAAGACCCATCTGGCGTAAATGTTCATGGTTTATCACCTCTATCCTCTTGTTCAAGGCCTTTTTAAACGACCCTTGAACCCGTCTTTTCCGGTGCCAGAACCCCTTGGTTTCGCTTTCCGCCGTCTTTTACGCTTTCAAGCCAGTCTTTAAACCCTTTTTTTCTTGCGGAAAAAAAGCGTTTGCGGAAAACAGGCTCTCGCTTTAAATTCCTTTTCATGGGTAAGTTTCCTGTCCCAGTGGGCCCCATGAAACCGAAAATCTTCGTTACTCGGCAGATTCCAAAGCCTGCCATGGACCTGCTGTTCCTCCACTTCGACGTCGAATTCAACAAGGAAGACCGCGTCCTCACCAAAAAAGAAATCGTGAAAGGCGTGAAGGGCAAGGACGCCTTGCTCTGCCTCTTGACGGACTCCATTGACGCCGAAGTCTTGGACGCGGAGCCCAACCTCAAGATGGTCTCCAATTATGCGGTGGGCTTCAACAACGTGGACGTCAAGGCGGCCACGCACCACGGCATCCTGGTCACGAACACCCCGGGAGTGCTCACCGACGCCACCGCGGATTTCGCGTTCACGCTTTTGCTGGCCGCCGCGCGCCGCGTGGGCGAGGCCGAGCGCTTCGTGCGCAAGGGCAAGTTCAAGGGCTGGGGCCCGCTGCACTTCCTGGGCCAGAGCACCGAGGACGCGACCCTCGGCATCTTCGGCTTGGGCCGCATCGGTCGCGAGGTCGCCAGGCGCGCGGCCCAGGGCTTTGAAATGAAAATCCTTTACCACGACGTCCAGCGCGTCCCAGACTTCGAGAAAGAGTTCGGCGCGAAATTCGTGGACAAGGAAACCCTGTTGCGCGAGTCCGACTTCGTTTCCCTGCACGTTCCCCTCAACCCCAACACGCATCACTTGATTGGCGAGAAGGAGTTCAAGCTCATGAAGCCGACCGCGGTGCTCGTCAACACTTCACGCGGCCCGGTGGTTGACGAGAAGGCGCTGGCCCAGGCGCTCCAGGAAAAACGCATTTTTGCCGCGGGCCTGGACGTCTACGAGCGCGAACCCGTCATCGAGAAGGCCCTGCTCAAGCTCGAGAACGTCGTCCTCGCCCCCCACATCGCTTCCGCAACCGTTAAAAGCCGTACGGACATGGGTTTATTGGCCGTGAACAACCTTGTCTCGGCCTTCAACGGCATCGCGCCGGATTGCCTGGTTAATCGGAAAGTGCTCGCCAAGAGCCGGATGAAGGTGACCTGAAATGAAAGTGAAACTCGCTGAAAGAATGTCCAGGCTGGGAACCGAGACCGCATTCGAGGTCCTTGCCAAGGTCGTCGACTTGCGAAGGAAGGGCCGCGACATCGTGAGCTTCTGCATCGGCGAACCCGACTTTGACACGCCGGAGCACATCCGCGAGGCCGGCATCCAGGCCATCCAAAAGGGGCGCACCCACTATGGCCCGCCGGCTGGGCTGCCCGAACTACGGGAAGCCATTGCCGCGCACCTCACGAAGCGCTATGGCGTGCCCTATTCCATGGACGAAATCGTCGTGACTGCGGGCGGCAAGTCCATCATCCTGTTCGCCATCCAGGCGCTGGTCAATGAAGGCGATGAGGTCATCTACCCGAACCCCGGCTACCCGATCTACGAGTCCGCCATCGACTTCGTGGGCGGAAAGCGGGTGCCTTTGCCGTACTGGGAGTCCAGGGGGTTCAGTTTTGACATCAACGAACTCGAGCGGCTCATCACCCCCAAGACCAAGATGGTGGTCATCAACAGCCCGGCCAACCCCACCGGCGGCGTAATCGCGGCCGATGACCTGAAGCGGCTCGCGGAACTGGCAAAGAAACACGATTTCTGGATTTTAACCGATGAAATCTATTCCGACATCACCTATGACAAGGAATTCCACAGCATCCTCAAGTTTCCAGGCGTGAAGGAAAGAACCATCCTCCTCCATGGCTTCTCAAAGATTTACGCCATGTGCGGTTGGCGCCTCGGCTACGGGGCCATGCCCAGGGAACTCGTGCCCGGCATCGCGAGGCTCAACAACAATTACGTGGCCTGCGCTGCCACTTTCACCCAGTTGGCCGGCAAGACCGCCTTGGAAGGCAGCCAGGAGCCCTCCCGCAAGATGGTGGCCGAGTACAAGGCCAGGCGCGACCTGATTGTCGGGCTCTTGAACGAAATCAAAGGGGTTCGCTGCCACCTCCCGTTCGGCGCCTTTTATGTCTTCGCCAACGTCACCGGGGCCTGCAAGAACCTGGGCTTCAAGGACTCCCTGGACGTCGAAGACTATGCCCTCGAAAAGGCCGGTGTGGCTGTTTTGTCCCGCATGCGGTTTGGCCGCAAGAACGCGGGCGAAAACGACGAGTACATCCGCTTGTCGTATGCCACGGGAACCAAGGACATCCAAGAGGGCTTGAAGCGCTTGAAGGCCGCCCTGGAAGACCAGGCGCTTGCCAGTCAGTGGCTCAAGGAGCGAAAGAAATAGCGGTTTCCCGGCTTTCCCCCGGGGAAACCTTTATTTATTCTTTCAGCCCCCTAATTAGTGGTCATGCCCAAGAACATCTTCGCGGAGGCCAGGCGCGAGCACAACCTGTTCCGCAACGAGAAATACCTCTACCCGGAGTTCGTCCCGGAGCGGCTGCCCCACCGGGACGCGGAAATCGATTCCCTGGTGTATGCCCTGAACCCGATTGCGCGGGGCGGCAAGCCCCAGAACGTCTTCGTGTGCGGCGGAACCGGGGTGGGAAAAACCGCATGCATCAAGTTCGTCCTCCACCAACTCGAAGAGCACACCGACCGCGCCAAGCACCTTTACCTCAACTGCTTTGAATTCAATTCCCGGCACGCCGTCCTATCCGAACTCGCCAACTTCCTCGGAGAGGCCGTGCCCCGCCGGGGCGTGGCAACCGACGAGCTATACTCCAAGCTCTTGAACGCCTTGAAGCAGGCCTCCTTCACGCCCGTCATCGTCTTGGACGAGGTGGACCAGTTGTTGTGCGCCGAGGACGGCGAAAAGCTCTTGTACGACTTGTTGCGCGTCATCGAGTACCAGAAGAAGGGCCTCGAACTCATTCTGGTCTCCAACGACAAGGCCTTGACGGTGCGGCTTGACCCCCGCATCCGGAGTTCGCTTGCCGAGCAAGCCATTGAATTCAACCCCTATAGCCCCCAGCAGTTGAAGGACATCCTCCGCGAGCGCGCCGAGTACGCGTTCGCGCCCGGCTCCCTGGACCCCGAAGTCATCAACGTCGCGGCCGCGCACGCCGCCAAGCTCGGGGGCGACGCCCGCATCGCCATCGAGTGCCTGTGGAAGGCAGGCAGGGAAGCGGAGCGCGTGAACGCGGAGCGCGTGGAGTTATGCCACCTGCAGAATGCCTTTGAAGCGGTCGCCGAGCAGAACCTGAAAGCCGTGAAATACCTGAGCGAACACGAAAGGGCCTTGCTGCGGATAATCGCGGGCAAGGGCACCCTCCACTCGGGGGAACTCTACCAGCAATACGCTTCCGCCGTGAAGGAACCCGTGACCGAGCGGAGGATCCGGGACTTCCTGGCCAACCTGGAAGCGCATCGCCTCATCCGCTCCGCGTTGATTGACTTGGGGAACAAGGGAAAGACCAAGGAAATCACGCTCGCCGTGCAGGGCGAGGCCTTGTTGAAGGCCTTGGATGCCGCGTGATGCCATGCAACCTGCCATCGTCTCCGACTTCAAGGCGTTCCTCGAACGCCAGCCGCTTCCCGCCCTTTCCCGCCTCGAAAAGCAGCGGCTCCTGGACTTCCAGACGGAAATCGACTTGGAGTCTGGGCGGCCAAGCCTCGACTCCATGAAAGGCGCTTGGAACAAGCTGTCCGCTTCCTATGACGCCGTCCCGACCCTGGACCAGCGGCTTCACGTGTTTGAAAAACTGTTCCTCTCGCTGGCCTTTCACGGCAACGAAGACCTTCTCAGCATCGGCTGTGGTTCCGGTTTCTATGAGGTGTTCCTCGCCAAGCACCTGAACCCAAGGGGGAAAACCCTTTGCCTGGACTTTTCCAGGCCCTTCCTGGAACAGGCCCTGGCGCTCGCCCAAAGGGAGGGCGTCGCCTACAAAATGGAGTTCCTGGAGCGGCCCGCTTCCCGCACGGGGTTACCCGACCATTCCGTGGACAAAATCCTTTGCCTGCACTCCCTGGAGTACATGCCGGACTGGGAGGCCGCGTTGCGCGAGTTCCACCGCGTCCTCCGAGGGGATGCCTTGGCGCGGCTGGCCGTGTTCTGCAACGAGTTTCCCCCCACCGGCTTCTCGTTCAAGGCCTTTCTCGTCGAATGCGAGCGCCTCGGTTTCAAGGCCCTGGAGTCCTCTGCCGTGACGGCCAGCAACTTCTTGGGCGGCCAAGGCGAAATCGCTTTCCTGTTGTTCAAGCCGGCGTAACCCTTAAATACTCCTTACCCCGTATTCTTTGAGGTGGTATGGTCATGAAGGCAATGCAGCGGTCAATGGTTTCCCGCGCCTCCGACGAGGAGACCGCGTTCAAGTTGGTTCACTTGTACTTCGAGGAAGTGGCTAGGCAGGGCTTCAAGCGCACCCTTGACCTGGACAGCATCATCAACGCCTACCTCTATGCCTTGGGCCGGCTCCGCAACAAGGACAAGGAGCTCGGCGAAATCATGCACCTGGTCTCCGCCGAGGAACGGCAGTTGTCGCACGAGTCCAGGGCGGAAGTCCTCCCCCAAGTCGACGCCAAGCCCGTCATTCATTAGCGGGCTTCTTTTCCTCTTTTTCTTTACGCCCCGTGGATGATTTCGACCACGTCGCGGTGCTGTAGTTCGTGGTCTTTGCCGATCATTAAGTGGTTCTTGACGTTGACGGCGCGGATGAAGTGGTTGCCGAAGTCCGTGTGCAGCTTGAACGCGAAGTCCAATGCCGTTGACTTGGGCGGCATCAGGAAGCAGTCCGGTAGGGTCCTTCCCTGGGAGTCCTCGAGCTTCTTGGTTCCCCCTGGGAAGACCGCGATGTAGCCCAAGGCGTCGAACACGGTCTTGTCGAGCAGTTCTTGTACGCCCGTTGACCCGAACTTTTCGAGCACGTTCTTGCGGATGTATTCGAGGCCCTTTTGCTGGGCCTCGTTCAGGTCTTTGAGCACCGTGAAGTCCTTGCTGCCCGGCAGGTACTTGAGGGTGCCGTCCTTGTTCGCGCGCTTGAGCGTCAACTCCGCGATGGCGCTGCAGCCAATGACCGTCAAATGCGGGAACTCCTTTCGGATGCGTTCCACGTTCTTTTCCGCGCCCGGCAAATCAATCTTGTTGGCTGCGATGACCATGGGTTTGCTGACCTTCCTCAAAGCCGTGGCAAACGCCTTGATGTCGTTCTCGTCCCAGGTCTGCAGTTTCTTGTTCAAGAGCCCGGCTTTGTCCAGCGCCAAATCGCAGTCGCGTTCCGTGCCGCCAATCCCGGACAGGCAGGCCGCCATGGCCTTCAACAGCGCGCCCTTTCCCTCGAAGGGCGTCTTCCCGAACTTCTTGAAGTTCTTGGCGATGACGCCCGCGAACCACAAGTCTATTTCGTCTTCCAGAAAGCGCACGTCCTTGACCGGGTCGTGGCTGCCCATGGGCACCAGTTGGCCTTCCTCGTTGGTTGAACCCGAGGCGTCCACGACGTGAATCAAGACGTCGGCGTGCGACAAATCGGACAAGAACTCGTTGCCTTTCCCGCGGCCCTCGCTGGCTCCCGGCACCAACCCGGCCACGTCAATGACTTCGGCTGGAACATACCTTGTCCCGTTCTCGCAGTAGCCGGTGCGGGGCTTGCATTGCTTGCCGAACTCCTTGTCCACGCAGTCCACGCGGACAAAGCCGATGCCCTTGTTGGGCTCGATGGTGGTAAACGGATAGCTGGCCATGGCCGCGTCAAGCAGCGTCAAGGCGTTGAACAGGGTTGACTTCCCTGACGAAGGCTTTCCCACGAGGCCGACCTGCATTTTAATTCCCTGCTTCCGACAGGTTTTAAAGCCCTGTTAGTGGCCTTTAAAACCCTTTTCCAGCCCATTCCTTGCATGGCCCAGCTCTGGACTGACCAGTTCGCTCCCAAGTCCGTGGAGGAATTTATTGGCAACTCGGACCTCGTCGAACGTGGCCTTGCCTGGGCGAAGGCTTGGCAGGCCGGCCAGCGCCAGAAGCCCCTGCTCTTTTGGGGCCAGTCGGGTGCGGGAAAGACCTGCCTGGCTTACCTGCTCGCGCGCCTGCATGGCTGGCAGGTCTTCGAGTTAAACGCCTCGGACTTGCGCTCCAAGGAAAACATCGAAAAGTACGCGGGCGGCGCGGCGCTCAACGCCAGTTTTTCCGGCCGGCTTCGCCTGGTGCTCATCGACGAGGCGGATGGCTTGCAGGCCCGCGACCGGGGGGGCGCGGCGGCCATCGGGGAAATCGTGAAGACCGCGCAAAACCCGGTCATCCTGACCGCGAACGACGTCTACGGCGACCAGAAGATGAAGTCCTTTGTTTACGCGTGCGAGGCCCTGGAATTCAAGAAAATCAATTACCTTTCCATGGCCAAGCGCCTCAAAGAGGTTTTGTCGGTCGAAGGCGCGAAATTCGACGAGGAAGCCGTCAAGGAGCTCGCGCGCAACGCGTCCGGGGACATGCGTTCCGCGTTGCTGGACGCGCAGACTCTGGCGCTGGGGGAAAGCGTTTCCCTGGCCGACGTGCAGGGCATGGGCTTCCGCGAGCGCGAGGAAAAAATCTTCAAGGTATTGGAACAGATTTTCAAGGGAAAAACCGTGGAGGAAATCCGGCGCGCGCGTTTTTCCACGGACTTGAGCAACGACATGCTCTTGCGGTGGGTCGAGGAAAACATTCCCCGCATCTACACCGCGCGCCCGGATACTGCGGCGGCCTTCGAGCGGTTGAGCAAGGCCGACATTTATTCCGCGCGCATCCTGCGCAGGCAGGCCTGGGAGTTCCTCCGCTATTCCGGCGACTTGATGACTGCAGGCGTTGCGCTTTCGCGTTCCCAGGACTACCATGGCTGGCTGCAGTTCCGGTTCCCCGGCCTGCTCTCCATGCTCTCCAGGTCCAAGGCCTTGCGGGGGCTTAAAACCGGGCTCTGCCGGAAAATCGGGGAAAAAACCCATTCCTCGGCCAGGGAAGTCATGGCCCACGACCTGCCCTACTTGAAGGTGCTCTGCGAGGACAAGGAAAAGGCAGCAGAGCTCTGCGCGCAGTTCGACTTCGAGGCCGAGGAACTCGCGTTCTTGATGGACACCAAGGCCGATACCAAGAAAGTCAAGGACGCCTTGGCCAAGGCCGAAGAGCTGCGTGCCGCGCACGCCAAACCGCGTTCGCTGAAGCCCCTCGAAGGCATGACTGCGGCGGACGCACCCGCACCCCGGGGCTCGCGCGGCTCCTTGGCAGATTACGTGGGCGGCGAAGAAACCCCTGAGGAAAAGGTTCCCACCGCTCCTTCGGACGACGAAAGCCACCCGTCCTCCGATGAGAGCAGGCAGACCAGGCTGTTCGGCTAGCCGTACACCGTGTCACGGTGCTCGATTTTGGCGACGGCTAATTTGTTTCCAACGATGGCGAATACTACACGGTGTTTTCCGATTCGTTCGCTGCGGTTGTTCTTGAGTCCATGGGACAAGGGCTTGGCGAGTTCCGGGTCTTCGGCCAATCGCCGCAGTCTTTTCAGGATTTGTTCTTGGACTGGTTTGTCGAGTTTCCGGAACTGGTCTGCAGCCTTTGTGGACAGTTCGACGACGAACGTCATTTCAACCCCAGTTCTTCGGCGAGCTTTTCGAGGGGAACGGTTTTCCCTTCCCGGAGTTCCTTTTTCGCTTGAGCAATGGCCTTCAAGTCATCGGCCAGCCGTGCCGCCTCGATTTTCTCTTGGATGGCTTTTCGAGCGACTTCGCTCCACTTATATTCGGGGTATTTTTTCATCTCTTCGTGCAAGGGCTTCGGGATGCTGAGGGTCATATTAGGCAAAACAAACCACCTATTTGTATTATGTGTGGACACATATTTAAAGGTGTTGGGTGTGTAGCGCCAAGGGGCAGGTCGGTTGTTCGGCTGAGTTATTCCAGTTTCCTCGTTTTCCCTGCAAGAAACCATGGCTTCCAGGAGGTGCCCAGGATTAGCCCGGTCGGCGTAATGGTCAGATACTTTGATTTGGCAGCCAACTCTGACAACCTTGGGTCATTCGAGGTCTGGATTTTGAACACGGCCTTCCTGAAGGCTTGGGCGAGTTGCCGGCTGGCCCTGATGTACTGGTAGGCACCGAAGCCTGCGACAATCAGGGGCGCGGCAATCGCCATGCGGGAGTCGCTTTCAGGCAGGTTCATCTTTTCCGTAATCCATTGAGCTACTTTTGGAAAAGCGGGAGCTAAGACCGTGCCCGTGACCGCGAAAACGCCGCCATTGAGCTGTTGCTTGAGGAGCCGGACGCAGGCGTCGACCGCTTTCTTGTCCTCTCCCCTGAGTTGAGTGGCGTACACGGAAAACGAGGGCCGTCGTTTCTCATGGGCCTGGGCAGGTGGTCTTCTTCTTTTTCGGGATAAGAGCCGTTCTTGGATGCGTATTCTCATCGGCCTCACGTTACTCCAGCTCTAATTCCAGGAGCGCGACCTTGGTCTCCAAGCCGAACTTGGCGAGCACCTCGTCGCTGACCTCGCCGAGTACGCCCTTGCATTGGCCGTTGACCCGGATGCAGGCGTGCCTTCCCTCGGCGAAGGCCGCGTCCCTTTCTTCCCTGACTTCGTAGGAGAAACCGAGTTGGTGGGCCAGCGCGTCCAACGCGGACTTGATATGCGTGTAATTGGCTTTGGCGTCCGCCAGGGCCACGCACAGCCGCGTGGGCTCCCGCACTCCCGTCTCGCTTTTCTCGTCCAGGCGCAGCACGCGGCCGACTTCGAACAGCCTTTGCGGGTACTCGGCGTCCTTGTTCTTGGACAGGAACTCCAGCAGTTCAGGCCGCAACCGCTTGCGGAACACCTGCCAGTTGGTGGAAACGTAGTTGGCTATCTCGACGAAGTCGTCGTCGGCATAGCCCATCTTCGCGGCCTGCTTTTCCTTGGATGTCATGGTGAACGTGAGAATCTCTTGCAGGCCCAGGCCGATGCAGGCTTCGCGGATGGCCTCCCATTGCCTTGTTTCCTGCGTCAATTCCCCGTTGGTTGCTAGCGTGACCGATTCAGGCAGGAGTTTGTCGTAGCCGTAGGCAATCAGCGCGTCCTCGACCACGTCGATGGGGTGGAGTAGGTCCTGGCGGTAGGCCGGGTATTCGACTTCAATGGTTTTTTCCCTGGCTTTCGCGTTGTACTGGGCTTTTTCCAGTAGCCCCGCCACTTCCTTGGCGGTGAAGGCCATGCCGGCCACCTGGTTCACGTACGCCAGCGCCACCGACATTTTTCCCGGCGCATAGTCGGGTAACCACGTCTTTTTCTTGTTTTTCACGACCGCCATGCGTTCAATGGCCGCGCCTCGGTCCTGCAAGGCCATGCAGAACACGTTCATCGCGGTGTTCACGAAGCGTTCATCGGTTCCCGTCATCTCCAGCAACAGGGTCCCCGTGCCTTCCTTGACGCGGCCCGTGAGTTCCGAGTTGATGATGGGCACCAGGGAGCAAATCTTTCCCGCGTCATCGCAGAGGATGGGCCACACCTTGTGCCCGGCGATGAGGTTCCCGAACTCTTTTCCCTTGGGGTGTTCGGCGAGGATCTCGCGCAGGTTCATTTCCCGCTTGAAGTCCAGGGGCACGAACTTCACGCTTTCGGGGGCCACGCCCTTGTAGTGGATGGGGGGCTTCAGCTTTTCGAACTCGTACAAGCCGATGGAAACCATTTCCCTTTTGCGGCCGAACGTGTGCGTGATTTTCTCCTGCAACTGGATCAATTGCAGCAACAGGGGCTCCGAAACCTTCAGTCCCTTGACCACCGCGCAGGCGATGCCGGGCCGGTAAACGAGCACGTTGTCGTGGGCGATGACTTCGTGTTTCGAGTCCTTGAACCGGGCTTGGGGCATCCCCTTTCGGAGGCCGAGCTTGCCCCTTAGTTCCCGTGCAACGCCTTCCGCGCTCCACAAATCCGGGCGGTTGCTGTCCTTGACTTCAATCTTTATCTGGTCGCCGTCGCTGGCCTCCAGCTCGCATTTGGCGAAGTGCAGCCTTTGCTCGAGTTCCTTGGCGGAGAGCTTTTTTCCCAGCAACTGGTTCAGGTCCTTCAGGCTTGCGTCAATGATGGGCATGCTTTTACTCCTTCACCGGGGGCGCGTTCCGCAGCCACTCCAAGTCGTCGCTGAACAAGTGCCTAATGTCGTTGACGCCCATCTTGAGCATGGCCAGCCTATCCACGCCCATGCCCCACAGGATCAAGGGCTCCTGGATGCCGAGGCTTGCCGGTATCTCGGGCCTGGAGAACCCGCCGCCGGCGAACTCCATCCAGCCGAGTTCGGGGTGCTTGCAGCTGAGCTGCACGCTGGGCTCCGTGAAGGGAAAGTAATCCGGCGTGAACTTGATTTCGGTGGCGCCCGCTATTTCCCTGGCGAAGTCGCGGAAGATGCCGAGCTGGTGGCGGAAGTTGATGCCTTCCCCGAGGATGAACCCATCCAGTTGGTTGAATTCGATGAGGTGCTTGGCGTCCAGCACGTCCGGGCGGTAGACGCGGTTCAACGAGAAATACTTGCCTGGCTTGATGTCTTTCACCCATTGCCGGGCATCGTGCGCCGTGCAGTGCGAGGCCGGCATGACTTTCCGCGCGATTTCCTCGCTCCAGGCATGGCCCCAGCCCTTGGAACCGGATTTCCCCCCGCGTTCATGCGCCACGCGGACGGCTTCCACGATTTTCTTGTCAGGCAGCCTTCCGTGCGTGGGCCGCTTCAACTGGTAGGTGTCCGACCACGTCCTCGCGGGGTGGTTCTGGGGCTGGAACAGCACGTCGAAGTTGTAGAACTCCTGGGTGATCAACGGAGAAGGCACTTCCTTGAAGCCATTCGCGGTCAGCCATCGCTTGACCTGGTTGATGAACTGAACATAGGGCTGCCGCTTGCCGGGGTAAATGCGTGGCACGGGCGCGTCGATGACGAACTTGCGTTGCCCGCTCGCGAATTCCGGCAAAGCGAGGGCCTTCCTTCCCCGCTCGGTGATGGTGGCCACGCGCGTAACGTTTTCCTTGCGTTCTATCAGGCCGCGCCGCCTGAATTCTTCGAAGGTTTCGCCGCCGGCCGGCACGGGTTCCGCGACCTGGCAGCACAGTGAGACCGTCTTCAGGTAGGCTTGCTTGTCTTCCAGCAGTTTCCGGCTGGCGTGGAAGATTTCGTCGTTGAACTGGATGGTTTTTCCCAGCGACAGCCAGTTGAGTTTCTTGGCGGTGCCGAGCGCGGGGCTCATTTCTTCGCCGAACTCTTTTTTGAGGTCGTCGAGCGTGATTTCCTTGCCGTGCCGGGCGAGTTGCGAGCATTTTTCGGCCAAGCGCTTTTCGGGCAGCCCTTTTTCCAGGGCTTCCGCGCCTTTCCGGGTCAGCATCCAGCATTCCTTGCGCGTCTCCCTGATTTCGGCGAGACCCTTTTCGTGCAGCCACTGCAGGGCGCGCCTCACACTGTCCACCTGGAGGTTGGCTTTTTCCGCGAGTTCTTCGGCGCCAATCGCGCTCTCATCGTGGAGGGAGGCCAGGCTCTTCCGTTCGATGTCGCTCAAGCCCCGCACGATTTCCTTCAATTCCGGCATGCAACCAACTTTAATATACCCAATCCCCTAATTAATTATAAAGGTGCTTTCCACGCGCTACCTCCTTGATTCCAGTGCCATCCTCAACTGCTTTGATTTCTCGTTCCAGCCCGGCAACGAGTACCTGATGCCGCCCAAGGCCGCGGACGAGTGCCTGGACCTGCGTTCACGGGAGCTCGTGCAGAGTGCCCTCCAATCCGGCTTGCTTCGCCTCCACTCCCCTTCCCAGGCCTCGCTTGAAAGCGCCAAAGCCCGGGCAAGGGCTTTGGGCACGCGCCTTTCGGCAGCCGACCTGGATGTTGTGGCCGTGGCCCTGGACCTGGCTGGTGAAGGCAAGCCCTTCACCACCCTATCCGACGACTTTTCCCTCCAAAACACGTTAAAGTCCCTTAAACTGCCATTTGAAGGGGTTTTGCGCGGCAAAATCCGGCGCCAAAAGGCATTCAGCCCCCCAAACCCGACAAATAACGTTAACTTATAGAAGTTAAAAAGTGAATAACCTTTATATACTGCTTTGGGTGCATTATATATAGGCGTTTCCGCATGCTCCTGCGTTTCCTCAGCCACCTCGTCGGCCTCGACCTTCCCTGGGTAGCCAATGATTTGCTGCTTGACTTCCTTGCCATGGCGGCGTTTTCGTTCTTCTTTTTCTGGATCTTCGACGACTACAAGGGATTCCGGAGCGGCCTCTACCGTTTCACGATGGTCTTCCTCTTCTTGTGGGCCGTGCTGGACGTTTTGCAGCTCATGGGCTGGAAGCCTCTCACGCACTCGTTTACCCTGGAGTTCTTCGTGTTCCAGCTCGGCATCGGAACCCTGCTTGCGGGCACGCGCCTTCACAAGCACACCACCGTGATAATCTTGATGGTTTTCTTCATCGGGAGCTGGCTGGTGACCTGACATGAAACCTTTTTACAAAAGGTTTGCGAAAACGGCCTATGCTGCGCATAGGCCTTGCTCGGCCTTTCGGCCTCGCTCTTTTTACGAAAGGTTTGCGAATGGCGCTACTTGGGAGGCGGTTCCCGCATGCTGATGCGCCTGCTCAGCCACGTGGTGGGCCTGGACTTTTCCTGGGTGGCGGATGACCTACTCCTCGAGTTCCTCCCCCTGGTTGTGATGTTTTTCTTGTTTGCCTGGGTCTGGTTTGATTACAAGAGCTATCGGGAGAGCATCCCCAAGTTCATCTGGTACGCGTTCGTCCTCTACGCGGTGCTCGACGTCGCCGCAGTGGCCGGCTGGAAGTTGTTCCACCAAGAGCAATTCTTCTTGTGGAATGTGGCCCTGTTCGGCACCGTCATCCTGATTGCGGGCACGCGCCTGAAGAAATACCAGTTCCCGCTGGTGGCCATCATCTACTTTACGCTGAGCTGGCTGATTACCCCTTAACCGGGGCGGGCCCCCTAGCGGGGCAGGCGCTCTGACCCCCTGGCGGGGGCAAGCGGGCAGGCGGGGAAAGCACCAGCTACCAGGGCGCCTTCCAGAAGTACTTGAAGTATTTCAGGTAGCTGTCCCGCATCTTCTCCGATTCGAGGACAAACGCGAAGGACTGCGCGCTCCAAAGCACCTGCGCCACCCGGTCGCCGAAAACGATGAGGACCATCGGGGTGTAGAGGCCCTTCGGCAGCGCGCAGTACTTGTAGCACTGCTTTTTTTGTTCCTCGACGTCGCCGGGCTTCAGCCCCTTCAAGTGGGTGCCGTAGCTGACCAGGTCGTGCATGAGGTGCTTGGCTTGGGCTCTGCGCTTCATCCAGTTCTCCCACCAGATTTGCAGCCCTTTTGGCACGGCCTGGTAATCCTCGAAACTGTTCCCGCCCATCCAGTAGGACTCCCCGTATTCCAGGACTTCTTCGAGCAAGGCCTTTATTCCTTCGTTACCCCGGTAGACTTCGGCCCGGATGCTGGGCTTATGCGCGGCAAACAGGTCTTCGACTTCGGGGATTTTTTCCTCCAGCTTCCGGAGCGCGGTCGTCCGCCGCCTGATTTCTTCCCGGATTTTTCCCGGGTGGATGCATTGGTAGGTTTTTTTCCCCTTTTCCAGCGTGTAGCTCACGAACCCCTTCTCAATCAGCTTGTTCAATATGTCATAGATGTTTCTCCGCTCGATGCCCGTCTTTTCCTGGATTTTGTTCAGGGAACCGATACCGGACTCGAGGACCGCGGCGTACACCCGGACTTCGCCCTCGCTCCAGCCCAGTTCCTTGAGGCCTGTCAGGTCCATGCACGTTCATGCCCCCAAGCTTCTTATTAAGTTATGGTGTTGTACAACACCACATTATTAGATAAGCTTCCAAGGCACCATCCTGTATAGTGAATGGGTGATATCATGGGTTTCATCTTGTTTGAAGCATTGGCAAACGCCTTGACCTTGAACCTGGGGTTTTTCATCAACCTGGTCATGGGAAACCTGGCGTTGGCGTTCCTGCTGCTGGTGTTGTTCGGCATGCTGTCTGGCGACAAGCAGCTCTTGTCCCGGTTTGTTCCGTTCATGCTCCTGTTGTGGGGGCTGCTGGGGATGCTGTCGCTCATGGGCTGGAAAAGCGCGCCCTTCCTTGAATTCGGCCTGTTCAATTTGGGCTTGTTGGTGTTGGACAAGAACACGCGCTTCGAGAAGTACCACGTCCCGATATTGGTCGGCGCGTTTCTCATCGGGAGTTGGCTGGTGTCCTGAATGTCGCGAAATCCTCGCCTGTGTGCACAAACTTTGTTGGCCTTGGGCCTCTTGTTGTTGCTCTTCGGCTGCGTCGGCCCGACCGGACCGGAAACCCAGCGTCGGGATACCGTGTCCATCGGCACTTTTTCCCGCGCCATCGATTACGCTCCCTACATCGTGGCCAAGAACCAGGGCTGGTTTGAAGAAGTTTCCTCCAAATACGGCAAAACCGTTGAATACACGGAATTTCAATCGCTGCCCGCCATCAATGAAGCGCTTGCCACCAAAAACCTGGACGTAGTCTTTGAAGCCGAACCGCCTGCCATCATCGGTTATGCGGCCGGCGTTGACGTGCGCATTAAGGGTGTTGGTGTCAGCCTGGTCCAGGAAGTCGTGGTGCCAAAGGAAAGCGGCATCCGCTCGGTCTCTGACCTCCACGGCAAGAAAGTCGCGGTCCTCTCCGGTTCCAGTTCCCATTATGGGGTGGTCAAGATGATTGAGCAAAGCGGCTTGTCACTGGCCGATGTGGAGCTCCTGGACATGAACCCGCCCAACGCCAAGGCAGCCTTTGAATCCGGTCAGATTGACGCCTGGGCGGTCTGGCCACCCTGGATTGAACAGGAAGTGGTGGAAGGCCGTGGCGTCACGCTTTCCGGCGGCGACGTCTTCATCCAAAGCATTGTCGCCATGCGCGGCGCTTTCGTCCAAGAAAACCCGGGCCTTGCACGCGACTTGCTGGGGGTAGTCAGGCGCGCCCAGTCCTGGATTGCCGATAACCCGGAACAAGCGCAGTCAATCATCGCAGGTGAACTCGGCCTTCCCTTGGAGGTCGTCAGGGAAGCCTGGCCGAAGCACGACTTTCAGCCCGCCCTGGGCCAAAGAGAACTCGACGACATCCAGGCCAAGGCTGACTTCCTCTTTGATGCCGGCCTCATAAAGAATCGGGTGCAGGTTGCCGACCTCATCGACGTCGATTTACAATGAACCCTCCCATGTCCGTTTTCCTTCGTTGGTCCAGGCCCTGGCTGCTGCCCGTTGCCCTCCTCGCGTGCTGGGAAATGGTGACAACTTTTGCCTGGGTTCCAAGCAGTCTGCTGGCTCCCCCTGACCAGGTCCTGCGCAGCCTGTTCTCCCTAGCCTCGAACGGGCAACTGTTGGTGCACGTGTCAGCGAGCCTCTACCGCTTGTTGGTGGGTTTTTTCCTTGGAAGCCTCCTGGGCGCAGCCCTTGGCATCTTCACCGGGGTCTCCAAGCGGGCCGAAGCCTTCCTGGCGCCAACCCTTCAAGCGTTTGCCCCCGTGCCTCCCATTGCCTGGATTCCACTCCTCATCGTGTTCTTCGGCATAGGGGAGGGCTCCAAGATTGCCTTGATTGCCTTGGCATCCTTTGTCGTGGTCTACCTGCACGCCTTCCAGGGTGTCCGCGCCGCCGACCAGAAACTGGTCGAACTGGCCCACGCCTACAAGAAGGGTCGCCCCGCCTTGGTGTGGGAAGTGTTGTTGCCCTGTGCCTTGCCCGGCATCTTGACCGGTCTGCGGGTTTCCCTGGGTTTGTCCTGGATTCTCCTCATCGCCGCCGAACTGATTGCGTCCTCGCGTGGCCTCGGCTGGCTCATCTGGGATTCCAGGAACTTTTCGCGGCCCGATGACATGCTGGCCGGCATGCTTGCCATTGCCGTGCTTGGAGGCTTGTCCGACCGGCTGCTGGCCCTGCTGGAAAAACGCCTGCTTTCGTGGAGGGATAGTTTTGCCGGCGCGTAAGCCCCCGCTCTTGGAAGTCCACATCAAGAGGAAGCAATTCGAGCCGTTTCGGCCGGTCCTCCAGGAAGTTGCGTTTTCCATTCCGCCTCGTTCCTTTACTACCCTTCTCGGGCCCACCGGCTGCGGAAAGTCGACGCTCTTGCGCGCGATTTCGGGTTTGGACGTCGCCTATGACGGCGTCGTCCGGTTGCAGGGAGACAGCGTGCGTGCACCGACCCAGGCGTGCGGCATCATGTTCCAGGAACACCGCCTGCTGCCGTGGCTTACCGTGGCCGACAACGTCTTGTTTGGAGCGGAGCAAAAAACCACCGCGATTGCCAATGAGCTCCTGCAGCTCTTGGGCCTTGAAGGCTGGGAAAACGCGTTCCCTCGACAACTGTCTGGTGGCATGGCCCAGCGCGTCGCGATGGCGCGGGCCCTCGTCAACCTGCCTGATTTGCTGCTCCTAGACGAGCCCTTTGCCTCCCTTGACTTCCTCACCCGCCACCGTCTCCACGACTACTTGCTGGGCCTCGTTGGGGAAAAAAACACCACGACCCTCATGGTCACGCATGACGTCGAAGAAGCCGTGTATTTGAGTGACCGCATCCTGGTGATGGGGCCGAAACCCGCTTCCATCGTTCAAACCCATGACGTTTCACTGCCTAGGCCAAGAAACCGTGCCGACCCAGCGTTCCTCGCGTTGGTTGCGAAAATTGCTGCCGGCATGAAGCGGGCACTGGGTGGCCAGTAATCCACCCATCAGCCTTCCAGTTCGAGCTCGTCTTCTTCTGCCTTGGACTCTATTTCGGAGTGCTCGATGATGTAGTTCTCGATTCTTTGCACGATTTTTTCGCGCTTGTAGACGACCACGACGATGCCGAGCAGGAGCAGGGCAGCCACCAGGAAGAGGTGCGCGCCCAGGAGTTCCCCGAAGACCCTGAAAATGTTCAACGGCGCGATGGGCTTGGGGATGCTGTACTGGAGGTTGACGTAGTTCGTCGAGATGCCGCTGATGAGGGCCGTGGTTCCCTCGAGCTTGACCTTCGAGGACAACTGTTCCTGGGCAATGAGGGCCCCGGTCGGGAGGTTGATTTGGATGGTCACGTTTTCGGGCACGACCAGTAGGCCGCCCTTGGAGAAGAACTTCAGCTGGCGGTCGGATATCTTCCACTTGGTTTCCCTGGACGCGTCCTCGACAAGCGTGGCGAACTGACCGGTAATGAAGTAGTCCAGGGAAATCTGGTTCAAGCCCTCGTCGAAGAACACGAAGGACCTCGAAATGCTGCGTTCATCCCCGAAGTGGGGGAAAAACCAGGGCTCATCGATCTTCCACGAAATAAGGCTGGAACCGTTTTCCTTGGCTTCCTGCTTGAATAACTCGATTTCCTCGCGGTTCTCGAACCGGATCTTATAGGTTTCCACGACATGGGCCGCGCCATCCTTGTCGATGTCCATTGCGATGGTCATGCTGGTCGGCGACAACGCCAGGGTGGTTACCGCGAACCACAGGGTTAAAGCCAGTGCCAGCAGCCTCGGGTGCATGTGGAACTATTAGGCGCTACAAGAATAAATAGTTAATTGTTTCAAGTAAACGAGTAACCACTGGCCGGGGCTTGTTTCTTCCGGGTCCGGCAAGCGATTGGGTTATAAATGATTCCCGGGTTATATTTTATTGGGTTAAGCGGGTGTCGCCTTTTCGTTGCCCGTGCCGCAGCACGCAGCACGCAGCCCGCAGCACGCAGCATGCGGCCGCTGTCGGGTGGAGTCGAGGGGTTTGCGTTGAAAGTCCAGTTCCTAGGCCATTCGAGTTTCCTGTTGTCCTTCAACGGGGCGGGCAACGCCTTCAACGGGGTGGGCAATGTCTTGATTGACCCCTACTTCCACAACCAAACCGATGACCCGGCCTTCAAGCGCATCATTAATGCGCCCGTCAAGAAAGAGGACCTGAAAAAGGTCGACTTGTTGCTCGTGACCCAGGAAGGCTTTGACCACTTCGACAAGAAGGCGGTTGAATTCTTTGCCAACCGCGACAACTGCCTGGTGGTCGGGCATGACTCGGTGTTGAACGAACTCCACTGCAATGACGCTTTGCACCGGCCGATTGCCATGAACCAGAAACTCCGCTTGAAGGGCTTCGAAATCGAGGCCAAGGAAGCCCATTACCCCCAGTCCTTTTACCCGCTCGCCTATTTAATCCGCAGCAACGGTTCCTCGGTGTTCCACGCCGGCGACACCTCGCTCTTGGACACTTACAACGAGGTCAAAGCCGATGTCGCCTTGCTGCCCATCGGCGGCAACCTCACCATGGACTTGATTGACGCGGTCAAGGCCACGAAGACCATCAAACCCAAGTACGCGATTCCCATGCACTACAACACCTTTGACATGATCCAGGCCGACCCAGCGGAGTTCAAGGCCCGCATCGAGAAAAGCGTCGTCCACTCCAAGCCCGTCATCATGAAGCCCGGCCAGACCGTGAAGGTCTGACTACTTTTCCTTCAGCGCCTTCTCCGCTTCCTTCAGCCCTTCGGGGCTCCCGATGTCGTAGTATGGGCCCTGGTATTCAACGAAGCCCACCCTTCCGTCTTGGGCCAGCAACTTGAAGGCGTCCGTGACCTCGAACTCGCCGCGCGGGCTCTTCCCGACCTTCTTGAGCGCTTCAAAGATTTTTGGGGTCAACCGGTACACCCCGAGCCCCACCAGGTTGCCGGGCTCTCTTCCCTTCGGCGGCTTCTCGACCACGTCCACCACTTCGTCTCCTTCCACCCGCAGGCACCCGTACTTCCAGGGCTCAGCCGAGCGGTGCGCGGCGATGACCACGTCAAACCCCGGGGTTCCCCATACCTCCTGGTACAGCGAGGGCGCGACGAGCACGTCCGCGTTCACGCACAGGAAATCCCCCGAAACCGTTCCCTCCGCTTGCTGGATGGCGTGCCCGGTGCCGAGCTGCTCCGTCTGCTCCACGTAGAACACGAGCAGGCTCTTGTGCGCGTTGCCAATCGTTTCCCGAATCAATTCCTGCTTGTAACCCACCACGATGTGGGCTTCGTCGCAACCGGCTTCCACCAGGCGGTCGAGGACGTGGAACAACAGGGGCCGGCCGTTCAGGGAAACCATGGCCTTCGGCACCCTATCGGTCAAGGGCTTCAACCGTTCCCCCTTGCCGGCCGCGAGGACGAGGGCGTTCACAGCTCCACCTCGTCCAGGTCTTTCGCCGCGAACGCGTTCGCGAACTCCATGCGGGCCTCGTTCTCGAGTTGCTGGGTTTCCTTGTGCCGCGCGCTCAAGTGAATCAAGTACAGGGCCTTGGCCTTGACGTGTTCCGCGACCAGGCCTGCCTCGCGGGCCGTGGAGTGCTTGGTTTCCCGCGCGCGGCCCTTCAACGCGTCCAGGAAAGTGGCCTCGTGGCATAGGACATCGGCTTCCCGGATGGCCTCGAAGTAGGGCTCCCAGGGCTCGGTGTCCGTGATGTAACAAACCTTCTTGCCCTTGCGGCCCTTCGAGTAGTCCAGCACCTGCTCGGGCTTGAACTTCTTCCCCTCCACCTCGACGGTCTCGCCTTCGGACAGCTTCCGCCACAGCGGCCCCTCGGGGATGCCCAGCTTTTCCGCCCACGCCCGCTGGAACTCCGCCGCCTTCCCCTTTTCCTGGAAGACGTAGCCATAGCAGGGCACGTCGTGCCGCAGCTTCACGGCCGAAACCGAGTAGTTCTTGCCCTCCAAGATGGTTCCCTCGTGGGCTTCCTTGACGATGACCTCGTAGTTGACGCGCATGAGCCCGGTCTCGATGAGCGCTGAGAGGCGTTCCCGCAGCCCCCGGGGCCCATGCACGTACAAGGGGTAATCGCGCAAGTGCATGGAGTTGGTCGCGATGAAGCCCGGGAGGCCCAGGACGTGGTCGGCGTGCAGGTGCGTGATGAACACGTGCTGGATTTTCAACTGGCTCACGCCCGCTACAAGCATCTGGCGTTGGCAGCCCTCCGCGCAGTCGAACAAGAAGTTCTGGCCGTCAAAGTTCAGGGCCAGGCAACTGGGCATGCGTTCCTTGGTGGGCGCGCTGGCCCCGCTTCCCAGAAAAGTGAGTTTGACACCCAAGCCCATTCCCCCTACGACTTTTGGCGAGGAACGTTTATTAACCCTTAATCCCCTACATTCTCGTATGGCAGCCAAGTCGGTCCTGGAGTCCTTTGAGTCCACCAGCGAAATCCCTGTTCCAAGGACCCTGGTCGGCCAGGTCATCGGCCAGGAAAAGGCCGGGGAAATCATCAAGAAAGCCGCGGCCCAGAAGCGGAACGTGCTCTTGGTTGGCTTGCCGGGCACGGGAAAATCCATGCTCGCCCAGGCCATGGCCGAATTGCTGCCCGTGCAGCAGCTCCACGACATCCTGGTCTACCCCAACGAGGTGGACCCCAACAACCCCAAGGTGCGCATGGTGCGTGCCGGCGAAGCCGCCAAAATCGTGAACGAGTTGAGGCTCGAGGCCAAGGCCCAGGAAGACAACATGCGGTTGCTCAGCTTCCTCCTGCCCTTTGCCTGGTTCGTCTTGACGAGCGTGATTTGGAACCTGAAATGGATTTCGGACGTGGTGTACGCGGCCACGCTCATCCTCGGCGGCTTTCTCCTCATCGGTTTCGCGTTGGGCACCCAGATGCGCGTCAAGTCCGGGGCCGCGACCCCCAGGCTCTTGATTGACAACGCGGGCAAAAAAATCGCGCCCTTCATTGAGGCCACGGGCGCGCGCGCGGGCGCCCTGCTCGGGGACGTGAGGCACGATCCCCTGCAGAGCGGCGGCCTCGGAACTCCCGCGCACCTGCGCGTGGAGCCCGGCATGATTCACCGTGCCTCGGGCGGCGTGCTCTTCATCGACGAGATTGCGACGCTGTCCATGAAGTCCCAGCAGGAACTCTTGACCGCGATGCAGGAAAAGAAGTACCCGATTACCGGGCAAAGCGAGATGTCCTCGGGCGCCATGACGCGGACCGAGCCCGTGCCCTGCGACTTCGTCCTGGTCGCGGCCGGCAACTACGAGGACCTGCAGCGCGTGCACCCGGCTCTGAGGAGCCGCATCCGCGGCTACGGGTACGAGGTCTACATCAACCTCGACCTGGAGGACACCCCTGAAAACCGGCTGAAGATCTACCAGTTCATCGCCCAGGAAGTCCGCAAGGACGGGAAAATCCCCCACTTTTCGCGGGAAGCCGCGGACCTGATTTTGTTCGAGGCCCGCAGGCGTTCCGGGCGGAAGAACAAGCTCACGCTCCGCTTGCGTGACCTCGGGGGCTTGGTGCGCGCTACCGGCGACATCGCCAAGGAAAAGGGCCACAAGCTGGCCTTGGAGCAGGACGTCATCGAGGCCAAGATGTCCGCGCGGACCCTCGAACAACAGATGGTTTCCAAGATCCTGGACGAGAAAAGGGATTACCGCATCTACCTCACAGAGGGCGCGCTGGTCGGCCGCGTCAACGGCCTCGCGGTTTCGGGAGAGGGGGACGCGGGCCTGGTGCTGCCCATCGAAGCCGAGGTCGCACCGGCGTCCTCGCGCGCGGAAGGCAAGCTGATTGCAACGGGAAAGCTGGGGGACATCGCGAAGGAAGCCGTGCAAAACGTTTCCGCCATCATCAAGCGCATTTCCGGCAAAGACATTTCCATGCAGGACCTGCACATCCAGTTCCTGCAAACCTATTCAGGCGTTGAGGGGGACAGCGCCAGTGTCTCGGTCGCCACCGCCGTGGTTTCCGCGTTGGAGAACATCCCGGTCAGGCAGTGCCTGGCCATGACGGGTTCGCTGAGCGTGCGCGGCGAAGTGCTTCCCGTGGGAGGCGTAACGGCCAAGGTGCAGGCCGCCATCGTGGCCGGCTTCAAGGAAGTCATCGTGCCCAAGGCCAACCTCGAGGACGTCATCCTGCCGAAATCCGAGCTGGCCAAGATCCGGGTGCACCCGGTTTCCACGCTCTCCGAGGTCTTGGAGCTCGCCTTTGAGAAGACCGAGTCCAAGGCCAAACTGCTTTCCAGCCTCAGGAAGCTGCTGCGCTCCGTCATTCCCAGCGTTTTACCGGCCCTGGCCGAGAAGGGCCTCAACCCCCAGTAAAAGGCTTTTAAAGCCACGCTAGGCAATGCTTGTAGGGTGAACGCGTTTGTCCCTCGATGATTGGTTCATTTTGTCTTCGACCCTGTTCTTCCTATTCATCACCGCGGTTTACCTGATCCTGTTTTTTGAAAACCGGGGGCAAGCGCTTTCCGACCCAGCGCCGAAGCGGTTTCCCCTGGTTTCGGTCGTCATCCCGGCCTTCAACGAGGAGGACACGATTGCCGGAACCATTCGAAGCGTGCTCGCCCTCGACTACCCGAAAAAAATTGAGGTCCTGGTCGTGGACGACGGTTCAACGGACCGCACGGCTGTCCTTGCCAAGCAATTCAAGGGCGTGCTGGTTTTCTCGAAGCCGAACGGCGGCAAGGGCTCTGCCTTGAACCACGGTATCCGGAAGGCCAAGGGCGAGCTCGTTGCCACCGTGGACGCTGACTCCTTTGTTCGGCCGGACGCGCTCCGCCAGATGATGGGCTACTTCGCGGACGAACGCGTGGGCGCGGTCAGCAGTTCCATCCTCGTCCACGAGCCCAGGAACATTCTGCAAGGCATCCAGTTCGTGGAATACATCGGCATGAACTACATCCGGAAAAACAACGACTTCCTGGACAGCCTGTTTGTTACGCCCGGGCCGTTGAGCGTCTTCCGAAAGTCCGCCCTGATTAAGGTCGGCTTGTTCGACGAGCACGCGCTGTCCGAGGACATGGAGGTCGCGTTGAAGCTGTTGACGAACGGCTACCGCATCAAGCACTCGGTGAACGCCCTCGTTTCCAGCGTCTCGCCTCACTCGTTTTGGGAGCTCTTCAAGCAGCGCATACGATGGTATAGGGGCGCGCTCATGAACGGCCGGAAATACGCGTTCCTGTTCTTCAACCCCGCCTACCGGAACCTCGGCTTGTTCGTGTTCCCCATCAACTTCATCATCTTCGGCATCCTCGCCGTCCTGCTCACCCGCGGCGCGGTGATAACCCTTGGCGGCATCCCCCTCGCATGGGACAAACTCGTCCACCTGCTCGCCTTGAAGGGCACGTCACAGGCCAGTTACGTGGGTTCGCTGCTCAACCCGATTTACTTCGCGACCATCGGAAATTTTTTCCTCGTGGTCTCCCTCGCTTTCTTCATCGCCTACTTTTCAGTGAGCTTCAGCCTCTCCCGTGAAAAGTTCAGATGGGTTTATGTTCCTTTCCTCGTCCTTTACTTGACGGTGTGGAACATCCTGATTGGCTTGGCTTTCTTCGTGGGCTTGTTCCGTGAACTCGGCGGGGTGAGCCGGAAATGGTGAGAAGCGTTTTCGCGAAAGCCTTTGCCCTCACCCTAGTCATCTTCCTGTTGGGAGTCTTCGTCTCCAACTACTTCGCCGAGCAGCGCGCCAGCTTCTTCCTCTTCGAGCTCAGCAAAGTAGGTTCCAGCCTCAACGACGCGAAGACCACGCTCCTCTACTTCGAGACCCTCAAGGACACGCCGGACTTCTGCCGCAACTTTCCCTTCTTCGTCGCCAAGTTCGCCGACCGCGTGGATGCCCTGGGCAACGACCTCACGCGCCTCGAGGAAGTCGACGCAGGCTCCCTGGAACTCGTGGAACTCAAGAAGAACTACACCCTCTTGAATGCCCAGTTATGGCTTTACCTGGTCAATTTGCGCCGCCAGTGCCCGGAGGCAGCCTTTGACACCGTGCTCTACTTTTACAGCAACCTGGCCGGCCCGCAGGGGTGCGTGGACTGCCAGAAACAGGGCGCGGAACTCACGGCCCTGCGCGCCTCGCGCCCCAACCTCTACGTCTTCGCCTTCGAAGCCAACCTCGGCCTGGACTTCCTCGACGTCCTCAAGAAACAGTACCGCGTTTCAGCCCTCCCCGCCTTGGTCGTCAACGAGCGGAAAACCCTGCAAGGCTATCGGTCGGGACAGGAAATCGAGGCCGCGCTTTCCCAGGCGGTTTAGCCGCTTCACTCGCGGCGTCGTGTCTTGCCCCTGAAGGGCGAATGAATCGCCTGACAACGCGTGAAACCCTTCGTGCCATAACACCCCTTACACGCAACCGGAATATAAAAATGCGGGTGGAAAAATCACGCCGTCAACAGCACCCTATCCCCCCGCAGCACGAATTGTTCTTTGCGGAGTTGCACGAGTTTCTTGGACTTGATGTCCTTGTATTCGATGGTTTTTTCCGGGCCCTCGACCTTTTCGACTTTGCCGACCCATCGGCCGTCCGGCGCGTAGACCGGGAGGCCGATGAGGAGTTTCGTGATTTTCTTGCGCACGTCCAGCACGCTCGCGACGCGGAAGCTTGCCAGGGCGATGACGAAGCTGAACACGATGCTGCCCAGGAAGAGGTTGAGGTCGGCTTCGCCGATGACCACGCTCTTCCCGGACTCGATGATGAACCAGATGATGAAGATGAACACCCCGGACAGGAAGTAGTTCTTGAGCCGGTAGGCCTTCTTCAGGTGCACGGAGTCGATGGCCCTTCCCACGACGTAGCACAGCGCCGAGACCGCGGTGAACAACACGATGGAGGAAACCGGTTCGATGAGGCGCAGGGTGAGGTCCAGGTTGAGGCCCTCCGGCGAGTAGTAGGCCGAATAGGCCTGGATCAAGCCGAACCCGAAGACGAACAGCATGGCGAGGTAGAAGGGGAAGCTCGTCCGCTGGAGGCTCATGCCCTTCGTGATGTTGGACGCCATGCCGGCCAGTTTTTCTTCGAGGCCCGTTCCCTTGAGGATGAGGTACACGCCGAGGATGAACGAGATGGTCTGGAAGAACAGTTTTTCCTGGCCCAGGAAGAACAGCACCGCGTACAACACGAGGATGATGCCCGGAATCCCGAAGACGATGCTGCCGAGCACGGGGTCCTTCAGGGCCTCCTTGATGGTGTAATAAGTGGACTCCACGGCCTGCGCCTGCTTGACGATGACGACTTCCTTGGAGTAAATGGGGGCGCGGCTTTGCAGGATGGGGATGACCTGGTCGTCTTCCGCTCCGTCCGTCACGAGGATGAACGCGTCGGCGGGAAACGTTTCCAGGACGGCGTCGAGTTGCTCGTTGACTTTCTTGTCGGACTCGAAGCTGGCCTTGCTGTGCCCGGTCAGGGTCACGACTTCCAGGTTCTCGAATTCCTTCTTGACTTCGTCGAATTTCTTGACCGTGGCGAAGATGGCGTTGGAGTCAGTGTCCCCCGGGTCGGCCAGCGCCAGCTTGGCGGCCGCGTTGAGGCAGGCCTTCCGCCCCACGACCGGGCCCTGGACGCTGGCCTTTCTCCCCAGGTCATCGTCCCGGTCCACGCAGACCACCATTACGCTCTTGTATTTAGGCATTCCATGGTTCCTTGCCTTTCTTGGTCGGCAGGCAATTATTTATATAGGGGAGGCACGTATATTAATTTATTGGCCCTTGCCGGGCCGGTTGAGGGCATTTGACGTATTGTGTGGGATGGTTTTGGCGGAAACACACGGCCATTCAGGCTACGGAGGCGGGCACGGCAGCCACGGCGCCCCAGCCGGGGCCGGCCACGGCCATGGCCACGGCCACAAGGAGGGCACCAGGAAGCCCAAGGAAGCCGTTTTCGTGGGGGTCCTCCTGCTTTTGGCCTTGGTGCTTTTTTTGGCGCTGGGCAACCAGAACTTTTTGGCGCAGAACCTCGTGCCCCTCGTCTTCGCGGCATTCGCGGTTTTCATGCTGTGGCGTTTTGACTTCCTGTTGACGCTCTCGGACTACGAGCGCGCGGTCATCTCCCGCTTCGGGAGGGTGAACCGCGTGGGGGGCCCGGGCTGGTGCCTGTTGTTGCCGCCCATTGAAACCTATGAAACCGTTGAGTTGCGGACCCAAATAGTGGACATCCCCAAGCAGGACGTGGTCACGAAGGACGGCATCGAGGTAAAGATTGACGCCGTCATCTACTTGCGGGTGCGGGACGAGCCAAGGTCGGTCATCAACTCCGTTGTCAAGGTCGAGGACTACAAGCGGGCGGCCGAACTCTACGTGGTCTCGGAAATCCGTGACGTGGGCGGCACCCTCACCATGCGGGAACTCATTTCCAACGTCGACGAGCTGAACAGCCGCATCCAGGCCACGCTGGAAAAGGTGGCCCACGGCTGGGGCGTGGAAATCCAGTCCGTGGAGATAAGGGACATCGACATCCCCAAGGCCGTGCTGGACGCCATGCACGAGGAGAAGGCGGCGGTGCAGAAGAAGCTGGCGCGCATGGAGGAGGCCGAGGCCCACAAGGCGGAAATCGACGCCGTCAAGGAGGCCGCGGAGCACCTGTCGGACAAGGCCATTTCCTATTATTACATCAAGGCCCTCGAAAAGATGTCCGAAGGAAAGTCCACGAAAATCGTTTTCCCCATGGAAATCTCGAAGCTCGCCGCGCAGATTTCGGGCAAGCTGGGCGCCAGCGTAGCCGCGCAGCCCGAGGCCGCATCCGCGCAATCCGATGAGCAGCTGGTGGCCAGGTACGCGCCCCTCCTGGCCGCTGCCTTAAAGAAAGAGGCCTCGCGGCGCGGCAGGAACGGGAAAAAGGGCAAGGGAAAAGGCAACGGGAAAAAGAAGGCCAAGAAGAAGGCAGGCAAGCAATAACTCCTTTTACGCGCCCTGCACGATGAAGTACGCTTCCACCACGGCCCCGAGGAACAGCACGAGGTAGGCGAGCAGGAGCAGGAACAGCACGTCTTTCACGATTTGCTGGGGTTCGTGGAGCTGGTATTTTTTCTTGGTGATGAAGACCGAGATGATGCCGCCCGCGATGGAGCCGATGAAGTAGGCCAGGACTTCGGGCAGGCCGTGGGGGATGTAGCCGAAGGCCTTGAGGATGCCGGATACCAGGCCGTTCTCTTGGAGTTCCTTGCCGATGAACACCCCGATGACGGACGCGTTCCAGCCGAGCAGGAACAGGGTTCCCGCGCCCCACACGAAGGAGAAAAGGATGGCCAGGCCCAGGACGATGGCGTTGTTGGCGTAAATGAATTCCGTGCACCCCCATAGGTCACGGGCTTTTCCGAGGCAGGATTCCCGGGTCGCGTTGCCCGCAGCCGCAGCGTCGAGCCCCGTGACCTTTCCCGCGATGAAGTTGTAGGTCTTTTCCTGTTCGGCGAACACTTTTTGGCGGAGGGGCGCGGGGAAGCAGGTGTCGCCCAGACAGAGTTGTTCTTTGTCGGTGGGGAGGGTGGCGTACCAGAAGGCGTAGCTGAGGACCAGGCCGAGGAAGAACCAGGACAAAATCTTTATTATGTCGAAGTGCCGGGCGAGGAACGCTGCCGCGGGGCCCTGTTCTTCGGCTTCTTCTTCCTCTTCTTCCACGAAGATGCTGTGAATTAACGGCATCAACCCCATGGTGATGAAGGCCAGGCTCAGGATGCTCGTGGTTTCCTTGAATATGTAGTAGCTGCCCCAAATGGCTATCGAGGACATCAGGATGGACACGAACAAGAGGTCAATGGGGTGCTTTCTGGCCATCCGGTCGGTTACAATGTCTTCCAACACCATTTGCGTGCCCGAAAGGATTACAACACGCTGGTTTAAAATCGTTTCCCTACCGTAATTGGTTAAAAGGCGGTTATTGGCTCTTTTTTCGTTTCAGCAGGGTGTTTTCATGAAGGTAAAAGAACTGGTGGTTCCCGGCAGCCCGCTGGGAACGGCTGAGGAATTCGTCGCAGGCGACAACGCCTATGAACACGTGGACGGCAGCGTGCGCGCCACTTCCATCGGCTTCAAGGACCTGGACGAGGGAAACCACGAAGCCCGCGTGCAGCGGCTGACCCGGGAAGTCAAGCCCCTGGAAAGGGGTTCCGTCGTCAAGTGCGTGGCCAGCCTCATCAAGGAAAAGATGGTGATGGTGGAAATGCTGGAGGCCTCGAAGGACGGCGAGCCCAGGCAGATCCTGAACTCTTTCGCCACCATTCCGGTCTTCAACGCGAGCATGCGGTTCGTGGAGCGCTTGAACGACTTGTTCCGCGTGGGCGACATCATTGAGGCCAAGGTCGCGGAAGTAACGCCGTACGGCATCGACTTGTCCACCAAGGAACCCGAGTTCGGCGTCATCCGCGGTTACTGCGTGAAGTGCCGGGGCCCGTTGCAGTTGTTCGACCAGCAGCTCAAGTGCGTGGCCTGCGGCAATCCCGAGACCCGCAAGATTTCCACTCATTATTTGCTTACCTAGGAGGGGCGTGCATGCAGTTGGAGTTAGTCAAGAACGAGCCAAACCACGTCGAGTTCATTCTCAAGGACGAGCGGCATACTTTTCCGGCCCTGCTCCAGTCCAGGTTGTTGAACAACGAGGCCGTGACTTTTGCCTCGTATGCCTTGGGGCATCCCATGGACAAGGACACGAAGTTCGTCTTAAAGACCAAGGGCGTTTCGGCGAAGAAGGCGTTGTCCGAGGCCTGTGATGCCATCGAGGACGAGCTCAAGGAATTCGGGAACGCGGTCAAAAAGGCCCTCAAATGAGGCCTTCGAGGGAGGCCCTCCAATGACTGGCGCCAGGCGTCCTTCCTTCAAACCGCTTCCCCCAAACCGCAAGCCACGCGGTCGTGACCCCATGGACTTCAAGGCATTCCGTGAAAGACTCAAGTCGTTCCGCAAAAAACTCAAATGGCTGGACCCCTTCACGTACGTTGACCTCTTCGTCATGCCGCGCGTCAACCCCGGCAACGACAAGCTGGTTTCCTGGGCCGTCTACGTCTTTTTCGCCTTCTTGTTCGCGTTCACGCTCTACAACGGCTTGGGGTTGTTGTTGGGCACGCCCTCGCCCATGGTCATCGTGGTGTCGGGTTCCATGGAGCCGGTTTTTTTCCGGGGCGACGTCATCGTCTTGGTGGGCGCGGGCCCCGAGCAGGTGCGTGCCCAGGAACTCGTCTTGGACTTGCCGCTTCAAGGGGTTCCCGCGCGTTCCTATCTTCAAAGCCGTTGCTCGGGCAACGCCTTTGACTCGGCTTCTTTGGTTCCCTGTGAGTCCTTCCTGGCCTTGCTTGCCCAGCGCAGGGCCAAGGACACCGATTTTTCGGTGAAGGAACTCCGGTTCTCGGACGGGCAGGCCCTGGAATTGAACCGGGAGGGCGACGTCATCGTTTACTTCTCGCAGGCCTTGCAGGAACCCATCATCCACCGCGTCATCGCCAAGCTCAGGGCCCGCGATGGGGTGTACTTCCTCACCAAGGGGGACAGCGCCCACAACCCCTTGATTGACCAGGAAACCCACATCACCCAGTACGCGGTGCCGGCATCGGAAGTGCAGGGCAAGATGGTGCTCCGCGTTCCCTTCCTGGGCTGGGTCAAGCTCCTGGTCTTCGACGTGCCCAAGAACCTGGTTTCCGGTTGTTACGTCAACGGGAGATGCCCGTTCCCATAGGGTTTTAAAGGGTTGCCGAAGCCAATGGGTTAGTCGGAGAAAAAGAGCATGGAACTCGTTTTTGAGGATGCCGGGTTGTTCAAGCGCGCGGTGGACGCCATCGCCGTGCTCATCGACGAAGCCGAGTTCATCGTGGACCAGAAGGGGTTCGCGTTGAAGGCAACCGACCCCTCCCAGATTTCGATGGTGGACTTTTTCCTGGACAAGAACGCGTTCAAGGAGTTCAAGGTGCCGAGCCTCGTCAAGCTCGGCCTCGACCTGAATTACCTCTCCCAGATCATGGCGCGCGCGAAGTCCAAGGATGCATTGGAGCTCGCGCTCGAAAAGGACAACTCGCGCCTCCACATCGTGTTCAAGGGAGAGGGCACGCGGCGGTTCTCCATTCCCTTGATTGACGTTTCGGCTGCCGAGCTTCCCTCGCCCAAAATCGATTTCGACGCCGAAATAATCGTGGCCGCGGGCTCGTTGCAGGACTCCTTGAAGGACGCCTCGCTGATTTCCAGCCACGTTTCCCTGGGCACGGACGGCGCGGCCTTCTACGTGAAAGCCCATTCCAGCAAGGGAACCCTCAACAACGAGTTGTCCAAGAAGGACAAGTCCGTCAAGGAAATAAAGGCCAAGAAGGACGCGGCAGCGATGTTCCCCTTGGACTACCTCCAGAACATGCTGAAATCCGCTGACTCCGCGACCAGCGTCAGCGTCTGCCTCAAGTCCAGCGCGCCCGTCAAAATCGCGTACCCCATCGGCGCGTCTACGATAACCTATTTCCTGGCGCCGCGCATCGAGTCGGACTAATTCAACCCTCTTTTTCCGCCAAATAGGCGGCCACAACAATCAATGCCCCGCCCACGGCCACGTGAGGGGTGATGGCTTCGCCGAGCAGCAGCCAGGCGTAGACGGCAGCGAACACCATTTCCAGGGAGACCAGGATGATGGCGTGGTGGGGCTTGACGGCTTTGAGGCCGCGCAAGAGCATGCTGACCCCCACAAAGCTGTTCACGACTCCGAACACGGCCAGCCAGCCCAGGGTCTCCAGCGTGAACCTGGGATGGGCTATTAGGGCAAAGGGCGCCAGCAGGAGGCCGGCCACGAGCACGTAGTAGAAGGTGGTTTGCTCGCATCCATTGGCTTTGATGGATTTCTTGGCCAACACCATGGTGCAGGCATAGGCCACGCCCGAAGCCAGGCCAACGAAGAGGCCAGCGTTCGCTTGAAAGCCGGTTCCGAGGCCATGGCCGTAGGCGATGATGCCCACCCCGGCCAAGCCGAGGAAGACCGCGAGCCAGTTTTCTTTGCGGAGCCGCTTTTCCTTGACGAAGAAGTGTTCGAGGACCACGGAGAAAAACGAGGACGTGTAGAGCAGCACCGTGGCCATGGCCACGGAGAGGAGGGCGTAGGCCGCGAAGTTGGTGTAGAACGCGAGGGCGTTGAACAAGGCGGCGGCGAACAAGAGCCTGGCCCCGTCCACGCTTTTGATGCGGAGGCTTTTGCCCGTGAAACGGTAGTACACGTAGAGCGCGGTTGCTCCCACGAACAACCGGCCAGCGGCCAGCGCTTCAACCGGAAGGTCCAGGAACCGCACGTACAAGCCGTTGGTCGCAAAGATGGCGGCGGCCGCGACAATCAATAGCGCGGCTTTCTTGGATGCCATGCAAGGCACGTGCTTCCAACCCTTTAAATACCTTGGGGGAAAGGCATAAATTCCGGTTTTCCCCTATATGCCTGCATGAAGGTGAAGGACCTCACCCGCGCCGCGCACTACCTTTCCCCGGATGCCTCGGTGTCGGAGGCCGCGGAGTTGATGCTTGGGAAGAAGGTCAGCGCGGCCCTGGTCGGGAAAAAAGAGGAAGTCCAAGGCATCGTCACCGAACGCGACCTGCTCCGGTTCGTCGCAAAATGCGTGGACGTCAGCCGGACCAAGGTCAAGATAGTCATGCATTGCCCGGTCATTTCCATTGACGGCGAGCAAGGCGTCATGGACGCCGGCAAGCTCATGGAAAAACACGACATCCGCCATCTCGCGGTTACTGACAAGGCCGGCCAAATCATGGGCTTGATTTCCGCGAAAATGATTTCCCGCAACCAGGTACGGGTCTGGCAAGGCCGCACGCTGTTCGATTGATGGCCTTGCACTAATTTACGTCAACCGGCTTCTCAACCGCTTGACCCTTTCCTCGATGGCGGGGTGCGTTGAAAGCAGGCCGGCTGCGAGCCCTCCCACGTCCTTGAAGGGGTTGACGATGTACAGGTGGGCGGTGGCGCGGTTGGCCGCCTCCAGGGGCTCCTTGTCGCCGGAAATCTTTTCAAGCGCGGAAGCCAGTCCCTCCGGGTAACGCGTCAACAGGGAACCCGAGGCATCGGCCAGGAACTCGCGTTGCCTGGAAATCGCGAGCTTGATGAGCGTGGCGAACAAGGGGGCGAGGACGGCGAAGGCGATGCCGATGACCAGCAGGAGCAGGGTGCCGCGTCCGCCGCCCCGGTCGCTTTTCCGGTGAAACGCGCTCCTCAGAATCCAGTCGCTGAGCAGGGCAATGACTCCCACCATGACCGCGACGTACATCATGAAGCGGATGTCGAAGTTTTTTATGTGCGACATTTCGTGGGCGATGACTCCCTCGAGTTCGGTCCGGTTGAGTTTCTGCAGCAGCCCCGTGGTCACCACGATGATGGCGTGTTCGGGGTCCCTTCCCGTGGCGAAGGCGTTGGGCGCGGTGTCCTCGATGAGGTACGCGCGGGGCTTCGGTATGCCGGCGGCAATCGCCAGGCCCTCGATGACGTTGTACAAGTAGGGGTTCTGCTGTTTTTCAACGGGTTTCGCCTGGCTCAAGGCCAGGATGATTTTGTCGCTGAAGTAATACGAGCCCACAGTCGAGCCGATGGCGATGATTCCGGCCAAGACCAGGCCAAAGCTGCCAAAACCGCTTACCTCGCTGAACACCCAGGCCAGCACGTAGATGCAGGCGAAGAAGACCAGCACCAAGAGAAGGGAGTTCCGCTTGTTGGCCGCCTCGGCTTCCCACATTTTCTTTCACCTGTCCAACCGCTTGGCCTCTGGCACGGGGTTAGAAGGAGACCTTCACGGCCGCGCGCTCGCCTTCCGGTATCTGGAAGAAGTCCTTGGCCTTGAACCCGAACATGTCGGCCACGATGTTGCTGGGCACGGTTTGAATCGAGTTGTTGTAGCCCAGCACGCTGTCGTTGTAGAACTGCCGGGCATAGGCTATCTTGCTTTCGGTGCCGGCCAGTTCTTCTTGCAGCAGCATGAAGTTCTGGTTGGCCTTCAAATCAGGGTAGCTTTCCGCGACCGCGAACACGGTTTTCAGCGCCTGCGTGAGCATGTTGTCGGCCTGGGCTTTGTCGGCGACGCTGCCGGCCTTGACCAGGGCCGCGCGCGCGTTGGTGACGGCTTCCAGGGTCTGCCGCTCGTGCGTCATATAGCCTTTCACGGTTTCCACGAGGTTCGGAATCAGGTCCGTCCGCCGCTTCAACTGCACGTCAATCTGGCTCCAGGCGTTGTCCACCCGGTTCCGGACGGTGACCAAACCGTTGTAGACGAGCACGACGGCCAACGCCGCCACGACGAGAAGTCCCGCGATTAGCATCAAAACCATGTTCTTTCCTCCCTTGAAAGAAATTTTTTCCTGGACTATTTACGCCAAACCCCAATAAAAGGCTACCTATTGGGCCGTTTGGTCGGCTAAAACACGTGGCCAACCTTACGAACTCGATATATTTATTAATGACAAATATATATTGTTAGTGACGTTTATGCGCCGCTCCAACCTTTTCGCCCTTGGCTTGTCCTTCCTGTTCCTCGCGGTCGCGGTTTCGGCGCAACTCTATGGCACGGCCCGGCCGGCCGGTTGCGGCAACGGCATCTGTGACTCCCTTGAATCCACCCTGAGCTGTCCCGTGGACTGCACGCGTTCGACGGCTTTTTGCGGGGACTACGTCTGCTCGAACGAAGAAAACAAGACCAATTGCCCCGAGGACTGCGGCGCCTTCGAGGTGTGCGGGGACACGGCCTGCATCGGCAAAGAGGACTCCTTTTCCTGTCCCCTGGACTGCGGACTGCCGCCCGACTGCGGGAACAATTCGTGCGAGGAACGCGAGCACTCCTACAATTGCCCCACCGACTGCGGGTACGCGGAAAGCTGTGGTAACGCGGTCTGCGAAGCCAAGGAAAACCATTACAATTGTCTGGCCGACTGCAAGCGGACCCAGTACCGGTGTGGGGACGGCCTCTGCGACGGCCGCGAGGACAGCTTCAACTGTGCCATGGATTGTGGCGCGCCCAGCACCTGCGGTGACGACGTCTGCAACGCGCCCCTGGAAACCAGTTACAATTGTCCCCTGGACTGCGGGGAACTGGCCTCGTGCGGCAACAAGGCCTGCGACGAGCTCGAGAACGCCTACAACTGCACGCGCGACTGCAAGGTAATAACCCCGGGCGACAGCTTTGAGTCCGCCACCCTGGTGAAGGCTGGTATCTTCGAGCGCAAGTACACCAAGAACAACTTGAAGGACTTTTTCAAGCTCGTCCTCGACGGCGGGGAAAAGCTCGTCGTGAGCTCGACTTGCAGGCCCCTCTACTGGGGGCCCAAGCACCGGGCGAGCCCGGCGGTATTCGTTTACAACGAGGCCAGGGATTTGCTGGCCAAGCAGTCCGTTTCCTTGAAGGAAAAGGATGATGCCAAGGAAATCTTGTTGTCCTGGGCCACCAACTCCTCGAAGGTTCACCAGACCTTGTACGTCGAGGTCGGCCCGGAATCGGCTTGGCTCCGGGAATTCACCTGCACTACCAAGTTCGAGGTCCAGCCCCTGTTTGACTTGGACGGCCGGGGGGATGCCCCGGAATCCTTTGAGGACGCGTTCGGAGTGGAACCAGGCCTCTATGAGGTGAACTGGCTGGTGGGCGGCGAGGGGGGCGCGGACGAAAAGGACGTCTTCAAGGCGGAACTCAAGCGGGGAGAGAAGCTCGAGGTAAAAGTCATTCCCTCCCCTGGAGCCGACTTTTCCGTGCAGTTCTTTGACGCTTCCCTTAACCCCTTGAACGTGCGGCCCTTCGTTTCCCGGGAAGAGGTCACGGCCTCCTATGCCGCCGAAAAGGGTCAGACCCTTTACTTCAGCGTTTCCCGGATAGCCAGCGGGAGATATGCCTTGAGCGTGGGCGTGTCCAAGGTGGACTTGTGTTACTACGTCAAGTGCGGGGAAGGCGAGCAATGCCTGAATGGGGACTGCATACGCGCCGCGGCCCCCGATGAGGGGCAGCCCGTGCCTTCGGTCGGCCAGCCCGAGTTCCCCTCCGAGCCCCTGCAGCCGCGCAAGAGTTTCCTGGATTCCATTGTTTCGTTTATCCTGGGTTTGTTTGGAGCCAAGTAAGGTGAGTTTAAAAACAATTAATCGGCAATATATGGGAGTCGCATCGGAGAAAAACGGTGGAAAAGGCGGGAAAAAAATGTCGAAACCGGTCATCGCTGGGTTGGCTTGCCTGGTCCTGTTATTGAGTGGCTGCGTCCAGGTGACCACCCGGAACGGGGAAGGGGCCAAGCCCACCGGGCAGCAGGCGCAACCCGTTGCCGGGGAGAAGAAAGCCGATTCAGTCCAGCCGCCCGCGAACCAAGCCCCGCAAACCGCGCCCCCCAAACAACCCCGGCGGGATGAAACCGCTTCCGCGCCCCTGGACCTCACCAAGGTCGTGCAGGAGACCGGGCAGGCCCCGCCCCAGTTGCCGGACCCGGCCATGGAGGGATTGGCGTGAAATCCGCTGCCGTTTTGCTGGCGGTCTTCCTCTTGTTTTCCTCCTTGTTGGTTTTCGCGCAGCCGCCGGCCCTGCCGGGCGGCGTCGCCTCCACCCCCGTTGGCTTGAAGGTGCAGTTGTTCAAGGGCTGGAACCTCGTCAAGTTCCCCTCGAACATGGTCGGGCAAGCCGATGCCTCGACTTGCCTGCAGTCCGACCTTGCCGCGAGTTTCGTGTACGACGTGAACACGCGGTCCTACATCGAGGTGGGAAGCCAGCGGTTCGCGCAGTTCCTCCAATCCAACGCGGATTACCTCGCGCATACCGCGGTCTGGCTTGAAGTCAAGCGGGATTGCACGATTTCGGTTTCGGATTCATTCAAGTCGGAGGGGCTCGCGCCCGTGCAGTCCGGTTGGAATTTCGTGGCCGTTTCCCCTGACCTCGTCAATGGTTCCCTGCAGGACATCCGGGGAACGTGCAGCCTGTCCTCGGCGTACTTGTTTGACGCGCGGAAGCAGGCGTGGGCCGTGCTCGGCGTGAACGAACCGCTTTCCGTACCGGTCGGCCAGGGCATCCTGTTCCAGGCGGGTGCGGCGTGTGACCTCATCGGCCAGGCCGAGAAACTGAAGGGCAAGATAGTGGTAACGGTTTCCGACAAGGAGGGAAACCCAGCGGCGGACGCCAAGGTAGCCTTTTCCTCGGCCGTGGACCAGCCGGAGGGCGTGCGGGGCACGTTCATCGACAAGGGCGCGATGGAGACCGTGATTCGCTTCACGAATGCCTATGGCCGCGTCGAGGCCCTGTTCAAGGACGGCAAAGAGGTTACGTTCACGGTGAACAAGAAGGGCTTCAAGCAATTCGCTTCCCCGAATTTCGTGGCCCAACTGGATTCCACGGAGTACGCGAACGTGGTCCTGGAAGCGGAGGAGGCCGGCAAGGTCTTTGCCGGGGCACCCTACCGGGGCAACCCCAATGCCTTGGTCACCATTGAGGTCTTTGAGAACTACGTGGACCAGGACAGCCGCCTCATCCAAGGGGTTATTGACGAAATCGAGGCCTATTTCGGGGAGTTCGTGAAAATCGTGCACAAGGACTTCCCATCGGACAAGAAGGACATCACGAACCGGAACCTCAACATCGATTACTACAATCCGCTCGCGGTGAGGGCGGCATTCGCCGCGCGCTGCGCGAACGAGCAGGGCAAGTTCTGGGCCTACCACCGGTTGCTCTACCGCAAGCAACGCATAACCGTTCCCTACACCAAGTTCGTGGAATTCAACCCGGAGAGCGGGGCTTCCACGGGTCTCACCGAGGAACAGAACGTGTACGATGACGCCGAGGACCTGGTTTCCTATGCCTCCGAGTTGGGCCTGGATTCCACGCAGTTCCGGGCGTGCCTGAGTTCGGAGCGGTACAAGGGCGTGGTGCTGGCCGACCTCAAGGAGGCCTTCAAGGGCCTGACGTACGCGGTTGAAACCGACATCGACGCCGTTCCCACGCTCAGGATAAACGGGACCAAGTTCGGCGGCCTCAATTACTTCTACGTCTACAAGGTGTTCATCGAGGGGCTGCTCCTGGATTCGGTGTATGCCGGAAGCCCCTTGAAGGGCGCGCCGTTCTTCTCGGACCCCCATGAAAGGGAATCGCACCCCGACTACCCGTTGAAGCCGCAACCGGTTGTCACCATCGTGGAATTCTGCGACTTCGAGAGCAAGGAATGCAAGACCCTGAACCTCATGCTCAACCAGATCATGGACGAGTACCAGAAGGACTGCCTGGGAACCGAGATCAAGAACCTCGGCCAGTACGGTTACCGGTGCACGAAATTCATGCGGCGCCTCCACAAAGACTACCCCTTGGACATCCACTTGCGGTCCATGCTGGCCGCGGAAGCCTCGCGGTGCGCGAGCCAGGTGACGGATTACTGGAAGTTCCACGACGAATTGTACCAGATCCAGCCCAACTTCTACCCGGACGCGTTCTCGAAACTCCTGAGCAAGCTGGAGGGCCAGGACTTTTCCACTACCTACTCCAATGACTTGATGCGCTGCGTTTCCCAGGACCGGTACAAGCCGGACATCGACAAGGACCTGGCCTTGGCGAAGTCCCTGGGCGTGAAAACCATTCCAACCCTGTTCATCAACGGCACCAAGGTGGAGGGCATGCCCAGCTACCAGACCCTGAAAGCCATCATCGACCAGAAGTTCGCGGTGAAGCTCGCGCAACCCGTTTCCCAGGCCGGCGGCGCGCTCGTCAAGTACTGCCAGGCCTACCCCAACTTCAGCATGTGCCGGCGGGGCACGGAAGCAACGGTGCTGGGAACCAAGACCTACAATTAGCCGGGGTCCTATTTCTTCGCCCTTTTTTTGGCGGCTTGCTTTGGTTTCCGTGTTTCCAGGCCGTAAATCATTTTCACGCGGCGTCCATGCCGTTCCTCGGCGCTGAAACCGGTTTCTAGGAAGCGTTCCACGATTTTGAGGGCCTCGCCGCCGGTTTGCAGGACCCTGGCCCCCAGGCACAAGAGGTTGGCGTTGTTGTGGGCGCGCGCCATTTCCGCCGTGAACTCGTCGTGGCAGACAGCGGCCCGGACTCCCCTCACCTTGTTGGCGGCCATGCCCATGCCGATGCCGGTGCCGCAGGCAAGCACGCCAAGGGCCTTTCCCTCACCGGCATTGCCGACTTCCCTGGCCACGCGTTCCGCGTAGGCCGGGTAGTCCACGGGCTCGGCGCTGTAAACCCCTAAGTCCACGAATTCAACGCCTCTTTCTTTGAGCCACTGGCGGATGTTTTCCTTGAGCTTGAAGCCTGCGTGGTCGGCTCCCAGGAAGACCCTGACGTTGACTTTGTCCGCCGGCATAAAAATAGGTGGTGCGGGGAAAACCATTTAAAGGGGTTGTCGATAGATATTCTCCTAGGAAGGGCTGCAAGTGATTGAACTCAAGAACTCGGCTTCCTGGAAGAGCTCGGTGGACGCCATTTCCTCTTTCATCGCGGAAGGCAATTTTCGGTTCACCGATTCCGGCGTCAAGTTCAGGGCCCTCGACCCCAGCCAAGTCGTCCTGGTCAACTTCGAGATGGACAAGAAGTTCTTTGACAAGTATGACGTTGAACCCAGCTTCGTCGGCCTGGACCTGGTGGAGTTATCGAAAATCATGGCGCGGACGCAACCCAACGACCGCCTGCTCATGGAGTTGACGGACTCCGAGTTGACGCTCAAGTTCGAGAACGAGCTCTCGCGTTCCTTCAGCCTGCCCATCATTGATGTTTCGGACGAGGAGATAAACCTCCCGGAACCCAAGTTCGAGGCCAGCGTGGAAATCAACGCGCGCATGCTCAAGGAGGCCTTGAAGGACGCGGGCCTCTTCGGCTCCTCCGTGGTGTTGAAGGTCAAGCCCGGCCAGTTCTTCATCGAGGCCCGGGGCTCGCAGGGGCAACTCAAAGCGGTTTCGAGGGGTTCGAAGAAGGTCTCCGTGTCCTGCACCAGCGAGGTCACGGCCAAGTACTCGCTTAACTTCTTGCAGAACATCGTCAAGGAAGCCGACTCCGAGAAAAAGGTCCTCCTGGAACTCAAAACCGATTCCATGATCCGCGTTTCCTACAAGATAGGCGAGTGCCCCATCCAGTTCCACCTGGCTCATATGATTTTATAGGCGTCGCATCAAGCCATTCCTATGCTCTCCCTGCAGGAACTCCAGTTCGCGCAACGCTATCCGTTCACTTCGCTGGCCCGGCGCGTGGTCAAGGAAGCCAACCTCGGCCTAGAAGACCTGCCCGAAGAAGTGATGGTCCGGGCCAGGGAAATGGTGGCCGGCTGCATCAAGGGAAAGTACGCCCCCAGCATCCGGGACTCGCAGAGCATTCTCCGCACCGAAGTCCTCGCCTTTCCCGTCGCCAAAATCCTGGTCTCGTTGATGAACCGCCAGGAGTTCTATCAGCGGTTCGCGAAAACGTTTTCCGACACCTATTTTTCGGCCCTCAAAGCCGAACGCGACGAGGCCCTGCTCGACCTGGCCTCCGAGTTCAACGTCAAGTACAGCCTCCCGGAGAGCAAGGCCTTCTTTGCCTGCCTCGCCTTGTTCGATTACCTGAAGACGACTTTCTCCGAGGACTTCATGAAGCTCTCCAACCAACGCATCGCCAAGGGCGTCATTTACCTGACGCGCAACGACTTCGCGCGCCTGCTGTCCCGGCTCGCGTTCACGCAGCTCCTGGCCTCGCTCCCCGTCTCCGTTGACGGCGTTCCGGCCAAGCTCAAAGCAGAAGCCAAGGCCTTGCTCGCGCAACTCGATACCGCGCGCTTCAAGTTCGCGGGCCCGGAATTCGGCGCAGGTTCCCTGGGAACAATCAACCCAAGCTTATTCCCGCCCTGCATGGCCAACCTCTACTCCCAGCTCCTCTCCGGGGTCGATGTCCCGCACTTCGGCCGCTTCGACATCGCGACCTTCCTCCTCGCGATTGGCTTGCCCGCGCAAGCCGTCATGGACTTGTTCAAGCACGCCCCCGACTACGACGAGCGCGTGACCCGTTACCAGGTCGAGCGCCTGGCCGGCCAAAAGGGCGGCACCAAGTACTCGCCGCCCAACTGCGAGAAGGTCAAGGCCCACGGCTTCTGCCCGCTGCCCTCCTGTGGCGTCAAGCACCCGCTGACCTACTACAAGCGGGAGATGCTCCAGGCAGCCAGGGAAGCCAAGGCAAAACCCCCCAAACCATAACTATTTATAGTCCCACCCAACAATTCTATTATGGCTTTGCAGGGCGGTAGGGCCAAGCTATGGGCCTCCTGGTTGGTTTTGCTCCTGGTCGTGCCCTTGGCCGCCGGCGCACCCTCGCCTGGCATCACGGTTCAACCGTTGAGCCCGTTTTCCGGGGTGTTGTTTGCCATCCAAAACGTGTTGGCCGGCTTCTTCCCCCAGCAGGCGCCGCCCCCGGTTCCCGTTCCCCCCGAGCCAGTCGTGGAATGGGTGAAGTACCCGAAACGCATCGATGACTTCAGCGGGCAGGCGAAGTACGACTTCGAGTTCAGGCTCAAGAATGCGGCAGCGGATGACCTGGTGTTCAACCTGGAGTATGCGCACAAGCGCCTGGGATTTGGCGAGCGTGTTTTGGCGAGTTACCATTTTGGCGGCGCGCGCTCGGGTCGCGTGACTCTTTCGGGTGCCGAATTGAAGGCGTTGCTGGAGCCGGACATGCTGGGGCCCTTTGCATTGGATTCCTCGAACACCCTCGAGGGCAGGGTGCGGTTCACTCCGCCGCATGGCGTGATGCAATTCAAGGACTACTCCTTTTATGGAAGCGAAATCCCGGTGGGGAAAATTGACAAGTGGCCGATAGAGAAGGCGCCTGCAGTGGTCGAACCCATGAAGATGGCCATTGACGTCGACGAAGGGCTACCGGTTCCAAGGTTCGGGGACCCATTATATTACACCAACATGGTCTACCACATTCAAATGCCTCGCCCCCCTTCACCGCCTGCTGAAGCCATGTTCTTGGGCTTGCTCCCGGCCGACCAGCAACCAGGCACGCAACGCGCTGCCTTTCAATGGGCTTCCCCCTTCATGGACGCCAAGCGAGGGGAAGGCAAAGCCTACAACTTCTCCGTAACCGTCAAGCAGTTTGAGCGGAAGGGTTCCTTCGTCGAAGCCATGCTGGTGCTCTGGGGAAATGGAAAGGAACCCGTTGCCACGCCGACCCTGCGCTTGGAAGTCAACAAGCCCTACCGCTTTTACCTGGTGTGGGGCCGGGAAGGAGGCAAAGTGCTGGACTCCCCGTTCACGCTCTTGTTCTTCGACGACGACCCAACCAATGCCGGACAAGAACCGGGGCCTGCTCCACCCGGCGCCCAGGAAGGCCCCAAGGCCGCGCCCCCCCAGGAGCCGGTTCAGCCCCCCAAGCCGGGCCCCGGAGAAGAGCCCAGCGCGTTGGACGTCCAGTGGACGCCAAAGACTTCCGTCATCGACTTTAAAACCATGGGCAAGGAAAGCGGGGCCTTTGCCTTTGAAGTGAAAGCCGGTGCTGCGGCCGGCGACCTGGTCCATGTCCGCATCCTTGACGCCCAGGGAGAGGTGTTGCTTGACCAGGACCTGCAAGGCATGCGGGCGGGTGAACTCCGCCTCCCCAGGGAAGCGGTGCAGGGGTTGTTCGACGGCGCCCATGAACTCGCGATTTTCAACGCCACCACGCAGAGATACCTTTCCGGGCGCGCTTCCTTCGAGGTGAGGAACAGTCCCAAGAAAAAGCCGGATGACGTGGAATGGCGCGCTGCCCCAACATGGGTTGACGCGGCAAAACCGGAGAGCGTTGCCCAGCCCTTCACGGTTCGCTTTAATGTCTCGCCTGCAGACTTTGAACTGGGTTTCTACCGGCGTGAGCGCGGCCAGCCGGGGGAACTCATTCAACCCCTTTCATTGCGTGGCCAGGTGCAACCCGGCGCGGAAGCGACGTTCGTCCTCAACAAGGCGGTGCTCTTGAGCCTTTTCGGGAACGGCGAATTCCAGCTTGTCGTCAAAAACAAGCGCACCCAGAAAACCTATGACAATGGCCCCGTCTTTTCCGTGCAGGGCGTCCAGGATCTCTACTGGCTAAAGCCCAGCCCCACCGAGAAAATCCCGGCCGAGCTTCCCGAGGACGTGTTCCTCGGAGAACCCAAGGCAACCATTGACTTGTCCGAGGCAGGAGAAGCAGACTTGTTCCTCCGTTGGATCGTTTCAGCGAACGTCAAGCCATTCCAGGGAAAGATGGTCATCCGCCGCATGGGAGAGGAAAAGCCGTGGTCGGAGAGCCCGTTAAGCGCTTGGAACCCAGGCCCGGTTACCCTTCCGTTCACCAAAGCCAACCTGGAAGCCCTCTACTTCCAGGGCGAACGAAAAGTCCAGGTCTTCATTGAACGCGTGGACGGTTCAAGGATTGGCGAGCCCTTGCTGCTCGTTTTCACGAAAAGCGTTCCTCCTGCCTTGAAGGAAGCCGAAACCGGGTTACGGGAAATTCTCGTCGGGGTCACGCCCCGCAAGCCCGTGGCCGTGTTCGAACGCACGTACATCATCCCCCCGGGCAAGGACAAGAAACTCGCTTTTGGAGTGCGCAACCAGAAAGCCAACGAACTCACCCTGACTTCGGCGGACCCTTTACTGGTCCAATTCAGGGGCCTGGATGCAAGGTCTCCGGGCAACCGCCGCGGCGAAGTCCTCTCCATGCAGGCGACCATTGAAGACCCCGACGCGGGAAAGGTCCGGCTCAAGGTAACAACCGATTACTCGAAGTTCTTGGACTCGTTTTCTTCTTTCAAGGCCCTGCCCGAAGATGTTTTCCGCGTGACCCTGCCCTTCCACTGGACTTCCGGGGCCAGCAACAAAACCTTTGACGTGCGCGTCATCCGCAACCAGCCCGGCGTGGTCCTGTTCTCCTCCGCCCTGTCCTGGGAGGCCAAAGCGGCCGCGCAGGAAATCGCGCGCCGAGAGGGCTGGTACTCCTCGGAAGCCGTGGCCCAAAACTTTTCCACCGCCTATGGATTGCAGATCGTCCGCCGGACCTTGATGGGCTTGAACGACGGCAACCCAAGTGAGCAGCCCCTCCGTTACCTCTTCATCGTTGGAGACGAGTCCTCGATTCCCATCCTGGACTCCACGGGAGTCATCCCCTTGGACCCCTTGAAAGCGCAGGCAAAATCCAGGGATGGCGGCAAGCCACTCTTTGCACCCGGCAAACTCGTGTTGGACCACTTCTTCGCGAACCTCGATGACTCGGCGGACGAGGAACTCGCGGTGGGAAGGCTTCCCTTCGACGACGCCGAAAAAATCCGGAACTACATGGCCTACTACTATGCCCTGCCCTGGGACCCGGACTACCGGAAACCCGGCAGCGAAAACTATCTCTCCTATGCCTTCGTGGTGTGGCCCGACGAAACCTATCGCTCAACCGACCTGCAAGCCATCACCCGCGGGCAAATCGAAGCCGCCTTCCAGTTCTCGGGCCTCGAACCCATGCTCTTGGAAAACCAGCAGTTCGCAGGCCAGGCCCGTCGAACCAATCAAACCGCGCCCGTCAACGTCTACTATGACCCTGCATGGGTGAGGCCCTTGCTGGAAAACACGCAGTTCGCGTTGCTGAACAGCCACGGCAACACCTGCGGGTTCGCGACGCCGGTGCCCGGCCAAAAGATGGACGAAAAGGCGTGCAAGACGTTCCTCCAAGACGAGTTGTCAGAGTTCCCCTCCAATAGCCAGTTCTTTTGCGAGGCCTGCCTGACCGCCCACGACTTCGGCAAGGTTGCCCTTCAAAAGGGCTTGGCCAACTTCTTCGGCTGCTATGAGTCCTGCGTTCCAGTGGTGCCAGCCCTCTTCAATGCAGGGGCAGGTTATCCTTTCGGCCGCTTTGCCAGCGACTACCTGGGCGCCCAGGAGTTCACGGTCTTCAACGCCGTGGGGCAATACGCGAGGCCGCCCTTGCCCAACGAGCCCTTTGACTCCCACCGGTTTTCAGCCGACGACGCCGAGCGCTACCGCAAGCAATGGATTGAATCGCAGTGGATTTTGTATGGCAACCCCCGCACCGGCATGCCTTCCCCGCCGGTAACCCCTGCCGAGCAACCCCGGTACTCGCTGCAAGGCGACCGGTTGACGGTTTGGCTGCCGCGGCCCAGCCTTGAAAACGCGTTCGCCAGAAAGAGCTTCAAGCTCACCCGGGAAGAGGCCGCCAACCTCCGCGCAGGCTATTACGCGGTCGGCGCAATGGCTCGCTCGGTTTACAAGCAGTTCTTCTTGCCCATGACTCTTTCCTCCAAGGAACCGCCCACCCTGGACGAACTATGTGTTTACCCGCGGCTGGACTTCTCCAGCCTGTACGTGAAAACCTCGCCCAGCCGCGTGACCGAACTCTTAAGCAAGGCCCCGGCCAGCCAGCCGGCCCTCGTTCGCTCTGCGCAGACCCTGGCCGACGAGGTGCACAAGAACTTTTTCGTGTTCTTCAGGTCCCAAAAACCAGGCCAACCGCCAGCCAAAAATACCTGGGCCAACGGCCAACCCATCGAGGAAAAACCGGTGGTGTTGCCGCTTTCCAGGGCCTGTCCGGCCGATGTCTCCATGGACTTCGTTGCCTTGGACCACCGGTTGTTCCTCTACAACGGCGAGTCCACCATTCCCCTGCAGAACCTGGGCCAGTCCCTGCCTGACCTTTCCGTCTTCAAGGGAGTCAGGGAAGCGCGGCTGCTCGTCAAGTCCGCGGACGGCAAAACCGAGTTCAAGCCCTTGCTGGACGTCTTTGGCCGGAACGCGCGTTGGCGGGGCTTTCTTCCCCTGGAGGGAAACGACTTGCGCTTTGGCTTTGGTTGGGCTGGCGAAACCGAGTTAAGCGGCATCCTGCAGGAAGAACGCTCGCCCCTCGTCATAGACCTCTCGTCCACGCTCAGACCCAACAGCTTCATGCCCGAGGAACTGTTTGCCTTGGAGTCCAAGACCCCCCCGGGGCCGTTGCAGCTGGAGTTCACCTTGGAACGCAAGTGAAAGCCGTTGACCCCCTTGTTTTTATATTTTTCCCACCCAGAATCAGTAAATTGTTTTTTCAACGCTGTTTTGGAGTGATGTGAATGCTGGTAAAGGAATTGAAGCCCAATACGCCGATCCCGGAAATGGAACTCGAGATTACCACGGTTGGGGAACCAAGGCGGTTCGCCACCGAGCGAGGCGAAGGCACCGTGGCCAACGCGGCCGGCAAGGACTCGGAAGGCCAGGAAGTAAGCGTGAGCCTCTGGGGCGACGATACCGGGCTGGTCAAGGAAGGCAACAAAATCCGGATAACCGAGGGCTGGTGCACGGCTTACAAGGGAAAAATCCAGGTCAGCGCCGGCAAAAGAGGCAAGCTGGCCGTCCTTTAAAGCAACCAACTCGCCTTGCAGGGTTACCGCTCGTAGATGTGCTTGCGGTGCCCGGCTTTCGTGACCTGAATCCCGCTCCTTGCAGGGCAAAAGCTATATATAGGGGAAAGGCTAATTCTTTATCATGCGTGCATCATCTAAGAGACCCGGTTCCATGCGCAGAGCCGTGAGTGCCGTTGGAAGAGGAGTGAGGACGGCGACAAGGTCGCTCAGCGGCCGGGCCCGCAGTTCCCGTCGCGCGGCCAGCGGACGCGCGGCAGCGGCATTGGTTGGGGCTGCCGCCATGGGGAGTCTCTTGGGTGCTGTGGGGGAATGGAGGCAGGAAAACATGCTTCCCAGCGTCTTGCCACGGAACCCGTACTTCATGCATTCAGATCCGCGGGGGTTACAAGTGAGGAGGCCGGGAGGGCCAGAAACGCTAACCCGGAATGGGCCAAGTTGAATCGAATCCGGATGGAGTGGCAGGATAGAGAAATCAAGGACTGGACTGAGCGTAAAATAAATGAGGCCATGCGTGCGCGTGGAATCGATCCAGGGAAATACCTTGAATCCTTCCATAGAACGATGCGGCCCGTGGATGCTTTGCGGTTGTGGCTGGACGCGGAAATAAGGCGGGTAGAGCAAGCCGACCCGGCAATTCGATGGGCCGATGAGACCGCACAGCTGTCGAGGGACTGGCATCGCAGGGCCGAAACCGATCAGGCCCGCGGCTTTCGTAACGTGGGAGGCGCTGCCGGAGCCGCTGCCGGGAATCTCGTTGGGCTTGGCTTGGCTGCCGCAGGTGCCGCTGCTTTGCGCAGAAGGCGGAAAGGCCGCCAAAGCAGTGGCCAGTAATTCCTCTTTTTTTGCCCTTATTTCTTTCCATGCCGCAGCTTTCGCCAGCCCCGGTTCAAGTACGGCACGGTGAACGCCAGCGCCGAGCAGGCCAGGATGACCCCCCAGTCCTCCAAGTCAAGCGGCACCGACTTGAAGAACGGCTGCAGCAGGGGATGGTAGATGACCAGGAACTGCAAGCCAATCGCGCTCGCGACCCCTGCCATCAGCCACTTGTTGGAGAAGGGGTGCAGTTCGAAAATGGATTTCACGTCGCCGCGGGCGTTGAACACCAGGAACATCTCGTAGATTACCACGATGGTGAACACCACGGTCCGCGCTTTTTCGACTCCCTCGTGGCCCGAACCCAGGCCCAGCAACCCCAGGCCTTCCCCGTACCCCACGAGGGCGGCCACGGTGCCCAGCAAGCCGCTGATGGCGATGAAGGGCAGCATGCCATGCAGTACCTTGGCCCTGGGGTTGGCTGGCTTCCTCCGCATGAGGTCCTGCTCGGCGGGTTCCACGCCCAGGGCCAGCGCCGGCAAGCCATCCGTGACCAGGTTGATCCACAGCAGCTGGATGGCGCTCAATGGCAGCGGCAGCGCGGCCGTCGTGGCAATCGCGACAATCAAGACCTCGGTGATGTTGGCCGCCAAAAGGTAGCGGATGAACGAACGGATGTTGGCGTAAATCCTTCGCCCCTCTTTCACGGCCTTCACGATGGTGGCAAAGTTGTCGTCGCGCAACACGATATCGGATGCCTCTTTCGTCACGTCGGTTCCCTTGATGCCCATGGCAATGCCGATGTCCGACTGCTTCAAGGCCGGGGCATCGTTGACCCCATCTCCCGTGACCGCCACGATTTCCCCCATTTCCTTCAAGGCCTTCACGATCCTGAACTTGTGCTCGGGGTTCACGCGTGCAAAGATGCTGGCCGCTTTCACGGCTTCCCGGAAGCCCTGCTCGTCCAAGGCATCCAGGTCGTTGCCCGTGAACACCTGGGGTGAGGGCAAGCCAATCTTTTCCCCGATGGCTTTCGCGGTCAACGCGTTGTCGCCCGTGATGATTTTCACCTTGATGCCCGCACTATGGCACAAGGCAATGGCTTCCACGACTTCCTCGCGGGGCGGATCCCGCAACCCCACCAAGCCTAGGAAGACCAGGCCCCTTTCATAGGCTTCGCTGCCCGTGCCCTGGTCCAATTCCTTGAACGCCAGGCCCAGCACGCGGTAGGCCTGTTCCGCCAGTTGGTTGCCGACCAGGGTGAGGGCCTGCCTCTTCTCCGCGGTCAATGGCTTCACGCTTCCCCGCTCGCTGACGCGGTCACAGGCCTCCAGCATCCGCTCCAAGGCGCCCTTGCTGTAGGCCAGGGTCTTCCCGTTCACGGCGTGCACGGTGGTCATCATTTTTCGTTCCGAGGAAAAGGGAACCTCGTCCAAGCGGGACATCTTTTCCTTCGCGCCGCCCTTGCGCGCCAACGCAATCAAGGCGAGTTCCGTGGGGTCGCCCACCGCGCTGATGGTTCCATTCGTGCCCGCAATCGAGGCGTCATTGCAGTTGTTGGCGGCCTCCAGCAAGCCGGTGAGCTCGCGGTCCTCTCCCAGCCTGACTTCCCTGCCTTCAAACAACAGTTTTCCCTCCGGCTCATAGCCCGTGCCGCTGACTTCCAGCATCCGGCCGTTGACGTACACCCTTTCCGCGACCATCTCGTTCCGCGTCAGCGTCCCCGTCTTGTCCGAGCAAATCACGGTCGCAGAGCCCAGCGCCTCCACGGCCGGCATCCTCCGCACGAGGGCATTGGCTTTCGCCATCTGCTGCACGCCCAAGGCCAGCGTAATCGTTATCACGGCCGGCAGGCCTTCCGGGATGGCGGCAACCCCCAGCGAAACCGAGGTGATGAACATCTCCAGCCACGGCCGGCCCTCGAACAAGCCGATGGCGAACAACACCGCGATGATGGCCATGGTTCCCCAGCCCAGTTGCTTGGCGAGCCCATTCAGCTTCTTCTTCAGGGGCGTGTCCTCTTCCTCTATTTCCTTGATGATGCCCGCGATTTTCCCGAACTCGGTCTGCATGCCCGTGCCAATGACCAGCCCCTTCCCGCGGCCATACGTAACAATCGTGTTCATGAACCCCATGTTCTTCTGGTCGGCCAGCACTCTCTTTCCGTCCAGGGACTCCGCGGTCTTGGTCACGGGGTTGCTTTCCCCGGTCAACAGCGCTTCATCCACTTTGAGGTTAACCGATTCAATCAAGCGCAAATCAGCCGGAAACTTGGAACCCTCATCCAACAACACCAGGTCTCCCGGCACCAGCTCGGCGGCATCGATTTCCCGGGGAATCCCGTCCCGCACGACCTTGGCGTGCAAGGCCGTCATCTTCTTCAAGGCCTCCATGGCCTTCTCGGCCTTGAACTCCTGCACGAACCCGAACACCGCGTTCAACACCACGATGGCGAAAATGGCGATGGCGTCCACTTCATCGCCCAAGAAAAAGGACACCCCGCCGGCCGCAATCAGGATTAAGACCAGGAAGTTATTGAACTGGGCCACGAACATTTCCAGGGCCGTGGTGCGCTTGCCAGCCGCCAGCCGGTTATAGCCAAACTTCTGGAGGCGCTCCACGGCCTCGGCCTCGCTCAACCCCTTCTCCTGGGAACCCAGTTCCCGCAAGGCCTGTGCGGCATCCAATGAATACCAGTTCGCGGGCATCCAATGCTTGTACGCTCTATGTCTTTATAAAATCCGCTTGGCAACTTCCTTCACGGCCTTGGCCGCCATGCGTGTCGCAACCAACGCCAACGCCAACTGCACGCCGATCACGAGTCCCGGTACCAGGCTCTCCAGCACGCGCCCGCCATCGAATTCGCTGACAATCCGCATGAGGCCCCTCGCCACCAGCACGGCCGCGCCAAAGAAGGCCAGGGAACCCAGCCAACGCCCCATCAAGGGCAGCGCCGCCAACACCACGATGCCCGCCCAATAAAGGGCCGTGCCCCGGCTGGGGCTCGGCATCGCACCCGCCAACGTTTCAGCGCCCACCGTTCCAGCCAGTCCCAGCAACGCCACCAGCACCAGCCCGGCCCCCAACACCTTCCCGCCCCTCATCCAATCAACCCCTGCTGGCTCTTCGCTGCCTCTGCCATCGAGTGGTCGGGATACTTTTCGATGAGTTCGCCGAGCGCCTGGCCGGCCCGGTCGCGTTGGCCCGACGCGCTATAGGCGAGGGCGAGATAGTAGAGGCCGGCCGGCCTGAACGGGCTGCCCGCATAGTCTTTCGTCAACCGCTCCAAGGCTTCCACGGCTTCCCCATATTCCTTCAACGAAAAGGCAATGGTTCCCGCGTTGTAGAGCGCGGCCGCGGCATTCGCGTGGGCGGGGAACCGCCGCGCCGCCAACGCAAAACCGTTCACGGCTTCCCGGCTTCGACCCATGGACTGCGAAATCGCGCCAATGCGGTAGAGGGCTTCGGCCTCCGAGTCCCGGCCCTGGTTGCGCAACGCGAACTCCCGAAGCAAGGCCAGGGCCTCTTCCCTCCTCCCCTGGTAGCGCAGCCGGTCGATTTCTTCGAAGAACTTTTTGGCCTGTGGCTCGGTTGAAGCGGCCAGCAACTGCCAGGCCTTTCCCTGGCTCATGGGCGCAACGATTTTGGCCAGCGCAACCGACAGGCTTTCCCCGGTTTCATCCATCACGCAGTCCGCGCAAGCCAGGGACAAGGCGTTCCGCTTCACGGCGTACGAGGTTTGCGGCAACGCCAACAAGAACAAGCCCACGACCGCCACGCCAGCCAATGCCTTGAAACTGAACCGGTGCCTGCCTCCCAGGAAGGCCGCCAACGTTCCGGCCAAGGCAGCCGCCAAGGCCAGGCTATGCCCTTCTCCGAACACTTGGGGCCAAAAATTCGAGGCCATGGTCAGGCCCTGCCCGCTTCCCCCGTGATAGGTCACGGGCACGCCGGCCTGGAAGCCCACCAGCAACACGAGCATGGCCAAGCCCGCCGAGGCAGCCAAGGCCAGGGCCCCTAACCACCCGTACTTCCTTGCCTCGCCTACCACCTTCCACTTTCCTTGCCCTGGCATCAACCCATTCCACTGCTTCAACTCCAGCGCCGCCAACGAGACCGCGGCCGCCGCGAAGAACACGGCCGCGTTCACCAGCAAAAAAATGAGGCGCTGCAGGGCCCGAGCCGCCGCTTGCAGGGGCGTTGCAGGCAAGGGTGCTGCTGACTGAGTCGTTGCCGGTTCCGCCGTCCCTTTTTTGGCGAACAATTCCCCTAACTCCTGTCCACACGCGGTGTCGGCAGCCAAAGCCGTGGCCTGCACTTGCGCTTGCCCTGCGGAGCGCGCCAGCTCCCGGTACACGGGCTGCAGGAACGCGTAGTCTTTGCCGCATCGAATGGTTTGGCCGAGCACCACGCTTTCCACGGCCTGGGTTCTCGCCAAGGCCAAGAGCAAGTGGAAGGGCGCCTTGAACGACCAAACCAGTGGCTCGGCTTCCAGGGGAAAACCCGTGTCATCCAATACCACGGTGAGGTTTGCCGCTTTTCCGGGTGCGGCCGCGAAGGCCAACTGCAGGGCCAGCAGGGAGGCCAGCACCAGGCAAACCGCGAAGCCTTTGGACTGCGGCTGAAAGGCCAGTCGCGGCCTGGGCGCGCGCGCGTTGGCTGCTGTTGCAAGCACGGCCAAGGCAATGGCGAGGGCCAGGAACCCGAACCGGGCCAACCGCCCTTGTCCCTCCAATTCATAGGCGAACGCGGCCTGCACGTGGTTGAAGTAGAACGCCGAGTGCAGGCCGAGGAAAAAGACTCCCCCCGGGTTTCCCGCGTCCCGGAAGAACAGGGGTTTCGCGTTCTTGGGCGCGTGCACGGTGAAGGACGAGAGCCGTTGGCCGTTGACCACGAAGGGGCCCCTTGCGTTCACGCTGCCGAACGCTTCCCCGAACAACGCGTACACGGGCCACGCGTACTCGACTGAAAACTCTTTTTCGCCGCTGACCTCGTAGAAGCCCTCCCGGAGCACCGGCTCGAAGTAGGGCGTGGAAGCGGTGGAGCCAAGCCGTTTGAACTTGGAGTCCGCGAGCCGCGTCAACCGGAGCACGCCCTCCGCGTTCCGCACCTCCAAGAAAATTTGCAGGGTGGGCTGGAACCTTCCCACTCCCACGAGGCCAGCCTCTTCCGGGAGCAAGGCATAGGCCTTGTACTCGAACGAGGCCTCCGGGGTCTTCACCGAGAGGAAGCCGTCCGGGGAAACCTCTTTCAAGCCCAGCACGGAATAGTCGAGGCTGGTGTCATAGAGTGGCTTGGAGACTGCCTCGGCTTGCACCGGGGCCGCCAGCAAAAGAACGGCCGCCAGCAAAAGCACGGGCACCAGCCCCCGATTACGTGACTCCATTGTCTTAACCCCGTCGTATGACTTGTCAGCCGTTCCGCTTATTAAGCTTTTTTGGGGGATTTCCTTGCATGGAGGTCGTGGGTTTCCTGCGCGAGCGCTTCCGCGCTTACTATGCAAAAACCCCGGTGGCGGGTCCGCCTGACCTCGCGCAACGCGAGTTCGGCACCGGGGACTATGGCATTAAAATCAACCAGCGCCACCTGGCCTTCCGCTCCCGCGAGGAACTCAACCGGTTCCTGCGCGAGCAGGCCCCCTTCTACATTTCTTACTCGAATGCCTACTACAATTACCCGGACCGGAGGCCCATGGAGGCCAAGAAGTTCATCAAAGCGGACCTGGTCTATGAATTCGACGCCGATGACTTGAAGACGGACTGCAAGAAACAACACGATGCCTGGAAGTGCGGCAAGTGCGGGGCCAACGGCCCCGGTCTCCTGGAGAACTGCACGTCCTGCGGCCAGCGCGTGGAACGCGAGGAATGGGTGTGCGGGGAATGCCTGGGCGCGGTCAAGAAGCAGGTGTTCCGCTTGCTGGACTTCCTGGAAAACGATTTCGGTTTGTCCGCAGCCGATGGCATGGCCATCAATTCCTCGGGCGGCAAGGGCTACCACCTCCACGTCCGCAGCGAGGCCGTCCAGCACCTCTCCAATCCCGCGCGCATCGAGTTGCTGGACTACTTGACGGCCGCCAACCTGGACTTCAAGGCGCTGGGGTTTTACCTGACGGAGGACCACCGCTTCGTCTGCCCCCCGCGGAGCCGGGGCGAAGCCCTGGGTTGGGCGCGGAGGCTCCTCGACCGGCTCGCGGAATTCCTTTCCACGGCGGATGCCTCGGCCTTGTCAGTATACGGCCGCATTGGCATCCCGACCGCGAAGAAACTCTTGGAAAAGCGGGAAAAAATCCTGGCCGACCTGGACAAGGGCTTGATGCACCAGTTCCCCGGCAAGCAGACCGAGCAATTCTGGGGCAACCTCTTGGCCTACGCCGTGGAGGGGTTGCGCCTCGACGTGGACCGGCAGACTTCCGCGGACATCAGCAAAATCGTGCGGGTTCCGGACACGCTTCACGGGAGCACGGGCTTGCTCGCCAAGACCGTTGCCTTGGAGGCCTTGCCGGCATTCGACCCCTTGAAGGAAACCGTGGTCTTCGGCGGGGGCGGCGAAACCGTTAAGGTTAAAGCCTTAAAGGCCCCCAGGTTTTCGTTGGGCGGGGAAGGTTTCGGCCCCTACTCGCAGGAGGTCGTCGAGCTCCCGGAGTTCGCCGCCATCTACCTCCTTGCCCGTGGGGCCGCCGAGCTCCTGCCCAGACCCTGAAGTGATTGCCTTGGCCGAACTCAATTACGACGAAATCCGCCGCATCCACCGCCTCGAAAAGAACACGTCCAAGCTCGTCGAAGTGGAGCCCGACTTCTATAACGCGCTCGCGGAATTCCTTGACGCCGAGAAGGAGTCCTACCTCGAGTCCCTCCGCGATTTTTCCGTCGCCAAGTCCAGGGACTTCACGAACCTCAAGAAGATGGTGGAAGAAATCTTCGCCATGCGCGAGAAAAAAATCCTGTCCCGGGCCCTCATCGCCTCGCGTACCAAGGAGGCCTCCGAAGAGCACATGGCGCAGCCGGAAAGGCGGCTGTTCAACGAAATCATGAAGCTCCTGGACGCTCATGAGGGGCTGCTCAACGGCTTCTTCGCCGCCAACGCCTCGGGCAACAAGAGGGCGAGGAAACTCGAACGCGTTTCCATCAAGATTTTGGCCGACATCCCGAGCTTCGTCGGCATCGACATGAAGGAGTACGGACCCTACTCGAAGGGCCAGAAAGCCGAGCTGCCCTACGAGATAGCCAAGCTCTTGGACGGCCGGAAGCTGGCCGAAATCGAGGAATGAACCCGTTTACGCTGCTTTTATAATCTTATTTCTGGCTAACTTCTTGGGAGCGCGCATGCCTGACATCCAGATTCCGGAACCCACTGAAATCGTGGTCTGCAAGGTCGTCAAAATCCTCGACTACGGGGTGTTCGTCGAGCTCTTGGAGTATCCGGGGGTGCAGGGCTTCGTGCACATCTCGCAGGTGGCCAGCAGCTGGATCAAGAACATCCGCAACTTCGTGAAGGAAAACCAGGTGCGGGTGGCCCAGGTCGTGAACATCGATTACAAGAAAGAGCAAATCGATTTGTCGTTCAACAAGGTCAACCCCACCACGCAGCGCCTCAAGATAGAGGAATACAAGCAGACCAAGCGCAGCCAGAAGCTATTGGAGCTCGTGGCCCGCGAGAAAAAGGTTCCCTTGGAGGAAGTCCTGGCCGCCATCGAGAAGCCGTTGCTCGAAAAATACGATTCCCTGTACGAGGCCTTCCAAGCCATGCTCGTGGAAGGCGATGCCGCTGCCACGGGCGTGGACAAGAAGTGGTTGCCAGCGCTCATGGAGGTCGTCGAAAAGAACATCGAGACGCCGATTCGCACCGTCAAAGGCGTGTTAACGGTTTCATCGCCGCGGCCCGAGGGCGCGTTGGAGATAAAGAACGCGTTGGTGCAGGCCAAGAACGCCAAGCGCGAGGCCGGCGTCGGCATGTTGTACCTGGGCTCGGGCAAGTGGATGGTGAAAGTGAGTTCAACCGATTACAAGCAGGCGGAACGCGTGTTGCGGGAAGTCGCGGGAGACGTTTCAACCCTGATGGCCAAGGCCAAGGGGGAAGCAGCGTTCGAGAAGATGGAGTGAGGAAGGGGATAGCATGGCGACGAAGGTAAGGTTTTTGCGGGAAGTCAAGGCCAGGGATGCGGTTCTTTTCACGGGCCTGCCGGGCATCGGCTTGGTGGGGAAAATAGTCGTCGATTACCTGCTCAAGCAGTTGAAAGCCGAGAAGGTCGCGGAAATAGTCTCCGATTCCTTTCCGCCCAGCGTTCACACGCGGAACAGCCTCATCGAGTTGATTAAAGACGAAGTCTACTATTTTTCCGGGCAAGGGAAGGACTTTTTCTTCCTGGCGGGGCCGGTCCAGCCCTCGCTGGACGTCCGCCTGGGGGGCACCGCCGAACACTATGAGTTCGCGCAAGCCATTGTCAGCGCCATCAAGGACCGGGGCGTGACCCTGGTGTGCACGCTGGCCGGCATCAACGTCGGCGAGAAGCGGATGTTCGAAGAGCCCAAGGTCGTCGTGGCCGGCACCTCCAAGAAGGCCGTGGACGAGTGGAAGGCGTTGGGCGCCATCGTCGACAAGCCAGAGGGCCTGATTTCCGGGGCGGCCGGCTTGATTCTGGGGCTTGGCGCCGGGGAGGACCTGGAAGGCGTTTGCCTCATGGGGGAAACCAATGCCCGCCTCATTTACGGCGACCACGGCGCGGCCAAAAAGCTGTTGGAGTTGCTCATCAAGCGGTTTGGCTTCAAGCTGGACATGAGCAAAATCGAGAAGGAAGCCCAGGAAATCGAGAAGGCCTTCAAGGAACTCGAAAAACAATTCCAGGAGCCCGAGGACAGCCCGCCCAGTGGCTTATCCTATGTGCGGTAGGGGTAGGTGAAGGACGGTGAAACCCGTTTTTTTCCCGGCATTGGTTTTCCCGGCATTGGCCTTGCTGTTGTTGGCCGGTTGCCTGGTTCCAGGCAACGACCCGGGCAAGGACCCGGCAGCGCTCAAGGCGGAAGCCCTGGCCCTTGCCAAGGAAGACCCCCTGGTCTTCAAGCTCACGCGGTTTGCCGGGGCCTTCAACGACCCCACCCTGCGCGAAGTCCTGTCACCCGAGCAGGACAAGGTCCTCTACGACTTGAAGTTCGAGGTCCTCACCTGGGGCGAGAACCGGTTCAAGGTGACCATCCACGACTCGGTGGGCGGCAAGGAAAACGAGGCAGACCTGTGGCTGGTGGTTGACTTGAAGGCCAGGCAAGTGGTGGAGTACTCCAGTGACCTCCGCCCGGACTCGCCGTTCATGACCGCCGTGTCCCAGTTTCTCTTCGCGCCCGACGCCTTCAAGGTGAAATCCATCGTTGACGCGGTCTCGAAATTCGTGCCCATCGAGAGCTGCGAGCAATGGGGCGGGGAAAGAGACATGTGTTATGGCTTTCTTGCCACCAGCCGCAACAACCCCTACATTTGCGATGAAATAACGGGCTTTGACGGCAAGTTCACGTGCGTGGCCGCCGTGACCAAGAACCAGGACCGGTGCAATGCCGTCAACTCCGAGAACCAGGCCACTTGCCATATTTTCGCCATCACCCTCACCAAGCACTGCCTGGACTATGACCCGGTCAAGCACGGGGGAGAAGAGGCCTCGCTCCAGGACCGGTGCCTGGGCCTGCTCCCCGACAAGGCAACCGCTTTCGGACCCTCCCTCTGCGACCTCATCTCTGATTCCGCCTATAAAGCGCGGTGCCTGCAAACCGTTGCCTTCAACCACGCGGACAACGAGGCCTGCGACTCGCTGGAGGGCATGAACAAGAAGGCCTGCCGGGCACTGGCCTTGCGGGACCCCAAGTACTGCCGGAAAACCGATGACAGCCTGGACGAGGGATGCCTGGTCCTGTTGGCCAAGAAATCCAAGGACGCGGAGTTGTGTTCGATGCTCTCCAACGCCGACAACTGTTACCGGGAAGTCGGGGTGGCCAAGCAAGACCAGCAGCTTTGCGCGAAAATAAGTTCCCAGAACGCGAGCGCGCGCAGGTGGTGTTACACCTTTACCTCGCAATGGAAGCCTTCCAAGGGCATCAAGGGCTACATCCCGTTCACGTCCCTGCTGCCCTCCGGCATCGGGCGGCCCACGGGCTAGTAGTCCAACAGCGTCCGCTGCTTTTCGGCGTCGCCCTTTCCTTCGAGCGCATCCCCTAACTCGGTTTTCTTCCGTTCAAGCTCTTCTTCCGACAAGCAGATGATGGGCTTCCCATACTGGCCGCCCCCGCCGGGGAGGTAGAGCACGCGCCCCGCCCGGAAGGCCTCCACATAGGCCGCGATTCTTTCGTCGATTTCCTGTAACTCGACGATGGGTGCGTCCACCAATACCTTGATTTCGTTGCCAACGGTTTCCACGAACTTCAGCCAGGGCCGCTGCACTTTTTCCGCCAACGGGTTTTCCGCGCCCACCGCGGCCTGGATGATTTCCGCCAGGGGCACCAGGTGCTGGTAGGGCGGCCGGTGCCTGGGATGCACTTCTTCGCCGAAGTCCGCGAGCTCCCGGATGCGGTCCCTCACCCCTTTCTTGACCTCACCCTTGCAGGTCACGCACTTCCACTTGAACTTTTCCGCGGCCTCCACGGAGTACTTCTTGTAGCAGGCGTTGCAGGCCGTCAAGTGGTACTTTCCCTCCCGGGGGTCGAGGCCCGCGTTGAGGGTGATCAACCCGTCTTCCCGGTCGGCCAGCGCCCGCCGCAGCCCCTCGAAACCCGGCTTTTCCATCTTCATGCGCGTGAACTCCCGGCCGATGCGGTGCGGCCAGGGGCTGTGCGAGTCCGAACAGGTCAGGAACGCGTACTCGTGGTTTTCCGCAATCAAGTCCGCGAAGTAGCTGTCCGCGCTCAACCCCAGTTCCATGAACGAAATCTTCTTGCCCTCTGCTCCATAGGCTTGCTTCACCGAGTCAAAGTGCGCGTACACCGAAAAATAGGGGGTGAAGGCGTGCGCGGGCCCGATGATGCCTCCGAGGTCGTGCACCACGCCGGCGATTTCTTCGGGGGACATGCGCAACTGGGGCCGGCCGCACATGGCGCAGTCCAGGCTGCCTTTCCCCATCAGCTTCAGCCGCAGGGTTTCGGCCGTGGCCAGGTCCGGGAGGTAGATGAGGTGGTGCACGCGCCGGTTGCAGCAGACCTCCGTGCCCACCAGGAACCGCGTTTCAAAGCCCGGGTGCCGGTAGACCCCGTTCTCTTCTTCGACCAGCTCTTGCTTGAGGTGCTTCAGCCAGTCTCCATGGGTCGCGTCCGCGGTGCTGACCACGTCCAAGCCCTTTAGCTGGGCCTGTTCGGCGATGACCGGGATGAGCATGTTCTTGCTGACTCCGCCAGCCCAGGGGCCGTGGAAGTGCAGGTCCAGGTTGAATTCGCGCAAGCCCATCCCACTAGCTTGGGAGCCAAACAGAATATAGAACGTTTCCGTTTTCCGGTCGGGTCCCCTGGCAGGGGGCTAGAAGGCAATTCCCAGGAACCGGAGCACCAGCAGGACGCCGATGCCTGCGAGGCCGAAGATGGCGGAAACCACGAGGCTGGGCCAGAAGGGCAGTTGGACGCCGAGCAGGTAGTGGAGGACGGCCCAGGCCACCAGGCCAATCACGGAGTTGGCGAGCAGGTTCTTCAGGTAGCCGACCAGGAGGACGGTTCCGGCAATCAAGGCGATGCCAGCCACTAGCACCCACCAGTTGCCGGTGAGGTTGGAGAAGAGGCTCGTGGCCTGCGCGGCTTGTTGGCCCGCCGTTTGGGTGAGTTCCCCGAGTTCCCCGGCCAAAAGAGTCAATGCCATGGTTTAACCCCCATCAATTGGGGGGCTCCTCCTTTAATAACCTTATTAATTATAGGAGAAGATATATGGTCGCCTATTCCGAGGAGCAAAAGCGCATTGCCTTGTTGTTGTTGCATGAGCCTAAGACCATTGAACAGCTCAACCAGCAGCTTGACATCCCCTATGATGCGTTAACTCGTCAGTTGCGGGAAATGCTGCAGTTGGGGGTCGTGGTCAAGGAAGGCTTTCCCACCCAGTACCGTTTAAAGGAGGAAATAGCCGAGCGGGCGAAGAAGCGCAAGGAAATCGGGGAAGAGGACTCGAATCCCGTGCGCCTCAAGATAACCATTGAAGCCCAGGCAACCGAGCGAACCGGGGTTGAAAAGGCGTTGGCCGAGATGGAGGCCGCCCTGCGCAAGGAACCCGATTTCACGGTGTACGAGTGCGTCTTGGAGAAACTCATCCAAACCGGGGAGCATTACTCGAGTTTTCTCGAGGTAAACCTCTCGGTAAAGGACTTCCGTGCCTTGATGCGACTCTTGTTCTTTTACGGGCCCTCCAGCCTGGAAGTCCTTAAACCCGACAAATGGACCATTTCCGCGGACGACCTCCAGGACGGCTTGGTGGACGCGGCCAACATGGTGTACAGTTACAATGAATATATAATTAGGCAAATGACGAAAAAAGAGCTGCTGGACTTCTCCAAGAAGCTCAAAGGCAGATTTCGGTGAGTTCGACTTTCAACCCTTTTATCGGTTTTTGCCGAGAAAACCCGTAACCCTTTTAACCCCTACCGTACAATAATAGAAGCATCAGCCACCCATTTAAGGCCATTGTTTGGCGTATACCGGCATTTTAGCCCCCATTCGGGCATTGCCGGAAAGCCTTACAGCAATTGCCTGAATTTTGGCCCAGGAAAAACAGGCCTAGAATTCAGTTAAATGCCTTAAACAGGTAGGTTTTTAAAGGAAGTCAACGATAAGGGTGTGAGAAGCCTACAAATGGACGTTGTTTACCTACATGTCCTATCCATCCTTATTCGATACATCTATTTGTAGGCTTATTTTGCATGCAAATGCGAGGTGAAACAGAAATGAAAGGATTGAGCATCAAGAAACTCGCTGCCGTTGGAATCGGTGCAGCGTTAGTCGGAACTGCTCTCGCTCCAATCGTTTCCGCCATCAGCCTGACAAAAAGCGACCTGTATGATTCAACTACGGGCGAGCCTATTGTCAAAGTCGTAGCTGGTGCGGATGCGGGCTACAGCGACTGGGTTTGGGCCGGCCGGATTGCCGCGAAGTTAGCTTCGAAGGCATATACTACCGGAACGGTCTCGACATCGGTTGCAGGTGGAGTCTCGGGCGGAACTGCTACTCCGACCATTGAAGACGTTTCAGCGGTCTTCTCTTTGGGAAGAACCCTGACGATCGGCGGAGAAAACGTTAAATCCGTCAAATTCGACTTGAACACCGGTATCACGACCGAGTTCGACCGAAAAGAAGAAGGGGTTTCCTCGGGAACCGACGGAATTGTGACCCTCCAACAGGGCGCGCTTCCCTTCCTGAGAAAGGAAACCGTCACCAAGAGGGTTGGCAACACCACCTCCGACGTAACCGTCGAAGAACAGGTGCAAGTCCAGGGTGACGCCAAGTTCAACACCGACGACGAAGTAGAGGACCTCCAATTCAAGATCCCCGCTTCGGGTGTCCAGTACGTCATTGACCTGGGCGACGGTTTGAACGCGGTGGAATCCAATGGTTCAGCCTACCTCGACGACAGCATTTCCGACCGGCAGGAGCTGTACTTCTTCGGTGAACTCTACTTGATCAGAAAGATCAATAGGAACACCATTGGAGGCACGGACGCCTTGGTCGAACTCCTCAGAGCAGCCTCGGAAAAGGTCTACTCAGAGGGCGACGAAATCACCGGGCTCATCGGAAAAGGCAAGTACGAGGGCCAGGAAATGAAGGCCGTCATCGGCGAAGGTTACGCGCAAGGCTCAACCAATGTCATCAGCATTGCCTTGTACGACGCCCAGGGTAACTTGGTCGACGAAGACCAGTTCGCAGCCGGCGACGACGAAGGAGTCTGGGAAGACGAGAACGGCGACGAAGTCCTGCGGTCAGGCCTGTTCGTCCAGGAAATCAACAAGAGAATCGACGAGGGTTTCCAGGAAATCTTCAGGCCCACCGTCATCGTGGGAGACAACAGGATTGAGTTGCAGGAGAACAGGGGATTCCCGTTCGACGAAGACGATACCGACGGTATCTACGACTGGGACACTAGCCTGGTCTTCTCCGGAGACACGGACTGCACGAACACGGGCTCAACGGCCTTTTGTGCTTCGGGCAACCCAGACAACAACACCCTGCAGAGAGTCGTTATAACCAACGAAGCTCTGACGTTCGACAACGACGACTCGTATCTCAGAGACACCGGAAGGGCCGGCGGAAAGTTCGCTGCCTTGAACCCCAACAGGGGCTTCGAGAAAGCGGTCCTCAAGACCGACGAAGGCGAGCCTTTCATCCAGGTCGAGTACGGCGGCTTTGAGACAGAAGTCTACAGGTTCCTCGGCCTCGGCAGAGGGCCAACCGACTCAATCGGTTACATAGACTTCTCGGACGAAGTCGATGTCCGGCACAAGGTGCCATTCTACATCCCGAACCTGACTACCATCACGGCAGCCGGTTCCGGTAGAGTGTTCACCTTCGACCAGGGTGCGCAATCGTATTACTACGAGGCGAACACCTCGGACACCAACCTATTGGTTGGAGACGGTAACAGGCTGAACGGTCTGACCGTCGACATGAACAGCAACGCTGGTGTGGGTATCTCCATCGGCACACTCGGCGGAGGCCTGGACTGGTGCGGGGCCAACGGAGCAAGCGCTCCATCGGCCAGCAACTTCGACGTGAATGACGGCGAAATCTGTAACTTCGACGGCATCTCGTACGTAGTCCAGGACGCCAACATCGGCGCTCCAACCGTGATTAGGACGCGGTTGACGGCCAAGTCAAGTCTGCGGATGATTGAGGGCACCGCGGTCTCGGGAACCATTTACCCAGACCCGTTGAACTCGAACACCTACCAGATCGGCTTGACCACGGTTGACACCACCACGGCCGTTCAGTACGACCTGAACAACGTGTGGGCCAACTATCAGTCGGCTACAGGCAGCTACACCTGCGGCAACGCCCAAGACAATAGGCTGTACTTGGACGACGGAAACATGTTCGACTGGTGCCCAATCAGGCTGGAAGGCTTGAACGACGCCAAGTTCGAGTATGTGCCCATCATCGTCGACCAATCAGGTAGAAGCGACTTCGAACTGATTCTGGACGACCAGAACATCAACACCCAAGAAGGCGGTTCGTTGAAGTTCCGGGGAGTCTCGAACCCAGCCAGCGCAACTACCGCGGAAGACCTGGACTTGGATGACATCACGGACGCAACCTTCTACATGATAGACGATTCCGTCTTCGGTGTATCCGGGTTAGGAACAGGTCACCCGAAATTCAACATGAGCGAGTCCGACGATGCCTATACAACGGCCATCTTCGAAGTCGACGAGGGTGAAGAGACGCAGACCACTGTCGGAGCCACCTACGAATACACGGTATACGTGGACACGGCCAACGACAGACTGGTTGACGCCTCCAACCCCGAGAGGACCTTGCCAACCTTCGAGGTATCCTACCACGACACAGAGTACACAGCCACTGTTGCAAGCAACATCTGGACTCTGAGAAGTGACAGGCCCGAAATCTACATGAGCAAGGCGTTCTCGGACTTCGGTTCCCTCGCGGAAACCGACGGCTCGAGGTTCACCGTGTTCTACCCGGAGAACCACCCCGAATCCTACCTGTACGTGATAGGAAGAGGAGAGGTCTCAGAGGTTGAAACCGGCGGCAGAGAGTACACCGTCAAGGAAGGAGAAACCGTTACGGCGGACGACGGCACCAGCATCACCTTGTCCAAGATATCAATGGGCAAGGCTACCTGCGCTGTCACCGGCGGAACCGGCGCTCCAGCCACGTGTGCGGCTACGCCGTCAACCTATAAGATGCCCGCAAGGGTTCCGGACACCATGGTGTACGTGGACAGCGAGGCTCCAGTCGGAACCAACATCGTTGTTGGTGGACACATTGTCAACAAGTTGGCCAAAGAAGTGGCTGGCTTGGCGGACCGGCTGACGAAGTCTGGCGACATGGTAGCCGAGGTGGACGCTGCAACTGGCGACATTGTAGTCGCTGGTTACACGGCTAACGACACCGGCCGAGCAGCTCAAGAGCTGATCGACGCCATCGACTCGTTGGCTTAAACGCAGCAGTAGAACAAGGGCCGAAAGGCCAGGCAAAAACCTGGCTTTCCCCTTTTCTTTTTTTCTTTTTTTTGTCGCAACCCAGCCGTTCGGCCACTGCCCAGGCTTCCGGCCAAGCAGAGGCTTTTAAGCCTTTTCCAACCCCATTCCTTCACGGTTTTTCCATGCAGAAAAAGCAGGTCTTCTACCTAACGGTTCTGGCCTTGGCCGTGCTGCTGGTGAGCGCCAGCGTCATCGTCCTCGACTCCCTGGATCCCTACAAGTTCAAGGCCGACCAGAAAGGCGTCTTGTTCAAGGCCAAAAGCCTTCCCCCCGGCAACCAGCTTTCCGCGCTCGCGGCCGCGGACTCGTTCCTGCTGGTGCCCTCCTTTTACGAGGGAAGCACGGTGAACAGCTACGTGGGCCCGGCCTGGATTCTGTTCCGCACGGTTCTTGCCGCGAACGGCAAGCAAACCGAGTCCGTTTTCCGCGTCTACGACAAGGGCAAGCAGCTCGTAAAGTGCCAAGTCGATTCAAAGACCCAGGACAACCAGGAGGTTTCGGCCACCGAATGCGGGGCCCTGCTTGCGTCCTCCCAAGCCGTGCACCTCTTCATCGAGTTGCCGGACGCGGGCTTGTTGAAGCCGGAAGTCGTCGTCGAAAGCAATGCGGTCACGGTGAAACCCAAGTCAGTCAACGACGTTTCCCCGGTCTCCCGGGTGTTGTTGGAGTTCATGTTCCCCAACACCGGTGAAGTCATTGCCAAGTCCAACGACCTCCTGAAGCAACTCAAAAACTGAGCAGGGCTTGACTTGCACCACTTCCTTAAAACCTCGATTCTAAGCCTCTTCCTTGTCTTTGCCTTAATCACCGCCATGGGCCTAGGGCTGACCTATGCACCCACCGTGCTCCTCGATTTGAACCCGAATTTCTTCGTCCTGGCCATCATTTTTTACGTATTCTCCGTAATACTGTGGCTTATTTCATGGGCTTACCTGATAAAAAAGCGCAAGGCCCTGCCGTATTCCAGGCTCGTGGTCGTGGGCTTGACCGCCCTCTACGGCGCCCTCACCCCCGTGCAAGTGGGTTCCGAGGCCCTGCGCAGCCTCCGTTTAAAGGAATTCTTCGGCGTGCCCTACTCGGACTCGATTGCGGCGTCCCTGGTCGCCAAGGGCACCAAGTTCCTCATCCTCTCCATCGTGGCCTCCATGGCCCTCCTCTTCTTCTTGAACACGAAAACAGACCCCGTGTTTTTCTTCGGCTTCCTCTCCGGGTTCATCGTGGTGCTGCTGGTCTCCATCCTCTTCCTTTTCCCCTTCGAAAAAAAAGCCTCCGCCGGCCTCTTGAACTCCCTGGAACGGCTTTCAAAGCCGCTCCCCTTTTTCTCCCGCGTCCACCACTTCTTCGCCCGCTACTCGGCCTCCATTGACCGGCTGACCAAAGAAGAATTCTTCCTCCTCCTCTTTCTCTCCGCGCTCTCCTGGGCCTTCGAGTTCTTCGCCCTCCAATACAGTTTCTTCTCCCTCGGCATCGTCCTCAGCTTCCACTCCCTGCTGCTCCTCATGGTCATGATTTCCGTGCTCGAACGCGCTCCCCTGCTTCCCCGCGGCATCGGCCTCGTGGAAATAATGGCCTGGCACTTCCTGGCCTTCCCCGAACTCATCGCGGGCATCACGCTCTCAGCCGCGCAAATCATTGCCCTGCTCGCCGTCTACGACCTGGTAAGACTGGTCATTCCCACGCTGTTAAGCGTCCTGGTCTGGCTGGCCAGCTCAAAGCGGCTTGAAAAAGAGAAAAGCGACTACCAGCCAGCCCGCGACCACTGACCAGATCAACCACACCAGCCGGTCCTCCCCCAGCGGCCCCACCAAGCAAACCAGGGCCTTCGCGAAATCCAGTTTCCTCCGCCCGCCCCCATGCATTGGCAGGCAAATCCGCGCTTCGGCATCCAAGGCATACGGATGCTGAATGTTCTGCGTCATGTCCCCGGCATTCGTCACCCACTTCAACCCCACCAGGTCCAGGAAGTGCGGCGCGAACAACAAGGCATAGAAGCCCATCAACCGGACATCCGCCGTCAACGCCACCAGCCCCGCATTCAAGGCCCCCAACAACAGGGTTCCACTGTCCCCCGGAAACACCCGGGCCGGAAACACGTTCCACGCCAGCAAGCCCAACACCAAGGCATTGAAGGCCAGGGCAGGCAAGAACAAGGGAGTTCCCAGCAGCAGCCACGCCGCCGCCAACCCCATCAGCCAAGACGTTCCCACTTCCCATCCATTCAAGCCCGCAAAGGTGTTGTGCAGCGAAGCGATGACGCCCACGAACAAGGCCACGAAGGGAAACACGTACACGCTTTCCGCGTAATTCCAGGCAAACACAAGGGTCAGCACGGCAATCGGCAGCGCCCGCTCCCCCCAACCCATGGGCTTCCCAGCGAACTTGTTCCGCGTGTCATCCAGGAACCCCACCAAAGCATACCCGGTGGCCAGGCAAGCCAAGGCAATCAAGTCCAAGGCCTGTGCCACCCAGAGGTTATAGCCCCCGACGAACAACCACAGGGGAACCAGCAAGGCAATGCCCGCGCTCTCCGGCAACAACGGCTCCCCCGGCTTGTTGATGTCCCGCCCCACAATGCCCTTGGCCTTCAGCCACCGTGCCACCCCATGCACCGAGGCAAAGCCGGCCACGAAGAAAGCGACGTAAACCCCAAAGAAAAAAATGCCCTCGTCAGTCATTCGTATTGCCTTCTGCTTTCATGAGCTCCATCAGCACGGTCGTCGCATAGTTGCCCTTCGTCAACCTGAACCCGATGCGCGCCTTGCGCTTGCCCGGATAATAATCGTCTTCCGCGATTTCCAGCAAGCGCAGGTCTTCGGGCACCAGCAAAGCCTTCTTGCGCGCGCCCTTGGTGCTGAGCTCGGCATAAGCCTTCACCTTGAAGTCCGCGAGCTGCACGCCCTCGGCTTCCAGCACCCTGCGCTCGATTTCCCCGGGTTTTCCCTCCGCGAGCTTCGACTCGAACCCGAACAACGGCGCGGCCACGATGCCGTCCTCCAAGACGTCTCCCTCCACCGGCTGCAACCCGATGCCTTCCGCCAGCCGCCGCTTGAGCACCTCATTGAACAAATGGCTCTGGTACGCGTGCGTGAACATATAGGTCAACGCCTTCGGCAACTTCTTGAACGCGCCCACGAAGTCCCGGGGATACTTGCACAAGTGGTGGATGATGGCACGCTCATACCGGTACTTGACGGGAAACTCGTTGGAGGCCCTCGAAAAGTCCCGGGTCTCCGCCAGGTTCTTCCGAGCCAATGCCACGTCCTCTTCTTCCCCGGGCGCCGTGGCCGTGAGATAAAGCATGACCCCGTTCTCGATGCTGCCCTTCACGAACTCCCTGCCCACCCGGTGGCTGGTCTGCCGCAGGCCCCCGAACCGCTGCTCCCCGAAGAAGTTCGGGATGCCGCCCCGCATCTGGGCAAAACAGGTCTCAATCGCGTGGCGCAGCTCCTCTTCCGTGCCCGTGCCCTCCAAATCCCGGATGGTTATGTTGAAGTCGTTTCCCCATAAATCGCCTAACTCGATGCGTTCCTCGCGCCACTCCGCTTCGCGCAAATCCAGGTACCTTGACTTCCAGTTCTTCAACCGCTCGAGGTCCGGCTGCCAGATGGAAATCCGCTGGCACGTGATTCCCCGCTTGTCCTTCATCCCCGCAAAGCCAATCCGCTTCCGGCTGGTGCCCTGCATGCGCGCAATCAACTGGATGGCGAAATTCGTGTCCAAGTTGAATTTCTCGAGCGTGAGGTGCAACTGTTCCCTGCCAGCCGGGCGCTCGGCGGAAGGCCATTCCTTGGGCAGCTCCCGCTTCTCCGTGTCCGTGAACACCCGGATTTCCCGCAGGGTCCCGTCCTTCGAGACTTCCTGCACCTGGAAGTCCGCGATCCTGCGCTTGATGCGGCCGCCGATGCCCCTCGAATCCGTTACGAAAACGTGTTCCATGTGCCCGCCCTAATACCTTAGCATGGCCGCTATGCCGCCAAACCCCTTGAAGAACTGCTCGCCTTCCGGGGTGTCCGTCGAAACCACGCGCACTTCCGCGCCCGTCTTCTGGGCTTTCTCCAAAAGATAGTCGATGTAATCGATTTCCTCCAGCAACTCCATTTCCCGGCCGCACTTGCCGCACGGCTGCGCCGTTGCCTTGTAATTCAACGGCTCCTTGATGAACACCATTTGCTCGGCCTTGCAGCCCTCGCACACGTACTTGTGCACTTCCCACTCCAGGGCCTCGGACACAATCAGCGTACCCGCCTTGCCGGCCGCCAACGCGGCCTCCACTTCCCGTTGCCCGTAGGTGGCCAGCCGGCCCCTCGCCACTTCTTCCAAGAACTTGTTCAACAACCCGCGCTCCTTCATCAAATCGGTTTCCCGCAGCAGTTCCTCGCTGCGCTGAATCAGTTCCCGGATGCCGGACTCATCCGTGTAACTGATGTCCAGCATGCCCAGGATTTTCGGTTTCAGCCGGTGGTCGATCATGTCCACGTTCAAGAAATACTGCTTGCTGACCCCCGGGCCCCCAATGATGATGCCCTTCAGCTTGTCCGCGTACGCCGTGAACGCGGTGTTTATCTTGTCGCTGATGCGCTTGTAAAACTCCTTCGCGGCCTCCGCACGCAACTGCTCGAACCGGTGGGAAGAGTTGTGAACGACCAAGCCGTTCGCGAGGAAATTCTGCTGCGCAGTGGAAAGGTCGACCATTTCGAACCGGCCCCGCAGCCTTTCAACAGATTTCACTTTCACCAGCCTAATCTTTCGTCCCGGCGTTTTCCCGAAGTCTGCATATAACAGCACGGTTCCGACATTCACGTCTTCGGCAGGGATTGCTTTTGTTGTGCCTTCCTGATAGGCAAACACTAGATGGTCAAGGGAGCAGGTGAGTTCGGTTCTCGGCGGTTCAGTCATTATTTTCACGGCCTCTTTTTTCGTCACGGTCCACTTTTTGAGGACTGCCGTCGAGGTCACGTCTAAGGCTTCCAAGTCCGCTGCTTGCAGATTGAGCGGGTTGTGCACGTCCCCCACTGGGATGATTTCGCCGGTTGCCGTCTGCACCAGGGAATCCGGCACCAGGCATTGCCCCCCAGCACGAAACTTGCCAGGAACTCCCGACGTGAACTTCCCGATGATTTCGTACTTCTTGCCCGACAACACCGCAATGGTGGCCTCGTTCTTGTCAATCGTCAACAGGCCATACACTTCACTGGGCGCCAGCATCTCCTTCAGCGGCGCGAGGTGGAACTCGGAGTCGCACCAGTACAGCTTGGTCTTCAAGGGCTTGGGCGGCCGCACCGTGAACAACCGGATGTCGGTTCTTCCTTCGCTTTCCGACACGTTGCCCGCGAACACCACGATTCCCTTTGGCGGGATGTCGAAGTCGATTTGTTTCAAGAAATTGGTTATCTTCCGCAAGGCGCCCTGTACGGCCTTCCGCGTCTGCGGGCTCTTGATGTTGCCGGACTGCGACACCTCTTCGGTCAGCACGCCCATGACCGTGCTCCGGTCCGCGTTGGCGGGAATGTATTGGCTGATCAACTCGGTGCCGTGGCCCTTGAAACCCGCCAAGAGCTTGAGCTTCTTCTTGAACACCGCCAGCTCCGACTCCGCGACTTCCTCCAATGCATGCCCTTTCATGAAACCGCCTTTGCCCGCATTAAACGGAATAGAAAAGCCTTATATACCATTATAGGTTAATCTATTGCAGGAGCCAAACCCATGTTTGACTTGTTCGAAAACGCCGCGCAAACCCCTTCCGGCAACGCCCCCGATTCCACCAAGACCTTCGTCGTCTCCATCGGCGGCTCGGCCGTCATCGGCGACAAGCCCAACACGACCCTCATGGCCAAGCTCGCCTCCCTCCTCTCCACGCTCCACAAGGAGGGCTGCAAGTTCGCGGTCGTCGTGGGCGGCGGAAAAACCGCGCGCGAGTACATTGCCGCGGCCAAGACCCTGGGAGCCAACAACTTCATCACCGACCTGGTCGCCATCCGCGTCACGCGCGCCAATGCCTTGCTGCTCATCCAGGCCCTGGAAGGCGCTTACCCCGAAGTCCAGACCGACATCGTGAACGCGCGCGCGGTCATCGACTCAGGCAGGATTCCGGTCTTCGGCGGCCTGGTTCCGGGCTTCACGACCGACACCGTGGCCGCGCTCCTCTCGGAATTCCTGGGTGCGGCCTTCGTCAACCTGACGAACGTCGACGGCATCTACAGCACGGATCCCAAGCGCAACCGGAAGGCCGCCCGCTACGACAAACTCTCCTACGAAAAGCTCTGGCGGCTCATGGCGCGCTCGGATTCCCGGGAACCCGGCTCCCACGTTGTGCTCGACTCTTTCACTTGCGCCATCCTCAAGCGCTCGAAAATCCGGGGCTTGGTGCTTGCCGCCGACGACCTAGCCAACCTCGAAGCCTGCCTGCGCGGCAACGCCTTCACCGGTACCACCATCCAGGACGAGGGCGCCGAAGCCTCCAAGGCCCCGGCCGAAGAAACCGCCGACGACCTCGAAGACGTCGACTACTAATCCTTATGCGTCCACATGAACGGCCATTTGATTACCTGCGCACAGTCCGGCGGGTGTTCACTCCCAGCGCCACCACCAGGGCATTGGCTCATCCTATAGTCTTGGCCAGCAACCCGGCGGCGCCGCACAAAGTGGCCTGGATGGCCCCCCACATTCGGAACCCCTTGACGCGGCGAATCGTGGGCGGGCTGTTCACGCGTTTGGGCGCGGCCGATGAGCGGTTGGCGAGGCGGGGGACTCGATTCGCGAAACCCCTCAAAATCTATTTTGCTTCCCTCACCGCCCCCGAACCGCCGGCCAATGCCTTCGAGCGCCTGGTGGAAGGCCTCGCCCCCCACTTTGGCCGCGACCGCCAGGCTGCCCTGGCTTTCCTTGAAACCCTAACCCCTGCGGTGGCCGGATTCGTCGCCGAAGCCGGCCTTTTGGCGGAAAAATATGGGCGCGCCCAGGCCGTACTCGACGCACGTGCCGCTGCTTCCACTCTGCCTCCCACGCAGCGCGTGCTCTTGATGCAGGTTGCGAACGCCACCGAGTCCCTGAACAACATCGTCACGCGCCTCCAGTTTTTCGGATTCCACTTGGAGGCGGCCCGCCAGCCGCCCATCCGGCCTGAAGCGAACCCTTAAATATCCGGCCGAAGCCAATGTTTGCAGTGGTTTGATTGACTCGAAGGTTCCTGCGTGACGTCAAGTTTGGACGACTTTCCAGACCAGCTACCGGGCCGACCGCTGCAGGCAAACCCGGGTTTACCGAGCATCGGACCGCCATTCGACAGCCCCGCCGCGCGAAGACCAGGCTCTACTACGCCGCAGCCCTTCGGGCTGCCATCGATTCCTACATCGAGGAAGTCCAGCAGAGGGTGCGGTGGGACAAGAGCCGGATTGAGGGCATGCGGCAGCACCTTTACTCGCTGTCGCCAGAGCAATGGGCTGCCATCATGCGGGACCCCCAGCACCACATAAAGTACAAGGACTTCCTGGGACGCGCGCGACATGTCATGACCACGACCGTGAGCGGGTATGCACACGCGTCAGCGATTTTCCGGGAAATGGTGGGTGACTTCAAGGGCCGCAGCAACCTGGGCGTCTTCGGTTTCGGCGTGGGCTATGGGACGATTCTGCACATCCTCAAGCACGACCCAGGGTTCCGCGCCGCCTACAAGCGCCGGCGCTTCATCAGCGCGAAGAAAATCGGCGGCGTCGAGCTTCAGAAGGAACCAGAGGAACTCACCAAGCGCGAGCGCTTGAACGTCATCCACGGCGTGAAAGCCGAGGATTTGTTTGCGCGCCCCCTTCGGCGCCGGGAACTTCGCGCCCGCGAGGCCACGTATTCCGTGGACTTCCTGAACGAGGAAATCCTCGGCTCTGACCCCGCTAGACTCAATAAAGTCGCCGAAAACATCGCGCGCATGACCCAAAAGGGAGGCTATAGCTACCACGTCCTGTCCATGGGCGGCGAAACCGGCATGACCAGAGCCATGTTCGAAAAGCAGGGGTTCCGGGTCCTCAAATGGCTGGAGCCCACCAAGGAAAACAACGCGCGCATAATCAAGCTCTACAAGGAGCGCTAGCCCCCGAGTCACTCTTAAATAGGGCTTAAGGTATATATAGCCAGTATGGCGAAAACTCCGGGCAGACCGCTTTCCGGGCGCCGCCACAACCTGGACCCGAACCGGGGCGGAACGCCCATCGGGTTTTGGGGGCCCAAGTACGTGGACGCCGTTGGCCGGACTCTGGACCGCCGGGACCTGGGCCGCGCCATCAACTGGGTGCACCAGAACTATCGCGCGCGCGACGTGCCCCAGGAAGAACTCTATCACCATGCTTGGCGTTTTCCGTCCGTGCAACGCGGACTCACACGTTGGTTGTTGGTGGCTTTGAACTCGCGGTTGAAGCCCGCGGAGGTTTTGTTGTCGGCGCCTGAACGGAAGCGAATCAATCGCGCCCTGCTCCGCTATTTCCACGTGATGGGGGTCTCTGGCGAGGAATGGGTGGCGCGCCGGGCCAGGCGGGTGTATGACCGCGCGGTCAGGGAGGCCGAGATGGAATTGCAGGTTCCCGCGCACAAGCGCCGTCGTAGGCCGGGCAAGTGGAAGAAACAGGGAAAGGGTGTCCGCGTGCTCTCTCCCCAGCAGTTTGCGGGCCTCCAGCGGCGCCTGGAAGGCAAGGTGCAGGGCTGGAGGGAAGAGTTGCGCAGAAAAGCTTTCGACGGATTGGTGAAGGTCATTGCAGACGCATGCGGGGAATCCATGGCCCCCGAAGCCCCCCCGGTGCGTCACCTGTATGGCACGCTGCATTACTTGGAGGACTTCCTGCTGAAGGAAGTGCTTGCCTTCAAGGGCGAGTTCCAGCGGTATGCCAAACAATTGCGTGCGCAAAAAGAGTGGCTGCAAGAAAGAGTCGCCGCCAACCAGGCTTCGCCGGAAGAACGAGGGCAGTTGCTGGTGGTCGGCAACGCCGCCAATTCGTTGGCGAGTTTGCTGCATGGCATCGACTTCTTTGAGGAGGACGTCAAAAACCTCCAACGCCAACATAATGCCGAAATCGAGCGCATTCAAGCGGAGAAGGCGCGCCGGCGGCATCCCCACACCCACTAATGCCGTATCTCGTCAAAGACGTATTCTTCGAACTTCTTCTCGCCCAACGCGACCTTCAGTTCCTCGTGCGTAATCATGGGCTCCTTGTACAAGCCCGCGTCGTCGGTGGCGATGCGGGGGCAGGCCGTGTTCACCCAGCAGTCGATCCCCAGCCCCATCAAGGCATTGGGGTTCACGTTGTCCAAGCTGAACAGAAATGCTTTCTTCCCGTGCTTTTCAATCAGCTTCTTGGCTTCGACGGCGATTTTCTTGCGGAACTGCCCGACCTTGGAACTCATGAGGATGCCGAAGGTCTTGGCTTCCTGTGCCTTGCCGATGAGCGCGTAGCGCCTGCGCAGGAACTTGTCATGGTACTGGTTCAAGTCCACCCACTCCATCAGGAGGGGGTTGAACTGGTAGCACGGCTTCTTCGAAGCGAACAGCAATCCCAGCGCGTGGAACAACCCGTCTCCATAGAACAGGTGCGCGTCCACCGCTCCTTCGACTGTGCGGGGGTTGGAGAGGTCGCATCCAAGTACCTGCCCGCGTTCGAGGGCTGACTTCGTCTTCCCTTGTTCGGCGTGAATGCCCTCCCTTTCGAGCGCCTTCGAAAGCCGGTCCAAATCCTTGACATACTGGGAGGCCGCGTTGAGGCTCACGGTTTTCACCTTGAGCGCCTTCAGCTTCCCGGCGATTTTCCAGATGGCCTCTTCGGAGACCCGGTAGTGCAGTGGCCAGTACAGCGTCTTCACGGCCGCGTGGTAGAGTTTCGAGTGCCCGAAGTGGATGAGCAGGTCAGCGGCATACTTCTTGGCCTTGTCATCGGCCAGGTCGCAGGCGCCAAAGCAGGGGTCGAGCACGGAGATGACTTCCGCGTGCGTCGCCTCTTCGAGTCGTTCCACTACCTCCCGTAAATTGATTTTCAACCCGTCCGGGAACTGCACGACCATGGTTTTAGGCGCGGGATTCAAGGCCTTGACTTCCGTCAAGAGGCCTTCGAGGTCCAAGTCCAGCATACCCTATACTCGCCCCCGAAGCCTTTTAAAGGCCACTAATCGGCTAGCGTCGCAAACCCGCCGCCGCGCACGGTTTTCAAGAGATAGGGTTTCACGACGTCGCCTTTCTCGTCGAACTCCATGCGGCCGGTAACCCCTTCAAAGCCCTGGACTTTCAGCAACCCGTCTTTGAGGCAACCGCTGTCGTTCCCACACTTTTCGAGGACGGGTTTCAGCAGCACCAATGCATCGTAGTACAACGCGCCCCACATCTCGCTGTCCTCGCCGTAACGCGCCTTGAACTTTTCATTGTAGGCGCGCACCACGGCTTCCGGGCTGTTGGGGTCGTAGAGGTAGGGGTAGACGATGCCTTCCGCGGCCTCGCCGGCTGCCTCGAGGAAGTCCGCGCTTTCGAGCGTGAGGCTGCTGTAGAGGGCCTGCCGCAAGCCAAGCTCGTGGGCCTGCCGCACCAGCAACCCGTTTTCTTTCGCGTAGCCGACGAAGTACACCGCGTCGGGCCGCGCTTCCCTGACTTTGGCGAGTTGGGAGCGGAAGTCGCTGGCCCCCTGTTCGAAGGCCTCTTCTGCCACAACCTTGCCGCCGTCTGCCGCGAAATTCTTTTTCACTTCGTCCTTCGTCGACACGCCGTACTCGTTGTTGATGAACAACAAGGCCAATCGCGTGGCGCCGCGCGCCCGCATCGCGTCGGCGATGAATTTCCCTTCCTGGGCGGCCCCGGGCTTGATGCGGAAGACGTATTCCCCGGCCTCGCGGAGCTTGTCGGTGTTGCACTCGTTGACCATCACCACTTTGTTTGCCTCGGCGATGGGGGCCATGGACATGCACACCGAACTGCAGTAGGCTCCGAGCACGAGGGGCACGCGGTCCACGGCGGCCAGCTTTTGCATGACTTCCGCGCCCAGCTTGGGCAGGCACTGGTCGTCTTCGGCCACGACTTCCAGCTTCCGGCCGTTGATGCCGCCGCCTTGGTTGATTTCGTCCACGCCCAACTGGATGGCCTTCCACTGGTGCTCGCCATACCACTCCGCGTTCCCGGTCAAGGGCGCCACGAAACCAATGCGAAGGCTTTCACTCGCTGCCTGGCTTTCCACGGTTTTTTGGCTGCAACCCGATGCCAGCACCAGGGCCAGCACCCAAAACCCCAACCAGTTTACCCTTTTAAACCCCATAAAACCCCTTGCCACGCCCAGCGATTTAATAATGCGTTGTATGGAGTAGATACAACATGGATGCTTCCGTTTTGGTGGCACTGGGTTTCTCGAAAATAGAAGCCAAAACCTACCTCGCCCTGCTCAAGGCCGGCTCCTCCACCGCTGCTTCGCTTGCGAAGAAGGTCAGCATTTCGCGTCCCAACATCTATGACGCGCTCAACCAGCTCATGGCCCATGGCCTCGCCTCCTACGCCATCAAGAACAACAAGCGGTTCTTCCAGGCCTCGCCCCCGGAAAAAATCCTGGACTTCCTGCGCGAGCGCGAGGAAAGAGTCCGCGAACAGCAACGCATCTTCCAGGAGGCCTTGCCGGTACTTCAGTCCCTGGCCGCTCCCTCCCTGCCCAGCGTCAACGTCCAGGTCTATGAGGGAAGGGAGGGCACGCGCACGGCCTTCAACGACGTCTTGCGCGAGTGCCAGAAGCACCCCGAAAAGGAAATGGTTTGCTTTGGGGCCGCGAGTGGGGAGTTCCGCAAGCTGGACCCCATCTTTCACCAGAAGCACTACGCGGAACGCGAGCGCCTCGGCATCAAGGGCCGTTACCTCTACCATCCCGGTGTGGACATCGTGCACTCCCCCACCATTCAATTCCGCGTCCTCCCCGAAGCCCATCAAAGCCCGGCCGTGACCTGGGTGTACGGCTTCAAGACCTCGATTTGGTTGAAGCTCGAACCCGAGAAGTGGATTGGCATCGTCATCGAGAACGAGCGCCTAGCCGATGCTTACCGGGAATACTTTGACTTGATGTGGAGTGCCGCGAAGCCGGAAAATTAGTCTTTTCCATGCGTTCCAGTTTTTTCATTGAACTCAAAGAATACCAGCGTTCAGGGCAGTTATCGCACACATGCGCGCAAATGCGCGCCGCACCGTGTTTTTCGGACGTTCGGTGCAGCTCACCCCGCTCGCAGGAAGGGCATCTTTTACCATTGAGTCCGTGCATGTCAAGTCTGTGGCGCGTTTGCGCCCTGACTTTTGTCTTCCGGTTTTTCTGTTGGTTCAGTCAGCGGTTGCTCGTCTTTCACCGGCTGCGCCTGTGCCACGGCCTGTGGTGGTTCCTTCTTTTTCGGGTAAATGATAATCGTGTGCGCGTCCCCCTTGGATGGCCCCTGGAGGGGGCGGGGTCTCGCCGGCTCGGCCGGCCGGGGGGCAGGCTCCTTGGTGGGGTAGACGATGACCGCGTTCGCGCGCTCGGCTTCGAGGTCCCTCGGCTTTTGTTCCACGGCCTGCGCCGTGGCCTCTTCTTTCTTCTTGGGGTAAATGATTTGCGAGTGCGCGTTGCTGCCCGACACCGGGGCGGGCCTGGGCCGCCTAGGTTGACTGGGGTGGCACGGCCGCTTCCTTGGCTTGCCGGTCGGCCGCGATTTTCTTGGCAATGCTGCCGAGGCCGCCGCCATAGCCGCCCTTCTTCGGGGTTCCGTAGACCATACGCCTTAACTAAGGCTTTTCGGGTTAATAAAGATTTTGCCTGCGGAAACCCATTTATACCAGTTAAGCGTTAATTATGCCGATGGGGCAAGAGCTTCCACTCGTTTTGTTCGCGCTGTTTTTGGTAGTGGTCTTTTCCGGCTGCACCGGCGACCCCGAACGCGACGTCACGAACTTCATCGAGACCAACCCCGGGGTCGCGGATACCGCGGCCGGTTTGGGCGGAGAACTTGCCTGTGGTGCGGTGGAGGATGCGGGCGCGCGCGAGCACTGCTGGCAAAAAACAGCTATCGTCAAGGGCAAGCCCGAACTGTGCGAGAAGATTTCCGACCCCGCGCCGAAAGCCAAGTGCTACAGCGAGTTGGCCATCAAGCTCAAGGACCCCAACCTCTGCAACAGCGTGAACGGCGGCATCGTGGGCGACGACCCCCGCGAGTGCCTGCAGGCAGTTGCCCGGGCCACCGGCGACTCCTCGCTTTGTGACAAGATTTCGGGGAACGTGAGCCGCATGGGCATGGTTACCGCCTCCAAGGACCAGTGCCTGGCCCAGTTGGGGGCTTCGTCTTCAGGCGAGGAGAAACCCGGGGAAAAAGGCGAATGCCGTTTCGACTCCGACTGCAAAGGCAAGTGCGAAGTCAATGTCTTGTGGAAGCGGGGCTGCGACGCGCAGACCAACAAGTGCGTGAACACCTTTGACACCGACTGCACCCAGCAGAACTTCACGGTCGCGAACTACGGCTTCCCAGGCGTCTGCACCCTCATCGTTGATGGGGCTTCCTGCGTGATTGACAAGGCCGCCTTGCAGGCCCAGAAGGACGAGCTCGTCCAGGAAGGCAACGACTACACGGCCTCCATGCAGGAGACCACGCGGCTGCGGCAGCACTTCGTCAAGGAATGCCTGAACACCCTCGCGGACGTCACGGACAAGTTCATCATCGACTCGGCTCTGATGCTGAAGAAGATGCCGACCAAGATGTTCAGCGTGCTTTCCTCCAACCTGCAGAAGCTCATCAATTACGGCCTGGACAAGGCGATTGGCGCGGACAAGCCCAGCATGTCGCCCGAGGAATACATCGCCTGGACCTGCAACATGTCGAAAGTCTTGGACGCCGACCATGCCTTGCTCGACAAGAAGCGGCAGCTCGTCATGGACGACATCGCGGCCCTCAACGTGGCACTGGGCAAATAGTTGTTTCCTGCCCTTACTTCTTGCCCTTCTTTTCCGAGCCCTTTCCGGCTTCCTTGCCGCCGGCTGTGGGGCCTGCGGCCGTGGGGGCGGCTGCAGCGCCACCTTTTCCGGCTTCCGTTCCGGCCGCGCCTGCCGCTGCGCCTTCCGCGCCTGCGGCGGCAACGGATTCGGCGGTTTCCTTGACTTCCTGCACGACCTTCTCTTCGATGGCCCTTCGGGGCAGGGTGCCAATGCTTTCAACGTCGGTTCCGACTTCCACGTGCACGGTGCACGGCATGCGGGCTTTCGCGCGCAGCAGGCCTTCCTTGGCGAGCGCGATGTGGTCCTTGTTGACCAGCACGCTCATGAGGACTTCGCCGGACTTCACCCGGATGGCTCTGCCAATCGGCCGGCCAAAGGGATGAGACATTCCTTTCTGGATTCTGTCGGCGTGCGCGCCCTGGGCCTGCTTGTTTTCCCGCAAAATATGGTGGGGGTAGAGCCGGATGCGCATGAAGTAATCGTCTTTGCCGATGCGTTTGATCATGAAGCGGTTGATGATTAGGCGCGCGCTTTCAATCGCGTTGTCCCGGACCTGGCAGGTTTCTTCCAGCACCAAATCAACCAGGTGCGAGTATTTCTTGGTGGGGTTGCCCATGTTGAATTGCCTTGTCCTCAACCCCGGCGTGGCGCCGATGAAGTTTTTTCTGGGCACCGTGATGGCCACTCGCGTGTAGGCCCGGTCCTGTTTGTGGCCGGTGTTCCTATAACAGTGTCCTGGTCTGAGGCCCATGCAATCACGCCAATGTTTTCCCGTCAGGGGATAAGGGGGTTAATCCGTGAAAATCAGGATTAATACCCATTCTTTCTTAGGAAAGCCTTTAAAAGGTTTTTCCCGGTGATTGCTTTATCCTGGCAGGGTCGGGAAGGGTCGGAGGTCTTGGCTAATGTACCATTTGGCACGGGTTTTACGGGTGTTTAAGGCGGACGAGAAAGAGGTTTTGGGGGCGGATAACACGGTCCAGGCCATGGTGGAGACGTGGGACGAAAACGTGTTCACCTTCATGGTGCACCCCATGCTCAACGATAAAGTCAGGTCCCATGACATTGTCTTGGTCGAATACGATTTCATGGGGGGGAATAGGCAGCCCCGGCAAACCATTGTCAAGGTCTTGCGGGGCAAGGCCGCCGAAGAAGGATGGAAGAAGATGTCCTCCTACCTGGACCAGATGAAGAAAAGGCACACCCAGGCGCCCTCGCAGCCGTTTGACCTCGCCCTGCCCCTCAACCCCCAGGACAACATGGTCCGCTGATGGCATGAAGGCGAAACGCAGGCCGAAAAGAGAAGAAAAAACCTGGTGCATCGACGAACCGAAGTCCAGGCTCTCCTCGGAGTTCGTGCACTCCCAGGAATGCGTTCCCCTGCCGCAGCGGAAGAGGAAGGGGTGAAGCCATTGCTGAAAGAGGTGCCGTCCTGCCCGAAATGCAAGTCCGAACTCGTCACCCCCTTTTTTGACGGCACTCGCCAGGTCATCCAATGCGCCAACTGCGGTTACTTTGGCGCGCCGAGGATGGGTCCGGGCAAGGTCATGGTCTGAGCATGCGCCTCACTCACGTAACCAACTATTTTTCGCCCCGCCGTTTGGGGGGCACCGAGTTCTATTTACGCGACTTGTTGCGCGAGCAATCCAAGGAGCACAAGGCCTCCGTGGCCTTCCGCCGCCGCGAGTCCAGTGACCGCGACCTCCGCTCCTTCGAGGAAAACGGGTACTTCGTGCACTGCCTGAATTTTTCGAAGAGCCCTTCCAAGGCCTTTGGCGAGGCGGGCAGGGCCTTGTTCGAGCGGGTGCTGGACCGGGACAAGCCGGACATCGTGCACTTCCATTCCTTCATGGAGCTGCCGTACAGCCTCTTGGACGCGGCCAACGAGCGCGGCATCCCCAGCGTTTTCACGGTGCATGACTTCAGCATTTTGTGCCCCTCGGTTTCCCTCGTCAAGCCCCAAGGCGTTTTATGTTCGGGGCACGTGAAGGGCTTCGAATGCTTTCAATGCCACACCGGCCACCAGGGGCTTTTAGGCCTTGAAAAAGCCAAGCGCCTCTCCCACTTGAGCGCTTACCTGTCCTACCAGCGGGAGGGCCTGGAGGCCCTGCAAAAGTTTGACGTCATCCTATGCCCCTCGGAGTTCGCGGCCCGGAAGCTGGCGGAATTCAGGGTACCCACGGAAAAACTGGTTCCCGCACCGTTCGGCCGGACGCTCAACCCGCGCCTGCGCTTCAAGTCCGTTGGAGGCGTGCTGCGCTTTGGCTTCATCGGGGAACTGGTGGAAGAAAAGGGCATCGAGTTGCTGCTCAAGGCCTTCCAGTCGTTGAAGGGCGTCGACGCGGAACTCGACGTCTACGGCAACGGCGAGCAAGCCTATGAAGAGCACCTGGTTTCCCTGGCCGGCAAGCGCAGCCCCATCAACTTCCTGGGCTCCTTTGACCGGACCTACATCGACCGCGTCTTTGAACGCATTGACGTCTTGGTCATTCCCACACTCAAACAGGAAACCGCTTCCCTGCTCCTCCTGGAAGCCATTGCCTGCAATGTCCCGGTCATTGCCTCGAACGCCGGCTGCCTTCCAGAACTCGTCAAAAAGCACAACGCGGGCCTGGTCTTCGAATTCAATGACGTGGAGAGCCTGGCCGAAAAAATGCTGGAGTTCGCGGAAGAACCCCACCTCACCGAACAGCTCTCCCGGGGCATGGCCCCGCCGTTGACCCTCGAAGCCCACGCCCGGGCACTCGAGGAAGTATACAAGAGCCTGGCCAAGCGCTGACATGCAGCCTATTCAAGCCCCAGGCAGCTTGCCAGTTCTTGGGTGGTGTAAACCGTTACCCTTCGTTGCCGCTTGAACCCCTTGTCGTTGCTCCATAAGGGCATGTTCGTGGCGAGGCAGGCCGCGAGGTAGGCGGCATCGTCTTTGTCGGTGAGTAGGGCCTCTGCTTCTTTTACGCACTGGGCAAATTCGGCCAGCGGAATAACTTTGATGCGTTTTTTGAGTATGTTCGTCAGCTGGAAGAAATTTGCGGGGGTTCTGCCGGTTTCCTCGAACACTTGCTTTTTGTGTTTCCTGAATTCCGCGAACAATTGTTCCGGCGCAAAAGGCTCCAATTCGTTCAAAAAGAGAAGGTGTTCGTTGAAGCCGGCTTTTATCATGACAGCGAAGAGGACGCTTGCGTCAACGACGATTTTCATGGGCGGCATCCCGGATTTTTTTTGCCAGCCCACTCCTCACTTCGCGTCCGAGTTCGATGGCGCGTTCCTCGGTCATCCGGCTATGGGCCTTGAACTCCCGAATGAACTCGAGGTCCTTCACCTTCTCTTCGAACGCGTTCCGTGCCACGGCACTCCAATTCATTTCCGAGAACTTGTTCATCTTTTTCCTAAGGTCCTCTGGCACGGCCAAAGTCATGGAGCCCATGCAATCACCAGGTATACTACGTGCAAACCTGTATAAATACATGTCGGGTTTCGGGCTGGGCATGGCTTATGGCCTTGGCACCGAACAAGATATAAATTATTCGTCGATTGCCGAAAATCAGTAGAGTAACTTCTTCCACTTGGGGAGCACGTTTTCCCAGTCATAGCCCTGCGCGAACTCCCGCGCTTGGTTCCCGCGTTTGGCGCGCTCGTCCGGGTGGTCGTACAGGAACTGCAGGTGCTTCGCGAATTCCTTCTCGTCCGCCACCGCCCACTCGATTCCAGTCGGGTTCTCCCAGAGCGCGAGCGGCTTCACGAGCAGGCCGTGGCTTCCGCACAACTCTTTTCCCGTCGTGTAATCGGTGAGCACCGGCACCACGCCCGCGGCCTGTGCCTCGAGGGCCGGCAGGCCAAACCCCTCGCCTCCCGTCAGAAACCCGTAGACGTCCAGGCAATTATACAATTCGTTGAGCATGCCATTGTCGATGTAAAACCTATTCAGGTACTCGGTGAGGTCGCCTGTGAACACGACCTTGTCCCTGATCCCGTACTTGGCGAGGAGGCTGGGGAACGCCCAGCCCTGCCCGGAGTCGTCTCGGAAGGGCAGTTCCTCGGTGTGCAACACGAGGCGCGCGTCCTTCTTGTCCTTGGCGAAGGCTGCGAAGCCCTTGACCGTTTGCACCCACATCTTGCGCAACTGGTTTCTCCCGAACGCGCCCACCACGAACTTTCCGTCGAGGCCGCGCGCCTTGCGCACGTCCGGCTTGCGCAGGGGCTTGAAGGCCTTGCAGTCCACTCCGTGCTCGATGCGCGCGACCTTGTCAGCGCCCAGGTGGCCTTTCAGCAGCTTTTCAGCGAACTGCGCCGGCACGATGATTTTTTCCGCGCGCTTGGCGCACGCCCAGGTGGGCACGAACATCTCCGTGTCATAGGGGGTGTACGGGAACCAGCGGCCCTTCCAGCCGCTTTCCGTGATGGGTGCCATTAGGGCGTTTTGCTGTTGGAGGTCTCCGAGGCTGACCAGCGCCTGCGGGTTGAGTTTCTTCAAGTAGTAGGCAAGGAGGTCGGCACCCGATGGGTCTTTTCCCCTTGGATGCACTAGGAAGGGCTTGCCCAGCCGCTCTTCGTGGGTGCCCGAGTAATAGGCTGGGAACCCAAAGCCCTGCAGGCCCAGGAAATGCACTTCGCCGTCGGCTTGGTTGTTCAAGTAGGCCGCGATTTTTCCCGCCACCCGCCCGTATCCGGAAGGAGTGTTGGGGCTGTCGGAAACAATCAGCACCTTCATGCTATTACCCTATTCGAACGTTCCGATTATAAACCAAATCAGGGCAATGCCCAGGCCGAACGCCACCATTTGCGCCAGCACCTTTTTGAGGCGGTGTTCTTTGTGGATTTCCGGCACCAGGTCGGCCGTCGCAATGTAAATCAGCCCGCCCGCGGCGAAGCCCGCTAACTGGCCCAGCACGGCGCTGTTCTCCATGTTCTGGAACACCAGCACGATTGCGGCGCCGAAGAAGGCGGTCAACGCCGAGCCAAAGTTGAACAACAAGGCTTTTTTCCTGCCAAGGCCGCCGTAGACGAGGACGCTGAAGTCGCTGATTTCCTGCGGGATTTCGTGGGCGATGACGGCAATCGTGGTCGCGATTCCCACCGGCACGCTCACCAGGTAACTGGCTGCAATGGCGATGCCGTCCATGAAGTTGTGCAGGCCGTCTCCTATGAGGTTGAGGTAGGTGAAGGGGTGGATGTCGTTTTCCTCGGCGTGGAAGTGGTGCCAGTGGAGGATGCGCTCGATGATGAAAAAGGTGACGATTCCGGCCAAGGCCGCGGGCATGAGCACATCCAGGTCCACGAGTTCCGCCGCTTCCGGGATGAGGTCGAGGAAGGCTGCGGCCAGCAACGAGCCCGCGGCAAAGCTGACCAGCACGACCATGGCCCGGTGGAGGAGGTGCTTGTTGAGCGCCAGCGCGAGCACGCCGACCAGGGAGATGGCGCTGACCACGGCTACGGAGACGAAGATGTAGACTTGTGGTTCCATGAAACCAATTACCCTGCAAGCCCTTTAAAGGCTTTGCCCGGCTTTCCGTTCATCGGCCGTGCGATGGCAATTGTTGGTAGAAATATCCGGTTACTGTGTTTTCCACACTGTTGGCTAATAGCAGCTTGTACCGCTCGACTTCGGCTACCACGATTTCGGATACTCTGTCGTTGATGGCCGTTCTCGCGCCGGGCCTGGTTTTTTCGAGTTCTTCAAGGAAAGCCGTCATCTCAACCAACCAATTGGTGGTGTCGCCTCCCTGCCCGGACAAGTCCTTTAACCTGCCAAGGGTTTTCCCGAAATTGCTGCCGAACACTTCGTCGCGAACCATTCGTTCCTTCACCGCCGGGTCGTTGCCCAGCTCCATTATTACTTCGCGCATGCCGAGATGGACTTCGTTTACCAGGGGCTTCCGGAGTTTTTCAGCGTCGTCCACCCGTTGTTCGCCTACAGCGCCAGTGACATAGCTGAGGAGGCCTGTGTATTTTGGGCCTTTCAAGGGGTCCAGTAACACGGAGGGGTTGTTTTTAATGTAATCCAGTTCAGTCAACAGCCAGCGGGTTCGCTCCGTGGCCGCTTCCCGCCACCCCTTTTCCAGGACTCGGAGGGCTTCGAGTTCCCGGTAGTGGTCCACGTAAACCTTGTTGGCGATGCTTTCATCCGTCAAGTGGAGTGCCCACACGTCAGGGCTCGAAAAATATCGCCGGTAAGCTTCCAGTTCCCTGGCCTTGTTGCCAGTGGCTTCATCCAATTGGAATCGCCCGACACTGGTGGACAACTCGCTTTTCCAGGCCTCCAATTCGCCCGTGCTTCTCAGGTGCTCGACCAAGGGGATTATGGTTTCGCGTCTTAGTTGCCGCATCGAGTCCAGCCGCTGTTGCAAGCTGATTTCCTTGTTCCTCCATTGCCGGTTAATTTCGCCGAGCCTGCCGCCCAGGGTCTCCAAGGCTTTTTTCGCGTTCAGGGGTTCGGCTTCCGGTTTTGGTTTCGGTCGCCGCTCTTCTTCGGGCTTGGCTTCCCCGGGTTGGGGTGCACGGGTCCGGGGCTGCCTTGTCTCTGGCCTCGTCGGTTTCGGTGGTTGAACCGTTCCAACCGCTGGCTGCCTTCCCGGGCCCGGCGGCGTGGGAGCTCGGCCCCACAAGTGCCAGCCCAGCCAGCCCGCGCCCAAGGCGGCCACGGCCCCTGCTCCCAAGGCCCACCGATTCCATCTCCTCGGCCTGCCGGACGGCGAAGGCGGGATGCCCCTGCTTAGCGGTTGTCGGTGGGGTTGCCTGCGGCCTCCACCACCTGAAACGGCCGCCTGTCCCAGTTGACGGCGTCTACGGAAAAAACCAGGCCCACGTGCTTGCCCGCCTGCCGGCCTTTGCCTTGCGTCCGGCCTTCGCCTCAAACGCCCCATGAAAGGAACCCGCATGTAAGACCTAACGCGTTCCACGAATAAATAGCTTTCTATCGCTTTGGCTTTGCCAGCGCGTCCCGGATTTTCTCGGCTGCCTGCCTGCATTCGGCCAGGCTTGGCACCAAGGCAAACCGGACGAAGTCCTTGCCGGGGTTCAAGCCATTGGATTCCCTGGCAATCCATGCCCCGGGCGTGGTCACCAGCCCCAAGTCCTTCTGGAGCAGCCGCAGCGCGAAGTCCAATCCCGTCATGCCCTGCGGCGCGCGCTGCCAGAGGTAAAGCGTCGCGGGCGGGGTGCAGTCCGGCATCCCGGCCTTCTTCAGCGCGGAAACCAGGACATCGCGCTTCTTGTGGTAGAGCGCGCGCATCTTCGCCACGTGCTGCTCGTCCTTCAACGCGGCCGTGGCCGCGTCTTGGATGAACGTGGCCGTTCCGGAATCGACGTTGGTCTTGACCTTCTTGAACACGCTGACGATGCTTTCGTCTCCGGCCATCCAGCCCACGCGGTAACAAGTCATGTTACTGCGCTTGGACAGGCTCTGCACCGAGATGACTCCTTCGCGGGCGAACTGCAGGATGCTCAACGGCTTTTCGCCGAAGTAAATCTCCGTGTAGCACTCGTCCGAGGCCACGATGACCTGGTTGTCTTTCCCGAAGTCTACGGCTTCCTTGAAGAATTCCCGTGTCGCGACCGCGCCCGTCGGGTTGTTCGGGTAATTGATCCACAGGATTTTGGCTTTCTTCACGACCTCGGAAGGAATCTCCGAGAGCCTGGGAAGGTAATCGTTTTCCTGCAGCAGGGGATAGAACCAGCTTTTGCCTTCCGCGAACCGGGTTCCGCGTTCATACGGTGGATAGCCTGGGTTCGGGGATATAACGTAATCGCCGGGGTTCACGAACCCCTCGTGGAGGTTGAACACCCCTTCCTTTGCCCCCACGGTGGACGAGATTTCCTTGCCCGCGTCCAAGCTGACGCCAAACCGCTTCTTGGTCCATTGCGCAATCGTCTGCCGGTATTCCTCGCAGCCCACGTAGCTGGGGTAGCCGCTGTTCTTGCGTTTGTCGACTGCTTTCTTGCAGGCCGCGCGGACCACGGCCGGGGTGTCGTCCGTCGGGTCCCCCACCCCAAAGTCAATGGGTTTGACGCCCTCCTTTTTCAGCGCGGCCACGCGCTGGTCCACTTCGTCGAACGCATAGCCTCCCATGCCTTTCACGCGGTCCGAAGCCCAGTCCTTCATGGCTTTCCCGCCCGCAACCGCTTGGGCACCCTCACGTGCCGGTCGATGTCGGCAAAGGTTTCGCGTTCCCGGATGAGCTCGGCCTTGCCGGCATGCACGAGCACTTCCGCCGACCTTGGCCGCGTGTTGTACTGGGAGCCCATGCCGAACCCGTACGCGCCGCCATTGAGGATGGCGATGACGTCTCCCACCTCGGCGGGCGGCAGTTCCCGGTCCTTTGCCAGCTGGTCGGAGTTCTCGCAAATCGGTCCAACCACGTTGACTTTTTCGGTCCGCGCCTCGTTCAGTTTGTTGGCCACGAACATCTGGTGGTAGGCGCCATACAGGGCGGGCCGCAGCAGGGTGTTCATGCCCGCGTCCACGCCCACGAACTTCTTGTAGGCCTGCTTGAGGGAAGTAACCCGTGTCAGCAGCACGCCCGCGTCCCCCACCACATACCTTCCCGGCTCGATTTTAAGCGTGGGCCTGCCAAGCCCGTACTGGTCGCATTTTTTCGTGAACACTTCCACCACGCGTTTCCCAATGTAGTTAACGTCGAGTTCTTTTTCTCCTGGTTGGTAAGCGATGCCAAAACCGCCCCCGATGTCCACGAACTCGAAGGAAATCCCTAGTTTCCGGGCAATGGGGCCTGCCAGGTCCATCAGCCGCTCCGTGATGCCCACGAAGTAATCGTCTTCCGTGATGCAACTGCCGGTCATCATGTGGATGCCGAACCGTTTCACGCCATGCTCCTTGGCTTTCCGGTACGCGGCTTCCACGTGCTTGTCGATGACGCCGAACTTCGCGTCCGGCCCCGCGAACACCAGGTTCTTGAATTTGCCGGCGCCCATGCCTGGATTGATGCGGAGGCACAGGAAGCCCGGCTTCTTCTTGCCCGCGTGCTTCATGAGCCGGTCAATCTGGCTGAGGTCATCCAGGTTGATGTGCAGCCCTTCCTTGAGGGCGAATTGCATTTCGTCATCGCGGAGGTAGTTGCCCGAGTACAGGATGCGGCTCCTTTTGAAGCCCGCCTTCTTGGCCAGGTACACCTCGGCGGGGCTTGAACAGTCGGCTCCCGCCCCAAGGCCCCGAACGAGGTTCAACACGGCCAGGTTGTTGTTGCACTTGATGGGATAGTATAGCTCGGAGTCCTTGTAGTGCCGCTTGAAGGCGTTGAGCAGCCGGTCATAGTTGGCGCGGATGCGTTCCTCGCTGTACACATAGGTCGGCGTCCCGAACTCGTCGGCAAGTCCTTCAGCGGAAACGCCTCCGATGTACAGCCGCCCCTTGCGGTTCTCCAGGTAGTCCTTGACTTCGAACACCGCATGCCTCCCCTACCCTTTTAACAGACCAAGGCTTTTAAGCAGTGCCCTGAGCTTCTCCGCGTTCTGGGGCTCCATTTCGGTCATGGGTAGCCTATACGCGCCTGCCGCCAGGCCAGCCCAGTTCATGGCCGCCTTGATGGGAATGGGGTTGGTTTCGATGAAGATGCCCTTGAAGAGCGGCAGCAACTCAAAGTGCAGCCGTCGGGCTTCTTCCCACTTTCCTTGGAGGGCAGCCGTGGTCATGGCCACTACCCTGGCCGGCACGAGGTTGCTGGCCACGCTGATGACTCCCTTGGCGCCCAAGGCCATGGCCGGGAACGTCAAACCATCGTCTCCGCTCCACACCGTGAAGCCCTTGCGGGTCGCCTGGATTTCCCGGCAGACATCGCCTATCTGGTCGATGTTGCCAGAGGCTTCCTTGACGCCGATGATGTGTTCGAGTTCCGCGAGCCGCTTCATGACCTGGGTTTCAATGTTTTTCCCGGTCCTGCCCGCGATGTTGTAGACCACGATGGGCCGGTCAACGGCATCGTTCACGGCCTTGAAGTGCTCATAGATGCCTTTTGGAGTGGGCTTGTTGTAGTAGGGAGTAACGACCAACAACGCGTCCGCGCCCCAGTCGCAGGCCAGCTGCGAGGCCTTCACGGTCTTGCGGGTGTCATTGGTTCCGCTGCCGACCATGACCGGAGCCTTTCCCCTGGCTTCCGCCACCGTTGCCTTCACGACCTGTTCTTTTTCTTGTTCGCTGAGCGTCGGCGATTCCCCGGTGGTGCCCAGCGCCAGCAAGCCGTTGATGCCCCCGGCCACCTGGAAACGCACGTTCTTCTTCAGGCCCTCCAAGTCCAGTTCCCCGTTCTGCTTGAATGGCGTAACCAATGCCGTTGTTGTTCCCTCAAACATGTTTTCCCTCCAGCAAGTCATTCATGAAATCATTGACTTCAAAAAAGCCCTTTTTGCCTTTAATCCATTCGGCTGCCAGCACGGCGCCCAAGGCAAACCCCGCCCTGCTCCTGGCCTCATGCTTCAATTCAATGGAGTCTGCAGCCGAATCAAATCCAATGACGTGCGTTCCAGGCACGCTGCCGCCTCGAATGCTTGCAAAATGTAGTTCATCTGCTTCGATTTTTCTGTCCAGTTTTTCGTATATCACTTTCTTTTTTCGTGAAAAATTGTTCACAATTATTTTCGCCAGACTCTTGGCTGTTCCAGAGGGGCTGTCCTGTTTCCGGTTATGATGCAATTCATAGCCAAACACATCGTATTCCTTTAACCCATTCATTGCCTTTGCTGCTTCGGCCACAATCCTGTAAAACGCGTTCACGCCCACGGAAAAATTCGAGGCATACACAAAGCCAATGCCCCGTTTTCCAACTATTTTCCTGGCTTCGCCTACGTGCTCGTACCAGCCAGTGGTTCCCACTACCATGTTTTTCTTCAAGGCAGCGGTTTTCTCGATGTTTTCCATGACTCCATTCAGCGAAGAAAAATCAATGCAGGCCTCCGCCTTTTCCAAGGCTTTTGCGTCTATGACTTTAGCCGTGGCCTCGGCTGCTTTTGGGTCCACAATGGCAACGATTTCGTGCCCTCTTTCTTTGGCGATTCGGGCCACTTCTTTGCCCATGGCCCCAAACCCAATCAATCCCAGCCTCATACCTTATACCTCCCGACAATTCCTTTTAAAGATACCCCCGCGCCTTCAACAATTCCGCGTTCAGGATGGCGGCACCAGCCGCTCCCCTGATTGTGTTATGACTCAACACGCTCATTTTCCAGCCCAGCAATGGGCACTCCCGCAGCCTTCCCACCACGACGCTCATGCCATGGCCTTCCATTCTATCCAGCCTTGGCTGCGGCCGGTCGGCTTCCTCCCGGTACACCACCGGCTGTTCCGGCGCGCTTGGCAACTTCAACGCCTTCAACGGCTTCCAAGTCCGCCATGCCTCCATTATTTCTTCTCTTTCAACTTGTGCCCTCAGTGAAAAGGAAACGCTTTCCAGGTGGCCGTCAACGGTTGGAACGCGGTTGCAGCTTGCGCTCACCGTCACCGGGGCGAACTCGAATGCCGTTCCACTCCATTTTCCCAGGATTTTCTTGGCCTCGGTTTCCATCTTCTCTTCTTCGCCCGCGATGTAGGGAACCACGTTGTCCACAACGTCTAGGCTGGCGACCCCCGGATAACCCGCACCGCTGATGGCCTGCATGGTCACGACACCCACTTTTTCGACGCCCCATTTTTGGTGCAGGGGCGCCAACGCCAGTGCCATGCCGATGGTTGAACAATTGGGGTCGGTTACAATCAAGCCCCGGCCAAACCGTTTTCTCTGCAATTCAATGGCTTTCAAGTGGCTTTCATTGGCTTCAGGAACCAACAACGGCACGTCGGCATCCATGCGGTGGTTGCGGCTGTTGCTGACCACGGCATAGCCCGCGCGCGCGAATTCTTCTTCAATGGACCCTGCAACGCCCGCGTCCAAGCCGCTGAAAGCAATCCGTGCATTCAAGTCTGCTGGCTTGCACTCTTTTACCGTCAGCCCTCCAACGTTTTCAGGGATTCGTGTAGGCAGCTTCCACCTTCCATCTACTGCCCCTGAATAACTTTGCCCGGCACTGCGTTCGCTGGCGCAGACCGCTACCACTTCGAACCACGGGTGCCCCTCAAGCAACTGGATGAACCGCTGCCCGACCGCTCCAGTTGCACCCAACACGGCGCACGGAATTTTTGCCGTCATGTTTTTCCCTCCACTAGGGCCCGGTGCAAGACTTGAACGGCTTGCACGCGGTGCCTTTCCTTGACGACCAACAACACGTCGATTTCGCTGGCGCCAAGGCTTATGGCTTCAAGGTTGATGCCTGCTTTTCCCAGGCAATTGGCCGCTTTGCCCACAATGCCAGGGGTTGAACGAAGGGCTTCGCCGATTACGCCAATCAATGCCACGTCGCTTTCAAACCGCATGCGCTCGCTTTCCCGTTCAAGGCCTGCCAGGGCTTTCCTTGCCAGCAACAGGTCCTTGCGGTCAATCGTGAATGAGACACTGGCTTCACTGGTGCTCACCATGTCCACGGCTATGCCGTGCTCGCTCAGCAAACCAAAGAGCCGGCCAAGGTAGCCAGGCACGTCCACCATGCTTGCACTTCTCACCGTAATCAATCCAATGTTTTTCTTTGACGCAATGGCTTTCACGGTTTTCCCGGTTTTTCTGGGCCGCGCCGTAATCAATGTACCGCATTCCCTTGGTTTGAACACGTTTTTCACCAGGGCCTTGATGTTTTTTTCCTTCAAGGGTGGAATGGTTTTGGGGTGAATGATTTTGGCTCCAAAATAACCCAGTTCTTCGGCTTCGTCATAGCTAAGCCTTTCAAGCCTTTGGGCTCCTTTGACTGTTCTGGAATCAGCCGAATAAAAGCATCCAATGTCTTTCCATAGCTCAAGTGCATTCGCGCCAACAGCGTTTGCCATGATTCCTGCAGAGAAATCGCTGCCGCCGCGGCCAAAGCACACGACATTCGAGTTTTCGTCCACTCCAAAGTAGCCTGTAATGATTGCAATGGTGTCCTTCAATGCCGTGCCAATTTTTTTGAAATTTCTTTTAATTAAATCCATTCTGGGGTTTGCTTTGCCGTAAGAGCTGTCGGTTACAAGCCCTGCTTCGTCTGCATCCAAGGCTTTTGCTTGGACGCCTGCATCCAGGAGATAGGCTTCCATGATGGGTGCTGAAAGTCTTTCCCCGAAAGTATACACCAAGTCCTGGGTTCTGGGAGCAAGGTTTTGCAGGGAATTAATGGCATTCAAGGCTTTTTCAAGCCGGTCCAGTCTGCCTGCAAGGACGGCGCGGCATCTCCCGGCTATTCTAGGACTTGAAACAAGCCGTAAAGCATTTTCGTGTCGCCGCCGCAGCCTGTTCACGAACCCAGAAACGTGTTTTGTATGTGTTACTGCTTGCTCGGCTGCCTGAATCAATTCGTCGGTTACCCCATGCAAGGCACTGTTAACAAGGAGTATTTCCTCGCCTTTTCGGTGCCTTGGCCCAACAATTTCAACAAGCCTTTGAAAATCTTCTGCAGTCGACAGCACGCTGCCCCCGAACTTCATGACCGTTCTCATGAAGTTTCATCCCCACAGAAAAAACCGCCAATCCGATGGCTGCCAAAATCAGTTTGACCGCAGCTTTTCTAAATCCCTTCTGATGGTCATACAAGTAACCTCCAACCAAAATCGTTTTAAAGCAGACGGAACGGGAGAGCGGAGGGAGCGCTCCGAAGCCAGGGTTCTCCTGACGCAAACGCGGTGTTTTCGTTTCTCGTAAGCTTATACGCTTTTCAAACTTATAAGGTTAACGCGGATCTTTGGGTTCCTCGGCTTTTGCTATGGAGGCATTCCCGGTAATGGTTTTGCTTTGGGTCTTGATTATTCCGAGTTCCTTCAGGCTTTGGGTGTAGGCTTGTTTGAAACCCGTTTTTTCGAGTAAGTCGTTTATTCTTTTTTGGTCTGGAGCCGTTTCGAAGAGGTTTCGGATGTCTGCTTTGTCTTTTTCTATTTTGCTTTCGAGTCGTTCGCGTTCACCGGGGGGCCGGCGGAAGTGTCCCATTCGTGCATTGTCTTCCCTGTCCCGGTAGGCGGCGACCTTGAGGATGAGGAGGAGTTCTTTGGTTGGCACGCGCATGGGTTGGGCCTCCAGAGAAATTTCCTGCGAGTAGCGGTCCAGCAGATTGAAGGAAATGCTGGCTTCCCTGATTTTGAAGACATGGTCTGAATAGAAGACGTCATAGTGGATGGTTTCCGTCCGGCCAGCGGCGGTCGTGATTTCTTTGAAGTAAACGTTGGGTTCGTCTTCTTTCCGCTTGAACCCGTTTTCTTTGAAGAAGCCTTTTATGGGTGGTTCATCCACTTTGTCGATTGCGATGTCAATGTCAATGGAGCCCGTTTTCGGTGCATAGGCATAAACGGCCCAGCCGCCGATGACTGGCACGGTTTTTCGTATCCTTGACTTACACCAGGCCAGGAACTTCTTGAGTTCAACAAGGGATAAATCAGTAATTTCTTTTGGATAGCGTTCTTCAAGGGTTGGCAACGTCCCGCCCCCATAGTTGCCTGAATAAGGGTTCTACTGCGTTTAGTTGTTTGTCGCAGACCATGTCGATAACGGTCCTGGTTTTGGCGGTGAATCTTTGGCCGCGGGCTTCGAAGAATTTTTCCACTTTTGGTTTTTCTTTGAAGACCCTAAGCACAGTGGCATTGCCTGGATGGTAGAGGAAGGTCATGTGGATTTCGTCCAGGGCTTGGGGTTCAACGTAGGCGCACACGAGGTTGGACCGCCACCAGTTGGAATAATTGTTCAGCGCCGTGTCCAGGCAGTAGATGGGGGCGGCCGTCGTTGCTTGGAGGGACGCCATGGCTTTTTCTTTTTCCAGGGACGTGTGTATTTCAAGGAGTTGCAGGTCTTTCATGTCGCGGAACAAGTGAATCGAGGCGATGAGTCCGGCCGCGTCCCTCAAGTTGTATTGTTTTCCGTCGTGGGCAATGAAGCCCCTTTTCAGCAAGTAATTGGTGGCCTGATTGATTAAGGGCATGGTGAGGTGCAGTTCCTTTGCCGCCCGGTACTGGGTAAACGTTTTCTGGTCCAACACGTACTCGATGAACTGGAAGGTCTTGGGCGCAGCCAGGTTAACCATATGCACTCATCCACAGCAACCTATACATGGGAAGGTATATATACATATCCATGTATATACTGTGTTGCCCATTATTTTGGGCAATAATTGACACGGTATTGCTCAATACAACGAACCTCTGCCGATTCACCCTGTCTACAACCATAGATATCTCTATGCCCATAGAGATACTGTTTGCCCGCCAATGAGCACTTTGCTATCCATTGCACCTACTACAATAGGCGCCAAACCCTTATTCTACGGCTATTACAATAGCCGTAAATCCGCCGCCCACCGCAAAAACCGCTAACGACCTAAAATAATGAAAAACGTTATTATGGCGCTTAAAGCAATCTTGGTGCCGAATGCCCCCAAATAGTTTCAATCCTTGTTATAGTGGATTCCCTTTTGGGACTTTTAGAACTATTGATGGTACATTTCCGGTGCGTTTAAAGCGGAGGGAGGGAGTCGAACCCTCTATCTTCGGGTCTGCAGCCCGATGCATAGCCGTTCTGCCACCTCCGCGGCTGCCAGTCAGCCGGCACCTGTGGACTTGCCCCCTTTCGCTTGCGCTCAAGGGGGCGGTAGGCCTTCCGGTTCCCGCCAACCCAACGGCTACTAATTGACCGTCCGAATGGCTTTAAAGGCTTCGCCCCAGGGCGTTTGCCGGCGGGGATTTCACCACTTTAGTCCGGCCCTCTGCTTCAAGATCCATTCGATGAGGCGATCCGTGCTGTTCACCATAGCCTCTATTTCCTCGGGGGTCAGGCTCTTCTTGAGGGCGTTGGCCACGGCCGCGTCGATGTTCACGTCGACCTCCCGCGTGGCGGCGAAGGCCTCCAGGATTTCGTTGGCACGGCGTTGGGTGTTGCTTTCAATGGGGTATCCCCTGGAGAACCGCAACAGACTCCGCAACGGGTCGACTTCACGCAGGAGCACTTCCCGTCGCGGGTCGCCTTCCGGGTAATACCGTGCGGCTTGCTCGAAGCAATCGTTCAAGGCCACGTACATGTCGTGCACCACGGGCCGCCAGGCGCGGTCCAGTTTGAAGTCGTCTTTAAGGTAGTCCAGGCTGGCGACCCGAAGGGCTTGGCTGTACCGAAGGTCTTTGAGGAGTTCGGGTTTTTCCGCGAGCTGGGTGAGCAGTCCCCGCAACTCGTTTTTCCGCATCTCAGCGGCTTTTTCCGGGCCGAACCGGAACACCTGTTCAATGTACTTGCCCAGCAGTTGGGTGCTGTAAACGGCGTTGTGGGGTTCGAGTTCGGGCAGCAGGAGCGCCGCGGCCTTGGCCTCGGTGAGGCCCCGCAAGTAAGCCTCTATGCCAGCTTTTTCGGTTTCAGACATCGCGTTTCGCCTGGCTTCGATTTCCTTCTGCCAAGCGTCCAGCGCGCCCGTCCGCTTCATTTCGCGTACCTTCTCCCACAAGAGGCCCGTTCTTCCCTCCAGCCAGGCGAATGGTTCTGTCGGGGGCTGAGGTGCGCGGATTGCGGGGGCAGGCTCCGTCATGTTGGCCCTTCGCCGTGGAACCCTTGTCCCCATTTGTGGCACCATGCCACGGGTTCCAGTGTGAGGTGCGTCCACGCGCACCATGCCGGGCCTTGCCGGGGCTTCGGGCGAAGGCATCCGCAGCACCTGATGCGTCATCCAACCCATGGTCCCCAGGGCAGCCGCGGTCACGCCCCCCAATAACGGCACCATCCAGCGCCGGCGCCGCCTGGGCTGTAGAGGCCTTCTCGGCGGCTGGCGGAAAAAGCGGGGCATAAACATATTTTGCGCGTCCACCAATATAAGGGTTGCTTCTCCGGTCCAAGGCTCGTCGGGGGCAGGCAATTTATGCCTTTTGCAGGCCAATTACGTGCATGAATGGAATCGATTGCCTGCTGGTCAAGGCGGGAGCGGAAATCGGCATCAAGAGCCTCCCCGTCCGCAGGAAAATCGTGCAACGCCTCAAGGACAACCTGCGCATGGCGCTCAAGAAGAACAGGTGTGCCTTCGAAACCGTGAAGTCCACTGGCCTGGTCCTGCACGTGGACGGCGTGAACCCACGGGAGGCAGTGCCCATCCTGCAACGGGTCTTCGGCGTGAACTCCGTCATCCACGCCAAGCGCTTCGCGGACCCCACCCTGGACCGCGTCTGCGAGAAGGCGTTGCCGTTTGCCTTGGCCCGCGTGAACGCCGGCACCCAGTTCGCGGTCCGCGCGCACCGGGTGGGAAAGCACGCGTTTTCCTCCAAGGACATTGAAGTCAAACTCGGCCGCATGGTTTTGGACGCGCAACCCAACGCCAAAGTCAACCTCGACCACCCGGACGCGGTCATCGAAGTCGAAGTCCGCGACGAAACGTTTTACTTGTGCGTCGAAGAACGGCCGGGGCCAGGCGGTTACCCCGTCGGCGTGCAGGGAAACGTCGGCGTTTTCTTCGAGGGAAATCCTTTGGAGGTTTTTGCGGCCTGGCTGGTGATGAAGCGGGGCTGCACTGTTTACCCGATTGTCGCGGGCGACGAAACGAAAGTGGCTGCCTTGCTTGCCAGGCTCGTGCCCTGGAATTCCGGCATGCAGTTCAAGGCCTACCCGGCCAGCCGGCTCGCGCAAGCCATTGAAGCCGAGGGCTTGACGGCATTCGTGAAAGCCGATGACGCTCCGGACGTCCAGGCCATGCAGGCCTTCGACAAAACCGTTCCCCTGCCTGTTTTAAGGCCTTTGCTGCTCTACCCCGAGGGGCTGGCCAAGGCCCAGCGCCAACTGATTGAGGCCCTGCCATGAAACTAGCCCTCTTCTCGGACACCCACCTGGGTTACTCCTTTCGCGGCCAACGCGCCGAGGAAAGCTATGAGAACTGCGTGCAAGCCTTTGACTTGGCCCTGCAGGGGGGTGCGGACGCCATCGTCTTGGCCGGGGACTTGTTCGACGAGAACACGCCGGATGCAAGGGTCCTGGCGGAGGGCTTCCGCGTCTTCGGCAAAGCCTATCAGGCGCCGAAGTCCGGCATCAAAATCTCGGTGCGCGAGCGCGACGGCTCCTCGAAGCCCACCGACTTCCACGGCGTCCCAATTATTTCCATCCACGGCACCCACGAGTACCGGAGCAAGGACCACACCAACATCCTGGAAGTCTATGAAAACGCGGGCTACCTCGTCTACCTCCACGCGTCCATCGCCCTACTCGAAAAGGGCGACGAGAAAGTCGCAGTGCACGGCTTGAGCGGGGTGCCGGAAAAGTATGCCTTGGACGCGCTCAAGCGATGGAACCCCAGGCCGGTGCCGGGAGCGACCAACCTCCTGGTCTTGCACCAGTCCATCAACGAGTTCCTCCCCGCGGACGACCCCATGGTTTCCACGATTTCACTGGAAAACCTGCCCCGCGACTTCGACTTGATCGTCAACGGGCACCTGCACTGGCACAGCATCACCCCCTTGGGCGACCACTGCACGTTCCTCTTGACGGGCTCGACCATTCACACCCAGATGAAGAACCTGGAGGCCCAGCAGCGGAAGGGCATTCACTTCTATGACACCCGGACAAAGAAACTGGAATTCGTGGAACTCCCCCGCCAAAGGCGTTTATTCTACCATAAGGAGCGGTTTAACGCGGTCCTGCCCCAGCAGGTGGCGGAGAAGGCCGAGCAGCTCATCCAAGCCGACCTGGCCACCAACGGAAACGGCATGCCTCCGATGATCCGACTCAAGCTCGTCGGCTCCCTGGCCAAGGGCCATTCACAGGCCGACATCCCACTCTCCGAGCTCGAGAAGAAGTACGAGGGCAAGGCCATTTTCTCGCTCGACAAGGACTTCGTTTCCGTGGACTTCAAGAAAAAGATTGCCGAACTGCGGGAACTCCAGCAGAGCCGCAAGTCCCTGGCCCAGATGGGCCTCGACATGCTGGAGAAGAACCTCGAAGAAACGGACTTCAACAAGGCCTTCGACGCGAGAAGGGTCTTCGAGTTGCTGGCCGAAGACAAGCTCGACGAGGCCCTGGCCCTGTTGACGGCGAAAAAGGAAAAGTGATTCCCCGCATCACGGGAGGAACACTTCGTTCTTTATCTTTTTCGGCAGGTATTCCTTGGCCACGAAGTCAAGCGACCTATGCGCCAGGGCTTGCTGTTCGATCCTGATCTTCCGGTCCAGCGCCATCTTCAACTCGTTCTGCCAGGGCTTGTTCTGGAACCAGGGATAGTCAAGCATTTCCTTGGCCCGCTTGATGTCGCCGTCCTTCATCTTTTCCGTGACGTCCTGCAACTTGTAGTCGTCAACGTCCTCCAACGTCATGCCGATGTACTTCGCGTTCGGGCACGCCAGGAACTCGGAGTGCGCGGCCAAAGCCATGGAACCCTGCTTGATGACCGAGTAAATGTACCAGCCGTAAGGGTCACCATCGGTGAAAACATACACGGGCAGCTTTTCCTCGGTGTGCAGCCGGTGCACCAGCCTCCGCGTCCCCCTCGCCGCCTGTCCTCCTGTTCCAATGAGGATGGCCTTGTGCTTCTTGGCAAAGCCTTCCTCGATGAGCCGCTCGAACATGGCCTCGGTCTCGATGACCAGCACGTAGTCGGCCTTGCAGGAAACAATCTCGATTTCGTCGGGTTCCAGGCGCGACATGATGCTCCAGCCACCCCTTCCCAGCTTGGCCGCGTTGAAGGTGTCGTTGTTGTGCATCCGGTCCTTCAGCGTGATGTCCCCGTAAAGCGTGCCCTTGGGGTTCGCGTGCAGGTTCAGCTTTTCCCGGATAGAGTCAATCGCGTGTTCGAGGTCAACGATGCAGGCATCCGACTCGCTTTGCTCTTCGAAGGTGTTTTCCTTGGTCGTTCCCAGGGTGTGCTTCAATTCGTAGTAAATCTCACGGATGGAGGCCGTCTTGTTCTCGTTCAAGTAGTTGTGGCTCTTCGCCATCACCATCATGGTCTGCATGAACTTCCGGGCGTGCCCGATGTTGAGGAAGTTCCGGGTCGTGCTCTTCTCGCCCAACACGATGAAGCCCTGTGCTTCATCGAATTCGACGTTGCCCTTGCCCCGCTGCATGGTGATGAAGGTGGGGTCCTTGTGCTTCTTTATCTCCTGGACCACGCCTTCCGCGAGGCCCTTGATTTTCTTGGCTATGTCTTTGGGCTTCTCCTTTTCCCTTTCCGAGACCCTGACTTTCACTTTATTCTTGTCTGCCATAAGCGTTCACCTACTTTTCCCCCGCCTTCCTGGCCGCCACGGGTTTCCGGGCCTTCCGGGTCTTGATTCCGCCACCGCCCTCGATGCGCTCTTCTTCCGCCACCTCGGTTCTCCCCTCGATTTCGGCTTCGATGGCTTCATGGTCTTTCTTGAGCTTCTCGGCCTCGATGGCTTCCTCCAACTTCAACTTGTCCAATACCAGTTTTTCCAGGTTCTTTTCCAGGTTCTTCTTGTCTTCCCTGGTTATCTGGCTCAACGCGGTCGCGACCTCGGGGATGTACTTCAAGAACATCTCGCGCTTCAACTGCTTCTCGGCTTCCTTGCGCTTGGTGATGATGTACCTGCCCGTCTTCCGCAGCGACTCCATGAGGGCCAGCCGGATTTCCTCCACGACCTCGGGTTCCTCGGCAATGGCCTGCTTGCCCGCCGAAGTATAGGGGATGTGCACCGACAACAGGTTGACGAACACCGTCAAAGGCGTGTTCTCCATGTCCTTGATGCCGTACCGCTTCCAGTCCAGGGACTCGATGGCCTTGGTCGTCGCACACGAGCCCCCGTCAAACAGCAAGGGCGCACGGTTCGCGAACCGCATGACTTCCATCTTCCGGACCTCCGCCCCGTCCTCCTGCACGGCCATCCGGCCCGCGTTCCCGCCATACGCCACCGCGACCTCGACCTGGAACGCGTAGCCCCCCGAATACACCTGGGGCTTCCGCGTCACCGTCGAAATGAACTCGGGCTGGACAATGCTTTCCAGGCTCTTCCGGATGCGTTCCTCGCCGATGGCGCGCAGGCCGTCCGTGCGCGGGGCAATGAAATCCATTTCCTTGAAGCGCTTGATGATTTCCTCGGACTCCTCCCACGTCAGCTTCCGCGGGTCCTTGTTGACGTCAAACGAAATCTTTTTCGCGATTTCCTCGACCGACTTGTCGCCCATCCGGTCGAACTCGTTCTTCAAAAAGCTCCCGACCTTCCTTGCCTCCGTGTACTTGGCGAGCGTGAGCAGTTCGTCCACCGTGACCCCCTTGGGGTGGGGCTTGACTTCCACGGGCCGCTCCGGGATGTACTTCAGGCTGCGCTCGAAAATCGTCACCTGCCCCGAGGGCTCGATGAACTTGATGCGCGCGTGCGGGTTCGAGATGGCCGTCCTCCTAAGATACTCCATGGGGCTCTGCTCGGAGTTGATGTACTTGACGTCCTTGAACTGGGCCTTGATGACCGTGCCCTTGAACTCCCGGCCGAGTTCCTTCAAGTTCATGACCTTGGGCTCGTTTTTCTTGGGGTCAATCATGATTTCGGCTTGCAGGGGCTTGCCATTGCCCGTGCCGGTGATGACTTTCGTGGCCTTGCCCGTGGTGGTCTGCGAGAGCATCGTGCAGCCGCTGGCTCCAATCCCCTGCTGGCCCCGCATCTGCACCATCCGGTGGAACTTGGTTCCCGCCAGGAGCTGGCCCAAGGCCTTTCCAACGGTCTCATTGGTCAACCCCGGGCCGTTGTCCTTCACCGTTACCTCATAGAACTCGTTGCCCAACTCCGTCAACTGCACCTCGATGTCCGGCAGAATCCGCGCTTCCTCGCAGGCATCCAGGGAATTGGTCACGTACTCGTGGACGATCGTGGTCAGCGTCCTGATTTTTCCCACGAAGCCGATCATCTGCTTGTTTTTCTTGAAGAACTCCGCCACCGAGTGCTCCTTGAACTCCTTGGCCAGGTCCTCCGCGGTCAGGCCCGCCTTGGCGTCGGGTGCCGCCCCCGCCTTGGCCGCCGCCTGCGGGACAACTGCTTCCTCTTCGGTGATGGCTTCGTCCGCCGCTTTCCCCTTTTTTTCTTCTTTGGCCATTCCAGTTTCCCCGTTGCAATCATAACTCGAATTTGCTGACCCTCATTTCCTTCTTCAGGCGGTCGAACACGGTTTCGTGGTTTGCGCCCTCCAACAGCATTTCGACGGCGTTGCGCGCGCGCTCGACTTCTTCCTGTCGGCCGATGATGCAAATGGTCTTCCCGTACACGGAGACAGAGGCCCCCGTGCGCTTCTCGATTTCCTCGCGGGCCCTCCCCGACGCTCCAATCACTCTTCCCTTTTTCTGCTGCTGGGCCTTTGAGGACTTCCCGAGGAGATCCGGCAACTCGATGACCTCCAAGTAATACTCGTCGCTGAAGAGGCGGAACGCGTGCCCGGGACTGAAACCCCGCGCCAAGGCCTTCACGACGCTCGCGGCCTTGTGGGCCCCGAAGCCGTCTTCCTTGGCCGAAATCTCGGCTTCCCCCGACTCGCTGTCCACCGAGAGCTTGACCTTGCACTTACGCTCGATTTCCTTCTTGGTGTGGCCCTTGGGACCAATCAAAACAGCGATGCGGTCCTGGGGCACCTTCAAATACTCGACTTGCATTCCATGCCCCTCTCTTCAGCTAAAGTTAAAGTGTGTAATATATATAAAGGGAACGTTCGCCCGCCCAGCCAATGCAGGCCTTTTACGCCCGCCATTGGCAGAAACAGCCTATTTTTTGCCCTTGCCGCCCCGCGCCGGCGCGGCAGCGGCATACTTGGCCTTCAACGCCTTGACCGCCGCATAGGCCCTCGCATAGTCAGTGTCCACGCCCTGCTTCTGGAAGTACTTGGCCACGTTCCTGACGTCGCGTTCGAAGAATTCCTGGGCCATGGGATGCGAGGCCAAAACCGATTGGCCGCAGTCGATGAGCACCAGTTCTTCCCGGTCCCTCGCGTCCACGTTGACGAGGACGTTGTACTCGCTCAAGTCCGCGTGGATGAGGTTGGCCTTGAAGTAGAGTCGCGCCATCCAGTCCACCACGGTTTCATACGCCTTCTCGTAATCCCTGCACCCGCCCGCGAACAGCGTCTTCGCGGCAACTCCCTCGCGGCCGATGAACTCCATGACCAGGAGGTTTTCGTGGAAGCCATAGGGCAGCGGCACGCGGACCCCGGCCTTTGCCATCAGGTCCAGGTTGTTGTGTTCCTTGCGCGTCCACGCGAACACGATGTCGCGCTTGTCGCGGCGCACGTCCCTGAACCGCTCGTCCCCGACCAGGTACTTGTCCATGTGCTTGAAGTCGCTGGTCTCCGTCTTGTAGATTTTCACGGCGCGGAAGTTCCCGGACGAGTCGCGGGCGCGGAACACGTGGGCTTCCTTGCCCACGTTGATGAGGTATTCGACGACGTCAAACAAGCCCTTCGTGGACAGCTTGTGGCACGCCATGATGGTGTTCTGGTCGAACACCTTGGCGAACGTCTTCCGCAGGTCCTCGTCCTTGATAAACCGGTAGACGTTGATTTTCTCGTCGGCCATACCTAGAATTACTCCAAACCCCTATTTAACCCCTTTTACGTAATCAGCACCACGCCCGCGATCACGAGGCACACCGCCAAAAACTTTTGGCGGAGGATGCTGTGGTCCAGGTTTTCCCGTATCGCGCCGGGCCACAGCCTGGCCAGGCCCACCCCCAGCAACAGCGTGAAGAGGGGCTGCACCGAGCCCAGCGCGCTGGTGAGCGTGGCATAGCCTGAACTGGTGGCCGCAATGAACAGGAGGGTGGCCAGGGTGTTGAGGGCGTTGCTGGCCCCCAGGCCCACCACGATTTTCGCGCCCCGCGTCCTAACCGTGCGTGCGAGCTTGTGGCCGTGCCATACCAGCAAGGGCAACAAGAGGGGCAGCCCCCCGAGGCTGGCGTAGAAGAACACCGTCCAGTAGTCGGCGTAGCCCAGCAGGTACTTGACGGACACCACGTCCACGGCGGAAGCCATTGCGGCCAGCACCGCGAAGGCGATTGCCTTCTTCGACTTCAAGCGGAACCTCTTTTTCTTGGCCACCAGGATGGCACCCGCCACCAGGAGGAAAACGCCGACGTACTTGGCTGGCAGGAAAACCTCGCCGAGAAAGAAGGCGGCCAGGCCCGCGACGAACAGAGGGTATAGGTAGAGCACGGGCACGACGCGCGAGATTTCCTCGCGCTTGACGGCTTCAAAGTATAAGAGGTTGGTGGCAATGTACGCGGTTCCCGCCACTATCGCCACCGCCAACTGGAACCAGGTGAGCGCGCCAAGGGGTTGCGTGAAGTACACGACCACGCTGGCCAGGAGGCTCGTCAAGCCCACGGCCAGCACGTTGACGATGGGCTTCTTCACCCAATGCGATAAGATAAACTTGTCGTTGACGTTGGCCAGCGCCCAGCAAAAAGATGCCGCAACCGATAAAATCGCCCACCACATGCGGCCGCCTCAGTAGGGCAGTTTCTGGAGGTAGCCCTTGTTCTTGAGGTGGTGGGCCTGGACTTCCGTGAACCGCCACACGATGTCGGCCTTGATGGGTTGGAAGTCCCATAGCTTCAAAATAACGATGTCGTTCAACCGCATCCAGATTCGTTTCTTCATCTTGCCGGGGATGCGGCAAATCCTTTCCTGCCCGTCCTCGCAGAGCGCTTTGATGTGGAAGCCGCCCACCAGTTGCGTGATCAAACCGAATTGTTCGAGGGTATCCCTCTTTGGCAACCGGATTTTCCGGATTTCTTCCTGCCGCTTCTGCTCCATCGCCACTTCTTCTTTCTTGCTCAAACAGTCACCTGAACTTGAAGATATTCGTGTGGGGAACCCCTTTCACCCTAATTACATCGCTTTCCTTAATAAACCCTTTCGCGAGGGCCACGCGCACGGGTTTATCGCCGAACAAGTTTATGTTGTCTGCCTCGAGCAAGAGCTTTTCCAGGCCCGCCTCGTCCACCAACTGGCCCTGGTAAAAGGAGGCCTTCACCTCGAAAAAATGCCGCTCGTCTTCCAAGACCTTTCCCACCCACTCCTTGCCACAGCATGCGAGCACGACCGAGTTCGGGGTCCGATGGAGTTTGGCGTACACCCATTCGCCTCGTTTCACAATTTCCGCACCGGGCTCATGGCGCCGCAGGCCTGGCACTTCAGCATTTTCACGCCGTGCTCGCCCATGATGTGCGTGTCGGGTTTGCCGCACTCGTGGCACAACACGTACTGCTTCAAGTAGCTCTCGAAGGCGTGGGTGACCTGGATCAAGCCGAATTTTCCGTTGAGCACGAGCTTGCCCTTGTCCGGCGAGACCGCGGTGCCGAATTCCTTGGTCAGGAACTTGCACACGTGTTCCTCGGTCCGCTCCATGGCCTTCAACAACTGGTCGAAGTTGCGGACCAGGGTCTTGCTGCCCTGGATCATGCTGTCCACGGCCGGCATCTGGAACCGTTCCTTGGTCAGGCTCTCCTTGGGCAAGGACATGTACGCGCGTTCCAGCATCCTGCTATACTCCATACCTTATTTGCCCACAAATAGGTTAATAAATCAGAACGCCTTAAATCGGTTGGCCAAGGGCTTTTATGCGGCGCAAGAAGCTTTCCCGAACGCAGTGGCTCTACTTGGGCGTGCTGGGGCTGGCCTTCTTGGTCATGCTGTTCTTCGCCTTGCAGGAAGCCGAATTCAACCCCTCAACATTCATCCGCACCTATGGCTTGCTGGGCTTGTTCGTCATCTCGATTGCCGCCAACGCCACCATCCTCTTCCCCTTGGGCGTGGAAGTCATCGTCGTGGCGGTCGGCGCAAACCCCTCCCTGGTCGGCCTGGCCAGCCAGAGCCTCCTCGACCGCGTCATCGTCGGCTTCGTCTCCGGCACCGGCGCCGCCATCGGCGAGATGACGGCTTACCTCGCCGGCGCCATGGGCCGCAAGGCCGTGGAAGCCGTCAAGGAAATTGACATCCGGAAAGTCGACGCGGTCGCGAAAAAAATCGAGCAACGCGGCATGCCCTTCATCTTCCTCATCGCGATAATCCCCTTCCCCTTCGACGTCATCGGCATGGCAGCCGGTTTAATCAAGTTCAACCCCGTCAAGTTCTTCGCCGCGGCCTGGGGCGGCAAGACCATCCGCTACGTCCTCTACTCGTTGTTCGGCTTCGCCGCCTTCGAAGCAGCCAAGGGATTGTTGGGGTTCCACTGAGGTGAAATGCACATGCCGGGACGCCGCGCTCGAAGAGGAAAAGCCCGCCGACAAGTCTTCCAAAACCTGCCGCGCTCCCCTCCGCCGCCGGAGGAAAAGCGGCCGTCGAGGGTCTGGCCGCCCACCGCGGTCGCCTTCCGCGCCCTCTTCAGCCTGCCTGGGAGGGAAGAGCCGCGGGAAATCGAGGCCGAACTCTACCGGCTCTTCCAGGGCATCCGGTCGTTTGCCACCAGCGCCAACGAAGCCATGGCCCGAAAAATATTGGGAGGGCGATTGCCCGGCCTGGTGCGCGCCGGCCCCTTCTCGAAAAAACAGTTGTTCTCCGGCCTCACCGACTCCGTGGAAATCCGCCGGCAGGCCGCCATCATGGGCAGGGCCTTGGCTGAAGCCCCTCTTTTGCCGCCGGGCATCCGGTGGAAACCGGAATGGGTAGAGCGAAAAACCACAGTGCCCGTCCACCTGGAGCAGGCCGTGGCCCAAGCCCAAGAAGCCTACCTGGAAGCCGTTTGGCGCTGGATCATGAGGGGGCGGCCCGGCCGCCGGCCCGCGGCCCCCGACTATATGGTAATCATCCCCCTGGCGCTCGCCGACGCCTTCGACGTGCGCAAGCGGTCTTAGAATCCCGCCAGCTTCGTCGCGCCCCATGCCGCGAGCATGAGCGCGCCTTGGAGGGGCAGCGCGGGCAGGGGTTTTCCGGCGCGCTTCGAGGCGTAGAGGAGCGTGGCCAGCAACCCGGCCAGGGAAGCCACCAGGACGGCGGCCGATGGCACCCAGTAGAGGGGGAAGGCGTGCGCGGTCTTCGCGGCCGCCAACGCGCTGGCCGCAAACGTCAACGGCATCACCATGTCTCCTGCCCCCAACTCGAAGACGTGTTCCTTGGTGGGCAAGGCGTAGGTGAAGGAAAGGTTTTTCGAGGCAACCGATTTCGCAAGGGTCACCATGTGCTTGGTCTTGAACACCGCCACGTAGTCGTAGACGCATAACAGGCCCAGCAATACCGCGACCGGCCACACGCCAAGCGATACCCCGATGAGCGCGCCAGCGCCAGCCGTGGACAACACCGTGGCCAGGTTGCGCAGCCAGAGGTTGGCCGTGAAGAAGAGCCGTGCGACCACGAGGGCGGCCGCGGCCAGGAGGATGAGCAGGCTGTCCGTGAACGCGTTGAAGACCAGGAGGGAGGCGAAGAAGACGGCCGCGGTTTCCAGGCACTTGAAGACCCAGTACAGCCACTGGTCTTTGAGGAACTTGATGAGCACGAGCAGGACCGCGGTGAAGCCCAGGATGTAGGCGAACAAGCCGAGGCTGTTTTCCACGTCCTCGGGGTTGTCCGTGACGAGGGTCGCGCGCACGCCTTCGCGGACGAGGTAGTCCGCCGTGAACAAGCCGAGGGCCTGCGTGGCCAGGAACAGCAAGACCAGCTGGGCCACGAGTCCTCGGTTCATTCAAACCACACAACCCGCGAATAGCCTTTTATTCTTATTGAACCCCCATTCAATGGATTTCCATGTTGTTAGAGTACCTGGCCGTCCTCGTGTTGGCCCTCCTGTTGTTGCTGTTGTTCAGCGGCTTGTACTTCGTGGGCGGCTTCATCCCGGTCACTGGCCTGTTCCTGGTCTTGTTCTTCATGGCCATCAAGGTCATCCAGCAGTACGAGACCGGCATCAAGTTCCGCTTGGGCCGCTTTGCGGGCACCCTAAACCCGGGCCTCAACCTCGTCATCCCCCTCATTGAGTGGGTGAAAGTGGTGGACATGCGCGTGATAACCATTGACATCCCCAAGCAGCAGGCCATCACCAAGGACAACGTGCCGGTCTCCATCAACGGCGTGGTCTACTTCAAGGTAGCCGATGCTTCCAAGGCCATCCTAAAAGTCCAGGACTATGCCTATGCCGTCTCCCAGTACGCGCAGACCGCGTTGCGGGACGTCATCGGCGGCATGACCTTGGACGAGATTCTGGCGGAGCGCACGAAAATCGGGGAAGAAATAGAGAAAATCGTGGAACGGGAGACGCTGAACTGGGGAATTGAAGTAACGTCCATCAAGCTGCAGGACATCGACATGCCGGAAGACCTAAAGCGGCTCATGTCCCGGCAGGCCAGCTCCGAGCGGGAGAAGCGCGCCACCATCATCAAGGCAGAGGGAGACAAGCTGGCCGCCGTCAACCTCGCGCAGGCCGCGGAAATCATGGCCACGAGCAAGGGCGCCATGCAGTTGAGAACGCTTCAAACCATTGACGGCCTGGGGCCAACCGCCTCCAACACCGTCATCCTGGCCGTGCCGGTGGAGGTCCTGGAAGCCCTCCAGTTGTTCGCTGACAAGAAGAAGGACAAGAAGTAGTTCAGCGACCCAGGTACGCCTTCTTCAGTACGTCGCTGGCCAGCACTTCCTTGGGCGTGCCTTCGAACTCGACTCTTCCCTCACGGAGGATGAACACCTTGTCGCTGTACTCCAGGGCCTCTTGCACGTTTTGCTCGACGAGGAGAATGGTGGTGCCCAACTCGTTGATGTAGCCGATTTTTTCGAAGATTTCCCGCAAAATCTTGGGCGCCAGGCCCAGCGAGGGCTCGTCCAACAACAGCATCTTGGGGTGCAGCATCAGCGCCCGGCCCAGGCCCAGCATCTGTTGCTGCCCGCCTGACAGGCTTTTCGCGGTGTCCAGCCTCTTTTTCTTGAGTGCCGGGAACAACTCGTACACCCGCTCCAGGTCGGAGACCAGGGAGGCCTCGTTTGCCCGGATGTAGGCCCCGAGTTCGAGGTTTTCCTGCACGGACAGGGTGGGAAAGATGTTCCGCCCCTGGTGGACGAAGCACACGCCGTGCCGGATGATTTCATGGGTGGGCAGCCGCGAGAGCTCCTCGCCTTCGAAGCTGATGCGGCCCTTGCGCCAGCCCGTCAAGCCAAACACGGCCTTCAACACCGTGCTCTTGCCGGCTCCATTGGGGCCAATCAGGGCCGTAATGCTCTCGGCTTCCACGGAGAGGTTCACGCCGTTGAGGATGGGCAGCTTGCCGTACCCCGCGTGCAGGTTCTCGATTTTCAGGGCGGCGCTCATTTTTTCACCTTCCCCAGGTAGGCTTCCAAGACCTTCTCGTTGGCCTGGATTTCCTTGGGGGTTCCTTCCGCGATTTTCTCGCCGAAGTCCAGCACCACCACGCGGTCGCACAAGCCCATCACGGTCTCCATGTCGTGCTCGATCATCAGAACGCTTTTGCCTTCCTTCTTCAGTTCCTTGACGACGTTGAACACCTTCCTGGCAATAGTCGGGTTCAAGCCCGCATCCGGCTCGTCCAACAACAAAATCCGCGGCTCCAAGGCCAGCGCCCGCGCAATCTCCAGCAGCTTCTGCTGGCCATAGGACAGGTTTTCCGCCAACTCGTTTTTCTTGTGCCCGAGTTCCACGAGCTCCAGTAGCTTCAATGCCTTCTCCTTGTTGGCGCGGTCTTCGGCCTCGACATGCCTCAATTTGAGGAGGGCATGCAGCAGCAACTCGCCCTTCAAGTGCTGTTCCGCGACCAGCAGGTTTTCGAGGACGGTGAGCTTGGGGAACAACCGGACAATCTGGAAGGTCCGGCCAATGCCTCTCCGGGCAATCTCATGCGGCAACAAGCCCGTGATGCGTTGCCCGCAGCACTCCACGCTGCCGTGGCTCGGCAGGTAAAACCCGTTGATGATTTCGAAGAGGGTGGTCTTTCCCGAGCCGTTCGGGCCAATCAAGCCCACGACTTCCCGTTCGCCGACCTCGAAGGACACGTTGTTCAAGGCCTTCAAGCCGCCGAAGTCCTTGGAGATACCCCTGACATTCAGCATGGCCTCCTTCATTTGCGGTTCCTCCCCTCGCCCAGCAGGCCCTGCGGCAACCGGATGATGACCAGCAACAGCACCAGGGCATAGACCGCCATCCGCACCTGCGCGAAACCCGTCTTCAGCCACGTGATGTCCGAGTTCGCGCCGATGAGCCGGAGCGGTTCAGGCAACAACACGAGGGCAACAGCCCCCACCAGCGAGCCCTCGAGGCTGCCCATGCCGCCCAACACGACGATCAACAGCATCAGCACGGACTCGTTCAAGACAAAGGAGGTCGGGTCGATGAAGGTGATGTAGTGCGCGAACAAGCCGCCCGCGATTCCCGCGAAACCCGCGCCGATGCCCATGGCCGTGAGCTTGTACTTGTTCACGTCCTTGCCCAGCGCCTGTGCCGCGATTTCGTCTTCGCGGATGGCGCGCAGCACCCTTCCAAAGCTCGAGCGCGTGAGCCGCCGCAGGAAGACATAGGTCAGGAACGCGAGCGCCAGGACCAGGGCGAGGAAGGCCTCGTTGGATTCAAACACGAACCCCATCACTTCCGGCCTCGGAATGCCGGGGATGCCGAGCGGGCCCCTCGTGACCTCGCTCCAGTTGATGAGGATGCTTCGAATGATTTCGCCGAAGCCAAGGGTTGCGACCGCGAAGTAGTCGCCGCGGAGGTTCAGCGAGGGAAAGCCAATCAACAGCCCGGCTAGGCCGGCCAGTACGGCCGAGGCCACCAGGGCCAGGAGCCAGGGAATTCCCGCCAAGACCAGGAGGACGCTGGTATAGGCTCCAATGCCCCAGAAGGCCGCGTGGCCAAGGTTCAGCAGCCCCGTGTAGCCCGTGATGAGGTTGAGGCTCATGCCGAGGATGGCGTAGATGCCGATGTAGATGAGGAGGTGCAGGAAGTAAGGCCACATGCCGAGCAGGTCGATCATTTGCGGACGTCCTCCTCCAGTTTTCCGCCGAGCAGGCCCTTGGGCTTGAACATCAGGAAGAAAATCAGCACCACGAAGGCAATCGCGTCCTTGTAGCCGCTGGGCAGGAACCAGATGCCGATGTTTTCCACCAAGCCGATCAGCATGCCGCCCAGCATGGCTCCCTGGATGCTGCCAATCCCTCCAACGACTGCCGCGGTGAAGGCCTTGATTCCCGGCATCACGCCCATGGTGGGCTCGATGTTTTGCTCCAAGGCAATCAACACCCCGGCCGCGGCTGCGAGGCCCGAGCCCAGGGCAAACGTGGTGCGAATCACTTTTTCGGAGTCGATGCCGACGACTTTCGCGAGTTCCATGTCGTCGGCAGTTGCCCGGATGGCCTTGCCGAGTTTTGTTTTCGCGACGAACCAGTAGAGTCCGGCCATGAGGAGGAACGCGGTGGCGATGATGGTTACCTGGGTGGGTGTGATGAACGCGCCGAAGAAGTTCATGCCCTGCTCGACCGGCCCCTCCCGAAAGGTCTTGATTTCGTTGCCATAGAACAAGGCGACGAGGTTTTGGAGGAGGAGGCTGACCGCGATGGCCGTGATGAGCGAGGACAACCGGTTGGCCTTTCGCAGGGGCTTGTAGGCCACGAAGTCGATGGCCACGCCAAGCAACGAGCACACCGCGAGGGCGGCCAGGACCCCGGCCCACAGCGGCCAGTGCAGCCACACGATGGCCGTGTAAGCCGCGTAGGCTCCGACCATCGCGATTTCGCCGTACGCGAAGTTGATGAACCGCAATATGCCGTAAATCATGGTGTAGCCGATGGCGATGAGCGAGTAGATGCCGCCGGCTATCAAGCCGTTCATCAGCAACTGCGGCAGCACCGCGAAAAACTCACTCCACAAAACCCGTTACCCCCTAACCAGGAATTCGAAATAAAGAGGGGAGACGGGGTTAATTAACCTTACCCCGCCCTTCACCGGTCTATTCCTCGGCCGGCACGGTCTTCCCGTTCTGCCAGACCTTCACCTGGCTGTTCAAGCCGGTTACATCCCCGTTCTCATCGAACCCGATGCGGCCCAGGATGCCGTCGTAGGCCTTGACCGAATACAGGTAATCACGCAGCCTGTCAGCGTCGTAGCCGACCTTCCGCAACCCTTCCGCGAGAATCATCATCGCGTCCCAGTTGCTGGCAAGGGCATAGGGGTAGCCGGGTTCGTCTCCATGTCTTTTCCGGTAATCGGAAAATACCCGTGTTTTTTCAGTGGACTCAACTGCCTCGGGGTCGGCCTGGAACAGCACGCCTTCGGCAGCCGCGCCGGCCTGCGCGAGGAACTCCGGGCCGCCGATGACGATGCTCGAGTAGATGGCTCCCTTGAAGCCCAGCTCCCGCAACTGCTTTACGGCAATCCCGCCGGTTATGGCCGACTGCGGGCTCACCACGATGGCCTCGGGGTTCGTGGCCGCGAGCTTCGTGATTTGCGTGCGCATGTCCCGGGACTCCTGCAAATAGGTCTCCTCGGCGGTCAGGGGTTTGCCGAACTTCGCCTTGAAGGCTTTCACCACGCCTTCCGCATACGGCGTCGCTTCGGCCAGCGCGGCCACGCGCGAGAACCCTTGCATGGCTTTCGCGAGCACCTCGCCGCTGAGGGTGTCCGAGTAGCTCGTGCGGAAAACGTAGTCGCCGGCATAGGTGATGTCGGGGTTGCTGGCGTAGCCGTCCAGGATGATGACCCTAGCTTTCTCGGTCACGGGCGCCGCGCCCAGCACCGCGCCGCTGCAGCTCCATCCCACGATGACCTTGACCTTGTCGACGTTAACCAGTTTTTGCGCAACGGTTGCAGCGTCCTTGCCATTGCACTTGTTGTCTTCATAGATGACGCGCAACCTTTTCCCGTTGATGCCGCCTTCGGTGTTGATTTCGTCCACGGCCATCTCGATGGCGTTCCTGGAGACCGCGCCGTAGGTGGCCGCGTCGCCAGTCAGGGCGTCCGCAAACCCGAGGACGATTTCACCGCTCGCGTCTGCCGCCCCACCCGGCTGGGCCTGGGAGCCGCCTTGGGTGCCCTGCGTGCCTTGCGTCCCTTGGACGCACCCAGCCAATGCGAGCAGTACGGCGACCCATAGAACAATGGAAACCTTCATCCAACCCCTTCCCGGTCCCCGTGGGGGACCTAACATACCTTCGGTCTACCCACTTAATAAGAATATGTGGCCATTTTTTAGTCAAATATATAAATTGTTGCTTTAAATACTTATTTTGACCTAAAATGCATTTTTGGGATAAGTCTGCATTTGCCGCCAAGGGCTTGGACGAGCTCGACTGCAAAATCCTGTACGAGCTGGACTGCAATTGCAGGCAGTCGAATGCGGCCATCGGGAAGAAGCTGCGCGTGAACAAAAACGTGGTCAACTACCGCATCGGCAAGCTCTTGGAGAACGGTTTCATCGACCGGTTTTACGCGGTCGTGGACTCGCCGAAGCTGGGCTTCCAGACCTTCCGGGTGTACTTGAAGTTCAGCATCCTCGACGAGGCCAAGCGGCAGGAGGTCTTCGACTTCATTTCCGGCCACAAGCATGTCTGGTGGAGCGGCAACATCGACGGCGAATTCGACTTCGGCTTCCTGGTCTGGGTGAAGAACACCTACGAGTTCAGGGACTTCTGGATAAAGTTCCTCTCCATGTTCCAGGAACACATCCAGAACACGGTGGTCTGCGTGTACAATGGCTTGACCACCTTTGCCTGCGCCTGCATCCTGCCCCATGAAGTGCGCGACCGGCCCTTCCAGGCCATGGGCCAGGCCTTTTCGAACGTGGAGCTCTCCAATTCGGACAAAAAGGTGCTCGCCTTTGTTTCAAGCAATGCCCGGGAACCCATCGTTTCCATCGCGCAACGGATTTCCCTCTCTCCCGTCGTCGTGCGCTACTCCTTGAAGAAGATGGAGGCCTCGGGCATCATCCTCGCCTACCGCGCCCAACTCAATTCCTCCAAGCTGGGTTACTTAATGTACAAGCTGCACCTTCGCCTCAAAAACCGCTCCAAGTACGCGAGCCTCCTCGAATACGCGCGCATCTGCCCCCACATCGTCTTCTGGAACGACGCCATCGGCTACTATGACTTCGAAGTCGAGATGCTGGTCCAAAGCTATGACGAGTTCAAGGCCATCCAACGCGAGGTGTTGACGGTTGCAGGCGACACCCTGGCCGACTACAGCCACTTCATTTACTACAAGCTCTACGACATCAAATACTACCCCGAATAACCGTTTACTTCGTCTTCCGCCGTAATTCCATTCGTTGAAAACCTTATCCTTAAATACCTCTTAAGCCCATCAATTCCTACTTTTAACTTTGTTTGGAGGTCGAAACAAGATGGAAATGAGCAAGATGGGCCAGTACCTGTTCCTCTTGGGCATATTAGTCGCCTTGGTGAACGGGTTCATGCCCAACGCAATCCCCCAAGTCGGGCTAATCCTGGTCGTAATCGGGTTAGTCGTTGGATTCCTGAACGTCACGGCCCACGAGACCCACAACTTCTTACTGGCCACGGTTGCCTTGCTGGCAGCCAACACGGCTGGAACCCAGGCCATTCCCATGATTGGAATGTACTTGGCGGGCATTCTCGGCGGCATAGCCACCATGGCAGCACCAGCAGCCTTGGTCGTGGCAGTCAAAGCACTCTGGGGCATGGCAAAAGACTAAGCCACCCCGGCTTTTTTTCTTTTTTCACCCACTCCAGCCGGCCGGCTAGCCCGAAAAAATAAAAGAAAAAAGAACCGGGGCCTTTCAGCCGCCGGCCGCTCTTAATACACTTTCTCGAACTTGGCGTTCTTGACCTGCAGCACCGAGTACCTGGCTCCCTTGAGGTCGCCATTCCGGTCAAAGCTGACCTCTCCCGACATGCCCTTATAGGGCGGCATGGCGTAGAGGTAGTCCCTGAGTTTGGAGGCGTCGTCCCCCACCACTGCCAAGGCCTTCGCCATTATCTTCGCCGCGTCATAGGCGTGCACCCCGCAGAGCCTGACTTCGTGGCCGGTCCGCTGGGTGTAGGCAGCCTCCCATTCTTTGGGGGGCTCGGAGAACGGCACCGTGGAGAGGAAGCCCTCCGCCGCGCTGCCACCCACTTCGATGACCTTGGGGTCGTTGCCCGCGTCGCCTCCCAGCAAGGGCACGGTTAAACCGAGTTCCTTTGCCTGCTTGAGGATGATGGCGGTCGCGCCCGAGTACTGCGGCATGTACACGGCGTCCGGGTTCGCGGACTTGAGCTTCATCAACTGGGTCCGCGTGTCCTGGATTTTGTCGTCAACGCCTTCCTCCGCGACAATGGTTCCACCCAATTCCGTGAACCGGGCCTTGAACCGGTCCTTGATGGGAACGCCCCAGTCGCTCAGGGAATAAATGATGGCCACTTTTCGCGCCTTCAACTCGTTGAAGGCATACTCGGCCCCGAACGCGCCCTGGAACTCGTCGCTGGGATAGTCCCGGAAGATGTAGTCGCCGGCCTCCGTTACCTTCGGCGAAGAAGAACAGCTCGATAACATCAGGACGCCTGCTTTTTCCGCGACCGGCGCCACGGCCAGGGTCTCGCCCGAGCAGAGCCCGCCGATGATGGCCGAAACCTTGTCAAGGTTGATGAGCTTGTTTCCCGCCGAGGCCGCGGCCGCGCCCGAGCACTTTCCGTCCTCGTAGATTACCTCGACTTTTCGGTCGTTGATGCCACCGGCCTGGTTGATTTCTTCGACCGCCATCTCGACGCCTTCCTTGCTGCCGATTCCGATGGCGGCAACGTCCCCGGAAAGCGGTCCAATGAACCCGAGCTTGATGGGCTCCTTGGTCGCGGGCGGTTCAACCGGTACCGGACCGGGTGCAGGCCCCGCCGCCGGCGGCTGGTTCGTGCAACCAGCCAACAGCACGCCCAACACGAGTAACGCAATCACGTACTTTCCGTTCATCTCCGTACCTCCCCTAAACAGGTTAAAACCCGCATTATATGAAGGCAAACCCCTATTTAACGGTTTTCCCGCTGTCCAGCGGCTGAAGTTAAAGGTATTTGAGCAATACCGTTTCAGGGCTGAAAACTAAACGTTTATATTGAGCTTTGCTCGCATTATATGCATGACACAGCAAATGGTTACGATTCCAAGAGACGAATATCTCGCGTTGAAGAAGCAGGCAAAAATTGACCTGGAATTCGTCAAGGACCTTGTGTCGAGCCTCGCCGACATCAAGGCCGGACGAGTGCGGCAAGTGCGCTAATTTGTTCCGCCAAGCAATTCGTCTAATTCCTTTTTGTACATGTCAAACAGCAGCTTGATGGAATTAATGATTACTTCCTGGTCCTTCTTTTCGCTCAAGTTGACAACGTACATGCTTTTCACGTTCTCGTAAACAAGATAGTACACCCGGTGCTTGCCATGCTTCTTTTCCCTGAACCAGTCAACGCCCAACGGTTTTCCTGTGAACGGATTTTCCGCCAATTGGTCAAGCATTTTTTCGAACCAGCCTTTGAACGTGCCATCCATTTTTGCCAGTTTTTTCTCGAACGCCGCCGTCAAAAAGACTTTGTAGTTTGCCACAGGGATTACTCCGCCCTGAACTCATTAAAAGCCTTGTCACCGGCTGAAGTTAAAGGTATTTGATTAGCTGCCCGACCACGGGCAACAACTTGGACTCGGCCTTGCGGAGGTGTTCGCCGTAGGTGCTGGGCGCGAGCCCGGCCCGCGCCGACAACTCGGCCACGGTCGTTCGCTGGGGGTGGTCGTAGTAGCCGCGCTGCACGGCCAAGTCGAAGGCCGTCCGTTGCGCGTCCGACAGCGAGGCCGACACCGTCTTGAGTTCCGCGGCCCCGCAGGCTGAGAGGCTGCCCAAGCCGTCCACCGCCTTGGCGTCCACCACGATTTTGGACTTCAACTTGAAGTCGAACTTGTCCCTGACCTTGCCAGCGAACTCCTTGAAGTCCTTGCCGTTCCTGAAGATAAGGGGCAGGAAGTCGAGCCGGCCCTGGGTGAGCGCTGGCTTGTCCAACAGCGCGCCGGCCTCCATGCACGAGTAAATCGAGGAATGCTTTTTGTCGAACTGCAATTCGAGGAACGCGCGGTCCCGGTCCTTGTAAATGACCTGCAGGTGCTTGACATGTGGCTCGCGGCGGATGAACTCGATGGCTTTCAGGGTCTCCGGGCCGCTGACCTTCGAGTAGAACGTCATGGTCCGGGCGTTCACCGCCATGCCGGGCATGGTCAGCATGCGCACGTCCTTGAACCGTTCCTGGGCGTTGATGGCATAGCAGTCGTCGTGAAAGGCCTCGAGTTCCACCAGCAAGGGCTTCTGCATACCTTATTTACGCCTGGCAGGCCTTAAAAGCGTTACCGGCGGGCTTTAAATTCGGCGTTAGGGCAGCACGCCTTTCCCGCCGCGGACGACCTTGACGTCCATCAGGGCGTTCTTGAGGTCGCCGGCCTCGTCGAAGTCGATGTCGGGGTTGGAAACCCCCGAATACTTCGTCAGCTTGAGCGCCTGCATGACGGCCAGCTTGTCCGTGCTTCCCGCCCGATGCATGGCGTCGACGAGGATTTTCACTGCGTCATAGCCGATGGGCGCGGTGAGGAACACGGCCAGGTTCTCGTTGCCAGGCATGGCTTTCACCTTGGCCGCGAACGCGTCCGGCGTCGTCACGTGGGGCACCGTGTAATAGACTCCCTCCGAGGCGGGATGCTTGACGACTTCCTCACTGTCGTAGAAGTCGCCGCCCACGATGGGCATGCCCAGGCCTATTTCCTGCGCCTGCTGGAACAAGGCCACGCCGCCGGCCGGCCGCAAAGGAGAATACAGCACGTCGGCCCCCGAGTTCTTGGCCTTCGTCAACTGGGTTTTCAGGTCCCGCGCTTCCGGCGTAACACTGTCTTCGTACGCGATTTGCCCGCCGAGTTCCTTGAAGCGCGCGATGAACGCGTCCTTGACTCCTTTGCTCCAAACGTCTTCCACGAAGATGACGGCGGCCTTTCGTTTTCCCAGCTTGTTCACCGTGAACTCCGCACCGGTAGCCCCTTCCACCGCGCTGGAGGGATAAATCCGGAAAATGTAGTCCCCCAACCTGGTGAGCGTGGGATTGGAGGCCGAGATGATGACGACTGGAACCCCGGCTTTCTGCGCCACCGGCAAAGCCGCCGCCCCCGACGCCGAGCAGTCCGGGCCAATGATGGCATCGACTTGGTCCACGTTGATTAACTTGGTTATCGCCGTAACCCCTTCCGAACTGCACTTGTCGTCTTCCGCAACCAATTCAAGCCTGCGTCCGAGGACGCCGCCCGCGGCATTGATTTCTTCGACCGCCATACGGGCTCCTGCGACCCCGTTCTGGCCCCAGCTCGCCGCTTCTCCGGTCATGGGCTGGAGGGAACCGATTTTGATGGACTCCTGTGGCGCGGTTGCGCCGTCCCGTGGGCCGGTGCCTGCCTGCGTGCCTGCACCCGGCAGGGTGCAACCCGCCAAAACAACCGCCAAAACGACTAACACAATCCAGTAACTCGACTTCATCCAAGGACCCCTCCATTTACCCTGCAATAATCGTTCCCGCTCGGCTATATAAGTCTTGGCCCGGTGATTACCGGTTCACAGGTATTTCATGAGTTGCCCGAGCACGGGCATGAGCTTGGCCTCTGCTTTTCGCAGGTGCTCGGCGCAGGTGCTGGCCGAAACCCCCGTCTCGAAGGCGAGTTCGGTGACCGTTATCTTCTGGGGCTCGTGGTAGTAACCGCGTTGCACGGCGAGGTCGAAGGCCTCCCGTTGCGCGGGCGAGAGCGAGGAGGAAACGGTTTTCAACTGGGTGAACCCCTGCTTGGAGAAGGTCGCGAGCCCGGAGAGGCTCTCCTCGTCGAAGGGTTTCTTGGAGCGGAGGCGGAAGTCGAAGCCCGGGCGCTCGCTGTCGAACCGCTTGAGCGCGTCCTGGTCAGGGAAGATGAGGGACAGGGTATCATGAGTGCCTATCGTGAGGGCGGGCTCGTTCAACAACGCGCCGGCTTCGAGGCAAGAGTAAAGGGAGGAGCAGACGGGGTCTGCTTCGGCGTAGACGAACACGTGCTCCTTTCCCCTGCAGAGCAGGTCGATGCGCCGGATCCCGGCCTGCTTCCGCATGCGCTCCACGGCCTGAGGCGCTCCCGGTCCGCTGATGCGCGCGTAGAAGGTGATGCGGTCCGGGGTGCGCTTGTTGGCGGGCACGGACACCATGCTCACGCCGTCCATGCGTTCGGTCACGGGGATGGCAAAGCAGTTCTCGTGGAAGACGTCGAGTTCGACGAGCACGGGCTTGCCAGCGGCCATACCCTCATACCCCACCAAAGCCATTAAAAGCCTGGCGGGCGGCAAAACTCGTTTAAATAGGAAAAACGCTAAACGAGTTCCACGTAATCAAGGCCCCTGAAATCGTTGTCTGCCGTCATGATGACGAGGCTAAAAGCGCGGGCTGTCGCCAGGATGAAGGAGTCCATCAGGCCCCATTTCCCGACCGACTTTCGGCGTTCAATGCTTATTTCGCCTGCAAGGAATGAGACTACTGGGCTGAGGTCCAACACCGTGCAGGTGTTCAGAATGTGGGTCCATAGAGTTTCGCGTTCAACGTTCTCTCGTTTGACCCAAGCGGCTATTTCGGCTATCGAGACCATGCTCATGCAGGGCCTTTCTTCCTTCATCAAGTTCTTGACCCTTTCCCCCTTTTTGGTTCCCTGAAAGAGTTCGATCCAGGCCGAGGTGTCCAGCAAATACATCAGTACCGGTCCACACGATTGGATTTATCCCGCTTGAACGACCTGGCGCCTTTGGCGATGCCAAACAATTTGTTGATGGATTCGAGCCGTTTGGCCTTGAGGAGACCTACATCTACCTGTTCGCCCTCTTGGATGTCTTCTTCGACCACAACATCCTTTGGAATTAATAGCCCCAGTGAGGTGCCCACCCGCCTTATCTTGGCTTTGAACATTTGGCTCATCAGACCACCATTATAATATATTATAATGTTGATTTAAACCTTTCGGATTACTCGAACAGCGCCGACCCAATCCGTACGAACGTCGCTCCTTCTTCGACCGCGACCTCGAAGTCGTTGCTCATGCCCATGGACAGCTCCGGCAACCCGTTGTGGCGCGCGAACTCGGCCAGCATGTGGAATGGGCTCCTGGTCTTCTCGGGCTCCACGAGCGGCGCCATCGTCATCAAGCCAATGACTTTGATGCCGGGCAGCATCCGCGCCCCGTTCAGCAGGACCGGCAACTCCTCTTTGGGCACGCCGTGCTTGCTGGCCTCGCCGGCGACGTTGACTTCCAGGAAGACCGGCAACTTTTTCCCCAGCTCCATGCACCGCCCTGAAACCCTTTCCGCGACCTTCAACGACTCAATGGAATGTGCGTAGTCAGCCAACTCGGCCACGCGCTTGGCCTTGTTGCTTTGCAGGTTGCCGATGAAGTGCCACACCGCGCCGGGCACCTTTCCCTTTTTCTCTTCGAGGCCCTCCAAGCGGTTCTCGCCGAAGTCCTTGACGCCCAACGCGGCCAGTGCCTGTGCTTCTTCGACGCTCCGCTCCTTGGTCACGGCCACCAACCGCACCCCGGCGGGGTCGCGGTTTCGCCGCTGGCACGCGGTGCGAATGCGTTCACGGACGAGGTCAAGGTTTTTTTGGAGGGTTTTCATGCACTTCCACCCAGTAATTGATGAATCCAACGTGTTCCCGTACCGCGGCATTCAGTTTCTTCAACTGCCGAGTGAATTCGTCCGCGTTCTCCGGGCCGGCCCCCGACTTCAACAGGCCCCGGCGGGCTCGAATATCCCGGATTAGGTCTTGGATGCCTTGCAGCAGGACTCGTCCAACCAAAGGGTCGCGCAGGGCGGCTTCCACGCGCTCGGCAGAGGAACTGGGCAGCTCCTTGGTCCGGCACCATTCCGCGTAAAACCGGCCCAGGCGCCGCGGCAATTCGGGGAGCCACCTGGATTCGAAGGCCGGCTGCACTTGTCTCCTCTTCTCCGACCCCTTTCGGGGGCGGCGGCCGGGTCCAGAAGTCGAAGACCGCGTCATAGGAACCTTTTACCCCTCGCAGAATAAAAGCGTTATCGCTTATAAATAGGCCGACTACTTCTTCTCCGTTGACTTGACGAACCCGTGCCTGGGCCGGTAAATATCGCCGGCTTTCGTGAGGTTGTTGAGTATCTCGTTGACCTTGTCGGCGTCGATGCCCTCGGTCTTGGCTTCGCTGATGATGTCCTCGATGGGCACCATGTCGAGTTCCGCGCTCATGCTTTTCACGAGGTTCAGCACCTTCTTCATGTTCTCGAGTTGTTTCTGGCTCTGCCCGATGTTGATCAAGTCGATGTCGATTCTGCCGGTTTCCTTGTCCATGACGAGTTCCTGCAGCGAGGTCTTGAACAACCGGATTGCGCGTTCCGCGTCCACTAGCTCGATGGTGTCGGACAACCGCACCCGGGCCGAGCCCTCCGCCAGCCGCACCATGGCTTCCAGTTGCCGGTGGGTCGCGGCATAGGTTCCCTCCTTCTTTCCCTGTTCACGCAGGTCCAGGTAGAAAACCGAAATCGCGTCAATGGCTTCCCGGCTCAGCGCGGGGAAAACGTTTTGCCGGGCAAACGAAATGTACTTCCGCAGGAGTTGACCGTCAATGGCGGGCGTGACGATCTTTTGAATCTCCTCGATTTCCTTGCGCTGGCCCTTCTTGAGGGTGCCGCGTTTTTCCTGTAAGAGGAGTTCCGCGGCCTGGTGGGTTTTCAGGATGTGCGCGGAAATCCGGCTGTCCTTTTCGCGGTCCAGCACGTCCTTTATCATGAAGAACAAGTCGAACCGCGAAATCAGGGTGGGCGGCAGGTCCACTTGCTGCATGAAGTTCTGGTATGGGTCGAACCTTCCGTACTTGGGGTTGGCCGCCGCGAGGATGGAGGTCTCGGTCTTGAACCGGGTCACGATGCCGGCTTTCGCGACCGAAATCATGCCCTGCTCCATGGCCTCGTGCATCGCGCTCCGGTCCTCAGGATCCATTTTGTCGAACTCATCAATCATGGCCATCCCGCCCGAGGCCAGGACCAAGGCCCCCGCCTTCAGCGTCCAACCGCCCTCGCCGAACTCGTCCTTCACTGCCGTCGCGGTGTTGTGGACGTAGAAGCCGTTGGCCACGAAATTGTGCGTGCCTTCGACCGTGACGTCGTACACGTGCTCGAATGCAGGGCTAAACGCTTCCTTGCGCGCAATCCGGTCCCACAACACGTCTGACTCCGCGAGGGCCCTGAAAAAGCCGTTTTTCTTTTCCCCTGCAATCTGGGAAAGCGTCGACCGGGAGGGGCTTAGCCTATGCCGGTATTCCCAAAGCGCTCCCGCCTCTTCCATGGCTTCTTTCAGTTCCGGAACCAGGTCATGGTTGGGGTTGCTTTTCCCGGTGCGCGCGATAACCCGTTCGAGGGCCGTGCGCTTGCGTTCCAGCCTGAATCCAACGCCTTTTTTGAACGCTTGCAGGTTTTCCTTGCCCCGCACTTCCACGTAGAATTGATTGTTGTTCGAGCGCACGCATATCTCTTTGCCTTGGGCAACGTGTCCCGCAACGTTCCGTTCCCGCTTCTTGGCGAGCACTCCGAATTTCAGTAGGGCTAGTTGGAGGGTGTCTGCCAGGGGCTTGCTGATGGTGCTGATGCCCACGGAAGGGGACGCCTTCACCGTGTCCGACACGAAGCCATCTGTTTCGAACAACCCGCTCAACAGGGCGCCCAGCACGTTGTTGGGCATCTCCGTGGCCAGGTGGCTGAGCCGGTTCTCGAGTTTCCTGTTACTGAGCCCGAAAGCCTGGAACAGCTTCCAGGCAATGGCCGAATTAAACCTACGCCCCGGCACCTTTCCCGGTTCCAAGAGCTTCTCGGTTTCCAGGCCAAAGAGTTCCCGCACAGCCGCGTCGAACCGGTCCAGGGTCTCCTGACTGTTGTTGTAGAAGCGGAGGTGCACGGAGTTGTCGCGTAGGTAAATGCTGCCATCCCCGAAGAGCAGCCCGGCAACGTACGCGAGTCGCTCATCGTCCAGGTAGCGCGGCACTTTGCAGGTCTTTCCGTAGGCGAGGAAGCACTCCGTGACGTGGCCAGCGAGCCATTCCATGGTTTGCCCGGCTTCCAACCCAAGGTTTACAAAAACGTGTAAGGGCATGCTGTGATGGAACTCTCGCATGCGCCACCGGTACACGCTTTCCCTGTCAAGGCCATGGACGCGTGCAACGTTTTGGAGCGAGCCATGTGTCCTGGCCAGCGCATCCGTGATTAGCTTGAATGGGTTGGACAGGTCGTCCACCACCCGGATGTTCTTGTTTTGCCACAAACAGGCAATGGAGGGGATCTTAGCCCGCTGGCCCTCCGGCAGGCGCCGGGGAACGGCCACGTAATCGCCCTCAGCAAGTTCTTCAGCCATCGTCCACGCGACCTGTGATGTTTTCAGCCGGGTCAGCGAAGTCGCAGGAGTAAGGGAAAGTTCCCGGCCGGACTGCGTGACAATCTTGTACATCTTTTCTGGGGCTTTTATTCGCCAGATTTTCGACACGGGTTGCTCGCTGAGCTTGAGGTCTTCGCCCAAGCAGGGCATGGTCTTGCCCTGGCATGGATTCGAGTGCGCGCCCGGGATTTCCTCCCGCGCGGTTGCATCCTCGAACCGTTCCTCGACAAACCCCCGGATGTCCCTGAATCCGCTTTCGTTCAGCACCAGGGAATCAGGCGCCACGCACAGCCCCACGCCCGTGGTCGTCTTTCCGGCCACGTAAATGCTTTTCGGCGCGATGTTGTTCACGGCCTGCATCAACTGGGATTTGGCGACACCCGGGTCTCCGACGAGCAGGACGTGGATGTTGCCGCGCGTGCTGGGGTTCCCGGGCAGCATTTTTTTCACGCCGCCAAACAACTGCAAGACAATGGCTTCCTTGACCACTTCGTGGCCGTAAATGGCGGGCGCGATGGAGCCCACCAGTTTGTCGTAGATTTTCTCGTCCTTGGCCAGCTTCCGAATCTCGGCTTCCTCTTCCTTGGAGACGTCGACTTCCGCGAATTCCTTGGCGGTTTCCTCCAAGTGGATGGCCTCCAATTGCTTGCCGTAGACGATGCTCTTCTCCTTGGGCTGGATGAGCCGCAGCACCCCGGTAATGCAGGTCTTGATGCCGGGCGCGACCTTGTTGACCATGTCGTCGAGGATGATGACGTCCAAAATGGTGGCTTGTTCGCTTCCTTTTAGCAGTTCCAGTGGTTCCTGGACCTGGATTTTCTGGTGGTTGATGAACTCGCTTTTCTCGGCCACGAGGTTGAAGTCCCGGTGCTTGCACTCGCACACGGCCGGCTGCCTGGCCGCTTGCCCGGTCTGGATGAGCTTGTACGTGTTCCCGCACCTCCGGCACTCCCAGGTCGCGATTTTGAGCTTGGGCCGCACTTCGGTCATGGAGAGCACGATGCCTTCCACGGCAATCAGTTTGTTCAAGTGCTCGGCCTCGATGTTTCGGAGGAGGCTCTGCCGGTCCTTTGGAAGGTTGTAGACGCGGATGTTGGGCAGGAACTGCTCGAGTTCGAGGGCTGGGACGTCGATGTTGGTTATCGCCATCTTCGCGGCTTCGAGCACGTAATCGGGGTTGGCCAGGAGCTCGTCCGCAAGCTCGGGGTCGAAGTGCTCGATGGACACGAAGTCAATCAAGAGGCTCCGCTTTTCAGGGTACTCGCCCACGAGCTTCTCGATCTGCTTGAGGCACGCGTGCTTGTAAAAGCTCTCCCACTTGGAGATGAACGGGTTCTCCCCGCCGCCCTCGACTTCCACGGTGGCTGTTTCCTCGGACATGGCCATCCCTTAGAGACTGGTCTACGCACCTATTTAAAGCCGCGCGAACACCCCTCATTTCCGGTGCCACGCCGCCTTAGAAACAGTACTGGGAGTCTAATTCAAACTCACAATATTACCCGCGAAAAACGGTTAAGCGGGTGGAGTTCGAAACCCGAACGGCAAGCCATTATGTGCCGTCCAAGAAAGTGCGCGGCCGAAACGCTTAAATCCCGGTTCAGCGCTTGTTCTCTCATGGCGTCCAAACGTCGCAGAAGCCCGAAGGCCGTAACAGGCCCGGTGTCCACCGAACAACGGGCACGCGAAGCGGGGATGAGCTCCAGGCGCCTGGGCGTGGTCCGGCAAGCCGTGGTCGACCTGGGCCTGGCGGCCGCCAGGCCAGGAGTGGAACCCGCGCTGGCTTTTGAAAAAGCCCGGCGACTTATCTGGACCGTCCTCGTCCCCGGCCCGGTTAAACAGGATGCCGTGAAGTCAGGATGCCGTGAAGTCCCTGGTCCGCGACCGGGCCTTGGTGCAGCGTTGCAGGCACGGCTCCGCCAGCCTGGTGGACGCCGGCGAATTGTTTGGCAGCAGCCGGGGACTCTTCGGCTTGCTTCAGGACACCTGGCTTGGGCAGCGCAACCAGTCCGTTTCAGTGGTAAGGGAAACCCTTGAACGTTTCATCCGAGACAAGGAAATCGCTTTCCGGACCATGAAGGACACCAGGGCCAGCCAAGAGTTACTTGAGGGTCTGCGCCGAAACAAAGCCGAGGCCGGGGCTGCGCTGACCCGGGTATGCAGGCGCGTGACCGCAAAAGGCTTGCCCCGCTCTTCGACTTCATTGACTTGCTCGTGCGATGGGCCGAGCTCCACACCAGCAGCCAGGCAACCCATGCACTCGCCCGGCAACTCATGCGCAAATTCAGTCTGATGCGGAGCCCCAATCCATTGATGCATCACCTGCGCTCGCGGGCACGGATGAACTGAATCAGTCCTTTTTTTTCGCACGATTCTGGCTTTGGCCGGTTTTTATCCAATAGCCTTTTATAGGTCTTAATCACCTTTTACTTTATGTCGCGCCAGCGCAGGTGGACCATGTCCACGTTTGAGCCGGCTATCAGCCTGCATTCTCGGGGTGCTTCCCGCGCCAACGTGGTCAACCACTACCTCCGTGAATTTGGCGCTGCTTGGGGCATTTACACACCCGAGGCTATGGAGGCCTGCCTTTATCGCCCCCGTCGCGGGCCCAGCCCGAATTTCGCGAAACTCTTGGAGGGACGCACGTCAAACGAGATGCGGGTGGCCGCCCGCGAGTGGTTGGACCGCAGCGCGGCGTTCAGGCGGCGTTGGTCCGAGGCTCATAAGGGGAAACGCTTTTCCGCCGTTCACCGCAACCGCATCGCGGCCGCGAAGCAGGGCAAGCCCCGGTCGCCGGAGACACGGGCCCGGATTTCCGCCGCCCTGCAAGGCCGTCCAGCGTCCGCGCGGACGTTGGAAGTGTTCGCCCAGCGAGCGGATGCCGTCCGTGGGAAACCCATGCCTCGCCGCACCCGAAAAAGGATTGCCGCTGCCCGCCGCGGGCAGCCGAGTCAGTTGAGGGGGCGGACGATGCCGGCCGAACACCGGGAGAGGATTTCCGATTCCATGGTCGAATACTGGTACAAGGTGAAAGTCGGCTTGCTCGCCGTCTTCGCCCAGCGGGACCTGGTCCATGTCACCCCTGCCACTGCGGGAACAAAGCGGCCGTCGCGGGGCATGGTATCGAGCGTTCTTGAGAGTGCATCCAAGCGGGAGGAGCTGGCCCTCGTCCGCGGCGCCATCAATCGGCTGCCCGAAAGGCAACGAAACCTGGTGCGGGAGTTCTTCTACAGCGGGGACCCGCTCCCCCGGGTGGCCGCGCGGTTGCGCCTCGACCGGCTGGATGCCAGGGAACTGTTGAACGCCGCGCTGTCCACGCTGAGAAAGGACAAGCAATTACGTCGTCTGGTGGCGTGAAAATTAGGCGGCCTATTTCTTTCGCACAATCTTGACTTGGGCGCCGTACTTGATGTACTCGCATTCGACTCCCGAGGCCAGGCCTTGGAGGTCCTTGGGCTTGTCGACGTCGAAAGTCGTGTAATCGTTTTGGTCCATGATTTGCACGGTGTCGCCCATGATGGCCACGACCTGGGCGTTGCCACGCTTGATGAGCGGAACTTCCGTGTCCGCGTTCGTGGGCTTCATGAGGGTCCGCTTCTGGCCGGAAAAGATGCCAATCCCCGTAATGCGGGCTTTCGCGGCCCCGTGCTTGCCGGGCTTGGACTTCTCGAAGTCCTTGATTTGGCAGGCTTCGCCGTCGATGAGGACGTAGCTGCCGGTCTTGAGCTGTCCCACCTGGTGGAACTTGATTTCTCCCTGTTCTGGTTCGGCCATGGAAATCCTACGCTAATAGGGGGGTTTGGTTTAAAAAGGTTGCCCGGTTCCGCGGCCCCCTCCTTTAAATTCACTTAATATATTACTTTACTGCCCTTATAGCGTTTGTGTCGGCGCCCCTGGGGTTGTCCGACTTATAGAGGTGGGTGGGCGTGAAAGTCGATTTCAAGGCAGTCCGGGAGCGTTTGTCGAAGTTCGGCAAGGAACTCAAGAAAATCAACATCGCGGTCTACGTGGACGGCCCCAACATCCTCCGCAAGGAGCTCGGCATCGACTTGAAGGACGTCAAGAAGGCCATCGAGCAGTTCGGCCGCATAAAAATCGGCAAGGTGTTCCTCAACCAGTACGCGAGCAACAAGCTCTTGGAGGCCGTCGTCAACCAGGGCTTCGAGACCGTCATTACCGTTGGGGACGTGGACGTGAGCATGGCCGCGGAAGCCGTGGAATGCATTTTCAACTCCCACATCCAGGCGATTGCGTTCGTGACCCGGGACTCGGACTTCACGCCGGCCATCGTGAAAGCCAAGCGCTATGGCAAGGAAACCATTGTCGTCCTGGCCGACCCCCAGAGTGCGGCTGCCTTGAAGAACAACGCGGACCACGTGATTTCGTTGGGCGCGACCAGGAAGGGATGAAGTGAACCTGCCATCCGGGAGCCTGCTTCGCCAGGCCGTGAACGCCAAGCAAGCCGACTACAAGCGCGAGGTCTTCCTGCAAGCGAACGAGGGCTTTTCGGGTTACCTCGTCGCCACCGTGGAAGGCGTTGAAGGCATCGAGGAGGGCGCGTTGTTCTACCGCGACGGAAAAATCGTGGCCTCGGTTTACGAGTACTTGAAGCACGGCGTAAGCGTTTCCTCCGAGGAGGCCGCGCGGTGCTGCTTCAATGCCTTGGCCTCCGATTATGCGGTCTACGACCTGGTGAAGCTGTCCAACCAGCAGGTCGACCTGGTGCTTGCCCTCAACGAGGGCTATCGCTTGAAAGCGGCCCTGGAAAAGAACGGCGTGCAACGCCTCTTCGCCAAGGAGTTCTCCACGGCCTTCGCCGAGCGCTTCCTCGCCTCCATCCTGTTGCAGAAACGCTTTTCCGAGTCCAAGTACCACCTTTTAAAGAAACTCGGTTTACATAAGTTGGGTAACTGACATGTCGCTGGCTTCCTTTCTTGGTTTCGTGTTCCGTCGGGCTTCCGGCCTGCTCCTCGACCTGGACGACACCTGCCTCCCCGTCGAGCAATTGCGGGCCCTCCACGACTTCAGCCAACGGCACCGGTTCGAGGAAAACCCGGCCCACTTGCAGGAACTCGTCTCGGTCTTGAAGAAAAAGCACGCGGTGGACGCCATCATCGTGGCCAACCGGCATGGCTCCATGGTGGTTTCCAGCGAGGGAGACCTGGACACCGAGGCCCTGACGGGCACGGCGTTGTTCAATTACGTGCGCGCCGAAATCCCGGACTCCGACGCCATCCTGGTGCGTGCGGGCAACTGGTACATGTTGTTCCCCTTCAACGAAAAAGTCTACATCCTGCGCGCGGGCAGCAGCCTCTCCACCATCGAAATGCACGCGATTGCCAGGGAAGTCGAGGCCTTCATGAAGGCCAAGCTCCTTGCCCCGCCGTTGAGCGAACCCATTCCACGGGAGGAAGCCTGAAATGCCGCGCGTCATCACCATCGCGTCCGGGAAGGGCGGCGTGGGCAAGACCACGGTTACCGCCAACCTCGGCATCGCCTTGACGAGACTGGGCTACCATGTCTGCCTGGTGGACGCGGATGTCGCGATGGCCAACCTATCCCTGTTGCTGGGCATGCATTCCTCTCCCATCACCTTGCACGATGTCCTCCTCGGCGAGGCCTCGGTGCAGGACGCGCTCTACGAGGGCCCGGAGGGCGTGAAATTCATTCCCTCGGGGCTGAGCCTCGAAAACTACCGCCGCGTGGACACGGAGCGGCTGGGCTCGGTCGTGCAATCCATTGCCCCCATGTTCGACTACGTGTTGTTGGATGCCCCGGCCGGCATCGAGAAAAACGTGTTGTCCTCGCTGGCGGCCGCCGAAGAGGTGCTTCTCGTCACGCAGCCAACCAGTGCTTCCATTGCGGACGTCTTGAAGATTAAGATCACCACGCAGCGGCTGGGCGCCAAGCCCATTGGCGTCGTGCTCAACTTCGTGTTACGCGAGAAGGGCGAGGTCTCCGAGGACGAGGTCTCGAAGATGCTGGAACTGCCGGTCCTGGGCATCATCCCCTTTGACGACGAAGTGCGGCGGAGCTTCATGCAGGAAAAGGTTTCTCCGGTCGTCGTCCGAAAACCCAATGCACCGGCTTCGCTGGCCTTCGCCAAGGCCGCGCTGCGGGTGGCCGGCAAGCCAGTGGAGTCCGTGGCCCAGGAAAAAGCCGGGCTCATCCAAAGCCTTTTAAATAGCTTTAGGTCCTTATTTGGTAAACCCCGTTGAGGAGTTGTTTTTTTTGACGAATAGACCCTTTGACCTCTTGAATGAAGCGATTGGAAAGGAAGTCCTGGTCTCGCTGAAAGGCGACACCCAGATCAGGGGCACCCTGAAGGCCTTTGACGTGCACATGAACATCGTCCTCGAGCACGCCGAGCAACTCGTCAACGGCGAACCCAAGACCAAGTTCAAGCAAATCATTTTGCGCGGCGACAACGTCATCCTCATCGCGCCCTAAGCCTGAGACCATGAAGGCCACCAAAGGATTGCTGCCGGGCCTCGCACTCTTCGTTTTCCTGCTTCTTGTGGGTTGCCTGTCTTTTCCAGGACAAAAACCGGCGGTGCAGACGGCGCCTGGGCAAACGGGTTTCTTCTTCGCCGACGGCGAATCGATTCCAAAGTTTGGCTATGTCTGCAAGGATTGCCAGACCTTTGACGACTGCCTGGATTCAGAAGCCTACTGCCATGCACGGGGTCTCCGCTCCATCGACTACCTCGCAGGGAACAGCATGTCCCTTTACCCGGTAAAGGTAATCGAATGCAACTATGCCTGCGCTCCCGAGGACATGTTCTCCAGGATAGATGCGAAGGTGCAGGAGAGAACGACCGCGTCCTGCAGGGGAGGCGACGAATACATCCACATCGGGCAGGATGGCGTGGCACTCACCCTCGAAGTCTGGGAGAACCGGATTACCGGGCAATTCGATATTCCTCATTCTGCTGCCGATTTCTATGCGGACCTTTCCGGGGACTTCGCTGGCACGGCCGAAGTGAAGACCTGGGCCGATTCCCTGGGAGGGGAATGGGGTGTCGTGGAGAGCTTTCCAACGCCACCGGCCGGAACCAAGCTATCGAACGGGGTCATCACCATCCATTACACCATGAAAGAAGACGGCATGATTAAGCCCAAGTCGTTTGACGTGGTCTGCAAGGGGACGATACGGGCCATGGCCTACAATTAACGAACCGACGGCCCACCCCATAGCTTTAATTACCTTCTTCTGGCCAATATTGTTTAGTTGGGCTGGTAGTCGAGTGGTAAGACGCCACATTGGCATTGTGGAGACTCCGGGTTCGATTCCCGGCCAGTCCACTGCCCGCAACCCATTTTCTGCTTTCCGCCTTTTTTCACTGCGTGGCCGTTGCCTGGGCGTGTTCTTGGACGTGCATGGTGACGTCGGCCGCGGTCTTGAGCAAGCCGAACAACCCGAGCGCCAGCAGCGGGCCGCCCAGGACGTAGAGGAGCGCCCCGAAGATGAGGGTCAAGTGCATGGGGATGATTCTCGCGTAGGGCGCGGCCATGAGCTGGGCTGGGGACTTGAGTTTGTCGGTGCCGCGGTTGTGGATGAACGAGTACCCGTGGTTGGAGAAGAACAGGGCGGCGGCCGGCAGCACGACCTCCAGGTTTGGCGGCCCGAACAAGCCCGGAAAACCAAGCCACTCCGAGTTGCCCGCGGGTGCGAGGAGGCCTTCGAGGCCGAGGAACGCGGCGTAGACGAAGTGGAACAAGCCATAGTGGAAGGCGAAGAACCCGGTGAAGAAGAGGCGGCCAATCCACTGGATGCCTTTTCCCAGCACGCTGTCTCCCAGGACGGCCTTGAACTCGCTTCCCTCGGCCAGCAGCATCTTGAAGGCGTTGAAGAAACCGATGATGACGCTTTGAAACCAGTACACGGCCAAGAGCGTGGCGAGGCCCGCGTTCTCCTGCCAGGCCAAGCCCAGGGCCACCAGGTTGGAGGCAATGAGGGTCCAACTGCTGGGGTCGGCCAAGACAAGGTGGAGGAGTTCTCGGGGCGCGAAGGGGGTGGGGTCCCAGCCCAGTGCGTGGATGACCTTTTTGCGGGTCTCCGGCGAGTGAAGGTATTCCGCCGGGAGTTCGGGGGCTTGGCTGGAAAAGGGGTTGGAGGCTTTGAGGGGAAAGATTTTCGTGATTCGGAGGAGGTACCACACGATGAAACCAAGGACCAGCAGGACCACGATGGTAAGAGCCATGAACCCAATGATTTCCAGGGTCCCGGAATTGGCTTCAAAGGCGCTGCTTGCATCTGGCATGCCAGGCAATAGGGCTTTCCTGAATAAAAGCCCTGCGCGCAGGCAGTTCGTTATCCTTAAATTCAGGTAATTCCTATTGAGTGGCATGGACTCCAAGCACGCGATTCTCCTGGACTCGGTCAAGAAGCTGGTGGGGTTGGGCATTTCCGACCAGGAAATCGTGGCCAACCTCCGCCAGGTCAATGTCTCGGAACAGGATGCCCGTGCGTTGCTGGCCGAGGCGAGGGGAGGAAAACCCGTTGCCAGGGAACCGCTTGCTGCAAGGCCGGTCGCCGAGCCCCTGGAAGAGGATGTCACCGAGTCCGAGGGCGTGTTCGGCGAGGTGGCCGGGGGTTGGGAGGACGAGAAAGAGGAAGCGCCCGAACCCAAGGCCAAGCCCGTTGAAGCGCCGCCAGTCAGGGAGCCCGTGTCCATGCAGAAGGCGTTCGGGTTTTTCGGCAAGAAGGCGAGGGTCGAGCCCTCTCCCCAGCAACCCGTTGCAGCCTCCGGGCAACCGGAGCGCAAGCCTGACCGGGAGCATTTGTGGGATTCCGGCATTCTCACGGCCGTGGACGCGCGCCTCGACGAAATGAAGCGCTTGAAGCAGGAGCTCGACGCGGTCCTTGACGCGAAAATCGCGGAAGCCCTCAAAAGGGAGTCCACCAAGGTCTCCGTGCTCTTGGAGAGCCAGCGCACCCTCATGCTCTCCAAGGTCCAGGCCGAGTTCGAGTCCAACCGCAGGCAGTTGCAGGAAATCCTGGACCAGAAGCTCCTCGAAATCCGGAAAACCAACGAGTTGACGCAGGAAAACGTTTCCCGCATCCAGGCGCAGAGGCAGTTGAGCGAGCAGTTGTCCAAGGACCTGGCCGCCAACATCCGGTTGCTGGAGGAATCCAAGGCCAAGTGGTTCGCGGAAACCAACAACGAGTTGCAGCGCGCGGAACTCCGGTTCAACGAGTTCCTGAAAACCGCGGAACAACGGCTGAACCAGTTGGAGGCGCGCATCAGCAAGACCCTGGAAGTGGAGGGCCACATCTCGGAGGGCTTCATGAACGACGTAAAACTGAGGGTGGACGACATGGTGTCAGGCAAGTCAGCCGAACTCGACCAGTTGCTCAAGAAGAAAATGCGGGAACTCGACCAGTCCCAGGCCGTTGCCGCCCTCGATGCCGTCGAAAAAAAGCTCAAGGACCTGGCGGACTTCCGGGAGAGCCTCCGGAAGGACGTGGAACGCGACTTCGACTCCATTTACAAGGCAAGAATAAACCAGTACAACAAGCAGGTCAAGGAAAAACTCGACGAAGTGGACGCCTCACTGGCCGAACTCAAGAAGGCTCAAAAATAGGTTGAAAGAGAAAACAATCGTTTAGTTGTTTTCAGGGTAATCGAAATCGTCGTCACCGTCGCCGCCGTCATCGTCGTCATCGCCGTCGAAGTCGTCGTCGTCCCCGCCGTCGTCTTCGTCGTCGAACAGGATTTCTTCCTCGAATGCCATTCCAGTGACCTCCTGAAAATCCTACAACGAGTATGCATTCTAAAAATTTATAAACCCGTCGGAATCGCCTAAAACCCTCGTATACGCCAATTAAATCGGTTTAAGTGGGCCTGCCCGGAGTTGAACCAGGCTCTACTGCACGTCAAGCAGCCGTCCTAGCCGATAGACTACAGGCCCAAAACCTTTTTACAAAAGGTTTGCGAAAACGTCCCATGCGCGGCATGGGACTGGCTCGCCCTTTCGGGCTCGCACGCTATTCAATCTATTTGCTAACGCTTTTAAACGAATTCCCTGTCGTGGAGGCCCTTGGTTTCGGCGCAGGTGGGGCCCCCCTTGGCCGCAACGGCTTTCCGGGGCGCGGCCTTGACGGCGTCCAGCAGCTTCACCATGCTGCAGGGCCGGCACAGGGGGCTGTTCGAGGGGCTCCCGCACGCCGTGCATGCCTGGAGCCGGCCCGCTGGCTTGACGTCCTCTAAGTGGGGTTTGAGGTCCTGCAACCACTTGACGACCGTGAACTTGGTGCCCGGGAACTGGTCCTCGAAGTGGTTCAGCATCTCGCGGACGTGGTTTCTCTTCGCCATCCAACTGAAGGGACAGCATTCCTCCGAGTAGTGCTCGATTCCCTTGAACGCGTCGAAGGCGATGATCTCTTTTTCGGGGCACTCGTAGAGGGGCTTGACGCGCTTGACGAACAAGCCGTTGCCGTCAAAGCCCTCCGCGCCCGTCATGGGCCCGAGCCACGCCATCTTGGGCAGGTTGTTCGAGAAAACGTTCATCAACACGCTTTGCGCTTCGTCGTCCAGGTTGTGGCCGGTGGCAAACTTGTCGCAGCCCTGCTCGCGCGCCCACTCGTTCATGACGGTGCGGCGGAAGCTCCCGCAGAACGCGCAGCTCGTGCCCAGGCTTGGCTGGGCGTTTATCTTGTGCACGACTTCGGTGGTCGAGTAGCCGAAGCGGTCCTTGAGTTTCACGACCTGGTAGGGGATCTTCCACTCGTCGCAGTATTTCTTCGCCACCCGCAGGGCCACATCCCGGTAGCCTTCGATGCCCTCGTCAATCATCAGCGCCAGCAGCTCGTTGGACTTCGCGTAGTATTTCCCCAACAGGTAGGCGAGGGCCAGCGAATCCTTGCCCCCGCTCACCCCGATCCCGACCTTCTCCCCGCGTTTCAGCAGCTTGAACTTCCGCACGGTCTTGGTGACACGGTGCTCGAAGAAGTCCGTGAAATGCTCGGCGCAATAGTGGTGCGGCCCGTAGGCAAGCGTTATCTTGGCCTCTGCCGCACACCTCCGGTTGCATTTGGGCATATTTACCTTGCGCCCTGAAACGTATAAGAACCCTTCCGCCCCATTATTGCCATGGCCGAGCACGCGCCCCACCACACCCACCGTAAGGAAGGGATCGTCCACTTCCCGCACAAGCGCATGCGGTTCCTGCTGGTTGCCCTCGTCGCCTCCATCCTGATCTATCCCTTCGTGGAAGGCGACGCGCTCGGTTACCTGGCCCTGGCCCTCGTCTTCTCCGTGGTGCTCATCACCGGGATCTACACGGTGAGCCACCGCAGGAAAGACTTCCTGTTGGGCCTCGCCCTCGGGGTCCCCGCTTTCGTGTCTAACTGGCTGCGCTTCGCCTGGCCGCTGCCGGAAATAATCTTCTTGAACCACGTCTTCGCGATCCTCTTCTACGCCTTCATCATCAAGTCCCTGCTGTACGTCATCCTGCACGTCAAGAAGGTGACGAACGAGGTGCTCTACGGCGCGGTCGCCGTGTATCTCCTCATCGCTATCGCCTGGGGCTGGGTGTTCTCCCTGCTGGAGTTCTTCATCCCGGGCTCTTTCGAGATCCTGGTGGGTCCGGGCACCGGCCAGCCGGCCCATTGGGCGGACCTGGTGTACTTCAGCTTCACGGCCCTGACCTCGGTGGGCTTCGCCGACGTCCTGCCGGTGACCTACTTCGGCCGCTCCCTGGCCATCGTGGAGGTCATCTGCGGCATCCTTTACATCACCATCCTCATCGGTCGCCTGGTCGGCCTCTACACCGGCGAAGCCGTGGCGGAAGGCATCGAGGAAGCGGAAGCCGAGGGGAAGCTGAAAGGCTAGCCCCCTGGCCCGCCGGAGGCGGCCACCCAAACCTTTTAAAGCCTTCTCCAGCAGTTTAGGTGTATTCCAGTCCTGCTTTTGGCCGGATTTTGTTAGTGGATTGTTTATGTCGTTGGCGCAGCACGTGAAGGAGACCTTCCAAAAGGAGTTCAAGGGCGTACAGCTGGATGAGTCCTACGATTACAAGAAGCTGAACCGCGAGCGCTTGATTTCGTTTCGCAGGCCAGTGGAAGCCATTGTCCGCCTGGACAAGCCTACGAACATCCCCCGCGCCCGCGAACTCGGCTACAAGGCCAAGCAAGGCGTTTTCGCGGCCCGCGTGCGCATCCGCAAGGGCGGCGGCCTCCACTTCAGGCCCAAGCGGGGTAGGAAGCCCAAGCGCATGGGCATCGAGAAGCTGACGCGCAAGCAAAGCATTCAAGGCATTGCCGAGCAGCGGGCCGGCAAGCGGTTCCCCAACTGCGAAGTCCTGAACTCTTACTACATTGGCGAGGACGGCCAGCACTTTTACTTCGAGGCCATCCTGGTGGACCCCTTTGCGCCCACCGTGAAAGCCGACAAGGAACTTAACTGGGTGTGCGCCAAGCAACACAAGGACCGCGCCGAACGCGGCCTGACCTCGGCCCAGAAGCGGAGCAGGGGCTTGCACGGCAAAGGCATTGGCTACGAAAAGAACCGGCCCAGCCTGAGAGCCCACCACCGGCAAGGCAACTAACGGCCGAACCCGGCATACCTTATTTAATTCGTTGATTACCTACTCTTGTCATGCCCTTCGTGGACCTCGTCTTCGCCGCTGGCAAGGAATTCGATTCCCTGGCTGGCGAGCTCGGCAACGACCGCGTGCTCTTGGCCGCGTCCTGCAAGGACGACGCCGGCTTCCAGGCCCTCCGCAAGGCCCATCCAAGGGCCAGGCTCTGCCTCGTACTCGACCAGCCTGACCAGCGCGTCGTGCAACGCTTCCGGGGCAAGGTCGACTTCCTGGCGGTGCGCGGCGGCTCTGTTGAAGCCAACAAGTTCGCGGTCTCGACGAAGGGCGTGGACTTCCTGTTCATGCCCTGTGACAGCGGCAAGCTCAGCTTTGACACGGCCATCGCGCGCCTCTCGGCCGAGAACAACGTGCCGGTCGCGGTTTCCTTCGCGGACTTCCTGCGCTGCAACGGGCGGAAGCGGAGCCTTCTCCTCAAAAACTATTTCATGGTCGTCAAGCTGTTGAAGAAGTTCCAGGCCAACGCCTTGTTCTTCAGCGGGGCCTCGAAGCCCGAGGAACTCCGCGCCGTCAAGGACCTGGCCGCCTTCGCCGTCCTGCTCGGCTTCTCCCGGGCGCAGGGCAAGCGGTTGGTGGAGCGGTTCCAGCCGTTCTTTTTAGGGGAATGAGTTTTTTTGGGGAGTGAAACCATGACCGAGAAGTTGTTCGAGCAGGACGCCTATCTGAAGGAGTGCACGGCGAAAGTCGTCAAGGTAGAGGGCCCCCGCGTGTGGCTGGACCGCACCGTGTTCTTCGGCTTTGCCGGCGGCCAGCAATCCGACAGCGGCACCATCAATGGGAAGGCCGTCATCGACGTCGCCGTCGACGGCCCGGACATTGCCCACACGCTCGAAGGCAACCATGGCTTGCAGCCCGGCCAGGAAGTCCAGTGCGTCCTCGACTGGGCCAAGCGTTACCGCATCATGCGCATGCATTCGGCTGGCCACATCGTCGGCGTCATCATGGAAGAAAAGCTCAACAACCCCGAATACTTTGGCTCCAACGTCTCCGTGGACAAGGCGCGGCTCGACATCCTTTGGCCGGAAAACGTGCGCCCGTACCTCGCCGAGTTCGAGGCCAAGGCAAACCAGGTCGTCAAGGCGGCGCGGCCCATCCGCGTCTACCGCGACCCCGCTAACCCCACGCGCTTCGTGTGGGAGTGCCAGGGCCTCAAGACCATGGAATGCTGTGGCACGCACGTCCGCAACGCCTCCGAGGTTGGGGGCATCTACCTCAAGCGCGAGAGCAAGGGAAAGGAAAAGGAGCGCATCGAGGTGTTGTTGGAGGCATGACCGGCATCAAGCGCTTATCCGAGGCCGAGTGCGTGAAGCTCTGGGACGAGTACGCGTTGCCGGCGAACGTGCGCGCCCACTGCAGGTTGGTTTCGAGGGTGGCGGGGTTCCTCGCCGAAAAACTGCGTGCTAAGGGCATTCAGGTCCAGCCCCAGGTCGTGCGCTGTGCCGCGTTGCTCCACGACCTCATGAAGGTGCACGCCATCCAGGCCGGGGGCGACGAGTACGCGCAGGTCGAGCGCGTGCTCTCCGAGTGCGGGTTTCCCGTCCTCGGCCGCATCTGTGCGCGCCACGGCCTGTATTCCATCTTGGAGCCCTTTCCAGACCGCGGCTGGGAGGAGAAGCTCGTCTTCTACGCGGACAAGCGCGTCCAGCACGACCAACTGGTCTCGGTCGAGGAACGCCTCGAAGACCTTGCCGCCCGCTATGGCGCCGGAAACCCGCATGAGGCCGCCAAAATCCGGGCCTGCCTGCCCCTCGTCAAGGCCCTCGAGCGCGAAATCTTTGACTTGATTGGGGAATCCCCGGAATTGAAGGCACTGGAGGCCGAGAAGTAAGGAAGTTTATGAAGTTAGTAAAAAATATAAACATTACTAAAATTATAAACATATATGCGCATCAATCCCTTTAATCCGCAAATCCCTGCTCGACCCCAATTCTTTGTCGGAAGAGAAGCGGAACTGGATCAATTCGAGCGTTGGCTGCTTCAGACGACGAATGGCTCGCCAATGAACATGAGCATCACGGGCAATCGTGGAATGGGGAAAACATCCTTGCTGGTAAAAATGGAGCAGATTGCGAAAAATCATGGTTGCCTAGTTTTCAGGATGTCGAATTACGAGAACAACATTCAAAATTGCAAAGGAGTTGGACAAGGATTTCTTCTATCCCATGTTCCACCCCCTTTCACCCAAGGCCAAGTCCGTATTGCTGAAGTTGGCCGCGAAAATTGACTCCAGGCAATTCACCTTCGGACAAGCCGTCGCTGCCAGCGGGGAAAAGCGGGACGCAATCGCGCCCTATTTTTTGGAATTTGTGCGAAAGGGCTGCCTAAACAAGCCCGAAAGAGCCCACTACGAATTTTTCCACGGGCTTTTTTTGCAATTCCTCAAGCGACAAGTCGAGGACGGCCGCTTCGGGAACCCGGTCTATGGCAAACTCCACTAGGCCCTGCGGGAATGCCCTGTCAACCATAACACGCCGGGCTTCCATGCCTTCACTGGCAATCACACGGTTTTTAGCCCTATTGGCGCTAGCTTGGTGCAATGAAGAACGCCAAGCAGTCCATGAACCCGATTCCGGCTTCCTACCGGGGAAAGAAGCGCTATGTTTCCTTCAGCCTCTCGGCCAAGGAACGGCTTTCCGAGCCCGACGTCGGCCACGCGGTGTGGGAGACCTTCCTCCACCTCTATGGCGAGGTCGGCACCGCGCGCCAAAAGCTGTGGCTCATGGGCTTTGACTCGAAGAAAAGCGTGGGCGTGGTGCGCTGTGCGCTCGAACACCTCGACGAAGTCAAGGCCGGGTTGTTGTTCGTCAAGCAAGTGGACGGCAAACCCGTCATCCCCAAGCTCTTGGGCGTGAGCGGCAGCATCGGAAAGGTCAAGCCTTGACTCCAATCCGCCCGGTTGTGCGTGCCGTGCTCAGGTAGTTGTCCAGGGTCTCGATTTCGTGGGCATTCAGTTGCTGCAGGGCCTCGATTTTCCTTCTTACTTCACTGATTACCCGCCTGTTAGCTTCTACCTGGTCCGCCGGCAGCCGTTCTCCGTACGTCGTAACATTCAAGCGTTTGCTCCTCAAGAGATTGTGCAGGTCGACCATCACCTTGGTTTCTCGGGGCCTGAACAATGGGGAGGCCGCCGCGCCCGCGGCCGCCATCCCGCCTGCAATGCCCCAGGAAGGCGCAGAGTTATAGGGAATAACCGCATTGCCCATTGCTACCGTGCTGGTTAGCACGCCGACAAAACCGCCGACCACTGTGCCGAGGGCGGCCCACCCGAGGCGTTCGGATAGAACCCTTTTCTTGAGCGTGGGTTTGCCTTCCTTCCGCCTGCGCTGGCCCCTGGCCAGGTTCCCGTCGTTTTCCTTCAAGAGTTGCAAGGCGATGCGGCAGTCCTCGGCGAGTTTCCTCCGCTTGCGGAGCCACTTTCCCGTCCGCCAGATGCGGAACCGCGTGGCCTTGTCGAATTTGGGCCGCCCTTGGATGGGCTTCTTTTTCTCCACCCTTTCGATTGCGCGTCTGAGGGCTCCCATGAATATGCCTTGTGCATTTGTTGTATTTAATTATTGGGTTTTGGAGAACCAGGAAGTCAAGCCCTGACTACGTGCCGTCAGGGACTTCCGGGTTTTTTTCGGCCAGCCTTGCTTCGGCGCCGAGCATCGCGTCGTAATGGGCTTTTCGGACTTTTCTGAGCAGGGCCAGCAATTCCTCCACCCGCTGTCGGTTGCTTGCCTTGACTTCGCTTACAAATCGTTTGCCCGTTGATTCCACGGAGTATTCCCCGTTTTTGCTGGCGTTGACCCACGTGTCTCCCCTGCCATGGCACCAGAAGCCTCCTTCCAGCAGGAATTCATCGACTGCCTGCACCAGTCGAGCGTCCCGGGGCAGCCTGCGGTTGGTTGCACGCCGGATGCCGGTCGCTCCCAAGGCGAAGCCGACCCCAATTCCCGCCAGCAAACCCCAGACCGAGCCCGTGGCATAGCCGCCTGCCACGCTGCCGGTTGAGGCTGCCACCGTGCCGGCCATGCGCGCCACGAACTGCTTGGCATGCGGCTTGCGGTGGTGGCGGGGAGACAAGACGGTCGACAACAGTCTCGGTAAATACCTGCCAGCGATAATGTCCGCTCGGGCGCTCTGCAGTCTTTGAATGGATTGGTCCGCGTACCAGGCCACGCGCCGGTGCCACTTGGCTTCGGCCTGGCGGCCCCGCTTGCCCAAGGCAAACACGGCTCTTCGCGCCAGCCGCGGCGTGGCCGGGTTCTTTCCCCGTCGCACGCGCTTGACGGCGCGGTCGAGGTGCGTGTAGGCCATACCAGAATTGTTGCCGCCCACCTTAATTAACCTTTTCCGTGCCATTCCCAAACCCTTAAATAACTCCTCGGCCCCTATTCTATGCATGCGCGTGACTGGTTTCCTCGTGGTTTCGTTGCTGGTCTTGGCGTCCTTGGCAGGTTGCGTGCAACTCCAACAGGATGCCCCCAAGCCCCCTGTGGGGGGCAAGCCGGTGCCGGCGTCCCCCCAAGCCCAGCCGCCGCAGGCGCCCCAGCAGGTGCAGGGGCCAGGGCCAAGCCCGGTTCCATCGGGTGACGTGCAGCAACGGGTTCCCCTGGGGCCCATGAACGAGAACAGCCCCTACATCTTGTCGGACAACCCCTTGGGGGAGGGCTTTGGCTTGCCGGCCGCTGGCCTGGCAACCGGTTACCGGAAGTCCTGTTCCGCGGACAGGGACTGCGCGAGCCTCAACACATCGTGCCAGTTGTTTGCCTGCCAGGACGCCTACTGCGAGCCCAGCGTCAACGCGTGTTAAAAGCCGTCCATTGCCTTGATTGCGCCATTCTCTTGGCGCAGGCCATGGAAACCATTTAAAACCTATCACAGTTATAATAGATAGTTTAAGGGTAATTGGGAGCCTTTTTGAGAGGTGTTTTTGCTTGTATCCGGTTTCACAGTCCAGTCAGTATGACCGCGTGGCCACGATGTTCAGTCCGGACGGTAGGCTCTACCAGGTGGAGTACGCGTCCAAGATCGTGAGCCAGGGCACCATTGGCGTGGCCTTGAAGTACAAGGACGGCGTCTTGTTCGGGGCCGAGAAGAAGGTGCCCAGCAGGCTGCTCCTCCCGGACAGCATTGAGAAGATGTTCGTCGTGGACAAGCACATTGCCGTGGTTTCCGCGGGCCTCGTGGGGGACGCGCGGAGGCTGGTGGGCATTGCCCGGGGAAAGGCCCAGGAAAACCAGATGTACTACGAGGAATCCATTCAGCTCGAGACCCTGGTGAAAGACATTTCCAACATCATGCAGTTGTTCACCCAGTACGGGGGCATGCGGCCCTTTGGCATCTCGTTCATCGTGGGGGGCGTGGACAATTCGGGCAAGCGGTTGTTCGAGACCGAGCCATCCGGTGCCCTGGCCGAGTACCAGGCCATTGCCATCGGGAAGGGCAAGGCCAAGGCCATGGAAATCCTGGAAAAGGAGTACAAGGAAGACATTTCCTTGGAGGACGGCATGAAGTTGTTGTTGAAGGCCATCGAGGGCAGCCTCGGCGAGAAGGAGAAGCTCGACCTGAAACGCGTCGAGTTCGCTTTCATTGACTCGAAGCGGGTGTTCACGCGGATACCCAATGACAAGCTCAAGTCTTATTTGGGGACTTCGGCAAAGTGAATTGATTGGGTTCGAGCCCAAGGCATTTGCATGGTTAAATTGGAAGACGCGGTAATCGCAAGGTATGAGCACGCGGGCGAGCGGTTCGAGTTGTTAGTGGACCCGAACCTGGCCATGGAATTGAAGCATGGCGGGAAAGTCGCCATCGAGGACTTGCTTGTCATCGACTCGGTGTTCAAGGACGCCCACAAGGGGGACGTGAAAAGCGAGGAACGCATCAAGGCGGTCTTCGGCACCAGCGACCTCAAAACGGTCGTGGAGCGCATTGTCCGGGAGGGAGAAGTACAGTTAACGACGCAGCAACGCAGGGAAATGCTGGAAAAGCGGAAGGCGGAAGTCATCCAGTTCATCGCCCGGAACGCGGTGAACCCGCAGACGCAGGCCCCGCATCCCCCGCAGCGCATCGCGTTGGCCATGGAGGAGGCCAGGATCCAGGTGGACTTGAACAAGTCCTCCCAGGAACAGGTTCCGGGCATCCTCAAGGAAATCCGGAGGCTCATCCCGATTTCCATGGAACAGTTGCGGGTCGCGGTCAGGGTTCCCGCCCTGTACGCGGGGAAGGCCACGGCCGTGCTCCACAAGTATGATTTGAAGAAAGAGGAATGGCAGAATGACGGTTCTTTGATTGCATTGGTGGAGGTTCCCGCTGGATTGAAGCAGGACCTCTTCAATGAATTGAATCATTTGACGCATGGAAGCGTCGAATCGAAACTGGTTGAAACCAAGTAGTGGAAGTGATTGGATTGAATGAAAACAATGCGAAAATAGTCGTGGTCCCCGGGGAAGTCGTGACCGAGGAGAGGAAGAAGCTCGGACAGCACGTATACCTCCACCAGGGAAGGATTTACTCGGATTGCCTGGGCATGGCCCGCATCGACGGCGACTCGGCAAGCGTGGTTCCCCTGGAAGGCAAGTACGTCGCGCAGGCGGGGGACCTGGTTGTCGGGGTGTTGATTTCGGAGAAGTTCGCGGGCTATACCACGGACGTCAACCACTTTTACCCGGCCTTCGTCTCCAAGAAGGAGCTGCCGGAGAACCTGAAACCGGGCACCATCGTCTCGGCGAAGGTGGCGCACGTCAACGAAATGAACGAGCTCGAACTCGAGCAGTCCCGCGTGTTTTACGGGGGCGACCTCATTTCGGTGAGCCCGGTGAAGATCCCGCGCGTCATCGGCCGGAACGGCTCGATGCTGGAAGTGTTGAAGCGGGGCACGGGTTGCTCGATGCTCGTGGGCAGGAACGGCCGGATCTGGTTGAAGGGCTCGAACGTGGGCCTGGCCATCAAGGCCGTTGAAATCATTGAACGCGAAGCCCATTTGGATAACCTGACGGACCGCGTGACTTCTTTCCTGCGCGAAGAGGGCAGGAAGGCCGAGGCCGCGAAGTACGCGTGATGCTTGAAAAGGATGTGAATGGTTTATGGCGAAAAAAACTGGAAGCGAAGAAACAGTGACCTATGTGGACAAGTCAGGCAAGCGGCTTGACGGCCGCAAGGCGGACGAGTTGCGGAAGATAAAGGTCGAAGTGGGAGTCATCCCGCGTGCGGACGGTTCCGCGTACGTGGAGTGGGGGCAGAACAAGGTCTTGGCCAGCGTTTACGGGCCAAGGGAGTGCCTGCCCAAGCACCTGGCTAACCCCTATAAGGCCATCGTGCGCTACACCTACAGGATGGCTGCCTTTTCGGTGCCTGACCGGAAGAACCCGAAGCCGGGCCGCCGCGAGATCGAGATTTCGAAGGTCTCGGGAGAGGCTTTGGCGCGTGCGATTTTCCTGGAGCGGTTTCCGAACACGGCCATCGACGTGGACGTGGAAATCCTGGACAGCAACGCGGGCACGCGGGTCGCGGCCTTGACGGCTGCATCCGTGGCGCTGGCGGACGCGGGCATCCCGATGAGGGACTTGGTCGCGGGCATCGGCGTCGGCAAGGCGGGAGGCCATCTGCTGGTGGACCTCAACAAGGCCGAAGAGGACGCCCCGGACGCGGTGGACATCCCCATGGCCATCCTGCCCAACCTCGGCGAGGTGGTCTTGCTGCAGTTGGATGGCTTGATGACGCAGAAGGAGTGGGAGGAATCCCAGAAACTCGCGTTCCAGCACGTGAAAAAAGTGTACGAGTTGCAGAAGGAAGCGTTGAAGAAAAAGTATGCCGTGGAAGGCAATAGCGGCGACATGGAAGCCGGTGCCCGGGCGGCGGAAGAAGGTGTTGTGGAATGAGCCAGATTTTGTGGAATTTGAGTGCGGACAAGGTGCTTGCCACCCTCCGGGAGGGCAAGCGAAGCGATGGCCGGAAGTTCGATGAATACCGGCCTGTGCAGGTCATCAAGAACGTGAGCGAGAACGCGGACGGGATTTGCCGCATCAAGCTCGGCCAGACGGATGTCGTCGCCGGCATCAAGATGATTCCCGGGGAACCGTTCCCGGACACGCCGGACGCGGGCACCATCAGCGTGGGTGCGGAGCTCTTGGCGTTGGCTGACCCGACTTTCGAGGCCGGGCCGCCCCGGGAGGGCTCCATCGAGCTTTCCAGGGTCGTGGACCGCGGCATCCGCGAGTCCAATTGCCTGGATTTCAAGAGCCTCTGCATCCGCGAGGGCGAGCTGGTTTGGGTCGTGTTCATCGACATCTATGTCTTGAACTTCGACGGCAACCTCTTCGACGCCTGTGCCTTGGCCGCGTTGATTGCCTTGCAGGACACGAAAATCCCGAAGCTGGACGACAAGGACAAGCCGGTGAAGGGAGAGTTCGCGGGCAAGCTCAAGCTGGCGCGCAAGCCGGTCATGTGCACATTCGTCAAGGTGGGGAACAGCGTGGTCGTGGACCCCAGCCTGGCCGAGGAAAAGGCGTTGGACGCGCGGTTTTCCGTGACCACCACCGAGGACGACTTCATCTCGGCTTTCCAGAAGGGAGGCGAGGGCGCGTTTTCGCCGGAGGAAATCAACAAGTGCGTGGCGCTTGCCTTCAAGAAGGGCAAGGAGTTGCGGAAGCAGTACTGTGAATAGGTGAGAATGCATGGGTTCGACGCAGAAGGTTTTGAGTGCCGGCCGGTACGGTGCAAGGTACGGGATAGGCATCCGGAAGCGGTTGCTGAAAGTGGAAGCCGAGCAGAAAAAGAAGCACGCCTGCCCGAACTGCGGGTATGCCAAGGTCAAGCGCCTGCAGCGGGGCATCTTTTTTTGCAGGAAATGCGAGTTGAAGTTTTCGGGCGGCACCTACCTTCCGGAGACCCAGGCGGGAAAAATCATCCGCAAGATGGTTTCCCAGAAGAGCTTCATGCCCATGGTTTCCGCGCTGACGGCAGCCACCGAGGAGACCAAGGGAACGGGTATGGCCCGGGAAATCCTGGAAGAACTCGAACAGGAAAAGGAAACCGGCAAGGCCGCCGAGGCAGCCGCGCCCGCGAAACCCAAGCGAGCCCGGAAGAAGAAGGCCGGGGCAGAAGCCGAGACCCAGGCCGAAGCCCAGGCCGGGGACAAAGCCGAGGCACCCGAAGGGGCCGAGGCGCCTGAAGGCAAGTGAACAGCGAGGTTGAAAACATGTACAAATGCGGCAAATGCGGGGAAACGTTTCCGGAGCTCCCCAAGGGAGTCATCCGGTGCCCGGTCTGCGCCCACAAGGTCTTGTTCAGGGTGCGCGACCCGTTAACCAAGGAAGTCAAGGCGAGGTAGCGTGGGGAGCGCGAGCATGCCTGCCTTGTTTTCCTGTTCGAAGCAGTCTTCGGGGAAGGCAAGGCGGCTGGCAAAAGCCCTTGCCGCCGTTTTCCCCGGCTCGCTCTTTGTGTCGCGGGCGGGGAAATCCGTTGACTGGCTGGTTTCCTTTGCGCGGTACCAGGGGCTTGAAGTCCTAGTCATCGTTTCGCCGCTGGAGGGAAACCGGTTCGAGTGGCGCGGCATCGCGGTCTCCGAGGGCGGCTGGCTGGAGTCGTTTTCAGCCGAGGTCTCGGTGGTGAAGGAGGCGTCGTGGAAGAAGCTCGTGGTCGGGGAAGTGAGCATGGACGTGCGCGGGAAGAAGGCCGCTGACCTGCTTGGCCGGCTGCTTGACCCTGAACTCGTTTGCAGCGAGGCCGAATTCGCTTGGACGGAAAAGGGGAAGACGGTCTCGTTTCGGAGGGGCGAAGCCGAACTGGGGCCCTCGTTTTGCGTGGAGCGTGTCTCGTTTGAAGGATGAATTCCGGCTTGAACTGGCCTTAGAGTTCCCTTCTCGGGAACTCGCGGAAACGGCTTTTAAGGCCTTGAAACCAGAGATTGGGGCAAGCCATGAGAAGCGGTCGCGGACGGACGTTAAGGTTAATAAGAACATTCTGTCATTGAGAGTTACAGCAGGGGATGCGACGGCTTTAAAGGCGTCCGCCAACTCTTACCTTAAATCCATTGAATTGGTTTCGAGGATTGCATTGCAAGGAGGAAATTTCGATGGCTGAACAGAACATCCAGCAGAACGTGACCGAGTTCGAGCGGAACCGGGCCCAGCTCATGGGCATTACCAACCAGAAACAGCAGCTGCAGTTGCAGGCGAACGCCTTGAACGCGGCGCTCAGCGAGTTGAAGAACTCGAAGGAAAAAAAGGTCTACAAGGCAGTGGGCAACATCCTCATCCTCTCCGACGCCAAGAAAGTCGAGAAGGAAATCGGGGAACAAAAGGAGTCCGCCGAGGTCCGCGTGAAGTCCCTGCAGAAACAGGAAGCGGCTTTGGTTGACAAGCTGACCAAACTCAAGTCGCTCATCGAGAGATCGGGTGCAACGGGTGCCGGCGAGACAGGCAGGGAGAAAAAAGCGGAAGGGATGTAATTGAATCCATCCGCGTTCCTTTCCACGCTCGGCGGAAAAAAAGTCCTGCTTCTCACGCATGCCGGCGCCGACGTCGACTCTTTTTGCTCGGCGGCCGCGCTCTATTTTGCCTTCCGTTTCCACGCCGATTTGACCATTGGCGTGCCCGAGCACATCAACCTCTCCGCAAAGGCGCTTGCGAGGAACCTGGGCATCCCATTCATTCTCTCGCCGGAGAACCTGGACGAATTCGACCGCGCCATTGCCGTGGACTTCAATTCCTTTGACATGCTGGGCGGGATGGCGCCGGCCTTAAAAGCCTTCAAAAAGCCCATCCTCGTCATCGACCACCACTCGGATGGCAGGGAACGGATTTCGGTCAAGGCCCTCCGCGTCATCGACCCGGCCTGCGTGAGCACCTGCGAGCTCGTGTACCGGCTGCTGTCCAGGAAACACAAGCACCTGAATGCGGAAGTGGCCGTCCTCCTCGCGGCAGGCATCATCGTGGACTCGGCGGGCTTCACCGTGGCGAGCCCCGAGACCTTCACCATCATGTCCCGCGTCCTCGAAAAGTCCGGCAAGACCCTGCCAGAAATCGTTTCCCTCTTCAAGGTCAAGGCGGACGTCAGCGAGAAAATCGCGGTGCTCAAGGCCGCGCGTAGGGCCCGCATCTACAAGTCAGACGAGCGCATCCTGGTTTCAACGGACGTGGGGGCCTTCGAGGCCAGCGCGGCCTCTTCCATGATACGGCTGGGAGCGGACGTGGCCTTTGCCGGCGGCGAAAGCAAGGGCCACCTCATGGTGTCGGGCAGGGCCAACAACCACTTGGTCGTGAAAACCGGCTTTGACTTGGACCAGCACGTCTTCAAGGGGATTGCGCAGGAATTCGGGGGCTATGGCGGCGGCCACCCCGCGGCAGCCGGCTACAACCTGTCGGTCGCGGGCAACCTGTCGGTCGCAGGCAGCCCGGACGGCAAAACCATCGAGAAGGTCTTGGAGCGGTGCATCCAGTTGACGCACGCCTACTTCAAGGAAAAAAGCAGGGGTCTGGGAAGCCAGTTAATTGAGTACCCATAGCCGTTCCAGGGCCTCGTCCAAGGCTGCAGCCGAGCTTCAGGCGATAGTTTATTTAAGCTAATTTAAAGGAATACTATGGGATTGTTTTTGAGGCGAATGCATGCCAAACTCCATTCTGGTCGGTTCGGGTAAAGGCGGCGTGGGCAAGACGACCGTGACCATCAACCTGGGCATGGCGCTCACCTTGATGGGCCGCGACGTCGTCATCGTGGACGTCGACATCCCGACCCCGAACGTGGGCTTCCACCTGGACATCCCCAGCGATGCTGTGACCTTGAACGACGTGGTGCGCGGCAAGGCCTCCCTGGAGCAGGCGGTCTTCCTCTACGCGAACCGCCTCAAGGTCATTCCGTCAGGAATCTTCATCGATTCCCTGGAGGGCTTTGACCCCGACGCCTACCGGAACGTCATGAAGCAGATTAACAAGAAGTTCGACGTCATCCTGTTCGACTGCGCGCCGGGGCTGGGCAACGAGGTCGTGAACACTTTCAAGGGCGGCGAAATGATGGTGGTCGTGACCACCCCCGAGCTTCCAAGCGTGGCCGACACCGCCAAGTCGGTGCAGATCGCCAGGGACCTCGGCGTGGACGTGAAGGGCATTGTCGTCAACCGCTCCGGGCACTTCAAGGCCGAGATGAAGGACGCGCAAGTCAGTTCCACCATCAACGACCTGCCGATTCTCGGCAAAATCCCGGAGGACCCGACCGTTCCCACGAGCATCGCGGAAGGCGTCCCCGTTGTTTTCGGCCATCCCCTGAGCCCCGCGGCCCGGGCCTATAAGCGCCTGGCATATCGTCTGTTGGGCAAGAAATATGTGGAACGGCTCTCGTTGGCCGACAAAATCAACCTGTTCCTGAAAAACTATTGAGGGCACCCAGATGGCACAACTAAAGCAACTCACCGTTGACCGCGAACTGGCCTCGTTGGAGCGGGCCTCGCGGAAGATTGCCGGCGAAGTCAAGTCGTTGCGGGCCTCCCTGGAACGCGACCTGAAGACGGCTGCCGCCCGGCGCGTGAAAACCGTGGAATCATTCAACCGGAACCGGTGACTACTTTTTTTTCTTCCGCTTTTTTTTCCGCTTCCTCGCCTTTTCCAGCCGCTCGAGTTCGGCGGGCGAGGGCTTCGCGTACTTGCGGTACTTGGTTTTCGCCCAGTGCTGGGGCTGCTTCGAACGCAACCGCAGCTCTTCTTCGATGAGTTTCTGCCTCAGTTCCTCTGAGGGCCCCGGCAAATGCCCGATTAAGGTCATGGAAGCCACTACCATTGCGCTGTCCAGCTTAATTAAGTTAACGCCCCCTCGTCGGCCACTCCGAACGACGAGGCTTATTCCAGGTGCACGGTCTTGCCCTGGAAGCGGATCTTGCTGCGGTCCGCGTACTTGATGAGGTAGTGGACCGTGCTCTTCGGCACCCCTGTCTGGGCCTGGATTTCGCGGAGGGTCTTGTCGTCCTGGTGGAGGCCGATGATTTGCCTGATTTTTTCGAGGGACAGCGAGAGGACGCGGCCGCGTTTTTTCTTGGCCACCAGTTGCACGCCCCGTTCCTCCAGGAACCTGCGCGTCTTGCGGCTCAACCGCCGGGCACAGGACTCCGCCAAGTAGATTTCCTTCAACCCGGTTTTTTCCACGATGCGGGCAAGCACGGCGTGGTGCACGGGCCGCACCAGGTGGATGCTGTCCGCGTCCGCCGGCACGCTCTCGGGCCGCGTGAAAGGGTACACCGGATAACGCATGAACTACACAATTCCTGGACAAGCTTTTAAGACCGGCCCTCGCCAACCCAAAGCGAGGCCGAAAGGCCGAGCCAGTCCCGTGCGTGGCACGGGACGTTTTCGCAGGGTTTCGTTGTCCTGCTTCGCAGGACGACGTCACCCCCAACAGGGGATGGTTGTAAAAAGCCCTTACTCGTTTTCGTTAATCATAACCTTTTTAAGTAATCCCCTGGCTTATTCCTTTGGTATGCCTGATTTCAGGGGTTTTGCGCCCATCCCGGAGGCCTTGGAAGCCCTCCAGCAGGGCCAATTGATTGTCCTCGTGGACGACGAAAAACGGGAGAACGAGGGGGACTTGGTCATTGCCGCCGAAAAGTGCACGCCCGAAGCCATTGCCTTCATGGCCTCGTTTGGCCGCGGCCTCATCTGCGTGCCGCTCGCCGAAGAACGCGCCAGGGAACTCGGCTTGAACCTCATGACGGACATGGAGGACGCCTTTGGCACCGCCTTCACGGTTTCCGTGGACGCCCGCCACCACACCACTACCGGCATCTCGGCCTTTGACCGCTGTGAGACCATCAAGCTCCTCGCCGACTCCAAGTCCACGAAAAACGATTTCCGGCAGCCCGGCCACGTCTTTCCCCTCATCGCGAAACCCGGGGGCGTGCTGCGGCGGGCGGGCCACACCGAGGCCTCGCTGGACTTGTGCCGGCTCGCGGGCCTCGCGTCTTCCGCGGTCATCTGCGAAGTCATGAAAGACGATGGCAGCATGGCGCGCCTCCCAGACCTCGCGGAGTTCTGCCGGGTGCATGGCCTGAAACTGGTCTCCATTGCCGACCTCATCCGTTACCGCATGAAGGCGGACACGCTCATCGAGAAAGTGGCGGAGGCGCGGCTGCCCACCGACTTCGGCGAGTTCAAGGCCATTGGATTCCGCGACAAAATCTATGGCGAGGAATACCTGGCCCTGGTCAAGGGCGAGGTCTCCGGCAAGCCCAGCGTCCTGGTGCGCGTGCACTCCGGCTGCGTGACGGGAGACATCTTCCACAGCCGGCGCTGTGACTGCAACGCCCAACTGGCCGGTGCGCTCCGCGCCATCGAGCGGGAGGGCAGCGGCGTGCTCTTGTACATCCGCCACCAGGAGGGGAGAGGCATTGGCTTGCTGCACAAGCTCGAAGCCTATGCCTTGCAGGACCAGGGCCTGGACACCGTGGAAGCCAATGAAAGGCTCGGCTTTGCCATGGACGTGCGGGAATACGGTTTGGGCGCACAGGTCCTGGCCGCGCTGGGCCTGACCTCCATCCGCCTGCTGACCAACAACCCCAAGAAACTGCATGCCCTCGAAGGCTATGGCTTGTCCATCGTTGACCGCGTGCCCATCAAAGCCGAACCCAACCCCTTCAACGCGCGTTACCTGAACACCAAGCGCGACAAGATGGGGCACCTGCTCTGAAGGGCCAGGAAAACCCTTATTAATTCCGTTGTGCCTATTTCCTTGCATGCGTTGGCTGGCGTTGCTCGTGTTTTTTGTCTTGTGGCTGCCGGGTTTTTTCTCGCAGGAGGAGGGTGGGGAGGAAGCCGTGCCCGCACCGGTTGCGGTGGACTCCAATGCGCTCGCGGTTTCGCCGCCCGCTGACGCGAATCAATCACTGCCACCAGGCCAGGCCGCGGCATCCCTTGAAAAGCCGGGGTTGTTGGACCCGCTGTTCTCGTCGTTCACGTTGAGCATCGTGGCCGTGCTGGTGTTTGCGGCAGCCACGCTGTATTTCATCCGCTCGGATCCCGAGCTTTGGCGGCCAAAGGCCTAGTTGCCTTCGCGCAGCACCACGATGTTGCCCCTGCCTTGCTTGATTTTCTTGACCCTGCCCATGGACTCGAGTTCCGATACGATCAGGGAAATCTTGGCTTCGCTCACGCTGGGCAGTTTGTCGCGCAGCTCTTTTTGCGTCAAGCGGTTGCCGCACCTTCGGAGGGTGTCCAGGACTTCCCGGGCATAGGCGTCCAAAGCCGGTGACTGGCCAGCCTCGGAGGCAATGGCTTGCCGTTCCGCTGGGGAGACCACGGGTTTAGCGTGTTCTTGTTCGATTAACTCGGCGCGTTGGCGTTGCCACCGCAAGAATTTCTCTTTTTCTTCGGCCAGGAACTTGAGGAGCGCGGCTTGTTCGACGAAGGCGGACAGCACCAGGATGGCGAGCACGGCCCAGAAAAGGAATTCCCTGAATTTTTCGGGCGTCCAGGTAGTGGCCGGCTGGGGTGCGGCGAAGTCATTGGCTTCCAGGGTGGGCTCGAGCTCGGTTGCGTCCAGCGTTCCGTCCAGGCCTTCCAGGGGCGGCAACAGGATGAGGTCGTAGATGAACCGGCCCTCGCCTTGGATGCGCAGGCGGTCTTCCGAGACGTACTTGAGTTCCCCGTTTTCATAGAATTCGGCGCGAAGGGAATAGGTTCCCGGCGGCAACTCAAAGGAGTAGGCGCCGTCCCTTGACACCACGCGTTGGGGGGGCGTGGAGTTGACGTCGATGACCACGTTGTTGAGGGGTTCCAGGGAATGCCATTCGAAGACGTTGCCGTGGATGGTGGCCGCGGAAGCCTCTGCCGCCAGCAGGAACACCAGGGCCAGGGTGCCTGCGCTGATTGCTCCCCGCATGCATTCCTCTTGCGGCCAAATGCTTTTAACCCTTCTTTTGGGCCTCCAAGGCAGGGTAAAGCTTTTTTTCGCGTGAGAGGCCCGCATAAAGTTTCGTAAAGGATTAAATGTCGTGGCCGGGTCCCGGCCTGGAAAGCATGCATTTAAACTACCTCGGCGACAATCGTGCAGGGAAACCGTTGCCTGAACCCCGCCGGTTTCCTCTTTTATTAAGGCATGGGCAGCATCATGGAGTCCAGGAAAAAAGGAATGGAAGTGAATCCCGTGAAAGAAAACCCGTTTGAATTCGTGGAGGCGTGTGGCGGGCTTTGGGTGAGCGACCGTCCAGTGGAGGTCGTTGCCCACGTCTCCAACCACCGGAAGTCCTTTCGGAGTCATTGGGGCCGGCGGGGCCGGGGAGGATTCGTTTAAGTATTTTTGGTTCGTCTTTCAAGTACTTCAATCAAAGGGAGGAGGTAAAGCCATGAAGCAAAAAATGGGAGCAGTGTTTTTTTCCCTGCTCTTGCTGGCATCCGTTTTGCCCCTGGTGTTCGCGGAAGGGTCTTCTGACTCCGGTGCTGGGGTCAGGGCCAAGGCCGGTGTGAGCGTGAAGGCCCGCATCAAGGCAGACGTCCGCGAAGACCTCTTGGACAAGCGGGAGAACCGGCTGGACAAAAGGGAAGATGTCCGGGATCGGCGTGAAGACGTCCGGGACAAGGCGGAGGACATCCTGGACGCGCGCGTGCAGGGCGGCGTGCGCGACAAGGTCGAGGACGTCTTGGACAAGCGCGAGGACGTGCGTGACCGGGCCGAGGACGTCCGGGAACGCGTGCTGGAACGCGCCGAAAAAGTGAAGGCGCGCGTGGAAAAGTTCCAGGAACGCCGAAAGGAGTTCGTGGAAAAGAACCTCAGACTTGCCGCGCGCCTCAGGGAAGTGCGGGGCAAGTGGAAGGAACTGACTGCCGAGGAGAAGGCCGGGGTGAAGGCCGAGGCGAAGGCCGCCTTGCTCGCGAAAATCCGGGCCTGGAAGGAGCGGCGGCAGGCAGCCATTGAGGAAGGCGCGGAAGCCGAGGCCGGTTCTGCGGCTGAAGCCGGGGCCATGGCGGAAGCCGAGGCCACGTTAAGCGCCGGCGGGGAGATTTCCGAGGCGCAGCTGGTCGAGGTCGCGGGAACCGTTGATTCAACGGCCAAGGCTTCCTTGAAGCGCTGGCAACTCCACCTCGCCAGGGCCTTGAACAACCGCTTGGAAGCGGTGTTGCGGCACGCGAAGGGGTTCCACGAGCGGCTTGGAGTCCTGGTTGAAAAGCTGAAAGCCAGCGGCAAGGACACGACCAAGCTCGAAGCGGCTTTGGTCCGGCTCGACGCCGAATTCAAGGCCGTTGCCGAGTTGAAGGTGCAGCTGGAGGCCAAGTGGAAGGCCGCCGAGTCCAAGGAGGACGCGAAAGCGGTTTTCCAGGAGGGCAAGCGGCTGCTCAAGGACGCGCAGCATAAGCTGAAAGCCGCTTTTAAGGCTGTGAAAAGCATCGTCCGCGAGATAAAGGCCTTGCAGGCAGGCAAGGCGAAGTCAGACATCGATGTCTCGGCCGACCTGAGCGCTTCAACCGAGTCCGAGGTGGAAGTCGAAACCCCGGAACACGAGGTTGAAGTCGAGGAGGAAGCCGAGGTTGAAGCCGAGGTTGAAGCCGAGGTTGAAGCCGAAGCGGAAGCTGAGGCAGATGCTGACGCCCAGGTGGAAGCTGAAGCGGCTGGGGAGGAATCCGCATGAAGGCCTTTTCTGTGGTCGCGGTTCTTTCCCTGTTGTTGTTGCTTGGCTGCACCGCCCAGAAAGCGGCTCCGCCAGCGCAACCCGTCGTGCAAACCCCGTCAGCGGAAATGCCGTCCGCCGTCACCCCACCCGAGGCTCCTGTGGTAGAGGCCATGGAGGCCGACGTCCAGGCAGTGGATGATTCGCTGAAGGAAGTGGACGCCTTGCTGGCGGATCTTGACTCAGCGGAGTTCGACGACACGGGCATCAACGCGGACACGTTCAAGTAGGGGCGGCCGTTGGCCGCCGCCTTTTTTTCTTTTTTTTGCGCCGCTGCTTTTCAGGCACTTAATTCGCTGTGGCCTGCACCTCTATTTGCAGGATGCCGCGCTTGTCCGGACTAGTTTGCTCGATGAGCCGGTCCAGCACGGCTTCCATTGCTTCGACTTCATAGCCTTCCGGGGTCACGCGGATGACTCCTTTTTCGTGCAGGCCCCTGCAGGCTTCCGCGGTTTCGATGGCTTCCAGGCCCGTGAACTGGCTGGCCTGCCACAAATCCAGTTTGCCGTGTTCCCAGAGGCATTTCAGGATCCTCGCCTCGTTCAGGTGAAGGGTTCCCGCAAGCACGAGTTTGTAAAGCGTGTGCTCCCATAGTTTGGCCTCTATTCGCATACACTCACCTTCCAGGTATTGGGAGAACTAGTTTTACAGCGTGCGCCTCCCCGCGCGAAGCGGGAAGGGCACGCCGGGCTGGCTCACCAGTCCAGCTTCCAGCTGGACCTTATTGCCCATAGCCTTCTGTTCAAGCCATTAATATGGTTGCGGTTTAACGACAATCAACCAATTGGTTGATTTCCTTGGCTGCTCCATTTCATTCGAGGGGGCACGGGGTAACCGTGTCCTTTTGCACGTTGAGCACGCTGATGGTGTGGGTGCTGCGCACCTGGGGGTTTTTGCCCTGGAATTCCTTGATGAAAAAGTCGAGGTCTTCCAGGGAACGGAATTTGGTGATGAGCAGCATGTCGTATTGGCCGAGGATGTCGTAGATGCCCACCACGTTCTTGTGGTTGGAGTATTTTCGGGCCAGGGTGTCGACGTCGCCTTTTGCAGCCGATACCTGGACCAGGGCCGTGAGGGCATAGCCTAGTTTCTTTAAGTCGAGAAGTGGGATAAAGCCCAAAATATAACCGGTTTTCTGTAGTTTTTGGAGGCGGTTGTGAATGGTTTGGGGCGCAAGGCCCATTTTTTTGCCCAAATCCTTGTAATTGGGTATTTTGGCTTCCGTCAGCAATTGGTTGAGGATTAGCTTGTCCACCTCATCCAAGGGTTTAGACATAAGATGGATAATATCTACATTTATCTTAAAAAACCATCGTTTTTTCCAGTTATTTTTGCTATTATTTAACTTAATCCATAAATCGTGGGAGGTAAGTATATTAATCGTGGCCCCCCCAATATAGACGCGCGTTTTTGGCTCTTGCCAGCGCCAACCCGTTTTCGCCTGCCGAATTCTGACCCTGATAAGGGTTCGTGATAAACCAGCCCAATGTGCGAGACTTTCGAGGTCAAAGCATGATTGTGGATGGGGCCATCAGTTTGCTCAGGGAAAGGGAATCTTCCACCAAGGAAGCCATCATCAACATCCTCGCCGAAAACTGGCCGCTCACCGCCAAAGGCCTCTACTTTGAAATCCGTTCCCGGAAACTCTTCCACGTGAGCTACCAGGCCGTGCACAAGACCCTCAACCAACTCGAAACCGAGCACGTCCTCGAACGACTGGGTCACGACTACCGCCTCAACCGCCACTGGATCCAGCACGTCAAGCAATTCGGCTCCAAACTCGAGCAAACCTATTCCGGCAACGGCTCCACCCTCAAAATCGTGCCGGGCTTCACCGGGACACTCAACTTCAAGTTCACCAACTACAGCCATCTGTGCACTTCCCTCGTCGACCTGCTGCGCCGCAAAACCCTGGCAGGAAAAGAAAAACCCGCCGTCATCGGCTTCTTTGACCACGCTTTCTGGCCCCTGGAATTCGCTTTCCGTGATTTCGCCCTGCTCAAAAACATGGTCGCCAGCGTCGGCGAAGCCAGCGCCGTCATCCGCAAAACCAGTTCCTTTGACTCCCTCATCGCACACTTCTACCGCCTGGCCGGCAGCCGAACGGTCTCCATCGGCGTGGACCACGGCCTCGAAAACGACTTCATCGTCCAAGGAAATTCCATCATCGAAATCCGGAAAAGCCCCGAAACCATGAAAGCCATGGAACACCTCTACAGCCAGGTTTCCAGCCTCCAAGACCTGCTCCGCGTCTACGCCCAAAACCAGTACCAGGCCCCCTACGATTTCGATGTAACCATTTACCAAAACAAGGACCTGGCCAAAGCACTCAAAGAAAAAATGGCGCGCCTTTCAAGACCCGAAGAACCCGCCGAGCCCGCCGAATGACGGTTACCCGGCCGGTCGTCATTTAATTACGCGCGCGTCCACCGCCCACACGTTCTTCTCGTTCGCGATGACGGGGTTCAAGTCGAGTTCCTGGACGCCTTCTTTTTCCATGAGCCTGCCGGCGTGCAGGATGAGGTCAACGAGCTGCTTCCGGTTCACGGGTTTTGCGCCCCGGAAGCCCTTCAACAGCTTGGCCGCCTTGACTTCGTCCAGCATTTCCTCGGCATCCGCCCGCGTCAAGGGACAAATCCGCAGGCTCAAGTCCTTGAACACCTCCACGAAAATCCCGCCCAAGCCAAACAACACGGTCGGGCCGAACTGTTCATCCCGTTTCCCGCCCACAATCAATTCAAGGCCCCTCACCATGGGCTGCACGACCACTCCTTTGAAGCCCGGCAGCTTTTTCATCCGCCGGAATTCCTTCAACGCCGCTGCCTCGTCCCCCACATTCAACACCACGCCCTTGACTTCCGTCTTGTGGGAAACCTCCGAGGAAACCAGCTTGAGCACCAAGGGGAACCCGATTTTCCGGCAGGCCTTGCCTGCTTCGCTTTCCTCCTTCACGAGCACGTGGGGCGCGAGCGCCACGCCGTATTTCTTCGCCAAAGCCAGGGACTGCACCAGGTCCAAGGTCGCCATGCAACCCACTAGAGGCAGTTCTTTTTAAAAACCGCAATAATGCTCCCGCAGCCTTAAATATTAGTTAACCCCTAATTTGGCCCATGCAGCCGGCCAAGGGCTTTCCCGTCCCCGTTCTCGCTTTCCTGTTCCTGTCCCTGCTCGTGGTGCCGGCCGCGTTCGCCACCATTAGTCCGCCTGACCCCCAGAGCGCGGCCAAAATCCTGGTCCGAAACATGCTGGACTACCCGGGCACGTTCGCCACCCTTCAGACCTCCTTCGGGGAATGGATTCCCCTCGACCTTGACAACATCGAAAGGGCGCAGGGCATCCAAGGAGAGGCAAAGGCCTGCATTTCACTGGGCGACTTCGAGGACGACAAGGACTTCGTCGAAGACCCGCCAGGCCAAATCATTCGCTTCGTTGGAACCGGGTTCCGCGACGAAAACCTTTCAGTCGTCTGCGACCAAGGAACCAAACTCTTGGACGTTGCAGGCGCGTGGGCAGCCGACTGCGACTGCGCAAGCCAGCCAGCGACCTGCTGCCTCGTGGCCCTCACGGAACGCGACTTCGGCGCCCCGCCTCCAGCCAAGCGCACCACCTGGTATTCCGGCGCCGAATATTCCGACACCCCGGTCGACAACTCCGGCACCCCGGCCCCAGCACAGCCGCTCACCCCATCCGCCCCAGAACCAGTCCTCGACTTCCCCTTGGGCCTCATCGTATTTTACCTGGCCGGCATCGCCCTCGCTTCCGCGGCCTTCTACGGCTTGTACAAGTTCGGCCTCCTGAAAAGCAGGGAAGCCGTGACCATCAAAAGCAAAGCAGTCTTGTTCCTGGTCGCACTGCCCTTCCTGCCCTGGACGGTTTTCCTGTTCCTCAAGACCGAGGCCCTCGTCGCCCTCTTCGCGCCCTTCGTCGTCATTGGCCCCCTCCTGTTTCCCCTGCTGGACATCCTGGCCAGTGGCTGGATCGTGGCCAGCCAACTCAGGGCAAAGGACTGGAAGCGCTTGCCAGGCAGCGCCCTCGGGGTCGTCCTGCTCGCAATGTCAACCGTCCTCTGGCTGGCCATGTTCGCATTCTGGTTCATCCCCCGCGCGGCCTGAGGGGCTGCGTTACCATTCAACTACTTTTAGGTTGGGCACCCGCTGGAAGTGTTTGACATTCCGCGTCACCAGCGTTCGGTTGTGGCGCAAGGCGAGCGCGGCGATGAGGGTATCGGCGTCCCCAATGGCCTGGCCCTGGTATTTGAGCTCGGCGAGCAACCGCCCGGCGAGTTGGGCCACGTGCACATCGAAGACCAGCAGGCCTTGGGCCTCCAGAAAGGAAACACCCTCAAACTCAAGGTCGGCGCCAACAAAAAAATCGAGTTGCGCGCGGAATAGGTTGCGGAAAGCCCTGGCAATGCCGTAAAGCCAGCCTTTTAAACCCTTTCCCAGCCAATCCTATTGGGGAAGAAATGGACAAAGCCAGGGTAAAGAAAGCCATTGAATTGCTGCTGGAAGCCATCGGCGAAGACCCAAAACGCAGCGGCCTGACCAGGACCCCGGAACGCGTGGCCGACATGTACGCCGAAATCTTTTCCGGCCTCGACGCCGACCCCGAAAAACTCCTGGAAACCACCCACGAGCTCAGGCACGAAGAAATGGTGTTGGTCAAAGACATCCCCTTGTACGGCGTGTGCGAACACCACCTGCTGCCCTTCTTCGGCAAGGCCAGCATCGCATACATCCCCAAAGACGACCGCGTCGCCGGGTTCAGCGCCCTCGCCAAAGCCGTCGACGCCCTCGCCAAGAAGCCCACGCTCCAGGAAAAACTCGTCACCGAACTCGCCGACCTCCTCATGAAAAAACTGAAACCCCGCGGCGCGCTCGTCATCGTGGAGGGAAGGCACCTCTGCCTCGAAATGATCGGGGCCAAAAAACCCGGCGCCAAGACGATTACCTCGGCGGTGCGCGGCATCTTCGAGAAAAACCAGGCCACGCGCGCCGAAGCACTCTCACTCATCAAGGGATGACATGAAACCCCTCGATTTTTCGAAGCCACGCATCATGGGCATACTGAATGTGACTCCCGACTCGTTCTCGGACGGCGGCCACTTTCCCTCCACGCAGGCCGCGGTCGCGCGCGCCCACGAAATGGTCGCGCAAGGGGCCGACGTTTTGGACCTTGGAGGAGAAAGCACGCGCCCAGGCAGCGACCCGGTTTCGGTGCAGGAAGAACTCCGCCGCCTCCAGCCCGTGCTCGAACAACTCGTGGACAAAATCTCAATTCCCCTCTCCATCGACACCTACAAGCCCGAAGTCGCGAGGGCCTGCCTGGAAATGGGCGCCAACCTCCTCAACGACGTCACGGGCCTCCGCAACCCCGCCATCCTCGAATTGGCGGCCGATTACCAGGTGCCCGTGGTCTGCATGCACATGCTGGGCAACCCCAAGAACATGCAGGAAAAACCAGTTTATGTAGATGTCGTCATGGATCTCCTGGCTTACTTCCGGGACCGCCTGGCAGCCGCCAAGGAAGCGGGGCTCCGGCAAGTCATCCTCGACCCGGGCATCGGTTTTGGCAAGACCACGGCACACAACCTGCAGTTGCTGAAGCGCCTAGCCGAGTTCAAGGAACTCGGGAAACCCCTCTGCGTGGGGCCCTCGCGCAAGTCCTTTATCGGCAACGTCTTGGGCCTCGACGTGAACAACCGCCTCGAAGGAACGCTGGCCGCGGTCGCGGTCTCGGTGTGGAACGGAGCGGACCTGGTGCGCGTGCACGACGTGCGGGACGCCCGGAGAGTCATTGACCTGGTGCAAGCAATCAAGGAGGCATGAACATGGCTGACAGGCTGTACATGAATGACATGCGGTTCCAGCTCCACGTGGGGGCTACGGAGACCGAGCGCATGACCAAGCAGACGATTTCCATCACGGTGGGCTTGGAAGCGGAGTTGCGGAATGCGGGCGCGGCCGACGACCTCTCGCGCACCATAAACTACGCGGACTTGTACAAGGAGATCCAGGCCCGGGTGGAAGGCAAGGAATTCAACCTGATTGAAGCGGTTGCCGAGACGGTAACCGACCTCGTGTTAGGGCATCCTAGGGTTGACGCGGTCATGGTGCGCGTGGTCAAGCAGTTGCCCAAGCCCAGGTACAGTTTGCGGGACGTGACCGTGGAAATCTACAGGAAGCGGGGCGAATGACCCGGGTGTTCATCGGCTTGGGCTCCAACCGCGGCGACAAAGAGAAGAACCTCCACCAGGCCCTGCAATTGCTTGCCGCCAAGGCCCGGGTGCAGCGGGTTTCCGGCTTTTACGAGACCGAGCCGGTTGGCTTTGAAGATCAGCCCTGGTTCTTGAACGCCGTCGCCGAACTCGAAACCGGCCTTGTCCCCCGCCAGCTGCTGGACTTCCTCCTATCCGTTGAGGCCGCCCTGGGCCGGACGCGTTCCACCCGTTGGGGGCCGCGCGCCATCGACCTGGACCTCCTGTTTTACGGCAACGAAATCATTGACGAACCCGGCCTGAAAATCCCGCACCCAGAACTGCACAAGCGGCGGTTCGTCTTGGAACCCCTCGCCGAACTCGCGCCGGACTTCGTGCACCCTGCCCTGAAACAGACGTCGAAGGCGTTGCTGGTAGCTTTAAAGGACGGGAAATTAGTGCGAAAACAGTGATTCGCTTCTTGGATGGGCCGGTTAACTATTTATAAGTCCTTGTAACTCTAATTACGTTGGATTGATTGCATGCACCATAAACTGAAAATCTCCTTCCATGGCGCGGCCCGCGAGGTCGGGCGGAGTTGTTTCGTGGTGGAGGCCGGCGACCGGGTCATGCTGGACTGCGGTGTCAAACTCCACCCCAAAGGAGTCGAATATCCCCTGCCCGTCAAGGGCAACCTGGACGCGGCCATCATCTCTCACGCGCACCTCGACCACTCCGGGCATTTGCCGCACCTGTTCAGTTCCTCGAACACCCTGACCTACATGACCCCGCCCACCCTGGACATCTCCAAGCTCTTGTGGGCCGACACCCTGAAAATCGCGGACATGGATGGCTTGGACGCGCCGTTCTCCGAGGACGAAATCGTGCGCACGGAACGCTATACCTTTCCCATCAACTTCGGCAAGAAGATGGACATCTCGCAGCGTTCGTCGATGGAGTTCTTTGACGCCGGCCACATCCTGGGCGCGGCCCTGACCAAGCTCGACTTCGGCGGCAGGAAACTCATGTACACCGGCGACTTCAAGCCCAACGAAACCAGGCTCCACACCGGGGCCAACCTCAACGTCGGAAAAGTGGATGACCTCATCATCGAAAGCTGTTATGGGGACCGCGACCATCCCCCGCGAAAGGAGTCGGAGCGGCTGTTCTGCGAGGAAGTCCAGAACACGATTGACCGCGGCGGGCACGCGGTGGTCGCGGCGTTCGCCGTGGGCCGGAGCGCGGAAATCATTGACGTCTTGAACGAGTACAAGGTGGGCGCGGACGTCTACCTGGATGGCATGGCGTTGAAGGCGGCGCGCATTTACCTCAAGTATGCCAACTACATCAAGAAACCGCAGGCCCTCAAGCGCGCGCTGGACCGCGCCAACTGGGTGTTGAAGGAAAAGAACCGCAAGGAAGCCTTGAAGCGGCCCAGCGTCATTGTGACCACTTCGGGCATGCTGCAGGGCGGTCCCATCTATTATTACCTGCCCAAGCTCTACAAGGACGCGAACTCCAAGATTTTCCTGACCGGTTACCAGGTTGCGGACACGCCCGGCCGGAGGCTCCTGGAAACCGGGAAACTGGTCATCGACAAGCACGAGGTCGACGTCCGCATGGAAGTCGAGAAATTCGACTTCTCCGCGCATGCGGGCAAGTCCGAGCTCCTGCACGCCATAAAGAAGTGGGACCCAGACAACATCGTCCTGGTGCACGGCGACGAAAAAATCGAGGAACAGTTCATGGCCGACCTGAAGAGGGAGGGCTTCAATACCGTTGCCCCGCGCCTCGGCGACGTCCTGGAGTTGTAGAGGGCCTGGCCGTGAAGAATTTTTGCCCCCAATGCGGTTCCGAACAGGGGCCGTTCGTGAAGAATTTTTGCGTGAAGTGCTTCACGCAGGCGCGGCAGCTGCTGGAACTGCCGCCCGTGGTGGAACTGCCCCACTGCCCGCACTGCAACAAGGTGCGGTTCCGCGAGAAATGGGTCGGGCAGTCGGAAGCCGACCTCCAGGCCATCCTCGTCTCCAAGGCCAGGGTCCGGGAACTGGCCTCACCCAGGTTCTCCGTGGAGCTTTCGCCCCAGGAGAATGGGACCACGCAGGCGCTGGTCACCGTGCGCGGAAAAATGGACGGCGCCGAAGTCGCCGTCCAGCGGCTCACGCTCATCAAGCCCCTGAGCGGCACCTGTGATTCCTGCATGAAGCTCTCCTCCTACTACCATGAGTCCATCGTGCAGTTGCGGTTCCCGAAGGACCTGGAAAACGACGAGGTGCACGGTTACCGGTCGTTGGTGAAGGCCGAGCTCGACCGCATGCGGGAAGAAGACCCGTTGTCGGGCCTCATCGACTCCTTTGTCGTCCCGAAAGGGCTGGATTTCTTCATCGGCTCCAAGCACGCGGGCAAGAAATTGTCCCTGTTGCTGGCGCGGAAAACCCACGGGAAAATCACGCGCTCCTTCAAGCTGATGGGCGTGAACAAGTCAGGCAAGGAAAAAAAGCGCTACACGTTCTGCGTGCGCGTCAAGTGAGCCGGCGGTTCATCCAATGGGCCACCGCTCAATCTTCTCGTCCCGCTGGCAGACTCCAATGCAGTAGTCGACGCCGGAACCACAGCATTGGCTGATGGGAACCTGAACCCCAACGCAATCGCAGTAGGTTTCCGTCCTCCCACCGATGTCCCCAACCGAGTAGGACGCTATCTTTGGCACTGCGAGGTAGATGAGGACGAGTGCGAGGGCAACGATGATCAACCGCTTTCTGTTTCCAAAATTGGCGGCGAGGGCGCATCCAAAGACGTAAGCGGCGAGGACATTCAGCGCAACAGAGAGTTCCGCGGAAGTGAGGCTGAAAAAGGGGAAGGCCACTACGCTTTTGCTCGCGATGGGAAAGAACCAGAAGAACGCGGCGAGGGCGAGCCCCAGCAAGATTTTTCTTTTAGTGGGCCGGAAGAATTCCCCATTCATTGGAATCAATTCAAGGCTCGAACCGTTTCAGGCCCTTCACGACTTCTTCTATTGGCATTTCCGTGGTCAGCAACGGGATTTTCTCCGACTCCGCGATTTTCACCGCGATGGGATCCACCTTGTCGTGGGCGAGCCCGTGCAGGACCACGATGTTGGGCCGCATGTCCGTAGAAAAGCGCCCGATTTTCACGGCGATGAGGGGGCTTCGCCCGGTTTCCACGTGCTGGAACACCAGGGCCCGTTCCGGGGTCTTCCCATACAACTGCATGTACTCGTGCACGGGAACGTCCAGGATGACTTTGAGGCTGTCGATGACTGTATAACCGTAGACGCTGGTTTCCTTGAGCCGGCCCGGGTTGGCGACACAAGTGGCCCCAATCTTCTCGGCAAACACTTTTCCGTTAAGGGAGGCCGTGAATTCATGCGTGTCAAACACGTCTTCCTTCGGTTTAAAGTCCTTTTCCAACTGTTTTCTTATCTTGCCGCCTCGTTTCTCGTCGAGTGACAGCAATGACTGCACCAAACGCGCTACCACAGCAATTCCCGGGCTTTTGCGCCTTCCGCCCTCGTAATCGCTAATGGTGGAACTCGAAACATCCAGGTACTCGGCCAACTCGGTTTGGCTGATGCCAAAGATTTCCCGCCACTTCTTCATGGACCCGCCAGGATCCTTGGAAAGGGCTATTTCTCCGGCAATAATGGTGTCCAGCTTTTCAGCCATAGCCAAATATAGGGCTTTACCCTTTAAAAGCGTTTCGTCAACTGTCCTGCCAGGTTTAAACTACTGTCGAAATCGCAGCACCCTACTTTTGCGCGGCTTCCGGGCCACACGCCTGGAAGTCCGCGTTGCCCTCGGCCAGGGAATCGAAGTGATCGTTGTAATTCGCTGCCAGTTCCTTGTACAACTCGTCCTCGTTCCACCAAAGCCTTACCTCGTTGTCGCTCGCCTTCAAGCACATCTTCCGCGCCTTCACCTTCTCGAACATGTCGCTCAACGTGGTTGCCTCCAGGTTGTGCTTCAAGCCAATGAATTCGTCGAAGTTGTCCAGGGTCTGCGCCGTCGAAACAATCAGGGGCTCACCCGACGCGCACACGTTCTTGACGCTGTACACCTGGTCCACCGGCGTGTAGAAAATCGTGCGCAGGTAAACCGCGCCAGCATCCAAGACCGCTTGCCCGCCCGTTGGCAGCCAGCTGAACCCGTAATTGTAACCACTCTTCTCCTTGGCACAACCCGCGTTCCGGGCGTCCGCGCGCTTGTAAAACACCCGCTTCCCCGAAAAGTCAGCGCAATTGAAGAGGCTGCTCGCGATTCCCGTCCACAGCGAGCCAAACGCGCCCACGTCCACGCTTGCCCCCTGCGCGTCCACCACCTTGTAGTATGCTTCCGCGCGCTCGGGCCGGCCCTCGACCTTCAACAAGGCGGGCGCGGCATGGCTCGGGCTGAACACCCAGTCCACGGTTCCATCCAGGTTGTCCTTCGCGTGGAAGACGAACGACCGCGCCTCGTTGTTCAGGTACTCGAAGTCCGTCCGATGCGCTACCCTCACCAATGCCAGGTTATCGCTGCCGGGAATGGGTCTTGCCTCCACTCCCTCATCCGAGCGGATGGGCACCCGGTCGCCCGTATAGCTCACCCCATAGCCTTCCCGGCTCGTTTCAACGATGGCGCCGTCCAAGGGCAGCCGCTCGAAGAGGTTCGAAGTCGGCATGCCCACCACTTCATTGAGTTTCACGGTGATGAACGCAACCGGCTCATCCGATTCCATGAACTGCCCCAGTTTTCCCGGCGGGAACTCAATGGAAATGTCCATGCGGTACAATCCAGCCGAGGGCAGCGGCGTAAGGGAATGGTTGTCGGAAACGAACTCGAGCCTGCCCGGGCTCGAAAAGTATTCCTTGAGCCACTGCAGGTAACCGCTCGGCGTCTCAAAGAACGCCTGCGACCGCAAGTACTCATCGAGGTCGGACAGCAGGTCCGCCGTGTAACCATCCGGCTTCAAGTACACTTCGTCGTGCAAGAGGTTTTCCACGTCATCGTACTTCTTTTCCTTGTACAACTGCTGGACCAGCAGCAACCGCTTGATAAGCGACAAGCTGAACTGGCTCGCGTCACAGAAGGCAACCTTGTTGCTGGACTTGCTGCACGTGTCGGCCTGGATTTTCGCGGCATTCCAGGAAAACAAGGCGCGCGGGAACGCGTTCTCGCCGGTCAAGCCCTCGATGTCGTTGGGCCCATAGCACACGTCCGTGTCCCCTGCCCTGAGCAGCACGTGGAACGTCTCCGTGGCCGTGGGGTTCAACGACTTCTGGATGACCCGGATCGTGTCCACCAAGTCGACCGAGATGTTGCCCAGGTTCTTGATGCTCGTGGCCTTGCCCTTGGACAAGTCAGCCGCCAACTGCATGACTTCCACGGCGTCCAACGCCTTCCGGCTCCCATACGCCCTCCTCGACCGCTGTTCGAGTTTGCGTGGGTAAAAGAAGTAAAGCTGGGCCCCCTTTTCCGCGGCGGCCTTGGCGGCGTTCTCCGCCACCACCTCCTCGCCTCCCTTCCTCCAGCGCGACAAGCTGAGGTTCGTACAAGTCGGGTCCTGGGACTGGAAGTTGGCATACCGGCACTGCAGGCAGGGGTCATAGCCGCTGCCCTCATTGCTCTTGCTTCCCCCATCCTGGTTATACTGGCTGCAGTTCGCCGCACAATGCTGCCGTTGCTGGGCCTGCTCGGCATACTGCCGCAGGTTGGCAAGGCAGTTGTCCGACCGTTTTCTCTCCGGAGCCGAAACGCCGGTGATTTTCGGCAGCCTCGCCCCCAAACCGGTGCCGGTCGGGTCATTGTTGGCCAAAACGAATACGTATATCAGGCGGTCATCCGAGGGCGCCAACCGCTTCAAGTAATCCTGCACCGCAGCCCCCCAGGCCTCCCGCACGTCATCCCTCACCCGGTCATACGCGGTGTTCGAGGCATCCGCCCAGGTCAGCAGTTCGTGGTCGCACTTCACGTACTTGCTTTTCCGGCCCATGGCATACAACTTGGCGTCCACGTTGAAGCCGGCCTGCGCGAACGCATTGCCAACCGACCCCAGGTTGTCGCACACCTGCCGCAGGTACTTCCGCCCCCAAGTCGGGTCATAAATAAGAGCCACGCTCACGTCCCGCTTCTTCAAGACGTCCACCGCCGAACGCGCGATGACCCGGTCATCCGGGTTCGTGGTCTGGTTCGTCAGCGTGCCCGCAAACAAGGTCTGCACCCAGGCATGGTCGTTGGAAACCGTGTAAGTCACGCCCTGCAACCCCGCCAAGGCATCCACGTTGAAGCCGCCCAGGTCATGGCGCTCACCGTCCGCAGAAATGGTTCCAAGGAAAATCTTCGCAACGTCGATGCCCTCGCCCCTCGCCGTCACCGTGTACTTGAAGCCCATCTCAGTGAAGGGCTTGAGGTCAGCGACCTTCACGTAATCCGTGACCGTCAACAAGGCGGGCTCCAGGCCCCGCAAGTCGTTGTTGAGCGCCTGCACTTCAATCAAGGGGTCCTGCTGCGTGTCTTCGCCAATGTACTCGGCCACCACGATGGTGCCCTCCAGGTCGGTGCTCACCAGACCCCCCGAAGTATTGAAGACCTCGAGCTCCATTTCCTCCCCGCCCCCCTCGTCTTCCGCTTCCTCTCCCACGTCCACGCCTTCGTCCACGTCCACGATGACCAGGCTGTCCAACTCGCTTTCGATGTCCGCCAACTCCACGCGGCGGTTTTCCTTCGGCGAAATCGCGGCATACGTGGCAGGCACGATGACTTCCCTGGAGCCATCCGGGTTGGCCCTTGACACCGACCAATAAAACTCGATTTTGCCCAGGCTCGAGAGGCCGGCATGCTGCAACAGGGCCTTGAGGCTCGATAGGGTGAGCCTCGGCGTGAACGCATCGTTCACCGCCTGGAAGCACCGGTTCGTGATGACCGCGTCATCCGGCCGGTGGAAGATGTCGAAGGACGCCTTGCTCAACCCATAACAGCTCTCGCTGGCCTGGCTCGTGCCCACCGTTACCTCCACGCGTCCCAGGTTCCGGAACTCCTGCTGCCCGGCGAACCGCGCGCGCACGTTCACCAGGTAGTCGCCCTGGTAGGTCGAGCCCTCGGTCATGACTCCAATGGACAGGGAACCATTCTTCGGCAGCCTCGCATTGGGCGCGGTGGTCAGGGAAAGCCGGGCCCCGCTCTCCGACTTGTTCACGAGCTTCAAGGGGGTTCCTGCCACGGTCTCATACACGAACAACTCGGCTTCCTCGTCGCAGTTCCTCGCACTCACCGAGAACTCCCCGCCAAACGTGCGGTGAACCGAGAGCTTCGCGGGCGAGATACTCAGGCAATTAAGGGAGGGATCCGGGACAAAGCTGGTGGTCGCGGACAGCACTTCCCACACGAGACCGGTTTTTTTCGCGTAAAACTCCTTTTCAACGGAGGCAAACAACCGGCTTCCCGTCGGCAGGCCCGGCACCGAGAACACGGCCACGCCATCGGCTTCCGTCAAGGCCGCCGCCAGGGGATTCGACAAGTCCTCGGCCGTTGAAACCTTGACCAGGGCATTCGCCGCCCGCTCCCGGGTCGCGGCATCGCTTACCTCCAGCACGACGTTGGCCGGAACGTTTTCCACCAGCTTCTTGGGGTAAAGCACGGCGGCAAACTGTTTCTTGCCCGGCACGCTGAACGAAAGAGTAGCCCTTGAATCGGGCTCGCTTGAATTCAGGGACACGGCCAGGCTCGTCACGGCGGCCTCGGACCTGGGCGTGAAGTTGACGCTGCCGCTCACACTCGTGCCCACCTCGAAGGAAGCCAGGGGAATGGAGGGCGGCACCACGTCCAAGGCATGGTCCGCGTTCGTGAACGACAACACGGAGTTGCTCAGGCTCTTCCCCTGCTTGTGGGCATTGAATATCCGGTACTCCAAGGAATAGGTGAGGCCCTGCCACACTTCCACGCTCTTCCCCGGCAAAACGGGGATTTTCCCCGAAAAATGCTTTCCGGTCAGGTCACTCAAGTAAAACGCGTACACGAAGTTCGTGCAGCCGACGTCATTGGGGTCACATGAAATGAGTTCCCCCAGCCGGTAGGAACGCGTGTACAACTGGCCCGGCGCCGGTTTTTCCACCGGCACACCGTTCACTTCCGCCTTCGTCCCAAACCGTATCTCGACCGGGGCATTGGCCTCCGAAGTGTTCTTAATGAACGACTTGACCATGACTTCGTACTCGCCCTTGCCGGCATCGCCAAAACCGAACCGGGCCTGCTTCGCGTCCTCGGCCGTCACAGACTTGTCCGCATAATTGTTGGCGGGGTCAAACGAAGACGACTTCACCACGCTCACGCCCGGTGCCTTTGCATCCCGCACCACCATCAACGAAGAAACCGCGTCCGCCTGGCTCTCCAGGCCAGTCCGCACCACGGACTGCACCTGCTTGTTGTCCTCGTTCGGAATGATTTCGCTGAACCGCAACCAGTACGCCGTGTTCTTCGCAAACACCCTGGCCTGGGACTTCAAGTCCTCTGCCAGGATTTCCTGCAACCGGACCGAGATTTCCCCGGCCGGCTGCGGCAACGGCCCCACGCCGCAGCTCGCCTGGCAGGAGTAGTCTGCGCATCGGTTTTGGCCGGTTGGGCAGGTTGGGAGGTTGCCGGGTCCGCAGTTGGTTTGGCAGGAGTAGTACGGGGCAGGTGGCGTTGCAGGTCCCGTTTTGGCAGAGGTTGGTGCCGGTGGGGCAGTTGATGGGTCCAGGCCCGCAACTCGCCTGGCACGTGCGGTCATTGCATCGGACCTGCCCGACTGGACAGGAAGGCAACGGCCCCGGCCCACAATTGGCCTGGCAAGAACCATCCAAGCAAATGCTTTGCCCCGTAGGACACCCCGGATGGATGCCGGGCCCGCAGCTGGCCTGGCACGAAAAGTCCGCGCACCGGTTTTGCCCTACTGGACAGTCGAGGGGCACGGGGCAAGCCGAACTACACGTTCCATTCGAGCACAGGTTGTTTGGGGCCTGACATGGATTCGACCCGGGCCCGCAACTGTTCGCGCACTGGCCGTTCGCACACAAGGCCTGTCCCGGCGAACAAGGGCCCATGGCTTGCTCCCTGGACAGGGTCACGTCAACGGTTTTCGTCACATTCGGCGTCAACTCGGTTTCCGCCGTGCGCTTGGTGTAGAAGCCGGTCTTTGAAACCGCGAGATAGGGCACGACGTTTATCTTCAGCTTGACTTCAGGAGTCAAGCCGGTAACATCCGTGATGGCTTCGCCGACCTTCCGGTTGTCCAACAAGTTATAGTACTCGACTTTCGCGGCCTGCACCCCGTTGCCTTGCGCGTCCTTGACCCGGGCCTTGAGGCCGCCCTCCATCAACACCAATTGCACGGCCAACTCCAGCCGGCTCCCGGCCGCCAACGTGCCTTCCGCGCTCCTTCCCTGCGTCAACCCCTTGGACGCCATCGCAGAATACGTCCCCGCCGGCAACCCCGGAAACGAGGCGCTGCCGTCGTCCGCCGTCAAGCCCCTCACGATGGGCACCGCCAAGAGCTTGTTGTACAAGAACACTTCGGCTTGCTTGACGTTGCCCGCCCCCAACTCCGTCACCTTGACCGCGACTTCCCCCGAATTGGTGGGAGTCAACTTCTCCAACTCGATGACGATGGGATTGGCGTTCAGCAACTGCGATTGGATGCCGCTGACGATCTTCATCACGTAACTGGGGTGCCCGCTTGCCACGATGGAATACGGTTTCACGCGGTCCGCGTTCGCGAACACGACCCCGCCTTCCGAGTTCGTGCGCGCGTTCGAAACCAACTGGATGCCCTCCAAGTACAAGTCCACGTTCACGCCCTGTATTCCCGCCCTCGAACCCGAGTCCACGAGCTTCAACTCCACTTTCCGGGGCTCCCCGCCATCCCCTGGACCCGAACCGCAATCGGCCTGGCAGGAGTAGTCTGCGCATCGGTTTTGGCCGGTTTACGGGGCAGGTGGCGTTGCAGGTCCCGTTTTGGCAGAGGTTGGTGCCGGTGGGGCAGTTGATGGGTCCAGGCCCGCAACTCGCCTGGCACGTGCGGTCCGCGCACCGGTTTTGCCCGGCTGGACAGGCCGGCAACACCCCGGGCCCGCAACTCGTTTGACACTGCCCATTGGCGCACAATGTCTTGCCCGGGGCGCACGTGGTTCCGCCCCCGTCTCCTCCGCTTCCATCGGTGCCGGCCTTGCTCATCCGGACTTCCACCAGGACTTCTTCGCCTGCGTCCACCGGCACCTTATTGCTTTGCGTGGACGTAAATTTGCCTGCAAGGTCCTGCACCAGCACGTAATAGGTGCCGGGCGTGACCGTGAACGAGTAACTGCCGGCAGCATCCGATTTCCCGGTGTTCTTCCAGATGTTGTCGTTGTCAAACAGCCGGATTTCCATGCCGGTCATGGACTCGCTTTGGGGGCCGAGCAGCTTGACGTTCAGCTTTCCATTCAAGCGGTCGGCCGACTTCTTCTTCAACACGGCCACGGTCCGCGAGCCGCTCATGAGCACCGTCTGGTCTTCAAAGCCCTGCGCCCGGATGCTGGCCATCAGGGTGCCGCAGTTGCCGGTGTACGTGACACTGACCTCGCCCGTGGTCGTGGACTGGCTGGCCGGCGCGTTATAGCTGCCACTGCAGGAAAAGCTCACGAACACGGCCTCCGTTACCCTGGCCCCGAATTCGTCGACGAGTTCCAGCACGCGGTTCTCCGCGAAGTAGAGCGGCGCGCGCTTCAAGGAAACCCGGTTCACGCCCTCCCGGTTCACCGAATAGTTTTCCGAGAACCGCTCGAAGCCCTCGGCCTGGACGTCCAAAAAGATTTCAGCCTGGTAAACAGGCATGGAGAACTCGCCGAACTCGTTGGTGGAATAGCTCTCGGCCTGCTCGCCGTAGGCCACGGCGACCTGCGCGCCCGCCACGGGATTGGCCTGCTCGTCGCTCACCAGGAACTGCACGCCTGCGGCATCCGCCTTCTTCCAGCCCAGGAGAGAACCCATCCAGTCCACGACCGGCCACAGCACTCCGCCCCCGGTTCCATCCGGGCCCGGAGCATTGAAGGCGCCGCCCCAGTAGAGGCCACCAACCAGCAGCAACAACAAGAGCAACAAGAACAAGGCAAAGGACGGGATGACCTGGTCAATGGGGTCGATGATTTTGTAGACGGGGATGACCTGGTTCAAGCCGTCCAAGAAATTATACCAGCCGTCCTCCAACGAATAATAGAATTTCATGACGGGATTCGACTCGTCCCTGGGCGGCGTTGTCTCTCCTCCCGTGATTCCTTCCACGGTCAACTCCTGGGGCGCCTCATAGGACTGGCCTTGCTGGGGCTTCAAGAACACGGCCAGCACGGCATACAACACCACGCACAAGACGATGAGGATTCCGGCCGCGAGCACCAGGTCCACTTTCGCGAAATCGAAACCGGTTGCCGTGAACCCCAGCCTTTCAGCCAACGAGGCCTCCTCGGCCAAGGCTCCCTGAGCCATCCAAGCCAGCGCCAACAACGTGACAAAAACCAGTAACGCCCGTGCCCTGATTTTACCCACCCTTCCCCTCTAATACCCCTACTAATTGACTATAATAAGTGAATCTAAAATTAATAAAGGTTTGCTAGGGCCGGCCCAGCCAGTCCCATGCATGGCATGGGACGTTTTCGCACACCTTTTGTAAAAAGGCGTAGCGAGCGGGAAGGGATTTGAACCCTCGATCTGATGCTTAGGAGGCATCTGTCCTATCCAGGCTAGACGACCCGCTCAACTGCCCAGCCAGTTGACATCTGTGCACGGTCTTCGCCCCCTGCGGGGCTCGACCGGGCTGGCTCGGCCTTTCGGCCTCGCACAGCTGCCGAGGCGCCAGCCGATTAGGCGGCCACCTCCAGGGCCGTTGACATCGCAGGCGTGCCCCGTCTTCGCCCGAAGTGGCTCGACGGGGCGGTAGGCTTCACTCAATCCAACTGGCCGCTCTACGGCTTTGGGCGCAAAAGCCTTTTTATTCCTGCCCCTGCAGCCGGTTAGGCCCCGCCCTTCAAGAGCGTCAGGGCCGCGGCCGAAACCAGAGGAATCGAGTAGTTGTCGTCCACCGGCAGGTATTCCGCCAGCATCCCGGCCAAGGCCGTGGCAAAGGCCGTGAAGGGCTCGAAGAACAAGCCCAATATCAGGAAACTCGACAACACGCCGGCCACGGTTCCCTCCAGGGTCCGGTTCCCGGCCGTCTTAATCCGGCCAAAGTTTTTTCCCACCCACGTCGAAAAACTGTCCCCGTACGCGAGCACCAGCAACGCGCCCAACACCACGCGCTCCGATTGGAACAAGAGGGTGAGCAGCGAGACCGCGGACACGAACTTGAAGGCGCCAAAACCAGGGATGCCCTTCTCGTGCTCCCGCTCCGCCAACCGCAACGCGTCATAGACGAACGGCAAACGCACGCCCTTTCCCAGCAGCCAAGCCACTCCCGTGCCCAACGCCAGCAAGGCCAGGGAAAAGTAAAGGGTCTCCTGCACGCCAAAAAAGTGGACGACCAAAACGAAGGCAGTTCCCATCACCAGGTGAAACAACTGTCGTTCGACTTCCAACTTCATGCTTTCCCACCCCCCTTGGTTTTTGGGCTTAAAAACCCTATCGCTTGCCGGAGGCCGGCGCGGTTGTCAAAGGCCAGCGCGATTTTCCGCAGCTTGGCCGTTGGCGTCAGCTTGAACCGCTTGACTTCCCGGGTTATCGCGGGCACGGCGCGCGCGACATGGTCGACCACCGTCAAGTCGGCTTTCCGCGCGGTCCTTGACAAGGGGTTTAAGTCGATGGCGATGACCTTCTTCCCGGCCTTCCGCAGGGCCTCGGTCCGGTCCCCGTCCTCCAACGGCACCAGCACCACGTCGGCTTTGAAGATGCCCCGACGGTCCACCCGGGCACGGTTGGATTTCAAGCCCTTCAACACCGCGTCCGGCTTGGCTCCCAGGAGTTCCTCTCCCAGTTCCTTGAAATGGGCCGCGATTTTCTTCCGACGCCCGGCCGGCCCATAAAACAAGTTGACTTCGAGCCGGCAGCCCAGCGCCCGCGCCAACGCAATCATTTCCAGGGGGCACAACGCCGCGGTGTTCCCGTTCACCGAAAGGACGGGATGCCGGGCCAACAACAACTCCGCCGCGGCCGCCCGTTCGGCCTTCCGCGCCCACGACCGGGTCCTCTCGCCAAACAAGTAGTCAAAGGCCTCTCCCCTTCCATGTGCGAGGAGCCCCTGCAGGGACGTCAACCCCTTCCGCACCCCTTCTTCGAGTCGGTGCCGTTCCAGCAGGGAGCGATACCGGGGATGGTTTTTGGGCAGGTTTTCGGTTTTCACTTCACCACCCTCGCGGGCCAGCGGTTGAACCCCGACACCAGCACTCTTTCCGTGTACGCTTGCAACTGCTTCCGCAGTTCCGCCGGCCGGCTGGTCAACCCGAACACGGTTTCCCCCAGCATGGCCATGCTCGTGCCAGGAACTTCTTCCATCACGCGCTCGACTTGCCGGCTGGCAAGGCCGGTTTCAAACGTGAACCGCCTCGCACACTCCACGAATCGCTTCGCGGTCGGCTCGCGCCTGAACTTCTTGAGCGCGCGCTCCCCGGCCTCGTTGATTTTTTCCTTCCACTGCCGGCTGCGGATGATGGACTTTGTCCGGATGGGGTGGAAGAACCCCACCACGGCGTGCCGCCACCCGCTTTTCAGTTCCCGTGCCTTCCTTGAAGGGTATGGGGGAAGGCCCAGCAACAAGCCCCTGCCCTGGTCGGCGATGACCGTGCCCAGCCCGGTGCCTTCCTCGATTTCCGCGTCAAACGCCTGGCGCAGCACGCCCCGCGCGTCCAGGCCCGCCCTCAGCGCCTGGTTCAACGCCAACGCCAGCGAGTACGCTCCCGCGCCGCTCATGCCCAAGCCAAAGCCAATGGGGACCCTGGTTTCATGTCCCACCCGGACCCGACCCCTGAACCCGGTCAAGGCCCTGAACTTCCGGATGACGTTCCGCGACACCGGGGCAGCGTCGGTTTTACCATTAATCAACACCGTTTCTCCCCCGCCTTTCCCGGTTTCCACCCTCGTCCGCATGCCTTCCTCCAGATTGAAGCCGGCTCCCGTCGAGCCGTTCGCGTAAATCTTGAAGAAACCCGTGACGTGGCTTGGGCCATAGGCGCGCGCCTGCATGCTCTCACTTCTTCCTGCCGTACACCAGGGCATGGTCTTTCTCGAACGGCGAGAGTTCCAGTACCTGCCGCACTTCGAATTCCTTTTCCAGCAACCGCACTTCGTCGCCGATGATCCTCGAGGCCTTCTTCGCGGAGTCAATGGAGCGCGCTTTCACGCACAGCATGGCTGGTTTGCCTTTGCCGAGGAACGCGCGCGCGTTCTTCAAAAAGATTTCGGCCTGGTTTTTCTGCGAGACGTCCTGGTACAGCAAGTCGACCTTCACGTCCTCCAAGGCATCGGCATAGCCCTCCGGCTGGTTCGCGTCCGCGAGCACGGGCACCATGTTCTCGCGTTGCTCGCACAACTCGAGGAACTTCTTCATGCTGCGCTCGCTCACATCCACTCCCACCAGCAGGCCCGTTCCCCCGATGACGTCCGACAAGTGGCTGGCAGTCGTTCCCTCACTGCTCCCAAGGTACAGCACCCTGCCGCCCGCCCGCACCGGGAACTCCTTCAACCCCTTTTCGATGGCGGAAGCCAGCTTGCTGCGGAACGGGTTCCAGGCCCGGAATTCCCGGCCATTGAAGTCGCGCAAGTCCTCGCCGTACACGGGCTTGCCAGGCACCAGGTTCTCGGTCCAAAGCCGGCCCTCTCCCCGGTAAACCCCTTCAAACAGCTTCTTTAGCGGCATCAAGGAAAAGAGGGGCTGAACTGTTTTTAAGGGGTTGCTGGCTCACGAGCCCTGCTCCTGCTTGTCGAGCTCGTACGCCATGAGATACTCTTCCACGATTTGCACGTCTTTTTCCGAGGCCTTGGCAAACTGTTGTTTGAGGGTTTTCAGGGTCTGCTCGCGCATCAATTCCTTGGCCACCTCGCCTTGCTCGCGCTCGAATTCCTTCGAGTAAATGCCCTTGAGCTTCGGCGCGTCCAGCCGCGCCAGCAACTCGCGCACCTTCGGCGCGATGCTCGGCAGCCGCAAGAGCTTCCGGACGCTGGCATAGCGTTTCACGGGCTTGTCCTCCAGCCGCGCCACCTGCTCCGCCGACAACAGGCCCTGCTTTTTCAGGGCATCCAGGTCGTGCACGATGCCCTGCAACGCCCACTCGCCGGCGGCCTCCGCGTTGCCGGTCGTCACAAAATGGATTTTCACGACTTCGCGGGCGTCGTTGAACGCTTTTTCGTCCATGGTCGCGTCGGCGGAAGTCATCTGCTTGAACCGGAACTCGAACAAGAGGTTCACGGCCTCCTGCAGGGAGAGCGTCACTTGCGCGCGCCCCCGAGTTGTTCCGCGCGCCGGTTGAGCGCCTGGAGTTCCGCCTGGCAGTCCTCTTTTTTGCCGAAAAAGTCTTTCTTCGCGGCCAACGCGATTTTCGCTCCCAGGGTGCGCGCCATCCGGCCCTTCTTGTTCTTCGCCACGCCGCGCACCAGGGGATGCTGGTACACGTGGCCGTGCTTGGGGCTCAAGGTGCCCTTGCGGAGGTGCGAGAACAAGGCCTTTTCCGCGCCCAATACCTGCAAAGTACTCCCCGGCATCATGGCCATCCGCTTGAGGCTCCCCGCCGTGGCCAACAGCTTTCCGCCCACGAGGGCACCGGCCACGGCCAAGACATTGGGGCACACCTGTTTCATGGCCTTCTCCAGGTACTTCACCAAAAACTCGCGTTCCTCGCGGAGGTTCAAGGCGTTCAAGGCCAGCAACCGGATTTCCGCGAGGTCTTCTTCTTCGACGGGCGAGCCCAGGCTCTGCCCGGCCTTTTCCTCGATTTGCTTGGCGGCCAGTTGGTTCTCGTAGTGCTCGCAGATTTTCTCGAACAAAAAATTCTTGCGGTCGCCGAGGTGGTAGGCCAGCTTCAGGTACACCGCGTTGTCGTTGCACATTCGCTCGAGTTCCGGGAAGTGCATGCCATACCATTCCCTGACCTGCTCGAACAACAAGTTGAACACGTTGTCCAAGTCCCCCAACACGCCGATCGCCTTGATGACGTGCTGGTCGCGGCCCGTGAACTTCTCGGTCACCCGTTCCCGCGCCTTGTGAATGAGTTTCCTGCGCAGCAAGTCGATTTTTGCCTTCATCCCATAAATTAGGGCTTCAAGGTATTTAAAGGTTGGGGGCGTGCTTGGAGCGTTGAATCCCTTGCCTTAGGCCAGCCGCAGGATGCTCGCCCGTTCCCTGGCCTTCTTCACGGTTACCCGGTCGCCGGGGGCGAGGGCTACCATGGCGGGGTCGTTGTCGAAGGAGACCAGGGCGCGGCCGCGCCGGAGAATGACCGTGATTTCCGTGGTCTCCCGGACGACCAAGCCCTTGCGCTTGCCGGCCACGTTGTTGAACGCGATGCCCATCCCTTTCCGGAAGCCCTTTCCCGTGATCGCCTGGTAGTAGGCCTGGCTGCCGAACGGCGTGGCAATGACTACTCCGTCTCCAATCAGGGTTCCATCCAGGTCCTTGCCGTTTACTTTCACGGTGAACCGGATGGCCTGGGTTTGCTCTCTATTCCGTATCACGACGTCGTTGGCGGCCAGCCGGGGCCGGGTCTTCGAGTGGTTTCTGTGCACTGCCGCGGCGAGCTTCATCGGGCGTTCCACGCGGTAGCCGGCCTCGCAGGCCTTGAGGAGGACGCGCAGGCTCTCGTCGTTGCACTTCAAGCAAATGCGGCTGTCCCGAATCAAGAGCTTGGGCACACCCGGGAAAACCCGTTCCGCGTGCAAGTAGGTTCCATCCCCTCCAATGGCCACCACCACGTCGGGTTTCCGGTTCACGATGCGGTAGCCAAACCGCTTCACGGTCTTCCGCGTCTTCGCGCGCACGCTCGCCCGCTTGGCGACGATGGCCACGCGTTTCACGGTCTTCACACCCCATCCATCCGCAGAAGTTGTTTTATTCCCTGTGGCCTTCGGGGGAGGGGGTGAATGGGTTAGGCAAGCCGAGCCGAAGAAGCAGTCTGATGGGCTTGCCCCCCACGCTAACCTTACGCGCTTGCCCCTATTTAAGGCGCCGGATACCCGTCATTTCCGGTGCGGGGAACAAATCAGAGTTTTTCGGCCGGCTCGGCCTCGCGCCGGGCCTCGAGCTCGTCTTCCATGGCTTTGAGGACCTGGTCTTGTTGTTTGGCGAGCTCGAAGTAGCGCTCGATTTCGTGCACGCCTTGCTCGTGCTCGGCCTGGTACCATGCGAACCCTTCCCGGTTTTTCCCGGCTTCCACGGCTTCCACCTTCCAGACCGCGCCGTATTTTTGGAGGACCTGCGCGCGGTCCTTGGCCGGCAGCAGCCGCTCCATTTCCCTTTCGACGCGGCCCAGGTGGTCGACCAGCCGCTCGCGCCAGCTCAGGGCCCGCAACCGCAGGAGTTCGGCTCTCCCGGAAACGTCGCGGCACAGCTGCCAGTAGCTCCGTTGCTTGACGCTTTGCTGGAAGGCAGCCAGGTCGGTGGACTCCTGTCGGAACCCCGGCCGTTCCGGTTTCGAGCCAGTCGCCACCCGGAGCCGGAAGTGCAGGGCCTCCAAGGTCTTTCGCAGTCCTTGCAAGGGTTTCGCCATTTTTTTTCCCGCATGCAATGGAAGGTAAAAGGCTTATAAATCATGGCCAAGAAACTGGTACAATCGCCGAACGCTGGCACCGAGAAGGAGAGTAAATGGTGTTGATGTTACACGGGCAAAAGAATCCTTCTCGCCCTTGCCGTAGCAGTGGGCTATCGGACCGAAGTCCGAAGGAGCTCCTTGTCGGGCAGCACTTTCAAGGGGCTTTGTGGCCCAATGATGGTTGCCGCGCACCCGTGCCCCCACCAACACCAAGTACCCTATAGTGCTTTTTTCGTTAATACAAATTGCGGGTTTTTCCTGCCCCATTTGGGACAGAAACGCGTTCACCGAAGAGGGTGGCTATTGCGTTGGGTTCTGGTTGCCGGTGCCCCTCACCTGAATGGGTTGATGACTTCGAGGCCGGGAAACTTCTTGAAGTCCTTTTCGTCTTCGGTGAGGATGGTGTGCACGTCGTTGCGGGTCATGGTGCTGGCTAATAGCGCATCCCAATAGCTGGAATTGGTTCGCTTGGCGAGGGCGAAGGCTTCCACGGCGTCCCGCACGGTGTCGCTCAGGATCCGGCCAAAGCTTCGGGTGAAGGTGTCGCAGGCTTCCAGGAGTTCCGCGTAGTCGAGGCCCATCTTCTTGAGAGCCACGGAAGCGAATTCGCGCAGGTTCTGGGTGGCCACGACATAGTTTTGCGGGTGGCGGATGATTTCTTCCAGCAGCCGGCGGGCCGCGGCGTGTTTGGTCGCATCCGAGTGGTCGACCAAGTAGATCAGGACGTTGCTGTCCACCAGCATGGGCTCCTCGTTAGTCATAGGCGTCTTCCCGGTTGAATTTCGTGATGCCGAGCTTTAAGCCCTTGTCCGCGATTTTTCGCAGCTTCTCGAGGGCCAGCATCTGTTGGGCCCGTTGCTCGTACTCGTCGAGCGCCTCGGTCACGACCGCGGAGAGCGCGCCCTTCTTTCCGCCCTTGAGTTCCCGAGCCATCCTGCGCAGCTTCTGCTCGGTCTCCTGCTTCAAAGACAACACCACTTGCACCATACCCGACATATAATTAAACGTTTAATTAAATCGTTTCGGTGGATTCCCTTTATCCTAATATACGTCAATCGTCGAATAATTTATATTTTGTTCGGCTTGTCTTGGTTCTCCGGGGGCCTTGCGCGATCATCTGGGCGGAGGCGAGACCGACCAAGAGGAAAGGAAGCGAGCCCTGCAGCGCCCGCCGAATTAGGTCGATTGCGAGCGGGGGACGGCGGGGCGGGTTGCACGGCGTGTACGAAAAATTCTTCCCTTAGTAGCCGTCTATCTCGTGTTTTTTGAGGTGCAGTGCCACGTTGATTTTCAATTGGCTGGGGTTGCCGGCCCGGATGGTTTTGCCGCATTTCGTGCAGTCCTGTGAAACCCGCCTGATTTCTCGCATCGTTTCCTTGTAATATTCCTTGAACCCCGTTTGTCGGAGCAGCTGGTTCAATTCCTTCTTGCCCGTCTTTCCGAGGCCGTCGAGCGCCTTGATGTCCTCCGCGTCCTTCCATATCTTGGAGTTGAGCCGGTTCCGGTCGCCGGGCGTGATGAGCAGGCCCTTGTGCAATAGCTCATGGCTCCTGTCCCGGTAGGCTTTCACCTTGTACAATAGGAGGAGCTCGAGGCTGGGCGTCCAGAGGCTCAAGCCGGCCAGGTCTTTGCGTTCCTTGTGGGTTTCGATGAGGTTCCAGGGGATTTCGATGGAGTCCTTTTCCTTCAGCCGATTCCTCCGCTCGTAGCTCGTCGCGTCGTAGATTATTTTCTCGGTCTTTCCGTCGACCATCGCTTCCTTGTGGAAGGTCTTTTCGAGGTCGCCCTCGCATTTGAAGCCGTTGTAGGCGTAGTATCTGTCCATGACTTCGTCGATGGCTCGGTTGGTGGGGAACACCACGTCGATGTCCCTGGAGCCGAGATGTCCCGGCACGTGCGCGTAGACCGCCCAGCCGCCGATGATGGTGGGTTCGTAGCCGAGCAGTTTGGCGCACCAGTCCAGGAAGTTGCGGAGTTCTTCGCGGGAGAGGTCGGTGACTTCCGGGCGATAGTCGCCGGCGTATGAGGTCTCAGGCAAGCTTGATCCCCCACAGGCTCATGAAGAGGTCCTGGGCCGCGTAGGCTTTGTTGTCGCACACCAGGTCGATGACCGTGCGCGTGCGCGGCGTGTACCAGCGGTTGATGCTTTCATTGGTCGTCTGCGTGTCCTTGAATTCGGGCAGCGTCGGTTTTTTCCCTTTGACGGGCGGCTTTTCCTCGTAGAAGACGACTTGCGTGCCAGGCCCTTTCCTGTTTTCGAGCAGGGCCAGGAGCCGGGGCACGTCTTTCTTGTCCACATACACGCACACGCGGTTGGCGCGGAAGTAATTGGAGTATTCTTCCAGCGCGGTCTCCAGGCAGTAACAGACCCGGTCGGGGGGGAGGAGGCCCTTTATTTGCGCGGGCGTCAGGCTGACCGTGACTTCGTCGATGATCAATGATTTCATGTCGCGGAACACGGCGAGGGAGGACAGGATGCCGGCCGGGTCCCGCAGCTCATAGAACTTGCCCGTCTTCTTGACGTAGTTTTTCGCTTCGAGCCAGCGGGTGGTGCGGTTGACAATGCCGAAGGAGGCGTCGACTTGCCTGCTCAACGCCAATTGCGTGAATTTTTTTTGTTCCAGGATCGCTTCCACCACTTCAAAGGTCTTGGGGGCTTTCAGGGAAACCATTTCCATCACAACTATCAATAAATATTGATAATAACTATAGTTGTTGATAGTTTTTATATTTCTATCGCTTGAAGGCCCCTTTAATCTATAATAATACGTCAATCGTCGAACTATTTATATTTTGTTCGTCTTTCCCTTGCTTCCATGCCTTCCCTCCCCTCGGCGGAAGCCCTTGGTGAAGCAGCTCGCTGACGGGACCGGTTGCGTGGCGTTGGCCCGGCGAAGGGAGTGGCCCGGCTTGCCTGGCTTGGGTTAACCGGCCCGGTTGGGAGCGGTTTTCCCCTGGGTTTTGCACCAAAAACCTTTTTTACTTGGCCCGCGGGAGTGCTGGTATGGGCGAAGGTTTTTCGTCGATTAAGTCGGAGTTCATCAGGAAAGCGATTAAGGGCGCGCCGTTTACTTCCCGGCGGCGCGCGTACGTCGAAGACTTAATGCTTTTGGAGGCCGGGATTTTGAGTGGCAGCCGGCTGGGGTGGGCGGGCCACATGCATTACCTGGACGTCCAAGAACGCTATCCCCGGGCCTGGAAAACCATTTACCTGGAACTCGACCCCAAAGGCTTCAAAGAAGAACAAGACTACGACCAACGCGAAAAACAAAAACAAGCCAAAGAAAACGCGAAACAAAAAAAACAAGAACAAAAAGAACGACAAAAACAACGAAACGAATGGAAGAAGATGGGCGGAACGGGGTAAGGGCCTACGGGATTACCCGAAGCGCACCGCCCCGGTGGAAAAGAAAAAGAAGGACGGCCAGCCTTGCGCCCCGATGGACGCCCATCTGAGCGAGGGACGGGGGGCGGGTACTTAGTTGAATAGCCCGCACGCCTCAATCTTTTCAATTTGAGCCGCAATTTCCGCTTTCGAATACCAGGGTTTCCTCGAATACATTCGTTCTAGGAGCTCGGCTTTGTCCCGTACTTTTTCGTCGTTCCGGATGAAGACAAGCGAACCCAAGAGTTCTAATTGCTTGGCGTCTCTCATTTCATCTTCAAGCGTGGTCTTTAGTTTTTCCACCACGCGTTTTTCCCTTGTATCTAGGCCCTCGCCTTTATGCGCCGTTCTTGGTCTGTCGAGGGATTCGAAGATGTATTTAGTCAAGGCGGGCGAATAGGGGCCCTTGATGTACCAGTAGAAAGGATAGCCACCGAGTTTCAGTCCGGCCGCCTGCAAGAGATAGACGATTTTTTGCAGCCTTAGCCGGTTTTCGTATTCGCCCATGTCGAGCTCCTTGCCGTTCAAGGCTTTGAAGGCTTGCATTATTTTTTGAAAGTTTTTCATCCCATACCCCCTTTACCCCTTCTGGTTATTAAGATTTTCCAAAATCTTGCCCGCCAATTTCAAGATTTGCTCGCTTAACTCTTTCACTTTGTCTTGCGTGCGCTGCCCAGATAACGCCAATCTAAGGTATTCATTGGCTTGGCCGCATAGTTGATAGAGGTCATAGACTTGTTTCACCAGGTCTGTGTCTTCTACGGGGCCGGTGGAGATGAAGTTCTCCAGCGCGGTCACGACGAAGTTCCGGTTGTTTGGCGTGCCGCGGTTATGCTCGTCCGCGCACGCGCTGGTTTCGATTAACGCCAGCTTGAGGGCCTGGGTCAATTTCCTTTCCCGTGACTTTTCGCCTCCCGCGAAAATCTTTCCAGCGCCCTGCAGCGCCCACACCATTTCGGAGAGCTCGTCTTCGCGGATGATTTCGAACTCGTCGGGGATTTTGGGCGGCTCGCCGCCTTCGCTCGTCATTTTTCTCTTGAACGAGTCGGTGGGATGCAACTTGATGAGCGCGTCCGGTATTTTCAGTATGGTTTGTAGCAATCTCTCCGCTTGCTCTTCAGGGGCTTTGCATCGAACAAGGACAGTATGGTCCTTTTTCACGTTGCGTACATCGCCTGGAACGCCGGCGTCCACGGCAAGCTTCCTGATATTTTCTCGTAGTTGCACGCCATGTATGTCGTGCGCGTTCGCGCCCTTCAACACGAACTCCCAGTACGCGAATTTCTCCTCCATAAACCCCTCTTCCCTCCACGCCTTTAAAAACGCCCCTAGACCAGGTTTCCGGTGCCAAATCAACGGTTTCCAATTATTGAATGGTATAGCATCCAATAATCGCCAATTATCGGCTGTTGTAACAGGCGATATTTCCACTAGAACCAAAAAACATAAAAACACGTCATTTGCCGGAAAAACGTGTTTTGGTGGGGTTGGGTGGCGTGAGAGGTTTTAACCTGTTGGGATCAATTTTTTGGCATGGACTCCAAGGCCAACCTGCAGGAGTTGAAAGCCAAAGTCCAGGCCTTCTGCGAGGCCCGGGACTGGGACCGGTTCCACGGCGCCAAGGACCTTTCCATCGGGATTATCACGGAAGCCGCCGAGCTGCTGGAAAAGTTCCGCTTCAAGTCCGACGCCGATATCGAGGCCCTGCTGGCCGACCCCCAGAAGAAGGCCGGGATCGGCCACGAGATGGCGGACGTCCTCTACTTCCTCCTCCGCATGAGCCAAATGCTCGACATCGACCTCTCCGAAGCGCTGGAAGCGAAGATGCAGGAGAACGAGCAGAAGTATCCGGTGGGGAAGGCGAAAGGAAAGAACGCCAAATACTCGGAATTATAGTTAATGCGTCTCTACGCTGGCTCAACCGATCAGTTTTGGCAGGACAACGTGCAAAAACCAGGCAACCAACCAACGAAGGGCCTACGCGATTACCCGGAAGGACGAGAAGGACGACCGGAAAAAGAAGGACACTGGGTGAAATTTATAAGTAGTTTTGCTCGAGGAGTCATAGTATATGCAAAAAGCGAGAACATCCACACCCCTCCGAATTGCTTATTTGTTTGGTGCTGGAGCTACTCATGCAGAAGTTATGTATTCGTACGGCTCTGAGCTCTCACAAGACATTAAAGAAAAAAAGGGGCTGCTTACAAGCAATATTTCTGAACGTATCCACCAGGCTTTAAATAAGTCAAAAAAATTGCACAGGGTGAAGAATGCATTAATACGTGTTCTATCAGACAGGCCAGCAAATATCGAACAATTTATTACGCTTATAGAATCGAGTAGGCGTAAAGGGTCTCATGAGCATGCTAATGCATTGCGAAACCTAGTGAAAAAGGACATTACCACTCATTTGTTGGTTGATGGGAAGACTGTTAAGCCAACATTATATTCAGCTCTTCTTTTTTTCCATCAGCTAAAAAATATTGCCAAAAAAGAGAAAGTATTAGCATATATGACTTTGAATTATGATGGCTTGCTTGACAGAGCTTACCGGAGCGTCTACAACGTAAAAACAAAGGACATTCCGTATTGCAATCATACGTCTTCTTGTGCGAAAAAAGGGATGTCTTTATTAAAATTGCATGGTTCCTTTGAGTGGGAAGACTCAGGACTTAATGTTCCTTGGATTCCGCCAGGCACACAAAAAGAGTACTCTGAGGAACCTTATAATCTTATTTGGGCAAAGGCCGCAGAAGTTCTTGCCGAATGTGATGTGTTACGTGTTATTGGCTGTTCGTTTGACAAAAACGATGCAGGCCTCATTAATTTGTTGTTTAAGGCACATCTAAAGCGTAAACATGGATTTACAATTGAATTGATTGATTTTGATGACTCTGGAATTGAAATACGAAAGGCCTTGGGGTTTTTTCCGAATATAGATAAAATGCTTAATATAGAACATGGCAGGCTTCAATTTTCTCAGGCGATTAATAATGCAAAAACCAATTGGGATGCCAACCCATTTAAGGTCTGGCTTGCTGCAAAATGTAAATTAATGCTGCCTCCAAACAGTATGCAAAGCACCAAGTTAAAAGTTGTTTGTAAGATGTGATTTTTATGGCGTATCAATCTAAAAAAAGGAAAAGTGTTCAGATTAACGTTCAGGACTTCATTGAGAAATGGCTTCCTCTTATCGATTTGGATGCGGACTATCAGCGTGAGGAGATTTGGCCACCTTGGAAAAAGGCCCGTTTAATTAATTCACTGGTTCAGGATATTGACATCCCTAAAATATATTTGGCTGAAACGAAAGACGATGTATACGAGTGCATTGATGGTAAGCAGCGGATTACGGCAATCGTTGAATTTTTTAAGCCCTCGTATTTTGGCGATGATTTTTCTCCAAGGCGACCATTAAAGGTTAAATTGACTGAAGAAAAAGATGCGCCAGAATTTAGCTATCGTGAACTTGAACAGAAGGAAAACAAACTTGCTAAGTTTATTACTGACGAGTATAAATTGGATTTTAGTATTTTGGTAAAGCCAGACGATAAACTTATTCGTGAGACGTTTGCCAGGTTACAACTTGGGGATCCATTAAAATCCGGTGAGTCGTTGCATTCAATGACTGGTGATTTGAGGGACTTTATTTTTAAGGTTAAAGGCCGAGACATGTTATTTTTTCGTCACACAAAACTTTCATTTAAACGTTTTTCTCGTGAGTTTGCTCTGGCGCAAATGGTGCTTAATTCGTTTTCAAAACGAATTTCCGGTGAGTTTCGTAGGGCCCGTTATGAAGATATAGCAAATGATTTTGAGCAATATAAAAAAATTGGTGCAGATTCAAAAAGCATCAAACATGTTGAGGCCGTATTGGAAGTTATGGATAAAGAATTTGGAAAGGATGCGGAACTTATATCTAGTCGAGCTGTGGCAGTATCGGCTTATTTATTTGTTGAAGAATTAATTAATGAAGGCCGGCGCAACGATGTTTCGAAATTTGTTCAGTTTTATTTAAGGCTTATAAGAGAAATAAAGAATCAAATGAAGCTCCTGCGTGACTTTAAAGCTCCAACAAATAAAGCTGTGCTTGACTACTTCCACAAATATGTCTTGCAGGCATCAGTAGAAAAGCCGTCTGTGACTAAACGGCACGAGTTTCTTCTTAAATCATTTGGCAAATATAAAAAAACGGGGGAAGTTATCAGCGATGAATTAGCCAAGACTCTTTTCAAAAATGACTAGGCTTTCTCTGGCTGGTAGTCGATTGTATTCTTTCATCTGTTGGCTGCTATTCCCTCTATTTCGGAGTAAGATAATTTCCTTGGTGGCTAGGCCTGCTTGTTTACCTACATCCCTGAGTATTTCATCTGTTAGAACCGGCACACCGGCGTAGCGCGCGTTGCTTATTACAAAGCCCACTTTCCCGCCGGCTTTGACACAACCTTTGACATTTTTGAGAGTTAGATACATATCTTCGAAGAATCCGTCAATCATTTCGACGATTTTGGGGTTGTTTAGGTCTTTTTTTTCTAATTTTTTAATGGCGCGTGTCAACTTGGCGGGCCTTACATATCCCGTCGCGTCGAATTTTTGCTTTTTGGCTTCGACGTGCGAGCGCAGCGTCTTGTATCGGAGCCATTTGATTTCTTTGTCGTTCTTGTTGAACCCTAACGCTTCTTCGAGCAAATAGACCCGCGTGTAGTCGTGCCGGTTCGGATAGGGTGGCGAGCTAATCACTGCATCAAATTTCTGTTTGCTGGAGATTTTTCGGCTGTCACCAACTTTTGCTTGCGCTTTTCCTTTTAGTTTGCTTGCAGCTTTCAAATCTGTCTTGACCTCGTCCAAGAATTTGGTGAATTGGGTGAATATTTTCTTCTGTGAAGCGTTCCTAGCTTTTGTAAGCCGAAGGAACCCCCCGCTTTTCCGTGCTCGGCCAGCCTTTTCTAACGTTTTCAGATAGCACAGTAGGAAGATGTTCTTAAGTGCCGGTTTTTTTATGTCGTCGATTTTTCCACGGAATTTCAGCAAGAAGTTCAACGTCTTTTTATTGAACGCTTTCTCAAATATTTTGATGTCGGGCAGCGAGTATGGTTTTGTGACCCTTATTTTTTCGAGCGTAAATTTCTTTTCATATTTCTCTACGTTAGAGACGCTCGGGCGCAGCATTTTCGTGTTGGAGACGAGCACTGGGAACGACATTATGTCGAAGCCGACCGCATTGAGCCCGTTTTCGGCGGCTGCTAGGAGCGTGGTCCCGCCCCCGCAGAAAGGGTCCAGCACGCTCTGCCCAGCTTTGAGCTTGAATTTGGCTATGATTTGTTCGACCAATCGCTTAGAATAGCCGTGCTTGTACAGATACCAGCGATAAAACGGGGTCTGCTTATCGACGCTGGGGGAGATAAATTTACCCCAGTCCTTCCGATTCACTGGCCCCAAACCAAAACCCCGCGCACTGCATGTGGGATGAACGAAAAGCTTTAATTCGAGTCTGCTGGCTCACAAATCGTCTTCCGTGAACTTGTACCAACACTTGGAGCAGGCGCCTTCGACGGTTTCGCCGCGGCCGGACCAGGCGGTGGTTTTACCGGATCTGGTGCCAGGCAGTTCTATTTTTACTTTATTTGATGGAAACCATAACACTTCTCCCGCAGTTGTGCACTTAGGGCACGTGACATCCATCTTTTGCGATGTTGGGGCATAGCTCATTATGAACCCTCAATAATTTTCTTTTCTTCTTCGGTTACCCCATATAATTTGTAAACGAGTTGATTGATTTCAGAATCAACTGTCTGAAACACTTTCTCAGCCTTCCTTTTCTCATCCGTTTCCTTATCTCTAAGTGCGGCGATTTTTTGTGCCAGTTCGAGCATTTTTTCAACGAGCTTTTCGATTTTTGGGTCTCTTGCTTTGGGAACCGGGAAGTTGCCGAAATATTGCCATATAAGTTGATAACCGCCCCTTATTTGAGTGCAGATTCGCGAGACAAGGTACCAGCCCATTTTTGAGTTCAGAATTCCTAGCAGATGCTTGTCTTCTAATGGGATGATGAAGTTGGCATTATTTGCGTAATAGCCGTCGTAGTCTAACGTAAATCTGGGCTGGGTCGTCATTATTCCAAAGATAATTTTTGGTTTTTCGAATTCCTTATAATAAGCGACCGAGTCTTGAATTTCATACCACATGTATGGGCCAGGTTTGCGACCTATTTTTTGCTCGGCGCTTTTTTTAGGGGTTAATTCTTGTCGGAACTTTTCTAAGTGTTTTTTTACTGCTTGGTACCTTTCAATATCTATCCCGCGTCGGGTAAAAATAACATATTCGCTCGGCTGAATTATTGAATAACGCCGGATTTCTCGGCCAGATAAAAATGGCTTAATTATTTCAGTGCTTTTTGGATCTTCGGCGATTAGCTGATTCTTTGTGCTGCCATCAATAACGAATGCTTTGCCCAGACCTGTTTTAATGCCCCAGTAAATTTGGTTTTTGAGATAATCTTTGAGGGGGGTGGTATTTGCTTTGATTCTTTCTATTAGTGCGCTGGTTTGTGAAGTTTCGAAGTTCCATCCATTTTCATTATCGAGGCTATTTTGATTGACAAGAAATGAGTTTTGTTGGACGTAATTTGTGAGGCTATCGAAGTCCAATGTCAATACTTTTGTTACTTTAATTTTTGGGTTTAATTCCTTTCTATGTTTGAGTATGATAATGCAAGGGTATGTTGTTGCATCTTTGAATACTTGGAGATCTCCAAAGTCTATGAATTCACAAATGTGGTATTGAGACAAGAATTTGCGCAGGTTTTTACCGTAGCCAGCCTTCAAGAACTTATTGGAAACAATAAAACCCAAGAGCCCGTCTTCTTTGAGGACTTTCATGCCTTTTTCAAAGAAATAGACGTAGAGATCTGCCATGCTATGGTACGTTTCATAGCTTTCCAAAAGCTTCTTGTACGGGCTAAGCTCCTCTTGTCTGACGTAGGGTGGATTTCCAACTACGACATCAAATTTGCCTGCGTCGAACACTTTTTTGAATTCGTCGTTCCAAACGAAGTTTTTCTTATAGTTTAATGAGTTGCTAATGAGACTATTTCCGCACTTGATATTATCGGATAGGTCCGGAAGCAACTCTCTTTTTTCAAGGGCTTTAAGCAAGAGATTTAGTTGAGTTATTTCAACGGCCTTTTCATCCAAATCAACCCCATAAATATTTTTTGTCAGGATTTCTGATTTAATTAACCAAAGATTTTCATTTTTAAGCTTGTTTCGATAAGTCCCCACCAATTGGTCGAAAGCCTTGATCAAGAATGAGCCGGACCCACAGGCAGGGTCTAGGATCTTTATTTTTGTTAAATGGCTAATTTCGAGTCCTTTCGTTTTTTCCCCAATAGTATTCTTTACGATGTAATCAACAATGTAGGTTGGAGTATAAAATATGCCCATTTCTTTTCTGTGTTGTTTTTTCTCCGACAGCGTGGCACGCTGTGCGGTCTTTCTTAGTATGTGGCCCAAATATTGTTCATAAATATTGCCGAGCACGTCGGATTCAATTATGGAGAAATCGTAATGATGGATTGGGGTGCCGTTCTCGACTTTTTCGTATAATTCGTCAATTATCTGTTCCAAGACATCTTCATCGATCCTAAGTGTTTCGCAAAGGTGGGGTGCAAATAGCTTACTATTGTAAATTTTATCGAATTTTCTGAATTTTTCGGCAAGAATTGAGGATAATGATCGGCCTTTCTTGTTTGCCTGCCAAAGCCTAAAATCTTGCCTCAACGACTCCGGTTCTATTTTCCTATCCTCGCACACTCGAATGAATATAAGCCTGTCGAGTAGTCTTTGTACGGCCTCATCTAATGTTTCTTCATCCAATGCATTCTTGTTTTTTGCAATATTTTTAGTTAGCAAAAGGCGCCAAGCCATAAAGTCATTAAATATTTGTGAGGTAATGTTAGCCCGCTTAGTTTTTCCTCCGTACCGTTCCGCCAAAGTATCTAGCGCATGTTCTTGAAAAGCTGCTTTGCTTAGGTGCCAAAGGTCATCAAAACGGTCCAGATAATCAGTATATTTAAATGGGAGAAAAAGTTGGTCCTTTGGCTGCTTGGCTTTCCATTCAGCGTTATAAATTTTTAATCCTTCAAAATCTGTTAGGACGGCCCAAGTGCAATCCATGGTCCAAGCATAGTTAATGACTTGGTATGCGTAGTTGATGTTTTCTAAATCGGCCTTGAGCGGTTTTGCTTCCAGGTAAAATTGGGGTGCACCATTTATTCTAAAACCATAGTCGGCCCTTTTCTTAGAAATGGTCTCTTCGAGTGAGACTTCTTCTCTATTCTCAATATCCCAACCAAGAGCTTTAAAGAGCGGCTCGATAAATCCGCGTTGTGTTTCAGCTTCACTGTAGTCCTTTAATTTGCCCTCAGCCACTACCTTTTCGTATTTTGCAATCAGCGCAGCGATAATCTTTTTTGCTTCCTCTTTGGAATACATTGTATCTGTAATAGGCTCAATGTTTTAAACGACTATTGGCCACGGTTGGGCCTTTCTGACTGCGCCATCCATTGAGTATAAGCCCAACCCGCCGCCTGCGGCGTCTGCGCCTTCGTCGGCAGCAAGCACTCGAACGTCTACCACGCGCCCCACTGCAGCTACGCCCGCCGCATCTTCTCCGAAAACTGCGTGTGCTTCCAATCACGCGACGAGGCGCGCGCGGCCGGGTATAGGGGGGCGAGGAGGTGTTGAAGTTCCGCCCGCCCCGCCGTCCCCCGCCCTGATTCGGTTAATTTGCGGCGCCGCCCTTCCCGGCTTTCTTCCTTTGCCCCTGGTCGGCCTTGCCTCCCCTCGGGCAATCCCGCAAGGCCCCGGAAGCGGTTGAAGGGGGTTTTGTCGGATTGACCAAACATAGGTTTTTTTATATGTTTGGTTGATTGATGGTTGTATGCGTTTGCCGTTGTTCAACCGGTTGCGGCGTCAGTTGCACCGCGACATCGCTTTTGTCCAGGACCAGGTGCTGGAAATCGTGTACGCGTTGGAGGGGAAAGCGGTCCTGCACGGGGGAACGGCCCTTTGGCGGTGCTACCAGGGCAACCGGTTTTCCGAGGACTTGGACTTTTATTTCGTGCCGAAAAAGGGGTTCAGGGAGGCGTTTGCCCGGGAAATCTCTTCAGCTGGCCTGAAGTTGGCGAAGTACAAGCAGACCGCGAACAGCGTTTACGCCAAGGTCGAGCGGGAAGGCATCAACGTCGCCTTCGAGGCCGCCTTGAGGGAATTCAGGGAACCCGTCGTCAGGGAATACGAGAAACTGGACGGTTCGAGCCTCGACGTCTTCACGTTGAGCGCCGAGGACCTGCTGCTGGAAAAACTCGCGGCCTTCAGGGGAAGGCGCCTGGTGCGCGACATTTATGACGTATACCATTTGAGCCGGCTGGCGGGAAACGAAAAGGGTTTCAAGGAAAAGGTGGCGGGCCAACTGGTTTCCTTGCCACAACCCGTGGACGAAAAAAACCTGAATGCCCTGGTCTTGTCGGGCGCCGTGCCTTCCTTCGCCCAAATGGCGGACGCGCTTCGGAGGAGGTTTTCGAAATGAAGTACATGAAGGACGTCGTCGCGCGTTTTTCCGGGCGAAACGTGTTCTCGCTGCGGGACTGCCGCGTGTTCCTGAAACAGAAAAAAATAAGTGAAGGCTACCTCCACTTCCTCATCCACTACTTGTTGAAGAAGGGCGCACTCAAGCGTATTACCCGTGGCCACTATACTTTCAGCGACGACCCCATGGTCATCGGCTTTGCCTTCGCCCCTCATTATTATGGGTTGCAGGAAGCCCTTTCCCTGCACGGCCTCTGGGATCAGGGAACCAACCCCGTGGTGGTGACGCCCAGGTGGGTTCGCACCGGGGTTCGGCAGGCCCTGGGCGCCAATTACCTGGTGCGGCACGTAAACCCAAGGATGTTTTTCGGCTACGGGTTGGTGCAGCGCCACGGCAAATGGATTCCCGTTTCCACGCCTGAAAAAACCCTCATCGACTTCGCGTACTTCAACGAAAAAATTCCCGCTGACGCGCTCGAAGCGATCAAGGGCAGGCTAGACAAAAAAGCGCTTGACGGGCTCCTTAAAAAAACGCCGGCCCGCACCCAAAAAAAGGTCCGCGCCCTGCTTGGAGCCCGCCCCAGCCGTCCCCTGCCCTGGTTCGGTTGATTCGCGGCGGCGCTACCTGGCCTATCCCCGATAATGGATCTATCCGTGGGGGTGGATAGGGGGGCTGCGTGCGAGGGCGCCAGCGGCCCCGTTATTTGAGGTATTTCGCGTAGACTTCGAAGAACTTCCGGTAGGTGTCCTTGTATTTTTCGAGGAGGAACCGCTCCAGGTTCCGCGCGTAGCCGCGGTCGAAGTCGTTCAAGCACTTCATGTAGGCGGTGCGCTGGCTTTTCCGGATGATGAGGGGCGGATAGCCGTTGTTGACGAGCATCGCGTTGACGAGGAACCTTCCCACGCGCCCGTTGCCGTCCTCGAAGGGATGGATTTTCTCGAAGGCCCCGTGGAAGCGCGCCGCCAACTGCACGGGATGCAGCTTCCCTTCGTTGGCCTCATAGTCGGCGAAGAGCTTCCCCATCGCCCCGGCGACCTTCTCCGGGGGCGTGGTCTCCACGTCCCTGCCAAGCAGGTAATTCGGCACGGTCTTGTAGCCCGTTGGAATGTCCATGTCCCTGACCAGCGTTTTGTGCACGCGGATGGCGTCCGCCTCCGTGGCCTTGAGCTTCCGGCGCAGGATGAGGTCGACCACCTCGCGCGAGTTCCGCGTCTCATAGATTTCGCGCAAGTCCTTTCCCTTGATGGAGGCGTTCTCGAAGAGGACGATGGCCACGTCCTTGAGGGTAAGGGAGTTGCCTTCGATGGCGTTCGACTCGTACGTGAAGTTCACGGTGAAGCGGTCGAACAAGTCCTTGAGCTGGGGCTTTGAGAGCCGGGCAAGGATTTTCCGGTACCCGAACCGCATTTCCTCGGCCGCCCTTATTTGTTCCGCCGAGAACACGCTGTCGGCCGGATAGGTTTTCGCGGCCCAGCCGCAGAATGCTTTTTTCTCCTCTTCCTCGAACCAGCCCGCGAACGCCTGGGGGGAAACACGCCGGTCCTTGACCAGCTTCTGCAGGGTCTTGACCTTGCCGTCCGGCAACCGCACGGATTTCGTCACGTAAAAGTATTTCCGGCCGGCGATGGTCTTCTCCTTGATATACGCCATACCAACCGTTTAGACCTACAGATATTTAAACATATGTAAATTTGTAGGGGTAAAACGGTTGGGGCTTTGCCCCGCCCGCCACCCGTTCCTTGGCCTGGTTTGGTTATTTCGCGGCGCTTCTTCGGCTTGTTTCCTTTGTTTCTGGGCCTCCGTCCCACCGGGTAATTGCGCAGAGGCCCAAGAAGCACGCTCCTTGCCCAGCGCAAGGCTCCCGCACCGGAAATTCGGTCCCCCAGCGCTTTTTAATTGCTTTTGGGGGCTGTTGTGTGGTATGGGTGGAACGACGTACTCGCATTCCCGTCTCTCTTGTTTCGAGACCTGTCCGTTGCAGTTCAAGTGGCGAGCCGGTCGAGAGCGCCGGCTGCACGCTCGGCGTGCCCCATTTCGCTTTGCTCAATGGGGCGGTAGGCGAGTGGAATACCGCCCCTCCAAGTGATGTTTCATGACAACCTATTCTCACTCACGGCTTTCGTGTTTCGAGACCTGTCCGTTGCAGTTCAAGTGGCGGTATGTGGAGAAGCGGGAGGCGCTTAAGGGGGAGGGCATTGAGGCGTTCATGGGTTCGCGGGTGCACGAGGCCCTGGAGAAGCTTTACAAGGACGCGCTCGTCGAGAAACGGCATTCCCTCGAGGAACTGCTCGCGTTCTATGGGGCGGAGTGGGCCCGGGAGTGGAACGACGGCATCGTCATCGTCAAAGACCACCTGGAAGCCGAAGACTACCAAAAGACCGGCGAACGGTGCCTCCGCGACTACTACCAGCGCTATCATCCCTTCGACCAGGCAAGAGTTCTTGGCATCGAGGACCGCGTGGAACTCGACCTGGGCGAGAACGTGCGCCTGCAGGGCTTCCTGGACCGCCTCGACCAGCGCGCGGACGGCGTCTACGAAATCCACGACTACAAGACCGGCATGACCCTCCCCAAGAAAGAAGCCCTCGAAGGAGACCGCCAGCTCGCCCTCTACTCCATTGCGGTCAAGGAACGCTTCCCGGACGCGGAAAGGGTCGAGTTGGTCTGGCATTACCTGGCCTTCGACAAAGAACTAAGGTCCACGCGCACCCCGGAACAACTGGAAACCCTCAAGGCCGAGGTGCGGGCCGCGGTCAAGGCCATCGAGGCCGAGCAGGAGTTTCCCGCCAAGACCAGCGCCCTCTGTAGCTGGTGCGAGTTCCAGCCGGAATGCCCGAAGTGGAAGCACTTGTACAAGGTCGAGGGCCTCAAACCCGAGGAAGCCGCCAAGGAAACCGGGGTCCAGCTGGCCAACCGCTACTATTCGCTCAAGAAGGAAGCCGACAAGGTCCAACTGGAGGTCGAGGCCCTCAAGGAAGCCATCCGCGACTACGCGAAGACCAACAATTTGTCCATGCTCCAGGGCCAGGGAGTCAAGCTCAGCGTCAACTTTTATCCGCGATACAATTTTCCCGGCAAATTCGACGACAAGCGCCCCCTGTTGGAGGAATTCCTCAAAGCGGTCGGCAAATGGGAGGACGTGCAGGGCCTTGACCTCTTCGCCTTGAGCGACGTCATGAAAAGCCGGGCCTGGCCGAAACCCCTGCTCGAACAGCTCGAGCGCTTCGGGAAGAAGGGCGAGACCACTTACATCCGCGTGAGGGAAGAGAATAGGGAGGAGTAGCGGCGTCAGAGGCCGTAGAGTTCCCGCATTTTTTGCTTGACCTCGGCGAGTTTTTGTTCGGAGATCTTGCCGACTATTTTCACGACCAGGTCCTTTTGCAGGGTGGCTGGAAAGTCAACCATGATGGAACTCGTGGTTTTTAATTCCCCGCCTATTACGTCTTCATTTGATAGATTGACGTCAAACCTTGCCCTGGCCGGGCTTGAGGAAATCCGCAATAAAATCAGATCGTCCGCGTGTTCGTTGAACTCGGCGCGGCTGATTACCAGGACCGGCCGCCGTTTTATGCCTACTTGGTTGGAGAACAAGACGTCAGCTACGGCGAGTTGGCCTTGTTCATAGTTTAAAGACGTCTTCTGCGTCATCCCATTCAGCCATCCTTTTGAGTGTATAGAGTCGCAAAGGGTCATTGGCGCGCTCCAACGCACGAGCCTTTTCCACGATGGCTTGCCTGGCCACTTCCGTCCACTTGATTTCGCGATGCCGTTTCATGATGTCATGGACTTCCTTGGGAACCGACAAGGTCACATTCACCACTTTAATCACCTTAAATAAGTAAGATAAGGTAGTATTTATCCTTTTTTCATTCACGTATTACGTTGATTGACGAATTATTTATATTTTGTTCGGCTGCCTGTTTCCATGATGGAAAAGCATATATGTAGTTGGGACAACCCTATTTGTGGTGGCAGGAATGGCTAAACCTATTCGGGCGACCCCGTGCTTGCGCGGCGAGGACGCCAGGCGCTTCCTTCGTGAAATGGTTGCCTTTGACAAGAAGCCGATCAGCAAAGTGGACAAGGCCATCGTTGCGCGCATTAAGGCCAACGAGGCTCTTTTCAGGTCTGCACTCGGTTTGTGAGTCCCGCCATTATCTTCGAGATGTCTTTATACATCGGGATGGCTCCCTTTTCCCGCTCTTTGAGGATTTTGAAACCGTTGCGCCTGTAAAAGTGGATGGCGTTCCTGCTTTTGTCTGGGTGTCTCTTGGTTTCCACGGTCACAAATCGGCACCCGATTTTTTCAGTTAATTCGGCGGCAATGATCATTGCGGAATCAACCATTAGCGTGCCGAGGCCGCGCCGCAGGAACCGGTCATCAACGCAAAGCCTTCCGATTTTGAGCGCAGGCAGGGACTTGTACTTGATGCCTTTCTTCCTGAAATCTTCTTTCAATGGGGCGGTCAAGTTCAAGGCATCAGCCCGGAGCGTGATGTAGCCCATGAGTTTTCCCGATTCCCGATGGAACCACAAGTGCGTCGTCGAAATGAATGTTTCTTCGTTCGGGAGGGCATCTTCCCGCAAGAAATCAATCAAGTCCTTTTCATAGGAAGAGAATCCATTCAGGGATTTTTCGTGCGCCCTGGAAAGGCGCTCCACCAGAATGGCGTTGAGCGCCAGCCTTTCAGACATATGAATTACGTCAATCAACGAATTATTTATATTTTGTTGGTGCTCTTGGAGTATATTCTCGAAAGATGTAAGTATAAATAGGAGTTGTAAGTATATGTCTATAAGTGAAAAAGCCATGGGCCATCTGACCATCTCCTTGGACAAGGACACGGAAGCAAAACTGCGGCGCTTAGCTGATGAGCGGCATGGCGGAAAAAAGGGCTCGCTGTCGAAAGTCATCGGCGAGGCATTGGAGAAACTCGAGGTCGAGAGCGAGCGCAAGCGGGCCGTGGATTTTCTGATCGCCGAAATGGAAAAGGGCTATTCCCTTGGCGGGATCACGATAAAAGACAGGTCGGAACTCTATGACCGGTACGAACACCACCAAAAACAGCTTCGGACTCATTGATTCCAACCTATTGGTCTATGCGTTTGACGACACGCAAGGAGAAAAACATGCCAAGGCCAAGGCCTTTCTGCGTGAGAAGATGGCCGAGGGCAGCGCCTGCTTGAGTGCTCAAAATCTTGCGGAATTCCATTTCGTCATGACGCAGAAGGTGCGGCGGCCGGTCGCGGTCGAAAAATCGCGTGAATGGGTTTCCAGCCTCGCGGTTTCGTTCGACGTCCATTCCTATTCTTTCCGCACCGTTCTACAGGCCGTCGAATATCAGGCATTGACCCATGCGCCTTTCTGGGACGCCCTCCTGGCTGCCATCATGGAAGAGAACCACGTGGACACCGTTTACAGCGAGGACGCCGACTTCAAGAAGATCCCCTGGCTGAAAGTCATCAACCCGCTGGCCTGATTGCCTTCACACCCGCAGCGCTTCCATCGCCTTCTGCACGTCCTTCTCCGCGACCACCAGGATGGTGTCGGTGTAGCTGGACAGGGTCTCGTTGATGTTGATGCCGCGCTCGGCCAACAGCGAGTAAAAGAAAGCCATGACGCCCGGGATTTGCTCGATTTCCGGGCCGCTCTCGATGGTGATCTCAGCGAGCCCGGTGCGCTCCAGCACCACGAAGGGCTTGAAGTGCTTCACGAACAAGGCGTGGTTCGAGTCCTGGGTGACGACCGTGAAGGTGTGGCTGCCATGGAACAAGTGGATGGTCTCGTCCCGCTCCATGATGCTTCCAATCAGCTTGTTGAGCTCCCGCAGGGACACGCGGTTCGAGAGCACGAAGGTGCACATGCGGTTGACCACCCGCAGCCTAGACCCGCGCAGCAGGCCCAGGATCCGGTGTTCCAGGGACTTCGCCGGCTTGGCGCTCTCGGCGAACCTCCGCAGCCCCACCAGGACGGCGTCGAAGTCGGTTTTCCGGAGCTTTTCGTCCTCGATGACCCGCCGGGCCAGCGCAGACTGGTTGAGCAACCCCTCCTTCAACGCGGCGCGGATGAAGGGCCGGCTGCCGACATAGGCTTCCACGGTTTTTGCCAGGGACATGCAGTCATTCGTGCAGCGAAAGGCTTAAATGTCTATTTTTGAACAGTTTTTGTCCAATTTGTCGATTTTCGGTCGGAACGCTTTTAAGTGGCGGGCGCGTAGAGTAAGGATATGAAGAAAAAAGTCGTGCTCGCCTATTCCGGCGGCCTTGACACCAGCGTCATCTGTCACTGGCTGGCCTCGAAAGGCCATGACGTCGTCTGCGTGACCGTGGACGTGGGCCAGCCGGGCCTGGACGCGGCCGCGCTCGAGAAAAAGGCCCTGGCCTCCGGCGCCTCGAAGTTCCGTTTCGTGGACGCCAAGGGGGACTTCGTGAAAGGCGTCTTCCAATGCGTGAAAGCCGAAGCCAAGTACGAGCACCGCTACCTCCTCGGCACCTCCATCGCGCGCCCGTTCATCACGGAGAAACTCGTGGAGGTCGCGCAAGAAGAGGGCACGCACCTCTTGGCCCACGGCGCCACGGGCAAGGGCAACGACCAGTGCCGGTTCGAGCTCTCCGCGTATGCCTTGATGCCGGAAGCCGAAATCATCGCTCCCTGGAGGAACCAGGAATTCAGGGCCCTCATTTCCGGCAGAAAGGAGGCCATCGCCTACGCGGAACAGCATGGCATCCCAGTCAAGGCCACGTACGCGCAGCCGTGGAGCACCGACGAGAACCTCGCCCATGTCAGCACCGAGGCAGGCAAGCTCGAAGACCCAGGCTTTCCCGCGCCGGACGCGGTGTGCTCCCTCATCGCGCCCCTCTCCCAAACCACGGACCAGCCTGAAACGCTTTCCATTGGCTTCGAGGACGGTTTTCCCGTGTCAGTCAACGGCCAGTCACTTCCCCCAGTGGAACTGCTTACCCTTTTGAACGCCGTCGGCGGCAAGCACGGCGTGGGCTGGCTGGACATGGTGGAAAACCGGTTTGTCGGCATCAAGAGCCGCGGCGTCTACCAAGCCCCGGGGCAAACGCTGCTCTACGCGGCCCACCGCGACCTGGAGGGCTTGACGATGGACAGGGATGTGATGCACTTGCGCGACCAGCTGTCGGTGAGGTACGCGGAACTCGTCTACAACGGCTACTGGTTCAGCTCCGAGCTCATGGCCCTCAACGCCTTCGTCGACCAGAGCCAGCAAGGGGTTTCCGGCGAGGTGCAGCTCCAGCTCTTCAAGGGCCACGCGCAACCAATTTCCAGGAAGAGCGTGCACAGCCTCTACGACGAAAGCGTTTCCACGATGGAAGGAGGCGGCAGCTTCGACCAGGATGACTCCACTGGGTTCCTGAAAATCAAGGGCCTTCCCTTCAAGGTGCAGGCCAGGTTGAGCCGGAAGCGCGCGCAAGCCGTGGCCAGGGCGTGAAACCATGAAACTCTGGCAAAAACAAACCAAGTTAGACGCGGCCGTGGAGGCGTTCACGGTCGACGACGACTGGGAGCTCGACAACCAGTTGGTTTGGGCTGACGCCGCGACCAACCTCGCGCACGCGCACGCCCTGCAAAAAGCGGGCCTGCTGTCGGCAGAGGAACTCCAGGCCATCAAGGGAGCCCTCCAGCAGGTGGTCTCCCTGCACGCGCAGGGCCTGTTCCCGGTGAAGCCGGAGGACGAGGACGTGCACACCGCCGTCGAAAACTTTTTGACGGAGGAGCTCGGCGAGACTGGCGCCAAAATCCATGCCGGAAAGTCCAGGAACGACCAGGTGCTCTGCGACACGCGCTTGCACGCGAAAAAGGAGCTGCTGGCCATCGGCCTCGGAACCGTGGCGCTGGCCAACGCCCTGGCCGTGCTCGCCGGCCAGCACGAGAAAACCCTGATGCCGGGCTACACCCATTCGCGCAAGGCCATGCCTTCGACGTTGGGCTTGTGGTTTGCCGCGCACGCCGAGGCGTTGGCGGACGACGTGGAAGGGTTGCTGCAGGCGCTGGCCTTGATTGACCAGTGTCCCCTGGGCAGCGCGGCCGGGTATGGCAGCCAGTTGCCGCTGGACAGGGAACTCGAAGCCAAGCTGCTGGGCTTTGCCGGCGTCCAGAACAACGTGCTCTATGCGCAGAACTCGCGCGGCAAGTTCGAGGCCGTGGTGCTGGCTGCCTTGCAGCAGGTGATGCTGGATTTGGGCAAGCTCTCCGCCGACGCCATCCTCTTCTCGATGCCGGAGTTCGGTTTCCTCTCCCTGCCGGAGAAGTTCTGCACGGGCAGCAGCATCATGCCCCAGAAAAAGAACCCGGATGTCTTCGAATTGCTGAGGGGAAAGGCGTCCGTCGTGGGCGCTTGCCTGTTCCAGGTGGCAAACCTCGTTGCGGGCCTGCCGTCCGGTTACCACCGCGATTACCAGTTGACCAAGGAGCCCCTCCTGAAAGGCCTTAAAACCGCCAGGGAAGCGGTTTCCGTGGCTTTGTCCGTGGTCCAGGGCCTGAAGGGGAACCCGGCCGCGTGCCTGGCGGCTTGCAGCCCGGAAATCTTTTCGGCCTGGCAGGCCCTCGAGTCGGCAAAGAAGGGCGTGCCGTTCAGGTCTGCCTACCAGGAAACGGCGAAGAAATTGCCTGGAGGAAAACCCCTGCTGGTCCCGGCTTTCAGCGAATTGTTCAACGCGAAGCTCCTGGGTTCGCCGGCCGCATTGGGCCTGCCGCAGTTGAAGGAAAAACTTTCGGCCAAGGAGAAGTCGTTGGAGGAAAAGTCCCGCGTCCTGGCCAGCGCGTGGAAGAAACTGTGGGGGAAAACGCATGCAGGGCCATGACTTTTTGACGGGGCAGGAGTTCTCGGTTGCCGAGACCCGGAAATTGATCGAGTTGGCGGAAGCCGTGAAGAAATCCCCCCCGGCCTACCAGCATGCCTTGGAGGGGAAGACCCTGGCCATGGTCTTCCAGAAGACGTCCACCAGAACCAGGATGTCCTTCGAGGTGGGCATGAAGCAACTGGGGGGCCACGTGGTTTACATGGACTGGCGCCAGACCAACCTGGTGTTGGGGGACCTGCAGGACGAAGTCAAGTGCATGGCCAGGTACGCTGACTTGATTGTCGCGAGGGTGAACGAGCACGCTGACTTGAAGGCAATGGCCATGGCCTCCGACAAGCCGGTCATCAACGGCTTGTGCAACCTCTACCATCCCTGCCAGGGCCTCGCCGACATGCTGACCGTCAAGGAAAAGCTCGGCTCCTTCAAGGGGAAGAAGCTGGCCTTCGTGGGAGACGGGAACAACGTCTGCCACTCGCTGTTGATTGAGGGTGCGTTGCTGGGCCTGCGCTTGTCGGTTGCCTCGCCCAAGGGCTTTGAGCCCGACCAGGGCATCGTGGAGTGGGCGCAGGGTTTGACGGAAGTGGAGGTCTGCCGCGAGCCGGCCAAGGCCGTGGAGGACGCGGACGTCGTGTACACGGATACCTGGGTGTCCATGGGCCAGGAGGCCGGGGTCCAGCAGAAGGTCAAGGCCTTCCAGGGCTACCAGGTGCAGGCCCAGTTGGTGCCGCGCAAGGCCTTGTTCATGCACTGCCTGCCCGCGCATAGGAACTGTGAAGTCACCAACGAAGTCCTGGACGGGAAAAACTCCGTGGTCTTCGACCAGGCCGAGAACAGGCTGCACGCCCAGAAGGCGTTGCTGCTCGTGCTTGGGGGATGCGTGGGATAATGAACTATAAATGTTTTGCTGCAAGAATAGGGTGGCTTGGCTCACGCTTTGAGGGTAGACCATGAAGGCGTGTCAAGGCCAGGGCATCACGTTTCCAAGGGGCTTTCAGGCCGCGGGCTTGTTCGCCGGCTTCAAGAGAGCCAAAAAAGATTTTTCCCTCGTGTACAGCGAGGAGCCGTGCGCCGCCGCCGGTGTCTTCACTTCCAACAGCGTGAAGGCCGCGCCCGTGCTCTTGTCCCAGCAGAAACTGCCCAATGGTTTCGGGGCCGCGAACGCGGTGGCCATTGTCTCCGGGGTCGCGAACGCGTGCACGGGGGAGCAGGGCCTTGAAAACGAGGCCAAGAAAGTGGCGTGGGTGGCCGGGGAACTGGGGCTTCCGCCGGAGCGGGTGCTCACGGCTTCCACGGGCGTCATCGGAAAACACTTGGATGTGGGCAAGCTTTTGGCGTTGAAGGGCTTGAAGGCCGCCTTGTCGGATTCCGGGCTCGCAGCCTTGGACGCCGCGCAAGCCATCCTGACCACGGACTCCGTTGAAAAAACCGTGGCCGTGCAAGGCAAGGGTTTCAGGGTGGCGGGCATGGCCAAGGGCAGTGGCATGATTCACCCCAACATGGCCACCATGCTGGCCGTCATTTGCTCGGATGCCGTCATCGACGCGGCCGCGTTGAAGGCAGCATTGAAGCAGGCCGTGGACAAGAGCTTCAACATGATTTCCGTGGACGGAGACATGTCCACCAATGACTGCGTGTTCGCACTCGCCAACGGGGCGAGCGGAGTCAAGCCCTCCGTGGCGGAGTTTCAGGAGGCCCTGGACTTTGTCTGCCTCGAGTTGGCCAAGAAAATCGTGGCCGACGGAGAGGGCGCAACCAAGACGTTTGCCGTGAAGGTGAAGGGCGCGGCGCGTGAAGCCCAGGCCGTGGCCTTCGCGAAAGCCGTCGCGTCCAGCAACCTCGTCAAGGCAGCCATTCATGGGGGGGACTTGAATTGGGGGAGAGTGTTTTCGGCCATGGGTTCCACGGGCCAGGCATTTGATTTGGGGAAGGTCGCTTTGTTCGTTGGCCCGGTCAAGGTGTTCAATGGCGGCGGGCCCCAGGAGTTTGACAAGGCTCTTGCCTTGGAAGTCCTTTCCGCCAGGCACCTGGAAATCCTCGTCGACCTGGGCATTGGAAGGGCTTCGGCCACGGCTTTCGGCTGTGATTTGAGCGAGGAATACGTGAAAATCAATTCCGCGTATTGCACGTGATAAGCATGCAATCCAGGCAAGTCATGGCGTTGGAGGCCAGGCACTTTCAGCCTTGCTTTACCAGGAAACCCTTAGCCGTCGCCAGGGGAAAGGGTAGTCGGGTATACGACTTGGAGGGAAAAGCCTACCTGGACTTCATCGGCTCGCTGGGAACCTGCGTGGTTGGCCACGGCAACCCCGTGGTGTTGCAGGCGGTGAAGGCGCAACTCGGCAAAATCGTTTCCACGTCGAACCTCTACTACTCCGAGCCCCAGGCCCTGCTCGCCAAGAGGTTGGCGAGGGTTTCAGGGTTGGGCAAAAGTTTTTTCTCGAATTCCGGATCGGAATCGGTTGAGGCCGCCCTCAAGCTCGCGCGAAAGGCTTCGGGCAAAAAGGGAATCATTGCCACGGAGCACGCGTTCCATGGGAGGACGCTGGGCGCCTTGAGTGCGACGTCCAAGGAAAAGTACAAGGCCTACTGCAGGCCCTTGGTTCCCGGTTTCAAGGAGATTCCATTCAACGATGCCCGTGCTTTGGAGAAAGCCATTGGCGCGGACACCGCGGCCTTCCTCGTCGAACCCATCCAGGGAGAGGCCGGGGTTCTCGTTCCGAGTGAAGGTTATCTCCAGGAAGTGAGGGAAATATGCGCGAAGCGGGACGTGCTCCTCATCCTGGACGAAGTCCAGTCCGGGGTTGCGCGCACGGGAAAGTTTTTCGCGTACCAGCACGAGAAAATCCTGCCCGACATCGTGTGCACGGCCAAGGGCCTGGGGAACGGTTTCCCCATCGGAGCCACGATTGCCGCGGCCGGCATCGAGTTTGGAAAAGGAGACCACGGCAGCACCTTCGGGGGAAACCCCCTGGCGTGCGCCGCGGCTTTGGCGGTTTTGGACTGCATCCAAGAACAGGGGTTGGAGGCAAGGGCCGCCGAAAAAGGGGCCTGGCTGGCAAAGGCGTTAAACGCCGTTATGGGGCCGGATTCGGCCTTGCAGGGGGTCAGGGGCAGGGGCTTGATGCTGGGCTTGGGCGTGCAAGGCGGGAAAGCGGATGCGGTGGTGGACGCGTGCAGGGCGCAGGGTTTGCTGGTTAACGGCGTGGGGGATGACACGATCAGGTTGTTGCCTCCGCTCACGGTTTCGCTGAAGGAATGCAGGCAGGCCGTCGCGGTCTTGGAGGAGGCGCTTGCCGTATGAACGTGGGCATCGTGGGAGCCAGCGGCTTCGCAGGCCTCGAGCTCTTGAAGTTGCTGCTGCAAGGCCATGACGTCGAGGTAAAGGCGTTGAACTCGCAGCGCTTTGCCGGAAAAAAAGTAAGCAGCCTCGACCAAACTTTTCCGTCGAAGGGCCTGCGCTTCACGGGCTACTCGATTGAGCAACTCATTGACCTCGACCTCGACCTGGTCTTCTTGTGTCTCCCGCACGGCGAGGCCGCGAAACTCGCGCCGAAGTTCGGCTGCAAGGTCATCGACTTGTCCGCCGACCACCGCGGGGTGAAAGAGGCAGGCGAAAAAAGGGTGGCCTATGGGTTGCCCGAGCTTTTCGCGGACGAGATACGGAGAGCGGACTTGGTTGCGAACCCAGGCTGCTATGCGACTGCCTGCATCCTCTCGGCTCTGCCGCTGACGAGCAAGGGCTGGCTGAAGCGCACCGTATTCGATTGCCTGTCCGGTTACTCGGGTGCGGGTCGTGAAAAAACTTCGGCACCGGAGTTCAAGGCAAGGGTCAAGGACAACGCGTGGGCGTATGACTTGACTGGGCACAGGCAGGTGCCTGAAATCCAGGCCGTGCTGGGCAACCGTTTTTCGTTCACGCCCCACGTGGTGCCCTTGTTTCGCGGCCTGCTCTGCACCCAGCATGCCGCCTTGAAGCAGCCAAAGGCCGGAAGGGACGTCCTGAAGGCGTATGAGGCGTTTTACAAGGGGAAGCCCTTCGTCCAGGTGTGGGGGAAAGGCTGCCCTGACCTGGCTTCGGCGCAGGGAAAACCGTTCTTTGCCGTCGGCGGGTTTGAAGGGAAGGAAAACGGGGAACTGGTGACGGTGGGCAGCCTCGACAATCTCCTCAAGGGCGCGGCCAGCCAGGCCGTGCAAAACATGAACCTGTTGCTGGGCTTTCCCGAGGGCAAGGGGTTGGTGGAATGAAGGAGGGAATCGTGGTCGTCAAGTTGTCGGGCAAGGTGCTGGGCGATTCGGCCTTGCTCGCTTCGGTCTGCGGGGACTTGGCCGCGCTTTGGCAAGCGGGCCTCCAGCTCGTGGTGGTCCACGGGGGCGGCAAGCAAATCGATGTCGAAGCCCAGAGGCAGGGCTTGCGGAAAAAAACAGTGAACGGCTTGCGGTGCACGGACGCGCGCATGCTGGAGATCGTGGAACGAGTGCTCACGCGCTTGAACCAGGCCATCGTTGGCGGCCTGCAGGCGCAGGGAGCTTGCGCGGTTGGCTTGAACGTCGGAAAAAAGTTCGTCGTGCACGCACGGAAGAAGGCGGGCCTCGGTTTCGTGGGGCGTGTTTCTTCCGTCGATGACGCGGAACTGCAGGGCCTGCTTTCGTCGGGCGTCATTCCCGTGGTTTCCTGCCTGGCCAAGGGCAGCCGCATGCGCTTGAACGTCAACGCGGACGAGGTTGCGGTCGCGGTGGCCAACGCCGTGGAGGCCAAGCGCTTGGTGTTCGTCTCGGACGTGCCCGGCATCTTGGCCGACCAAGGCAATGCGGCTAGTCTCCTGTCTGTGGTCTCTGCCCCGGTCGCGAGGGGCCTGATGAGGGAGGGAGTGGTGTCCGGGGGCATGGTGCCAAAAGTCCTCGCCTGCCTGAATGCCGTTGACTCCAGTATTGCCGCTGTTCAGGTCATCGGCGCGAAACAACACGCTATCAGGCAATGCCTGCAATCCGCGGAAGCGGTGGGCACACGTGTCACCAAGTAGGCGCTGGCCATTCTTTTTTATTCCGTTCGTGACCTGATGCCTGCATGAAGTCCCACACCGCTTACCTCTGGTTCGAGACGAAAGCGCGCCGCGAGTTCATCAACATCCAGGACAAGGTCGAAGCCGCCGTGAAAAAGGCCAGGGTAAAAGAAGGCTTCTGCTTTGTCGGGGCCATGCACACCAGCGCGGCCATCTGGGTGAACGACGCCGACGACGGCCTGCTGCAAGACATCGAGGAGTTCCTCCAGCAGCTCGTGCCCTTTGGCAAGAAATACCGGCACCACCACACCGGCGAGGACAACGGGGACGCGCACCTAAAGAGCCTGCTGGTTCATCCCCAAGTCATCCTCCCGATAACCGGTGGAAAACTCGACCTCGGGCCCTGGCAGCAGGTGTATTACGGGGAATTCGATGGGAAGCGGAAGAAGCGCGTGGTGATTAAGGTGATCGGCGAATAGCCGCTTGCACCATTGTGGTGAACTTGCCTCGCGCCGTCTGGTAGAAATGGTAATTGCGGAGCCCCAGCAGTTGCTGGAGTGATTCGTTGATGTAGTCCAGGGTTTGCTCGACCATTTCCGGCGAAACGCTCCGCTCTTGCCGTCTTTTAATGAGGCTGCGGACCGCGCGCGCCCACGCCTTCATCTCCCGGGTCCGAGTCCGCGAGCCGGGGGGAATGGCTCGCCCCTGGTGTTCGAGGCTCCACTGGTGTGCGCGCTCGAAGTCACGGGCCAAGGCCGGCGTCCACTCGATTCCATGTTCGAGCAGGGCCTGGGCAGTGGCCACCGTGTCCTGGTAGCGGGCCAAGTGCATGGCTGTGGCGCCTTCCCGTGGAGGCAATCGTTCGGGCAGCAAACTGAAAATGACTCGTCTGGAAGCGTTCACATGCCGCAGGTGTTCTTCGAGGGAGAGCCCGGGCCTTACGTGGGGCAGCAACTCCTTTCGTGCGCGTGCTTCAAAGGTTCGCAGGGGCCTGCTTATCGCCCGTGATTGGCCCCGCTGGACCGCGCTCCCGCGGGGCCGGCAACCATGCGTCTAATCGCTTCAAAGGCGGGTACTCGTCTAACCATGGTAGAATTGGCTTTCACGAGGCTAATAAGCTTTTTGCCTGAAGGTGGAACGGCGCACCCTTTTTAACCGTTTCAGCCCTTAAATCGGTTCCATGCCACACGAGGAAACCGTGAACCTGGCCCTGCGCAGGGGCCTGTTCTTTCCAACCGCGGAAATCTACTCGAATGCCCCTGCCGGCTTCTTCGACTACGGCCCCGAGGGCGTGAAAATCCGCCGCAAAATCGTGGACTTCTGGAGGCGGGAGTTCGTGGAACGCGAGGGCTTCGTCGAAATCGCCGGGTCCCAAATCCTCCCCGAACCCGTGTTCAAGGCCAGCGGGCACCTCGACAACTTCAACGACCCCATCGTGCAGTGCAGGAAATGCCACGCATTCTACCGCGCCGACAAGATACTCGAAGAAAAGACGGGGAAAAGCGTGCCCGAAGCCGCGACCACGGAGCACCTCGACAAACTGATTGCCGAGCACAAGCTCGTGTGCGGCAAGTGCAAGGGTACCCTCGACAAGGTCAAGAAGTTCAACATGATGATGAAGGTCATGATTGGGGCTTCGAACGACGTGCCCTGCTATCTCCGCCCGGAGACCTGCCAAAACATTTTCCTGGACTTCAACCGCATCTACAAGGTCGCGAGGCAGACCCTGCCCCTGGGCATCTCCCAGGTTGGCAGCAGCTTCCGCAATGAGATAGCTCCCCGGCAGCAGTTGCTCCGCGAGCGCGAGCTCGGCCAGATGGAAACAGAAGTTTTTTTCAATCCCGCGAAAATAAACGAGGTCGAGCGCTGGGACGAAGTCAAGGCCTACAAGCTGAATTTGCTGCGGCTTGGTAAGAAGGTTGAGGCGGTTTCCTGCCAGGAAGCCGTGGACCAGAAAATCGTTTCCGGGCGGCTCGTGGCCTATTGCCTGGCCCGCGTCCAGCAACTCTACGAGAAGTACGGGATTCCCACGCAGAAGCTCCGCTTCCGCGAACTCGACGACGAGACCAAGGCCTTCTACGCCAAGGAAACCTGGGACTTCGAAGCCGAAACCGGGTTGGGCTGGATTGAGTTGATTGCCTGCAATTACCGCACCGACTACGACCTGAAGCGCCACGGCGAAGTCAGCAAGGCTGACCAGTCCATCAAGGAAGAAGGCGACAAGGCTGCCTTCATCCCCCACGTCTTCGAAGTCTCGATTGGCTTGGACCGCACCTTTTACGTCCTGCTGGACCTGGGCTTCCGCAAGGAAAAACGCGGCCCAGAAGAACGAATCCTGCTGGGCCTGAACCCAAAAATCGCGCCCCACTTCGTGGCGGTCTTCCCACTCCAGAAAAAGGACGGCTTGTACGAGAAGGCCTGGGCAGTGCACGAGCTGCTGCTCGACCACGGCCTGGAAAGCTTTTTCGACGAGAAAGGCAGCATCGGCAAGCGCTACGCGCGCGTGGACGAGGTCGGGGTGCCTTTTGCCATCACGGTCGATTACGACACGCTCAAGGACGAGACCGTGACCCTCCGCGAACGCAATACCATGGCGCAAAGCCGCGTGAAAATCAGCGAGTTGCAGTCCCTGCTCTGGCGGAAGTGGCGGGGAAAATAGCCTTTCCAACGGGGTTATTAATTCTTTTGCCGAAAAAGTCCGTATTCCCTGGAATGCCACCGTAGCATAGCCTGGTTGTGCAGCGCACTCGTAATGCGCAGGTCGTGGGTTCAAATCCCACCGGTGGCTTTTTGCCTGTAGTATGGTGCCTGCCCTGGCCCCTTAAATAGTTCCTTGGCAGGAGGCCATATTATGGAAGAAAAAAGTATCGAAGGAACTGGGGCGCGCTTCGTTCTCCACCCGATTGCCAACAATCTGAAGAGCGTGCTTGCCCGTCTTGGGGATGCAGCCAACGCGAATTATCGGCTGCTCTTGGTGTTTCACGAGGACTACATGGCTGGGCCGTATGGGCGGCGAAACAAGCCCTTGTCTCTTGGAAGACAGGCCAAGCTCTTGTATACGATGAAAGGTTTCGCCGATTTCCTGGGCGGGGTTGCCCTCGATGATTTCACGGAGCAGCACATTCGTGACTACAAGCGCGCGCTAACCAAGAAAGGCTACTCCCTGCACACTATCGAGGACTTTAAACGCTGTACTCGAGGCTTTCTAAAGTGGTATGTCAGGCGTTTGCCAGAAGAAAAGAAGGCATCTCTGATGAAGCTCTTAAACTACGAGGAATGCCCTGAACTGGCTGGCGACGACCCATATAAGCACGATGAGTGCAAAATAAAGGCTGATGAACTGCCCTCGGACGAGGAATGTTTGCGCGTCCTTGGAGCGGCTAAGACGCCAAGAGATCGTGCCTTAATCGCTTGCCTTATTGAAAGCGGCTGCAGAATAGGCGAAATCTTGTGCCTGCGCTTGAAAGACCTCGTTTTCTTGAATGGCTCTTGCTATATTCACGTAACTGGTAAGACGGGGAGCCGCAAGGTCAAGCTAAACCAGGTCACGGGCTACCTTAGGGATTGGGCAAACACGCACCCACACACGCACAATCCGGATGCCCCGCTTTGGATTAGCCGTGGCGAGCGGGAAACCCCCGCGTTTTAACGCGGGGATGAGAGCGAGCCCCGCGTAGTCTATTTCTGTTGTTCTGGGTTTTAAGTGCAACTGTCCGGCGCGGTAGCGACCGCGCCAGGACAGGAGAGTGTTACACTATGAAAGCGGCGCAGGTTTTAAATAGTGTCGCCCATGCCAAGGGCCAGTGGGCGTACCACATTGAGTGGATTCCCAAGTACCGGCGGAACGTGTTCCGCAAGGAGCGGAACAAGCGGGACATGGAGGGCATCCTGTTGAACGTCGCGGCTGCGCACGGCATGCATGTGTTGGAGTTGGCGGTGCAACCCGACCACGTGCACGTGGTCGTCGAGGTGCCGCCCGCCATGTCGTTGGCGCGGGCGGCACAACTGTTGAAGGGGCGCAGCAGTTACGAGTACTTCCGGTTGAATCCCAACCTGCGGTTAATGTACCGCAAAGGCCACCTGTGGACGCCCGGCAAGTTCTACCGCACCGTCGGCGACGTCGGCCTCAACCACATGCGCGCCTACGTCCGCAACCAAGGCGATGCGTTCCAACGCACACTCGCCGACTTCTCCCACACAAAGGGAATCCCCACCCTTTAGGGTGGGGAGGATGTCAA